>JBEVJC010000011.1:0-81526 GCA_040510375.1 Chitinophagaceae bacterium
AGCTATGTACGGACAGGATAAACGCTGAAAGCATCTAAGCGTGAAACCTTCCTTAAGATGAGTTTACTTTTAAGGGTCGTCAAAGACTATGACGTTGATAGGCTATAGGTGTAAAACTAGTAATAGTAAAGCCAAGTAGTACTAATTGCCCGTACGCTTTAATTTTTTTACTTATTTTCTAAAAATAAGAGGTATTCGATACGCTTCTGACTTTCCCAATATGATCTTATTTCACCCGCTATAGCAATAGCGAAAGCGGGTTGTCCATTAAGAATGGATACATTCTTATGGTGGTTTTTCCAAGGGTGTTCACCTCTTCCCATACCGAACAGAGAAGTTAAGCCCCTTATGGCCGATGGTACTGCACCACAATGCGGGAGAGTAGGTAGCTGCCATATTTATTATAAAAAGCCTTTCAGCTTGTGCTGAAAGGCTTTTTTATTTTGTGGATGTCCCGGCACTGGTGGTTGGAGAAGTACCAATTCTTCTATGGTAGAAGTCCCAACGTTACTCATATTCATCCTACGCCACATCCTTTTTCCTTCCGATCGTTGTATATTGCCGCCGCTAAAATCTATAATGCTATGAGAAGTTCCGCCCTGGTGGCTATCGCCGCCGTTTGCCTCCTGCTTG
The DNA here is from genome assembly GCA_040510375.1 of Chitinophagaceae bacterium. Classification (GTDB taxonomy): domain Bacteria; phylum Bacteroidota; class Bacteroidia; order Chitinophagales; family Chitinophagaceae; genus JBEVJC01. The sequence continues at coordinate 634 of JBEVJC010000011.1, forward strand.
TTTCCTGCGACGACCAGTTAGCAGTGAAGTATAATAATCATATAGTTAGTCAACTTGATTCCAGATTTGACGCGGGAAGTGCCTTCGTTACACACGAAATCGAACGGTTTATAGAAGGTGGACAATGGGATAGCATGGCCTATGCCAGTAAAAAAATGGTGCAACTGGTGGATGAACGTATCAAAGATGTCAGTGAGAATAAACCGCCCGCTGTCAATGGTGCCCGTGAATTCCAGAAAGAATCCCTCATCTATTTAAATTTTATAAGAAATATATATATAGGGTACAGGAAAGTTGCTGAACAGCCTGATGATGAAGCAAGGGCTGTGGAGTTTGAGCAGTTTTCAAAAATGCTTGAAGGAAGTAATGCTGCAGAGACGGCCATCCACAATGCACAGATCCGGTTTGCAAGAGACAATAATTTAAAGGTGGGGTATTAGTGAATTTCTTGTCCGACTTAAGGTAAGGACCCATGCAGCGCTGATCATCTTGTCTTGTAAGCAGGACCGGACTCATGCGCTGCATTCGTTACTTTAGGAACATCCTGGATAGCTGCAGGTAAAGACCCATATCACAGTGACATTAATTAATCCTCGTTACCGGATACCTGAGGTAGGCTGGTTCAAACCAGATCGAATTCTGGTACACATAGTTTAGCTGTGCTGAGGCATTATTGGCAAACGAAGAATCACCGGCCTTTTTTTCCTCCAGTTGTTTGCGTAACTCCGGATTTTGTTTCAGATAATCAGCCGCAATATCTTCAAAAGAATAGGCAGAGTAACCTTCCTTCTGGCTGAGGATGGGATCAAAAAAGTTCCAGGCGAAATAAGAATCTTCTGCCTGCGGTTCCAATGTTTCAATGAGGAAGCGGTTGGCCGCCTGATTCATCGGAACCAGGAAGTCGCCTTTTCGGTAACGGACCTTCTCTATGCTGGTCCGGACCTTCACCTCCGTGTTCATATGATGTCCTTCATATGGTCGTGCACCGGCTTTAAAATCTTCAATATGGTAAACCTCCACTTCAATGGTGGTGTCGGATCGGAACGCCTGCATCCTCACCTTATTCAGCTTGAGTAATTCAATTACTTTCCACCATCCCTGCGGGATAATATAGGCTTTCGGTTTTTTGATTTCATCCGTTGCTGTATAACCATCGTAAAAAGGTATCTCTTTAGTGTATGGTTTATTCCGGTCATAATATAAACGGGGTAAACCGGAAATATCACTGTTTCGGTAACCACTTTCAAAACCCCTGAACGTAATGGAGCGACTGGCAGACCGGTCGGCCTTCCATCTGACAGGGAAGCTGGAAGCGCTGATAGTGGCGCGTTTCGCCGCTTCACGTGTTGCCCTGATCTGTTCACTGTTTGCGGAAGTGAACTCAATAAAACTTAACATCAGTGCATAGGTGGAGTGCACCCGCTGACCGTACGGCTTTAGCATATGCGTCTCGGGTACAAAAGCAAAACAATTAAAGAGGGAAGCATAACCACTGCCATACCTGGGACTATCCCAGAATTCCTGCCAGCCATCTTCCACCTTTGAACTGCCCCAGAAATTTACATAAGGGATGAGATCGTATCCTTTCTGTTTCATATTCTCCCAGATCCCTGGTTCAAAACGTTTGTACATGAATTCACCCATCACACCCCCGAGTTTATTATGCTGCGAGGTAAGCAACGTCATCACATGCTGGTAATCGGCGCCATCACTTACATGGTTATCGACAAATACATCCGGATCGAGCAGATGGAAAATTTCCGCGAATGCACGTGCATCTTTTGAATCGGCCTTTATAAAATCACGGTTGAGATCGTAGTTTTCTGAATTACCCCTGAATCCGAATTCTTCAGGACCGTTCTGGTCCACCCGGTAATCCGCACTCCTGTTCAGGCATCCACCAATATTGTACACCGGAATGATGGCAAGTGCGATATTGGAAGGAAGTTTATACTTCCCGATGACAATATCCCTTACCAGCAACATACTGGCATCAATACCATCCGGCTCGCCGGGATGAATTCCGTTATTGATCAGTATGATGCGTTTATTTCTTCTGCGGATCAAACCGAGGTCCGTATCGCTGTTCCCTGAAACAATTACCAGGTTCAGCGGATATCCTGCATCGGTTATACCCATGGTTAGCATTTTTACCATGCTGGATTCCTCATCCATATTCCGCCACCAATCTATAATCTCCTGGTAGGTGGGTGTCTGGGTGCTATCAGATCTTTCAAATCGGGTAGTGGGTACCTGGCCATTTACAAAACCTGAAACAAACATAAAAACAAGGAGAACAGATAAACGCATGACTGGATATTTTATAGTCGGGAATTTTCCCGCCGTCAACACCGACCGCAGGAACGTACCGCGAAAATAAAAAGGGTGTACCAATTAATTGATACACCCTTTTCAGGAATATTTATTCAGGGCTTACTTGGCAGCAAGGATCTTGCGGCTGAGTTTGCTCTTCAGGTTTGCAGCTTTGTTCTTATGGATAACGCCACGTTTAGCCAGCTTATCGATCATACTGGCAACCAGGGGCAGTTTACCAACGGCTTCTGAACCTTCTGTTGCTTTCAGGGAACGGATAGCATTACGGGTGGTTTTACCGTTGTACCTGTTTCTTTCCCGACGTTTAGCCGCCTGACGCACATCTTTTTTTGTTGCCTTGTGATTAGCCATTGTATCTTTTTTAAGGGAGGGCAAAGGTAAGGGTGAAGGGACTAAATGCCAAATTTTCGACGGCCTTATTTAAAAACAATATATCCGCTGTATCCGGCACCGCCGGAAGGGTTAAAATGATTACGTATCTGGACCAAATGGGTATCATCAGACTAAGCCGGAGTTCAAATTGCGTCCAACACAATTTCCAACCCGGACATTTCCCCGTTAGCTGGTCAAAAGCGCCACAGGTAATTTTCATGTCCCTGCAGAACCATGCCCCCTGTGTTTGTAAACCGAATCGGTGCGGTCAGGGGTAGTACCTCTCCTGAGGGTAAGTTGCCCCGCATCCCGTGTAATAATCAATGCAGAAGGGGTTCTGACAGCATTTGGACGAGGTTCCTGCGTGTCAGGAGTTAAAAACCTTTAAACCATCGCAATAACAACTAGGTTTTCCGAGTTTTTAGCGATATTTGTGAGCCAAATTCGTCCATAATGAAAGATTTTTCCTATATAACAAGTTCCTCCCCCGCCTTCATTGAGACTTTGTACCTGGACTTTATAAAAAGTCCTGAAAGTGTTGATCCCGAATTCCGCAAATTTTTCGAAGGGTTCGATTTTGCAGCCAGCCAGGGCCGCCCGGCCTCCAATGGCAATGCTCCGGCAAATGGTAATGGAGTATCCCATGCTGAGCCGGTGCCTACGCACCTGACTGCTGATGGAGTCGACTGGAAAAAGGAACTGGGTGCATACCGTATGATCCTCGGTTATCGCAACAAAGGACACCTGGTGGCAACCACTAATCCGATCCGTGACAGGAAGGACCGTAACGCCAATCTCGATCTGGGATTTTTCGGTTTCACCGAAGCTGATCTTGACAAAACATTTTTTGCGGGTAACCTTATCGGACTTGGCACCACTACCCTGAGTAATATCATAACCCACCTGAAGAAATGTTATGCTTCACATGTGGGGATTGAATTCAAATATATCAGTGACCAGAAAAAGGTTGACTGGCTTACCAATGAAATGGAAAGGAATTTTATCCATCCACTTTCACTGGAAAAAAGGAAGAGGGTACTGGAAAAATTAAACCACGGGGTAATGTTTGAAAAATTCCTGCATACCAAGTATGTAGGACAAAAACGTTTTTCCCTGGAAGGTGGAGAAAGCACCATCCCGGCACTTGATTCGATTATTAATACATCAGCCGACCTGAACGTAAAGGAAGTTGTAATCGGAATGGCGCATCGCGGCCGCCTGAATATCCTTGCCAATATCATGGGTAAGACTTATGCCCATATCTTCAGTGAATTTGAAGGAACGGGCGCGGTTGACCAGACCATGGGCAGCGGCGATGTTAAATACCACCTGGGTTTTGGTAGTGAAGTGGAAACACCAAGCCAGAAAAAAGTGCACCTGAAACTGATGCCCAATCCCTCCCACCTGGAAGCAGTTGATCCGGTGGTGATCGGCTTTGCCAGAAGCAGCGCCAATATCCTCCATAACGAAGATTACCATGCCGTTCTTCCGATCCTCATCCATGGTGATGCATCGGTTGCCGGCCAGGGCGTGGTTTACGAAGTGGTACAAATGAGTAAACTACAGGGTTATTACACCGGCGGTACCATCCATTTTGTGATCAATAACCAGATCGGTTTCACTACCGATTTTGATGATGCGAGAAGTGCAGATTATTGCACATCCCTTGCTGCAATGATCCAGGCACCCGTACTGCATGTGAATGGCGACGATGCGGAAGCCGTGGTAAAATGCGCTGAGATTGCAGCCCGCTACCGCAATGAATTCAATACAGATGTATTTATTGATATGGTTTGCTACCGTAAACACGGTCACAACGAAGGGGATGATCCCAAATTCACCCAGCCACATCTCTATGCATTGATAGAAAAACATCCCAATCCCCGCGAGGTCTACGTCAAATACCTCATGGAGCATGGGGAGACAGACGCGCAGGATATGGCGAAAGAAATGGAAAAGAAATTCTGGAGTGACCTGCAGGACAGGCTGGATGAAGTGAAACAGAAACCTCTTCCTTATACCTACCAGCAACCGGAGATCTGGTGGAAGAACCTCCGCCGTGCAACTGCCGAAGACTTTGACCAGTCACCGGTTACATCTATCAGTGATGAACATTTCACCAAAGTATTCACCGCAATGATGCAATGGCCGGAATCTTTCACACCCTTACGTAAAGTGGAGAAAATCCTGCAGGATAAAATAAAATTATTTGATACTGAACAAAAGCTCGATTGGGCAACCGGGGAATTACTGGCGTATGGAAGTATACTCGCTGACAACAAGGATGTGCGCATGAGCGGACAGGATGTATGCCGCGGTACCTTCTCCCATCGTCACGCTGTATTACTTGATGAAGAAACCGATGAACCATATAACCGCCTGAGCCGTATCCCGGGAAAAACGGGCAAGTACCGCATCTTCAACTCCCTGCTCAGCGAATACGCTGTTCTTGGTTTTGAATATGGATTCGGTATGGCCAATCCGGAAGTACTGGTATTATGGGAAGCGCAGTTCGGCGATTTTGTCAACGGTGCCCAGACCATGATCGACCAGTTTATCTCATCAGCCGAACAGAAATGGAACAGGATGAACGGACTGGTAATGCTCCTCCCTCATGGTTACGAAGGTCAGGGCCCTGAACACAGCAGTGCCAGGATGGAACGATTCCTGCAGATGTGTGCTGAACTGAATATGGTGATCACCAATATCACCACTTCATCGAATTTCTTCCATGCCATGCGTCGGCAACTTGCCTGGCCATTCCGCAAACCACTGATCAATTTCTCTCCAAAGGCCAATCTGCGGCATCCGGGGTCTTATTCACCCAAATCAGAATTCCTGAACGGTGGATTCAGGGAATTGATCGATGATGTTTTTGTGGAAGATCCGGCACAGGTCCGCAAGGTATTGTTCTGCACTGGTAAGATTTACTTTGACCTGGCTGAAAGACAAGTTAAGGAAAACAGGAAAGATGTAGCCGTGGTAAGACTTGAACAGATTTATCCACTGCCCTATAAACAACTGGAAGCACTGGCCGATAAATACAATAAGGCTACCTGGTTCTGGGTGCAGGAAGAACCTCTTAATATGGGTGCCGCTTCCTTCCTCCAGATTAACCTGAAGACTATAAACTACGGAGTGATCAGCAGGCAGCCATCGGCATCACCTGCAACTGGCTATGCAAAGATCCATAAACAGGAACAGGAAGAGATTATCGATACTGCATTTTCGATCTGATAAAAGAAGTAATAACATAAACAGAACAGCAGTGGAAAATTTACAAAAGTTTTCTGCTGCTGTTTTTTTTATACCAGTTTTTGTTTGAGTGCCTTTACCACGGCTTCAGCCACCGAATTAACCTGGAGTTTTCCGTAGATATTCTTTACATGGGTGTTAACCGTGTGATAACTGATATTACAGGTAACTGCAATCATTTTATGACTTAGTCCCTTTACCAGCAGTGCGAGGATTTCCTTCTCCCGGATGGAGAGTTCGATCTTTTCATTGTTTTCGATAAAGGTATTCTGACGGAATGCACGGATAACCTGTTTGGCTACCGATGCAGTCATGGCAGCACCTCCGTGATATACATCTTCAATTGCCTGGATGATCTGGGGGGGAGTTGATTTTTTCAAGATATAACCAGAAGCACCTGCGCAGATGGAAGCAAAGATCTTTTCATCATCTTCAAATACAGTCTGCATAAGGATCTGCACCTGCGGAAACTGGTGACGGATCAGGCGCACGCCTTCGATCCCGTTAACGACCGGCATATCGATATCCATCAACACCACCTGTGGATCGGCCTGGCGGAGATCTGAACTTATATTACTGCAATCGGGAAAGGTTCCCGTACATACCATCGCAGGAGCACAGCCATTGATGAGTAACGACAGGCTTTCCCGCCTCAGCTCGTTGTCATCAAACACTGCAACTTTGATAGTATTCTGCTCCATCTTATAAAAGTATCAGTTTCGTTTTAATGTAAGTATCGCTAATTCAGGGGATTTCAATTTGCAGTTTTACCGTAGTTCCAACACCGGGCCCCGAATCGATGGTTAGTGAAGTCCCCAGTAACTGTGCGCGCCGCTTCATATTGGTCATCCCGTTACCTTTGCGTACGAGGCCTTCAGGGAAACCAATTCCGTTATCCTCTATTGAAAGTACCAGCCACACGCCAGTGCGGATGAGGGAAATCTCCACCCTTGTGGCCTGTGAATATTTGGCTGCATTGTTTACAGCCTCCTTGAATATATAATAAATATTTTGCCGCTGCTGCATAGAGAGTTTCTGGTGAAGTAATTTTTCATCCGCAATAAAACTCACATCGATATTCTTCGCTTCAAGGATAGGGATGGCAAATTCGCGCATACGGACCAGTATATCATCCCATGAATCATTCTTGGGATTCACATACCATACAATATCGTTCATATTTTCCATCACCTGTCCCGAACCCGCATAGATCTTGTCAAGCAGCGAACGAACCTCACTTTTTTTATCTACTTTATTCCTTGCCACATCGCTGTAGATATTGATACTGCTGAGCGTTGCGCCAATTTCATCGTGCAGATTCCGGGAAATATTATCCCTTACGATGAAAAGTTTTTTTAATTCGTTAATGCGGTATTGATATATAAGATAGACGAGCAGCATTCCGGTAATAAACAGCAACAGTATGAAACCTGTGCTGCGGTAGAATGGGGTCTGGATGATAAATGATAACCGCGAAACAAGATAGTCCGACTGACCATTGAAGGGTATCGAACGGAGTTCGAGAGTGTATCGCCCCGACCGGAGTGAATTGAAATTAATGGAATGGTTGGTTCTTGCCTCGATCCAGTCGGCCGGACCACCATGCAGCAACCTGTAATAATACAATGTTTGTTGTTCATTGATATAAAACGGTGCTGTGAAAGTTACACTGAAAGAATTTTCAGCTGGTTTCAGCAGCAGGGTTGTATCCGTGGTAAAGAGGTGGCGGACAGAATCAGGAAATGTTATATCCTTGAAATAGGTGGGAAAACGGTAAGATTTTTCACCGGTAAGATGGATCCGGATAGCACCAACATCGGTTGCAGCCCAGAGGTTGGCACTGTCCGACATAAGCTGGTTGATTGAATTATTAAACCGGTAATGCCGGCTCAGCCGCACAATCTTCGCACCCGAATTATTTTCAGTATAGCGGTCAAACCCTGTACTGGTGCCGATCCAGGTATCACCACCGGGTACCTGTGTTAAACTGGTGATGGAATTATTCCCCAGGCCCTGCGTCATGCCAAGTTCCAGTTTCTTCACCGCTGTTTTTTCATTGACTTCATAAACATAAACTCCATGAAACCTGGTTCCTGCCCAGATACGACCTTTATCATCCGCCATCAGTGTCAGGAACCTGTTATAGTTACTGTTACTATCCAGGATCTGTTGCATTCGCTTCGGGTGCAGTCCTTTTGGAGTCTTATGCAGGTCTACCCGGTAAATGCCGTGCGAGAAGGTGCCCACCCAGAGTTTTTTAAAGTGATCAACACAAAGCGCACGGATATCAATAAAGTCATTATCAATTACCGTGACCTGGCCGTGATGGAGCATGGCCAGGCTTCGTTTGCCTCCCAGCAAGATCCGGTCCTCCCATTTAACCATCCGGCGATAGGTATCTTCAGTGCGCAAGGGAGGATGTACCACCGGTTTTTTACCCCGGGTATCAATATAGAATACATGGTTGGGAACGCTCACCCAGATCCCGTCCTTCAATGCAGCGGTTCCCAGTGCGATCTTTTCAACGCCGGTGGGATAGTCGGCCCGATAAGCCATCTCGTTCTCCGTATAATAAAAATAATCGTTGGCAAAAAACCAGGTGCGGCCCAGGCTGTCTTTCTCCAGCCGGAATGTACTGCCGATAGGATTGCCGTCTGCAGTACCATAAAACATACAACTGGTATTTGACAATTTATCTACCCCGAAATCGGTACCAACCCACCAGGTCTTATCACGGTCAAGGAACATACAGTTTACCTTATTACCTGAGAGACCATTATTCCTGGTCAGTCGTTCCAGCGTACCGTCCTTACGGTAAATCAGTATGCCGAAATGGGAGGTTCCCAATCGTAAACTCTGGTCGTCTTCGTTGTACGCGATACAGAAAATATCTTCCTTGCCCAGAAAGGCAAGCACGGGTGGAGGTGGGACAAAGCGGATTTTTCCTTTTTTCAGCTGCGGGCCATCGATGATCAGCAGTCCGTGGGAATCGGTGGCGATCCAGTAATTACCATCGGGTGATTCCCGGATATCGTTGACCGATATATCATCCGTTGTTTCGTCAAGCAGCTGATGATTTACTGCTGTTACCAATGCCATAGAATAACCTTTCCTGCCAACCAGTATTTTGTCCTTTCCTACCGGGAATAAAAAATGGACAACCCGGTCGTCGTTGCGCAAACCCAATTGTACCCGCAACAATTTGTTCCGGCTATGTACGTACAATCCCCAGTCGGTGCAGAAATAAGTCGCATCGGGTTCTTCATAAAAATTATTGATATCATAGGAATTGTTTAACGGCGGGGTTTCAAGCACACCCTTCCTGACCAATAACAGGTCTTTGTTACCGCCATAGTTGATCCATAATTTTTTTGAAGGCATGTATTTCAGCCGGAACACCTGTTGACCACTACCGGTCCCGGGGAGAGCAAAAGGGGAAAAAACACTTCCATCGTAGACCGCCAGGCCGTTATTGGTACCGAAATACATAAAGCCGAGTTCGTCCTGTGCAATGGACCGTACCACATTGTTGGGAAGCCCTTCATCCACTGAATAGTTTTCGAAATTATATTTCTGGGCGAAAGCCTTGCCGGGCAGCAACAGCATCGAGAAGCAGAGGATTTCAATGACCCGGACTGACATTTTTAAAATTAAGGAAATCCCCAGAAACTGGGTTAGTTGACTTTTTTTGACGAAATTTGCCGGAATCAATTCAGAAATATGGCGATAGATATAAAGGTACCAACAGTCGGGGAGTCTATCAGTGAAGTAACCCTGTTGAAATGGACCAAAAAGGACGGCGATTACGTAGAAAGGGATGAGGTAATTGCGGAACTTGAGAGCGAAAAAGCAACTTTTGAGGTGAATGCAGAAAAAGCGGGTGTACTCAAGACTGGTGCCCGAGAAGGAGATACCCTGAAGATCGGTGATCTCCTGGCGTCTATCGACGATACGGCCTCAAAACCTGAAGCTGCACCGGCAACTGAAAAGAAGGAACCGGCAAAGGCAGAAACACCGAAGGCCGAAGCCCCGAAAGGGGATACCAAGGCAGCGCCTGCCGCTTCAGCTGCACCGGCGGCTGCGGTTCCCAACGATGTAAAGGCAAGTCCGGTGGCAAGTGCAATTATCGCTGATAAAAAAGTTGATCCCCGCCAGGTTACCGCAACCGGTTTCCAGGGAAAGATCATGAAAGACGATGTATTGGCTGCCCTTACCAATCCCGGGAAAAAATCATTTGATGGTGGCGCCCTGTTTGGACGTAATACCCGGATTGAAAAAATGAGCAACCTGCGGAAGACTATCAGCCGCCGGCTGGTTGAGTCTAAAAATACTACGGCCATGCTCACTACGTTCAACGAAGTAGACATGACCCGTATCATGGAGATCCGTACAAAATATAAAGATAAATTCAAGGAGATCCATGGTGTGGGCCTTGGCTTCATGAGTTTTTTCGCCAAAGCCTGTGCACTGGCACTTACCGAATGGCCTTCGCTGAATGCGTATATTGACGGAGACCAGTTGATCTATCACGATTATGCAGATATCAGCATTGCAGTAAGTACACCACGTGGCCTTACCGTACCGGTGATCCGCAATGTGGAGAGCCTGGGTATGGCTGAGATTGAAAAGAAAGTTATTGAACTTGCCGGCAAAGCGAAGGATAGCAAACTTACAACCGAGGATCTTACCGGTGGTACGTTTACCATTACCAACGGTGGTGTTTTCGGATCCCTGATGAGCACACCGATCATTAATATTCCCCAGAGCGCAATACTTGGTATGCACAAGATCCAGGAACGGCCAATGGCAATCAATGGACAGGTGGTGATCAAACCGATGATGTACCTGGCATTGAGTTACGACCATCGGATTATCGATGGCCGTGAGTCAGTAAGCTTCCTGGTAAAAGTAAAAGACCTGCTCGAAAATCCGGAACAGTTGCTGATCGGGAAGGATCCGGTGAAGACTTTACTGGAATTATAATTACTCATCATATGCCTGTTTTACCACAGGCATTTTTTTTATAAGGATGTTCCATTACTCGCACCTGAACACAGCGGCTCGGATCCTGGCTTCTTATGAAGGCGGACAACCTTTTGGGTTGTACCTGAAGGAATTTTTCCGGCAGGATAAAAAATATGGATCGCGCGACCGCAGGCAGATCTCCCATCTCTGTTATTGTTATTTCCGCCTGGGCAGGTTATCACCCGATGAGGCGATGACGGACAGGATCCTTACCGGCTTGTTCCTTTGTTCTGAAACAGCGGATGAGTTGCTGATCAACCTTAAACCTGATTGGGCGAAGGCTATTAATAAACCAATTGAAGAAAAATGCAGCATCGCCGGAGTTACTTATTCTTCCGGCCAGCATTTCCCGTTTGCAGATCTTGTGAGTACAGAAATTGACCCCATTAAGTTTTCGGTCTCGCATTTTATACAACCGGATCTTTTTATCCGGGTTCGGCCGGGTGAGGGAACGACTGTTCGCAACAAACTCAGTAATGCAGGGGTAAACTACCGGGTCATCACGGAGAACAATCTTGCTATGCCCAATAGTACAAAAGTGGATGATCTTTTACTGATTGATAAGGAAGCCGTGATCCAGGATGAGAGTTCACAGCGTGTAGGCGATATGATACCTGTTGACATAGCCGGAAAGCGGGTCTGGGACTGTTGCGCAGCCAGCGGGGGAAAGTCCATCCTGGCAGTCGACAGGCTGGGCGCGATTGACCTGACAGTGTCGGATATCCGTGATAATATACTTCATAACCTCCGGGCACGGTTTGTCAAAGCCGGGATCAGCAGGTATAAGAGTTTTGTTGCCGACCTTGGGGCCCGACCCCTCGGGCGACAGGAGCAATTCGATCTCATCCTGGCAGATGTGCCCTGCTCTGGTAGTGGTACATGGGGACGTACACCCGAACATCTCCGGTTTTTCGCCGAAGAAAAAATCTGGCACTACAGTTCCCTTCAGAAAAAAATAATTGATAACTGTCTACCGTCACTTGTTGCAGGTGGATCATTCCTGTATATCACCTGTTCGGTGTACAGGGCGGAGAATGAAGAAGCTGTGGATTATATCAGCAACAAGGGATTGAGACTTGTAAACATGAACTACTTCAAAGGATATGAGAGGAAGGCCGATACCATGTTTGCGGCATTATTTACAATTTAAAACCTAAGGGTATGTTTGCAGCTTTGTTTACCGGTTAAAACCGGAGCAGATCAAGGTTTGCGATTTCTTTGTTACCGGCAATAATCCTGATTATATATTTTCCCTTTGCCAGTCCGGCGATATTGATGTCTTTGCGATAAAGACCCGTTGCTTTGGCCGCAGCCAGTTCCATCAGTTTTGTGCCCTTCATATCATACACGGTAATCAGCATCTGCGGCAGGCTTTCGGCATTGTTGAAAATAATCGTTGCCGTGGAACCGGTAACAGGATTGGGCGCCAGCCGGACCATATTATCAAATTCGCCATCGGCACATACCGACCCCATCGCGGTTACCAACGTATTACCGAGATAGAGTGATGTCAGTTCCTCCGCAGAGGTATCCACTACCTGGCGGATGCGGTAACTGATGGGTCCGGGTGGCTGGTCCGACAGGTTACTGGTAAATTGATAGGTATGGGAAGAAAGTTGTTCTCCGGAAACAGCGGCCAGGTCGCCAATTTTTTTAAATCCGGCGTCGGTGGAAGTCTTACGTTCCACCTCGTATCGCATGGCAGATACATCTTTTGTTGACCATTGTATTATTGCTTTACAATCCGTTACTGTAATACTGGTGCTGGCATAATCCTGCAATAAAGTGACGAATGCTTTTTTCAGATCCGGAATACCATAACCAATACGATTGTCGGGAGCAGAAAAATTTGATGCGGATTCTTTAAGCACACTTACAATCCTCATATTATTCACTTCCGGAAAGCCCTGCCAAAGGCAACTTGCAAGTCCTGCCATATTGGGACAGGCATACGAAGTCCCGTTACTGGTTACAATTGTATTGTTACTTGCCTGAATCATCGCCTGTACGCCGATGGAGGCAATATCGGGTTTAACGCGTCCGTCGGCCGAGGGTCCGTAACTGGAAAACGATCCTACCACACCGGTTGTACTTACTGCGCCAACTGCCAGCACACTATCGGCATCAGCGGGTGTTGTGATCCCGCGCCAGTAATCATTACCGGAATTTCCAACAGCGTTTAAAACAAGAAGTCCTTTTTTTGCAGCAAGGTCGGCAGCCCTTGCTGCAACAGTGATATCGCCATTGAGGTTACTGTATGGATAATCAGCGAAGCCTCCGGAAAACTGGTACCCATAACCAAGGGAGGAAGAGATAATATCGGCTCCTGTACTATCAGATCTTTCTGCCCCGCAGGCCCAGTTAAATTCTTCGATCGGATATTCTGAGCTGACATCTTCTGTACGGAAGAGATAAAAGGAAGCTGCAGGTGATTTACCGGTGAAGACGCCAGGTATATTGGCTGCCATGGTGGACAGGCACTGCATGCCATGCGGATGATCTTCACTCACACTGCTATTACGTTCAACAAAATCCCACGTGCCAAGTACCTGGCCATTTGCATTGATGCTGTCAAATGCTCTCAGGGTATTGTATTGGTAAAAGCCACCATCCAACACAGCAATCTGCATACCCTGACCGCGTAATCCGATATTATGGAGAAATTGTCCCTGGTGTATTTTTATTTCGCTCTGGGAGCCGGTACCATAATTATAATGGTCGCCTTCATCCTGAGCCTTTGCCGTATTTATTTCACCAGTGATCTCTTCAGTTTTACTTACATGGTTAAACGAGCGTCCGGCAATGTTTTGAGACGATTGCACGTAAGGAAGGTTATTAATATAAGTAAGTGCAGCGGGGTCGGTGGTCTGGATGGAAATGGTATTCAGCCATCGCGAACTATTAAGTACAGTTACATTAGGAACGGAGCGTATCTCCTGAACCCAGGCAGCAGGTACCGGCAGGTCGGTGCTGTCAATAGTTATCCCATATTTCACCCTCCGGTTAATGGCGCGTTGTGAAAGATATGGAGTTGGATCAGCAATTGAAAAGCTGGTGGCTCCCTTATGACGGAAGGTAATCAGGTACCGGGTATTTTGTGAAAAGAGGTTGGCACTGAGCAGCAGTAAACAGGAACAGAAAACCAGGCTTTTGTTCATGAATGATGGTGTTTTGGATAATACGAAACTAACGAATCATTGTGGTATGGCAGGCGTACCTGGTTGCGATCGATCATGCAAGAAAATCATTGCAGTATAGGAGGCTTGCCTGTTTGCGATCGGTCATCCAAAAAATCATTGCTGTATAGGAGGTGTGCCTTGGCGATAGATCATCCACGAAATCATTGCTGCGAAGGAGGCATGTCTAGTTATGATCAATCATCCACATCTCAACTGCAAAACCGCTAAAAGTGGCTGTACTTCCGCTGCTGTTGGGATCGTATTCAAGTATGGTATGGGACCGATGGACCAGTCCGATGTTTTTTGCATACTGTTCATATGCCCGGATGTTTACTGCGGCCACGCCTGCGGTTACCGGCCAGTTATCAACCAGGTCTTCCTGTTCAACAGTAAAAACGTCGTTATAGATTTCTCCCTCTACTTCAATAACCGGATCAAATGTTGAATAATAATAATCCCAGTTCTTCATGTAATCAACCACAGCGATATTGAAGCCAAGTCCTGCGTAAGGATTTTCCGGCAGATGTTCATTCCCTTTCCATTCGATGCCTTCGCGGATGGGTGCCTGCAATTTCAGGAAGCGGAGATTATCTTCCACCACTTCGACAGAAGTGCCTTTATCGGTCACCATATAGGTGCCATTCGGCTGCCAGTCGCCCGTACCATCGGCGTTACGGATGGAGCGATAAATGCGGTAGGATTTCTGGCCAAGGTTATCGGTGATTTCTGCGTCCACCTGGTGTTTAACCTGGTAACTATGCACTTCAAGTTCAACTCCGAAATCAGTTGTTACGGTGGAATCGAGACGGTAAATAATATATTTTCCGGGAGTGACCAGCATGTAATCGGTCAGCGGCTCGGTGATAAATTCCTCGTCCTTCGAGCAGGATCCGAGTGACAGGATGAAGGTGGTACAAACAACGGCGATGCCGCGGGAAAACAGTTTCATAAGTTGAACAGTTAATTCAGGGCTGTAATTTTTTTATGAAAGTCAGGCGCCCGGACCAGTCGGCCCTCAACTAAACTACTCACAAAAAACGGGGAATCATAATTCCCCGTTTTAAACGATTTTAATAGCTGTTTATTGCCTGTATATCAATTACCCCGAGCTGGATCATCCATTTTCGTCAAAGCTGATTTTCTTCGGCCTGCGTTCAGGAAATCAGGCTGCCGGTGTGGATAACCCCGCCTCCGATCACGTCATCGCCTTCATAAAAAACAGCGCTCTGGCCGGGGGCGATACCTTTTACATTTTCGTAAAAGCGCACTTTCATCAGGCCGTTTTCAGGGTAGATATTGGATAGTGCGCCCGGATCCTTATAGCGGATCTTGGTAACAGCCTCCATGCCGGGAGTAATCTGGTCGTATTTTATCAGGTTGAGTTTACCAACCGTCATTTCATTTTTATCAAGATCTTCTTCATCACCCAGCATCACCGTATTGGTATCGGGGTCAATCCGGGTTACGAACACGGGTTTGCCAAAAGCGATGTCCAGACCTTTACGCTGACCGATAGTATAGAAGGGGTAACCCTTGTGCTGTCCCAGGATGCGGCCAGCCTTATCGATAAAGTTTCCGCCTGCAACACGTTCTTCCAGTCCTTCGACCCTTCTTTTCAGGAATCCGCGGTAATCGTTATCGGGTACAAAACAAATTTCGTAACTCTCACTTTTTTTTGCCAGCTCGGGATAACCATAATCGAGGGCCATTTGCCTGATTTCGGTTTTGTGGTACGGAGCAAGGGGCAGGAGTGTACGGCTGAGCAGGTCCTGTTGCAGGCCCCATAACACATAACTCTGGTCCTTCGTCTGGTCGATCGCCTTACTGATAACAAAACGGCCGTTATCATGCTGGCGGATTTTTGCATAATGACCCGTGGCAATAAATTCGCAGCCAAGGGCGTCCGCCCGTTTCAGCAGGGCACGCCATTTAATATGTGTATTACAAAGCACGCAGGGATTGGGTGTGCGGCCGGCGATATATTCGTCAACAAAATTTTCGATCACAAATCCACCAAACTCTTCCCTGATGTCCAGGATATAATGGGCAAAACCATGTTCCACAGCGGCCTGGCGTGCGTCATTGAAACTGTCGAGGTTACAACAACCCGTTTCCTTTTTGCCACCACCGGCACTGGCGTAATCCCATGTTTTCATGGTTATACCAACCACTTCATAGCCCTGATCGTGCAGCATGAGCGCAGCGACCGTGCTGTCGATACCCCCGCTCATTGCCACCAGAACTTTACCTTTTCCCATTTCCTGCTTTTTTTTATTGTCCCGTTCATGGAACAGGAGCCTGCAAATATACGCCAAATCCGGCTTTTAAGATAACGGGGAAAGAAGGGATAGGTTTGGAGTCTGGTGAAAAAAACAGTCCGGACCGGTGTTTTTCCCTTGGAAACAACCACCCTTCCAGCTGATCTTTACCTCCGTAACAGTAACGGGTGGCAGGTTGGGGAAATATTCAGGCCCTGCATGGTCTCAGTCCGATGGCCAGCGGGTGGGTGGGGGGCCGGAATAACCTAACTTGCCGCTTATTAAGTAAACATAAAAACGAGCACTATGATTAAAATGCAGGTTATCGGACACCTTGGCAAGGATTGCCTGGTGAACACCGTCAATGGAAAGAACGTTATTAATTTTACCGTAGCCCATACAGAAAAGTATAAGGATAGCCAGGGTAACAGCCAGGAAAAAACAACCTGGGTGGATTGCGCCTACTGGACCGACCGTACAGCTTTATCACCCTATCTCACCAAGGGAAAGCAGGTGTTTGTGGAAGGCACTCCCGAGATCCGGACATTTACCCGTCAGGACGGAACGAGTGGAGCTTCCTTATCACTCAGGGTCCGGGAAGTACAACTGCTTGGCGGTCGTGCCGAGGGGGCAGCAGCGTCCGGTAACGGAGGTTCTGCAGGAAACTATAACAATAGTACAGGTTCAGGTTCGATGTCATCCAATATGTCATCGGCCAATGAGATCACTGAACCGATTGATGATCTTCCATTCTGATAAATGAATTCCTTAAAAGACCGGATGCCCCGGGTGTCCGGTCTTTATACTTTTCTTTTATCTGTTAACGTAGAGTGCTGGTCGGCTTTTTATTGTTTCTTTGCCGCATGATTGAAAAGCTGTTCACGTACGACCGCCTGTCTGAATTTACACGGTCTGTTTTTCTTAAAATCGGATGTACTGAAGAAGACGCTGTCACCGCTACCCGCAGTTTATTGTCGGCCGATCTCCGTGGTGTTGATTCGCATGGGGTAGCCCGTTTAAGTGGTTATATCCGGTTATGGGAAGTGGGTCGGGTTAATGCAACACCTCAACTTCGGATCATTCATGAAACACCTTCCACTGCTGTTGTAGATGGCGACAAGGGTCTTGGTCTGGTAGTAGCACCATTTGCTATGAAGATCGCAATAGAAAAAGCAAAAGCAGTTGGCACCGGATGGGTAAGCGTTCAGAACAGTAATCATTTCGGCATTGCTGCCCAACATGCGATGATGGCGCTTGACCAGGATATGATGGGTATTGCCATGACAAATGCAAGTCCGCTTGTTGCACCTACTTTTTCGATCGACCGGATGCTGGGCACCAATCCCATCTGCGTTGCGGCACCAGCCGGAACAGAGCCCGCATTTGTGGCTGATCTTGCAACCACCACTGCTGCCAATGGAAAACTGGAAATCCTTCAACGGAAAAATCAGGATACTCCTTCCGGATGGGTACAGGACGCAGAAGGTTATCCTTCGCATGATCCCCATATAATAAAAAAAGGTGGCGCATTATTACCGCTTGGCGGCGACCGTGACCATGGCAGTCACAAGGGTTATGCACTGGGTGCTGTTGTTGATATATTTTCCGCCTTGCTTAGTGGTGCAAACTATGCACCATGGGTACCGCCATTTCCGGCATATGTGCCGATGCCGGCGCAACAGCCGGGAAAGGGACTGGGTCATTTCCTTGGAGCGATGCGGGTGGATGCATTCCGGCCTGCGGCTGATTTCAAAAAAGACATGGACCATTGGATCCAGGGATTCCGGAATGCAAGGCCATCAGCGGGACGCGAGAAAGTATTGGTACCCGGAGACCCTGAACGGGAAATGGAAACCTTACGACTTGCAGAAGGGATTCCTTTACTTGAAGTAGTGGTTAAAGACCTGACAGACCTTGGCCAGAAGTTCGGAATCGATTTGTAGTGGTGAAGGGCAAATCTCTATACCTTTGCCAGCCTGCCTACCGGCGGGCATTTTTTTAAACAATTAAATACCGGTAAGGAAACAGCATGAAAGTTATGAAGTTTGGTGGCACCAGCGTGGGTAAACCGGAGCGTATGCATCATATTGCCGGGCTTGTCACCAGGGACACCGAACCAACCATTGTTGTCCTGTCGGCTTTGTCGGGATCAACCAATGCATTAGTGGAGATCGCTGAAAATATTGCCAGGGGCGACCGCAGTACGGCCAAACAGAATATCGACAAACTGGAAGCTCATTATCTTCAGTTTATCAGTGAACTGGTAAACCAGCCTGCTGCTCAGGAAAAGGCAAAGGCCATTATTGCCGAACATTTTGAATTCCTGAACATCATTCTCAAGATCAGTTTCAGTGAGGCGTTAAGTAAGGACATTCTCGCCCAGGGAGAACTGCTTTCCACCAAATTATTTTCAGTATACCTTGAGCAACAGGGTATCGAACATGCCCTGATCCCCGCGTTGGAATTCATGACGATCGACAGTTATGATGAGCCCCAGATCGGAAGTATCAAAGTAAAGCTCAGCCAGATCCTGAAGCAACATGCCGATAAAAAACTTTTTATAACCCAGGGTTATATCAGTCGTAATGCCCGTGGTGAAGTGGATAATCTCAAACGTGGCGGTAGTGATTATAGCGCCTCGCTGATTGCAGCGGCGATCAATGCATCAGTATGCGAGATCTGGACCGATATTGATGGTATGCATAATAATGATCCACGTATCGTTAAAAAAACTTTACCGATCGAACAGATGAGTTTCGACGAGGCCGCCGAGCTGGCTTATTTTGGTGCCAAAATCCTGCATCCTGCATCCATCTGGCCCGCACAACAATATAAGATCCCGGTGAAATTGCTGAATACCATGCAACCCGAAGCAAAGGGAACGCTGGTGACTGAGGAAGCGGGCAGCGTTGGGGTAAAGGCCGTAGCAGCAAAAGATAATATTATCGCCATCAGGATAAAGAGCAGCCGTATGTTACTTGCCTACGGTTTTCTCCGTAAGATATTTGAGGTGTTTGAAAAATACCGGACGCCAATTGATATGATCACTACATCTGAAGTGGCCGTATCACTGACGATCGATAACCCGATTTACCTGAAAGAGATCCTGAGGGAACTTGAACCATTCGGGACAACGGAGGTCGATTACAACCAGGCAATTATCTCCGTAGTAGGAAACGAAATTTCACAAACCACGGATATCATCCGAAAACTTTTCGGATCCATTGTCAACATACCGATCCGTATGGTGTCATATGGAGGTAGTCCGCACAATATTTCATTACTTACGGATGCCGAATATAAGGTCCGCCTGCTCCAGCAATTGAATAAGGGGATGTTTGGCCTCGAATAGCAGGACGGTTATCCTGGGGATATTATATTTAACCTGACAGGAAGGGGTGTAATTAATGTAAAAGAAAACATAGAATATAATTCTCGCAACTTAAATTGCCGGTATGTTAAAACTGCCGGCAATCCTTTTAATAGCCTTATCCTTTTCCATCCAGGGGATTACACAGCGGACAATGTCGGGTATTGTGGTGGACCAGGCTTCTGGCCAGCCGCTGCCGGGTGCCAGCGTTTTTATCAGTAATACCTCCAAGGGTACAGTAACGGATAATACAGGCGCTTTCCGGCTAATTGATCTTCCCGTGGGTCATCAGGAGCTGATTGTATCGTCGGTCGGCTTCGAGACCAATGCATTTTCCTTCAGCTCAGAGAAATTGCCAATGATTGTGCGGGTTGAAATGCAGGTTAAGGTGAAAGAGCTGGAAAACGTGATGGTAGAGCCTTCCGTGATAGAAGGATGGGATAAGTGGGGCAGGTTATTCCTTGATCATTTTATTGGCCGGACACCCAATGCCCAGAAATGCCGGATAAAAAATTATAAGTCAATTCGTTTCAGGTATTTTAAAAAATCAAACCGTGTCATAGCCTGGAGTGATGAGCCGCTGATAATAGAAAACAAGGCATTGGGTTATACCCTTCATTACCAGCTGGAAAATTTTGAAGCGAATTTCCGATCGCAGGTCACCACCTATTCCGGTTATCCTTATTTTGAAGACCACCAGGAGGAAGGAAAAAAAATAAGGAACCGCTGGCAGGCTGCCCGCGAGAAAGCCTACGCCGGATCCATCATGGAATTTATCAGGAGTGTTTACAACAATACACTTACAGCCGATGGTTACGATGTCCGCCGGATGGTCCGCACGCCCAATCATGAAAAACTGCGGGTAAGGGATATATACAGCGCCAGGAGCCGGGGAGAGATGCCTGCGGGAGTCAGCATTAACGGACAGGTAAAGATCAGCCTGACTGGTAAACAAAATACTGACTCTGTAATAAATGATTCTTCTGATTATTATTCCAGGATCATGCGGCAGGATGATCATATAGACACTTATGGTTCATCTGTACTCACTGCTGACAGCCTTATCATTAATCGCGATGGCATATACAAAGCAATCTGGTTTGACGATTACCTCTATATTACTTACAAAAATGAAGTGGAAGACAAACTCTACCTTCAAAATTTTGGGGAGAAGCGCTCCCCCAGTTTCCAGCGATCCCTTATCTGGCTGGCCAGTAAGTCGCCCGTACTGATCGACGCGAATGGAAGTTATTCGCCGCCGCAGGAAATTTTCTCTACTTCCTACTGGGGCTGGTCGGAAAAAATAGCAGATCTCCTTCCCCTGGATTATATGCCGGAAAAACCCTGAGGACATTTAAAAAAAACCGGACTCATCAATTGACCGGTTTTATAACTTAACGGGGGACATGCTTCGGCGAGCAGCGAAGCGGTTGCACAAACGATACAGGGATTTGTTTATTGATAAACCCTCACGTAGTCCACTTCCATTCTTCGCGGCCAGATGTTTTCATCAATACCCTTCGCTCCGCCCCAGAACCCACCTACCGCGAGGTTTAAAATCAGGTGAAAACGATTATCAAAGGGCCAGCCATCGTAACCACTATGTTCGTTGTTGAAGGTGAAAAATTCTTTACCATCAACCAGCACTTTAATATATTCCTTTGTCCATTCCAGGCTGTAATCGTGGAAGGCGGTGGAGAAATCAGGAACAATTGTAGTGTCGGTCTTCTGGGTGTTGATCTTGTG
The DNA here is from genome assembly GCA_040510375.1 of Chitinophagaceae bacterium. Taxonomy (GTDB): domain Bacteria; phylum Bacteroidota; class Bacteroidia; order Chitinophagales; family Chitinophagaceae; genus JBEVJC01. The sequence continues at coordinate 22,173 of JBEVJC010000011.1, forward strand.
ATAATATTTAGTACAATGGACCGATGCATGGACATAGGCCGGATTATATCCTACGTGTTCCATTATATCAATCTCGCCATCGTCAGGCCAATTGTAACCGGGCACCGATGCCAGCATCCAGATGGCGGGCCAGGTACCACGTCCGGAGGGTAGTTTGGCACGCACGTCAATGCGGCCGTATTGCCAGTCGCCCTTGTTTTTTGTAACAAGCCTCGCTGATGTGTAGTCGTTTTGTTTAACCTCATCAGCTGGCCATTTTTCACGTCTAGCTTCGATCACCAGTACTCCGTTTTCCACCCGCGCATTTTCTAGACGGCCCGTGGTGTAAAACTGCGACTCGTTATTCCCAAAACCGTGACCGCCAATATCGGCTGTCCATTTGGAAGAGTCGGGCTGACCAATATAGTTGAACTCATCACTCCAGACCAGTTTCCTTTCCCTGGGCTGGGCAAATACAAAAAGTGGAAGGGTAATTAAACAGGCAAACATTTTTTTCATTTAACTAAGATAAAGAACAGATAATTAATCGCTGTTATTGCCTGTTACCTGCCAGTTTTTGATCAGGAAATCATCCCGTTGCAGAAACAGTGTCAGCATACAGACCAGGAAATAAATTCGTTCCCGGATTGCACGCCAGTCTTTAGCCCAGGAAATAATTCGTTCCCGGATTGGACACCAGTCTTCAGCCCAGGAAATAATTCGTTTCTGAAACCTGCTTTATTTGATAGTCCAGAATAATATATTCCTGAATCGGGTGTCAGGCTTCAGCTCAGGAAATAAACGCAGTCCTGAAGCCAGGTTGTTTCCGGTGTCGCGATGCCTGTTCAAACGCATAGGCGAGACTTATCAGTAAGGGTTCGCTGTAGGGTTTTCCAAAGAAAGACAATCCAACAGGAAGGTCATAAACATATCCACCCGGTACTGAAATATGCGGATACCCGGCGGCCGCCGCAGGTTGGGTTAAAAATACATCGCCCCACCGGTCACCATAGATGGTGTCAATACTGCAGGCTGGTCCCATGGTAAGACCCGCTATCGCATCCAGTTTATTATCCGCCATTACTTTGTCAATAATCTCCCTTGTTCCATCGCGCGATTTTTTAACAGCTTCGAGGTATGCAGGGGTATCAAGTCCGGACTTCTTTTCAGCGTTCTCCAATGTTTCCTGTTTAAAATAAGGCATGGCTGTATTTTCATTCAGGATATTATAACTGATAACCTGTGCAAGCGATCGTACAGGCGCATTGGATGTTGCCAGGTATTTATTCAAACCGGCTTTGAATTCATACAACATCAGTTCGAACTCTGCCTGACCCAACTCATTTATCTTATCCATATATTCAATGGTTACCAGTTCAGCACCCTGTTTTAAAAGAAGATTTGTGGCTGCTTTTTGCAAAGCAATCATGTACTGGTTTTTTCCCGGAGGTTTCTTTTCGATTCCGATACGTTTTCCCCTGAGTGCACCCGCATCAAGAAACCTGGTATAATCAATAGTGCCTGTTGCCTTGTCTTCCATGGTAACCGGATCCGCTGGATCCGTACCTGCGAGTACTCCCAGTAAGATCGCCGCATCACGTACCGTCCTTGCCATCGGGCCGGCAGCGTCCTGTGTAGATGAAATGGGAATGATACCGGTGCGACTAACCAGTCCAACTGTAGGTTTGATCCCAACTATACCATTGGTAGAAGCAGGGCAGGTTATCGAACCATCCGTTTCCGTTCCAACAGCCACAACACAGAGATTGGCCGAAACCGCAACACCTGAACCTGAACTTGAACCACAGGGATTGTGATCGAGGATATAGGGATTCTTGGTTTGGCCGCCACGGCTGCTCCATCCGGAACAACTGTTGGTGGAACGGAAGTTGGCCCATTCACTGAGATTGGTTTTACCAATAATAATAGCACCGGCTTCCCTTAATTTTTTTACAATAAAGGAATCGCTGGATGGGATGTTACCCGTCATCGCCAGCGACCCTGCAGTAGTCTGCATCTTGTCTGCTGTATCAATATTATCCTTGATCAGCACGGGGATGCCATGTAAAGGACCCCGCACAGATCCTTTTTTTCTTTCACTGTCCATTTGAACAGCAATCAGTAAAGAGTCGGGGTTGCGTTCTATCACAGATTTAAGCCTTGGTCCGTTACTGTCAATTAAGTCCATTCGTTTCAGGTATAGTTTCACCAGTTCTTCCGAAGAATATTTTCCATCGGCCAGTTCTTTCTGCAGGTCCGTTATGGATTTTTCTGCCAATTCAAAATCTTCAAACCCATTAGCCGCAGTATGATCAGAACCGGCGTCAGCAGTTTTGGATTCGCAGGAAGGAAGTAACACGGTACCTGCACCTGCTGCAAGTAATCCGGTGCTGGTCAGGAATTGTCTTCGTTGCATATTTATTAACCTTTAAAATTTGAGTTAACTGTTGCAGTAAATCAACCTAGGTGATTATATCAAAACAGTGGGAAGATAAATTCATCATATAAACCATAAGCACTGATATTGTCATTGGATCAGTAGTTGTCTTAAAACAGTAAGTCGGCCACACATTATCTGAACCAGTACCATTGATGTTGTCATCGAGTCAATCGCTATCTTAAAACAGTGAGCCGGCGCATTCATTGTAACCAACAGCATTGATGTTATCACTAAAATTAATGATTCCCTTCCATTACCCGATTGTCATTCCAAAGTCAGTTTCCATTTTGCGTAATCACCTTTTCCGCATTGAGGCCGATGTGTTAATCAGCTCACAATAAGTTCGCGTTCAGAAAATATATACCTCAATCAAAATATGGGCCTTTGATGTATGACCATCGCTAACTGCGGGGTTGTCATCACTGTGCCCGCCAAATTAAACTAATCAATATGAAACGGAATACATTGGGCTTGCTGGGCTTGCTACTCTTTCTTACTGTTAATGTTTTTTCGCAGGAAAAAACGGGAGTACTTACGGGAAGGGTCGTTACTACCGATGGCAGTCCTGTCCCCGATGTAGTGGTATCGCTGAACTATAAAAACAGATCGGTGATGACAAATGGGGAAGGTCTGTTTGAATTCGCGAGGCTTGTTTCCGGTAATTATGAATTGACAATCTCCCTGGTGGGTTATGAAACGCAGACACAGGCGGTGACAGTGGAGTCCGGGCGTCTGAACACGGCATCGGTAGTATTAAAAGTGTCCGACAGGCAACTTGCCGAAGTGGTGGTCAAAAGCGCACAACGCGGATACAAGGTCAGTAAGGTATCCAATTCACTCCGGCTTCAATCGCCCCTGATTGAAGTGCCACAGAATATCCAGGTGGTGACCGATAAAGTGATCCACGACCAGCAGATCTTTGATATGCTGGAAGGTATTACCCGTAATGTGAGTGGCGTTACCCGTAGTGAACATTGGGATAACTACGCCAATATCAGCATGCGTGGACAACAGATTGGATCATTCCGTAATGGCATGAACGTGCAGATGCCCTGGGGACCGCTGGTAGAAGATATGAGCATGGTTGAGCGCGTTGAATTTGTAAAAGGCCCCGCCGGTTTCATGCTGGCCAATGGTGAGCCTACCGGATTTTATAATGTAGTCACCAAAAAACCAACGGGTATCAACCGAGGCGAAGCGGGTTTTACCATGGGCAGTTACGATACCTATCGTTCCACGCTCGATCTTGACGGCAGGTTGAGCAAGGATGGAAAACTCCTGTATCGTTTCAATGTAATGGGGCAACTGAAAAATTCGTTCCGCGATTTCGATTATACCAACCGTTACTCCATTGTACCGGTTCTTACCTATCGCGTTGATGATAAAACATCACTCACCGCAGAGTATACATACCAGTATATGCAGATGGCACTGGTGGGTGCAGCGTATCTGTTTAGTCCAAATGGGTATGGCGATCTCCCCCGTCATTCAACACTTGCCGAACCCAACCTGGAGCCAACCAATATCAACGATCATAGTGTCTACCTGACATTGAATCACGAGCTCAGCAGCAACTGGAAATTCACCACCCAACTTGCCTGGTTTGATTATAAACAGATTGGTTCATCGCAATGGCCGGCCTACCCGGTGGGCATCGCACCCAATGGTGATGTGACACGTAATATATCTATCTGGGATGCGCGGTCCAAATCCAGGCTGGGACAGGCATTCCTTACGGGTGATGTGTCGACCGGTGCCGTCAACCATCGTATTCTTACCGGTATCGATATGGGATACAAAAATTATATGGCCGACTGGTCGCAGTTTATGGATATCTATGGATACGGATACGATGATAATGGCGACTATGTTCCCCAACCATTCAATATTTATCATCCTTTGCATGGCAATGTACCGGGAAATGCACTACCGGTGTTCGACCGCAGTCTGCCGCTGAGTGCCAGGGCTGACGGGAATATTATTTCAGAAAGTTATAGCAGTGTGTATGTCCAGGATGAACTCCGTTTCCTTCGCGACAGGTTGCGGCTTACACTTGCGGGGAGATTTACCAATATCAAACAAAGCGCATACGGTACCGCTTCAAAGGATAATCATTTTACTCCAAGAGTGGGGATCAGTTACTCGGTTGATGAGTCGGTTTCTGTTTACGGATTATACGACCAGGCATTTGTGCCCCAGCAGGGAGTGGATACCCTGAACAGGACGCTGGTACCGGTTACGGGTAATAACCTGGAAGCGGGGATCAAGCGCGACTGGTTCGCTGGTAAATGGAATACAACAGCATCCGTGTACCAGATCGTCCGTAACAATGTGGTGTCGTCCATACCCGGACCTGATTACAAAGTGTTACAGACGGGACAAACCAAAACAAGGGGTATTGAATTTGACCTGCGTGGCGAGATCACGCGCGGGTTAAACCTCACCTTGAATTATGCGTATACGTTTGCTGAAGTGACCGATGATGTGGACAAAGAAAAAATTGGCGGTGCTGTTCCGGGATCAGGTTTTCCGGACCATATCAGCAACGCCTGGCTATCGTACCGACTGCCGCATGGCCGTCTTCATGGCCTTGGATTTTCGCTGGGTTATCAATATCAGGTGGGACGGAATACCTGGGACTGGGGTACCAATACTGAAGCAAAACAATTACCTGATTATTTCCGCATGGATGGAAATATTTCCTGGCAGAACAGCCGCTATAATATTGCGCTGAACGTGAATAATATCCTTGACAGATATCTGTTCCAGGGCGCGCCTTATGAACTGGATAATAATCCTGCCACAACTGAATATTATTACCAGATTGAACCGGGGGTTAATTTCCGGTTGGGCTTCGGTTACAAATTTTAATAACAACAACCTTATAAATTATAATTTATATGAACAGTAAACTATCACTCCAGTCGCAGGTGTTTTCAAGCTGGTATTATTGTTCAACCATGATCCTTACGGTGGGTAAACCAAACTAGGCCCCCGTAAATTGTTAAAAAATAACCCTGGCAGTCACATGCGGGGGTTCAATATAAAATGATGGCTTTTATAAAAAAAAATAAAAACAAGTTTAAAAAATGGGTGGGTTTGGTACACCTGGTGCTTGGACTCAGTTCAGGCCTTGTGATAGTACTGCTTGGAATAACGGGATGTATACTTGCCTTTGAACAGGAGATCAGGTATGTAACAGAGCCGGCAGCCTTCACGGAAAAAAAACAAATGTCGGTGCTGCCACCGACGATACTCCGGGATGCTGCGGAAAAACACCTGTCCGGTAAAAAAGCCAATGATATAGAGTATCCGGGCGAAGGAAGGTCGGCCATTGTTTCCTATTACGATGCTGATAATTATATGACTGTTGCTGTAGACCCTTACACAGCTGAGGTTAAAAAAGTAAAAAATATGAACCGTGATTTTTTTCGTGTTGTTCTTGACGGTCATTTTTACCTCTGGTTACCTCCATCAGTCGGACAACCGGTTATTGCAACCGCAACACTTATTTTCCTAATTATGCTTGTAACCGGAATCATACTTTGGTGGCCGAAGAACAAAGCTGCTTTGAAACAACGTTTCTCAGTCAAATGGTCGGCCAAATGGCGCAGGCGAAATTATGATCTACACAATGTTCCCGGATTTTATATGTCACTAGCGGGAATTATCCTGGCCTGCACAGGACTAGTTTTCGGATTCCAGTGGTTTGCTGATTCCCTGTACTGGGTCACCAATGGAGGGAAGCCGGCAGCAGAAGCGGTTTATGCCACATCTGATACCATACAGCGGACTGCGGTGCCGGTCAATATTACTGACTCACTCTGGTCTGTGACCTATAAGGTTGTCAACGATAAGCAAAGTGTCAGTGTCCATTTCGCGGCCGACCCAACATCTCCCATCGATATTACCATCAACAACCGCCCGGGTACATATTACCATACAGATATTTCAAGTTATGATCAGTATTCGGGTGAGCGGTTAATCAACAAGGGCACGTATGCGGGGAAGTTCAGCGAAGCAACACTTGCCGATAAAATCAGGCGGATGAATTATGATATCCATGTGGGGGCGGTGCTGGGACTACCTGGAAAAATCCTGATGTTTTGCGCCAGCCTGATTGCTGCCAGCCTGCCTGTCACCGGATTTTATATCTGGTGGGGGAGGAGAAAGAAAAAGCCGGTCAGGAAATTCTCCGGACCGGCTTCAGACTTAGTTTCTCTACAGCAGTGATGACAGGATGCTGATCATATTCCCGGACCGGTTTCAGCCTGAGATTCTACGATCGGGATAACACCTGTTGAGCAATGATCAGGTACTATCCGTTATCTGAAATCAGAATGCCTTTTTTTCCTGCGGTTTTTTTTCAGCGTTCTTTACATATTTATCCATCCATTCCAGTTGTGCCGCCAGAACATGTAATACATTTTCCCGGCCCGCATATCCATGCGATTCGTAAGGAAGGCTGATATATTGTACTGTACCACCATGTCCCTTGATGGCATTAAACATCCGCTCGCTCTGGATGGGATAGGTTCCTGTATTATTATCTGCATCGCCATGGATCAGCAGGATCGGTGTTTTGATTTTATCAGCATTCGCAAACGGGCTCATGGCATTGTACAGATCAGGTGCCTGCCAGTAGGTACGGTCTTCGTTCTGGAAACCAAATGGAGTCAGTGACCGGTTGTATGCACCGCTACGGGCAATACCTGCTTTAAACAGGTTGGTATGTGCCAGCAGATTCGCGGTCATGAATGCTCCATAACTATGACCCCCTACTGCAACGCGGTTGCTGTCGCCCACACCAAGTGCAGAAAGTTTTTCAATTGCCGCTCTTGCATTCATTGTCAGTTGTTCGATAAAATTATCATTTGGTTTTCGCGAAATGTCAGTTGCAACAATCGGCATTTCGGCATTGTTGAGAACCGCATAACCCTGAGTTACATAAAAAACAGGTGAGCCACCATTTAACAGGGTGAAACGATGTTCGCTGCCACGTATCTGTGCAGCGTCAGCTGCAGAATTATATTCAGCCGGGTAGGCCCAGATAATCACGGGCAGTGGACCATCCTTAACTGCATTGTAATTTTTTGGAAGGTACAGGTCGCCGGTAAGATCCACACCATCTGCCCGCTTGTACTGGATTTTTTCCTTTGTAACCCCGTCCAGTTGCGGATAAGGATTGGTAAAACTGGTTAGCTGCCTGTCAGCGATTTTCTTTTTAAGATCCTTCATCCAGTAATCGGGCATGATACTTTCCGATTCGCGACGGGTAACAAGTGTCAGGCCCACCGGATCCAGCACTTTTACCACGGTTTCAAAACTCCCTTCGCTGCAGCGCCATAAGATGTCGGATTTTTTTGTTGAAAGATCATAGGACATTAAAAAAGGAAGGTCACCTTTTGGTGAACTGCCGGCCGTGTTGTTAAACAGGATGGTATTCCCGTTACCGGTTAGTAACAACACTTCCTTGCCGTATCGGTTGGGCGCAGTCACCGGGAAACCCGGATTACTATATGCATCCGTTGTATTGCGGCTTATTAGTTTTTCAATCTGTCCGGTGCTGCCATTATAGAGATCCAGTTGAATCGTTTGTTTACCGGTCAGGCCCTGCATAACAATAGCATGGGTTGAGTCGCCCCAGGTAACACCGCGGAACCGCATTTTGGTTTTAAATAATTCTTTTGGCTCACCGGTAAATGGCGCAGCGATGGCGAGCACCAGATCATGGTATTCTACTTTGGTGCGGATGAGTCCGCTGTCGAGTGGTTGAACCCAGACAATCGTTGATGGTTCATCGTCCTTCCATTCATAACCACGCCTTACATTGGCAACATTATCATTTCCACTGGGTGCAGTTTCTGATGAAGGGATTTCTGCAAGTTTCGCCACTGCTTTACCATTGAGATCTGTTACGGTTATGGTTGCCGGAAATCCGCTGTAAGGTACCAGGTAAGAGAAGGGCGTCTGGATAGTACGGGTGAGCAGGTATTTTTTATCAGGAGATACAGCAATAGAAACATAGATAGCAGGTACGCCAAGTTTTGTTTCAATACCACGGGTATTTTTTATCAGTTGGGTACTGGCAAAGAAAGCGAAGAGCTGTTCATCGAACGGCGACTTGATCATGTCCTGGTAAGTTGGCCTGGGTGATGCCTTACCCTGGTTTTCCTGGATGGATGGCCCCCTGGGTACAGGTGGCCTGGAAGGTGCTGCAGAAGCGGGTTTCAACGTTCCGCGGTAGAGGATCGTTTCGTCATTGAACCAGAGATAGGAACCGGTTAAAGTGTTTAATGGTGTTTTATTAATCCGGCTTGCCCTGGCAGTTGCTACGTCAATAACGTAGAGGTCAACCTGCGAAGCCGTGGTATTTGTGAAGGCGATTTTTTTTTCGCCCGGACTCCAGCTGGTTGCTGATGCATAAAGTGGCGATGGCAATCCGGTAATATTAACCAGCCTGCCGGTTTTTATATTTTTTAGATACAGGTTAGTGATGAAGTTCTGCCTGCTGGGCGCAAAATTGGAGGGGTTGATCCGCAGGCCCGCGATCTTCCACTCAGGCCTTGCCAGTTCTTCCACCGAAGGATAACTGCTGCTCTCGGTGAATAACATCCATTCTCCCCGATCGTCAATACTGACGGCGGGAGTAGGTTTTGCAAGCAACATATCGGCAATTGCCTTCGGCGGTGTTTTATAATTGCCGTCGTCCTGCGCGGGAAGCAGAGTGGGGGAAATCAGGACAAGGAAAAGGGGAACAAGTTTGTTCAATCTCATGTTGTTGTTGGTTTTTGGTTGAGGAATGTTTGGCCAATAACCTCCCGGCCGGCAGTCAGCCGATGCAGGAATTACAGGTCCGACGGTACCCGGCCTCAGGCCAGTACGTCGTTAAAATCTGACGTCTTTTGGAAGACCGATCTTGCGAAACTGCAAAGTGGGATAATTTTGATATCATGTTCACGTGCGTATTCCACCCCATGGTGCACCAGCTGGAGCCCCACTTTTTTACCCTTCAGGCTATCATTCACTTCAGTATGTTCAATGATCATCTGGCCGGGAGAAGCCATGGTATAGACCATCTCCGCAAGGATATTGCCCTCTTCTTCCACATAAAACATTCCTTTAGAACCCGCGGTTTTGTGCTGGATAAGCATGAATTGAGATTTTGAGATTATTCAAACAGAATGGTAATTAAAGTTAAAATTTAAATATTTGCTGGATTAAAATTTCTTGAGCATCTTTGCCCATCATGAATAGAAACACAAATAATCAACAATGGTGGTGGCAGTCAGACGCTGAACGGGGTTTGTAATGCCATTACTTTATTTATAAGGTAGTAGAACCCCGGATTCAATCCGGGGTTTTTGTTTTTAAAAAGGGGGAAGTAGAAACAGTTTATGAGAACAATAGAAGTTCACACAGAATGCAGGCGTTTGCTCGCCGATATTTATACTCCGGTCGGGATCTACCTCCGGTTGCGCGACAGGTTCCGTGATACTATCCTGCTGGAGAGTACCGACTCGCACGCTGCAGAAAACAGTTATTCGTTCATCTGCATCAATGCCATCGGCGGCATCGAAATCAGTGATACCGGGAGTATCGAGACCAAGATCCCCGGCGACCCGCCAAAGCGCATGGAGCTGAAAGATCCCCAGGCTGTACCCGCACTGGTATGGGAGTACATGTCGCGATTTAAAATGGTGGAAAGCAACAGGAAGGAAGCGCGTTTTGCACAGGGCCTGTTCGGTTATACCGCTTATGATGCGGTCCGTTTTTTTGATACCATCGGACTGGAAACACATCCCGGTACTCCGGTGATTCCATTAATGCGTTACCGGTTTTATCAATATGTAATTGCATTTAATCATTTTAATGACGAACTGTTTATATGCGAAAACAGGATTGCAGGAATAGAAAGTGATCTTGAAAAACTGGAATCACTGATCCGCAGTAAGGATGTACCGGTGTATCCTTTTTCATTAAAGGATGGCGAGCGCTCCAATATGACCGATGAAGATTACCGGGAAATGGTGACCAGGGGGATCCGGAGTTGCAAAAGGGGCGATGTATTCCAGATCGTACTCAGCCGCCGTTTCGAACAATCGTTCCAGGGTGATGAATTCAATGTTTACCGTGCATTACGTAGTATCAATCCATCTCCCTATTTGTTTTTCTTCGACTATGGCGACTACAAATTAATGGGCTCTTCACCTGAAGCGCAGCTGCTGGTAAAAAACCAGAAGGCTGTACTGCATCCCATTGCAGGTACATTCAGGCGGACGGGCGATGAGGATCTTGATAAAATAGAAACGGCAAGACTATTACTCGATGCCAAAGAAAATGCCGAGCATGTAATGCTGGTGGATCTGGCGCGTAATGATCTGAGTCGCGTGTGTGACGATGTGAAGGTTGGCAAATTCAGGGAAGTGCAGTATTTCTCGCATGTGATCCACCTGGTGAGTGAGGTAACGGGAATGGTAAGAAAAGAAACCAATCCTTTCGACCTGATGGCCCGCACATTTCCTGCAGGCACACTCAGCGGCGCACCAAAGTTCAGGGCCATGGAACTGATCGATGAATATGAGCCAACTGCCCGTTCGTATTATGGTGGGGCAATCGGTTTTATGGGATTTGATGGGAGTTGTAACCATGCTATCATGATCCGTACATTCCTGAGCCGTCAGAATACCCTGACCTACCAGGCAGGCGCGGGGGTTGTAGCAGCGAGTGTACCGGAAAATGAATTACAGGAAGTGAATAATAAACTGGGCGCATTGAAAAAAGCCATTGCAACAGCAGTGAGTATTGGACAGTAACCCCATTAACAATAAAAACAGAGATCGTGACCCGCATACTGGTTTTTGATAATTATGATTCGTTTACGTACAACCTGGTACACCTGGTGGAGAAGATCACCCATATAAAAGTGGAGGTTTTCCGCAATGATGAGATACCACTGGAAAAAATCAGGGACTACGACAAGATCATTCTCTCACCGGGTCCGGGCATTCCCACCGAAGCCGGCCTGCTGCTGGATGTGATAAAGGAATATGCACCCACCAAATCGATATTGGGTGTGTGCCTTGGCCATCAGGCTATCGGTGAGGCTTTCGGTGGAACGCTGTTTAACCTGTCGACCGTATATCATGGTGTTGCCACACCCATCGGATTGAATGAAGAAGGAAGGGCAAGTGCGTTGTTTGCGGGACTGGGCCCCGATATTGAGGTAGGTCGTTATCATAGCTGGGTCATCAACCCGGAAGGATTTCCAGCTAGCCTGGAGATCACAGCCACAGATGCCAGTGGTCATATTATGGCCCTGCAACATAAAGAATATGATGTGCAGGGTGTGCAATTCCATCCGGAAAGTGTGCTGACTCCGGAAGGTGAGAAGATCCTGGCGAATTGGTTGAAATAAATCAGCGTGACTTAAATGCATGTTGTATTGAAAATGTCGGGAAATTTTTTGCGGGGACGATAATAATATAAAGATGAAAGAAATCCTTCAATCACTTTTTGAACATAAAACACTTGGTCGCGATAAGGCGAGGGAAGTACTGGTTAAAATTGGCCAGGGCCTTTACAACGAACATTCAGTTACAGCATTTATGACGGTGTACCTGATGAGGAGCATTACCATTGATGAGTTGCTGGGTTTTCGTGATGCATTGCTGGAGTTATGCCACCCCGTTGAAATGGGAAACGAAACAACCATCGATATCGTTGGTACCGGCGGTGACGGCAAAAACACATTTAATATTTCCACCCTTGCCTGTTTTATAGTTGCCGGAACGGGTCAGCCTGTTGCAAAACACGGTAACTATGGGGCTTCATCTGTAAGTGGTGCATCCAATGTAATGGAACAGTTGGGTTATCGTTTTAAAAATGATAGCGATTCCCTCAAACGGGAAGTGGATGAAGCAGGAATCTGTTTCCTTCATGCACCCATCTTCCATCCGGCGTTGAAATCGGTTGGGCCGATCCGGCGCAACCTGGCTATCAGGACTTTTTTCAACATGCTTGGTCCGCTTGTAAATCCCGCCCGTCCTGCTTTCCAGCTGGTTGGTGTATCCAGCCTGGAGATGGCCCGCGTTTACAATTATGTGCTGCAGTTATCCGGAAAACCATTTACCATCATCCACAGCCTTGATGGATACGATGAAATTTCCCTTACCAATGATACCCGGGTGATTACCCAGGAGGGTGAACGGATAATGACTCCTGAACAGCTGGGCAAAAGGATGGTAAGCGCTGTTGATATTGAAGGCGGGAATACCGTGGAGGAAGCGGCAAAAATTTTTATGGATATTATCCGGTCAGAAGGAACCTGGTCGCAGAATGCAGTAGTACTGGCGAATGCAGCAATGGCCTTATTTTGCACCGGTAAATATGCAGGTTATGAAGAGGCATATGCGGCTGCGGTGGAAAGCCTGGAATCTGGTCGCGCCTACGGTTCATTAAAAAAATTAATCGAATTACAATGAGTACGATCCTTGATGAGATCATATTTAATAAACGCAAAGAGATAGAACGGCTGAAACCGCTGAGCAGTATGCAGCGGTTTCGCAAGGAAGGTTTCTTCTGGGAGATAGCAAACAGGTCGCTGGTGGCTAGCCTCAACCAGGAAGGAAGTTCAGGTATTATCGCTGAGTTCAAAAGGAAAAGCCCGAGTAAGGGTTGGTTCAAACCGGCTGACCTGGAAGTGGAACCGGTTGTCAAACATTACAATCAGTTGGGTGCTGCAGGGATTTCGGTGTTGACTGACAAGGATTTTTTTGGTGGTGATCTCGACGACCTGATCCAGACCAAGGTGATCACGGATGTGCCAATACTCCGTAAGGACTTTATTATTGACGAGTGGCAGATTGCGGAGGCAAAGGCCTTCGGGGCCGATGTGATCCTGCTGATCGCAGCATGTCTGTCACCGGTAGAAGTCAGGCAGCTGGCGGTTTTTGCCCGGACCATTGGACTGGAAGTATTACTCGAGATCCATAATGAACAGGAGCTGGGTCATATCTGTGATGAAATAAGTATGGTTGGAGTAAACAACCGGAACCTGAAAAATTTTGAAGTGGATATCCAGGTTTCGCTCGACCTGATACGCCAGTTGCCGGCTGGTATACCAGCGGTGGCTGAAAGCGGGATCAGCAATCCGGAAACGATCGTAACTTTAAGAAAAGCGGGTTTTAAAGGATTCCTCATCGGTGAAACATTTATGAAGGAAGATGATCCCGGTAAGGCGTTTTATGAATTCGTTGGAAAGCTTTAATGATTGATTTGCCAGTTATAAGTAAACTGGTCAGACTATGAATGAAACAACAGGCAGCCTGGAACCCGGTGTTAACCGTCGCAAAACCCGTATCAAGGTTTGCGGCATGACGCTGCCTGATCAGGTAAATGCACTGGATGAAATGGGGGTCGATCTTGCCGGGTTCATTTTTTATCCGAAGTCGCCCCGGTATATGCGTGAAAAATTATCTCCCGAAAAGATGAAACGCATCGGCGGGAGGATCGCAAAAGTAGGGGTGTTTGTAAATGCCCAGTACGATGAAATGATGCAGACCGTGGATGCATACCGGCTTGACATGGTTCAGTTACATGGTGATGAAACGCCGTTCTTCTGCGAGAAAGTGGCCAACTATGTTACGGTAATAAAGGCGTTCAGGTTAACAGACAATGATCCGATAGACTGGATCACCCGGCCGTTCAACGATACCAGTGATATGTTTATGTTTGATACAATGGGAGCAGGGTATGGGGGAACAGGGAAGAAGTTCGACTGGAATGTGTTGAAGGAAGCCACCATGCGCAAATTGTTTTTTATGAGCGGTGGTATTGAACCTGGTGATGAAGCGAGACTAAAGGCGTTCGAAGACGAGGAACCCGGAAAGAAATTATTCGCAGTTGATATTAACAGCCGGTTTGAGATCAGCCCCGGTGTGAAGGACATGGTTAAGGTGGCGGCATTTGTAAAGGCAATGAAAGAAGAATGAGGCGGTGAGAGACCTGCCAGGTTTCTAAAAATAAAAAAATGAGTGAAAACAAGGGTGCTGTTCCATTGAAAAAAAATCCGGATGAACATGGATACTATGGATCATTCGGTGGTGCTTATATTCCCGAGATGCTCCATCGGAATGTGGAAGAGCTGCGTACCAGGTACCTCGAGATCATGGAAGACCCATCGTTCATCAGGGAAAACAACAGCCTGCTGAAAGATTATGCAGGCCGCGCTACACCACTTTATTTTGCCGACAGGCTGAGCCGGACTTTTGGTACCAATATCTATCTCAAGCGGGAAGATCTTTGTCATACCGGCGCGCACAAAATCAATAATACAATCGGCCAGATCCTGGTGGCAGAACGGCTTGGTAAAAAGCGGATCATTGCCGAAACGGGTGCAGGTCAGCATGGGGTCGCAACGGCAACGGTATGCGCATTAAAGGGACTTGAGTGTATTGTTTATATGGGTGAAAAGGATATGGCAAGACAGGCACCCAATGTGGCACGTATGAAGATGCTCGGTGCAACGGTGCTGCCCGCAAGCAGTGGAAGCAAAACCCTGAAAGACGCTACCAATGAGGCAATCCGCGACTGGATCAATCATCCCGCAGATACATATTACATAATCGGCAGTGTGGTTGGACCACATCCCTATCCCGATATGGTTGCAAGGTTCCAGTCTGTTATCAGTAAGGAAATCAGGTGGCAGATGCTGGAAAAAACCGGCAGTGAATTACCCACGCATGTTATCGCCTGTGTGGGTGGTGGCAGTAATGCTGCAGGAGCCTTCTATCATTTTATCGAGGAGCCGTTGGTACAACTGATCGCTGTTGAAGCAGCAGGTCTCGGTGTGGACAGCGGATTTTCCGCAGCCACCACCCAATTGGGTAAACCGGGTGTTCTTCATGGCAGTAAAAGCCTGGTGATGCAGACAGCAGACGGCCAGGTGGTTGAACCGCACAGCATTTCAGCCGGACTGGATTATCCCGGCATCGGACCCATGCATGCCGGCCTTTTTGAAACTGGCCGTGCCCGGTTCCTTTCGGCTACTGATGAAGATGCAGTGAAGTCGGCATTCAACCTTGCCAAAACAGAAGGGATCATCCCGGCATTGGAAAGCGCACATGCGTTTGCTGCACTGGAACAATTAAAATTTAATTCAGATGACCAGGTGGTAATCTGCCTGAGCGGCCGGGGCGATAAGGATATGGCTACATACATGACTTACATCAAATAAATATATGAAAAGAACATTTTTATTTTGTTTTATTATCGTTGTGGCGTCTGCCTGTAACCGCTCACCCTATGTGGAACAAAAGCTGGAATTGGTGGAGAAAGGGAAGGATTGTAGTTTACTGGAACCCACTTTCCGGCTCACCTCCAATTTCGGGGGTGAACGATTTGAGTTCGAAAAATGCCTTCCTACAGGGTATGACATTAAGTCGATGGTCACCGAAAGGAAGGGTGACACAGTGCTGGTCAATTTTAATCCGGAAAACAAAACATCCGCCTTGTACAAGGTAACGCTTGATATCGATAGCTATCCATCCTATCGGTTTATTACCATTGACGGGCAAACGTATCCGATCAGGCCCACAAATTAATAAAAGGTAACATGTTGAACGGAAAAATCGTCGTATCCGATCAGGCCCACGGATTGGTAAAAGATAACATGTTGAACGGATAAGCCAGTATTAAATTCTTTCATAGCGCTGCATTGATAATCCCATTTTATGACCCGATTAGGACATCTTTTCCTGGAAAGGAATTCACGCATTCTCAATATATATTTTACTGCAGGATATCCTTCTCTCGGTGATACGGTTCCGGTGATGGAGGCCTTGCAGCAATCGGGTGTTGATATCATTGAACTCGGAATGCCCTATAGCGATCCGCTTGCCGATGGCCCGGTGATCCAGCAAAGCAGTATGGTTGCATTGGAGAATGGAATGACCATCCGCCACCTGCTGGAACAGCTGAAAAACTTTCGTAAAACCATTTCCCTTCCGGTTGTATTAATGGGTTATATGAATCCGGTAATGCAATACGGGTTTGAAAAATTTTGCGAAGAGGCTGCAGCTGTGGGAGTTGATGGCCTGATTATTCCCGACCTGCCGGAATATGAATTCGAAACAATTTATGGATCGGTTTTAACCCGGCATGGACTGGATTTTATTTTCCTGGTAACCCCCGAGACCAGCGATGAACGGATCCGGAAGCTCGACCTGCTCAGTAATGGTTTCCTGTATGCGGTTTCTTCATCCTCCACAACCGGGACCGACAAAAACATGGATGAAGTGGGGGTATACCTGCGCCGTCTCCGTGCAATGAACCTGCGGAATCCGGTGATGGCTGGTTTCGGAATCAGGGACAAAAGCACATTCGACCGTGCCTGCCTCTCTGCCAGTGGTGCAATCATCGGCAGTGCCTTTGTGCAGGCGTTGGAAGGTTCAAAGGATCTCCCTGTTACGATCTCGAAATTTATAAAGGGCATCAGGGACGAGAAATGACCCCATTTCCACATGACTTGATTCTGGCTTATCTTTATGTCTCAAATATTCCTCGTATGAAAGCCTTCGTGTTCGTAGCCCTGTTCCTTCCTTTTTTTACATTGGGCCAATCCCAGCTTACCCTGGAAGGTAAAATCACTGGTCTTAAAGACAATACGGTTGTAGTGCTGACCGATGCAAACCGTCCGACAGATACCCTTGGGAAGGCTATTTCCCTGAAGGGCAGTTTTATCATAAAATCCCAACTCAAGGAACCCACGATTGTCAACCTCGTTCTGGGGGAAGGTCGCACCGCAATGACTTTTCTTGACAATTCTAAAATCAAGGTAACCGGCGATATCAATAAACTGAATCAATTGGTTTATAAAGGTTCTGAAACACCGAACGATTTCAAAGCGTTCCAGGAAAATTTTGAAGGATTATTTACCACCCTTAACAGGAACGGGCAATTGGTGCAATCGGGTCAGGGTAATGACAGCATTATGCAGGTGATTTCGCGCACCAGGGATTCGGTGGAAGTACGGGTAGATCAATTCATCAACAAACGCAGGTCCTCGCCTGTAAGCGCATTCATACTTGCCATAACCATGCAATTAAATAATGACCTGGCAAAAACAGAAACCCGGTACATGAAGTTAAAACCGGAAGCGTTGAAAAATACCTATGGTACGTATGTAGGTGACGCCATTACCAAGACAAAAGTTACGGCGATCGGCAGTGTGGCTGCGGATTTCACACAAACGGACACAGCGGGTGTGAATGTTTCCCTTTCCTCTTTCCGTGGTAAATATGTATTACTCGATTTCTGGGCCAGCTGGTGCGGACCATGCCGCCAGGAGAATCCAAATGTAGTGGCCAACTTTAATAAATTCAGTTCAAAAAATTTTACTGTACTTGGTATATCACTCGACAGGCCAGGCCAGAAGGATAAATGGTTGCAGGCGATCCATAAAGACAATCTCACCTGGACCCATGTAAGTGATCTCCAGTTCTGGAATAATGCTGTTGCAAAACTCTATAATGTAGAGAGCATCCCGCAAAACCTGCTGATCGGCCCTGATGGAAAGATCATCGCCAGGGACCTGCGTGGTCCGGCACTGGAAGCAAAGTTGTGCGAGGTTTTGGGTTGTTCGAATTAAGGTCTCAGATCAGTTATTTCGTGGTCCGGCACGGGAAGCAAATTGTGCCGAGTGTTGTTCGGATAAAGGTCCCGGATCAATTATTTCGTGGCCTGACACGATAGTTCACGACAAGGTAGTACAACACCTGGGCGAATTTGACAAAGCTGCGACGCTAAATCAATTTATGTTCGTAAGCGAATTTAACGAGCCCGATCACGCTATTGGTCGATGTTTTCCGGAAAATATTTTTTCGGTGTGTCTCAACAGTTCTTTCACTGATAAATAAAAAATCGGCGATCTGTTTATTATTAAATTCTTTTTCGATCAGCCGGATGATTTCGATCTCCCTTACCGTGAGATGCACCTCATTGTTTACTTTCTTTTTTTCACTTGTGTTTTTCAGTGCAGAGATGACTTCATCACTGAAGTAGATACCGCCTGCTGCGATCTTTTCCAGTGCGCTGATAAATTCAAGTTTACCAATATTCTTGAGTACATAACCAGAGATATCAGAATCATTGATCATCTCATTCACCAGGTCGCCTTCTCCGCTCATCGATAAAGCCAGGATCCGGATCGCCGGATATTTTTTTCGTACCAGTCGGGCCAGTTCATTACCCGGAAGTACGGGCATCATTATATCGGTCAGTAATATGTCTACCGGGTATTGTTCCAGTTTATCCAGGACCTCCGAAGGATCAGTAGTAGCGAAGGCAAACGAAAATTTTTCATGCCCTTTCAGGAGTGACATCAAACCATCGATTACGATCTGGTGGTCATCGACCAATGCCAGGGTTACTTTTCCTTTTTTCATCGTGTAACTGTTTCAAATGCTGAAGCCAGGGGTACATATAGTCCAATCAATGTACCACGGCCAGGTGCCGAATTAAGGTCAAAACTTCCCTTCAGGTAACCGATCCTTGCCTGGATATTTTTCAGGCCAATACCGGTGAAGTCGTTCTTCAGGGAAGTGTCGAAACCGGTGCCGTTATCTTCAATGGTTGCACTGATTCCATCTTTATCACGGACAATTGAGATATCCAGGGATGATGCGCTGGCGTGTTTGATAACATTGTTGACACATTCCTGGACCACCCGGTAAAGAACCGTTTCCACGTTTGAGTCGAGGCGTTTATCCAAACCTTCGGTAAACAGGTGGATCCGGATCGATTTCTGGTTGATCTTATCCAGGAAATCGCTGACAGCGGCAGCCAGGCTGTGTTTCAGCAATGCATTTGGAACCATATTATGAGATACTTCACGGATTTCCCTGCAGCTTTCATCAACAAGTCCCACGATTTTGTTGAACGCGATTTGTTGTCCCATATTCTCAAAAGTCTTTTCTGCTTCAAATGCGGAGAGGTTGATCCTGGCAGCACTCATCATCTGGCCCACGCCATCGTGAAGGTCGCGCGCAATACGTTGCCGCTCTTTTTCTTCAGCTTCGATCACCGCCCTGGTTGCCAGTTCCTGCTGGTTCATAATCTCCAGCTGCATCCTTGCCTGTTGTTTTAGTTTAAATCTTCTGTACATGGAGTAACCCAGCAGTCCTGCCAGCAGGGCGGTTACAATGGTCCCGATCAGGATATAGTTCTTCCGGCTTAACTGGGTTTCCTGTAATTCGATTGTTTGTTTTTGTTGTTCTGTTTCGTAGAATGTCTGCATCTCTGCAATCCTTGCTTCACGTGCCGCAGTGACCAGACTATCTTTTAACCGGGTACTTTTTTTAAGGGTTTCATAAGCCAATGCGTCATTTCCCGATAACTTGTAAATGGCCGATAACATTTCGGTGCCTTGCTGTTCACCCTGCAGGAAGCCGGCAGTATGGGCCAGTTCATTTGACCGGATAAGATAAGGCACGGCTTCCTGGTATTTCTGCTGGGTCATGAAAACGGTCCCCATATTTTTATAACTGTCACTCATCTGTTTGGCATTACCGAATGAGGAATCAATAGCAAGTGACAAACGAAAATATCCAAGCGATCGGGCATAGTCGGGCGGGTCACCAAACAGGTAACAATTAGCCATATTATCGTAGAACATGGATTTGAAGAACTGGTTATTACTTTCTTCGGAAAGACGGAGACCTTCTTTATCTATTTCCATCGCTTCACTGATCTTTCCCTGCATGCCATAGATATTGGCCAGGGTGTGGAGAGCGTTCAGCTGCTGGGTGGGAACGGCTTTATCACGCAGCACAGCAAGGGCTTCGTGCACATAACGTTCTGCCAATGGTACTTTTTCCTGGCTCTGGTATACCATGGCGATTAGTACCTTGGCATTTGCAATATCAGTAACCATTCCATTTTTTTCACTGATCCTGATTGCGGCGAAATGCTTTTCAATTGCTTCGGCATGTTTACCCAGCTGCCAGTTGCAGGAACCGGCACCCATCAATGCGCGCGCTGTCAGTGAATCATTGCCAGCGTTACGAGCCAGTGCCTCTGCTGTTGAATAATATTCCTGTGCCAGGATATAACTGCCCTTGGTGGCCAGTGCCCGGCCGATCATTATATTACCGGTGATCTCACCCACCATGTAATTATGCAGCCTCGAAAGGGTCAAGGCTTGTGTTGCCAAAGAAAGGGAGGTATCAGCCTGGATATTTTTTGAGGCATTGGCGGCTGCGAGGTACCGGTCAATCCGGAGGGTGCCATCCGAATTTTTAGCGAGGGCACGCAATGAATCAATTTCGCGGTTTTGCGAATGAACAGGATGAATGTAAAAAATCAGTAATGCCAGGGTGGTGGCAAGCAGTTGTCGCATGGTCAGGGTGTATCTTATAAAGATACAGGAATGCCGGTCAAACCAAAAGGCCTGGACCAGGGCATTTCGGTACCGTCGTTTCCCTGAAACAGCCGGATATTATAATCCCAATACATCTTTCATGGTGAAAATGCCCTTCCGGTTATGGATATATTCTGCTGCAAGTACGGCTCCGCTGGCAAAGCCCTGGCGGTTATGTGCAGTATGGATGATCTCGATATCATCAATCGGGGAAGAGTAGAGAATACTATGGGTTCCCGGTGCGGGGTCGATCCGTTTGCTGATGATGGGCAATTCAGCCGGGTTATCCGATCCTTCATTAACCCATTTCTTTTTTCCGGGATTAACTTCCAGGATTTGTTCGGCCAGGGTTATTGCCGTACCACTCGGCGCATCCCGTTTTTCTGTATGATGGATTTCCTGCAGTTCAACCCGGTATGCTGCATGGGGTGCAAGAAGGGCTGCCAGTTTTTTATTCAGTTCAAAAAAAAGATTCACACCAATAGAAAAATTGCTGGCGTATAAAAAGCTTCCGTTTGAAACTTCAGTGAGTTTAATTATTTCATCCAGCCGTTCAGTCCATCCCGTTGATCCGCTTACAACAGGGATACCCCAGTTAATAAGCTGCCTGATATTTTCATAGGCGCTATGCGGACCGGTAAATTCGATAGCTACATCTGTACCCGATAAGTTCTCACTTGTAAATTCGGACAGGTTGGTATCATTGATGCGGAGGGTGATCTCGTGTCCCCTGTCCAGGGCAATAGCCTCAATTGCTTTTCCCATTTTGCCGTAACCGATCAGTGCAATGCGCATGTAAATATTTTAGAAATGACTGGTAAGGAGTTGTGGTTTCTTTTTGTCGATTGCCAGTATAAGGCTTAGTCCTGCTGTACCGGACATATCACTGAATCCGGGTTTGATTCGGAGACTGAGGTCGGGACTTACATTAAATCCCTTGAGATGTGCATCCACTGTGGCGTCTACCACATTGAGTCCCCAGAGGATCAGGAAAATGATAGCTGAGTAATCGACACTTTGCCGGTACTGGTCGCGGGCATATTTTAAAGTATTCACATCGCGGCGGTTCACCAGGAACAGCAGGTCAGGGTGTACACCGGCGGCTGCAAAATCGGTGATATTGGTATCGGCAAGGACCCTTACCGCAAAACGTGTACGCCTGTACCATTTAAGGTTGAATAAAAAAATTCCACCGGATACGCCCAGTGCACCATAAACGATCGGGAGTTTCCAGTATTTTTTATTGTAGATCTGTCCCAGCCCGGGAAGAATTGCGGATCTGATAGCGGCCGTGCGTGGGTTATAAACAAATTTCTTTTTACTGGTATCGGTTACCTGGGTTACGGTACTGTCAGTTCCTGCCGGATTCAGCAACTCTTTATCCTGGGCCATGGTTAAGGTGCCCGAGGTTAAAAACACGCCGGTAAAAATCAGGTGGATTGGTCTGAAGAATTTTTTTTTCATGGTGAATACACAACTGTTGATCATTATCCCGCTTTCACTTGCATCAGCGCGAGGATCTTGGTCAGTTCGTCCTGTGAATAATAATCCAACAGGATCTGTCCGCTTCCGTTGCGGCTATGTTTGAGTTTGACCCTGGTGCTGAAATGAGAAGCTAAGGTATCTTCTATTCGCTGGTATGTTGGTTCCAATCCGCTTTTTGAAACTTTTTTAACAGGATTGCCCTGTTTGTACAGGTTACGAACCAGTTCTTCCGTTTGCCTCACGGAAAGCCCTTTCTGTTTTATCTCTTTAAAAATAAATAGTTGCCGGTCTACCGTATCCACATTGATCAGTGCGCGGGCATGTCCCATACTCAGTTCGCCATTACGGACTGCCAGCTGGATATCGGGAGGTAGTTTCAGCAACCGGATAAAGTTGGCCACCGTACTGCGATCCTTTCCCATCCGCTCAGCTACATGTTCCTGGGTATAGTCCAGTTCCTCCATCATCCGTTTGTAACTAAGTGCAATCTCCATGGAGTTAAGATCTTCCCGCTGCAGGTTTTCCAGCAAGGCAAGTTCAAGTAACTCCACATCATTTGCCTGGCGGATATAGGCCGGAATGTCTTTCAGGCCGGCCAGTTTTGATGCCCTCCATCTTCTTTCCCCCGAAATCAGGCGGTATTTGCCTGAAGGCAGTCTGGATACAGTAATCGGCTGGATAATATCATGCATTTTGATGGATGCAGCCAGTTCCTGTAAAGCCTGCTCATCAAAATCGCGACGTGGTTGTTTGGGATTGGGTTCAACCATCGTAATATCGATCCGGTTAATCCCGGTTGCATTCTCCACCACAGCAGGCTTAAGTGTGCCTGATGCCGTCTTCATATCATTATCTATGCCCTGCAGCAGGGAGCGGATCCCTTTTCCGAGTGCATCTTTATTTTGTTTGGGGGAGGTCATAATTCAATTTATAATTCCACGTTGTTCATTACTGATCAGGTGCCCGTTATTGCTACATGATCTGTTTCTCACCACTGATCAGGTGCCCGTTGTTGCTCCATGATCCTTTTCACACTGCTGATCATATGCCACAGTTCCTGCACCATGATCCGTTTCACATTCCCCGGATTTATAATTCCAGGATCCGTTCTTCATTCCTGATCCGGGTCATATCATTTTTCTGGAGTATTTCCTTGGCCAGGTTGAGGTAATTAACCGAACCCTTACTGGCTGCATCGTACAATACAACGGGTTTGCCAACACTTGGTGCTTCGGCCAGCCGCGCATTCCGGTGAACGATGGTACTGAAAACCATGTCTTCGAAATGCCGGCGAACTTCACTCACCACCTGGTTACAAAGCCGGAGACGACCATCGTACATGGTCATCAGGATTCCTTCGATAACCAGTGCGGTATTCAACCTGCTTTGTACAATCTTGATTGTGTTAAGCAGTTTTCCCAATCCTTCCAATGCGAAAAATTCGCACTGAACGGGAACCACCACCGAGTCGGAAGCGGTCAGGGCATTTACCGTTATCAGACCGAGGGAAGGGGAGCAGTCGATGATGATAAAATCATAATCGTTGCGGACCGCTTCCAGCAAGCCTTTCATAACCATTTCCCGATTGGGGTAATTGATCATTTCTATTTCCGCCCCCACGAGGTCGATATGGGAGGGAAGCAGATCCAGGTTGGGGATCTCACTTTTGAGAATCACTTCCCTTGCCTTCGCCTGGTTAACCATACAGTCGTAAAGGCTCTGGGTGATATTGTGCAGGTCAAAGCCAACACCCGTGGTACTGTTTGCCTGTGGATCTCCGTCCACCAGCAGCGTCCTGAATTCCAGGACAGCCAGGCTAGCGGCGAGATTAATGGCTGTGGTGGTCTTTCCGACACCACCCTTCTGATTTGCTACACCGATAATTCTTGCCATTTTGCCGAAAACTCCTTGGTAGTGTTTAAATGAATGTGGTAAAATTGCCGAGGTAATATAAGAACACAAAATTTAGTTTTGCCCAATACCGAACCATCCGGCAAAAATAAGTGTTCGGTGAAAGGATTTATAGTGTTTCGGGTTTAATTTTCAACTTTACATTCCCATGCGTAATTCTTCGTTCTGGTGGATCCTCATCGTTTTCATGGTTTTACTCGACATCTATGTATTCCAGGCACTTAAAGTAATTGCCCCCCAACCGGGATCAAGATACAGGCCCATCGTGCTGTACGGCTACTGGGTATTATCCGCCCTTGCACTTCTTACCCTGCTGATCCTGCCCTCCCTGCACCTCGATAACCAGGCAAAACTGACCCGGTCTACCGTATTTGCCCTTATCGCAGGAATTTTTTTCGCCAAGCTGGTTGCGGCACTTTTTTTTATAATCGACGATATCCGCCGCCTGATCCAGTGGATTGCCGGCAAATTCTTTTTTCCTAATACTGAAGTTGCCGACCTGTCCAAATCGGACGGAATCTCCCGTTCCGCATTCCTGACATGGACCGGCATGTTATTCGGCGGAGGGTTATTTACCACCCTGGTTTACGGGTTTGGCAATAAATACAAATACCAGGTAACAAAGATACCGCTAACCTACTCCAACCTGCCCGCTTCTTTCAGGGGACTGAAAATCGTGCAGCTTTCAGATATTCACAGCGGAAGTTTTACCGATAAAGCATCGGTTATAAAGGGCGTGGAAAAAGTAATGGCCCTCCAGCCCGACCTGATCCTGTTTACCGGCGACCTGGTCAATAATAATTCAGATGAAATGACTGAATACATGGATGTTTTTAACAAACTCCATGCGCCGATGGGCGTTTATTCCAGCCTGGGCAACCACGACTATGGGGACTACCAGAAATGGGACGGACCCGCAGCCAAGGCCGCAAACCTTGACCGCCTGAAAGAGATCCATAAAGAACTTGGATGGCGATTACTTATGAACGAACACGTGGTACTCGAAAAAGGTGGCGAACAGATTGCCCTCATCGGTGTGGAGAACTGGAGTGCCAAAAGTAATTTCCCCAAATATGGCGACCTGGCTAAAGCCCACGCCGGCACTGCATCCTATCCATTTAAAATGCTGCTGAGCCATGATCCTTCACACTGGGATGCACAGGTGCTGACCCAATTTAAGGATGTGGACCTCATGCTTGCAGGCCATACACATGGGATGCAGTTCGGTATTGAAGTTCCGGGTTTCAAATGGAGTCCTGTTCAATACATGTATAAACAATGGGCGGGTCTTTACGAACAGAATAACCAGAAACTCTATGTCAACCGTGGGTTTGGATTTATCGGTTATCCCGGACGCGTGGGTATCCTTCCCGAGATTACGCTGATTGAACTTACCTGATATTTTGAAAACCTTCACATTTCCCGGACAATAACAATTGGACAATTGTGTTTTTAACATGCACAAACAGTTTTTTTTTAACTGTTGTGATTCCCGCCATCATCCTCGAAAAATTTTTGCCGGCCACTTAGGGGTTATCCATTTCTAAGTTGTCACATAGCTCAGGTACAAGGATTCCGTATTCATCCATTTAAAAAAATCAGCATGAAAGCAAAAATGTTCCTCCCGCTGCTTGCGGCCCTGTTCATTTCAACGGCCTCCATGGCCCAGTTTAACATTGGTATTAAAGCCGGCGCCAATATCACCAAGCTGGAAAGTCATTCCTTTAAAGACAAATTCAGCTATGGATATCATCTTGGTGGATTTGCTACCATTGGTCTGGGTGGAAAATTCGGAATCCAGCCAGAAGTCCTGTTCAGCCAATACAGCACATCGGTGGACAGCAGCTACAGGAATGTGTATGAAAATGTTTTTAATTCAGACCAGAGTAAAGTGCGGCTGAACTACCTCTCCATCCCGCTCCTGCTGAATTATAAATTACTGGGTAATTTCCTTACCCTGCAGGCGGGTCCGCAATTCAGTGTGCTTATTAACCAGGACAAGACCCTTCTTCAAAATGGCGGAAAGGCGTTTTCCGATGGTGATTTCGCAATGCTCGGTGGTGTACAGTTAAAACTTGCAGCCCTTCGGATTTCGGGAAGATATATCGTTGGATTGCGCAATATCAATGACATAGACGATCAGGACAAATGGAAAAACCAGGGTTTCCAGGTGTCTGTCGGACTTGCACTTTAATTTCCTTAACAACAACATTGAAGGGATCCTTTCCGTTTTGGAAGGGATCTTTTTTTTTAATGTACTTTTGCTGACCCCTTCGGCGGATTGATCAATATATATAAAGCAAGAATGGAAATGAGTTTTGAAAAAATGATTCTGAGTCCAGAAGATGAAATGGATTTTTTGCCCATCATTCCATTGAATGAAACGGATACTGATGAAACCAACGGGATTGAAATTCCCGGCGAAATAGCCCTCTTACCCCTTCGTAACACTGTACTTTTCCCCGGCGTTGTACTTCCAATCACGGTTGGCCGCGATAAAAGTATCAAGGCCGTGAACGATGCCTACAAATCGGACAAACTGATTGGCGTGGTTGCACAGAAAGACAGCAGTGTGGAAGATCCCGGTGTATCTGACCTGGAAAGTGTGGGTACGGTTGCCCGGATTGTGAAACAGATCAAGATGCCCGATGGAGGCACCACGATAATTATCCAGGGCAAGAGCCGGATTTCTATTGATGCAATTGTTTCGGAAGATCCATATTTCAAAGCAAAGATCAGCAAGATCGAAGAAGAAGAAGCCCCGAAGGATAATGACTTTGAAGTGTATGTTGCTACCATCAAGGATCTCGCTGCAGAGATCATCCAGCTTTCACCGAATATCCCTACTGAGGCTTCCATCATCCTGAAGAATATTGAGAATCCTTCATTCCTCATACATTTTGTTTCCAGCAACCTGAATACAGAAATCCGCGAGAAACAACGTTTGCTCGAGATCAACAGCATCCGTGAACGTGCAGATATCCTGATGCAGTTACTGCAGAAAGAACTGCAGTTTGCTGAACTCAAAAATAAGGTTGCCAACAAGACCCGCACAGAACTGGATAAACAACAACGTGAATATTTTCTCCAGCAACAACTGAAAAGTATCAAGGAAGAACTGGGTGGAGAAAGTAATGTGCAGGAGATAAAGGAAATGCAGAAGAAGGCAGAAACAAAAAAGTGGCCTGCTGCCGCAAAGGAACATTTTAAAAAAGGTGTGGAGAGGCTTGAACGGATGCATCCCACCACGCCCGATTATTCTGTTGTTTATAACCATCTCGACCTGATGCTTGATCTTCCGTGGAATGAAACCACAGTGGATGTATATGATCTGAAAAAAGCAAAGAAAACGCTGGATGACGATCATTTCGGAATGCAGAAGATCAAGGAACGGATCCTGGAATATATCGCCGTACTGAAACTTAAGGGTGATATGAAGAGTCCGATCCTTTGTTTCGTCGGACCTCCCGGTATCGGTAAAACCTCATTGGGGCGCAGTATTGCCAATGCTATTGGCAGGAAATATGTACGCTTAAGCCTGGGTGGCCTTCATGATGAAAGTGAAATCCGTGGTCATCGCAAGACCTATATCGGCGCCATGGCTGGCAGGATTTTACAATCACTGCGTAAGGTCAAAACATCCAATCCGGTTATGATCCTTGATGAGATCGATAAAGTAGCCAGCGATTTCCGCGGCGATCCAAGCAGTGCATTACTGGAAGTACTGGATCCCGAACAGAACCATACATTTTATGATAACTACCTGGAAATGGAGTACGACCTGAGTAAAGTGCTCTTCATCGCCACGGCCAATAATATCCAGAATATCCAGCCCGCATTACGCGACAGGCTGGAGATTATTGATCTCAGTGGTTATGCTGTGGAAGAAAAAGTGGAAATCGCAAAACGACACCTGGTACCACGGGAAAAAGAATTACATGGTTTGAAATCGACCAGTTTTAAGATCAACGACAAAACATTGGAAAGAATGATCCAGGATTATACCCGCGAAAGCGGTGTACGCGAACTGGATCGTCAGCTTGCTTCTGTAATGCGTTACCAGGCAAAGGAACTGGCCATGAAAGGAAAGTTAAAACAGGTGGTTGCCTCAACAGACCTGGAAGCTATACTTGGTAAACCACGTTACAGTAACGAAATCTATAAAACAGCAAATATGCCGGGCGTAGCAGTGGGACTTGCCTGGACCTATGTTGGCGGTGATATCCTGTTTATCGAAACCAGCCTTAGTGAAGGCAAGGGTGAATTAAAACTTACCGGTAACCTGGGTAATGTGATGAAAGAAAGTGCGAGTACAGCACTGACTTACCTGCAGTCCACAGCAGCGAAGGGTGCTGTTGATATCAAACTCTTCGAAAAGAAAAATATCCATATCCACGTTCCTGAAGGTGCTGTGCCGAAAGACGGACCCAGTGCAGGTGTTACAATGATGACGGCTATCGCATCAGCGGTTACCGGCAGGAAGGTGAAACCGTTTCTTGCCATGACCGGGGAGATCACCCTGCGGGGTCAGGTATTGCCGGTTGGCGGCATCAAGGAAAAAGTACTGGCTGCAAAACGTGCAGGACTTAAAGAAATCGTTCTTTGCTGGCAGAATGAAAAAGATGTGCAGGAGATTGATGCGGAGTTTATCAAAGGCATCAAATTCCATTATGTAAAAACAATGAACCAGGTGCTGGATCTGGCACTGGTATAGACGGTTCTGCGAATTGAAACCTCAGATCTTCATCAGGATGGTGGAGTCTTTGAGGACCGGTAAATGCTGGTTAAAATATTTATTCATTACAATCCTTAAAACGTTTACCGGACTTATGTTTTTGGAAACGGGTCCATAATCTTTATCAGGAAAATAAATAGCCGTCAGGTTCATAAACTGCTTGTCGTACGTTTCAGGCTTTACAATATCGTCCCTCTTCCCGTGATCTCCCAGCAGTATGATCACCGCAGGTCTTGTTCTTACCATCCGGGTTGCTGAAATTATTGAATCTATAAAGGTATTACAATACTTTACCTGGAGAAGGTAGAGGCTATCTGCAGCCGGTCCGATCCTTTCGTTAAGGGATGAGGGTGTCCGGAGGATTCCGTCGCTATGAAAGAAATACGGATAATGGGTGATCATCACGTGCGACCAGAGTAACCTGGGGGATGCGCTTTCTGATCTCAGTTCGTAGAGAGATTTATCCATCACTGCAAGAATGCTGTCGGACTGCTGTGCTAAGGCCCAGATTTTCGTTACGGATGATGGACCAGGCGGCATTAAATTCCAGAGGATATCTTTTTTTATTCTTCCCCATAATGTTTCAAAAGCCAGGCTACCTGCAAGTGGTGCGTAGAAGTATGGTTCGTGGCGCGAGGGCGCCTGTGGCAGGTTACTGATGCCCTGGTTAATCACCTTGTAACCCAGACCATTCATGTACCTGACTGCTGCACTTTTGCTGATGGTCTCCTGTGCCTGCAATACAGTTAACGGTTGCAGGTCCTTCCCTTCAAGGTCACCCCGCAGGTATTGCATGTTAAAAAAGGATGCGAGTGAATGGACAGTGGAATTATAATTGCTTTTGGAAGAATCAGCAATGAAAAATCCGGAAGAAGCCAGTGTTGAGTCCAGCTTTATATTGCTGAATCCAAAATATTTTTCAAGTGCTGGTCCGGAAGTATATTCATCAAAAGTGAAAATAAAAATATCCGGCAGGGTAGTTAAACTGTTGACGGAGGCTGATTTTAAGTCAAGCTGCTTTACGGCAAGATTATTTTTTTCCTGCAGATGATTGCTGAGATTCAGTGACGTGTTAATCATTTCAGCCAGAATAAACAAAAAGGATAACAGGAGCAGGAAGGCATGGAAGCGAAACGGCGGTTGTTTCTTTTTTTTCAGGCGGATGGAAAAGAAGATCATTAAAAGTAGCAGTGACCCCAATAAAAATTTATAGGAAGAGAAGAACGAGTTTCCCAGTTGAAGTCGGAGCCAGTCATGCATTGATCCCCAGAAAAAAAATACCAGGAGAAATACACCCGACCATACACCACTCTTGATTTTATTCCGGAGAAACAATAACGCGATACCGAAGACTGTAAGGCCCAGCAGCAGATACCATCCCAGGTATTCCAGTACATAGCGGACTGGCACCAGTCCGAATAAAGAATTCACCAGATGCCAGATATAAAAGACTGGTATCAGTAAAATATAAAAAGGGAATAAGGAGTATAATTTTATTATCATACTTTCTTTTTGATTAACAACCATAACAGTCTTCCCGAATTGCTGATGGCTTCTTCTTTTTCCAGGTCAAAATATTCTTCAAAAGCTGCGAGTACCCGCGCGCGGGTATAATCAGGAAACAGGCGGGTTTTTTGCCGCAGGAGCAACGCTGCTTTTTCATCTTCAGGTGGAACAAATTCAAGGATCAGGCATCGACCCAGCCTGGAAAAAAAATGGGCAACTTCGCGGGCAGGGATATTCCTTCCGATACAGAGATGATGGATCAGGGCCAGCGCCAGCAGGAGATCTGCATTGCAACGCCTGGTGAATGAGGAAAATTCTTCGTTGTTCACTCCACCGGGTGGAGATGGATTGGCC
The DNA here is from genome assembly GCA_040510375.1 of Chitinophagaceae bacterium. GTDB lineage: Bacteria > Bacteroidota > Bacteroidia > Chitinophagales > Chitinophagaceae > JBEVJC01. The sequence continues at coordinate 53,001 of JBEVJC010000011.1, forward strand.
AGATCAATAACCAGGGGTTGAATAAAATCGGAACCTGATTCTTTGATACGGTTATACAGTCGGTCAATACAGAAAGGATCCAGATCGACGGCGATAGTTTGTTTACCGAGCGAAGCTGCAAGTTTGGTAAATTCACCTTCATTTGCCCCCAGATCAGCTACGGTCCTGGCTTCCGGAAGATTTTGCAGCCAATTATTGATGATCGTTTTTTTTACCGGAAGGTATTCATCGCGGTTAGCCGCCTCGTCATAATAATTGATCCAGGTACTTTGTTGTTCTTTTAATTGCAGCGAGTTAACCAGGGTGCGGAGGCTTTCCAGTACGTTTTGCATCTTTTGCAAAGTGAAGCTTTGCATCTTCGCTTTATTATCCGCTGCCGGTCGTTGTGCGAGTTTGGCCTGCAGATGTACGTGGAGGAATACAGGCAGATGGAATCTTGAGCGAAAGGGGAGCAGGCGACTTGTAAGATTCAGTGGTATTCCTTCCGGGTAACTCAGCATAAGTTGTTGCAAAGGCATTTTACTATAATGCATCAGCAATAAAGGGGAAAGAAAAGATTCACAGAACTGGCGGTAGGCTACCCAGGGTTCTGTTGCATTGTATTTGTAAAAAGACAGGATATCGATAAAGACCATCCTGCCATTAAACCATTGAACGTTGAAAGGCGTTGCGTCTTTCAGGATCAGTCCGTAGGGGAGCGACCGGATAGCCAGATCAAGCGTAAGCAGTGCAGCATCCTTCAGCATCGAGAAGCTCCATTCCCACGGGTAGCTGATGAATGGAACGCGGGTGGGACGGAGGGTTTTATACCATTCATTGTCGCCAGTCAGGTTGCTCTCCAGCTCCTCATGTGCAATCAGCCAACCCTGTTTCACGAAGTCGTGGTAAGCGCCTCTTTTCATCAGCAGGTCGAAGTCATGGCGGAACAATTGGTTCACCTGGCGGTATATCTCTCCTTTATGTGAAAAGATATATCCTGAAGGATCCCGGTAAGAAGCCGGGTGCCTGGCAATATTGTTAAGAAGATCCGATGTTTCCATCCAGCTGGTTATTTATCGACCAGCAAGATAGTTGAATCTTTTAAGAGAGGAAGCCGTTGCCCGTACAGGGTATTAAACAGGATCCTGAACTGGTTCACTGCAGAAACTGAATCAGGAAAAACAGATTTTGCCCTACCCGGAAGATACACTGCGTTCATGTTGCGGAAAAAATCCTTCCGGCGGGTGAGTGGTTCTTCCATGCGGAAGCCGTGATCGCCCATCACCAGGATAACCGGAGGTTTTGCAGAATTATGAAGGATGGTATCGATGGCACCCTGCATTCTCCTGGAGGTATATTGGACACTGCCCATATATGTTTCCGGCAATACATTTTTATAGTCCATGATTACAAGTGAATCGCTCCTGCGGTTCCCGGCACTGTCGTACAGATGCGGCACATGGGGCATCAGCAGGTGTACATAATAAAACCTGGGATTGACTGATGGGCGGGCCGATTCCCTTACTACCTCATTGAGTACTGCATTACTGTCGAACGTATTGTTTTCGAGCAGCCATTGGCGCAGGAATTCAATCCTGAACCTCCCAGCTACAAGCAGGTGTGCCAGGTCGCGTTTCATCCTGTTAAGCAGTGTTTGCTCGGTGATAATACGCGTTTTAAGGGGAAGGAAATTCTGGTGCAAAGGAGTGGGGTATCCTTCGAGGTCAAATATGGAATAGTTGTGGATTTCGTATCCGTTGGACTGGAAGAAACCAACCACCCGGTTATTCCTGATCAGGGCATTGCAGCGCTGGTAGTCGTACAAACCAACAGCTGAAGGGTCGGTCAAACCCTTCAGGTAATCCATATTGAGGATACTGGCCACCGAAAACTGGGTGAAATTATAGTTGCTTGAAGAGGCTTCCATTACCTGGAACCCGGACTTACGCAGGGAACTGTCAAATCCACTGTTGTCAAATCCCCAGGTATCTTTCAATGAAGCAGAGGAGGCAAATTCATCACAAAGAAAAAAATATACATCAGGTCTCGGGCAATCTTTACAGCTTCTGAGTGGAACATGTTCATCCTGTAACGTGAATCTGTTTTTGTTGACAGCTGGTAACACAATTATGGAGATCATATCCGTGACCAGGAATATTACCAACAATACATTCAGGTAAAAATTTAACCTGGCCAGTTTTCGTTTTGTTCCTTTGAGCCAGACAAACAAAAGAATGAGAAACAGGAAAATGAAACCCAGCAGATAGGTATAACGGACATAGGGGGAAAGAGCCGGAACGCTGAGCAACATGTCCTGGACAGCCCCAAAGAAAAAATGAACGGATAACACAAAGAAGGTAATGATCCCCGCCCGGCGAGGGTTTCGGAAGATCAGCCAGAAGATTCCATAAATCAGGATGGATACGCCCAGGTACAGTCCAGTGAGGGGAATCAGCGGACCAACAGCCAGATCGTAATAGTTTTCTTTCCAGCCATGGAGGACAAAAAAAACAGGCAAGAGTAATATATACCAGGGGCCGTACGACAGTCCTGCCGCTTTCATTCTATCCTTCCAGGATGTCATTATTTTCAGCAGTTTGATTCGGTTTTGGTTTTTTCCGGGGCCTGAAAAAAAGTGTCCTGATATACAGCTTAATATTCCGGAAGAATACGGCTACACCCAGAACGGCAGCAACAATCACCTGTACCAGGTAACTGCCGCTGCCGGGGTCAATATAAAGTAAAAACATCATTAAAGGTAACGCAGGTTGGTCGTGGGTGTAAGGGTCAGCAGTGTTTCATACATCAGCCGGATTGTCTCTTCAATATCATCGCGGTTTATCATTTCCACCGTTGTATGCATATAACGAAGCGGGATAGAGATCAGCACTGAAGGACACCCGTCATTTGCATAAGCGAAAGAATCGGTATCCGTACCGGTACTGCGGCTGAGTGCCCGCCACTGTACAGGGATCTTGTGATCTGCAGCAACCTGTTCAACCAGTTCCAGCAATTTATTGTGGACAGCCGGTGCGTATGCAAGTGACGGTCCTTTTCCACAACTGATATCACCCTCAATATTTTTATTGATCATTGGTGTGGTGGTATCATGCGTTACATCGGTTATGATCGCAACATCGGGTTTAATCCTGCGGGCAATCATTTCCGCACCGCGTAAACCGATCTCTTCCTGTACTGCGTTCACCACATACAGGCCAAACGGGAGTTTCTTTTTATTTTCTTTCAGTAACCGCGCTACTTCGGCGATCATATATCCTCCAACACGGTTATCAAAAGCGCGACCTATATAATTTCCGTTTGCCAGTTCATCGAACCCGTCCTGGTAGGTAACCACGGCGCCGATATGTATACCGAGGTCTTCTACTTCCTTCCTGTTCCGGGCACCGCAATCGAGCCACAGGTTATCGGTGCGGGGATGTGGTTCTTTCTGTTCGGGCGTGCTGATCCTGGTATGGATTGCAGGCCATCCGAACACTGCCTTCACAATACCCTTTTTACCATGGATAAAAACACGCGATGCAGGGGCTGTCTGGTGATCCACACCACCATTCCTTTTAAGATAGATCAGTCCTTCCGGATTGACATAATTCACAAACCAGCTGATCTCGTCGGCATGTGCTTCTATAACCACTTTAAACGGATGTTCGGGATTGATGATCCCGACTGCCGTTCCGTATGGGTCAACATAATGGGCGTCGACAAATGGTTTGAGATATTCGATCCAGAGTTTTTGTCCCCAGCTTTCGAAACCTACCGGTGAGGCATTATTGATATATGATTTAAAAAATCCGAAGGATTTATCAGTGATAACCGGCGTCTTGCCCGTTTTAACCGGAGTAATCTTTGCCGATTTTTTTGCTGTGCTCGCCTTTGCCATTAAAAAAGATTTATTATATCTATCAAAAATAATCAATCGCGGGGATCAATCCGGTAAAAGGTTCGGGCAAAATCGTATTTTTAAACCCTATGAAACATATCTGTATCGCCCTGTGTGCGTTTTTAGCCGGCCCTGCTGCCGCCATTTCCCAGGATTGTAAACTTTTACGTGATACGGACCCCTATACCAGGGAAACGAGGATCTCTACCGGTTTCCTGACCTTGCAGGGCGCCACAGTAAACATAGAAGCGGATCCGAAAGAACTCGATTTTTTCTTCTCCCTGCCTGATAAATGTTTCGAAGACGAATCGACCGTGTTTATTTATTTTGAAGGAAGTAAGGCAAGAACGAGTTATCGCAACGCCGGCAGTATGAACTGTGATGGCTATTTCCATTTCAAGTACCGCAATAATACCACTACCAACACCGTGTTAAATAAACTGGCTACTATGAAAGTGTCGCAGCTGATTTTTACCGACCGCAATAAAAAGGAAATAATAGTGGCGCTGTTGCCCGATCAGCAGGCCGCACTGATGCAATCCACCGCCTGCATTGTGAAGGAATCGAAGACGCTGATCAAAACGCCCTGAGTTTCCTGTCAGCCAGGTCACTTTGATTATTCGGATACTGAGTTTACTGTCAGTCAGGTCGCTTTAACTACTCGAATGCTTCATTAAGGATTTTTGCCAGGCGCAGTCCTCCTTTCAATAACTGCTGGTCCAGCACGCCCTTGAATTCGTAATTGTATTGATAGCCCAGTTTCGACTCATCGGGGGTGGCATCATAAATCCTGTCGGAGACCTCGTGTGAATCGTAGAACCAGTCGTCCAGTGATCCCGCAACGAGTTGCTGTCTTTCACCGTCGCTGATCACATCCAGTTCACTGGCATATTCCGTAAAGCTGAATACCTGTGACTCGATAAACCTTGTATCCCATAAACTATGAAGATTTGTTTTTTGTCCGAACCAGTACACTACAATTTTATTTCCGCCCTCGTCCGCAGTTCGTCCCACATGTAAGGGTTGTGAAAGGTCACCCACCAGGTGAATCATCCAGTACAGGGCGATCCTTCTTTGTTCAACCGGCAACGATTTATCTGCCAGCTCCCTTTTCATTTCCATGATCTGTGTATACAGGTTCTTCCCGGGCAGGGCCCTGAGTGCTGTTAGAAAACTGTCTTTCTGCATGTGACCGGGAAGGTCTACATAATGCCAGGGGTCTTTTGATTTATTGGTGCTGTCGGATTTAATGAAATCCGCCCAGTTTGCCCACCAGGCAAGGCTTTGATGCCCGATCAGTTTTTCGACCTCTTTCCTGGCTTTTTTACTCAGATGCTCCTGTGCGATTTTTGCAACCACCCGGTGGCCGGTCAGGCCCCAGCTGAAAACACTTTGTGTTACTATCAGGAATGCAATAATCAGGGTAAGCCGGATAAAAACAGGTGAGGATTTCATTGAATTAATTTGTGGCAAATTTCACGTAAAAGGTTGATCCGGAAAAATAGTCATGTGGTAATTATTCCCCAACGTATTGTATCGGCCGGCTTTTGGAGATAACTGCCTGTCTGTTGTCTGTTTCGGTACAAGGATTGTTTAAGATGAACCATTCATCAATAATCCCCTTTATGATCAAACGTATAATCTGTTTAGCAGCTGCCCTGGGTACCGTAGTGGCTTCCGGTGCGCAGCAGGATTCGGTGGTTACGGAGCAATCCAACCGGAACGTATACCATATCAAACCAATTGTAGACCTTCCCATAGCAATTGCCGGAACAGCCTGGACCTTGTACGGGTTCAGTAAGATTTACGGTCGCGACCAGACCCCGGTTGAAAAAATCCTGAGTCTGGATAAAAACAATATCAACAAATTTGACCGGCCGGTTGCTGATAACTACTCTGAAAAAGCGAAGTCCGCGAGCGACCTGTTTTTTTATGGATCACAACCCTTACCTCTTGTGCTGTTGCTGGATAAACGGATCAGGAAAGACGCTTTAAAAATAGGACTGATTTACCTGGAGGCAATGGCGATTACCGGGACTTTGTATACCACTGCAGCCATGTCGGCCAACAGGTTTCGCCCATATGCATACAATCCCAATGTAGAACTCAGCACCAGGACCCGTGGTGGCGCAAGGAACTCATTTTTTGCAGGACATGTTGCATTGGTTGGTACCGCCACGTTTTTTATGGCAAAGGTCTTTTCAGATTATCACCCCGAAATGAATAACAAATGGATTCTCTATACAGTGGCAGGTGCAGCTACTGCCACCACCGGTTATCTTCGTATCAGGTCAGGTCAGCATTTCAGATCTGATGTATTGATAGGAGTAGCGGTGGGAACATTATCGGGTTTACTGGTACCAACCATTCATAAGAACCGTTCTGCAGAACCACGTTTTACACTATCACCGATGATTGGTTCTTCGGCAAGGGGATTTACAGCAGTATATAAAATCAATGGCCGGAAGCAGGTTACCGGTAACTATCAGTAACCGCATAAAAGATTTCCGGATTGATACTGCGGTAGACCTTGCCATTGATCTTCCTTAACTGGTTTACGGATTCTTTGTCGAGTAATCTTTTTTTCTCATCAACCGGCTGGGGTTGGTTAAACAGGGCGAGTGTAAAATATTTTTCTGGTTTTAAAAAAACTTCCAGGGCTTTGTGTCGGACAGACAGGAATAACAATTCTTTCTTTTCGCGGTTTTCATAATAGTCGAGGTTGGTGATCCAGGTACAATGCGCCCGTTGCATATCAACTATCAGTTTGCCCATCGATTCAATATCAAACCGGTATTTACGCAAGGTATCAACGAGGTTTGATTCGTTGACATTAAATGCATAAATGTATTTGATACTGTCTGTAATGATCTCCAGCCCGATTCGCTGCAGGTATTTGTCTTTCAGTTCAAGGGAGAAGGGCTGCTGATCGTAAATCGCGTTGAACCGATTGCGGATAGACTGTATTGTTGACTGGTTTTCTTTATAATAATTCTGGGTGAACTTCCTGGAATGGTTACAGGAAATCAGCAGCAACGCTACAGCTACCAATATAACGGACCGGCACTTATTCATTTTTTGGCGCGGGGTTAAAATGGGTGATACCATAAATTATTTTTTTCAGCAGGGCCGCAGGTACCTGTTGTAATGTTTTTTTACCATAATCCCAGTATACAATATTGATCTTGTTGCCGGGAGATTTATAAATATCAAGTAACAGTACATAGTGCGTGGGAATGCCGAAACGAGTCACCACATGTTTCTTTTTATACAACAGCCGGTTATTGAGATAAAGGAAAATCGGCCCCTCAGTGATCATTTCGGAAAGATATTTATAAATATCATTTATATGGGGGCGGATGAGGTCGGATCCCCTGGCGTGAACTTCGAACAGGAACAACCTGCGAAGCATACGGTTGAACTTTGCGAAATTGGTAGATGCCCAGAGTGTATTTTCATCCCCCTTATCAAAATGCCGGTTAAAAATATTCAGGTAACCTTTAAAACGATCGGCCAGGCAGAGGAACCACATCTGGCCTGCGGGACTGATATCCAGTGCACCTTTGTAGCGGATCTGTCCGGCTTCATTCCTGATCTTTTTTCCTGGCCGGAACCACACTTTCCCCATCCTGGCTTTTCCATCTTTATATAGTGTGATCATAAAACGCGAAAACCCTTCGGGGTCGTAATTCAGGGGTATATAGGTGATTGCCGAGTAAGCGCAGAAATTGGTTCCCTTACCTTCATAAAAACGGAGTGGTGTCAAAACAAATGTGCGAAGGTTCACCAGGAAAAGATCTGCATCCACATTGGGCCAGTATTTACTGGGCGCCAGCCTGCCGATGCTATCAAGGAATGTAATAGCCCGTTGTTGTTTGCCTGGTTTGGAAAGGGTGTCTTCCCTTAGTTGTGCGTGGATTGCCAGGCAGCATACCAGGAAGGTAACTGTAAGTATGATTCTGCGTTTATTCATGCGTCCCATAGGGAAGCAGCAAAATAGTCAATCAGGGCTGCATCCGCAAATCAGGTTGCCGGTCATTTTCGCCTGAACCGGAATACGTACACATGTAAGCCCGAATAGATAAAAGCATTAAAACGATTGGTTCCGGTAAAACGGACGTCTTCAAAAAGCTCGGATTTAAATGCCTGGGTGTTGAAGTCGACAGCATGGATGCTAAGTACCCTGATTACTTCATCGTCGTTATTGTCGAGGCGGTCCAGGTTCCAGTCGCCATTAAATACAGTGCCTGTTTCCGGATCGATATAGGTAAGATCACCGTTACCCGAGAAAGTAAAAGTGCCACCACGGAAGGGTAGGCGGTCCTGATCACCGCCGATACCGCGGTTGTCAACATCAACCAGTTCCCAGGTCCCGATAATCCGTTTATCGTAACGTTTAAAAACGTCTTTGCTGCAGCCGGTGGTTAAAACGGCTGCAAAAAGCAGGGGGTAGATTTGTTTCATATGAATCGTTTACTTCCTAAGTTGAAAAAATTCAGTCAGATAAAGTAACCCCCACACATTTTTTAACGAAAGTTTCAGTCGGGGGTAGGTACTCCATAAATCTTTTCTTCAATGGTAAACCGGCCCTTTTTACGGGTTATGATATAGAGGCGATCAAATGTTTTTTCGGAGAGGTCACCCCTGATATATGTGGTGCCCATGAGATTATTTACGAGATCATCAACTGTATTACTATGTCCTACTATCAGCGCAGAACCTTTGATGGTACTGAGTTTCAGCAGGAAGGAGGAGTCGGACGCTGCCGAATAAACTTCGGGGTTCAGGTGGAATATGCCGGCTGTTGGTGCAGCGGTTGACCTGGACCGGATGGTATTGGTAACGAAAATGCGGGTGACTTTCTGGTCCGCAAGTATCCGTGATAGTTCCTCAGCTCTTTGTTTACCGGGTTCGCTGAGTTCGGGATCGCTACTCATCATGGTCCCGTCGTTTGAAGCTTTTTCCGCATGCCGCACCACATAGTATTTGGCAGAAGGCGCGCAGGAACAAAAGAATATCATTACAAAAAAAGGAATGAAAAAAGGCTTCATTTTTTTCAGGAAAGATAACGATCATCAGGGGTAAGTCAACCGCAGTTCTTTATCCGGAAAATCAAAATAACAGGTATTCCTTTCTTCGCTATCTGGGAGAGATCAATAGTAAGTCTTTCCTTCTTCTTCATCGGTCTCATCCAGCGGACTACCTTCTGTGCGTTCAAATGCATTGGCGGAACCGTCGGACCGGCGTTTACGGGGAATTGTATTATTATGCTCGGTGGCATGTGGTTCAATTGCCTGCCGTTCGGTTCGCTCAAAAGCATTGGCCGACCCGTCCGAACCGCCTTCCTCGATCGGGGGTTCGTTTTTACCGGCATCCAATTTTTTTTCGCCATCCCGTTCACCGTTTCCAGCTGATTTTTTTTCACCCGGAGTTTTCGGATTTACTTTTTCCTGCGTTGCGGGATTTGCGGGAAATCCTTCAAAATCCTGGTCGATTTTGGGATCGGGATTTTGTTTTACTTCTTCACTGGTGTCGATAGGATCTCCCTTTTCCTTACTGTTACTGGTTGATTTACTCATATTTTTTTATTATTAGAAGATAAATACGTGCCAATATTATCATTTTCACGCCGGGTTTTAATTGTTAAGACAATGGCAAAAGTAACTGGAAGCGAATTTTTTTTTAAACCCCCTGACCAGTCTGACGTCACAATCCTGCCAGCTTTAACTTTTTAATCGCGGGCAGATGAATTAAATTTAACGTGCAATTAAAGCAACTTTGTATGAAAACAAAACGCTACTTAATTATTTCGATTTTCACCCTCATTACGGGCATATTGTTCACCAGTGACCTTATGGCCCAGCCTCGCAGGGGCAGGGGTGGGGGCGGTCCGCCACGCGGGTATTCACATGGATACTCCCACGGTTATTCCCACGGATTCGTACATAGTTATCCCCGTGGTTTCCATGGCGGCTACTATCCCTACCGTTCCTTCGGATTTAACCATCCTTTCCTTTCATTGAATTTTGGCGGTGTCCCATACCGGTACCAGCAGGGATATTTCTACCGGCCATACGGTTCTTCTTTCCAGGTAACACTGCCACCGATCGGTATCCGTATCAATACCTTGCCGGTTGGTTACCGCCAGTTATATGTTGGACCCGATCCTTATTATTTCTACAATGGAATTTATTACCGTCCGCTTCCTTCGCACGACTATGAAGTAGTGGCTCCGCCGATGGGTGCTTCAGTCAGCACCTTGCCAGCGGGGGCAAAAACCACGGTAGTTGACGGCCAGAAATATTATGAGCTCAACGGTACATATTACCAGGAAGATGTGGGCGAGGACAATAAGGTTATTTATACCGTTGTTGGAACCGATGGAGTGCTGGATACAAGCGGCAATGAGGAAGAACTGCCGGAACCCAAAATGGGCGACAGGCTGGAACATCTTCCTTCAGATGCAAAACCGGTGGAGATCCAGGGTCAGAAGTTTTATACAACGCCTGCCGGACATTATTACAAGGAAGTACGGGACGGGAACAAAGTATATTACGAAATGGTAGGTCATTAACAGCTACATCAGGACGGTTTTTGATGAATATTTCACTGCCCGTCCCGGATTTCCGGGACGGGCTTTTTTTATTCCGTAAACGGACAAGAACTCAGGCGTCGCCTGGTGTTTCGCCGGATGTTCCGGGTTTATCTTTCGGAGTTTCATCCTCTTTTGATTTCGTATTATCCCTGTTCGCGGGACTATCGCCGGCTGCGGGACTGTCTTCATCCGAACCTACAATCAGGTCGCGCAGATCCTCATCAGTGATATGGTCATTTTTGTCGTTGAGGTGGCGCCGGATTTTTTCCTTGAGGCTATCCTTTCCATCGGCCTTCTTTTTTTTGGGGGATTCGTTATCAGGTGATGGCATAGACAATTTTTATTTATAGTAAGAATAAATCGGGCCGGAAATAAAAAGCCCGGCTATATCGGCCGGGCTCTAAGATAGAGAAAAGGAACTTAATCAATTTTTGTGATCTTGAGCACATTGGTAGGAAGGTGTGCCGCAACCGGCGTGCTTCCCGTATTCACGATCGTATCACCGGTCTTTACAAAACCTCGTTCTTTAAGAATGGTGATCTGGTCGAAGATGATATCATCCAGGCTGTTTTCTTCATCATAATAAAAAGCACGTACTCCCCAGCTCAGACTTAACTGGTTTACCAGCGACCTTTTTTTGGTGAAAATAAACAAAGGTGATTTGGGACGGTAACTGCTGAGCATGAAGGCAGTATAACCCGTCTGGGTCATTCCCACAAGTGCATTTGCAGCTATATCACTGGCGATTTTACAGGCATTGTAACAGATGGCATCACTGAGGAATGAAGGTGAATGGGCCAATGGTTTCAGGTCCTGCGAACGATCATACCGGTATTCTGTAGCTTCCACTTCCATAATGATCTTACGCATGGTTTCCACCACCAGTGGCGGATGGTTACCTGTAGCAGTTTCCCCGCTCAGCATCACGGCATCGGCACCTTCCAGCACCGCATTTGCCACATCGGTAATTTCGCTGCGGTTCGGTTTTACCCGATCGATCATACTTTCCATCATCTGGGTGGCCACAATTACGGGTTTACCGCGGTGGATACATTTACGGATGATATCCCTTTGTGCCATAGGCACTTTTTCAACCGGCAGTTCAACACCAAGATCGCCCCTGGCTACCATCACACCATCCGATTCAACAACAATATTACGCAGGTCGGCCAGTGCCGATGGCATTTCGATCTTGGCCATCACTTTTATGGAACTGTTTTTTTCAGCAACCCTTCTTTTCAGGTCGATAATATCTTCTGCTTTGCGAACAAAGGAAAGGGCTACCCAGTCCAGCTCGTTTTCAACAATAAAATCAAAATCCTCAATGTCCTTGGGAGTCATTGCCGGCAGTGAGATAGCAGTATCAGGAAGGTTCACACCTTTTTTTGGTAATAACATACCACCGTAGGTAACAGAAACTTTTACATCGCCTTCTTTTGTTTTTTCCCGGACCACCACTTCCAGTTTACCGTCGTCGATCAGGATTTTTTCACCCACATTAACGTCATTGGCCAGGTTTGGATAGGAGAGATAAATCCGTTCCATATTTCCCACTACTTTTTCCCTTGAAGTAAAGGTGAGGATATCACCAGGCGAAATTTTCAATGCCCCGTTCTCCATATCACCCACGCGGAGTTTAGGTCCCTGCAGGTCTCCCAGGATCGAAATATTATAAGGTTGTGTTTTGTTGATCCGGCGGATATGGTCGATGATCTCTTTTTTATTTTCGTGTGTTCCGTGTGAGAAGTTAAGACGGAAAACATTTACACCGGCTTTAACCAGTTCAAGAAGTTTGTCATAGGTATCACAGGCAGGACCAACAGTTGCTACAATCTTTGTCTTATGAAAGGTATGCGCCAGGCCGGCATCCTTATCCATATCGGTATGAAAATACTTTTCTGCGTTATTTGGCATTTTATCTTTTAATTTTTATGATAGATCATCAGGCGGTGACGCCCTCAGGAGGCGAGTATTTTCTGGATCTTCATCCATTCCATACCGATCTTGTGTTTTTCTTTGACAGCTTTATCGAGCGGGGTGTAGTGAATCTTGTTATTGATTACACCAACCATTACATTTTTGCGACCCATCAACAGGCTCTCCACTGCATAATAACCCATATGGCTGGCAACTACCCGGTCTTCGCAGCTGGGTGAACCCCCACGCTGGATATGACCAAGAACTGTTACCCGCACATCGGCGTTCGGCAAACGGTGACGGATTATTTTGGCCAGCTCATTTCCACCGCCAAATTCCTCGCCCTCCGCAACAACGATCAGGTTGACCAGTTTTTTTCTTTTTTCCTTTTCTGACAGTCCTTCGATGATGGCTTCAATATCGGTCTTTGTTTCAGGTATCAGGATATTTTCAGCACCGGTAGCGATCCCGCTATGAAGCGCGATATAACCGGCGTCCCTGCCCATCACCTCCACCACAAATACCCGGTCGTGGGCATCCATGGTATCGCGGATCTTGTCAATCGCGTCTACTGCGGTATTGACGGCAGTGTCAAAACCAATGGTCACATCAGTGCCGGCCATATCCTTGTCAATGGTTCCGGGAATGCCGATACAGGGAATTGCAAATTCACCGCTGAACTTCTGGGCCCCGCGGAAACTGCCATCACCCCCGATGATCACCAGGCCATCGATGCCTCTCTTTTCCAAATTGTTATAAGCTTTCTGACGCCCTTCTGGTTCGAAGAATTCTTTGGATCGCGCCGTTTTCAGGATGGTTCCTCCCCGTTGGATGATATTGGCCACCGAGCGTGACTCCATTTGAAAGATATCATCATCCACCATACCCTGGTATCCCCTCATGATACCGTAAACTTCAAGTCCGTGAAAAATGCTGGTCCTGACCACCGCGCGGATCGCCGCGTTCATACCCGGGGAATCCCCGCCAGATGTGAGAACTCCAATCTTGGTGACTTTTTTTTCCATGAATATTGTAAATAGCTTTTGAAAATTGCCTTCCCGGTGTCAAAAACTGACAGGTTCTTCGGTGAGCGGCTCAAAAATAAGCCTTTTGTTGCATTGATTTGTGCTTAAAAGACTGACTACTATAAAACTAATAAGTGTTAGTCCAGCCCGGTTACCCCCTCCGGCTGCAGGTCCGTAATGCTCTTTGGGTTATCTTTAAATGGTCAAATAACCAGTATGAAAAAATTAATATTAATATTCCCTATGGCGGGTTTTTTACAGTCAGGAGCGCAGTTTACCTATCCCAATACCAGCAGGCAGGTGGTGACCGATAATTACCACGGCACCAGTGTGGAAGACCCTTACCGCTGGCTGGAAGACGACAATGCTGAGGCCACGAAGGCCTGGGTAAAAGAGGAGAATACGGTTACATTTGACTACCTGAAAACGATCCCCTTCCGCAAAGAAGTGCGGAGCCGGCTGGAAGAGCTTTGGAACTACCCAAAGTATTCCTCACCTTTCAAAAAAGGAGACTATTATTATTTCTTTAAGAATGACGGGCTGCAGAACCAGGCCATTTTTTACAGGCAAAAAGGTCTTGATGGTACTCCGGAGGAATTCCTGAATCCCAATACAATGAGTAAGTCTGGTATTGCGGCACTGGGTGGATTGGGTTTTAATAAAAAGGGAACCTACCTGGCTTACAGTATTGCGATGGCAGGAAGTGACTGGCAGGAGATCTATGTCATTAATACAGTAACCAGGGAATTACTCAGTGACACTATACGGTATGTGAAGTTTTCGGGATTCACCTGGCTGGGAGATGATGGTTTCTATTATAGTGGTTATGATAAACCTGATGAGAAATCCAAACTCAGTAAACAGAACCAGTTCCATAAAGTTTTCTATCATAAACTGGGCACAGCACAGAGTGAAGACAAGGTAATCTTCGAAGATAAAAAACATCCATTGCGTTATCATGGTGCACAGCTGACGGAAGACGAACGTTTCCTGGTTATTGGGGTAAGTGAAGGCACCAGTGGCTCGGAGATCTGGTACCGCGACCTGCACGATCCAACCCAATCAGAATTTAAATTGCTGATACCCGGTTTCAAAACCGAAGCTTCGGTGATTGAAAATGTGGGGGATAAATTATTACTGCAGACCAATGACGGCGCGCCGAATTACAAGGTGGTGCTGATAGATCCCAGGGCTCCGGCGAAAGAAAACTGGAAGCTGGTAATCCCTGAAAAAAAAGAAGCATTACAGGGTGTATCTACCGGTGGTGGTTATTTGTTTGCCCAATACCTGAAAGACGCGTCCACCAAGGTTTTCCAGTACGACTTCTCCGGCAAACTGATCCGCGAAATCGGTCTGCCAGGCATCGGCAGTGCCGGCGGTTTTGGCGGGGAAAAAGATGACCATGAGTTTTTTTATACGTTCAACTCATTTGCTGTTCCTCCTGCGATCTATCGGTATGATATCAATACCGGGAAATCAGAATTGTTCCGCAAAACAGAAATCAAACTGAATACATCGGACTTTATAACAGAACAGGTTTTTTTTAAAAGCAAGGATGGTACTAAAGTACCCATGTTCCTTACTTACAGGAAAGGATTGAAGTTGGATGGCAGTAACCCCTTACTGCTTTATGGTTATGGAGGATTTAATGTTCCGGTGACACCCGCCTTCAGTATCAGCAATGCATTTTTTATCGAACAGGGCGGGATCTATGCTGTAGTGAACCTGCGTGGCGGAAGTGAATATGGCGAACAATGGCATAAGGAAGGGATGCTTGAAAAAAAACAAAACGTGTTCGACGATTTTATCGGGGCAGCAGAATACCTCATCAAAACAAAATATACCAGTTCATCAAAACTGGCCATCCGTGGCGGAAGTAACGGTGGGCTACTGGTAGGCGCAGCCATGGTTCAACGTCCCGAATTATTTAAAGTGGCACTACCTGCAGTCGGAGTGCTGGATATGCTCCGCTACCATAAGTTTACGGTGGGTTGGGGATGGAGTGTTGAATATGGAAGTTCCGATTCTGCCGCCCAGTTTCCTTACCTGTATAAATATTCACCCTACCATAACCTGAAAAAGGGTGTATCGTATCCGGCCACGCTGGTTACTACGGCTGATCACGACGACCGCGTTGTGCCTGCCCATTCCTTCAAGTTCGCGGCCAGGCTTCAGGAATACAATAACGGCCCGAATCCCGTACTTATCCGTATCGACACCGATGCGGGTCACGGGGCAGGAAAACCAACCTCCAAACAGATTGATGAGTCGGCCGATACCTGGAGTTTTGTAATGTATAACCTGGGCATGAAATACTTACCCGCCAAAGAAAAAAAGGCATTTTAATCATATTGCCGGTATTGGTTTTCATCAGTTACCGGATCCGGCATACGAGCGATTATTTGAGAGGCTGTATCAATTTTTTGATACGGCCTTTTAAATATTACGCCCGGATGAAAACTAATATAAAAAAACATATCTTCGGAAAACCATCACCGTTCCTCTATCCTCGTCAAGCTACCCGGCATTGTTCCGTCCCCCCCTTTTACCCCCAATAGCCTGTACTTCCGGACACCACCATTTTCATTTCAAACCTACCAAATTGAAAAAGTACCTGTTATTATTATGTCTACTCCCGTCCCTGTTTGCCGGAGCGCAGATCAGGCGTATCGGGGTCCTGGGTAGTTCAACAGCCAATGGCCAGGGTATACCGTTTGACAGCAGCTGGGTCCAGCGTTTAAAAAATTATTATCGTCCGCTTGCCGTGATCGATACCCTGCAGAAAGTAGCAGCGTCTACCTTCGATTGTTATAGTGGTATGCCTACAGGTTATGTTCCCCCTGCGGGCAGGAACGCACCCAATACCAACTATAATATCACAAAACTTATGTCGAGGGTCCCTGCACCCACCACAGTCATCATCAGTTATCCGACAACAAACTATAATACTTTTTCTGACCAGGAAATCCTTTTCTGCCTTGATTCTATCCGCAGGTACGCCAATGCCTACGGGGCGAAAGTGTTTATTTCCACTACACAACCGAGGGATAATTTCAACGATGCGGGAAGGGCGCGACTGAATTACCTCAATACCGTGATCAGGAATTATTTTGTTGATTCAACCATCGATTTTTTTACTGTACTGAACAATCCGGTAAATAATAAATTCAAAGCAGAATTTGTACTGACAGGTGACCAGGTACATCCAAACAGCAGGGGGCATGATAGTCTCTTTCGCCAGGTTTTACGCAAGAATATCCTTGGCCTTGATTTTAATTCTGTTGAACGTGTATTGATCGATATAGGCCAGGCAGCCACCAGCACAACTCTTGATGCTTCGGGTAAATACTGGACAAATATGACCGATACCCGAAAGGGCATCCGGGTCAGTAATGCTGTTACCATAACAAACAAACCCAGTTCGGTAAAATTGGAAGTAATAAATCCGGCTGGTTCACTTGCAACAGATAACACGGGTGTTGCGTCGGGTGGCGCAGTGGGTGATGTGGCCGAATACCCGGCCTCCGCCACCAATGACCATGCATTGGCAATACCTTCTATAACAAACGGGAAGTGGCGGATTTATGGCCTGGATCCCCAGCGCACCTACACCATCCGATTCTGGGGAAGCAGCGCTGCATCCGGTTACCGGTTCACACAGATAAAAAGATCAGATGAATCAGTATGGCAGGAATACCTGGCCACCAGTAACCGCAATTACCAGGCAGCGGCAACCTTTGCATTCAAAGGTGTTACGGAAATGTCATTTGATCTCCGGGCAAAAGTTTCGAATATTGCCGGAATCATCAGTGTTATCGATATCGTTTCTACTTTGCCGTCTACAAAACAAACACCGGTCAAGCAGCCCCCGGTTGCGAACGCTGGTGCAGATGCCACCATTCGCCTTCCTCTTGATTCGATCCGGCTCAATGGTGCGGCTTCCTATTCTGTCGATGATAGTATAAAGTCTTATAAATGGAGATTACTCACCGGTCCTTTATCATTCTCATTCAACGCCGATACGCTGGTAAGTCCAATTTTATCCGGATTGATAACGGGTACTTATAAGATTGAACTGAAGGTTACCGATTCCGGCGGCAGATCTGGTTCAGATACCGTACTCATCCAGGTTTTGCCTAAACTGACCAACCTGCTCCCCATTGCCAATGCAGGTACAGATTTAATGATCCGGTTGCCCCTGGATTCTATACTTCTTAATGCTTCAGCTTCCACCGATCCTGATGGAACTTTAACCGGATATAAATGGGAACAAACAGGCGGACCATCTGTTGCCGGCATCCGCCAGCCAGGGTCAGCAGCGACAAGCGTAACACAACTCATTGCCGGATCCTATACATTCCGGCTTACCGTCACCGATGATAGCCTGGCCACGGCGACTGATACTATTTATTTAACCGTACTAAGTCCGTATGCCCCGCCCGTTGCCATTGCCGGACCTGATCTGGTACTTACACTTCCCGGCACGGTCACATTGTTGGGCTCGGGTACGGATGATGAGGGGCCTGTAGCTACCTATTACTGGACGAAACTAACCGGCCCAACCGCTTATTCCCTGAGTTCCGTAACAGTGGCCCGGCCTGTTGTAAGCGGACTCACTGCGGGCATTTATACATTTGAATTGCTGGTCACTGATATTGGCGGACTGACCGCACGTGATACCATGTCTCTTACGGTTAACGCTGCACCGGTGTTACAGAGCCAGCGAATCCTGATCGATGCGGGACTGGCTGCATCACCTACAGCTTCACCTACGGGAGCGGGGGTATACTGGAACAATATGCCGGACGCACGAAAAGGGTTACAGGTAAATAATGCAGTCTCCACTACCAATAGTCCCACCACCATTAAACTGGAAGTTGTCAATCCAACCGGCACAGCAGCATTATATGACCTCGGTACAAGAACGAGCAATGCGGTGGGACCTGTAGGAGACTATCCCGCCACTGCAACAACTGACAATGCATTTATCCATAACAGCATCACCAATGGAATGTGGCGCATCTATGGACTGGATCCATCCGTTACCTATACAATAAAATTCTGGGGCACTTTCTCAACTTCTGGTACCAGGATTGCGCAAATCAAAAAAACAGAGGAGACTGTATGGAAAGAATATAATGCGTCCCTGAATACCAACTTTAATACGGCGGCAAGTTTTTCAGTCACCGGGAAAACAGAACAATCATTTAATATCCGTGTAAAATCGGGATCAACATTCAGTTATATTAATGTAATTGATATAACTGCAAACCTTTCATCTTTAACGGGAAAAATATCAACAACGGATGAGGAAACAAATGTTGTTGCAGTAAGCGGTGTAAAAAGTGTAACCGGTGAATCAGCTGCAAACGCCAAACAAGATACTTACAGTAAAACAGCTTCTGCTGAAACTATAACTCCAGATGAAATGAGAGGGCCGGCTGTTTATTCACTTGCACCCAATCCTGCGGGAACCAATACAATCCTGCGGATCGATAATAATTACAGGGGGACTCTTGAACTGGTCCTCCTCAATGCATACGGGCAGCGGATCGGGCAATGGCGGATAACCAAACAGGGTCGCACATTTACCCAAACAATCGATCTTGCCAGACACACACCAGGTATGTATTACCTGCAGGTAAAAACCGGGACAAAAACTGAAACATTAAAATTGGTAAAGCATTAGAAGGAGACTACTTAATGTTTTTCAAAAACCATTTCACCCGCTGGCACAGGTATTTCAAGCCTGTTGGATGCCGGTGGAATGGGACAATTATATTTCCCGCTGACATACGCACAGTATGGGTTATAGGCCTTGTTGAAATCAAGTGTTATATGCCCGTTCTGTATATCTGAGATTGACAGGTCGATATACCGGCCATTGGTATAGGTTTCTTCGCCATTGGTGGCATCGGTGAATGGCAGGAACAGGTAATCCTTGTATTCAGTGCCAAGACCCTGAGATTGTAAAAGGGAAAGTTGCAGCGCTTTACCATTGATCTTAAATTTCGCAATGGCATAAACCCTGAAGGTCTGCCGCTGCGAACCGGAAGTCTCAACACTGAACCAGGGGCTGTTGCGGACTTCCTCCACTTCAGCATTGATCCGGTAAGCGGGATTTATACTGAAAAATTTCAGGTTCTTTTTTGATGAATCGGTTACCACTTCATGACTGGCTACATAATTTTTTTGGAATGTTTCCAATGAATCCCTGTATCCCTTCTGCGAAAATCCATGGATGCAGAAGCAAAGACAAAAAAACAAAATCATTGATTTCATGGTCGGGTATTAAAATGAAAAATTGTAATCAGTCATTTACCGGTTCAAGGAAGTTCTCCGCCATCATACAACGTGCGCTGCCGCCGCCATTTGTTTCAATGGTGGTGAGCGGTGAATGAATGATACGGTTATAGGAACCAAGTTTTTCCAATTGTTTCTGACCGAGGGAGGCAAAGGCCTGGTCGGACATCACCAGCAATTTTTCGCCGGATGTATTTTCTACCTGTAACATATTACCCGCGAAACGTTTCATTTGGGCGCGACTGATTTCAATAAGCTCCTTGCCTGTACCATTAATTGTGTCAGTTACCATCAGGCGTTCTTCGGGATCGGGAATACAATCAAGGCAAATCACTACATACCTGTCTGCCACACACATCAGTACATTGGTGTGATAAATCTCAAACCCCTGCTGGTCCACCGCTTCAAATACAATGGGTATATAATTCATAATCCGGCAGAATTCCTCAAGCCCTTCTTCCGTGGTACGTGCAGAAAGGCAGGCATAACAAATCCTGGCATCGCGGTCCAGGACCATACTGCCGGTACCTTCCAGGAAAATATGCTCGTGTTCCAGGTGGGTAAGGTCAATGGGTTTGTTAAAAATGTATTTGGCCCGCAGGGCGTCCAGCACGGATTCTTTTCGTTCGGCCCGGCGGTTGGCAGCATACATCGGATAAAGAACCACCGTATTATCTTCATGGAAACTGATCCAGTTATTGGGAAAAACAGAATCAGGGGTGAATGGCTCGGGGCTGTCTTCAACCACGTCGACCGTCACGCCATTTTCGCGAAGTAGTTTTACAAAGTTGTCAAACTCAATCACCGCTTTTTCCTGTGTGGCGGTATCGGTTGCATCTGACTGGAATAAGTTATTTACGGCGGTCTCTGCATTGTAACCAAAATTGACCGGCCGGATCATGAGCAACTGCGATGTGTTTTGCATATAATTTATTTCAGGGAATGTATAGGCAGGGCCATACATTACCCGTTAAACTACCTCGTCTCTTTTCAGTGGCATACTCATACAATGGAAACCTCCCCTGGCACGTGAAAGTTCGGCCGATGGCATGGTGATCAATGTATTCTCTATATCTTTTACACGAATCTCACCGGTTTCCAGTTTCTGCACCAGTTCATGTGCATGGATCACGTTGAAACCCGCTTCCCTGAAAGCTTCCACGGTCTTGTCGTTCCGGTCGTACCCCAGCACCACACCCTCTTTAAGGGCAAGCAGGTTACATGAATCGGTCCACTGTTCCCGTGTATCATAAGGGAATTCGTTATTGCCCGAATAAATAAATTTGGTTTTACTGTCCGACCCCAGGTCGTTTTCACTGATATCAGTGAGCAGTTCCTCCAGGTTATCAAATTGTACCGGGTTGGCCGGATCTTTCCGCCTGAACTGGGTGATCCGGATCTTCTCATCTTTTTTACCGGCTTCAAGGATCCGTTCCACCGGGTCGGCGTCGTCAATCCGGACAGCTTTTTTGGAAAAAGTACCCAGTAATACCCACATATCGCGCTTCACCTGGGTGAAGATGGTGTCAATATGCATGTAGTCCCTTTTTTTCGGGATACGGATGATACTGATCTTTTTTACAATCTTTTTTTCGAACAATATTTTTATACACTGGTGTGCTGCTTCAACGGAAGTGCGTTCACTGATTCCGATGAGCAGGTGATCCTTGTTGATCACCATAATGTCACCACCTTCCAGGGTCACTTTTTTATCATCACCTTCCCTTGGCAGCAGGAAATGGTGTGAAAGGTTGGGAAGTTCAATGATCCTGTCGCGATAACCCTCAAACACCGGATGGTTATAGAAAATATATTTGATCAGCAATGCCTCGCGTGTCCTTGCTTTTTTTGCAGGTTTGTTTAACAGGATATGGTCGTTGATCACAATCCCCACATCCCTTGTAAAAATAAAATTCGGGATGGGAGGGAAGAGCATTTCTTTATCATCGGTGGTGCCGCTTATAAAAACCTTTGCCAGTTGTTTTCCCTGGAAGGCGATCAGTTTATCCTGAAGCTCATAGGAGCAGTTCTCGATTGCACATACAGATGCTACCAGTTTTTGTTTGATGTCTTCGTCGGCCAGGATTTCGCCAAGCAGCCATTGCAGTTCCACCACCTTGTCCGACTGGTAAAAAGCATCATGGTCGGGCTTGTAAAAATTAAACATGTTCGACGGGTCGTCGATCTGCTGGAGCCGGCCTTTAATTTTATCCGGATCAAGGAAATAAAGAAGAAGTTTTATATAAAAATCATACTCCTTCCGCCGGATGGTTTCCAGGTGAACGATGTCTTCAAACAGCCAGTCCTGCGCCTTTGAGGGCACCACTTTTCCGAGACCACTGTCGGGACTGTGAATCAGCACCCGTTTCAGCGTACCAATTTCTGAGCTTACGGAAATCTTGTTATTGTCGGGCATAAACGTGAATTAGGGGCACAAGGCCATCACGCGAAGTTAGCGTATTTACCCTTCTTACATATGCGCTGCCAGGAGTGGAACACTGGTATTAAATGCCAGCTTTTTGGTATGGCTGCTGCTGAAAAGATTATTGATAAATGAGTGGTTCTTTGGAATGATGATGATGAGATCGATCTGTTTGTCGCGTGAGAATTGTTCAATGGCATCGTAAAAATCATTCATGCCTATGAAATAAAACTCCGGTGTGAATTCAGAAAACATCTTCTGCATTTTTGATCTTTCCAGCAGGTATTCTTCTGTCAGTGCCACATAGTGGTCGCTATCCACGTTTACAATATGCAGGTTGGCGGTAAAAATCTCAAGCACAGTTTTTATGGAAAGAACCGGTGTGGTTGCATCTACATTTTTGAAATCGGACGCGAGGGCAATATTGGTGATACCGCTGAATTTGGCTTCCGTAGGAATAATCAGCACCGGACATACATTCTGTTCAGCCATTTTGAGGGAATGGGTTGAGCCGAACAGCTGCCGCCATTCTTCCTTTTCAGTAATACCCATTACAATCAGCTCCGCTGTTTTCTGGTAGGCAAGGCGACCCAGTGAATCAATGAAATTGTCACCGCGTTCTTTGATCACTTCAATTTGTCCTACAATCTGTTGCTCCAGTTCTGCTTTCAGGCTCTCCAGGTACTGGGCCGAGGTAGCAGATTCGTCCTGGTCCTCAAACATATGGTAAAGGATCACGTTCACATCAGCTCGTCCGGCAAGCATTCCGGCGGCATAACGGGCGGCGTTCAAAGAAGTCTCTGAAAAGTCGATGGGTATGATAATGTCCTTCATAATACAGTTTAAGTGGATGCGGGCAAAGAAAAGGAAAAATTACTCGCTGGCAAAGTAAGTCTGTGTGCAAGTCGGACCAGACCCCTCCCCGAGGCCACCGGTTTATTTTGCCCGACCATAGTGTATGAACCAGAAATGGGTATTATATTTACTTACACCTTGATATTCAGTAAGTAGAATCACTTATTGAACTACAGGTTTATCCCTTTCCTAATGAAAAAAGCACAATTACCCTTTGACGAGGAAGTACGATTGGCTGAGCTTGCCGCATTCCGGATCCTTGACACCCTCCCGGAAAAAGAGTTTGACGAGCTCACCGAGTTGCTGCGTTATCTGACCGGATGTGAAACAGTTGCCATTACTTTTATCGACCGCGACCGGCAATGGTTTAAATCGGGAGTTAACCTGCCAGAAAACCAGACCGCCAGGGAAATTGCTTTTTGCTCACATACCATTTTACAAAAAGAAGTTATGGTGGTGGAAGATGCACGGGAGGACGATCGTTTTTCCGACAACCCGCTTGTAACAACCGAACATGGCGTGCGCTTTTATGCAGGTGCACCCATTGTGACGGGAAACGGACATAATATTGGAACCATCAGTGTCAGTGATCCCAAACTCCGTCATATTTCCCCCAATCAAAAAAGATCGATGGAGATTATTTCTTCACAGGTCACCAAATTGCTGGAGCTCCGGATGAAGAACCGGATCATCATGGATAAGGCAGAAGAGCTGATAAAAATTGAGCGCAGGACATTACAACAAACCCTGCGTGAACAGGAGAAAGAACGTCAATCGATCGGGTTTGAATTACATGAGAATTTTGCGCAGGTACTTGCAGCCTGTCTCGTATACCTCAATATGGCTTCAGAATCGGGTGAGTTGCAGAAGAGTTTTACGCAGAAAGCACAACACGAACTTACAGCCATGTTGCATCAGATCAGGCGGCTGGCCAGGATCTATAATCCAATCAGTCTCGACGCTGTGAGCCTGGAAGATATTATCCGCGACTACGTTCATGAATTCCAGCAGCGGGAACAGATTAAAGTCCGTGTCGACTGGAAAGGTGCCTGTTATTCGATGTTGCCCGAAACAGCGATTAATTTTTTCCGGATCATTGTGCAGTACCTGCAACTGGTCAGTTACAACAGGGCCACAAAAAATATAATTATCAGGGTCAATATCCGCAAAGAAATTCACCTGAGTATTCATTCCGATGGTGATCCTGCTACGGTTGACGTGGATGCGCAGAAGATCTCCATCAACGCCATTCTTACCAGGGTTGACCTGTGTAACGGCAGCTACGATCTCAAAGTAACGCACGCTGTGAAAACTGTTTTCCGGGTAATGCTTCCACTGACAGCGGGGACCGAAATGGTTACTTCCAGGTTTCAGTAAGGTTTATCCGGTACGCCGGCCGGCAACTGGCATAGTTTTATACATATTCATACAAACTGCTGTATGAAAAAGGTAAGGCTTCTGGCCATTTTGAACCTCGTGTTCCTGCTGACCCATATTTATTGTTCTTACGGTTTACAATTCGGCTGGTTTGGAGGTAAAACGGTTGGTGAAGTATCAGAAAATTACCCCTCCCTGTTCACTCCCGTGGGATCCACTTTCAGTATCTGGGGATTAATATACACATCCCTTCTCGCACTATGTATCCGGCAGATTATTTTTGCTTTTAAATTTCCGCGCGAGCAGGAAAGTAACCAGGAAGTGATCCGGATGGGACCCTGGTTCCTGATCAATAATGCGTTTGCGGTTGCATGGGTTTTTACATGGACAGCCGGAAATATTATGGAATCGACCGTACTGATAATTGTGCAGCTGATTACACTGATCGTAATCAATCTTCGTCTTGATATCCATGAACGCATCCGGAGCCTCGGATCAAAAGTATTTACGCAGTCACCACTTAGTATTTATTTTGGCTGGATCACCATTGCTACCATTGCCAATATTGCTGTTTACCTTTTATCGATAGGATGGGAAGGGGCGGGGATGGATTTTACGCCCAATACCTGGACGAAGATCATGGTGATGGCTGCAGGGATTATTACTGTGCTGGTGGTATTCATGAGAAGTAATGTCCTGTTTGGGTTGGTGGCCGCCTGGGCATTCTGGGGAATCCTGCGGAACAGGCAGGAGGAGATTTATGCAGATCTCCGGGAAGTAATCTGGATGACAATGATCGTGGTATTGATAGTCAGCGGGATTCAGTTAATAGCGAACCTGATCTGGAGAAAACGGACGAAGAGCAGGGTGGTGGTGGAATAGGGGAGATAAATGGTAAAAGTGAAGGAAGTGTTTTTTTTCGGATGGCCTTGTTTTTTGAATTGGTGGTTTAAGTAACTTTAGTATTCATCAAATAAAAAGGAGGTATTCATGGAATTTACAGATAAATCATGGAAGCCTTCGGCTATTATCGCGTAGCCGGGCTGGATCCATCAAAATAATCTGCTGACAATAGTCAGGGCCACTAAGTTCGCTTAGTGGCTTTTTTTATGCGGAAAAGCATTGCTGAACCGGCGGGTACAATCTTCCGTGAAACCGGCTGCTTTTCGGTCTGGAGCCCTTGCTGGTGCTTGTTCTACGTAGTTGTACGCCCGCTTCAGGCGGGATCTACCTGTTTCAATGGTATACCCCTAATACCTGTAATACAATTACACGTTTTTGTAGTGTCATTATCTACATTAAATCAAGGCCCTGTTCTATTTTACAGGGTCTCCCATTGATGTTACTTTGTATCAGCAACGAACGAAAAACCAGACCGAGAAAACCTTATTATTCCTTTGTCAGACCATACTGAAATCCAAACCGAAGAAGACCAGACCCAGACCAGAAATTTTTATCCAGACCTTTTGAAAGACCTATCTAATCCAATCCAACGAAGACCAGACCGAACGAGACCAGAAAATCTTTATCCAGACCCTTTGAAAGACCAATTCTAAATCCAATCCAACGAAGACCAGGGCCCTGATCAAAACCCGGCCCGGACCCTGAAGACCTTTTCAACATCCTTTGAAAACCAGACCCAAACCGATCCCGGCGAAAGCAGGGGCAACCCTATTCCGTACCTTATGAAGATCAGCAACAATCCAATTGCCGGTAAAACCCTGAAGCAATTAGTCGACCGACTGGTAAGTGATTCACTGAGCAACCCGGGAAACGATAAAAACTTTATCGTAAATGAAGTGCCTGAAAATATGTGCGTCCTTATGGATGAATGTAAAGAAGGCAATGTTATCAGCGAATTGCTTACCACGGTTGTTACTAATGCAAGAAATGGTGACATCCACATTACTGCCGATCAGTTCCGCGATATAATTACCGTGGACATAGAGGAACGTAATAATAATAACGGTTATGCGCTTGCTTCAAGACTTCAGCATATTGAACCGGAAGCAAACCGGCTCGGCGGTTCTATCAGTATCAAAGGCGAACAGCAACTGGTGACAAAAATTTCATTTAGTTTTCCGCTGTTGACAGTGCGGAATAATACACAGCCGGTTTACCACCACACTTACCACTACCATTAAAACTTTATATAGTTAAGGCCTGATAAAGAAAAACCCCTCTGCACCTGAAGTGAGAGGGGTTGTTATTTTAACCAGGAAATTATTAATACCTGTAATGGTCGGCTTTATATGGACCTTCCTTGCCGATGCCGAGGTAATCCGATTGAGCAGGGGTCAGTTCTTCCAGTACCACACCGATCTTCGCCAGGTGCAGACGTGCCACCTTTTCATCAAGGTGTTTTGGAAGCACATATACCTTGTTCTCGTAATTTGTATGGTTCAGCCACAGTTCAATCTGAGCCAGGGTCTGGTTGGAGAACGAGTTACTCATTACAAACGACGGGTGGCCTGTTGCGCAACCGAGGTTAACCAGGCGTCCTTCAGCAAGAATGATAATGTCGTTTCCTTTTACATTGTAAATATCAACCTGTGGTTTGATTGTATCCTTGGTATGACCGTAGTTCGTATTCAGCCATGCGATATCGATCTCGATATCAAAGTGACCGATATTACAAACAATTGCCTTATCCTTCATTTTTTCAAAATGTGCACCGGTGATCAGATCACGGCAACCTGAAGCAGTGACGATAATGTCCGCTTCCTGAACCGCATCAATCATTTTCTTTACTTCAAATCCATCCATTGCAGCCTGTAAAGCACAGATAGGATCGATTTCTGTAACGATTACCCGGCAGCCTGCACCCGCAAGTGATGCAGCTGAACCTTTACCTACATCACCATAACCACCTACCACTGCAATCTTACCGGCAAGCATCACATCAGTTGCACGGCGGATAGAATCAACCAGTGATTCTTTACAGCCATATTTATTATCGAATTTCGATTTGGTAACCGAATCATTCACGTTGATTGCTGGCATCGGGAGTGTTCCTTTTGCCACCCTTTCATAAAGGCGATGTACACCAGTAGTGGTTTCTTCAGAAATCCCTTTCACATGTTGTACCAGTTCAGGATAAGTGTCGAGTACCATATTGGTCAGGTCGCCTCCGTCATCAAGGATCATATTCAAAGGCTTGTCCTTTCCACCAAAGAAAAGGGTTTGTTCGATACACCAGTCAGCTTCTTCCTGAGTCTGTCCCTTCCAGGCAAACACACCGATACCGGCAGCAGCAATGGCAGCAGCCGCATGATCCTGCGTGGAAAATATATTGCAGGAGCTCCATTTTACTTCTGCTCCCAATGCAGTCAGGGTTTCGATCAGCACCGCTGTCTGGATGGTCATATGCAGGCAACCGGCTACCCTTGCACCTTTCAAAGGCTGGGAAGGTCCGTATTCCTTGCGGATACTCATGAGACCCGGCATTTCCGCTTCAGCGAGACGGATTTCTTTACGACCCCAGGCGGCCAATGAAATATCGGCGACTTTATAGGGGAGAGAAAAATCAATGGATTTTGTTACTGTTGACATTTTTGATTGTTTATTTACGGCTGCAAAGTTACATTTTAGGGCTCTAAAAGCCTAATGGAAGTTGGGGTTGTGAATAATAATCTAAGTGCATCAGGCACAGGGATCTGCCATTGTCAGCCATCTTCATTAAATTCGGCCATCTTAATATTCAAATGGGTTCATTTATGGGTAAAAAGGCGTTGGTATGCGGAGCGGGTGGTTTTATTGGCGGACATCTGGTAAACCGGTTAAAATCCGAAGGTTATTGGGTCAGGGGGGTTGATCTGAAGGAGAATGAATACGGGAATATGAATGCAGACGAATTTGTGACAGGTGATCTCCGCGACCTGTCACTTGCCCGCCAGGTTGTTACGCCCGACCTGTCGGAAATCTACCAGCTTGCAGCAGATATGGGCGGGGCCGGGTACATTTTTACGGGCCACCATGACGCTGATGTGATGCATAATTCGGTGCAATGCAACCTGAATATCCTGGAAGCGGTAAAGATTAATCGGGGTACTAAAATATTCTATTCATCCTCTGCCTGTATTTATCCTGAACACAACCAGCTTGATCCTGACAATCCTACCTGTTCGGAAGATACGGCCTACCCGGCCGCGGCCG
>JBEVJC010000012.1:0-577089 GCA_040510375.1 Chitinophagaceae bacterium
ACTTTGATCATCTTGGTTATGGCGAAGATGGTAACAGTATGTTGCGCACTGGTGAAAAAATGATTCACAACGGAGCTGATGATAATGCAAGTGGTACAGCTGCCATGATTGAACTTGCCAGGTTGCTGAAGGCATCGAAGCAAAAAAATAATAATTACCTTTTCATTGCTTTTTCTGGCGAGGAACTCGGACTTTTTGGATCGAAATATTTTACCGAGCATCCGACGGTTGAACTGGTGAAGGTTAATTATATGATCAATCTTGATATGGTTGGAAGGCTGAATGACAGCACGCATACGCTGGCTGTTGGCGGGTTTGGTACTTCACCGCAATGGGCATCAGTAATCAGGCCTTCGGAAAAAAACCTTCCGTTCAGTATAAAGATCGATTCAAGCGGCAGCGGTCCGAGTGATCATACTTCTTTTTACCGGAAGGATATTCCTGTACTGTTTTTTTTCACGGGGCAGCACAAGGACTACCATCGTCCGACTGATGATGCTGAACGGATCAACTATGAAGGTGAACTCAGTATCATCCGTTATATCAACCGGATCATTACTGAGCTGAATAAAACAAATACAAAACTGGTTTTCCTGAAAACACGCGAGGTGTCGGTGGGGATGTCGTCGTTTAAAGTAACGATGGGAATCATCCCTGATTATATGTATGAAGGCAAAGGGGTCCGGGCCGATGGCGTTTCGGAAGGACGACCTGCTTTTAACGCCGGACTGAAAAAAGGCGATGTGATTATCCGTCTCGGACTGTATAATGTCACTTCAATGGAGACCTACATGCAGGCATTAAATAAATTTAACAAGGGAGATAAAACGAAAGTCATATTCAAACGTGGAAATGAAACCATTGAATCGGACGTTCAGTTTTAATGACTAACTTAGGCAGGATGTCGGACCGCAGTTTTAAATTATCACTTAACAATCATGATCTCGCAGAAGCATTCTTTGAGGATACGCGGCTGCTTGGCATCATGGCGCCCGTGAAGATCTACCAGTTCTGCTGGCAACTCAATAATCTCCTGGGGATGGATTTCCGCATAAACCATGATATTGAGATAGGTCTCAAAAAGAAAAAGCGCGACTATTTTTTTTCTGTTTATCAATACAACGAACCCTCAACGGTACTTTGCCATTTCCTTTATAATAACCAGTTTGATGGAGAGTACCTGCTTCCTGAGTTCAAGCATCTTGATTTCCTGTGGCTGATGAAAGATGATCAGGTAAAGGAAGAATATTTCCAGCAGGTGATCAGTTCAATCCGGTCGCTGGCCGGCGTACAACTGGTGACCGAGCTCACCAATGAAAAAATCCGCAATAAAGAACACCTGGTATTTTAGCCCGATAATTGTGTGAACTAAGAGTGCCCGCAGGGACACGTTTTTATTCACCGGTTAAAACAAGTGATCATGTGGAAAGAAAACAACAACAAATTATACCAGCTGTTCCGGTTCCGCGACTTCCGCGAAGCGTTTGATTTTATGACACAGGTTGCCGCTGAAGCGGAGAAGATGAACCATCATCCGGAGTGGAAGAATGTATATAATGTAGTGGAGATCTGGTTGAGCACCCATGATGCGGGAGATGTGGTAACAGAAAAAGACCACACACTCGCAAAACGGATCGATGCATTATTACCTGAGGGACGCAGGGTGAAGGCCTGAATTTATTTAACAGGGATGGTGCGTCTTAAAATAATTGCGGCGTTCTTTGTCAGGTCGGCACTGAAGCGGATCTGGTGCGTTGTTTCGCCATCCTTCACAACCAGTAGACCGGTATTTGGCGGATACTTTCCCAGGTTTTCTGCATAAAGAACCAGGAGTAATTTTTCCTGTCCGGCCGGGGTTGCTATAGTAGTCCGAAGTGCAGATGCTTTAAGAACCTGGCGAGAGAGTATGATCTCTCCGTTCAGGAGCACACTGACGGTATCGCCGTCAACTTCGCCGTTATCGTAAAGGGTAAGTTCGAGGCTATCGCCCTGGAAAAAAATTTCCGTTGCCATAGTGTTCACGCGGGCATTGATTTCTGCAGCGGGGACTTTAGGAGAAATTGCTACAACCGGAATGGTATTCTTTTCTGGTGCTTTGTTTTTTATATCTTCTGCTTTGACTGATGTTGTTGGTTCCTTCTGTGTGTTTGAAGAAGCAACAGAAGTTTCTTTCTGCTGGGAAGAGCTGCCCGTTTTATTTTCAGAAGAACTACCTGGTGTATTTGTTGTTGCGGTGAGCGGCGGATTTATTGTTGAATTAACAGGCGGGTTTTTTGTCGTGTTGCCCGAAGGGTCTACGGTTGTGTTGGCAGAATTTTTTGTTGTGTTGGCCTTTGAGTTGATTGTTGTGTCGGCTATAGAATTTTTTGTTGTATTGCCAGAAGGATCTATGGTTGTGTTGGCAGAATGTTTTGCAGTGTTCGCCTTTGAGTTGATTGCTGTGTCGGCTAAAGAATTTTTTGCTGAATTTCCTGAAGGATTTATGGTGGTGTTGGCCGGAGAATTTTTTGTTGTATTACCTGTTGGGTTGTTGGTCGAATCTGCTACGGGACTTTTTTCTTTATTGCCTGAAGTGATGCTGGTCTGATCTTTTGTCGTTGAATTGTCCGGAGCTTTAGAACTGGCGGGTGTAATTGCTATATTATTGTCGGGAGTGTTGACCGCAAGGGCAGCTTCTACATTCGGATTTTTATTGGTTGCATTACCAAGGTCCAGTCCCTTGTTAAGTGTAAGTTCTTCCAGGTGTGCAAAAATCCTGGAAGCGGTCGGGTCCGTTTCTTCCTTCAGCACCACAGCACCGGTTATAGCGTAATATTTTTTTGTCTTGTTGGTCGACCATTTTCCATCGAGGTGCCAGGTTGAATCCTGCTTGTTCATGTGAAAGGTGGTGGTCACTTTCACTCCTTTGTCAATACGTCCAGGAAAATTATAGGATATAACCTCGTCATCTTTTATCTCACAGGTCTCGCCGTCTACTTTTCCGGTCACCCTTTTTAAAACATAATAAAGTGTATCGCGTACAATGAATGTAGTGCGGGAGTAACCATATACTTTTTCGCGGTACTGGGTAAGGGCGATTTCAAAAGACTGATCGCGTCGAACCGTATTACTGTCATTGCTGATCTTACCCGTCCAGACTCCGGTAAGCGTTTTTTGCGCATGGAAAACCAGGGGAAGCAAACAAAGGGCAAGCAGGTATATGATCTTTCTGTTCATAATATAAAACTCGGCCACAATATAACGAAGGATGTCCCGGCAGATTGCACTACGGGACAAAACTTGCTCCTGTGGCGTTTATTTGCGTTAATCCGTTTCGTAAACTTATGCAGGAGCAAACAAAAAATCCAGCAAACCGCGGAAAACATACGATCCACGAGGGGGGCGGTTGGCCGCATTGACGACGGAAAATAAACAGATCCGGGACAGGTTCAACCAAAAAAAAAGAGGCTCTATCACGCATGGATAGAGCCTCTTTAAAATATTTAATTTGTATTAGCGGTTCATGCTTGCCAGGAACTCTTCGTTGCTCTTGGTGCCCTTCATGCGGCTTTGCAATTCGCGCATTGCTTCTTCGGGATTCATATCTGCGAGGAATACACGCAGCAGGTTCATTCTTTGTAATACATCGCGGTCGAGCAGGAGATCGTCGCGGCGGGTAGAAGAAGAAACAAGATCAATAGCCGGATAAACACGTTTATTGGCCAGGCGCCTGTCGAGTTGTAATTCCATGTTACCTGTTCCCTTGAATTCTTCAAAGATTACCTCATCCATCTTACTTCCTGTATCTACCAGGGCAGTAGCGATGATGGTCAGTGAACCACCGTTTTCAATCTTACGGGCAGCACCAAAAAATTGTTTGGGCTTCTGCATGGCGTTTGCTTCCACACCACCGGAAAGAACCTTACCTGACGAAGGGGCTACAGTATTGTGTGCGCGGGCCAGACGTGTGATAGAATCAAGAAGGATTACCACATCATGTCCGCACTCAACCAGTCGTTTTGCTTTTTGCAGGGCAATGGTAGAAACCTTTACGTGTTTTTCAGCTGGTTCATCAAAGGTGGATGCAATAACTTCTGCACGCACACTTCTTTCCATATCGGTCACCTCTTCCGGACGTTCGTCTACCAGTACGATCATCAGGTAACATTCGGGGTGATTCGCAGCGATTGCGTTGGCCACAGCTTTAAGCAACATCGTTTTACCGGTCTTTGGCTGCGCAACGATCAATCCGCGCTGACCCTTACCTATCGGGGTAAACAAATCAATAATTCGGGTAGAAATATCACCGGCGGTTGTAAAGAGATTCAGTTTCTCAAAAGGGAACAATGGAGTCAGGTAATCGAATGGCACACGGTCGCGAACTTCTTCCGGACTCTTTCCATTGATAGCATCCACTTTCAGGAGTGCGAAATATTTTTCGCCTTCTTTTGGCGGACGAACCGAACCCTGAACGGTATCTCCCGTCTTGAGACCAAATAACTTGATCTGTGAAGGGGATACATAAACATCATCCGGGGAAGAGAGATAGTTATAATCTGATGAACGGAGGAATCCATAACCATCGGGCATCATTTCAAGTACGCCTTCTGAAAGAATCACTCCATCAAACTCGATATTAAAATTAGGTTCCCTGCGGGGCTGCTGGGGCCGTCCACCCTGGTTGGGAGTATTGCTATTTGGATTGCTATTTGGATTGCTGTTGGGGTTGTTGTTGGCATTATTATTACCGCCACTGTTCTGACTGCCCTGTTGCTGACCAGCATTGTCGTTGGCAAAATATTGGCCTGCGTTTTCGTTAAAATTCTGCTGATCGGGATTAACCGTTGTTTTGTTAACCTCGGGTATTGCCCGCTCCTGCACAGGTTCTGCGTTAGCTTCTGCTTCTTCGGAACTTTCTTTTCCTTCGGCTTTTTTCCGGCCACGTTTTACAGGAGCTACTTTTTCTTCTTTCCTGGCAATGGGCGCCACTACCTTCCTGATTGGCTTTTTTTCTTCACCTGAATCTTCAACAATGGCTTCTTCAGTGCCTGTGGATGTTGAAGTTTTAACGATCCGTTTACGCTTTCCCTTGTCTTCCGGTTGAGCGCTGCTGGTCCTGGCATCGGCGATAGCCTGCCCATCAAGGATCTTATAGACCAGTCCCTGTTTGTCCAATTTTTTTGCGTTGGGGATATTTAACTGCTCAGCAATGTCTAGCAGTTCTGGAACGAGCATGTCGTTCAGTTGCAGAATGTCGTACATAGAAAATCTTGAAGTTTAACACAGTACCTCGATCACGAAGGTTGAAAAAAAGGGTAAAAAGGTTGATTTTTTTTGAATGGAATGCGTAAGCTCTGGCAGTTTAAAAGAGAGTGTCGTTCCTGTCAGTCGTCTTTCCAGTGCAATTATACGCTCTTTTTGGGGAATAAAAAAAAATTTGGGTCCCGGATTTCCGGGGGAAAAGCCCAGGAATGCCCGTGCTGCGCGGATTCCAGCCAGGTGTTCTCCGGCACCAATCAAATTCCCGGACACCCGGGGACGCGATAAAGGGTCTTTTTTTCCGGGAACCAAAAACAAACCTGGAATGAGAAACATCAGGCGCTGTATTATTTATTCGGCATTAATGGCCGAAGGGCAGGGTCAAACTTTATCTTTGCCATCCGAAATTTCAATTTTATGTTCAACAAACGAATCAAGGTAAAAGAGCTGCTGGCACAGGATCCACAGGGGCAGGAAGTAACGGTTATGGGATGGGTGCGTACATTCCGCAATAACCAGTTTATCGCGCTCAACGACGGATCAACGAATAATAATCTCCAGATAGTGCTTGAACTGGGTAAGTTTGATGAGGCAGTATTGAAACGGCTGACCACTTCGGCTTCCATCAGGGTCCGCGGTAAGGTAATCGCCTCTCTTGGCAAGGGTCAGAAGATGGACCTGGTGGCAGATGAGCTTGAGATCCTGGGCGACAGTGATGCTGAAAGTTATCCGCTGCAACCTAAAAAACACAGTCTCGAATTCCTTCGCGAGAAGGCCCACCTTCGTTTCCGCACCAACACGTTTGGTTCGGTATTCCGGGTACGTCATGCACTTGCGTTCGCCGTCCATCAGTTCTTCAATGAAAAAGGATTTGTGTACATGCATACGCCAATCATTACGGCAAGTGATGCAGAGGGGGCGGGTGAAACTTTCAGGGTAACCAGTTTTGATGTTGATGGATCAGCGCCCCGTAACGAAGATGGTTCAGTCAATTTCAAGGAAGATTTTTTCGGTAAATCAACCAATCTCACCGTGAGCGGACAGCTGGAAGGAGAACTGGGAGCAACTGCGTTTGGGGAGATCTATACATTCGGCCCAACTTTCAGGGCAGAAAATTCGAACACTGCCCGTCACCTGGCGGAGTTCTGGATGATTGAGCCGGAGATGGCCTTTTTCGACCTGGAAGACAATGCCAACCTCGCAGAAGAGTTTATCCGCTACCTGATCCGGTATGCAATGGAACATACCAGGGAGGACCTGGAGTTCCTGGCAGCAAGATTACTGGAAGAAGAAAAACAACTTCCACAGGATAAGCGCAGTGAAATGGGGCTGATAGAAAAACTGGAGTTTGTTGCAAACAACCAGTTTGAAAGACTCACCTACACCGAAGCAATCGAAATCCTGAGGGAGAGCAATCATAATAAGAAAAAGAAATTCCAGTATCCCATCACGGGCTGGGGAATGGACCTGCAAAGTGAACACGAACGGTACCTGGTAGAAAAACATTTTAAAAAACCGGTGATCCTGATGAACTATCCCGCATCAATCAAGGCTTTTTATATGCGCCAGAATGATGATGCAACGGAGCAGCACGGGCAAACGGTTGCAGCAATGGATATCCTTGCGCCGGGTATTGGTGAGATTGTTGGCGGATCACAACGTGAGGAACGGCTGGAGCGTCTGGAAGCGAGGATGAAGGAAATGGGAATCCCTTCTGAAGAACTCTGGTGGTATCTTGATACAAGAAGATTTGGTACGGTGCCGCATGCCGGCTTTGGGCTTGGCTTTGAGCGGATGGTGCAGTTTGTAACGGGGATGACGAATATCCGTGATGTAATCGCCTTTCCAAGAACGCCAAAAAATGCGGAGTTCTGATCTGGTAAAATTTTTACTAAGCTGTATCATAAAAGATGCAGCTTTTTTTTGCTATGCATGGATACAAAGAACCGGGATATGTGTAACCTGAAGTAGTTCCCTTGTGGAGTTCTTATTAAAGAGTGAGTCAAAAAAAGTATGTTTCCGCGGAAGGGTGATCAGCAGATCGAGATTATTTTTTTCTGTGTAAGAATTAATCCCCTCGCCTAATTCTGTGTTGTGAAGGTGATGGTAAGTCGGTTTCACTGTCACCAACGACTGCTGCAATACAGGATTGATATGGTCTGCAGGCAGGTTACTGTTTTCAAATTCCACATGAAGTACATGCAGGGAAGCCCCGAATAATTTTACAATAGACACAATCAGTGGCGCAGCCGTCAGTTCATTTTCATTTACAAAATCCCAGGCCAGGCCAATTTTTTTTATCCCTTTTCCATACTCCGTTCCTTTTGGAACAGTCAATACCGGATACTCCAGGTGTTTGATTACCGATAAGGTGGTGCTTCCGAAAATAGAACGTTCAAACGCGCCATGGCCGGTTGTTCCCATGATTACGATAAACGGATCATTCTTATTGCAGGACTGCTCCAGTTCCTCGGTAACATCGCCAAGTCTTGCCTCGGTTGTAATCTCAAGTTTATCGGAAGTGATATGGCGCAGATCGTTTTTCAGTGATTCCAGTCGCCGCTCCGCATTTTCTTCCATTTCTTCAACGGGCACCAATATCGTAGTTGTTTCTGTAACAGATACCGGCACCTGGTACACATGCAGCAGGATCAGTGCAGCGTCAAGTGCCAATGCCATATCAGCTGCGTAATTGACTGCGCTTAACGCCGTTGGTGAAAAATCGGTTGGAACGATAATGGGTTTCATGCTCTGGTTTTTGTAAAAATAAAGAAGTACACCGTTATCCGGCATTATGGATTCGGAAGATGGCAGAGTCTTATTAAAAAATTACCATATGGCAAACATTGAAACCAATCCCGGGGCCGCAAAAAAATGTGGCGTGACACCGATGAAAAAATCAGCCGTAAAAATCGATATGACTCCCATGGTGGATCTGGGATTCCTGTTGATTACATTCTTTGTGTTTACATCAACGCTTACCAATCCCTCAAGCCTGCCGTTAATAATGCCGAAGGAACAGGAAGGGAACGAAATGCCGCTGGGCGAATCACGTGCAATGACGGTCCTGGTGGAAGGGGAGGCGATTTATTATTATATGGGAAACTGGGAGCAGGCTAAAAAGGAAGGTCGGGTGGTCCGGACAACCCTCGACGCAAGGACAGGGATCCGTAATATCATAATACAGAAAAAAGCCTTCCTGGAACAGGCGGGACTGGATAGCCTGGGAAAGGACGGACTGATGTTGCTTATTAAGGCAGGTCCGGAAGCAAATTATAAAACCGTTATCGACCTGCTCGATGAAACACTGATCAGCGATTTGAAACGGCACGCGCTGATCAGGATTGACCCCGAAGAACTGGAGTTTATCCGGTCAGGGAATGGTGGATAGGGGTGTATAATCAGGATTGACCCCGAAGAACCGGAGTTTATCCGGACAGGGGTGGTGGATAGGGGTGTATAATCAGGATTGACCTCGAAGAACCGGAGTTTATCCAGAAAGGGGTGGTGGATAGGAGTGTATAATCAGGATTGACCCCGAAGAACAGGAGTTTATCCGGACAGGGGTGGTGGATAGGGGTGTACGATCAGGATTGACCCGGAAGAACTGGTGATAATCCGGTCCGGGATCGGTGGGATGTGTTTGAGGGGAAGGCGCCAAGGGATCGGGGAATGCCGGAATCAACCGTTCAACCCTTTGAGGAACCGCTTAAAAATTCTCGAATATTTATTTTCAATCAATGCGGACATCATAAAAACCGCATCCAACGGGCTTTTCAGCCCGTTTTTCCGTTACGGGTTATGGGTATTACTATGAAAAATATGGTACTTTGTTTTGCATAGTACCAAATATCACCTTATCTTTAATCTGTCAAACGAAAAACAGAATTTATGAATATTGAAAATACACAGAGCCAGATGCGGAAGGGAATCCTGGAGTTCTGTATTCTTTCCATAATCCGTCGCGGGGAAGCTTACCCGAGTGATATTGTGGAAGAAATGCGGACCGCCGGCCTCCAGATCCTGGAGGGTACCCTTTATCCACTTCTCACCCGACTCAAAAACGCAGAAATGCTGACGTACCGCTGGGTGGAAAGTAATTCAGGCCCACCCCGCAAATACTTTCTCCTCACTGAAAAAGGCGAAAGTTTTTATAAGGAACTGGAACAGACCTGGTCGGAACTGTCCAATGGCGTAAATGCACTGACCTTTAAAAACGACCAACCACTTAACCAATAATACCGGCAACGGTAAAGCTTCAACCCAAAAATTTCCAGACATGAAAAAGATCATCAACATTAACCTGAGCGGGCGGGTGATTCCCATCGAGGATTCAGCGTATGAAAAGCTGCAGGCCTATATTGAAAGCCTCCGCCGCTACTTCGCCAGCGAAGAGGGCCGTGATGAGATCATTAATGATATCGAAAGTCGCATTGCCGAACTGATGAACGAAAAAGTACGGAAGGGCGCCAGCGCCGTTACCGAAACAGATATCGACGAGATAATCGCTTCCATGGGTCGCCCCGAGGATTTCGATGCTGAAGGTGCTGACACCGCTGATTCATCTCAATACAAACAACAGGATCAGCAACAGCAATCGCAGTCTTCCTTCCAGGCAAAACGCCCCCGCAATCGTCTTTACCGGAACACAAGCGACAAGTTCCTTGGTGGTGTATGTAGCGGACTAGCGGCATATCTTAACATTGATCCGGCGATCGTGCGTATCCTGTTCGCCATCGTAACCTTTGGCGGATTCGGCCTTGGTTTCCTGATTTATATCCTTCTCTGGATCATTCTTCCTACCAATGATCTCGAAGGATATAAAGGAAAAAGGCTGTACCGTAACCCCGATGATAAAGTGATCGGTGGTGTTGCCGGAGGTCTTGCTGCCTATTTCAACAAGGAGACCTGGATTATCCGGCTGATCTTTGTGGCGCCCCTTGCCCTCAGCATCCTGATCAGCATTTTCCATTCCTTCACCTGGAATTACGATTTTGATTTCTTCCCCAATATCATTTTCGGTTCACTGAACGGTACGCTGTTCGTAACCTATCTGCTGCTCTGGATCGTATTACCGGAAGCAAGGACCAACTACGAAAAGATGGAAATGCGTGGTGAGACCGTGGATGTGAACAGCATTCGCCAGAATGTAAAGGATGAGATGGACAATATGAAGGATAAAATGAAGGAATGGGGTGAAGAACTGAAAGAATCAGCC
This sequence comes from Chitinophagaceae bacterium, assembly GCA_040510375.1. Lineage (GTDB taxonomy): Bacteria > Bacteroidota > Bacteroidia > Chitinophagales > Chitinophagaceae > JBEVJC01. The sequence continues at coordinate 10,457 of JBEVJC010000012.1, forward strand.
CAGAACTTTTCACATAAAGCCAAAGAATTCGCCAACACACGCGGCAAAAATTTTGCGACGGAAGTTACCAGCACTGCCACCCGTGGTGGTCACGGTATCGGTCACGCCATTGGTGTACTGTTCAAAGTGTTCTTTATGTTCATTGCCGGTTCTATCGCCTTTGCACTGTTTGTTGCACTGATCGCTCTTATATTCGGTGGTGCAGCATGGTGGCCTGTAAATAATTTTATCTGGACCAGCAAATCACAACAGCTGTATGCCTGGGGTATCCTTATCTTTTTCCTTGCTGTGCCACTGATCGGACTGATCACCTGGGTCGTGAGGAGATTGCTGAAGGTCCGTTCAAAAAACAGTTATCTCGGATGGACATTTGGTTTCCTGTGGACCCTGGGATGGGTGGCACTCATCCTCTTCGTGACAAGTATCACCAATGATTTCCGTAATAAGGAATCGGTAGAAGAGTACATTGCTGTTACCCAGCCTGCACAGGGAAAAATGATCCTTGAGGTTTCAGATCCCATCCTGTACAACAACAGTAATTTTATGTGGAGCGACGATACCGGTGAAGGGTTTTCACTGACCGAAGACACCCTCAAGCTTTCACATGTGAATATAAGTTTTGATAAAAGCAATGACGGACTGTATCATGTAACCCTTACCAAATATGCCTTTGGTGATAACAGGGCCGAAGCAATTGCAAGAGCTGAAAGAGTCCGTTATAAAGTCCGTTCAGTTGATAGCCTGCTTGACCTTGGAAATGGTTTCGGGATCGATCGCGACAGCAAGTACCGCGGACAACATATCGAAGTAGTGATCCAGGTACCTGTGGGCAAAAAAATCCGGTTTGATGAATCGGTGCATCAAAAGCTTAGCAATATTGAGATCGACTGGCCCCGTGGAAGAAGATCCAACCGCAGACGCGACTTTCATTTCGAACGCCGGTTTGACTGGCAGGCGAACACCGATTATACCATGGATGATAAAGGCGACCTGGTAGATGAAAGAGGAAAGGCGGTTTCATCAGATGCTCCGGTGCCGTCCAGGGGAACTTACCGTTATAATGAGAACGAACAAACCCTGGAAGAACGCGAACGTATCTGGAAAGAAGAAGGTGAGCGCATCCGGCGGGAGAAAAAACAAACCAACGATACCACCCAGGATGAATCATTGGATGATGAGGAAGAGGTCGCTGCTTACGGATGGCAATCACCCGTCAGCACCCTGGTCAAGTTTTTCTAAACCTGGTTGAAGCTGTTCCATTAACCCGGAACCAATAGGAGCCCCTGAAGAGGGGCTTTTGTTGTTTAATAAGGCAATGTTGCCAATGTTAAATCATCAACTTCATTACGTAATGAATCAGGGAGAACAATCCTTCCCGTACATTTGCACGATCAAAAATCACCAATGAAAAATACAGCCCTTACCCGTACACATATTGGAGCCGGTGCTAAAATGGTTCCCTTCGCCGGATATAATATGCCTGTCAGTTATACAGGTATCAATGACGAACACGCAGCAGTCCGCAAAAACGCCGGTGTATTCGATGTCAGCCATATGGGAGAATTTATCATTAAAGGCGAACATGCCCTGAACCTGATCCAGCGGGTTACTACCAATGATGCGTCCAAACTGAAGTCCGGACAGGCCCAGTACAGCTGCCTTCCCAATAAGGACGGCGGTATTGTGGATGACCTTCTCGTTTATTGTATTGAAGAAAACAAGACCTATATGCTGGTGGTCAACGCATCCAATATTGAAAAGGACTGGGATTGGATCAGCCAGTTCAACACCAATGGAGTGGAGATGCACAATATCTCTGACAAAACAGGATTGCTGGCGGTGCAGGGTCCCAATGCAACACGCATCCTGCAACCCCTGACCGAGATCGATCTTATGAACATGCCCTATTACACTTTTGCAAAGGGTCGTTTTGCCGGAGTGGAAAATGTGCTGGTGAGCGCTACCGGTTACACAGGTGCTGGTGGTGTAGAGATTTATTTCCCGGTCGAAAGTGCAGACGAGAATAACAACGCAGTAAAAATCTGGAACGCCATTTTCGAAGTTGGCGCAGCGGATAATATTAAACCGGCAGGTCTTGGAGCACGCGACACACTGCGTCTTGAAATGGGTTATTGCCTCTACGGTAATGATATCGACGATAGTACTTCGCCCCTGGAAGCAGGCCTGGGCTGGATCACAAAGTTCAGCAAGGATTTTACCAACCGTGCTTTTTTTGAAGAACAGAAAAAAGCAGGCCTCAAACGTAAACTCGTCGGATTTGAAATGGTTGATAAAGGCATCCCCCGTCACGACTATGAAATTGCCGATTCAGAGGGTAATGCAATCGGTGTTGTTACATCGGGTACACAGTCGCCCAGCCTGGGTAAGGCCATCGGAATGGGGTATGTAAACACCTCTTTTGCATCGATAGGAACCCCTATCTTTATAAAGGTCCGGGAGAAACTGCTCCAGGCAACGGTTGCCAAACTGCCTTTTGCATGATCTTTGCGTGGAACCACTGAAAACCAACTAAACCTGCTTTCATGCCCAGTATCCACCTGACTACATTTATTGCCGCGCCGGTCGAGCGGGTGTTCGACCTGGCCCGCAGTATTGATCTCCACAAATATTCCATGACCCGTTATAAAGAAGAAGCGGTGGCAGGCATCCGTTTCGGCCTGATTGAAAAGGATGAAACGGTTACCTGGAAAGCCAGGCATTTTTTCAAAACCAGGTACCTCCGGACAAAGATTACCGCAATGGACCGCCCCTCGGGCTTTACCGACGAACAGGAAGACGGCGATTTCCGGTCCCTTAAACATAAACATCATTTCAAGCCCTGTGATAACGGCACAATAATGATCGACGAGTTTGAATTTGAAACCCCCTATGGGGCCATGGGCAAGGGTTTGAATAGACTGTACCTGCTGCGTTATATGAAGAAACTGCTGGTTAACCGCAACCAGACGATTAAATCGTTCGCGGAAACGGACCAATGGAAGAAGATCCTCAATAAGTAGAGTTAGAAGCAACTCAGCCCAAAAGATCCTGGATTAGGAACCGGCGGCATGATCGATTGAAAAAAGATATGCAATAAGTAATGTGAGACCCGGGCCAGCGGAAAAGATCCCCGACAAGGAACAAGCGGCATAATCGATCGAAAAAATATCCTCAATAAGTAATCCGGGAGTCGGCAGGGTCGCCGCATTTGTTTTCATTCCTTTAATTTTGCCGCCATTAGTTATGAATAACAAACCCTCCCTGCATACCTCACTGTCGCCTGCACTGCTCAACCTCTATGAACTGAATAATGCAGTGGTAGTGGTGATCGATGTGTTCCGTGCAACTTCCACCATCGCTTCAGCATTGTACAATGGCGCCAAATGTGTTATCCCCGTTGACTCCGTTCCAAAAGCTATTGAGATCAGCCGTAATATTGATGGCATCGCTGCTGGTGAACGTGATGGTAAGATCGCCGACGGATTGTTACATGGTAATTCACCACTTGAATATAACCGCGAATTTATAGAGAATAAAACCCTGGTACTGACAACCACCAATGGTACACGGCTGTTGCATATGGCACTGGAACGTGGTGCCGATACGATTGTTTCCGGATCATTCCCCAACCTGGGCGCGATATGCGAATACCTGGTGGCGGAGAATAAAGATGTGGTACTGGGTTGCGCGGGCTGGAAAGACCGGTTCAACCTGGAGGACACTCTTTTTGCCGGCGCAGTGATTAGCCAGGTAAAAAAACATTTTACGATCCACTGCGACAGCTCACTGATGGCCGAATCGATGTATCTTAAAAACAGGAATAACCTGATTGGTGCGGCTAAAAAATTCACTCATTATCATCGTCTTGTAGAACGTTTTGGGCTGATCGATGACATCGAATTCTGCCTCACAGAAAATATCGCCAATGTGCTGCCGGTATATCATGAAGGAAAACTGGTAATCCCCACAAAATAGCGGGCAAAACTATACAAGATAATTCTTTTTTCCGGCTCCTGGAACACGCAAAAAATTTGGTTCAATTTTCAAGGAAATGCCATCCACTTTCCTTTAGATTTGCCGGTTGTCCCTTTGTGAGCGGCCATTGGCCATGATCCGGCGGGAGGTATTTTTCCTTTCCGGAAGATCAAAACTCACACCGCCACCGGTGGGGCAGCAGTTTTTGTACATCAAAAAAGAAGAATGGCCCTACCACATTTGCTGAAGTATGTTTATACGCATGGAACCGATGAAGTAATAAGACGTGGGAAGAAGATCCATGCAATTGGTTATGTTGAACTGATCGAATATGATGACCTGTTCGGGTCCGCCGTATTCCGTGTGAAGGATGATAGCTATGCTACCTACTACAAGGTTTATATCCAGAAATTCAAGGACCCCAAAGAACTATCGCTGCGTTGCAGCTGCCCGTATAATATCGGCGATATCTGCCGCCATGAAACGGCATCTCTCTTCCAGCTCCAGGAAATGATCGACAAGGGACAGCTGGAAGCAGAAGAAGTGAAATATGACCAGCGACATACTGTAGCAAAGATGAAGGCGATTGAACTGAAAACACTTCGCCTGCTATCTTCTCCCGAAATCTTTGATGAAGCGGAATTGTGGTTGCGCACCAATAAAGCAAAAATTGAACTGGCAGAAAACGAAACTGTGAAAGCCAATGTGCCGATCGACGGCGAAGTGTACAAAGTGCTGATCCGTAAAAATGAAGAACGGAATTTTGATACAAGCTGCGACTATGTCGATACGGAGCATCCGTTATGTCTTCCCAAAGTGATTGTATTTCTCCAGCTGCTGAATGCATATGGTGCAAATTATTTTGAAACAATCCGCAACTGGGACAAGGAAAAGAATAAATTACTTGAAGCATACGGATATTCCCTGTCCGACGATCTCAAAGGGAAATTCGAGTTTGCCTACAAGGAAGGCAAACCATTTCTTCGGGTACTTGATGTTACCATCAAAAGGGTAGCACCACTGGCATCGGTGAACCGTCCCGTTTTCCTTCCCCAGAAAGAAAAGGAAGAAGAAACGCCTGTTGAAGTGCAGGTGGAAACAACCCGGCCACAACTCAGGCTGGGCGTGGTTTTCAACTTTAATAAAAAACAATACCCGCATTTCACCATTGATGCCGTGATTGGTGAGCCGAATGATCAGAACGACGGGTTTGCCGGTAAAGTAGAAAAACCGGATATCAGCCGATACCTCGACATGGACAAGCTGATGGAAGAAGACAAACAATTGCTGACCATCCTGCGTAAACTCCAGGATACGGAGATCAATAAATATATCAGCCGCAACTCACCATTCTCCGGCATCTGGGAAAATATCATCCAGCAGGAGGGTGAAGACCTTCCGGGTGAGACGAAGGAACTGATGGCGGAGTATCTTTTCCCGCGCATCAAAAAATTGTGTCTTGAACAAACAGAGAAGGCACTTTTTTTCCTGCTTCCGGAAGGCAAACCATTCAAGACCGCTAACCTTGAACCATTACAGGTAGCCACCGAAGAAGCGAAGCCTCATTTTTTTGTAAAGAAAAATTCATCATATACTATTGAATGCCGTGTAAGGGCGCAGGGGATCGACTACGACCTGGGCGATAATGAATCTGCCAGTCCGCTGTTCTTCCTTTACAATAACCAGTTGTTTTGCTGGAAGAATAATGAAGTGGTGCACCTCATAGAAAAATTCCTTCCCAATGGAAAGATGACGATTCCGGTCGGGGAGTGGACAAAAACCCTGCAGGAATTTATACTGCCACTCGCAAAGGAACATAAACTTGATTTCGATAAATCGTTGGTACAGGAAGTACGCGACGGCGATCCGGAAGTGAAACTGTTCCTGGTGGAGAAAGGTGACTACCTCGTGTTCCAGCCATCGTTCTCGTATAAAGGATTTGAAACGAAATCGCGCGACCGTGATGAGATCGTGGTACCACAGGGCGATAAAGTTTTACTGGTGCATCGTAACCGCGAAGTGGAACGGCAGTTCATTGAAAAACTGCAGAACCTGCATTCCAATTTTATTGTGAATGAAGAAAACGGGTCACTGGCGCTGAAGGGCACCGATGTTTTAAAGAACAACTGGTTCTTTTTATTTGTGGATGCAATGAAGGATATGAAGACGCCGGTGTTTGGATTCGAAGCACTGAAGAACTTCCGGTTCAATACCGCCAAACCACAAACTAAAATTTTCATCAGCAGTAATACCGATTGGTTCGATGCAAAAGTAGATATCGTTTTCGGCGACCAGAAAGTTACAGTGGCAGATGTGAAACGGGCACTGGCAAACAAACAGCAATTTGTGCAGCTGAACGATGGCACCCTGGGCATCCTGCCGGAAGAATGGCTAAAAAAATATTCGCTTTTATTCCGTGTGGGCGAAGGCAATAATAATAACCTGAAACTTTCCCGTTATCACCTCAGTGTGGTAGATGAATTGTATGAATCGCGCGATGAAGAAGAACTGGCTGTGCAGCTGGAAGAAAAATATGAAAAGCTCCGTGAGTTCAACAAGATCAGGGATATTGCACCACCAGCACACCTGCTTCCGATCCTGCGACCCTACCAGGTGGCAGGTTTCCAGTGGCTCAATTACCTGCGTGATATAAAATGGGGTGGTATACTGGCCGATGATATGGGTCTTGGTAAAACGGTGCAGGCTCTCTCCTTCCTCGAACACGCACGTGCCGAACAGGGTAATATCAAGGCGTTGGTTGTTTGCCCGACCACGCTGATCTATAACTGGGAAAATGAAATAAAAAAATTCACACCCAAACTCACCTACCGCATCCATCATGGTGCTACCCGCACCCGGCAGCGCGAGGAGATCATTGATCATGATGTTACCATCACAACTTATGGTACACTGAGAAGTGATATCAAATTACTGGTGAGTGTAAACTTTGACTTTGTGGTGCTTGATGAAAGCCAGGCGATCAAAAATCCGGCGAGTAAGGTTACCAAGGCAGCGGGCCTGCTCAATGCAAAACATCGCCTTTGTATGAGTGGTACTCCATTGCAGAATAATACGTTTGATGTATTTGCGCAGATGAACTTCCTGAACCCGGGTATGCTTGGTACCATGGAATTCTTCCGGCAGGAGTTTGCTATTCCCATTGATAAGTTTGGTGAGCAGGATCGTAAAGAGCACCTCAAAAAATTATTATATCCCTTTATATTAAGGCGAACCAAGGAGCAGGTGGCGAAAGACCTTCCATCCAAACAGGAAATGATCCTCTGGTGTGAAATGGAGGATGAACAGCGCAAAATTTATGATGCATACCGCAACGATTTCCGCGACAAGATCCTTGGTACCATACAGGAACAGGGTATTCATAAATCGCAGCTCACCATCCTGCAGGGGTTAATGAAACTCCGGCAGATCTGTGATTCACCAGCGATCATGAATGAGGAGGAGAAACTTGAGAACCATTCAATCAAACTGGAAGAACTGGGTCGCGAAATCACCGAAAATATCAGCAACCACAAGGCATTGGTGTTCTCCCAGTTTCTCGGAATGCTTGCGTTGATAAGAGCCAAGCTTGACGAGTTGGGTGTGAGGTATGAATATTTTGATGGATCAACCTCTGCACCGGATCGGGAGAAAGCCATCCAGAGTTTCCAGAATGATGATGGGGTGCGTGTATTCCTGATCTCACTCAAGGCCGGTGGTGTGGGTCTTAACCTGACCGCAGCCGACTACGTGTACATTGTGGATCCATGGTGGAACCCGGCTGTAGAACAACAGGCCATCGACCGGACACACCGGATCGGTCAGACAAAAAATATCTTTGCCTACCGGATGATCTGTAAGGACACAATTGAAGATAAGATCCTGTCGCTCCAGGATAAAAAGCGGGCTCTTGCCAAAGACCTGATCGCCGATGACAGCTCGTTTGTGAAGAGCCTGAGCAGGGAAGATGTGGAATACTTATTCAGTTAACCGCTGTTCCTGAAACAAAAAAAGTTCCCTGGATCTGAAGGAACTTTAATATAATGGGTGGGTTAGAAACATTATTTCCGGCGGGCGTAGCTGCCTGCGGCTGGTGAAGATCCTGTGATAAATACTGAAAGCACGGACTTTAACAGGAACAACACGTTAAAGGAAGGTTTGTAATAACTACGGTAGATCTTCGCTTCTTCGTGCGAATGAGTGATGTTCATGTTTTTCATATTGGATTGTTTTGGTAAGAGGTTAACGAAAATTAATCACTTAAAAGTATGCAAAGAATATAATATTTTATAATCTTTGTTACTGATTACTAACCCATAAATCCGCTACTCTTGAAAAACATCGTAAAAACCCTGTGTTTAACAGGGTTATCACTGGGCGTTGTACTGACCTCTGGCGCCCAGTTAAACCTGCCCGGTAATGCACTTGGACAGGATCTCAAAAAACTCATTCGCGATTATCCAAACCAGTTTGCCCATATCCAGGGTGAACTCCTGCAGGAAAAAACACAGGCAACAGATTACGAACTCAACTTCAGGATCGAAGGTGCCGAGAGTTCGGTAATTACAAAGTACTCCGCCAAAGGCAGGCCGGTAGTGAGTTGTGAGGCTGTTTTACTCACCACGGAAAGCTTCGATGACGCATGTAAAAAGTATCGTTCGTTGTATTCCCTCTTCAACAACATGGCGGTAAAGATGGACAATGGCGTTACGTTTTACCTGAAAGGCCCGTACGAAAAACCACTGGAAGAGATCAAGTTCAGCAGTTCGGTACTGGTATTTGAAAACCCGGATCAATATGTCTCGCACATGAAAGTGGAGGTTTCGCTTCATTACGAGTTCATGGAATGGAAAGTTAAAGTTCGCATCTATGAGCGGGAGCGCGAAGATGATGAACGCGGTGATATGATCGACGAGGAAGAATTTTAACGTTCATTAACCTTTTACCCATACTGGTTAACCCGTTTTGAAAGGGCGGCAGGATAGTTTCGCATCCAACAATTACAGGAAATGAAACGAATCTACCTGCTCGTCCTTACTCTCTCTGTTTTTACTGTAACGCACGCCCAGCGTGGCTTTGTAGCGGGATCAATTTATGATTCCGCTTCGTCCCGTCCTGTTGGTGACGCTACCGTTACCGTCCTGAACAGGAAAGATTCATCACTTGTGTCGTTCAGTATGACGGGAAATTCGGGTGATTTCCGGATTGGCAACCTGCCCGATGGCGAATACAGGCTGCTGGCCACGCATGTCAACTACCACAACCTTTCGAAAAACTTCAGCATCAGGCAGGAGTTGCGGGAGTTGCAGCTGGGAGTTATGCTGATGTTGGATAAGTCGGTGCTGTTAAAGGAAGTGGTGGTGAACAGTGAGGTGCCACCTGTGAGTATGGTTGGTGATACAGTGATGTATCATGCTGATGCATTTAAAACCCCGCCCAATGCGAGTGTTGAGCAGCTGCTCCGGAAACTGCCCGGGGTGCAGGTCGACAAGGACGGCAATATCCGCTCAAACGGACAGAACGTGGGTCGCGTGCTGGTGGATGGGAAAGAGTTTTTCGGGAACGACCCAAAGATGGCAACGCGGAACCTGCCGGCAAATGCTATTGACAAAGTCCAGTTATATGACCGGCAAAGTGATCAGTCGTTACTCACCGGTTTTGATGATGGCAATAGTGAGAAGACGATCAACCTTCGCCTGAAGAAAGATAAAAAGAAGGGCGGGTTCGGCAGTCTTGCAGCCGGCGCCGGAACAGACGAACGCAAGGAAGGCCGGGTCAATCTTAATTCATTCAAAGGTGCAAGGCAGTTATCGGTTATTGGAATGGCCAATAATACCAACACGGAAGGGTTTTCATTTTCCGATATGTTGAATTTTTCCGGCGACCTGAGCCGTTTATCGCGCGGAACCGGTGGACTCAGCTCGGACCAGCTCTCTTCTTCAGGTGCGTCTTCCTCAACCAATTCGGGCATCCGAACCATCTGGGGCGGGGGGCTGAACTATAATAACCTGTTGGGGAACCACACTGATTTCACCAGTAATTATTTTTACAACAATTACAATCCTGCTACCCATACAGATCTTGAACGCAGGTACCTGCTTCCTGATTCCACTTATAATTTCCGGCAGGCGTCGTTTAATAATACCGATAACAGCAGCCATCGCCTTAATCTTGGTTTTGATCATCGTATTGACAGCTTCCATTCGTTCAAGATCAATCCCTCTGTAGGTATACAGCATACACGTTCAGTCCTGAACAGCCAATACCAGCAATCAGGGAGTGACGGAAGACTAAGTAACAGCGGGTTTAATAATTACGAAAAAATCGGCGATGCGGTTAATCTCCAGACCGATCTCTTGTTCCGGAAAAAATTCAGGAAGAAAGGAAGAACATTCTCAATAAGTATGAAAGCGGTGTTCAACGAAAGTGACAGTAAGGCGAACCAGCAATCGTCCAATGAGTTTTTCGCCGCATCCGGCAACAGCTTCCGCGATTCAATCAATCAGTTTAGTCTTGATAAGGCCGATATGCATAGTCTAACCGGCCGTGCGGTTTATACCGAGCCATTGTTCAGGCGTTCATTACTTGAGTTCAGTGTTGGAAAAAGCAGTACCAGGAGTTCATCGGCCAGGGCGGCGTACGATTTCAACAAGGTCTCCCACGACTATGATGTTTTTAATGATTCATTAAGTAATGACTTTGAAACAACCTATGGTTATACAAATGCGGGTGTAAGGCTGAGGTCGATCCGGAAAAAGATAAGTTATTCCGTTGGACTGGTCTGGCAGAACGCAACGCTGGATGGCAGGGTGATAAAGGATTCCAGGGGATCTGATTTGCGGAAAGCATTCAATAACCTGCTCCCCAATGTAAGGGCCCAGTATACTTTTATCAGGAATAAGAGTCTTACGTTGAATTATTCAACCAATACCTCACAACCTTCCGTGACACAGCTGCAGCCTGTTCCGGACATCAGCAATGCACTGAATATTTACGAAGGTAATCCGCAACTGAAGCAGGAGTTCAGTCATAACCTGAGTCTTAATTATACCGGTATAAATCCTTTCCGGAACAGAAACCTGTTTGTCTTCCTGACACTGAACCGCACCGATAATAAAATCGTCAATGCCGATTCAGTATTTGCAACCGGTGTTAAAAAGACCCGGCCTGTCAATACGGATGGAGTTTATAGTGCAAACGGCGATATCAACCTTGGCCTGCCGGTCAGGTTCCTGAAAGGAAATGTGCAGGTTGGTGCCCGATCGTCATTCAACCGGGGAAGGCAATTCATTAACGGGTTGCCCAATACAATCAGTGCGTTGACACTCGGTCCGAGGTTTACACTGAATATGGCACCGACTGATAAAATAGACCTGCAGGTCAGTAGTAACTTTAATTTTAACCGTACAGCGTACTCTTTACAGCGTGCCTTTAATACTAATTATTTTTCCCAGGTTTATGAGGCGGAGTTTAACTGGGAGTTGCCACGGTATTTTTTCCTGGCGACCGAATTCACTTACACGATCAACAACCAGCTGGGAGCGGGTTTTAATGCAAGGGTGCCGCTTTGGAATGCGTCAATTGCCAAACAAATCCTGAAATCCAGGAAAGCCGAGCTGAGGCTGCGGGTCAACGACCTGTTGAACCGGAATACCGGTGTTAACCGGACCAGCAACCAGAGTTATATTGAAGATTCAAGAGTCAATACCCTCAAGCGTTACGGACTGTTGTCATTTACTTACAACCTCAGCAAAGCGGTAACTATTTCAGACAGGCGATAGATGTTTGTGTCCGGGTATAGTGGATATATCAGGAGCCCGGACCGGGGTGTATAAGTTGCGACCGGCCCCCGTTAATTACAAACCTTCCGTGTAAAGGCGATGGGCTCATCGGGGCTGAGCATGATCTTGCGGTTGCTGTTTATATACAACAATACAAAGTTTTGCTGGCGGGTGGCATAGAGTTTAAGGGTGCCTTGTTGCGAGCTCAGGAAATTCCCGAAATAGCCGAACAATCCGCCTACTCCAAAGTAACGGGTAAGCGGTACGATTTCCTTTTCAGAAATGGTACGGCAAAGACGGATCTCGCTGCGTTTAATGGTAACGGACCGCCAGAACCGTTTAATGATCACGCGGTCGGGATGCACGATATAATACCGCGGGCTCAACAGGAAACAAATGATCACGATGATCCACAAGAGCAGAATAGGAAAAAACGCAGGTGCTGCAATGGAAACGCTGTTAAGGAGACCGATGCCGCTTAGTACAGTAAATAAAACAAGGATACTGGAAGTGATGATCCAGGCAGGGCGGTCGAGCGACGCTTTAAACTTCATAATATCAAGATCAACTTTTTTTTACGGATTCGCAAATTGACCTTCTTCACCCTTCCATTGTTTTTCCATATAAAACGTACCAAAGGGAATGATCGATGCCAGGAAGGCCTTGATACCCCAGCCCCAGCTGCGGTCGTATTCTGATTTCACAACAAAGGCCAGTGCCATAAACGCCACGAAGAGGAATCCATGGGCATAACCCACAATCTTCACCGCCATTGGCAGGTCGAATCCATATTTAAGAGGCATGGCAATGAACAGGAGAACTAGAAACGAGACCCCTTCTGCCATTGCAACTTTGCGGAACAGGGAGAATGTTTTGGTCGATTTCATTGAACGAAATATTTGGTGCACGTTAATGTACGGTGTTAATAATCCACTATCTGTTCCTCGATCATGGCAGGTATTTCGCGCCATTCATATTGTTGGTTACGCAACTGCGGTTCAAACCCGGCTTCACGGATGGCATCCTGGATTGTACGGTAAGTAAAACGATGGGGTGCTCCCGCCGCGCTTACTACATTTTCTTCGATCATGATTGAACCGAAATCATTGGCTCCACTCTGAAGACATACCTGAGCAGTTTGTTTACCAACAGTCAGCCAGCTGGCCTGGATATTTTTTATGTTGGGCAACATGATACGGCTAAGTGCGATCATGCGGATGTATTCATCGGCCGTGGTCAGGTTATGAACGCCGCGGATTCTTGTCAGCAGTGTATCCACATCCTGGAAGGTCCATGGGATAAATGCAAGGAAACCCTTTGCGTCTGCGGGTTTGCGGCTCTGCACTTCACGGATCCTGACCAGGTGTTCAAACCTTTCTTCAATGGTTTCCACATGGCCAAACATCATGGTGGCAGAAGTGGTGATATGCAGTTTATGCGCTTCATGCATAATATCCAGCCATTCCTGTGCACCACATTTTCCTTTGGAGATCAGGCGACGCACACGGTCGATCAGGATTTCGGCCCCTGCGCCCGGCAGCGAGTCCATACCCGCTTCTTTCAGGGCAGTGAGTACTTCCCTGTGGGTACTTTTTTCCAGTTTGGTTATATGGGCAACTTCGGGTGGCCCGAGTGCGTGTAGTTTTATAGTGGGAAACTCTTCCTTGATCTGACGGAAAGTATTGGTATAAAATTCCAGTCCGAGTCCGGGGTGATGCCCACCCTGGAGAAGGAGCTGGTCGCCGCCGAAACGAAGTGTTTCCGTAATTTTTTTCCGGTATACCGGCATATCGGTGATATAGGCTTCAGCATGTCCGGGAATCCGGAAGAAGTTGCAGAACTTACAATTAGCCACGCATACATTGGTGGTATTGACATTCCGGTCGATCTGCCAGGTTACTTTTCCGTGAGGAACCTGGATTTTTCGCAGTTCATCTGCCACATACATGAGGTCGGTAAGGGGCGCATGATTATAAAGGAATACGCCTTCTTCTACTGTGAGACTTTCAAATTGGGCCGCTTTTTTAAGCAACTCGGATACTTCCATGTCATTTTTTTTAAAGATACCCTCGGGGTACAACCCCCGGCTGGGAGTTGGTGGCGGCAAAGGTACATTCTATAACAGGAAAAGGGTGGAACGGTTTTGAAAGACCCCCAATATGTTATAAATTTAATCAATACCTGGTACGCATCAATATCCAGGAAAAATTTGTCCCTTCAGAGCGATCGCCCAATTAGCTGCATATGAAAAAACTGAACACCTGTTTCCTGTTGGTTATCCTGCTGGTTGCCTGTCCGGTCTTGGCTCAGGAAGAATTTGTGGAAGCCCCTTCCCAGACCATTACCAGTTTTGAGTTCCGGCAGGTCACCGGTGGTGTGATCATTTTTAAAGCACTTTTTGATAATTCACCCGACACTCTCCAGTTCATCCTCGATACTGGCAGCAGTGGCATTTCCCTTGATTCAACTACTGCTGCCGCACTGGGGCAAAAACCGGAGCCTTCTGAACGGACTATCCGAGGAATTGCGGGTATTCGCCGGGTTGGGTTCCTGTATAACCGTAAACTCCGCTTGCCCGGGTTGACAGTCGACAGTCTCAATTTCCATGTAAATGACTATTCAATGCTTTCCATTGTATATGGTGAACAGGTGGATGGGATTGTGGGTTATTCATTGCTGAGCAGGTATATTCTGAAAATCAATTACGACAAAAATATCCTGGAGATCTGCAGCCGCGGTACATTGAAATATCCCAATGGCGGGTTCCTGATAAAACCCTCACTCAACACGCTTCCTGTCCACATTGCCAGGATAAAGGATGATCATGCAGTAACTGCACGGTTCCTGCACGATATTGGTGCCGGTGTCTGCCTGATGTTGTCAAAGGAATTTGCGAATGACAGTACGATCCTTCATAAAAAACGGAAGCCACTGCCAAAGGAAGGAGAGGGCGTCGGGGGAAGCATCCGGATGGGAGTGACAGTAGTAAAAGAATTAAAGATTGGTCCGTACCGTTTCAGGAATGTGCCTACCTATATTTTCGACGATGATTATAATGTTACATCTTATCCGCAGCTGGGTGGATTAATCGGAAATGATATTTTCCGCAGGTTCAATGTCATCTTCAATTATGCAAAAAGGGATATCCATCTGTTGCCTAACAGTCATTTCCGTGACCCCTTTGATTATTCCTATTCCGGTCTGGAGATCTATTTCATGGAAGGAAAAATTGTGGCAGGGGATGTGTCGGCCAGGTCGCCTGCTGATCTGGCGGGAATGAAGGAAGGCGACGAGATTGTGGCAATTAACAACGACTTCACCCAGAACTTCCATCGATATAAAACAGCTTTGCAGGCAGCAAAGACAAAAATCCGCATTATTGCCAGAAGGGACGATAAGCTGATACAGTTCGACTTCAAGATCAAAAGCATTATGTAGCGCGGATCAGGGAGATTACCGTCTCAGCTGCAGGAACAAGAGTATTATGTAGCGGGATCGGGGAGATTATCGGTTCAGCTGCAAGAACAAAGGCATTTTGTAGCGGGGATCAGCCCTTTTCGATAATTTTACAGCCCGCCGGTTGGCGGTTCATCCATTTTACATTTTTTTTAGGTTGCCGGCCAGGGCCGGAACGGGCAGATTTACAATTCCAGAACCATCTGCGATCAAAGCTGTTTATACATTATGATACATTTTGAAAAATTTACCCTCGCTAACGGATTAAGAGTGATCGTACATCAGGATGCTTCCACTCCCATGGCGGTAATGAACGTGTTGTATGATGTGGGCGCGCGGGATGAAGATCCGTCGCGCACCGGGTTTGCCCACCTGTTTGAACACCTTATGTTCGGAGGTTCGGTGAATGTGCCAAATTATGACGAACCCCTGCAGATGGCAGGCGGTGAAAACAATGCATATACTACCAATGATATAACAAATTATTATATCCAGCTGCCCGCAGAAAACCTGGAGACCGCATTCTGGCTGGAAAGCGATCGGATGCTTTCACTCGCATTTGGTGAAAAAAGTCTCGATGTGCAACGAAAGGTGGTCATTGAGGAATTCAAGGAACATTATATCGCCAAACCTTATGGAGATGTGTGGTTCAAGCTGAGGGAACTGGCATATAAAAAACACCCTTACCGCTGGATGACCATCGGCCAGGAATTATCCCATATCGAGAATGCAAAACTGCAGGATGTAAAAGATTTCTTTTTCAAATATTACCGGCCATCCAATGCCATCCTGGTGGTAGCGGGAAATGTTACGCTGGAAAAAGTAAAAGCACTCACCGAAAAATGGTTTGGAGATATTCCTGCGGGTGAAAAGCTGGTACGTGAAATTCCGCAGGAGCCGGTGCAGACAGAAGCGAGAAGACTGGAAGTGCGGGCCGATGTGCCGGTAAATGCATTTTATAAATGCTGGCATATGCCGGCTCGTATGGACAAGCGGTATTATGCGGTAGACCTGCTCTCTGACATACTTGGTGGCGGGGCCTCTTCAAGGCTTTACCAGTCATTGGTAAAGGAAAAAAAGATGTTCGTCAATATCCAGTGTTATCATTACGGCAGTACAGATGCAGGCCTGCTTTGTATTGAAGGTAAACTGACAAATGGTACCGATATCAGCGAAGCGGAGAAAGCGGTGGAAGAGGAATTGCAGCGTGTCAGGACCGAACTGATTTCTGCAGAAGAATTGCAGAAGGTAAAAAACAAGACAGAAAGTATGATGGCGTTTGAAGATATGACCGTGACCAGTCGCGCCGAAAGCCTTGCCTATTTTGAGTTACTGGGTGATGCTGAATGGATGAATACTGAACTGGAAAAATATGAAGCAGTTACTGCCGAAGAGATCCGTAATGAAAGCAACCTGTTATTCACTGACGCGAATAGCAATACCATGTATTACCTCACGGCAAACTGATTAAAAAAACAAGCCTCTTAAAGTTTTCGAATAATGAGTAAAACCTTACAAAGAAAAAAAGCACCGGTAATTGTTGATGCTGTCAATTTTGACCTTCATCTGAAACCCTATACGAAGTTCGTATTGAATAATGGTGTGGAAGTATATACGGTAAACGCAGGTGCAGAAGAAGTGATGTCGCTCGAATGGGTTTTTGCTGCGGGCAATTCATTTGAAGAAAAAAACCTGGTGGCTGCAACTGCCAATTTCCTGTTGAAGAACGGAACCCGTTCCAGGACGGCATTTGAAATCAACGAACAGGTGGACTATTATGGAGCTTTCCTGAACCGGGCCTGTTATAACGAAACAGCAACGGTTACACTTCATACGCTCACTAAACATATTGCGAAATTATTACCGGTGGTTCGTGATGTGATTGCTGATTCGGTTATTCCCGAGGAAGAGATAGATATCTACCGGCAGAGTATGAAGCAGCGGTTAAAAGTGAATCTCAAAAAAAGTGAATTTGTCGCCGGGCGGCTGATCGATGCATATCTCTATGGAGAAAACCATCCATATGGAAAGTATTCGAAAGAAAGTGATTTTGATACGCTCGACAGGGAAGAACTATTAAAATTTTACGAGCAGTATTACCGGAATGGACGGCTCATCATGTTTGCCGCAGGCCGGTTACCGGCAAATCTTGAAGAGCTGCTGAATAAGTATTTTGGCGACCTGCCCAATAACGACCGTGTTGCCCCCGATCGGTCCCTGATCCTTGGACCGGAGAAAAAAGTGCGGGTGATCAACGATGAAAACGGCGTACAGGGTTCTATCCGTATTGCCCGTCCGTTTCCTAACCGTCATCATCCTGATTTCCAGAAGGCACAGGTATTGAATGCTGTTTTTGGTGGATTTTTCGGATCGAGGCTGATGTTGAATATCCGGGAAGACAAAGGATATACATACGGGATTCATAGTTTCCTTCAGAATCATATCAACCATTCGGCATGGATGGTCAGCACCGAGGCGGGTCGCGAAGTTTCAGAAGCTACCATTGAGGAAGTGTATAAGGAAATGAAAGAGCTTCGGGAGGACCTGGTGGATGAGGAAGAATTATTGCTGGTTCGTAATTATATGATTGGTGGAATCCTGGGCGAACTCGATGGCCCGTTCCAGATCATTGCCCGTTGGAAAAATATTGTGTTGAATGGGATGGATGAAAGTTATTTTTACGATTCAATCAAAACCATCAAGACTGTTACAGCGGAAGAACTCCGGGAGCTGGCACAGAAATACCTGAACCCCGAAGATTTTTACGAACTGGTTGTTGTTTAAGCTGGTGGGGCCTGAACTTGTAGTGTTATAAACCGGCGTGATCAGAATCCCGAAGACTATTATGTGATAATATAACCGGGGATCAAATCGGTACCTGGTCAATAACTTTAAGGCGTTTACGAAGCATCCGCCCTGCCTTAAATCTTTTAGCAAGCGTTACCCGGAAGTTGCCGGTTCTTACGCGGTATTCACGTTTGTGTGAACCATCGGAGTGGAGGTTGTTCTCCACCCATGAAACGGTGGCGGCCCATTTGTCGCAATTATAACCAATCACTCCACGAAGGGTGAAATTGGGACTGACACTGGTTTGTTTTTCTTTACCTGCAGCAAGTACCTCCTTATTGAAGGCGAGGCCCGCATTGACGGTCCCGCTTGCGGTAAAGAACCAGTTTTCCTTATACACAAATGTATAAGCATAACCAGCGCCCGGACCGATTTCAAAGAAGTTTACCTTCCGGATTCCAAGTTCATTGAACTCGCTGTTAAGAACGGCGGGGGCTATGGAGCTATCACCCCGAATACTTCCCACATAAAATTCGCCGCCTACAAGGAATGAACCTGCTGATTTTCGCTGCCACTCATTCTGAAGGAATGCTGCGCGATAGGAGAATTTACGTGAATTGAAAACGTAGTAAGCCGATGCGCCAACCATTCTTACACGGAGGTCGCGGCGTTTGTAATATTCACCGGGAGGTGCTGCCTTCCCCTGGGGAGTAAGATAAAATCCTTTATAAAACTGACCATACAGGTCAACCACCCATTTGCGTCCGTAGATATGCGATTGCAGATCGAGTGAACGGGTCTTTCCTTTTTTGTCCCTGTTGGCAAAACCTGGTAATCCCAAACCAAGATTCAGGGTAGCAATACCATAGGAAGCACCTACGCCAATTGCAAAGGGATTGTTGGGGGCGAACCGTAACGGGGATTGCCCCCGGGCTTTAAAGATCTGTCGCGTGTATTTCTGCGAAAAAAATACGCGGGCTACGAGATGTCGCGGATATGTTTTATAGTAGGAACTATCGTGATTATGATGACTTGATTGTGCAAGGGCCGGGGCTACGGATAACATCGCAATCAGCGCAATGATTGGTCGGACTGACCGGCGTTTGATAAGTTGTATAGTAGTCATGGCCTTTCGTCAGCAAAATTGTGCCACAAAGAAACAGGTCAGGGGACCATATCCACCACGGTTTCGAGCTTTTTGCGAAGCTTTTTACCGGGGGTAAAACGTTTGGCAAGAGTAACGCGGAAGTCGCCTGTACGCACACTATATTTCTCATCGGATGAGCGTCCCTTTGCATTGGTGGTGTTGTGCAGGAGCGAGATGGTAAGCGCCCATTGTTCACTGTTATAACCGGCAACTCCCCTGAAAGTGGCGTTGGGACTGAGTGTGGTGCGGTTGGTGGTTCCGGCAAGTCCTTCTTCCTTTACCAGGCTGAGGTCCGCGTTAAAGGTGAGACTGCCTGTAACAAATAAATATTCCTGGAAAACAAACGTGTATGCATAACCTGCACCGGGCCCGAATTCAAGCAACCGAAAACGTTTTACTCCCTGTTGTGGATAGAATGAATTCGCCCTTGTTGGAACCAATGCGCTATCGCCTTTGACACTTCCATAATACAATTCGCCGCCTATGAGCAACGATCCGGCAGATTTCTTCTGCCACTCAGTTTGCAGGAAGCCGGCACGGTAGGAAAAATTTTGCCCATTAAAAAGCCGGTAGATGGAAATTCCCACCAACCTGGCGCGGATATCGGGTCGCGTTTCATAAGTTTTATCATTGGTGCCGGGAGTTGCGCCCATGTTCAGGTAATATCCCTTGTAGAATTGCGCGTAGAAATCAGTCACCCAATCGCGGGGATAAATATGGGTCTGGAAGTCGAACGATTTTGTTTTCCCCCTGGCATCACGATTGGGATTCAGGAAACCGAAACCGGCACCTAGGCTAAGGGAGAGTGATTTATAACTTCCGTTTATACCCAGGGTAGTCAGGGTATTGGGCCGGTAACGAAGATCCTGTATGCCTTCGGGGCCTTCAAGAAACAGGGAAGTATACTTACGGGCCAGGTAAAGCCGGGTGGTAAGTTGTTCATCGAATGCCTGGTAATATTCCTCAGGTTCGCTGGCCGGTCTGGTCACCTGCGCACTAACACTAACCGATAAAATCAACAGGAGAAGAATATAAAAATGTTTTCGCATGGATATCAGGGTTGAGCCAGGATTAAACAAGGGCATTCCATAAAGTAACTAAAAATTAATCCACCTGTTATAAATTTTTAAAAACTGCGGTTGGTGGTTCCCGCTTAAACTATGAAATTCGCGTATGACCTTCGACCGCAAAGATTTAACCAACGAGCAACTTCTACACTTTTATTACAGTATTCTTTATCCACGCCTGATTGAAGAAAAGATGCTGATCCTGTTACGGCAGGGCAGAATCTCCAAATGGTTCAGCGGCATCGGACAGGAAGCAATTGCGGTAGGCGCAACAGTTGCCATGCAGGAAGATGAATGGATCATGCCCCTGCACCGGAACCTGGGTGTGTTTACCACCAGGGGTATGCCGTTAACCGGACTGTTCAGGCAATGGCAGGGCTCGCAGGATGGATATAGCAAGGGGAGGGAACGCAGTTTTCATTTCGGCAACCGTGATCATCATATCTGCGGTATGATCTCACACCTGGGTCCCCAACTCGCCATTGCTGACGGAGTCTCACTCGCATACAAACTCAGCGGCGAACAAAAAGTATCACTTGCATTTACTGGTGAAGGTGGTACCAGTGAGGGCGATTTCCATGAAGCGTTGAATGTGGCGGCAGTCTGGGACCTGCCCGTTATCTTTCTGATTGAAAACAATGGTTACGGACTCAGCACACCATCAAGTGAACAGTACCGGTGTATCAGCCTCGTTGATAAAGCGAAGGGTTATGGCATGGAAGGAGTTCAGATTGATGGAAATAACCTGCTAACAGTTTACGATACTATCCGTGGGGTCCGCGAACACTGTCTAAAAAATAAAAAGCCGTTCCTGATCGAAGCTCTAACCTTCCGCATGCGCGGTCATGAAGAAGCAAGCGGTACCAAATACATTCCATCGTCTTTGTTTGAATTGTGGGAGAAAAAGGATCCTGTAAAAAACTATGAAGAGTTTCTTACGGGTATTGGGATATTGACTGATGATATGATCCGGGAGACCAGGGAAGGTATGAGGCTGGATATAGAGCAGGAACTGGAGATAGCTTCATTGACATCTCCCGTAGTAATTGATACGGCTGCAGAGATTGCCGATCTCTATGCTGCTGGTGTACCCGCTGACAATATTATCGATAACAGTGCGACGGATTATAAGGCGGAAGCCAGCCGCGAACTGCGTTTGATTGATGCCATCCAGGAAGGATTGTTCCAGTCCATGCAGAAACAGGAGAAGCTGATTTTGATGGGACAGGATATAGCCGGTTATGGCGGTGCGTTTAAAATCACCGAAGGTTTCCTTGCCGAGTTTGGTAAAGACCGTGTTCGTAATACGCCTCTTTGTGAGAGCGCCATACTGGGAGCTGCGCTGGGCCTGAGCCTTGAAGGGTATAAGAGTATGGTTGAAATGCAGTTTGCCGATTTTGTGAGTGTCGGGTTTAACCAGATTATTAATAACCTGGCAAAGATCCATTATCGTTGGGGACAGAATGCTGACGTGGTGGTGCGAATGCCTTCAGGAGGCGGGGTTGGTGCCGGTCCTTTTCATTCCCAAAGCACCGAAGCATGGTTTGTACATACACCGGGATTAAAGGTGGTATATCCCAGTACACCAATTGATGCAAAAGGACTGATGATTGCTGCGATCAATGATCCGAATCCGGTGATGTTTTTTGAACACAAGGGATTGTACCGGAGTATCAGCGGTGATGTGCCGGAAGAATATTATGAAATAGAAATTGGCAAAGCCAGGCAGGTACTGCAGGGGAACGAGATCTCGATCATCACCTATGGAAGCGGAGTGCATTGGGCAACGGAATATGCAGAAGCGAATCCAAATGTATCATTTGATATCCTTGATCTGCGAAGCCTGCTTCCGTTGGACTATCAGGCAATCCGTACATCTGTGGAGCGTACCGGCAAAGTGCTGGTGTTACATGAAGATAGCCTGACGGGTGGTGTTGGTGCCGAGGTGGCAGCATGGATCGCTGAACATTGTTTTGATAAACTTGATGCACCGGTTATGCGCTGTGCGTCACTTGATACGCCGATCCCGTTCAATATAGAACTGGAAAAAAATTATATGGCCAGCAGCAGGCTGGATGAAATGATAAAAAAACTGATGTTGTATTAATCCTGCAAGTGATTATTTAATAATCTTCCCCTTGTTCTTCCCTGCGGAAAAACAGGTTCATGTCCATTGGTGGCAGTCCTTTCCGGAATCTCTCAGCAGATTCCTTGATGTATAGTTGAAAAGTATAATCATCGGCCCTCAATACAAAAATATAGGCGGGACGGAACAGGGTCATGAAGCTGTCGAGTGCAGGTTCGGTGAGACCAGATAACCGACGTACCAGCGCTTTATTAAAACGGTGATCGAGGAATTTATCCTGTTCCTGCTGGATCAGGCGTTGCTGGAACGACCGCATGCTCCTGATCTTTTTAACATTAAATGCGGCGATGATGGATTCAAGATCAAATCCTGCGGCCTGGCCATAGGCCGGTGTTACAGCATGGAGGCCGGGTTTGGAATAATTAAACACCTTGGCGTATTCTTCGCGGTTCCGGATAGAGTCCTGACGGTAGTTTCGCCGGCGGATATATACCTCTTTAAGTATGGGGACGTTTACGTTAAGTGATATATCAAAAGCAAAGGTGTTCTGGATCCGCATCACCGGAAACTTCACGGTGGGTTTGTTCAGGTAGCTGAACCATATCGAATCTTTTTCACCAACGTTAATCTCGTAATGTCCGTCGGCATTGGTGATGGTGCCATTTCCATTGGTGGAGAGTACGCTCACCAATTCGATCGGATAATTGCGGGTACTGTCGTATACGGTTCCCCTGACTTTGTATTGGGCAAGGGCTGGAGCTGCTGCAATCAGCAAACAGCAAAGGAAAAATGATTTGGTATGGGCAGGTGGTTTCAGCAATTCAAGGTTTTGCATCACAAGTAACGAAACTATCTGCAAATTAAACGTGAAGGTTAATTTTTGCCAAGAGATAAACCGAATTCGTCATTTAATCAGTGCATCATAAACCCGTTGCTGAAATTTTTCATGGATTTCATTATGTGTATTCGGATACTGGTTAAGAAACAGCTGGGCTACTATTTTTTGTTTCGGATCAATCCAGAAAGTTGAACTGAACATACCGCCCCATTCATAGGAACCGGGAGAGAGCGGGCTCCTGCTGTGTGATTCTTCCGTATGAATACCGAAACTAAGACCCATTTTCATATCGCCCCATGCAATATCCGGTAATTGATCAGTTGACATCATTTTGGTTGTGGCCGGTTTAAGAATCCTGACACCATTATACTGGCCCTCATTCAGCAGCATCTGCATAAAGATGGCGTAATCATATGCCGTGCTGGAAAGGCCACCGCCACCGGAATAGTAGGTGCCCTTGCTTGCAGGGTAGTTGGCAAATACGTATCCATTAAGATAAATTGAATCCGGATGGGGGATTACATGTCCAAGGCTGTCCTCAGTATTAAGCCGGACGAGGCGGTTGTATTTATTTTCCGGCAGGTAGAAATAGGTATCCTTCATACCAAGTGGAAGGAAAATTTTTTTCCGTAAAAATTCATCGAAGGATTGCCCGCTGATTACTTCTACCAGGTATCCCATCAGATCCATGTTGAGGCCATAGGTCCACCGTTCACCAGGCTGGTGCATTAATGGAAGGGTACCAAGTATGCGCATTTTTTCAGAAAGGGAAATATTGTAAATACCGATACCACCCGGGATGCCATGTTTGGCATAAATGGCATTGGCCTCCTTGCTACCAATCTGTGCATAACCGATACCGGATGAGTGTGTCATCAGGTCCCTGATGGTGACTTCGCGTTTTGCGGGCACCGTAGTATAAGTTGTATCCGCTGCATAAAAACTATCCAGCACCACCTGGTTTTTGAATTCGGGAAGGAACCTGGCAACGGGGTCGGTTAGTTTCAGTTTGCCTTCATCCACCAGGATCAGTACGGCCACTGCTGCAATGGCCTTGGATTGTGAGGCAATGCGGAAAATTTCATCACGTTTCATAGGCTGCCTGGTAGTGATGTCGTCATAACCAAGGCCTTTATAATAAACGATCTTTCCATCTCTTGCAATGATGGCAGTTGCCCCTCCTATATAATTGCTGTCAATATAAGATTGGATAAGTTGGTCAATGGCTTTCAGCTTGTCGGCAGAGAACCCTGCTGATGCAGGGGAGGCTTCTTTCAACACCTGCTGTGAAAAGGACAGGAGGAATAAGCCTGTTGAAACAACAGTTAACAGCAATCTTCGCATAATCATTTATTTTTTTTGGGGAATTGACAGTAAAAAAATACGGAGAGTTGGTGACGTTGCCAAATACTGATTTGGATGCAGTGCTTTTGGATGGCGATGGTGAAATGCAGGCGTTGTCCTGACCGGGATCAATTTTTCCGGGTTGGGCCCGGCTGAAGATTATGGCCGGAGTTGTTGAAATGCCGGTTCGTATTGACCTAGGCCGGAACACCAGGGAGCAGGACATTCTCAATAACCCGGGGGAAATGCGCGTGCTCCAGTTCATGGATTTTTTTGGCGAGGGTTTCCGGGGTATCAAAAGAAGTGATAGGGGTAGTAGCCTGGAAAATAATGGCACCGTTATCATAGTGTTCGTCCACGTAATGGATGGTGATCCCGCTTTGTTTTTCCCCGGCGCTGATCACAGCTTCATGTACAAAATGGCCATACATACCTTTTCCACCATAGGCTGGAAGTAAGGCGGGGTGAATATTCACGATCCGGCGTGGCCATGCCTGGACAAGTGCCGCGGGGATTTTCCAGAGGAACCCTGCCAGTACGATGAAGTCGATGCCCGCAGTTTTCAGCTCGTCCACATAGGCATTGCCCCGGAAAAACTGTTCTTTTTCGATTAGCAATACCGGGATTTTTTCCTGGTGGGCGATGGCTAAAACGCCCGCTCCTGGCTTATTACAGACGATCAGGCTGATCTCCACAGCAGGATTATGCCTGAAATATTCGATAATCTTCCGGGCATTACTACCTGCGCCGCTGGCAAAAATGGCCAGTTTGCGGGCAGCGGGTTTGTTATCCGGCAGGGGCCGGAGTAATCTGGTGCGGACGCCCATTTTCCGGAGATAGGCGAGAAAAAAACGGTATTGCCCAAAAAAAACGCTGACCAGCACCACGGCGATGGGCCATAACAGGGTAACCAGTATTATATAAATGATCACCCACAGGGGATTTTTCTCCAGGGGTAACAGGTTCATGATCTTTTTGGCGGCGTAACCGGTGAGGCTTCCCCCGAGGGCAAAAGTGCAGAGGATCAGCACTAATTGAATACCACCCACTTTCCATTTATGTTGTAATCGATCGAGCATAAGTAAGCAGCTTTCCGCCGGCGTACCCCGGAATGGGGTTGTCCGGCCTTCCTTTTTTTAAACCAGAGTTTAACCGGCGGTGCAAAAGTCAGGAAAAAACCTCCACGAAAGTTTTTCATTTTTACCGGTACGGGGTTTATGCACCTCTTGACGTATTTGTGACAATAGAAATTGGGAGTCGCTCAAAAACCTTCACAAATCCGCTGAAATGCAAGCTGGTAGGGCCTCAAAATTTTTTATGAACTGTTGGCATTTTGTTAAGTTCGTGGCTTATTTTTGCAGCCGGTTAGAGCTATTTATCCACATTTTTCAGATCAATCGGCACTATGATTTCTTCAAAACCAATGGCTAAGAAAATACTGTTGCTTTCGCTGTTCGTAACTGTTTTCTCCATTATAAATGTATCGGCACAGGATGGTAAGGCGCTGTTTATGGCGAATTGCGCGAGTTGCCACAATCCTTTCAAGGACGGAACCGGGCCGGCGTTAAAAGGTCTCGAAGAACGTCACGACTGGGCGAACCACGAAGATCTGCTGAAATGGATCAATAATCCGGCGGGTTATATGGCTACCGATCCTTATACCCAGGGACTGCGGGCGAAATTCGGATCCCTGATGACCGCCTTCCCGAAGTTTACCCTGCAGGATGTTGACGCGGTGGTTAAATATATCAATGAGGTACAACCGCCATCTTCAACTCCAACAGGTGGAGGCTCAACCAGCGGAGCACCAGCCGGCAACCAGAATGCCGTAATCTTCGGAATCATTTCCCTGATCCTTGCGATCATTGCCCTCATCCTGATGGGCATCAACAGCAATCTTAAAAAATTATCCGACGACGCAGAAGGTATTGAGCGCCCCGAGCCCATTCCGTTTTACCGTAATAAAGTTTATATCGCACTGATGGCGATCGTGTTCTTCGCGGTGTCAGGTTATTTCTTTGCACAGAGTGCAATCAGCCTGGGTCGCCAGAAACATTACGAACCGGAACAGCCTATCTTCTATTCACATAAAGTTCACGCCGGAATCAACCAGATCAATTGCCTGTACTGTCACGGAAATGCATGGGAAAGCAAAACTGCTGCCGTGCCTTCAGTGAATGTATGTATGAACTGTCACAAGAACATCAACGAGTATACAAAAGGACCACAGTTGTATCGCAAGGATGGTTCGGAAGTAAACGGTACTGCAGAGATCAACAAGCTTTACCAGTATGCCGGTTTTGATCCGAAGAATCCAAATGCATGGGATCCCACGAAGGCTAAAAAGATTGAATGGATAAAGATCCACAATATGCCTGACCACGTGTTCTTCAGCCACGCGCAACACGTGAATGCAGGTCAGGTTCAGTGCCAGTCCTGCCATGGTGAGATCACCGGAATGGATGAAGTGCACCAGGTATCGGAGCTGAGCATGGGCTGGTGTATCAACTGTCACCGCAACACGAAGGTCAATTTCAACACTGACAGCACCGGAGGTAATAAATTCTATAGCATTTACGAGAAGTTCCACAATGATATCAGGAGTGGTAAGATGGATAGTGTAACAGTGAAGGATATCGGTGGACTGGAATGCCAGAAATGCCATTATTAACCTGACAACTGATCAGGACCCCAATGGGTTCTGACACATGGATTTTCAAATTTTCAAATTGAAATAAATGAGCCAAAATAAGTACTGGCAAGGTTTCGGAGAAATAACAAACCCGGAGAATGCTCAGAAGAAATCAGCGGACGAGTTCCAGGAGGAATTGCCGTTTGAAGGATTCGACAGCGGAAAACTGGTTGATGCGAAATCTCCAAGAAGGGACTTTCTTAAATATCTCGGTTTCAGCACAGCGGCAGCTGCACTGGCAGCGGGTTGTAAGGTTCCTGAAAGAAAGATCATTCCTTTTGGCGACAAACCGGAAAACATTATCCCCGGTGAAGCAAAATATTATGCCACTACCTATGTACAGGATGGCGATGTAATTCCTGTTATTGCAAAGGTCCGCGATGGCCGTCCTATCAAGATTGAAGGAAATACCTTATCAACGTATACTAAGGGTGGTACATCTGCCCGTTCACAGGCTTCCGTACTGGATCTTTATGATACCAACCGGATCACCCACCCCAAACACCTGAAGGCAGGTAAATATGAAGAGATCCCAACCTACGAACAGACGGACAGCCTGGTAAGCGCTGCGCTGGCCGGATTGGGCGGACTTCCCGTGGTGCTGCTTACCAGCACTATCAACTCGCCTTCCACCCAACAGGCTATTACAGAATTTTTAGCGAAGTATCCAGGCAGCCGTCACGTGGTGGCTGATGCCGTATCTTATAGTGGTATGCTGCTGGCGAATGAAGCCAGTGGTTTTGGCCGCAAACTCCCTACCTACAATTTCGAAACAGCGAAAGTGATTGTAAGCCTTGATGCCGATTTCCTTGGTTCATGGATGAATCCGGTGGAAAATGCTGTAGGATATGGAAAGGGACGTAAGATCGACGAGCGTAATCCGGTGATGAGCAAACATTACCAGTTTGAAGGCCATCTGAGCACTACGGGTGCCAATGCCGACGAACGTTTTACACATCGTCCTTCAGAAACCGGAGCAGTAGCACTTGCGATCCTTTCCGCACTGGATGGTTCGGTAGCGGCTCCTGTTATTACTGATGAAAAACTGAAAGCTGGTATCGCAAAAGCGGTGGTTAGCCTGAAAGCCAATACCGGCGCATCTCTCGTGATCTCCGGAAGCAATGATGTCAATGTTCAGCTGATCGTTAATGCAATCAATAATGCAATAGGATCCAACGGCACTACGATCAACTGGGCTGTCAGTTCCAACTACCGTGCGGGAATTGATAAGGACCTGACCGACCTCGTTGCACAAATGGATGCGGGCCAGATCGGTGCATTACTTGTTTACGGCGCCAATCCTGCATACACATATTACGATGCAGCGAAATTTACATCGGCTCTGAAGAAGGTGAAACTTAGTGTTGCGTTTTCACAGATGACAGATGAAACAACCGGGCTCT
The DNA here is from genome assembly GCA_040510375.1 of Chitinophagaceae bacterium. Lineage (GTDB taxonomy): Bacteria > Bacteroidota > Bacteroidia > Chitinophagales > Chitinophagaceae > JBEVJC01. Next base: position 39,030 of record JBEVJC010000012.1, read on the forward strand.
GCACTTATATCCTGCCAACCCCGCACTACCTGGAAAGCTGGGGTGATGCTGAACCTAAATCGGGTTATATAAGTTTCCTGCAGCCTACTATTTATCCTTTATTCAAAACACGTCCGTTCCAGACTTCTTTATTGAAATGGGCTGGTAACGATACGGACTACGATACTTATTTCAAGAACTACTGGCTCGGTAAACTGGGATCAGAAGTGGCGTATGAAAAAGCATTGCAGGATGGGGTTCTTCAAACCTCAACACTTGCAGGCGAACTCGTGGCAACCGCTACCGGCGGCGGATCCTATTCCGGTGGTAATGTAGCAACAGCAGCAGCGGCCATCAACGGATATAAAAAAGTAACAGATACCGAAGTCGTCCTCTACCAGAAAGTATCTGTTGGTACCGGAACCGGTGCTACCAACCCCTGGTTGCAGGAATTGCCCGATCCGATCACAAAGGGTACCTGGGACAACTACGCTCTTATTTCCATGAGCATGGCCAAGAGCCTGCTTGGACTCGACCTTGCCAACAAGGACAGGGAAAGGGAAAATAACGAATACGAATACCATCCTTCCAAACCTGTTGTCAAAGTAACGGTTGGAGGTAAATGGGTAGAGTTGCCGATCCTGGTAATACCGGGCATGAATGCCAATACCATTGCCATTGCAGTTGGATACGGACGTACGGAATGGCTGGGTAAGACAGCTGCCGGTGTGGGAGTGAATGTATATCCCTTCGCAGGTTTCAATGGAACCAACTTCCTGTACAATGCAATTGGTAAAGTTGAAGATGCAAAACGTTCTGTGAAAATCGCATTGACACAGATCCACAACTCCTATGAAGGACGTGTGGAAGTAGTTCGCGAAACAACCCTCGCTACTTTCAGGAAAAATCCGAATGAGATCCTGGACTATCGCCAGGACCTGAATGATAAATATTCGAATGGTACGAATGACTTCCGTAAGGAAGCCACGTTGTACGGAGTGCACAAGTCCCCCGGACTCAAATGGGGAATGGCCATTGACATGAATGCCTGTTATGGTTGCGGCGCCTGTGTGGTGGCCTGTCATACAGAAAATAACGTTCCTGTTGTTGGTAAAAGTGAAGTGCTTCGTTACCATGATATGCACTGGCTGCGGATCGACCGTTATTTCGTGAGTGATGAAAATAATCCTGATGAACTGAAAGGTGTGGTATTCCAGCCGATGATGTGTCAGCATTGTGATAACGCACCATGTGAGAACGTTTGTCCGGTAGCAGCTACCAACCACAGCAGCGAAGGGATCAACCAGATGGCCTATAACCGTTGTATCGGTACAAGGTATTGCGCCAATAACTGTCCGTTTAAAGTTCGCCGGTTTAACTGGTCGGATTATACCAATGCTGACAGTTTCCCCAATAACCAGGACCAGCAAATTGTAGGTAAACTTGATCCGGTGGTTCACCAGATGAATGATGAACTGACAAGGATGGTGCTGAACCCGGATGTTACAATTCGTTCAAGGGGTGTGATGGAGAAATGTACTTTTTGTATCCAGCGCACGCAGGCAGCAAAACTGGTGGCAAAAAAAGAGAACAGGGTACTGGCCGACGGAGATGTGAAAACAGCATGCCAGCAAGCTTGCGCAGGTGATGCGATTGTCTTTGGAAATATCAATGACAAAACTACCCAGATCAGCCAGATCCGTGACACCAACAGGCAGCGCACGTTCTATGCACTGGAGCAGCTTCACGTGTTACCGAATGTGAGTTACCTGTCGAAAGTGAGGAATACGGATGAGATCATTGTAAAAGACGAACATGGTGAGGGCGAAAAGGAAAAATCAGGATCAATTCCTGCGAAGGCCGAAGAAGCTCATCATTAAGAAATAAACAACGGTGCGTCGGCAACGGCGCACCTTCAGATCTTTTGATATTGAATTGGAAGTTGGGGTTCCCGGACAGGTGAAATGTCAATCCACCAGCCGGGAGATCAGTTTTTTAATGTAGTGTGGCTTTTGGCCCTGCGTATTTAAAAACAACAACGAAAAATTTAAATGGTTCAGATAAAAAGATGAACCAGGAAGAACAGGTGGTGGAAATACTGCCGGGACCAATGGTCCCTGAAGGAAGAGATAAGAAACGGTAAACGATAAATAAAAGAAAAGGTTGAGCCGCACGGGCGGATTAACTAAAAGCTCAAAATATGTCATTACTCAGGTACGAATCACAGGTCAGACCGCCCCTTGTAGATGGCAGCAAAGACTACCACCAGATTACGGAAGATATCTGTCGCCCGGTGGAAGCCAAGCCGTCAAAACTCTGGTGGGTAGGATTTCTTATTTCAGTTGTGCTGCTCATATTCGGTATCGTGTCTGTCAGTGTGGAAGTCTACTATGGTACAGGTCAGTGGAACCTTGGTAAGACAATCGGCTGGGGTTGGGATATCACCAACTTCGTGTGGTGGGTAGGTATCGGTCACGCCGGAACGCTGATCTCCGCCATCCTCCTGTTGTTCAGGCAGGGCTGGAGAACGGGTGTAAACCGTGCTGCTGAAGCCATGACCATTTTCGCCGTAATGTGCGCGGGTCAGTTCCCTATCTGGCACATGGGTCGTGTGTGGGATGCATTCTTTGTACTTCCTTATCCGAATACACGTGGTCCGGTTTGGGTGAACTTCAACTCACCACTTCTCTGGGACGTATTCGCGATCTCTACTTATTTCACAGTATCACTTCTTTTCTGGTATTCCGGTCTGTTGCCTGATCTCGCAACCCTGCGTGACCGCGCCAAGCTGAAATGGAGAAAGATGTTTTACGGACTGGCTGCTTTCGGGTGGACGGGTTCTACCAAACACTGGCAGCGTCACGAAGCCCTTTCGCTCGTTCTCGCCGGACTTAGTACGCCACTTGTACTTTCTGTACATACAATTGTATCTTTTGACTTCGCCACTTCCATTGTTCCGGGATGGCATACCACCATCTTTCCTCCTTATTTCGTGGCGGGTGCGGTATTCTCCGGATTTGCGATGGTGCAGACGTTATTGCTGATTACCCGCAAAGTGCTGTCTCTGGAAGATTATATCACCATTGAACATATAGAGGTGATGAACAAGGTAATTATCCTGACCGGTTCCATTGTTGGTATCGCTTACCTCACCGAGTTGTTCATGGCCTGGTACAGTAATGTTGGATTTGAATGGTTTGCATTCAAGGAAAACCGGGTTAATATCAACAGTCCGTACGGCTGGAGTTACTGGATCATGATGGGTTGTAACGTGTTGTCGCCCCAGGTATTCTGGTCCAAGAAATTACGCCGTAATATCCTGCTCACTTTCTTTATGAGTATTCTGGTAAACGTGGGCATGTGGTTTGAGCGTTTTGTGATCATCGTAACCTCTGTTTACCGCGATTACCTGCCCAGTTCCTGGAGTATTTATTATACCCCAACTATCTGGGAGGTCGGGTTCTTCATGGGTACGTTCGGATTGTTCTTTACCTGTTATTTCCTGTTCTCCAAATTCTTCCCGGTTATTGCGATCGCCGAGATCAAACATATCCTGAAGAAAAACGGCGGGAACTATAAAGAGAAAATGGACGAGGAAGAAAAAGAAACGGTGGAAGAGTTCGGGCGTAAGAACCTGCACGATGAAGGCCATCACTAGAATAGTATTTGGATTCTGAAGCAATAGCTGATTGAATTGAACTTTTGAATTATACATTATGTCGGTTAAAAAATTTGTGGTTGGCAATTTTGATGATGAGGCGGTTTTGTTTCCAGCGGTGAAGAAAGTTCGCCGTGCAGGTTATAAGATCCACGACGTATACACCCCGTTCCCGATCCATGGCCTGGACCATGCGATGGGTCTGCGTGATACGAGCCTGCACACCGCCGGATTTATTTATGGGATCACCGGAACGGCAACTGCTGTAGGTTTCATTACCTGGGCGTTGACGATCGACTGGCAGATCAATTTCGGTGGTAAGCCTTATTTCTCACTGCCCGCCTGGATCCCGATCACTTTCGAGCTGACGGTATTGTTTGCAGCGGTAGGGATGGTGCTGACCTTTTGCTGGTTATGCCAGCTTGCACCATTTGTAAGAAAGGACCATTTCAATCCGAGGTCGACCGACGATCTGTTTGTCATGGCCATTGAGTGTACCGACAAAACGAACGACCAGGAAGCATCTGCATTCCTGACCGGTGCCGGGGCAAAAGATGTAAGCGTGCAGTATCGCGAAACAGGATGGTGGCTTGGACGGTACGATGACGATAAAGTTCGTTACACAAAAAACGAAACGGCTCTTTAATCAATTATAATAACTGATGATGACCAATAAAATATTCATACTTACTGGAGTGATCGGAATCGCCGCAGCCCTGACGGGTTGTGAGGGTGTTGGTAAACCCGGTCGTGTATATATGCCGGACATGACTTATAGCAGGGCCTACGAAACGTATGCACCAACCGAAGAGCGGCTTGACAACAGTTCTGTTGAAGGGCACCATCCTTTCTACAATAACAAACCGGTAACCGGTACTATCGCCCGCGGTGACCTGGCCGAATACCCGTTGAAAAATGATTCAGCCGGATATGCCCAGTCGGCATTTGTTAAAAACCCGCTGGATTCGGCTTCCATTGACCTGAAGAATGCAGAAAGATTATACCTGATCAACTGCGCTATCTGTCATGGTGCCAAACTGGATGGAAACGGGCCATTGTTCAATGATGGAAACGGTCCCTATACTGCGGCTCCCAAGAACTTCCTCAGTGCGGAGATGAAAGAGATGCCGGAAGGCAGGATGTTCCATTCGGCCACATATGGTAAAGGCCAGATGGGTAGTTACGCATCGCAGCTGAATACGAAACAACGGTGGACGGTGATCGCTTATATCAAGTCAAAACAGGGAGCTGGTGCTGCCAAAACAGCTTCCGACAGTACAAAGGCAAATGGAGCCGCGCCTGCCGGCGGATCTTCAGCCGATAGCACGAAGGCTGCGAAATAGTAAGAACAGTATTGAAGAAATTATAAAAGAACACTGATGTCAATAAGGGAAAATTTTATAGTGCCGAAGAGATACAACCTGATTTCGTTTGCTTTAATGGTGATCGGGGTCCTGGCTGTTGTTGCGTTGTATATTACTCATGGCTCTTCGGGTGATGAACATAAACAGGCCCGGTTCTGGGGAAGTCTTTTACAAAACAGTGTTTACTTCCTTCTGGTGGTAAATGCGGCAATGTTCTTCATATGCGCAACCACGCTTGCCTGGGGTGGATGGCAACTCGCATTCGGACGTGTTACTGAAGCGATCTCTGCCTGCGTTCCGGTGATCGGGGTGATCTGTGGAGTCATTCTCCTTGCCATTGTTTTCGGTGATAACCATGCGATTTACCACTGGGCTGATGCAGAACATGTGAAACACGACGAGACCCTGATGCACAAATCCGGATTCCTTAATCCAACATTCTTTGCAGTGGCAACTGTGCTCACTATTACAGCCTGGTCATTACTTGGCTGGAAAATGAGACGACTGTCACGGAGCCTGGATAACGCACCTATTACAACAATAGAAGGCAGGAAAAAATATATCTGGAAGAATACAGTATGGGCGGCCCTGTATGCAGTGGTGTTTGCGCTGACAGTGATGTCTACTACGCCATGGTTGTGGCTGATGAGTATTGATGCACATTGGTATTCTACCATGTACAGCTGGTATACTTTTGCCAGCACATTTGTTGCCGGTGTTGCGTTGATCGCACTCTATGTAGTGTTCCTTAAAAATGCCGGTTATCTCGAATACGTCAACCACGAACACCTTCACGATCTTGGTAAGTTCATGTTTGCCTTTTCGATCTTCTGGACTTATCTGTGGTATTCCCAGTTTATGCTGATCTGGTACGCGAATATCCCGGAAGAAACAATTTATTTCAAACCCCGGACGGAAGGTGCCTATACAGCACTTTACTGGCTGATGTGGTCGATCAACTTCCTTGCTCCGTTCCTGATCCTGATGAGCCGGGATAATAAAAGAAAGTATTCGGTGGTTACGTTTATAGCACTGTTCATCCTGTTTGGTCACTGGCTTGATTTCTTCCAGATGGTGTTCCCGGGCTTTACAGATAACCATGTGCCGATGATCCTGTATGATTTTGGAGTGGCGCTCGGGTTTGTGGGTATTATCATGTTTGTAACGGGCCGCAGTCTTGCAAAGGCACCGCTGCTGGCGAGGAACCATCCGTTTGTAAAAGAAAGTCTTATCCACCATACCTGATAGCAGGGATAGGTTAAGTAGCTGATCAGATCTTTAAAAAAATTCGACGAACCAGAACCGGGAAGGACAGATCCGGGGATGGATATTTTATTTGGTATTATAACCGTTTATAGATTATGCAAACTTTTTTCATTATAGCGATCCTGGCACTCGGCTTCCTGGTCACCTTTCAGATTGCCAAGGCCAGCGAGTATGTGTCGGTGATCCGTGGAGAGGAAAAATCGCGCAAGCAGAGTAATAAGATCAATGCATTCCTGTTACTGGCCTTCTTGATTTTCGGGCTTATCGGCGTGTATTATTGCAACGAGCGGCTGGCCGGAAAGATCCTTGGTTCGCCGGCGTCTGATCACGGGGTCCTGGTAGACCGGATGCTGTACGTTACCCTGGCCGTTACTTTTTTCGTATTTGTTGTTACTCAGTTCTGCCTTTTCTATTTCTCGTTTAAATACCAGGAATCAGAAAACCGCAAGCCTTATTATTTTCCCCATAATAATAAGCTTGAATTACTCTGGACTTCTGTGCCTGCTGTAGTACTCACCGTGATGGTTGGTTTCGGGATCTTTTACTGGTTCAAGATTACCGGTAATGCACCAAGTAATTCCATGATTGTTGAGGTTACAGGAAGCCAGTTCAAGTGGGAGTTCCGTTACCCCGGTAAGGATGGTGTACTGGGTAAAAAATTCTATAAGGATATTAATGACGCCAAGAATAATCCGCTTGGCCAGTTGTGGAATGACCCTGCCAATTTTGATGATATCTATGGTACAACCGAACTTCATCTTGTGGTGAATAAACCAATACAGATGGTTATTGGTGCAAAGGATGTGATCCATGATGTGGGCCTGGTGCACTTCCGGATGAAAATGGATGCAGTTCCGGGTACACCTACCACCATGTGGTTTACTCCAACCAAGACAACCAGGCAGATGCGTGAGGAAACTCAGGATCCGGGATTTGTATATGAGATTTCCTGCGACCAGATGTGCGGAAAAGGTCACTATAGTATGAGGGGAACGATTGTGGTGGAAACCCAGGAAGAGTTCGACCAGTGGATGGTAACGCAGAAACCACAATACCTGGTTGCCAATCCTTCAAAGGATCCGTCGGCAGCGAAACCTGCTGCGGGTGGTGCAAAGTCTGACTCCACTGGAAAATCGGGTACAGATACCGCAAGGGCGGTGGCAATGGCTGGGACTAAATAAAAATGAACGGGCACCCCGGGTGCAAAAAATAAAAGATTATGAGCGACGCAATTCAATTACACTCTGAGACGGTTGTGGGGCATGGCTTTCATCACGATGATCACGGTCACCACCAGTCTTTCGTATCGAAGTATATCTTCAGTATGGATCACAAGATGATCGCCAAGCAGTTCCTGATTACAGGGATCATCTGGGCCATTATCGGAGGTCTGTTTTCGGTGCTGTTCCGTCTTCAACTCGGTTTCCCCGGCCAGTCGTTTCCGATTCTTGAAACATTTTTCGGGGAATGGGCAAAGGGTGGTACTATCAAACCCGAGTTTTATTATGCGTTGGTGACCATGCACGGAACGGTGCTGGTGTTTTTCGTACTGACTGCCGGTCTTTCCGGTACTTTCTCCAACTTCCTGATTCCCCTTCAGGTGGGTGCCCGTGATATGGCATCTCCATTTATGAATATGCTCTCCTACTGGTTCTTCTTTATGGCCAGTATAGTGATGATCGCGTCGTTGTTCATCCAGACTGGTCCTGCCAGTGGTGGCTGGACCATGTATCCACCTTTAAGTGCGCTTGGCCAGGCTAATATTGGTTCAAAAGCAGGTGCCGACATGTGGCTGATCAGTATGGCACTCTTTATTGTGTCGCAGCTGATGGCCGGACTGAACTATATTTCAACCATCCTGAACATGCGTACAAAAGGAATGAGCATGACCCGCCTGCCACTTACAATCTGGGCACTCTTCTTCACTGCTGTACTGGGTGTACTTTCTTTCCCTGTATTATTATCCGGTGCGATCCTGCTGTTGTTCGATCGTAATATCGGTACCAGTTTCTTCCTGAGTGATATCGTTGTCAACGGCGAAGTGTTGCCTAATGAAGGTGGCTCGGCCATCCTGTTCCAGCACTTGTTCTGGTTCCTTGGTCACCCGGAAGTATATATCATTCTTTTGCCAGCCATGGGTATGGTTTCGGAAGTATTATCGGTCAACAGCCGTAAACCGATCTTCGGTTATATGGCGATGGTCGGTTCACTTTTCGCCATTGCCATCCTTGCGTTCCTGGTTTGGGCACACCATATGTTTGTATCGGGACTTAATCCGTTCCTGGGGTCGGTGTTTGTGCTGCTCACCCTGCTGATCGCTGTTCCGTCAGCAATCAAGGTATTCAACTGGCTCACCACATTGTGGAGGGGAAATATTCGTTTCACTCCGGCGATGCTTTTCGGTATTGGTTTCGTGAGCCTGTTCATCTCCGGTGGTCTGACAGGAATCTGGCTGGGTAACTCCACAATCGATATCCACCTGCATGATACCATGTTCGTTGTTGCACACTTCCATATTGTAATGGGTGTTGCATCGATGTTCGGGATGTTCGCAGGAATCTATCACTGGTTCCCCAAAATGTTTGGCCGTTTCCTGAACAATACCCTTGGTTACCTGCATTTCTGGGTTACCATGGTTGGTGCATACCTGATCTTCTGGCCAATGCACTACCAGGGTCTGGCCGGCATTCCAAGAAGGTATCTTGACAAAAGCAACTGGCATTCGTTTAACCAGTTTGGTGACCTTGACAAGATGATTACCGTTGTATCGATCGTGGTATTTGCGGTTCAGCTGATGTTTGTATTCAACTTCTTCTATTCAATATTCAAGGGAAGGAAAGTAACAACTACCAACCCATGGGGTGCCAATACACTGGAATGGACAACACCAATTAATCCGGGTCATGGAAACTGGACAGGCGAGATCCCTGAAGTACATCGCTGGCCTTATGATTATGGTAAGGATGGAAGGGAATTCATACCGCAGACCGAACCGGTTGGCAGTAACGAGAGTAAACACTAGTTGAGTTGTTGACATAATCGGGAGACAGGTGTTTGAATAAGTTGAGCGTTGAATTTGTGGTTGACCATGTTGAAAGTTGAATGGTTGACGTTGACGGGTGGTTGAGGTTGATGGGTTAACGCAGTATAGTGTTGGGTGGTTAACGTTGAAAAATAAAGTAAACGTGAATGGATAAAGTGACGAATATATCCGCAGAACCGTTGGGACTGCATTTGAACAGGCAGAAAGGGCTAATGAATAAAATAAAAGATTATTTACAGTTAGTCAAGCCCTCGTTGAATATCATGGTGGTGTTCAGCAGCGTAATTGCTTATCTGCTGGCGCCAAAAGTGGTGGAGCTGAATTGGAGGATGGTAGGATTGCTCTTTGCAGGTGGGTTCCTGGTGACAGGTAGCGCCAATACGATCAACCAGGTGGTGGAACGGAAAACCGATGCGATGATGAAACGCACCGCAGGCAGGCCCGTTGCATCTGGAAGGATGAGTGTTGAGGAGGGCTGGACCTTTGCCGTAATAACCGGTGTGGCAGGAGTTGTTATTTTAGGGTACTTCTTCAATTGGCTATCGGCGGGACTTGCAGCTTTCAGTCTTTTTTTATACGCGTTTATTTATACGCCGTTGAAAAAAGTAAACTCGATCGCTGTTCTTGTAGGGGCTATTCCGGGCGCGTTTCCCTGCCTTATAGGCTGGGCTGCGGGTGATGACCAGCTCTCTACCGGGGGATGGATTTTGTTTGCGTTTCAGTTCCTGTGGCAGTTTCCCCATTTCTGGGCCATTGCCTGGGTGGCACATAAGGATTATTCGTCGGCCGGTTTTAAACTGCTGCCAGCTGAAAAAGGACCAACAAAGTTCACCGCCCTCCAGACCGTGGTGTACTCATTACTGCTGGTGCCGGTTACACTGATGCCTTATTTCACGGAGATGTGCAGTTCGGCAGGAGTAAGAGGTAAAATAAGTCTCGGGTTGATAGTGCTGGCCAATATTTTTATGATCGGACGCTGTATCAGTTTGTACAGGACGATGGAAGTAAAGGCCGCAAGGAATGTGATGTTTGGAAGTTATATGTACCTGCCGGTGGTATTGCTGGCACTACTGATGAGTAAATTTTAGTAATTATAAAGAGAGATGGAATTGGTGTCGACAACTGAACAAAGAAAAAAAATTCACCCGCATAAGTTCACCCTGTGGGTTGCCATTGCGAGTATCATGATGATGTTTGCCGGTCTGACCAGTGCATTCATCGTCAAGAGTAATCTTGTTGGCTGGAGTGATGTGAAGATGCCAAAAATGTTCTGGTATTCTACTGCGGTGATCATCATCAGCAGTATTACGGTCCAGATGGCACTCCGTTCTTTCCGCCAGCGGAATATGGCTGGATACCGCGGTCTCATCGCTGTTACAGTAGTACTGGGAATTCTCTTTGTGATTCTGCAGTGGTTCGGATTTGAAGAACTGTGGAAACAGGGTTATCACTGGAAAGGTTCGGCCGGTGCGAGCCAGTTCTTATATATCATTTTCGGATTACACGCTATTCACGTACTTGGCGGTATCATAACGCTGATCGTCATGTTCATGAAAGCATTCTTTGGGAAAATAAAGTTGTACAGTTCCGTGCCGATCGAAGTGGCCGCCACGTACTGGCATTTTGTAGATATATTATGGATCTACCTGCTTTTGTTCTTTATCGTGATTGGATAAAAAGTTGACGGACCTGGATTTTTAAACTATTGGATTATACTATTATGGCGACAACAGCTACAGCGCAGACAAAATGGTGGAGTGGTGGAAAAAGCCCCTTCAACATCGAATATGGTAAGTTGATGATGTGGTACTTCCTGATGAGTGATGCCTTTACTTTTGGTGCATTCCTCATTTCTTATGGAACTATCCGCTTCAGCCAGAATTTCTGGCCCGATCCAAATGCGGTCTTCAATGCCTTTCCCGGTGCCGGTCATACCAACCTGCCCCTGGCATTCGTGAGTGTAATGACCTTTATCCTCATCATCAGTTCCGTAACCATGGTGCTGGCGGTGCACGCGGGTCATAACGGAAATAAAAAGGATGTGGTGAAATGGCTGGCCTGGACCATCGTGGGCGGCTTTGCATTCCTGGGTTGCCAGGCATGGGAGTGGCATCACCTTATTACCGGCGAACATGCTACACTTATTGACGGACAGATCCAGTTTGTTGGCCAGACCACCCGCGTGAACCCCTGGGGTCAGCTGGTACATGGACCCGAGCTGACGGCTGCCCTGCAGAACAGCACCCAGCAAACCCTGGCCACGATCGTATCGGAGCAAAGCCATACTTATAACCATGAACAGCTTATGGCAATGCCGAAACAACAGTTATTCGGATTGATCAATGAGGCTGATTTACATATCCGCGAGAAAGGCCCTGTTGCCTTTGGCGGTTATTTCTACGGCATCACCGGTTTTCACGGTTTTCACGTATTCTCCGGCGTTATTATCAATATAATTATGCTGGTGATGGCGCAGAAGGGTGTATTTGAAAGAAGAGGCCACTACCTGATGATCGAAAAGGCAGGATTATACTGGCACTTTGTTGACCTGGTATGGGTATTTGTATTCCTTTGTTTCTACCTGATCTAACGGTCGGTTAACCGGTAAGAAGTAGGATTTTAAAAAAATTGTAATTTTATTTTATGGAGCATTCGGAAGCAACATCGGAAATAACCTTTCAGAATCATCACGAAGACGACGCGACCTTCATGAAAAAGGTCATTCGCACAACCGTTATCCTTTCTGTTATTACCGTAATAGAACTCGGGATCGGGCTGATCATTTATACCATGCATAAAGGCCCTGACCCCAATGCATACCTGGTACTTGCCTTCAAGGGTCTTGTTTGTATCCTGACACTGGCCAAGGCTTTTTATATCGTTTCGGTCTTCATGCACCTGGGTGATGAAATCCGTAATATGATCATGACCATCGTTGTCCCGCTATTATTATTCGTCTGGTTTATCACCGCGTTTATAGTAGATGGTAACTCATATAAAAACCTGCGTAACAGGTTCGATGGCGACTTCCGGGAAAGGACGATGCCTAAAAAACACGCTCCGGTAGAACATACACCAGAAACGGAAACACCGAAACCGGGCAAACAATAAATGGGAAAACATGTTAATAGAGCCGCCGGTTATTAGTCGTTTGACTGGGCCGGCGGTTTTTTTTAGGCTCCGGGGAAGTTATAAAACAGAGAAACAGTGAACAAGAAGGCCTTTTACGGGATCATTATCGCCGCTATCATTCCACTGGCTTGTTACTTTATTGTAAAAGGATATAGTGAGGGTCATATATTTATGCCCAGGCATTTTCTTGCCGACTCGGTCAATACCTATACCAGGGGTGGAAAGGAATACAGTGATACCACCTGGCATAAAGTGCCGTCATTCCCCCTCAAAAACCAGCAGGGACAGCAGGTTTCGCTCAACGACCTGAAAGGTAAGGTGATTGTGGCCGACTTCTTTTTTACCCACTGTCCTACTATCTGCCCCGCCCTTACCAGCAATATGAAACGACTGCAGCAGTCGATCACCAATGCACAAAGGGTTGGGAATAAAACGCCGGACTTCCTCCGTTTTGTATCGTTCAGTATTGATCCCGAGCGCGACTCAGTGGAACGGCTGAAGTACTGGGCCGACAGGTTCCAGGTGGATCCGGAACAATGGTGGCTGGTAACCGGCGACAAAAAGCAGATCTATGATATGGCCATCAAGGAGCTGAAGCTTTCGGTGGTGGACGGGAATGCGATTGATACTAATTTTATACATACCGATCATTTTGTACTCATCGATACAAATATGCATGTGAGAGGTTATTATCATGGTCTTGATACGGCGGACCTGGCGCAGCTTTCGAAAGACATCATTTTCCTCAGTATGGAAAAAGACCCCGGGCGTAAAAGTTTCCTGGCAGATAAACTCATGATAATGGCTGTTGCTTTTATTGTGGCGATTATAGGAGTTGGATTATTATTTTTTATTTTCAGAAAACAACGCAGATATGCTGACAGCAGTGTGGAAAAGGAACGATCGTAAAGCAAACATTCTTATTTTTATTTTTTCAGTAATTGTTTTTGCAGCCGTGGCGCTGCTTAGCAGGGTGCAGCTTAACCTGGACCTGGGTTTTGATGTACATATATTTGCCCTGTTCAATGCCATCGTAAATTCTGTTGTGGCGGTATTACTCGTAGCGGCCCTGCTGGCAGTTAAAAGCAAACACTACCTGCTTCACAAACGCCTGATGATAACGGCGATGGTTCTTTCCATCCTGTTCCTGGTAAGTTATATCTGCCATCACCTGCTGGCAGGAGATACACGTTTCGGCGACCTTAACCATGATGGCCTGCTCTCTGAAATTGAAAAGACAACAGCCGGGAACAGCCGGATGATTTATTATATCATCCTGGTAACACATATCCCGCTGGCTGCTATCATACTTCCTTTTATTTTATTTACCGCCTACCGCGGACTGACAGGCGATTTCACCCGTCATAAAAAACTTGCCCGCATCACCTGGCCTATCTGGTTTTATGTGGCGGTAACCGGGGTGGTGGTATACTGGATGATCAGTCCTTACTATTAACGGATACTCTGGAGATATTGAGGCGAACAATCGCGGCCAACCCCTATCCGGTGAGGCTGGTGATCGCTTGCGCCTGCCACACTATTAAGGGTTACTCCGGATTTATTGAAGGTGAATGATCGCGGCCAACTTATACCCGGTGCGGCTGTGATCGCGTACGTCCACCACTTATTTCGCTGAAGCGATTGGGGCAGACGGCGGCCTGGTCTTTAACCACAGGCCGGCCCTGGTATGTGCCCATCTTTTTATGTAGCGTCAGTGACATACATTACTTTTAAGGAATTCATTTCAACTTTATGGACACGGTTTTATATATACTGCTCGGTTTTATATCGGGCTTTGTGCTGGCCTGGCTTTTTAAAAAGCCCCAGGTACCAGATAACAGCGCGTTGATTGGTGAAATAGCTGGTCTTCGCTCCCAGCTGGATATGGCCCGCCAGGAAAAGGTTCAGCTTGTTGCGGCAGCAGAGAGATTGTCAGGGCTGCTTGCGGAAGAAACGAAGGAGCTTCGCCAGTCAGACCTCAGGGTGACTGAGCTGGTGACAAGAATGGAAAATAAAGACTACGAACTTTCTGCCCTGAAGACTGAGTTGCAGGGGATAAACGAACGTTTTCAATCGCTGGGACAGGAACTTGCCCGTGCCCAGCGCCAGTTACATCATACAGAAACTGAATTAAAATTTCGCATCGAACAACTTGATACAAACAGGACCGAGCTGGAAAAAATAGGAACGAAGTTTTCCCAGGAATTTGAAATACTTGCCCGCAAGGTGCTGGATGAAAAGACGGAAAGGTTTGACAAACACCAGGAAAAAAGTCTCTCGGAAATACTGACCCCTCTGAAAGAAAATATCCATCAGTTTAAGACCGAATTTGAAACGAAGTATAACAAGGAATCGGACGACCGCATTTCATTGCGGGAACAGATCCGGCATATGATGGAACTTAACCAGACGCTTTCCACGCAGGCCAACAACCTGACCAATGCATTACGTGGCCAGGTGAAACAACAGGGCAACTGGGGAGAAATGATGCTTGAAAGTATTCTTGAACACGCCGATCTCCAGAAAGGGATCCATTATTTTCCGCAGGAGCATACAACGGGGGAAGACGGGCAGCGCCTGTTTCCGGATATTATTGTCCGGTACCCGGATAAGCGGAGCCTGGTGATCGATTCAAAGGTTTCACTGTTGCATTACGAGCAGTATTGTTCAGCCACGGAACCTGATAAACAACGTGCGTCGCTGGACCAGTTGCTTCAATCGGTTTACCGGCATATTGATGGACTGAGCGCTAAAAAATACCAGGATGCTGTTGGCTCACTTGACTTTGTATTGTTGTTCGTTCCGGTGGAAGGGGCATATATCACCATGATGCAGGGAGACCGCGAACTCTCTCAGTACGCTTATAAAAAAAGGGTGCTGCTGATGAGTTCCACCAACCTGATTGCAGCAATGAAACTGGTATATGATCTCTGGAAGCGGGAGGGGATCAGCCAGAATGCGCAGGAGATAGCTGAAAAGGCGGTTAAGATTTATGAAAAACTTGCTGCTTTTATTGCAGAATTTGAAAAAGTGGGTGTGCAGATTGATCGGGCCGGTGACAGCTGGCGCGATGCCCAGAAAAAATTACATACAGGGAAGGGCAGCCTGATCAGCCAGGCAATGCAAATGAAAAGTAAACTCAGTCATAACAAGCCGGTAAGGACACTGCCGAAAGAATTGGAAGAGCTGGCAATGGCGGAAGAGGAGATGCTGGCAGGTAATGGAGATGAGTTGGATAGAGAAGAAGGGGATGATTCGCCGGAACAGGAACTGTCGGGGAAAAATGATAGCATAGATGAGGAGGGTGATGGAAGGTGACAGAGAGTTGATGTGGGGGAGGATGACGGTGAATGGATGTGATGGAGGATGGGAGGTGAAAATGAGAGAAGGTGATGGTTATGTTGGTGATGAAAGGTGACATGAGAGATGGTGATGTTGGTGATGAAAGGTGACAGAGAGTGGATATGATGAGGGGATATGAGCGGAAGTGAAACCTGGAGACGAAACCCATAACCAGCATGGCATGTGGTTTGAAGTTTTATCTCAAACTCATCCATATGGCAAAATATTCAAAAAAAGCAGGGAGGAAAGTTGAACTCGCCATGCGTGAAAGAAACGAGGGGACATTGAGAAGTGGACGTAACGGGAGAAAGGTGACCAGTCGTGCGCAGGCAATCGCCATCGGTTTGTCGGAAGCAAGGGCAGAGGGTGACAAAGTGCCTGAAAAGAAAGCACCAGCTAAGAAACGTGCAGCGAAGAAAAAATCTGCAGTTAAAAAAAGAAGCCCTCTGAAACGTGCTGCAAAAAAATCAGCGAAGAAGAAATCAATTGCTAAAAAAGGACGCCCGGCGAAGAAAAAATCAAACACCGGAAGAGGACGTCCGGCTAAGAAATAAATTCCTGCGGAAAGTTAAAGAATTCAACTCTGAACGGAGAAACGCCTGATAAACTTGCAGAAATGAGAAAATAGGGTGTGCTCGTATTTTAAAGCACACCCTATTGTAGAAGTTAGGTTCATTAAACGCTCTGCAATGCCAGGACAAGCCACTACGAATTCACGATGGAGCCTCCGTTTGGATGTAGAGTCTGTCCGGTAATGAAATTACTTTCGTCCGATGCAAGAAACACATATGAACCGGCAATTTCCACAGGTTGAGCTGGTCGTCCGATAGGCGTATCCTTTCCGAATTCAGCCACTTTCTTTTTATCAAACGTTGCTGGTATAAGTGGTGTCCACACCGGACCGGGTGCTACTGCATTAACACGGATTCCTTTTTCTACCAGTGACTCAGACAGGCTTCTGGTAAATCCGATTATTGCTCCCTTCGTAGAAGAATAGTCTATGAGAACAGGGTTGCCCTTAAAGGCTGTTACAGAGGCCGTATTGATGATCGTGCTTCCTTCTTTCAGGTAGGGCATTGCTGCTTTGACCAGGTAGAACTGGGAAAACAGGTTTGTTTTAAACGTCCGTTCAAGTTGCGCCGCAGAGATATCCTCAACATTTTTTTGTACGAACTGAACGGCTGCATTGTTGACAAGGATATCCAGGCGGTCAAATTTATTAATAGTCTTATTGATGATGTCAAGGCAATTAGCTTCTTCGCCAATATCCGTGGCAATAAGCAACGCCTTCCTTCCATATTTTTCTACCTCACGGGCAGTTTTTTCTGCATCTTCCTGCTCGTCAAGATATACGATCACAACGTGTGCGCCTTCCTTTGCAAAGCTGATGGCAACGGCCCTGCCGATGCCACTATCGCCACCGGTGATAACAGCCACTTTGTCTTTCAGACGTCCGAGACCGGGTAAACCATTATCGTAGACCGGCTGGGGATCCATTTCCGATTCTTCACCAGGTTGTTTATCCTGTGTTTGAGGTGGTATCTTTTCAGGCATCTCCATAGTTCCCATTTTCATAATATAAAGTTTGCGGGTTTGGCCTGCACCTCACCCAGGTTATTATAATTCACATTCCACTTTATAAAAACAAACCGGGGGCCATTCTTATTTAAACAGTTTTTGCTCATCTGTATAGTAAGTCCTGCTTCCCCCCACTGCTTTTTTCCTGATCTCAGATCCGGATGGGGTGTATTCGCGTTTACTATTATGCACTTTCATAAATGCCCGATATTCCCCACCTATCACCTCGGGATCATTTTTTTCAATCTCTTTTGCGGCCTGTCGGTAAACTTTTTTAATCGCCTTCATCAGTGCACTGATTTTTGCGGATGGGATTTTACGTGCTATAGAAAAAGGAGAGATGCCTGCTTCGTAAAGGATTTCGTCGGTGTAAGCATTACCCATACCACGGAGCAGGTCCTGGTTGCGTAACAGGTTTTTTACCGTTGAACCTGTGTCTAAAAACTTTTTCCAGAATACAAGTCCCAGCTTCTTGTCAAGTACATCGGGTACAGTCGACAATCCGGGATCAAGAAATATATGTGCCTGCCGATGGATATCCGTCAGCCAAAGAGTTGGTTTATCTTTAAAGTTGAATTCAACCAGCAGGTAGGTTGGTTTTTTATCCACCGCCCACCGAAACTCCCCGTGAAGCATCAAATGGATACCAAGGAGTTCTTTCCCTTCAAACTCCATCCTGAGTTGTTTGCCGTCACGATAAACACGTTTTAATTTTTTGCCAACAAGTGCGGACCTCAGGGCGGTACCGGAAGGTTCCACTTTTGCCCGTTTGTGAATAACGATCGATTGCAATTTTGCACCCTTTAATTTCCGGGTGAGGTTTTTACTGAAAGCTTCGAGGTCGGGGATCTCTGGCATATCGTTGTTTAATGAAAAAAATGCAAAAACTTGACCAATATGGTTGAATTATCCCTGGGTTAAAGGCATAGCTTTTGTAACTCCCTTAAAAATTTCAACATGCCCGAAGGACCTTCGATTATCATAATGAGAGATGCGGTGATGCATTTCAGGGGCAAAACAATTGTTGATGTATGGGGTAGCGGAAAGTTTACACCGGAACTACTCCTGAATAAAAAACTCAGGGCCATCCGGTCCCTTGGCAAACAACTCTTCCTAACAGTTAAGGGGACTACCATCAGGGTTCACCTGTTAATGTTTGGATCGTACAGCCTGAACGAACAGAACCGGCCGGATAGCCGGGTGCGACTGGCAATGACCTTTCCCAAAGGAGGCGTATTTTTTTATACCTGCTCTGTTACTGAGTTAGAGGGTGATCCGGATACTACCCTTGACTGGGAATCGGATATTATGGGCGATCTGTGGAATCCCGTAAAGGCCCGGAAAAAACTGAAAGGGATAGGGGAAATTGTAATAAGTGATGCCCTGCTGGACCAATCCGTGTTTGCCGGGGTGGGAAATATTATTAAAAACGAAGTGCTTTACCGGGTACGGCTTCACCCGGAAACACTGGTAAAAGATATTCCAGCCAGGCTGATTTCCATCATGATGAAGGAATTAAGAAAATATTGTTTTGAATTCCTGGAGCAAAAAAAAGCCGGCGTATTAAAAAGAAACTGGCAGGTCTATACGAAAAAGATCTGCAAACGTTGCGACCTGCCATTTAACAAGAAATATATCGGTCGTACAAAAAGACGAACATTTTATTGTGAAAATTGCCAGGTGTTTTATTATTCCTGACCTTATGAAAAACCCGGTTGGATTAAGGTGAGGACATTTTCTTTTTCAGCAAGGTTCTCCGGCGATACCATTTACCCAGGGGCTCAGGTTGATACAATGGCTTTCCTTTTTTATCAGTCAGGCCGGTGGTTTTCATCAGGGCCTTGCTGATTGCTTCCACCTTCTTTCCCTTAAGTTTCCCGGAACCTGGAGTGTATAGTTTTTCAAAAACCCCGATCGCCTCATTGATTACCTGCCATTCCATCTTATAATTTTTTTCCTTCCGGTAAAGGATCATTAACCGATGCCAGGAACCTTCGTGGGTGGGGTTTACTTTCAGGTCCTGGTGATAGGCCTCCATTGCTTCGGCATAGTCTTCATTATATTCGTAGTCCCGGGCAATATCACGCCAGTCTTCATCAGGATCCTTCGTCAGCTTAAGTTTTTTACTGCTGTTGTGAACGACTCTCATCTTGTTGCGTATATTTTGAAAGTATGGCGTGAACCTTTTCTTTTAGTGTGTCAGGACAATTGGTATTAAACAGCACATGTGCTGGTTCGGTGCCGAAATGATAACACTGGCTTGGCAGCAATTGTACGCCATCCACATCAATGGTTGACAGGTCAAGTTCTGCGAGTTCATTTTTCACCAGTGTGATGATTTCCGGGCTGAATGTTGTTTTCATAATTATTTTGATACTAATTCTTCAATTCTGATTTTTTCAAGATCGCGGTCGGCCGGGCCTGTCAGTACCTTGCCTTCATAACTGAATCGAGCACCGTGACAGGGGCAGTCCCAGGACAGTTCCGACGCATTCCATTTAACACCACATTTCATATGTGTACAGGTGGGATCTATTGCATGGATTGCGCCATTATCGTCTTTATAGATACCGATTTTTTCATGGTTATAGGTAACCACCTTGCCTTCTCCACGGCTAAGATCTACCAGGTCGGAAAGTTTTTCTGCCGATATTAATCTGCCCGCCAGGTTTTTGACAACCTCCACATTCTGGGAGATGAAATTGGTAAAACCTGCGATTGGTTTTATGCGCGAAGGGCTGAATAATTTTTCATAGGGTGAA
Source organism: Chitinophagaceae bacterium (assembly GCA_040510375.1). Lineage (GTDB taxonomy): Bacteria > Bacteroidota > Bacteroidia > Chitinophagales > Chitinophagaceae > JBEVJC01. Next base: position 59,154 of record JBEVJC010000012.1, read on the forward strand.
ACTTCTCCCAGAATAATACTGCGAAAAACCATTGCGGCAACATTACCGTAGATCATACCATTACCACCATAACCAGTGCCTACCAGAATATGTTTGGCGTGACCGGGCAGATGTCCGATATAGGGAAGGCCATCGGCTGATTCAAAATACTGCGACGACCAGCGGTGAGAGACCTCGCTAACCTTGAAGTTTTTACGGACATGTGCTTCAAGCCGGGCAAAACTCTGTTCCGTATTTTCCGTGTGACCGGTTTTATGGTCTTCCCCGCCTGCGATTAGATACAGTTCTCCCCTGACCACCTGTGAGCGGTAATAATAATACGGGTCCTTCATGTCATAGATAAGGGAGTCGGGGTACGACTGTCCGATAAGTTTCACCGCTATCACATAACTTCTCCAGGGGGTACAGCGAAGGTGAAGCAGGTTAATACCCGGTGGAATATGGGTGGCATAGATCAGGTCTGTACAGGTGTACGAACCTTTGATGGTGCTGACCTGAACAGGTTCACCATCTTTTACATGATCCACCCGGCAATGTTCCATAATAATTCCGCCGGCTGCCTCAAAGGCTGTGGCGATACTTTGCAGGTATTTGATGGGATTAAACTTTGCCTGTCCGGGCACACGTATTGCCCTGGTGAATGGGATGCTGATGGGAATAGTATCAACAAATTCAAGCTGAACACCAGCTTTTGTTGTTGCAACTGCAACCTCATCCAGCTCCTTATCTTCCATATCATTTTCGGAATACAGATAAGCGTCGGTGTCTTCGAAACCGCAATCTATCTGATACTCCGCGATATTTTTCCTGATCAGGTTTATGGAAGCAGCCGCTGCATCTGCCACCATCCTGGATGCATCTTCACTAAAGTTTTTTGATATAGTGGTGTAAGGCGTGTCTAAAAGGGTATTCAGATGAGCAGTGGTTCCTCCGGTGGTTCCGAAGCCAAGATTTGCAGCTTCCAGGATAAGGCATTTTTTCCCTGCTTTCTGGAGCATCAGGGCAGAACTGAGGCCGGTTATTCCCCCTCCCACAATAATTACATCAAAGAAGGAGTCTGCCCGTGCAAAATGCATTGGATGATATTCGTCCCTTACTGTTTGCCACAGGCTGATATTGTTACCGTCTCTTTGTATCATGGTAATAGGTTTAAAAATTAAAAAAACCCGAACCAGTCCGATTATCGTTTCAGATAGCTGGAATCCGGTATACATATCTCCCGATTTCCTGGGTTGCTGCTACTGGTAATCATGTCTAAAATCGGGCCTGAAATGCCAAAAGCCGGACACAGTCCGGCTTTTGGTCGATGGGCAGTTATACGAATTAATCTTCTTCTTCTTCAGCGCCTTCCTGCTCTGCTTCCCAGTTAATATTGTTTTCCGCAATTTCGCTCAGGTCGATATCAGTTTGCTTTTCTTCTTCCAGCGTTTCGGCCAGAAGGTTAGCGGCATCATCCATTCCCAGTGTGCGGGCAAGGGATACCAGACCGCCATAGGTGGCAATTTCATAATGTTCAACTTTCTGGGCTGCCATGATGATACCAACATCGCGGGTCATGCTACCATCTTCTGTTTCTTCAACAATTGATTCGCCCTCCTTGATAAGGCCTTCCATTGCTTCGCATTTTTTAGCCTGTGGTTTTTTACCCAGGATTTCGAAAACCTGGTCCAGTCGTTCTATCTGACCAACGGTTTGTTCGATGTGCGTTTCAATTGCTGTTTTCAGTTCATCGGTAGTTGCCGCTTTCATCATTTTTGGCAATGCCTTGGTGAGATGTTTTTCAGCCCAATAAATGTCCTTCAGTGAATCGTGGAAAAATTTTTCAAGCTGAGTGTTTCCCTGACCTGTACCGCCGCTTGGTGCGGCTTTCTTCTTCGCGGATTTCGCGGTGGTGTTTGTGTTTGCCATAATTGATTATATTTTTAAATTGATTGATTAGCTGTATAGGTTTTGCAAAGCCTGTGCCATGGCGGTTTTTCTACAATTGAGACCACTTTTGAATTATTTCCCGTTTAGGTTCCACTGTGTCATCTATTATACGTGCGGAGTTGGGTATAACAGGTAACAGAGCTGTTGTTTTCATGGTACAGGATTTGATTTTTCTGACAGACCTCTGAACTTTCATAATCAGCAGCACCTGCTCCTGAAGGGTGAACTTCCAAATCCATGATCACCTGCCTGGGTTACGCACGCTTCTGGTTCGAGTCGTTTCAGAACTGGCAGAGTGAGTTCCTATCCGTTTTTGCCGTTGTGGTGTTTTCAATATTTTTCCGGCAAAAAGGATCACCGCAGTCTAAACCGGTGGATGCACCGGCCAGTGAGACCGGGGAATGATAATTTCCCTGCGAAACAACTAAGTATTCACCTCAACAATTTTTATGGAACTATTCAATGATCAGATAATGCGGCAGATTGGTGAATTGCTGATTGCCAGGAAACAAACCCTGGCCGTTGCAGAAAGTGTTACTTCCGGTGCCATCCAACTTGGGATTTCGGGTATTAAGGAAGCTTCACGTTTTTTCCATGGAGGTATTACCACTTATAATATTGCGCAGAAATATCACCATCTCCAGGTGGAACCAATTCATGCACTGGAAACAAATTGTGTAAGTAAACAGGTTGCTGAACAGATGGCTGTTAACGTTGCCCGCCTTTTTTCGGGTGACTGGGGGATAGCTATTACAGGATATGCGGTCCCTGTGCCGGAATCACGCGATGAGGTTTTTGCGTATTACGCCATATCATTTAGGGGTAAAATTGTAAAGTCTGGGAATATCCACCCTGAAAAGGACGAAACACTCAGGGTACAATTTTTTTACGCAAATGAAGTCTGCCGGTCATTGGAGGAATCAATCAGGGAGGTGAACGCATAACGCGGTTTCGGTCGTATTAAACGTCAGGCAGGAATGCCTGCGCAAGTTTGGGCACATCTATATCCGGCATTTCAAATAATTATATCAGAATGTAGATTCAACTTTTTTAATAGCGTCCTGCATGTTGATTCCTTTTCCAAGAACCGGTTTAAACAGGTCGCCCGTTTCGCTCACGCGGGCGGGAACATTTTTGATGGTGAAGTCTTTTAATTTGAGGCCCTTTTTTACCTCATCCCAATTCAGCGGTGTGGAAACCGTGGCACCAGGTTTGGGCCGGGCAGAATAAGGCGCTGCGAGGGTGGCCTGTGGCCGGTTTTGTAAAAAATCGAGATAGATCTTTCCTTTACGCAGTTTGGTAGCGCGTTCAATGCTGGTGAATTTTGGAAGTTGCGACTGCACGATTGTAACAATCACCCTGGCAAATTCCTTTGAGTGTTCATAGGTATATTTAGCGCCCAGCGGGATATAAATATGGATGCCGGTGGACCCCGATGTTTTTACATAACTATCCACATTGATGGCATCGAGCACTTCTTTTGTGACCAATGCAGTTTCGATTACTTTATCAAAAGTATTGGTATCCGGATCAAGATCGATGATACACCAGTCAGGGTGATCGGGTTTTTTAATAGTGCTGCTCCAGGGATTAAGTTCAATTGCTCCCAATGAAGCCATATAAAGCAGGCTGGCTTCATTGCTGGCCACCAGGAATTCCTTGTCCTTGTCTTCTGTTTCACTCCGGTAAGGAAAGGTTTCAATCCAATCCGGCACTTTTCCCTTTACATCTTTCTGGTAAAAACTCTGGCCCTCAATTCCATTAGGATACCGGTTGAGGGATTGCGGCCTGTTTTTGAGATATGGCAGCATATAGGGCGCGATCTGGTAATAATAATTGAGGAGATCGCGCTTTGTAAATTTTTCCTTCGGCCAGTAAATCTTATTAAGGTTGGAGAACTTCAGTTTTTCGCCATTAATGGTTCGCTCCTGCGACTCATCCGTAGGGTTCAACAGGGTTTTTCTTTCCTGTTTGCCCGGTGTTTTGAGCAGGTTTTTTTCATGGAGCACTGATTCTTTTACCAATTTTTTTACTGCCATGGCTTTTTCTTCTTTTACTTGTGTTGCTTTTTTATCGCTTCGCATGCCTTCAAATGATGGATGCCGCATTACCGAATCAGTTGTCATTTCGGCAAACGATACCTCACAAACCAGTACAGGTTTCAACCATACGGCTTCGGCATGGGGTGGATCGGGCCGGAACCTGGAAGGTTTATTTATATCCGGTTCTTCAGTAAAAGGGTTGGTCTTACTTATAACCTTTTTAAACTCTGCCATCATCTCCTGCTGGAGTTTATCCGAAAAACCAGTGCCAACCTTCCCGGTATAATGTAAATGGTTGCCCTTATAAACGCCCACCAGCAAAGCGCTGAATGCCTTGGCAGTGCCATCGTTGCGGGTATAACCTCCAATAACTACTTCCTGTCGCTGTTTGACTTTGATCTTCAACCATTCTTTTGTTCGGAGACCCGGTTTATAATCCGAATCCAGTTTTTTTGCCATAATGCCCTCCAGTTTCATTTTACTGGCGGCCTTAAAAAATTCGGTTCCCGAAGCATCGAAAGCCTGACTTAAAAGGATCATATCACTGGCAGGTATAAGTGATGCCAGGATCTTCCGGCGTGTGGACAAGGGAAGATGAAGCAGCGAATACCCGTCGTAATATAGGATATCAAAGACATAGTACTTCAGCTCACCATCTGCTTCGCTGCGCCAGTTCTGCAACCGGCCAAAATCAGCACGGCCTTCATCATTAACCACTATCACTTCGCCATCCAGCACTATTTTTAGTCCAAGCTTTTTGAGTTCGGCATAAACAGGATAAAATTTTTCGTCAAATGATTTATTGTTGCGCGATTTCAGTTCCACCTTATTGCCATTGACAAACGCCACGGCGCGATATCCATCCCACTTCACTTCATAGATCCATTCATCCGAATCAAAGGGTTCATCCACCAGGGTGGCGAACATGGGGGATAGATCCACTGGGAACTTTTCTTTTTTTCCCTGTTTAACGAGCGTCTCCACTTCCTTTTTACTGCCCCTGATATCAATGGTATCCACCAGTTCCGCACCCGGATCTTTCAATTTTCTTTTTTGGGGAGCTGCTTTTTTCCGGGCCGGAGATGAAGCGGCTTTTGGGGCAGGCTTCGTATTCTTCGTTGTAACTGCGTCGTTGATCCGGGCAGTCGATGAAGCAGCCCGCGGGGTGGACTTTATTTTCTTCGTGGTTACCGTTTCTTTCTTCCCGGAATTTGAAGAAGCAGCCCGCGGTGCAGACTTTACTTTCTTCGAGGTTACCGTTTCTTTTTTAACATCGGGCTGACCGTAAATCTTTCCGGGATTTTTTTCAATCTGTTTAATTGTTTTTCCGGAGAGAACCGACTTATCTTTTTTGGTAATATCACTGGTCTTTGCAAACCGGTCTTTCATTTTCATCAGCAACCAGGAGTTTTCTCCCTGGTAAGATGATTTCACCAATGCCCAGTCGCCCTTGAGTTTTTGTCCGTTGAGTGTAAAGACAATCTTTCCTTTTCGTAATCCGCTTCGCAGTTCTTTATCCTGGGCCGATTTGTCGGTGGCAGCAGATTCGGCGGGCATATACGTTCCTTCATCCCAGACAATCACTGTTCCGCCCCCATATTGTCCTTTTGGAATACTCCCTTCAAAATTCCGGTAATCATATGGGTGATCTTCCACCATCATCGCCAGCCTTTTTACAGAAGGGTCGGTTGATGGCCCTTTTGGAACGGCCCAGCTCTTGAGAACGCCGTCCATTTCGAGACGGAAATCATAATGCAGGTGTGAGGCAGCATGCATCTGCACCACAAACCGGAGGCCTGATGCGGCAACTTTACCTCCTTCAGGTTCAGGGGTTTTTTTGAAGGATCTTTTTTTCCTGTATTCGGTCAGACCCATATCAGTAAAATTTTAGTAAGCGAATGCGCTATTTTTTATCCTTATTCTTTTTCTGGAAAATGCGTTTGAGCAGGGACGGTTTTTTCTCTTCTTGACCCTTGCCTACCGAATTTATATTGACACTGTTTTCCAACGAAGGATACAGTGCCTGGATAAATGCATTGCGGAGTATCTGACCGATGATTGACCAGAAATCAAAATTGGGGTTATCAAACCGGCCTTCGAAGTCGGCCCTGGTGGCCAGCTGGTCCTTTTTATGATTGGTAAATAACCAGGTTATTCCGCCCACTACAGATTCCCATACAAATTGCAGGGGTTTATCCTTGTCATTCTTCCAACTCACTACGTCCGTATCAGTGATCAATGGTTTTACATAACCCTTGAACGCCTGGTCCCTTGCCGCGGCCTCTGTGTAGAGGCTGAGGCTTCCTTTCTCCACGTCGAAATTTCCGTAGGCCTTCAGGAAATCATTCAGGTTAACCAGGTTCAGCGATGTCATCTTTGCATTGAAATCAAACGTGGGTACTTTATTCAATGCATCCAGTTTCATATTGAATGATAACTGGCCTTCGTATACACCTGCCGTTGCGGTAACGGTAGACGGTAACAATTCTTTCTGGTGTTTGGCATTGGAAAGATTCTCGGCGACAATATGAATATTTTTAGCAACTATATCCACTTTTGGCGAACTGTGGAGGTCGCGGTAATGCGCCTCACCATTATTAACCTCAAAGCGATTTAGTTTAAAAGGAATCAGTTTGTCAACCACCTGGGTCCAGTCGTCGTCAATATCCGTCTGGCTGGTAGCTTTTGAAGGGCCTTTTACAAAATTCATAACCGGCCGGTCAACGTTGATCTCTGCAACTATTTCACCATTAAAAAGGGCACTCCATTCAACAGACAGGTCGATCTCATCCGCTTTAAAAAAAGGAACAGGGATGGCGCCGCCGGTTTTGTTAAGGTATATGTCCTGAATGGTATAGGCGCCGCGGTAAAGAGACACATCTATATCATCTACATGACCCTTGTAGCCGTCGATCATCGTCAGTTGCTTATTCACATAACGCAGTAAGATATAAGGAAGGGCGATCCTGAATGCTATCAGCAGTACAAGCAGGCTACCGAAAACAATCAGGATCGTCTTCCGTTTTTTAGACTGTCTTTTCCACCACATTATTTCAGCATCTTTTGTAAAGCTTCAGCTGAGTCCAGGTGATGTTTCAACTTGGGCAGGGTATTGCTGATAAAAGTTTTTACTTCAGCATCCTTGCTGTTGTCATAGGCTTTTTCAAACAGGGTAATGGTCTCCTTATGTGCCTTTACCTGCAGGTTGATATAATCCTTGTCGAATTTCTTACCTGATTCCTTACCAAGATCAGCCGCGTCCTTCATATCACCTTCCGATATTGATGCCGGCAACGTAACATTGCGGGCAGCAGCAAGTGCCTTTACCTGATCGTTGATTGCTGTATGGTCTGTCACCATCATAGCAGCAAAACTTTTGATATCGGCATTGGTAGATTTCTGTTCAGCGAGTTTAGCTGCGTCAACTTCAGCCATACCTCCGTTTGCGGCTTTCACAAGAAATTCAGTGGTCTCCTCATCAGTCTGGATTGCTGAAGGAGTAGCTTCCTGTTTTACCTCATTGGTCGAGTCTGCCTTCTCCACCGGGTCTTTTGCTTCATTGTTACAGGCTACGATCACGAATGCGGCCATCAGGGCGAGAGATATTTTTTTCATAATTAAAAAGTTTAAGATATATGCTGACCTCGTTGAAATTTTCATGCCATCACTTCATTCCCGTGAATAGGGTCTGGTTTAGACACGTATTGGCCTGATATTGAGAATCAACGCCTTATCGGTGGGCTCCGAAATGCTGCGAGCAGGTTACACGGCACTACCACGTGTGCAATATATTCCTCAGGACAATATGCAGGGTTTGGGCAATAACAGGGCGCAAGGGTGGCATAATTTTTAAAGCATAAATGGAAACTGACGTTATGGAAAATAAAGAAACATCCAGATCGCTGGACCGCCAGCGGATTGCGCTGAGTGAAGACTGGGAGATGCGTTATATTACCAGGAAGTTCCGTGTGTCAGAAGACATGGTAAGAAACGCAGTGAAAGCAGTTGGTAACAGCCGGGTTCTTGTAGAGAATTATATACGCCGGCAACAAATGAGATCAAGGGCTGCTTCATAAGTATGGTTAGTAACCTTCGATATATTAATTTATTTTCTCTCAAAATAAAAACTGGTATGTCCGGTTAACATAATTTAACCGGAGGTATAGGATATTACAACCTTAATTTCTGCGGTGCGTAATTAAGGTTTATGCAGAAGCATCGTTAATCTCCATTAATTATCAAAATCCTGCTTCCATTTGTGAAGTATCAGGAAATCTTCAAGCCCGTCAGATTGCGTAAACACCGGTATTCCATTAGTGGGGTCGGTTACCGGAATAACTATTCCTTGTCATAAGAATGTATTTGAACAAACTGGCAGAATCACGAGCAGATGAATTATGAATCAAACTATTTTTCAATTTTTTCATTGGTACTATTCACCCGAAGGGAATTTGTGGAATCATGCGTTGGACATGGCACCGAGGCTGGCCTCTCTTGGTATAACTGATATCTGGTTGCCACCTGCATATAAATCGGCAGATGGTATTCATGAACCTGGTTATGCTGTATATGACTTATTTGATCTCGGGGAATTTGACCAGAAAGGGACGGTACGTACGCGTTATGGAACAAAGGACGAATACCTGAAATGTATAAAGATAATACGGGAAAACGGGATGGGTGTTATTGCCGACATTGTGTTTAATCATAAAATGGGCGGCGATGAAAAGGAAGAGGTGCTGGTACAGAAAGTCAATGAAGAGAACCGGGATGAAGTGATCAGTGAACGCCACCTGGTATTGGCCCATACAAAGTTTACTTTTCCGGGGAGAAAGGGGAAGTATTCCGATTATGTATGGGACTGGCAAAGCTTTACAGGCATCAATGAAGGCGGTTCCATCGCTGCGTTGATAAACGATTTTGGACACGGTAGCTGGGAACCAATGCTTGAAGATGAGAACGGAAATTTTGATTACCTGATGGGAAACGATATTGAATTCCGTAATCCGGGCGTGAGGGAAGAGTTGAAGAACTGGGGTGTATGGTATGTGGAGACTACTGGTGTCACTGGTTTCCGGCTGGATGCAGTGAAACATATTACCGCAGATTTTTTTCCTGATTGGCTGGGCCACCTGCAGAAACATTTCAAGCGGGAGTTCTTTACCATTGGTGAGTACTGGAGAAATGATGTATCACCATTATTGAAATACCAGGAAGTAACGCAGCAACGGATCCACCTGTTTGATGTTCCGCTGCATTTTAATTTTTATAAAGCTTCGCTGGAAAAGGATTTTGATATGCGGACTATTTTTGACAATTCACTTGTCAGGGAAAATCCGTGGAGGGCGATTACGTTTGTAGATAACCACGATACCCAACCCTTGCAGTCGCTTGAGTCTACAGTCGAATACTGGTTCAAGCCGCATGCATATGCGATCATTATGTTAAGGGAGGCGGGGATTCCCTGTGTGTTTTATCCGGCAGTATTTGAAGCCAGGTATACTGATTCAAAAAACGGTGAACAGATCTACGTGGAGTTAAATAAGGTGCCGGTGGTTGAATCGATGATCATGATGCGCCGCGACCTCTGTTACGGGATACAGGGTGAGTATTTTGATGATGATACCATTGTGGGATGGACGAGACAGGGAGAAGAGGATAAGGATCTTAGCGGTATGGGAGTTTTACTAAGTAATGGTCATGCCGGTAGAAAATGGATGTGTATGGGTGAAAAAAATGCGGGAAGGATCCTGGTTGATATATGTGGTGGCCGTCCCGAACTGGTTACACTTGACAGCAAAGGAGAAGCAATGTTTTTTGTAAATGAACAGTCCGTATCTGTCTGGGTTGACTGGCGTTATAGAAATAAGTTGACCTCTGCCAGTTAAAAAACCGGAAACCACAAGAATTGAATTCCACAGAAAAAACAAGATCCACATTGTTATGGGAATATTTTTCTACATCTTCGCGGGCGTAATTACGATATTGCCCACAGGTTAAATGGCATAATTCTTTATGAGAGTTGACTCTTTATGATCAAAGTACTTATTGTTGACGATGACAATGAATTACTGGAAATGGTATCCCTTGTGCTCAGTTCGAGGAACATGGATGTCACCACGTTAAATCATGCCGTCAATATTCAATCATCCATAACTGCTGCCTCACCTGATTTAATCCTGATGGATATTTATCTTGGCGATTATGATGGCCGGGAATTGTGCAAACAACTTAAAACAAATCCCCTGTTCAATAATATTCCTGTTATACTTTACTCAGCCGGATTTATAACAGCAGAATCGATAAAGGGGTCAAGGGCGGACGATTTCCTCCAGAAACCCTTTGAGATAATCGACCTCTATCGTAAAATAGACAACCTGGTTGCTCCTTCCGTTTAATGCCTGTTAACTAACCTAATTATGCCGCCCCGAAAAGGCGGCATTCTGTTTTTAAGCGAAATCGCCTGCTGGGCCAGAATTTTTTAAAATTAATTTTAGGTGTAAACCCTTGTAAACAGTAGTCTTACGGGGATCTTACGTTTTTATTCAGGAAAAATACGGTAAGTTTTGCGGGAAACACTTGCATTAACCGGATCGGGAAATTACATTTGTCTCCGGGTTAGATTACTATTAACCTTTCCCGATTCGAAATAAACACCCTCAAACGTACCCTCATGAAGCAAATTTTACTCAGTTTGTTTACCTTAATTACCATCGTAAATTCTCTTGAAGCACAGACTTGTTCTCCGCTGGGAGATCAAACCAGTTTCGGTTCAAATAACATCTGGACAGGATATGTTTACAGTAACGCTGACCTTACCGGTTATATCGGTTATGTAAATGAAGGAACATCAGCAAGTGCCAACTTCGACCAGAATTTCGGTGGCGACAATGCAACCTATTCTACCAATGGTTGCGCAACCACTACCGAAACTTTCAGTGTGCGGTATAAACTCAATCAGAATTTTGCGAATGGAGGTTACCTGTTTACTGTTACCGGTGATGACGGATATCGCCTGAGCCTTGATGGCGGTGCCACATGGGTTATAAATAAATGGGTTAACCAGGGATATACTGCCACCACGTATACTGCAACACTCAACGGCAATGTAAATATGGTTCTTGAATATTATGAGAATAGTGGTTCCAACAGGATCACTCTCAATATAGTTGCAGGTTGTACAGGAACGGAAGACCAGAGTGTTTATGGTACCAATAATATCTGGAACGGATATGTGTATGAGGGTGTAAACTTCAATACATACAAGGGTCTTGTACACGAAGGCAGTTCCAATAATTTTGGATTTGACCAGAGCTTTGGTGGGAATGCGGTAACTTATAATACAAGCGCGTGCAGCATTACCACCGAAAGGTTCAGCGTACGTTACCGGCTTCGCAAATCATTTACGGCAGGTATCTATACATTCATCCTGGGTGCCGACGATGGATACCGTATGAGCCTGGATGGTGGAGCAACCTGGGTGATCAATAATTTTACCGATCATAGTTATACTTCCAGTTCGTACAATGTTACATTGAATGGATCATACAATATGGTCATCGAATATTACGAAAATGGTACACACAACCGTATTTCGTTTAACATGATCCAGAACAGCATTTTGCCAATAAACCTGATCAGCTTTACCGGAAAGCAACGGAATGGCGGCCTGGACCTGACCTGGAAAGTTTCGGACGACAGCAACCCTGATTTTTTTGAAATAGAAAAATCGATTGATGGGGTGAGTTTTCAAAAGATCGGTACCGTAAAAAGCACAACCAATACATTATACACTTATACAGATGTGTCACTCTCCGGAGGTAATACATTTTACAGGATGAAGATGACTGATCTCACCGGCGCAGTAACTTATTCCAATATTGTAAGCTTCCGCACAACGGCTGCGCTTACACAGGGGATAAATGTGTTCCCGAATATCATCACAGGAAACAGTCTTTATATGGAAACGGCTTCTGCCCTGACCAAAGCAATGGTGATCATCAGTGATGCGAACGGACGCCAGGTCAACCAGCGCGTTATTGGTAAACTCGCAAAAGGCCAGATCAGCACCATTGAGACTTCTTCATCTAAACTGCCAACCGGTATGTACTTCATGCAGGTGATTGACGGAAACGAAAGCATCAGCGTTAAACGCTTTATCGTAAAATAATTTCAACTCTTTATTGTTGAGGGTCCGGGCTGGTGATTCTTCACCGGCCCTTTTTTATTTTAATCAGCAATTGTTGAAACCTTTGACGGAGCTGTCACTGGTCGTTTTATATTAAGTCAAAATCTCTTCAGGCTATTCCGGGAATAGCCAAAAGGTTTTATTATCTGGTTAATATCTGTTCAAACCGTTGAACGAATAACCGCCGGCCCATAATGGCTAGTCGATACTCAATTCAGCTGCCGGATCCCAGAACAGGGTTTTAAAGTCAGCAACCTGGTCGTCTACAACTTTTACCCCTTCTTTTTTTAACAGTCGTTCCATCTCACCGGGATCTTCAAAATGGTGTTTGCCCGACAGGATTCCCATACGGTTTACAACCCGGTGGGCCGGGACCTTTGGCCTTGCCGAGCGACAACTATTCATTGCCCAGCCTACCATCCTCGAAGAAGATTTTGTTCCAAGGCTGGCAGCAATTGCTCCGTAAGATGTTACCCTTCCCTTTGGAATCATACGGGCTACGGCATACACCTGTTCAAAAAAGTTTGAGTCAGTTTTACCCGAGGATATAACTGCTTTGGCTTTTTCCCTGATTGAGGTTTTTGCAGGTGCTGCTTTTTTTCTGGAGGCCATGGGTTTTATTTTCAATTGAGGCTGTTCTGTGTTTGAACCGGATGCCTTTTTTTAACTGGGCCTGTTTTGCGTTTTCTCTGAATGCCCTTTTTTGGATCTGTCTGGCGTTTTATCTGAATCCGGTTTTATATTCATTCGGAGCCACTTGAAGTTTGGACTGATTGCCGGAGTGAAAGCAGAACAGATTTTTTAGGTTCGCTGACATTTTCAAAGTTAAAGGGGCAATGCCTGCATCCATTCCCGCAGCAATAGCCTCGTTGCAGATGAAATGTTTCCGTCAGGACAATCAGTCCCTGCGCATTGTAATAGTAGTGGGTCCCTTCTATCCATTCTTTCATGGGCTGTTAAGATTTAACCTTCTCGTCGCCGGTGATGCCTGCTTTCTCTTTAACCCATTCTTTGAGTTCTTCATCCAGTTCTTTCCCGGGTAAAAGGGCCGGCAATGAAAAACTTATAAAATGAATGCGGTTACTTCCGGCAATATCCAGTCCTTCATAATGCGTACGGATTTTCAGTTCCTCTGTCAGTTCAGCTTGTGCATATACATTATCCATCTCTGCATGAACCGTACAGTTGTACATTGAAGTCACCTTGCGGGTGAATTCATATAGGTCGGGACTATCGGTCTTTAAATGAATAACCGCACCAGGTTTCAACACCTGCTGGTATAACCGCAGGAACTTCGGATGGGTCAGTCTTTTCTTTGCCTTTGACATACGAAGCTGCGGATCCGGAAACGTGATCCAGATTGATGAAACCTCACCGGGTGCAAAATAATCTGTCAGCTGGTCGATCTTGGTGCGCATAAATGCCACATTCCCCATTCCCAGCGCCCTTGCTTTTTTAGCCCCGACCCAAAGGCGATTCCCTTTAAGATCGATGCCAATAAAATTTTGTTCCGGATAGAGCTGCCCGAGACCAAGGGCATACTCTCCTTTTCCGCAGGCCAGTTCAAGTGTCACAGGGTGATCATTATCGAAATGGTTCTTCCAGTTACCCGGCATGTTTTCGGGGTATTGTAAAACATTATCGAACGATTTTATCTCTTCAAAACGGATCAGCTTCTTTTGTCCCATACGCTGCAAAGTTAGCAGGTTATAAACAATGGACGTTGTGGCACCCGGTTTGACTCAATAGCGTATATATTTTAATCAACTTAAAACCAACTTTATGAATTTCAACACCTTAAGTATCGGATTCAGGAAGGTTCTGCCTGTGTTTACGTTGTCCTTACTGATTCTGGCCTGCAATAGTGATGATTCAGGAAATAAGTCCACATCAGGCGATAACGGAATGAATACAGACACCACCAGTATGGGGCCAGATGGAGCTCCATTAAATAATACAACGGTCGTAACCGGCCCTGCAGATTCAAGTTCGAGAAACCGGAGGAAAGGCCGGATAAGCGCTTCCCTTGCAGCTGAAGATCTCAGCAGCAAGATCACGATGGATAAAATGGGATATTATAACCGTACGGAAGTATCACCTGTATTCAGAGGCGGCCAGGTTGGACTGGAAGATTATATAAATGCAAACCTTGAATATCCGCAGGAAGCTATCGACAATGATATCGAAGGAACTGTGCGGGTGCAGTTTGCTGTTGATGAAAAAGGGAAAGTATCCAACGTGTCCATTATTGGTGACAAGCTGGGATATGGCCTGGAGGAAGAAGCTGTTAAAGTAGTTTCATTGATGCCCGCGTGGACAGCTGGGACAGTGAAAGGTAAAGGTGTAAAAACATGGCGCACTTTACCGATAACCTATAAGCTGGAAAGCTGATACAACCTTGTTGTAGTTGAGGAATGAAACAAGACCCCGCATTTGGTAATGCAGGGCCTTGTTATTTGGAAGATATCAGAACCTGAGCTGGAGGCCTACTCCTACCATCGACTTCAATTGCGTCCTGGCGCCTTTTTCGGTCTTGCCGAAAAGTCGTACCTCGTCGTCATAAATCAGATCAACACTCCATACCAGGTTAAGTAGTTTGGAAAGTTTTACGTTGACAAGATTGGTGAAGTTGACATCTACATTCTGCGGCTTACGTTGGTAGTTGGAGAAAAGATCCAGTCGTCCTTTATACGACACGATGCTATTGAATTCCCGGAAATAGTTGATGGTTGAAAAAGCACCGATTTCCGTCTTTGCATGTTTACCGGGTTCAACACCGTATGCACCTATTGAAGAAAGTGAATCTTCCCTGACGATTGTCCACCTGACTGTTGCAGGAGATACAAATATAGATAGTCCACGTGCTGGTTTCCAGTCGAAACCCGGACTCAGCAATATGTATGCGGGTGCGAGAAAATCTGACACCAGGGTTTTTGAGTCTTCCGTATACGTGAAGCCTTTGAAAAACTGCGACCTGAAATTAAAAAGCCCGGCCACATTAAGTTTCGGCGCCAGTGCAAATCCGTATTTGGATAACAAATCAATGCGATCGTCATTCTTGCGGTTTCCAAGACTGCTTGTATTTACATAACCCAGGTTGAAGTCAAGCGTATTATCCCAACTATGATTTCCTTTCTTGTAAAAAGCAAACAGACTGAGCAGGCTGTTCACAGAAAGCGAGAAATCATCGCCGCCTGCGGCCCAGTTGCTCAATGAACCCTGCGAAAGGTTAATGCTGTAAATCCCGCCTTTCTTCCATATTTTGGGTACGGTATCAGCCGGATCTTTTTTGATTTCCCTGGATGAAGCATTCTTCAGGTCGGTAACGGTTTTGTCCTGTGCTTGTGTAGTAAGGGCGAATAGGGTAAATAAAAGAACCAGGTTCAATTTCATAACGCAGTATTTTGGCGCAAATGTATAGGAGAATTGGATTTTTTCGGCCGTACCGGGTATTAGTTATTTGTCATTGACGGGAAGAAGACACCTGGTTGGGGAAATACCTGATTGCAACGCGTGATAAAAGATGATGCCTTGTTGGGGAATACCTGATTGCAGCCTGGATTAGGGGATGCCGTGAAAAAGGAGAAGTAAAAAAAAGCCCTCGTAAGAAATTACGAAGGCAAACAATCACATGAGAAAAGAGAGCTGTAGGGGGAGGGATCGAACCTCCACGAGGCGGTTAGCTATAGCACAAAGTTGAGTGGTCGACCCTGGTCGCCCAGTATTTCTACCAGGCGGCTCTATGCTACGTTTGTTCCGTTGACCTCACCCCCGAGACAAGAGGGCATGTCTGCCAAAAATTTCATCACCCCACAGTGTAAAGCAGAACCGGTTATTTTTGTCTGGCGGCGTCTGCAGAAGAACTTAATAAGACAAATCTAGCCCAAATGGCGTTTTAATTCCAAATTTTCCAATAAATATTTTGAAAGTATAGAAATTATTCAAATATTTACAATATTCATTGAATATAATCAAAAATCAACTGCAAAATGAGCCCCAAATTGAATCTGGACAAACTTGATCTCGACATCATCCACCATATGATGGAAAATGCGGAGATATCGTATGCTGACCTGGGTAAAAAGTTATTTGTATCAGGTGGAACCATTCATGTTCGTATCAAAAAATTACATGAAGCCGGCGTTGTTAAGGGCACCCGGTTAAATGTCAATCTTGATCTGCTTGGTTATGATGTTATCGCTTTCATAGGTATTTACCTGAAAGAAAGTTCGCTTTATGATGCCGTTGCAAAGGAACTGCAGAAGATTCCGGAAATAGTCAGGCTCAATTATACCACGGGAAACTACAGCATGTTTGCGGAGATAGTATGTAAGGATATTACCGGATTAAGGTATGTATTGCACGACCAGTTACAGAAAATTAAAGGGATTGAACGAACGGAGACTTTTATTTCACTGGATGAAAGTTTCAGTCGTAATGTACAGGTGGTTAATGGCGGGATCTGACATGAAGGGCATCCCTGAGTCCGTTACCCAGCAGGTTGAATGCAAGGACCAGCAACATGATAGCAAACCCCGGAGCCAGGGCAAGCATTGGATTCTGGGTTATAATAAAATTATAATTCTCCTTGATCATAAGTCCCCAGCTTGGCTGGGGCGCCTGTACTCCTATCCCCAGGAAACTTAATCCTGCTTCGATAACAATGGCAGATGCAAAATTGGAGGCGGCGATAACGATCACCGGTCCCATGATATTTGGCCAGATATGTTTTATTATGGTATGTACACCCGAATATCCCAATGCCCTGGCTGCTTCAATATATTCGAGTTCGCGGAGGGCAATCACCTGGCCGCGGACCAGCCTCGCTACACTCACCCACATGGTTAGTCCAACTGCAATGAAAACCTGCCAGAAACCACGTCCCAGCGCAAGAGTAATTGCAAACACAAGTAATAAGGTGGGAATACTCCAGATCACATTGATAAACCACATGATTATATCATCAGCGGTGCCGCGATAGAATCCGGCAACTGAACCAAGGATCAATCCGATAGATAATGAAATAACAACCGTGATCAGTCCCACGCTGAGACTTACCCTTGTGCCCACAATCAACCGGCTGAGTATGTCCCTGCCAAACTTATCGGTGCCGAGCAGGAAGGTTTGCGTAACAACGGGAGAGGGGGCAAGCTGGCTGAGATTAAAAACCTGCCGGTCGGACAAACCCTCATCAATAAAATGCCGGACAATCATACTATCGCCTGCTTGCTGGTAACTGGTTATGGGAACATAATAGTATGGATCTTCCCGGCCATGGAGCAGTCGTGAAAAAAAACCTGTCTGTTTTACATTCTTTTCCTTTTTAACCAGCAGGAATGCCTGACGATATCCAGGACGGTTGCCACCAATTTCAAGAATGATCCTGTTTGCGAATGGAGATGGATCCGGAGCTATAAAATAGGCAAAGACAGCAGTAAGTAAACTTAACGCTATGATGAATATTCCAGCCATGGCAGCCTTGTTCTTACGGAGGCGTTTCCACGTTGCTTGCCGGAATGTAAGTGAAACTTTATCCATCGGTGATTAAAGCTAAGAAACTTTCCTTCCTTTCCATTCATAAGTATGGATCTGACCGAGGAAACCAGACAACACTGTATATAAGATATGTGCTGGTTGGAACAAAGGGAATAGCCAGGCAGTCCCGCGGAGCTTATAAAAACCGGCGACCGACCAGTAGAATGGAAATTCAACCAGCGTTTTCCCGAGAAGCAACAGAAGCAGGAGTAACCATAGTTGGGGGAACCAGTATGCGGCCACCAGTAACACAGGGAACAGGAGGTTGAAGCAATATACCAGTGCAAGTACAGGGAGCATATTTTTTTCCTGGTAAACAGTTGCCTTGCTGGCCCAGCGGATCCGTTGATTAAAAAAACTGCCGATAGTTGGTTGGGCAGATGTGGCCATGATCGCTTTGGCTGAACGGAGATAACCAATGCGTTCCGGATATCGTTGCCTGATCTTGTACAGTAGCAGCATATCATCGCCCGATGCAATATGATCAATACCGCGGAAACCCTCCACTTCATAAAATACATCACGCCGGTAAGCCATATTGGCGCCGTTACACATAGCATGGATCTTTCCCTGCACCGATGCAGCGGTGATTCCCTGGAGTACAAGGAAGTCCATTGACTGGAACAGGCCGATTATCGTTCTGCCATGATTGATAACAACCGGTGCAGCAATAAATACCGGACTTGTGTTCTGATAAAAAAGAGCCATGGTGGAAAGCCAGTCGTGCCCGGGAATACAATCGGCATCAGTGGTGATGATCAGTTCACCTGAAGCAACGGCAATACCTGTTTCAATGGATTTTTTTTTAAAGGAATTTATTTGCTGGTCGGGCAGATGGATGAGTTTAACTCGCGGAAATGTTTTAACAATGTCAACGGTACCGTCTTCAGAATGATCATCCACCACAATAATTTCAAGTTTGCCTCCGGGATATTGTTGAGCAAGTATTGCTGTAAGCAGGTTACCGATGTTCAGTGCTTCATTTCGTACCGGAATGATGATGCTGATGCTGGTTACCGGTTCTCCCAGGGGAATAAAAACCGGAACGGCATTCCAGTTTCGCCAGTATATAAATATCAGCAAGCTATATCCGGTGAATAAAATTGCGGCAACGATAAGGGTAAAAAGCATGATCGACAAATCTAACAAATGCATATGGAAGATCAATCTGACAATGCAATGATGTATGACTACCTATTCCGGCTGGGCAATACATGTTAAAGACATTGAGGGAATCAATCCACCAGTGCCTTGAGAATCGACTCTGCATTTTTGGCCAGTAATACCTGGTGTCCGCAAGGCAGTTCGGTGAATGTACCATGAGGGCTGATCGATCTGATAAAACTGCGGCCTGTAGCGGGTTTGATGATCCTGTCGAACCGGCCATGTAAAAGACGTGTGGCTGTCTGGTTCTCGCGGATCTTCCTCCTGATTGCAGCACCGGAAGGATGCAGCCGACGCAGGGTCCGCCAGCGATGATAGATCAGTCTCCTGCTATTGGGATGTTCAACATAATCCGTAATAAATTTCACCCGGCTCTTGTTGACTAGCTTTAATTTTTTAACCTGCCGAAGGAATTTAAGGAACCAAAGACTATGGTGCATGGTGTAATGAAAAATCCGGTTGCCCAGTTTTGTGCTGGTGGCAAACCAATACCAGAAACTGAAATTGAGTCCGTCCGGTGCCAGCAGGATCAGTCGTTCTACCTTCTTGGGGTCCGCCTGGAAGAGCCGGAGGGCAACCCTTCCACCAAGGCTGTAACCGATAAGGGAGTACTTGCCCGAAAGCCCAAGATGGGCGAACTCCAACAGATGTTTCTCCACCACCGCCTGCCGGATCTCCAGCAGGTCTTCTATCAAAAAAGCATTTTCTTCTTTCCAGATAGTGCGGCCGTGATGCGGCAGGTCGATGCAATAAAAACTAAAGTCGGATGCTTCGTTGCGGTCAAGTAAACGAAAATGATCGCCTAGCTCACCATACCCGTGAAAGCAAATCACAATGTTTTTGCCTCGCCCGTAACGGTGGCAGCTTACAGATGATTTTTTATACTTTAAAAAATGATGTTCCAAAGGGTGGTTTATTAATTGTGGTATTTGTAAATATAGGTTTCAATGCGACCAATGACAGTTTTATTAAGGAAAAACCTGGAACCTTACCGATACTTTTAATTCTAAAGCCTTAATATGAAAAACAGATCATATAACAACGTTTAAATTATACCGATTAATAGGGGGCAAAATCTTTCGGGCAGGGGTTTGAGTTGTTCGGGAAAAATCTTACATTTGAATAGTTGCACAAACAACTATATGTCAAACAACCATTTTAAAAAAGGGGAACTTTATAGTTTTGTTACCGGAAAGGCTTCCATTGCTATCGCCCGTCGGTTACAAAAGAAGTTCAATGCGGCCGGACTCAATATTACCATTGAGCAATGGAGTGTGTTGTATCATTTATGGAAAGAGGATGGTCGCAGCCAGCAGCAATTATGTAATGCTACTTTCCGCGATAAACCAAGCATAACAAGGTTGGTAGACAACCTGGAGAAGCTGAACCTTGTTAAAAGGGTGGCTTCGGAAAATGATCGCAGGATCAACCTGATCTATCTTACCAAACAGGCCCAGAAGCTGGAAGAAGAGACCATGCAGATTGCTGATGAAACACTGAATGATGCATTGCAATCGGTGCCGGCTGATCGCATCGAAGTTTGTAAGGAAGTACTTCAGATCGTTTATGATAATCTCAAGTGAACTGAACCTATATTAACCTTAAAAAGATATAACATGAATGCTGCCACAGAAACCCAGGTATTCCTGAAGGGAGGCGAATGGATCATCCGGGAATCACAGCCCGCTGATACCTATTCCGCTGAAAATTTCGACGAGGAACAGTTGATGATCCGCGATATGTGTAATCAGTTTCTCGATGCTGAAATTTATCCGATCCTTGATCGTATTGACAGTATGGAACCCGGGCTGATGAAATCATTGGTGAGAAAGGCAGGTGAGCAGGGTTTACTTGCTACTTCTTTTCCCGAGGAGTTTGGCGGACTTGGAAAAGATTTCGTCACCTCCACCATTATCAATGAATACCTGGGTGCGGGTCATTCCTTTTCAGTTGCAATTGCTGCCCATACAGGGATCGGCACTTTACCTATTCTTTATTTCGGGACCGACGCGCAGAAACAAAAATACATTCCAAAGCTGATTACCGGTGAATGGGCAGGTGCCTATGGACTTACGGAACCCAATAGCGGTTCTGATGCACTTGGTGCAAAGACCACCGCAAAGTTGTCGGACGACGGTAAGTTTTACCTTCTTAATGGCCAGAAGTGCTGGATCACCAATGGCGGGTTTGCACAGGTGTATACCGTATTTGCAAAAGTTGATGGTGATAAGTTTACTGCATTTATTGTAGACCGTGGTACGGAAGGATTCACACAGGGTCCGGAGGAACAGAAGATGGGAATCAAGGGTTCTTCCACCGTGCAGTTATATTTCCAGGATGCAAAGGTACCGGTTGAAAACCTGCTGGGAGAGATTGGAAAGGGACATAAAATTGCTTTTAATATCCTTAATATAGGCCGGTTGAAATTATGCGCTGCAGCCACTGGTGGTGCGCGCAGGGCTCTTAATGAAACAATCCAGTACGCCCGTACACGTGAACAGTTTAAACAACCTATCTCCAACTTTGGCGCAATAAAACATAAGCTGGCAGAAATGTGTATCCGCGTCTTTGTTTCAGAGTCGGCACTTTACCGCACCGCACATTGGATCGACCAGAAAGAACAGGAGTTGTTGTCAGAAGGCAAACCATTTAATGAAGCATTACTGGGAGCAGCTGAAGAATATGCCATCGAATGTGCCATGCTGAAAGTCTTTGGCAGTGAGGTGCTGGATTTTGTAGTAGATGAGGGTGTGCAGATCCATGGTGGTAATGGTTTCAGTGCCGAGTATAATATTTCAAGGGCCTATCGCGACAGCCGGATCAACCGCATTTATGAAGGTACCAATGAGATCAACCGGTTGCTGACACTTGACATGACATTGAAACGTGCGATGGGTGGCAGGCTCGATCTGATGGGACCAGCCATGAACGTGCAAAAGGAACTGATGAGTATTCCCGATTTTGGTGCGCAGGACGAAGAAGAGTTTGCGCCTGAAAAGAAACTGATCGCTAACCTGAAGAAAGCATTACTGATGGCTGCCGGTGCTGCTGTGCAGAAATTAATGGCGAAGGTGGAGTCGGAACAGGAAGTACTGATGAACCTGGCTGATATGGCAATCAATATATTTAATGCTGAGAGCGTATTGTTGCGGGTAATGAAAATTACGAAGGAGAAAGGTGAAGCGGCATCCGGTTTATATCTGGATATAATGCGCACTTATCTCTATGACGCAGCTGATGCGGTGAATAAAGCAGGAAAGGATGCGATCAATTCATTTTCGGAAGGAGATGAGCAGCGTATGATCCTGATGGGGCTCAAAAGATTTACCAAGGCCGAGCCTTTTAATTCAAAAGAAGCCAGGAGAAGGATCGCCGACAAGGCCGTTGCAGCGGGGAAGTATCCGTTCTGACACTAAATTTAATATGTTTTACCGGGTTCAAACTTAAACACGACTGCCTCGAAAGGGGTGGTCGTTTTTTTTCCTTCCTGTCCGTACAGGGCCTTAAGTTCTTCGCGGGTTTTATTTAATTCCGCAAGATGACGAACCCGCTTGCGTTCTATCATTATCCCGATACAGAGCAGGATCGACGAAAAGAAGGTCACTGCAAAATAGATCAGCCTGGTATCATCCACGAACTGTGTATCGAGCAGGTAAAAGACTACATAAATGAACGCATACACCACATAGGAAAGTAATACCGAGAGAACCATCAGCAGTTTTCCAAGTGCTTTGTGGTTGACAAGTGTAAGTTTTACGTAATGGTAGAAAAATATAAAGGCCAGCGACAGGGTGATCAGCAGACCGGGTGCCATGATAACCGTGCTGGACTGCCGGTTAAAGCCCAATAACAGCAATACCACTACTTCGTAGGCAAGATAAACAGTGAGAATTACAAGCAGGCTGTTACGATAAGCGGCAGTCTGGCTGAAGTAAATCATGAAACACAGCATCAGCGGGGTGTCGAACAGATTGTTGGTAAGGCTTTGATCCTGCACAAATGAAGCAGGCACAGGAATGTAACCAAGGGAAGTAAGGTTATAAGCGAATATGAGTACGGAGTAAATCAGTAATGCAGGGATACATTTGTACCAGGCGAGCCGGGTCAGGATAAGGTAAATGATGGGAAGTGCCAGTGCGAAAGTCGAGAGTAGGCCCATCAGTTGAAAAAGGGTCATAGGTCGGGTTTTCTTGTATGTATTAGCAGTTAGCTGTGTTGTGTACAGTTGTCCCTGTTCTAACGGGGAATAGTGATGGGTAGTGTTCAGCAGTAATGGTATCTGTTGAAATTCAGTAAAAGTTTGTAGCAGTTGCGTATTAATACTGAAATGAAAACCGCGGGTTTCCTGTAATGGTGCAGGAGTCGCCACCATTACAGGAAGTCGGGTTGTAAAACATAAATATTTACACGGAAACACTCAGGTGCAGCGTATCGGTGCGGTCTGATATATGAGTAGGATTCTTACTATCATTCCGGATGGGGATATAACCGGAAGATGATATTATTATTCAGTCAAGGTCGGCAGCCGCAGCCTTATCCAATATTCAATCAAGATCGGCGGCCGCAGCTTTATCCAAAAACCAGATCAGTTCATTGGATCCGTTGTTGATTACCTGGGCAGGATAGAGATCCGGATTTTCCGGTCCCTCAATGACAGCTTTCACCGAAGAGGCCTTATCGGCCCCGGCAACCAGGTAGGTCACAGAGGAGGAGCGGTTCACCAGCACCCGGGTGAGAGAAATACGGTACATATCCTGTTCGGTCAGGAAAAATGCAGACACCCAGTTTTTATCATCATGTATAATCGGATATCCTGGAAATAACGAAAGGGTATGGGCATTATCACCCAGGCCAAGCATTACGAGGTCGAAGCCCGTTTGTTCGTCAAAATACCTGTGCAGGATGGTCTCATAATGTTTAACTGCTTCCGCCGGTTCCAGAGAAGTGTCCATGATATGGATCTGGTCTTCGTTAACGGGAACCTTGTCCAGCAATTCATCAAAAGCCATCCTGGCATTATTCTTTTCATCGGTAAAGGGAACAAACCGTTCATCGCCCCAGAAGAAATGAATGCGTTGCCAGTCAATCCCGGATTTGTATGGTTCTGCCGAAAGGATTTTATATAATTTCTTTGGCGTGCTTCCACCTGAAAGGGATAACGTAAAAGAATCTTTTGTTGACAATACCTCTTTCACTTTAATCATCAGCCAGTCGGCATAGGCGAGGCTTAACTGGTCACTGTCGTTATAGATCATGGTATGCATGTCAGGAAACTTTTTCTTCTTTTGGTACTGCAAGATTTGCCCAGAAATTTCCATCACGGGCAATCAGCGCTTCAGCGTCTTCGGGACCCCAGCTATCGGGTGAATAATTGGCGAAATCAACCGGAGGTCTTTTTGACCATGCGTTGATCAGCGGCATTATTACTTCCCATGCGGCTTCAACCTGGTCGGCCCGCATGAACAGGGTCTGGTTTGCCTCTATAACATCTTCCAGTAAGGTTTCGTAAGCTTCAGGTTCCTGTTCCTTGTAAGCCTCCACATAATTGAATACCATATCAACGGGATTGAGCACCATTTCTGTACCGGGGCGTTTTGCCTGGAACCGGATGCGGATATCCATTTGAGGGGAAATGCTGAAGGTCAGTCGGTTTGGCCTCCATGTTTCGGCGGCTTCCTGCGGGAACGCATAATGAGGCGCTTCCTTAAACTGGATGGTGATCAGGGTTGTCTTTTCATGCAGGCGTTTGCCGGTGCGGATATAAAACGGAACGTTCATCCAGCGCCAGTTGTCGACAAAAAATTTGGCAGCCACAAATGTTTCTGTAGCTGATTCGGGGTTCACGCTTTTTTCTTCGCGGTAACCGGGTACCTGTTTACCCTTCAGCCAGCCTTGTCCATACTGTCCGCGTACCGCATGCTCATGCACTTCATCGGAATTGATCTTTCGGATGGCATGAAGCACGTCTACTTTTTTATTACGGATCTCATTTGAATCAAATGAGGTTGGTGGTTCCATGGCAATCATACAGAGCAGCTGCAACACATGGTTCTGCACCATATCGCGGAGCGCACCCGAGCTTTCATAATAACCACCCCGGTCTTCCACACCAACTGTTTCTGCAGCGGTGATCTGTACATGGTCAATATAATGATTGTTCCATACTGGTTCAAAGAGGGCATTTGCAAAACGGAATGCAAGGATATTCTGAACAGTCTCTTTACCCAGGTAGTGATCGATTCGATAGATCTGTTCTTCCGTAAACATGCCGGCCAGGAGTTTGTTCAGGTCGTGGGCACTCTGCCAATCGTGACCGAATGGCTTTTCAAATACAATCCTGGTATGGTGCGGGTCTTCGCAAACTTTTTGCTGGGATAGTTTTATCGAAATACCTGGTGCCATCTGCGGGGCAACTGCCAGGTAAAAAATGGAGACCGGGTCGGCCTTCCATTCGGCACCCTTATCGCGGATCCACTGGGCCATGGAAACATAGGATGCATCGTCCTGCAGGTCCATACAGCGATAAGAAATCATTTTGGAAAATTCCGGCCATGTTTCCTCAATCTCATCTTTGCGGCGGGAAAACTGGTTGATGCCATCAAGCAGTTTTTCACGATACACTTCTTCTGTGAATTCTGTACGTCCGACACCAATCACCATAAACTTTTCAGGTAACTGGTTATCGATATATAAATTATAAAGTGCTGGGATCAGTTTCCGGTTAGCTAGATCGCCGCTACCTCCAAAGATAAAAAGAATGGAGGGTGGTAATTGAGGTTTGTTGTGCATGGTTGAGATTGTGTGATTATGAAATTACCATTCTGTATGAAAGCTTCCTGGCTGGTCGATACGCTGGTAGGTATGTGCCCCGAAATAATCGCGTTGTGCCTGGATCAGGTTGGTGGCCATACGGCCGCTGGTATATCCGTCAAAATAGGCAAGTGCGCTGGACATGGCTCCAGCCGGCACTTTCGAGCCGGCGAAAAGTTGTACCGCCTTGCGGAAGTTCGCCTGTTTCTTTTTTACGATCGCTGCAATTTTTTTGTCGATAAGGATATTGGAGAGCAACGGTTCTTTTTTATATGCCTGGGTGAATGTTTCCAGTAATGTGGAGCGGATAATGCAACCGCCGCGCCAGATACTGACTACATCTTTAAGCGGGATTTCCATTTTTCTTTCCACCGATGCCTTGCTTAGCATGGAAAGCCCCTGTGCATAACAGATCAGGGTAGAAAGGAACAGCGCATCATGCATTATACCGATTGTTTTTTCCTTATCGCTGGTGAATTTTTTAATTGCCGGTTTGTAAACGCCTTCTGCAATTACACGTTCATCTTTATAAACAGATAATTCGCGCATGGATACCGCGAGGTCAACAGTAGGTAATGGGACGGCAAGGTCCATCGCTTCCTGCGATGTCCATTTACCGGTGCCTTTTGATCCGGCCTTATCGAGGATAGAATCGACCAGGCGGTTGGTACTCAGGTCATCTTTACGAAGGAAAATCGCAGCGGTGATCTCAACGAGGAACGACTGCATTTCTCCAGCGTTCCATTCTTTAAAAATCCCGTGGAGCTCATCATTGCTGAGGTTCATGGAGCGTTTGAAATAATCGTACACCTCACTGATCAGTTGCATGATGGCGTATTCAATTCCGTTATGCACCATTTTTACATAATGTCCGGCGGCATTTCGTCCCATATAAGCAACGCAGGGATCGCCGTTCACTTTTGCAGAAACTGCTTCCAGTATTGGTTGCAGGTGCTGCCAGGCAGCCTGGTCGCCGCCGGGCATGATACTGGGGCCGAATCGCGCTCCGCTTTCACCACCACTGACGCCCATTCCCATGAAATGTATCTTTTTATCTTCCAGGAATTTAATGCGGCGGAGGGTATCGGTGAAATGGGAGTTACCTCCATCAATGACGATATCGCCATTCTCCAGCAGCGGAAGCAGGTCATTGATAACAGCGTCCACCGGATTGCCGGCCGGCACGAGCATCATGATTCTGCGGGGTGTTTTTAATTTTGAGACCATTTCGGTCAGGGTGGTCACACCTTTTACGGTGGTGTCGGGGCTTGCAGCTTCTTCGAGTAGTTTACCCTTTTCGGCGTCGAGATCGAAACCAATTGCAGCAAACCCGTGATCGGCAATATTGAGGAGCAGGTTGCGGCCCATTGTACCCAGGCCAACCATGCCGAAATCATATAAGTTAGTAGGCATATTTCAGCTTTATTTGCACGCAATTTAGCGACTATTTAGAAAAGCAATTGAGAAGGCCTGATAATTGACTGTTATTGACAAGACAGGCCATTAATTTTACCAGAGTTTTTCTTCGTTATTAAAGTTGAATCCCCTATTGGGCAAGGTTGTGCAGGGTTTTACCGCCGGGATTCATTAGTTTTGTCTCCAATTTTTTATTATGAGTAATGTGACCACGGCCGCTCCCATGACCGCCAAGGATTTTGCGACCGATCAGGAAGTTCGCTGGTGCCCGGGTTGTGGCGATTATTCAATCCTTGCCCAGGTGCAGAAGGTAATGCCAACTATCGGTATACCCCGTGAGAATATCGTGATCATTTCCGGGATTGGCTGCAGCAGCCGTTTCCCTTATTATATGAATACGTATGGCATGCACTCGATCCATGGAAGGGCTACGGCCATTGCTTCCGGATTGAAAGCGAGCCGGCCTGAACTGAGTGTGTGGATTGTGACGGGTGATGGGGACGGACTTAGTATCGGTGGAAATCATACGATCCACCTGTTGCGCCGCAATTTCAACGTAAATATTTTACTGTTCAATAACCAGATCTATGGTTTGACCAAGGGTCAGTATTCACCTACTTCGGAAGAAAATAAGGTGACTAAATCGACGCCAATGGGCAGTATTGATCATCCGTTCAACCCGCTGGCACTGGCCATGGGGGCCGATGCTACGTTTGTAGCGCGGACGATGGACCGTGATCCGAAACACCTGCAGGCCATGCTCATCAGGACCAACCAGCACAGGGGTGCTTCGTTCCTGGAAATCTACCAGAACTGCAATATTTTCAATGATGGTGCCTTTGAGATCTTCACTGAAAAATCAAGCAAACCACAGGAGACCCTTTTCCTTGAACAGGGTAAACCACTGGTCTTTGGTGCGGGGGGTGAAAAGGGAATCCGGCTCGACGGGTTTACCCCGAAGGTAGTTACGCTGGGCGAAGGGTTCAGTGCAGATGATTGCTGGATCCATGATGAACAGGATTTATATAAGGCCCAGATCCTCACGCGAATTTTTGATGATCCAAAGATAGAAGGTCATTTACCAAGACCATTCGGCGTATTCTACCAGCATGAACGCCATTGTTATGAGGACGTAATGGCTATGCAGCTCGAGGAAGCGATTGCCCGGAAAAAACCTGATCTCGATGCATTGCTGAGGGGAAGGGAAGTCTGGACGATCTCCTGAAGCACAGCTTTATAAAGGTAGTGCTGTATCCTGCGCCAGTCGGGGATCCGGGGCTTGTTTTGTCAACTCCCTGGCGGCGTTATCGAACACTTTTTTCTCCTTGTTTTTGTACCACCAGTGCGGTGCGGTTTTCTTCATGATCGTATCAATGCTGCGCATGCCAAACAGGTTCCATACGCCACTTAATTTCCCGGTGATAGTTGGTTGTAAGGCACGTAAGCTCATGGCAAACCCGCTATCGAGGTATTCCATATGATGCCAGTAACCAGCGGGCATAAACAAGGTGTCGCCGTGTTCAAGTATGAGATCATATCCCTGTGCGAGTTTGAGGGCGGGGAATTTATTATAGTCAGGTATGCGGTCGTCTTCATAGTATCGCGAGAAATCAGCGAGGCTGAGTACTTCAAACGGCTTGCGGTAAAGTTTGTGTTGTTCGCTGTGAGGGAAGAGCAGCACACGTTTGCGCCCTGCGAACTGGGTATGCAGAATATGGGAAAGGTCGATATCGAAATGCATATGGGTAATGCTGGTCTGACCTCCCGTAAACAACATAGGGTACTTTTTTACAAATCCCTTCATCAGGTGTTCGGGCCAGGTAAAGTCGTTGATCAGTTGCGGGGCATGGTCAAATATATTAAACAGGAAGATCCGCCAGGCAGCGGGACCACTGCGGATCATATCAATGTACTGACCGAATGTTTTATAATCGTCGGCTTTGTTGATAGGTGTGTAAGCATCGCTTTTTACATTATTGTACAGGGGGACTTCCTTATCACCCACCAGGCTTTTAAAGTAGTCCCAGTTCCATTTTTCATAGGCGGGCCAGCTTTTTGCAAGATCCCTGATGACCACAGGTATCCCTGGTTCGTAAAAGTTTTTCCTAAACTCCCCCGGTTCAATCCTATCTACCGTAATTACGGGCTTCAGTTCCATGCAGCTCTTCTTTTGGCAAAGATAGAGAACCGGGTAATTAATTCACGATAAGTACAAATCATCGCCGATTGACCTTAAAGGTTTTACACTTTTTTCACGGTTTCCCCGTCCGGATTTTGCCAAAAGCCTAGTAGCTTTATAACTATGTTATTAAAAATGCATCCGGATAACCCGCCCGACCGCCAGGTGAAAATGGTGAGCGGTGCATTGCAGAAAGGCGGGGTGATTATCTATCCCACCGATACCATTTACGGATTGGGTTGTGATATCCTTGAGCACAAGGCTATCGAACGCATTTGCAGGATCAAAAAGGTAGATCCTAAAAAAGCCCAGTTATCGTTCATTGTTTCTGACCTGAGCCACCTGAGCGATTACACCAAACAATTGCCAACAGCCACTTATCGCATTTTAAAAGAATATCTGCCCGGTCCCTATACTTTTATTTTACCGGCAAGTAAGATGGTTCCGAAGATGCTGCAAAGCAAGAAGGATACTATTGGTCTCCGGATCCCTGATAACAAGATTGCGCTGGCGATACTTAGGGAACTGGGACGGCCCATCCTCAGCGCATCATTACCGGGTGATATGGTGGAAGATTACACTGACCCTGAAGTGATGTATGAGAATTTCAGGAACGATGTGGACGTTGTAGTGGATGGCGGAATCGGGGGTATGACTCCGTCAACCGTTGTTGATCTTACGGGCGATGATCCCGTGGTGATCAGGGAAGGCCTGGGGAAATGGGAAGAATAAGTTTTCCGGAATTGATTAAATAGTTTAAAAAAGCAAAGGCTGTATCTGATGGGATACAGCCTTTGTTTTGGACAATGGTGGGGGATATCTCTTTTGCGGCTACTGTCTGTCGTTTCGTTTTTCTTTTGAACCGGCCCTTCATTTTCATTTTTTTCCCCTGCGGCGGTTGTGTTTATAACGAATAGCCAGCTGAGGATTTTGAATCTTCATTTTGTGCAGCTTTCATTATTGTCTATCCCCTGCGATTATGTTTATAATGAAAGGCCTGGTGACGATTATGTTTTTTCATTTTGTGCAGCTTACGTTGTTCATATTTGCTGAACTTGCCATCGCGGTATGCGCGATGTTTGGCTCGCTGGTAATCTGCAGCATTGTGACGGATTTTTGAGCGTTCACCGCGGGTAAGGCTATGGGTGCGATGATCCCCATCACCCCTGTTCATCATTTGCTGGCGATCAGGAGACCTTCCGTCTTTGTTGAAATCGGGTTTACGGTTTTGTGCAGAGGCTCCGAGAGTAAGGAGGGTTGCGACTATTCCGAGAAGTAATAACTTTTTCATGGCTGTAATTTTTTTCGTGAACAATTTAATTACAGATAAGAAGAAGTATTGGTCCTGAGGTTTAAGCCACAAAGGTGGATTAACCTTATTTAACGTAGAGAGGGAGTTTTGTTAATCAAATGCTAATGGGGTTTCCTCTTCCGGCTGGCCGAATAAACGGAAACTCTTGCGGTGATGTTTGCAGATACCATGTTGTTTCAAAGCCTCACGATGTTCTGCAGTACCATATCCCTTGTTACTATCCCAGCGATAGTGAGGAAACTTCTGATGCAATTCAATCATATGATCATCGCGGTAGGTTTTGGCCAGGATGCTGGCTGCTGCGATGGACGCGTAAATCCCGTCGCCCTTGATCACGCACTGATGATTTACTTTTTTATATTTTTTGAAACGGTTGCCATCAATGAGCAGCAGTTCGGGGCGCACCTGGAGCTGGTCGATTGCCTTGTGCATGGCTTTTACCGAAGCCCAGAGAATATTTAGTTTATCAATTTCCCGGCTTTGGATACTGGCCACTGCATATGCTACGGCTTCTTTTTCAATTACTGCACGGAGTTCGTACCGGACCTCCCTGGTTACCTGTTTGGAATCGTTGAGCAACGGATGGTAAAAATCTTTCGGAAGGATAACGGCGGCGGCGTACACCGGTCCCGCGAAACAGCCCCGGCCCGCTTCGTCGCAGCCCGCTTCAGTAAATGTATCGTGGAAAAAAGATTGTAACATCGACCGCAATTTCTTCATAAAAAGAATCCCGCAAAAATTTAGTTGCGCACATAGCATTTAACTTTGCGCTGCATGAAGGCTCCCGCAAATTATATTCGTTATACCTGGTTTATTCTGGTCTTCGTTTTTATGGTTATCCTTGCCGGTGGCGTGGTGCGGACAACGCAGAGTGGTATGGGTTGCCCCGACTGGCCCACCTGTTTTGGCCGATGGATTCCGCCTACCGATATCAGCCAGCTGCCACCCGATTTTGAAAAGTATCTGCGTCAGCAGGATATCGATCATAGCTTCAACGCCTATCATACCTGGATAGAATATATTAACCGGCTGTTGGGAGCATTGCTGGGTGTTTTTATTTTTATACACCTGATCTGGAGCTTCCGGCTTTTTCGCAAAAAAATCCCTGTTGTATTTTATCTGTCATTCGCCATGCTGCTGGTTACCGGTTTCCAGGGCTGGCTGGGTAAAAAAGTAGTGGATGCCAACCTGGCCGTGGTCAAGATTACCATTCATATGATTGTGGCCCTGATTATCGCAGCCATACCGGTGTTAATTCTTGCCAGGTTAAAAGAAAATAAAACGGTAGTGCCGCGTTCGCTGAAAGTTTTGTCGGTGGTTACACTGGCACTGGTAATCATCCAGATTATACTTGGAACCGAAGTGCGCGAACAGGTGGATGAAATCTCGCGGTCGTTACTCTATGGCTCACGCGAAGTATGGATCGGGCGACTGGATAGCTGGTTTATAATCCACCGTAGTTTTAGCTGGCTGGTTGCAGTTGGCGCGGTTTATTTATTCTTCCGCTCCCGGAAATATCCCGGGCTCCGTAATACCGGAACAATTATCGGTTTGATGGTTATATTGGCGATTTCAGCCGGATTACTCATGAACTTTTTAAATGTGCCGGCGATGGCGCAACCGGTTCACCTGATGGCCGCCTCCATCCTGGCCATCAGTATCTTTTCTTTCCGTCTTGAAATGAAATAAACGGTTGCCGTGGCGGGGGCGGGCAGCACCATTAGCAGCATAAGGATATCACCGGATACAATGCGGGAGCGGTATTAAACTTTACCTGACAGTATCCGGCACCCCGCGTTCCTGCAACAATTTATCCCGGGTTATGACAATCAGCATGTTTTGAGTATTTTTAAGCGAAAGGTTGACGATGCTCCGCCTTTCCAAAATCAATTCCGAATGAAAGAATGGCTTAGAGGTTTTTATTATTCCTTTCCAATCCAATTGATCTTCCTGCACTTCAGGAAGTACCAGGTGCTGCTGGTATTCTGGTTTATCTTGTTCAGCACGGTGAATGGTAGTCTGATGAAAGGTTTTGGTGCAGACTCGTTATATCTTTCTCCCGAATATCTCGATAATGTAAGTTTCCTGAGTGCCGCCCTGGTAGGACTTTCCATCGGTATGTTCATCATGAGCTGGAATATCAGCACCTTCATCCTGTTCAGCAAACACTTCCGTTTCCTGTCGGCCACCACCAATCCATTCCTGAAATACTGTATTAATAATTCGGTGATCCCGATCCTCTTCCTGGTATTTTATTTTTGTCGTGCCTTCCAGTTTACGAGATACAAAGAGTTGATGAGTGTAGGGGATATACTGGTGCTTGCTTCCGGTTTTGTTGGTGGTATGGCCTTGCTTCTGGCGATCTCCTTTATTTATTTTTTCCGGGCCGACCGGTCCATTCTCCGGCGGATGATGCCGGCTATCAGCGAGCAGGATAAATATGTCACCCGACTTGGTCGCCGAAAGGGGAGTCCGCAACCGGAGTCCATCATTCACGTGGAATGGTATTTCGAATCATTCATACGTTTGCGCGCAGCGCGGGATGTACGCCATTATACACCGGAGTTTGTGGACTCGCTGTTTAAACGTCACCATTTTGCCGCCATCCTTAGTGTGTTTGCCGCTTTCCTGTTATTGGTGGGCGTGGGATTTTGCCTGGAGTCGCCCTATTTCCAGATCCCCGCAGCTGCAAGTATCACCATGTTATTCTCTATCCTTATCGGAGTGGCCGGTGCCTTTTCCTATTTCCTGCAAAGCTGGAGTATTCCCTATTTAATCGGATTGCTGCTACTGCTCAACTTCTTTTATAAAATCGACTGGATCGATCCGCGTAATAAAGGATACGGACTGAACTATACCAACAAGGCCGACCGGCCATCGTATACCCGGGAAGGTTTACTGGAACTTTGTACAAAAGAAAAGGTGGATCGCGACAAGGCAAATATGATCAGCATCCTTGAAAAATGGAAGAAGAAACAGGATAGCGACAAACCACTTCTTGTACTGGTGAATACCAGTGGCGGCGGCCATCGCAGCGCGACCTTCACCATGAGTGTACTGCAGCAGCTCGACAGCATGACCAGGGGCCGGATCATGGATAATATCTTCCTTATAAACGGAGCATCGGGTGGAATGATTGGTGCTACTTATTTCCGTGAATTATACCGGCGGCGACTGGCTGGCGAAAGAATCGATTTGCAGGATAAAACCTATGTGGATGATATTGCCAAAGACCAGCTCAATCCATTGTTCTCTTCATTCGTGACCCGCGACCTTATCGCGCCAGCGCAGAAATTTAAAGTGGATGAATATGTATATATCAAGGACCGCGGGTATGCATTTGAAGAAAAGCTGAATAAAAACACAAGGGGTTACCTGGATAAACAACTGAAAGATTATACCGCCGATGAACAGGAGGCGAGGATCCCGCTGATCTTTTATAATTCTGTAGTAACGCGCGACAGCCGCAAGCTGCTGATCAGTACACAACCCGTAAGTTTTATGATGCAGGGTTGGCAGGATACCACAAAAATTCCGGAGATGGATCCGGATGTGGTTGACTTCAATGCGTTTTTTGCAAAACAGGATCCAACCCACCTGCGTTTACTTTCTGCTTTGCGGATGAACGCTACATTTCCGGTTGTGCTGCCCAATGTATGGTTGCCTTCCGAACCCGTTATTGATGTGATGGATGCAGGGTTGCGTGATAATTACGGACAGGAGACCACTCTCCGGTTCCTGGAAGCCTTTGACGACTGGATCACCGCAAATACAGGCGGGGTGGTAATTGTACAGATCCGCGACAGAAGTCCGGGCGGATGGGAGTACCCCTATATTTCCGATGATATCACCGATCATGCAACCAAACCATTCCTGTTACTGCAGCACAACTGGTTTAAAATGATGGAGTATTTCCAGAATGATATGCTGAGTTATTATGCATCGGACAGCAACCGTATTGTTCACAAGGTACTGTTCCAGTATGCAGCAGATAAGGAAGAAAACAAGGCCGCATTAAATTTTCACCTGAGCCGGAGAGAGAAGCTGGATATTATTTCGTCGGTGAATTCTGTGAATAACCGGAAAAGTTTTACGGAGCTGATGAGGCTGCTGCCGGATAAAAGACCGCCGTTTCAATAATGGAACACTTCCGGATCAGGCGTTTCGCCCAACTACATCACCGATGTCGGATAGGCGCTGGCCATTACCGGCTCTTCATCCAACGGGCTGGAGCAGTTTAAAACATTTTTTCCTGACCTCAATATTAAGAACCTCGGGCGTTTCGGCCGGATCGCCATCCACATGAAATGGTGCAAGTCCTTTATTATGGATAACCAGTGAATCGGTCTGGAAATAAATCACTCCTTTTTCTTTCCGGATTTCGGTCTGTGGCTGCAGTTTGTTCTTACCCATTACCTGCCTGAAAGTTTCCAGCACCAGGTTGAGTTTGTTCTGGTGGGTCATGATGACAATATCTATCAGGCCATCACTCAGGCTGGCGGCGGGTGCAATGGTGAAATTGTTGCCAAACTGGTTGGAGTTGGCGATGCTGATAAAAAAAGCATCGGTACTGAATTTCTGCCGGTTCATACTTACATCAAAGGGATAAGTTTTTGCCGAAAGGAAATTCTTGAGCACCTGCGTAACATAGGTAGCAAGGCCCCTGGTTGGCTGCTGCGCGAAATCGTGTGCCACCTTTGCATCGAAACCCAGTCCGGACAACATGCAGGCAAACCGTCCATTCACATTGAATCCATCGGTCGACCTTGCCTTCCCGTTCAACACGATCTCCATCGCCGCCAAAGGTTTCTTTGGGATACCGGCGGCATAGGCCAGACCATTCCCGGATCCGCAGGGGATGATCCCGAAATTTACCCGGGTGTCCATCAGGCTGCTGACCACCTGGCTAACGGTTCCGTCGCCTCCGGCAACAACCACATCGGTAACCCGGCGTTCCCGGATATAATCTTTCAG
Source organism: Chitinophagaceae bacterium (assembly GCA_040510375.1). Taxonomy (GTDB): domain Bacteria; phylum Bacteroidota; class Bacteroidia; order Chitinophagales; family Chitinophagaceae; genus JBEVJC01. The sequence goes on from JBEVJC010000012.1 coordinate 94,703, forward strand.
GAAAGAGTAATCGCCACTGGCGAGCGAGGGAAATACCTCGTACGCAATGCCGGCCTCGGTTGTTGTCCTGCCGATAAGTCCGCGGAGATCCTTTTTAGTCCGGGTTCCCGAAATGGGGTTAATAATATAAATAATCTGGCGATGGGCCATCTGGCGAAGATAAGTCCTAATAAAGGAATTCAGCGACCTGGTAACGACGCACCCGCACCAGTTTTGCCTTCTCAGGATCGGATGGGATAGCCATTGTATATACCCTGAGGGTAGAGGTCCGGAGCATTTCGCGCAACACCCTGGATTTTATTTTAAATGATGAGGCATCGGCACTGTACAGTTGTTTTCCGGTACTGTCTTCGATCATGATGGTACGTTTTACGGAAGCATCACCATCTCCATTGCGATAACTGAATTTTAATTTACCCTTGCGCAGGTCGTGTTCGGTGAAACGGATCTGCTGGATCGAATCAACCGGCAGTGAGCGGTCGGTAAATTTCTTTGAACAGGTCTTAATTTTAAGCGTGGGCTCTGTCTGGGAAAACAAATTCAGGCCGATCATTACTACCAAGAGAAGCAAAATTGTCTTTTTCATACTTACGGGATTCATTTAATAAAAAAATTACACAGGTCAGTTACACGGTTTATATCAGCGTTAACATTTGTTCATCATTCCGGCCGGAACAGGCGAAAGCAGTTTTGTGCCTTCGAGTCAATCGCGACCAGCCGCAAAAATTATCCGGATTTTATTTACCAGTTCAGTAAAACACTTCCCCAGGTAAATCCGCTTCCGAAAGCGGCAAGGCAAACAAGATCGTTGTCTTTTATTTTTCCTTCTTCCCAGGCTTCACACAACGCTATCGGAATGGATGCAGCGGTGGTGTTTCCATATTTCTGTATATTATTAAAAACCTGGTCGTCGCGCAAACCTAATTGTTGTTGCACAAATTGCGAAATCCGAAGATTCGCCTGGTGTGGGATGAGCATATTTAAATCGGCTGCCGTATATCCGTTTTTTATTAATGCTTCATTGATCACCTCCGGAAATTTCACGATTGCTTTTTTAAAAACGGCAGGTCCATCCATATTCGGAAATACCTGGGCCTTGTCGATCATTTCGTGACTGAAAAACATATCACCGATATTGGCATTATTAAAATCGGCGAGTTTCTTTCCATCATTCCAGTGATTGCCATGGGTACCCGGATTATACATCGCCAATACCTCCGCACTTTCGCCATCACTATGTAAATGGGTTGACAATATTCCCTGTTTTTCATTATCGGCAGGTTGTAATACCACTGCACCCGCGCCATCACCAAAAATCACGGAAACATTTCTTCCCCTGCTGCTGAAATCCAGACCGAAAGAATGTTTCTCCGAACCAATAACAAGGATATTTTTATAGGTGCCGGTCCTGATATACTGATCGGCAATACTCATTGCATATACAAATCCGCTGCACTGGTTCCGGACATCCAGTGCCCCAATCTCTTTCATTTTCATTTCACGCTGCACCAATACCCCACAGCCAGGAAAATAATAATCGGGTGACAAGGTGGCAAACACGATGAAGTCGATATCCTGTGGAGTAATGCCTGCCCGTTCAATAGCAATTTTTGAAGCTTCAATTGCCATTGTAGTGGTAGTCTCATCAGTCCGGTGGGCGTATCTCCTTTCACCGATCCCTGTGCGTTCGCGGATCCACTCATCGCTTGTATCCATAAATTGTTTCAATCCCTCGTTTGTCATAATGTTTTCCGGGACATATTTACCGATTCCTGCGATCTTTGATCGTGTCATACAAGCAATTTTGCGGGCAATTTAACCAATAGGCCTGAATAGAAATGGTTTCACTCTGAACTATTTCAAAACGCCTGATATTATAGCACGATTTTTTCCTTACTACCTGTTCAAATTAAACAAGGCAAGCATTTACAGGATGGAGAAGGTTCCGGGGAAAAAAGGCGGTTGGAAGAAGGTGGTCAGGGTGATCCTCAAGGTGGTCCTGGGGATATTTTTGCTCATTCTGGTAGTGCTTCTTTTAATCCTCACTCCACCGGTCCAGAGATTTATTACTAACCGGGCAACCACCTGGCTCGAAAAAAAACTGGGGACAGAGGTCGGAATTGGTCGCCTGTTCATCACTGTCTCCGGTAAAGTTGCACTCGATGATGTGTATCTGGAAGACCAGTCAAAGGATACATTGTTTGCAGCGGGCGAACTTCGGGTAAACCTGAGTTTCTATGATATCATTTTCAATAATGAGCTCGATATAAAAAGCATACGGCTGGATGATGCAACGGCAAAAATAAAACGCCAGCTTCCAGACACCAGTTTTAATTTTCAGTATATCATTGATGCATTCGGTTCTGGTACCACCGACACGGTTACAACTGATGAACCAACTGAAGCCATGGCGATCAGCATTGGTACGGTTGATCTCAATAACCTGCGTTTCGTTTATAAGGATGTTCTCACCGGAAATGATGTGGAAATGGGTCTTGCCCATTTTGATACGAAGGTCGAAAAATTCGACCTCGCAAAAATGAATTTCAATGTTCCACGGATAAACATACGCCAGCTTACCAGCACTATTGTCCAGAATAAACCATTGATCATCGATCCGGAAGTTTCCAAAACAACCGCGGCGGTTTCAACTGTTCCTTCTCCCGTTCTTCAATTAACAATCGGTCAGGTTTCAGTACAGAAATCGGCGGTTGATTATACCAACAATGTAGGGGGGATGTATGCAAATGTTCAAATCGGTGACCTCGATCTTCAACCGAAAACGATCGACCTGGCCAACAGCCATTTTGATCTGGGAAAAATCCTCCTGCATGATTCGAAAGCAATTGTCAGGATGGAGAAAAGTGCAAACGCGAAACCGGCAGTAATCGTTGACAAAACAAATGTGGATACGGTCAATGACCAGCAGGCGATGGTACTTATATTTTCCGGTCTTGATTTAAAATCAGTCGATATTAAATTCGATGACTGGAATAAACCTGCTGTAAATAAAGGAATGGATTTCGCGCATCTTGAAACTTCTGTGGGTACCCTGCAGATGAACAATTTTGTTTTCAATAAGGATTCAATCGGGGCATCAGTTACTGATGTGAACTTTCGTGAAAAAAGCGGATTCGTTTTACAGCAACTCAAAACGGATTTTCTTTACGCTTCCAACCAGGCCTTCCTGAAAAACCTGTATATCAAAACACCGGGTAGTGAAATAAAACGTGATATCGCAATCCGGTATGCGTCTCCCCAGGCACTTGCAGCTGATATCGGAAATCTGAAGGTCGATGCGCAGATTGACAACAGTAAAATCCTTGTAAGTGATGTGCTGGCATTTGTACCATCACTTCAATCGCAACCTGCTTTTGCAAATCCAAACGCAACCTGGTTCCTGGACGGACATGTAACCGGTGCGGTGAATAACCTGAATGTGGAGCGACTCACCCTGGCCGGATTAACGAATACCCGCATGAACCTGTCCGGAACCCTGAACGGTTTGCCTGATATTAATAAAATGAAGGCCAACCTGGTGATACATGATATCAGCAGTTCCCGCAAGGACCTGCTTTCATTTATGCCGGCCGGAAGCCTGCCCGCAAATATCACATTCCCCAACCGGATCAATTTAAGCGGACGGATCAACGGAAGTATGGCGGATCTGCTCACCGATCTGAAACTCCGGACCGATCTGGGTAATGTAACGGTGAAGGGCGTGACAAAAAATATTACCAATGCGAAAACGGCGGGGTACGACCTGGTGCTGACTACCGAACAGCTGGACCTTGGTACCATTCTCCAGGACGACAGTACATATGGTCCGGTTACGGCCAGTTTTACCGCAAAAGGAACGGGGTATGATCCAAAGACAGCGGATGGCGAACTGAAAGGCCTGATCAGTTCTATCATATATAAACGGTATGAATACCGGGATTTTTCCATCGAGGCAATTGCCCGCGACCATCAGATTACTGCGAAGGCAGGAATCCAGGATCCCAATATCCATTTTGCACTGGATGTTGTGGCCGATGTATCGGGGAAAGATCCTGCGGTTAAAATGGAATTGATGGTGGATAGCATCAAAGCAAAGGAACTCAACCTGACTCCGGAGCCGTTAACGTATCATGGAAAGATCAACGCGGATTTCCCGGTAGTTAATATTGACAGCCTGGAGGGTGCCCTTACAATTTCAGAATCGGTACTGCTGGATAATACAAAACGGTACCAGGTAGACAGTATCCGGGTGGTTGCAGGGAAAAGTGACAGCGTGGGACGATTCATACACCTGAGCAGTGATATATTATACGCACAGTTGCAGGGAATATATAAATTAACGGAAATGGGTTCCGTGATCCAGCGATCAATCGATCCTTATTTCCAGATTGCAGGGACCGATAGCCTGAACAGTAATCAGTCGCCCTATAATTTTACATTAAATGCAGATGTGGTAAATGGTCCGGTATTACAGGCCTTTGTACCCGGACTGGAAAGAATGGACTCCCTTTCACTTCGATCGCATTTTGATGATATAATGGGATGGACTGCCAGCCTGCGTGCCCCCGCAATAACAATTGGGACAAACGAAATAAGGAACCTGGATCTTGAAGCGAAGTCGGGCGAAGTATCACTCGATGTGATCACCACTGTCCGGCAGATCAAGAGTGGCGACGCCATCCAACTGGATAATGTTACGCTTACTACTATCATTGCAGAAAACATTGCAGACTTCACGCTCAATATCCGCAAAGCAGAGCAGGACCAGTATAATATTGGAGGATACTTCAGGCAGCCATTTGCAGGTGTTTATGAGTTCCTGCTGAGGCCAACGGGACTGGTACTTAACTATGATAACTGGACTGTTTCGCCAAATAATGTAATCAGGGTTAGTCCGGACGATATCCATGCTACCAACTTCACCCTTACACAGGGCAGCCAGCACCTGGGCATTAATAGTACAGGTCCTGAAAAAAATTCGCCACTGGAAGTAGCCTTCCGTGATTTCCGGATAGCAACGCTTACGGGTTTTGTAATGTCCGACTCAACCCTGGTTGATGGATTGCTGAATGGAAAAGCCGTAGTCACAGATGTAACCAGCGGTCCGATGCTCAATAGTGATCTTGACATTACAGATATTACGGTCAAGGGTGATACCGTTGGAAATATGAAGGCCCTTGTAAAAAGTAAGGACCCCGAAACCTTTAATGCAGATGTAACAATTACGGGAAAAGGAAATGATCTAAAACTGGCTGGTGATTATTTAACCAGCACCGGAAGTTTTGACATGTTGCTTGATATCCGGTCGCTGCCAATGACAACAGCCCAGGCATTGTCGGCCGGTGCAATCCGCGACGCAAGCGGCGGACTTAACGGTCAGTTTAAAATAAAAGGTACACCGGCATTACCCGATGTTGATGGTAAACTCAATTTTGAGAAAGTTGGATTTACTCCAAGTATGCTGAATAATTATTTCCGGATCGATCAGGAAACAATTGTTATCAATAACCAGGGAATCATATTTGACAAGTTTGAAGTAAAGGATTCGGCAAGCAATACCCTGACAGTTGATGGTGAGGCCCTCACAAAAAATTTCACCAATTTTAATCTTGACCTGGAAGTAAAAGCAAAAAATTTTCGCGCGCTTAACAGTACCAAAAAAGACAATAAAATATTTTATGGCAAACTCTTTTTTGATACAGACCTGAAGATTACCGGTACAGAAACCAACCCGGTTATTGATGGCAGGATCAAGGTTAATGAAAAAACAGCACTGACCGTGGTACTTCCACAGAACGAACCCGGGGTAGTAGAACGCGAAGGGATTGTTGAGTTTGTAGATATGGATGCACCGGCGAGTGATTCATTGTTCCTTGCACGGTATGATTCGCTGAATACGGTTGACCTTAGCGGTGCCCAGGTTTCCCTCAATATAGAGATTGATAAAGCAGCTGACCTCACACTGATAGTTGATGAAGGCAACGGCGATTTCCTGAATGTAAAGGGACAGGCATTACTGAATGCAGGGATTACACCTGGTGGTGAGATCTCAATGGCCGGCACCTATGAACTCGAGGATGGTGCATATAATCTTTCATTTAACGGCATCCGGAGGAAGTTTGTGATAGAAAAAGGCAGCCGGATCACATTTGCAGGGGAGCCTACTGATGCGGACCTTGACATCACTGCAAAATATGTGGCCAATGCGGCGCCGCTCGACCTGGTGAAAGGCCAGCTGGGCGATGACATAGAATCAACATCGCGTAATATATACCTGCAAAAACTTCCTTTTGAGGTTTTGTTGAAAATGGAGGGACCGCTGCTCAAACCTTCTATCAGTTTTGATATCCAGCTGCCCTCTAACCAGAATTTTGGTGTGGGTGCAGAAGTGACACAGACGGTACAGACAAAACTTGATCAGCTTCGTACAGAAGATGCGGAAATGAACAAGCAGGTATTTGCACTCCTTTTATTGAACAGGTTCGTTGCGGAAAATCCCTTTAATAGCAGTGGTTCCGGATTTTCAGCTGCAACGCTGGCACGTCAGAGTGTTAGTAAACTGCTGACCGAACAATTGAATAAACTGGCCAGTGACCTGGTATCGGGTGTTGACCTGAATTTTGATGTTGAATCAAGTGAAGATTATTCTACGGGTCAACGTGCTGACCGGACCGATCTTAATGTGGGATTGTCGAAACGTTTATTGAATGACCGGCTTACCGTTACGGTGGGCAGCAATTTTGAACTGGAGGGGCCACAGGAATCCACCCAGCAGGCGAGTAATATTGCAGGTAATATTGGTGTGAACTATGCGCTGAGCAATGATGGGCGTTACCAGTTGAGGGCCTACAGGAAAAATGAATTCCAGGGTGTGCTTGAAGGATATGTTGTTGAAACCGGCGTCGGGTTTATCATGACATTTGATTACAACCGCTTCAGGGAAATCATTCATCCAAAAAAACTGGAAAGGGAACGCAGGACCAGGAGGGAGCGGCGGGAAGCAGCGCAGAAAGCGGCAACTTCAGCAACTCCGCTACAGAATCCATAATGATATGTTGATCCGGAGCCTGGATCAGGCAATAGTGGTATGAAAAACAACCTGAACGGAATAAAAAGTTTATGAAAAGAATTCAGTCGGTCCTGTTGATCATTTCTGTGAGCTTGCTTTTTGCGGCCTGTAGTAATACACGCAGGTTACCGCAGGGGGATGCATTATATATAGGTGCCACTATCCGCGTTGAGGACAGTACAAGATCAAAAGGCGAAAAGAAAGAATTGAGGGGGAAACTTGCTGGTCTTCCGCGCCCCGTTCCCAATAAAAAAATCCTTGGCGTCCGTGTTAAACTCAGCCTGTACAATCTTGCAGGTAATCCTAAAAAGGAACGGTCACCCGCCGGCTTCATAAAGAACAAATTGGGAGAGCCGCCCGTATTGCTGAGTGATGTTGATCTTACGCACAACGAAAAAGTGCTGCAGAGTTACCTGGAGAATACGGGTCATTTCCAGGCTGTGGTACGCGGTGATACCACGGTGAAAAGAAAAAAAGCGCGTGCCATTTATACAGTGCGGCCAGGGCCACAATACATGATTGACAGCGTCATCTTCGATAAAGATTCATCTGAACTCAGCCGGCATATAGATTCTTCCTCAGTTACAAGTTTTCTTAAACCCGATGAACCATTTGATCTGCAGGTGATCAAGGCCGAGCGTGACAGGATCGATGATTACCTGAAACAACGCGGTTATTATTATTTTGATCCGGATTATATACTGATCCAGGTAGATTCAACCATTGGTGCAACAAGGGCCAACCTGTATATCAGGGTCAAGCAGGGAACACCATTAATAGCAAAGCGGGTGTATACCATCGGAAAGGTTTACATTTTCCCAACCTTCCGGTTAGGTGCGGCAACAGCAGATACCCTTATCAGGAATGCAACTTTTTATAAAGGCTTCTATGTAGTGGATCCGCGCGAGCGATATAAGCCAAGGATGTTTGAAGAAGCAATGCGTTTCAAACCCGGCGAGGTATACAACCGGACCGATCAGAATGCCAGCCTCAACAGGCTGGTGAATATGGGTGTATTTAAATTTGTAAAAAACAGGTTTGAAGTTGTACCGCGGCGGGACTCGGCAATGCTGGATGCTTTCTATTACCTGACTCCCCTTTCCAAAAAATCACTGCGGGTGGAGGTAAATGCCAGTACCAAATCAAATAACCTGACGGGTTCTGCGCTGACACTGGGATGGAGGAATCGTAATACATTCCGGGGCGGTGAATTGTTTTCGATCGATGCCACAGGTGGTTTTGAAGTCCAGTTCAGCGGGAATTTCAGGGGATTCAATACATACCGCGGCGGACTGGAAGCGAATCTTACAATCCCCCGCTTCCTGGTGCCGGTTTTCAGGTTTAATACCAGCAGCTCCTATATTCCAAAAACCAGGTTCAAGCTTGGATACGACCTGCTCACCAAACAAAAATTATATACCCTCACTTCTTTCCGGGCGGAATTCGGTTATGTCTGGAAAGAAAGCGCGGAGAAGGAACATACTTTTAATCCCATTGCTGTAAACTATGTGCAGCCTGCAAGGGTCAGTAAGGAATATATGGACAGGGCAATCGAACAGCCCATCCTGTTAAAGGCGATTGAACGACAGTTCATCATTGGTACCAATTATAACTTCAACTATAACCAGTTGCAGGGCGAACGGAAAAATGGTCTTTACTACAATCTTAATGTGGATATGTCGGGAAATATTGTAGGCCTTGTTACCGGTGCTTCGCAAAGGAATCCGAAGGAGATTTTCGGTTCCCAGTTTTCGCAATATGTAAAGGTGGAGTCCGATGTGCGGTACTACCTTAAACTTGGTCGCAATACAAACAAGGTCCTCGCCAACAGGCTGATCCTGGGTTATGGACTGCCCTATGGCAACTCGCTTTCGCTGCCATTCGTTAAACAATTCTTTGTGGGAGGTACCAATGGTTTACGTGCGTTCAGGAGCCGTTCGGTCGGACCGGGCGCTTTCCGCGACAACTCGATTGATTCTACAGGTTTCCAGCCCGACCAGTCAGGGGATATAAAAATAGAATTCAATACCGAGCTGCGTGCCAAACTGGTTGGTATCGTACATGGAGCATTTTTTATTGATGTGGGAAATATCTGGTTGAAGAATGATGATACCAGTACTATTGAACCAAGACCCGGGGTTAAGTTCACCAAAAATTTTATAAAAGAATTTGCAGTAGGTACCGGTGTGGGTCTGCGGTTTGATATTTCATTCCTGGTGTTACGACTCGACCTTGCAATGCCATTACGAAAGCCCTTCCTTCCGGACGGACAACGTTGGGTGTTTAACCAGATCAATTTTGGCAGCCCAACCTGGAGAAAGCAAAACCTGATCCTGAATCTGGGGATCGGTTATCCGTTCTAAAAACAGAGTGAGTTAAACAAGGCTGTCCATGACATTCTATATGGTGTATCGGTTATCCGTTCTAAAAATTCATATGGAGTTTTTGCCTTGCGAAACTATCGATCGCATTTGACACGGATGCCAGGTCCCGGGAGCAGATATACGAGCCGATCACATGATCGCCGGCATCGGGCAGTGGTATCTCGGTTTTAAGTGAATCGGGAGTGCCCAATTGGCGGAACATCCGTTGCATGGCCGATACTTTAACCACTTTGTCCTGGTGCTGGTCGTCCTTATAATAATAAAGGAGTAACACTGGTTGTTTTACTTCAGAAAAAACGGAAGCCTTCATGGTTTTTTCCAGCAGTTCTTCCAGTTCAACAGCCGCTTCCATTCTGTATTTGCTGTTCCAGTATTGTTTATATAATGCGGAAGTATCTTCAGAAATATTGTATTCACCTTTAACCAGGTGGGCTACCTGCAGGCCCCAGTGGTTATTGAGGATCCAGGCATTGGGATCATTGATGGCAATATTCGGTGACAGAAGAATGAGGGAATAAATTTCGGGGTAGATAGCCGCCATTTTGAGAGCCAGTGTACCGCCTGTGGATGTACCTACAATAATCACTTTTTTTCCCAGTTTTTTGCCGATGCAATAAGCTTCCTTTGCTGATTCCCAGACACGATCGGCAGTAAAACCCAGCAGTGGTTCGGTGGTGTCGATACCATGATCGGAAAGCCTTGACAGGTAAAGGTTTGCGCCTATTTTACAGGCAAAGTCGTGATGAACGGGATCCCCTTCTTCCTGGCTCGCGGAAAAACCATGGAGGTATACGATGGAATATTCGGTCTGGGTATGATTACTGTCGGCCCAGACAATCCTCGCCTCGTTATCAGGTTTCAGTTTATGTGAACCCTCCCGCAGGCGGACCCAGTTTTCCAGATGTTCAATCTGGGGAACATCGGGCACACGGGCAGATAAAACAGCCGGCCTGGCAGTGGGGCCAAGGAAATAGGCAAGGATCAGGACAAGGACCAGCACACCAAACCATTTTACGAGTTTCATTCAGGTTGTTTTAGCAGGTTGACTATATGACGCAAAATCGCACCCATAGGTTACCATATATATGATAAAAATAGTGTGTACATATTAACTGTACGTGAACACACACCCGCAGGTTACCGATATATAAGATAAAAATAGTGTGTGTTTATTACCAGTATGTGAACGTGGATGTGGTCATTTTGTTATATTCTGAAAGGGGTTTGCCCGACCGGCTAAAATAGAGTACTTTTGCAGGCCGAAACAGGGCTCCTGCCTAAAATTCAGGTGGCAGGATGTTACGGCAAAAGCGGGTAAAATCGCAGTACCTTTTAACAAGTATATGGAAATCAGAAACATAGCAATTATTGCGCACGTTGACCACGGTAAAACTACACTGGTTGATAAGATCTTACATGCCACCAAGACTTTCCGGGACAACCAGGAAACAGGTGAGCTGATTATGGATAGTAACGACCTGGAAAGGGAACGTGGTATCACGATCTTTAGTAAAAATGCCTCGGTAACTTATAAAGGAGTAAAGATTAATGTAATCGATACCCCGGGTCACGCCGACTTCGGTGGTGAAGTGGAACGTGTATTAAAGATGGCTGATGGTGTTTGCCTGCTGGTGGATGCTTTTGAAGGACCGATGCCGCAAACGCGTTTTGTTTTACAGAAGGCATTGCAACTAAACCTCAAACCGATTGTGATCATCAATAAGGTGGATAAGCCCAACTGCCGTCCTGATGAAGTGCATGATGCAATTTTTGAATTATTCTTTAACCTGGATGCTACTGAAGAACAGCTCGACTTCCCGACTTTTTATGGTTCGGGTAAGAATGGCTGGTTTAACGATAAAAACGAACAGATCGAAGGTATTGAACCCCTGCTTGACGGGATTGTCCGGTTTGTACCACCACCAAAGGTGAATGAAGGACCGGTGCAGATGCAGATCACTTCACTTGACTACTCTTCTTTCCTTGGCCGTATTGCGGTTGGAAAAGTAAGCCGTGGTGTATTGAAGGAAGGCCAGAATGTAGTGCTGATGCAGGCTGACGGATCGGTGAGAAAGACGAAAGTGAAAGAGCTTTACGTGTTTGAAGGAATGGGCAAAAAGAAAGTACAGGAAGTTGTTGCCGGTGACCTTTGTGCGGTAGTAGGTATCGAAAATTTCAATATCGGGGATACCCTCGCTGATGCAGAAAATCCGGAAGCATTACCAGTAATCAGTGTGGATGAGCCAACAATGAACATGTTGTTCTCTGTAAATAACTCACCGTTCTTCGGACGTGATGGTAAGTTTGTTACTTCCCGTCACCTGCGTGACCGCCTGATGAAGGAAACCGAAAAGAACCTGGCTTTGAAAGTGGTGGATAGTGAAGAAGGGGATAGCCTGCTGGTTTATGGCCGTGGTATCCTTCACCTGGGTATCCTTATCGAGACAATGCGCAGGGAAGGATATGAGCTTACAGTGGGACAGCCACAGGTAATTATCAAGGATATCGATGGACGCAAGTCAGAACCATATGAAAACCTTGTGGTTGACGTACCCCAGGAATTTGCATCGAAGGTGATCGACCTTGTATCCCGCAAGAAAGGCGAAATGCTGATCATGGAAACCAAGGGTGAAATGCAGCATCTTGAATTTGAAATTCCTTCAAGGGGATTGATCGGACTGCGGACCCAGATGCTGACTGCTACTACAGGTGAAGCTGTTATGGCGCACCGGTTTACGGAATACAAACCATGGAAAGGCCCGATCCCCGGACGTAATAATGGGGTGTTACTTTCAAAGAATACAGAGAAGACAACAGGATACTCGATCGATAAATTACAGGACCGCGGAACATTTTTTGTTGATCCTGCTGAAGAAGTTTACGCCGGACAGATCATTGCAGAAAATGTGAAACCTGGTGACCTGGTAGTGAATGCAACAGAAGGTAAAAAGCTGACCAACCACCGCGCCAGCGGTAGTGATGATGCTACCAAAATTGCTCCCAAAACACAGATGACCCTTGAAGAATGTATGGAATATATCCAGGGTGATGAGTGTATTGAGGTGACTCCTAACTTCATACGGATGAGGAAAGTTATCCTGGACGAGAACGAGCGCCTGAAGCAATCAAAAAAAATGACCGCATAACCGCGATCTGGTTAAATAGTTAAGCCATCCGTAATCGGGTGGCTTTTTTTGTGTGCCTGCATTTTCTTTTTACCGGGCCGGAGGATTCAGTAGTTTTGCAACAAACCGGGAGATGAAAAATAAAATAACAGTGTTGGTATTGATGATAATGATGCTGTGCCTTGCAGGTATCAACTGCGCGGAGGCACAGTGTTCCATCTGTACCAAGACCACCCAGCAACTTGGTGAGAAGCCCGCCAGGGGAATGAACACCGGGATTCTTTATCTCGCATTTACACCCTTACTGATCGTTGGTTACCTGGGATACCGCTGGAAGAAGAGTAATATGGAGCCCTGATAGCTGCCAGGTATTATCTTTCCATATCCCTCCTGGCATACGACCAGGTTATTCAGCTGATCCGGTGGATTTTTATTGTTTCATGCCTAGAGGTTTTTTATAAACCGGTACAGGTTAAAATCTCCCCTGGCATAATCAGTCTCTATATCTTTTTTCAGTACTTCTTTATCTACCCCCTTCATTCTTTTTTGTTGCAGCAGGTAGTAAACCCTCTCGGCTAGCAGCCAGAATTTTTTCGGATTCGCGTCCATCCTTGCGGTTACTTCATTAATAGCAGTATGAAGTTCCATGATCCCTTTTTTTTCTGATGCAACTGTTTTTAGCACAGGTATTTCTTCACTATGGCTGGAGAATGCAGGTGCAAACATCTGCCGGAGATCACGTACAAACAGGTCGGCACCCGGGCGATCAGCTTTATTAACAACAAAAATATCGGCGATTTCCATTAAGCCGGCTTTCATTGTCTGCACTTCATCACCCCCTTCAGGAACCAGTACTACTACGGTCACGTCGGCAAGACCCGCAATCTCAATTTCGCTTTGCCCTACCCCAACTGTTTCGAGAATAATATGATCAAAAGGGAAGGCCTTCATCAGGTCGGTAATCTCCAGGATTTTAGGATGGAGTCCGCCCATGGAACCACGGGTAGCCAATGATCTGATAAAAACATCGGGATGGGTATACCAGTTACTCATCCTGATCCGGTCGCCCAGCACTGCACCCATATTGAATGGAGACGATGGATCAACGCAAATCACGCCCACTTTTTTACCATTGGTTACCAGTTGTCCGATCAGTGCATCAACCAGTGTGCTTTTACCGGCTCCGGGTGGACCAGTGATTCCGATGATGGGAATATCGGAATGAGGTAATTGTTGAAGAAGTGATTCATAACCGGGCATTTCATTTTCAACAAGCGAGATGGTCCTCGCAAGTGTTTTGATATTTCCCTCAATTATTTCTCCGGAATATTTCTGCCACATTCAATGCCATGGTTTCATCAAAGTTAAGCCTGCGGCCGGTCAGATGGGTATTTTAAATACTCAGCCGGAGCCCAGGTAGGTAAGGTTCCGGTTGGGGAGTATTCCGTCAATCGCTTTTTTTAATTTCAAATTCATACGTCGCACCTTTCTTGATACCGGGATGCTTTCAAGCGGGATCGAGCGGAATTTTTCTATTGTCTCTTCCTGGCTGAGTGCTTCCAGGTAACAACGGTGGAAGAAACCGGAAATAAGCTGATTCCATTCATCCTTGTTTGACCAGTAGTGTGCAAGAAAGGAGGCGGCAGGTTTCAAACCATATATATGATGTAATGCAATGGAAAGACTGTATTGTTCAATGAGAATGGGAACTACACCAAGGCGTAACATTTCGTCGCAAATTGACAGCGCGAGCCGGATCTCTTCCATTCCCCTGTTGTTGGGAGTAATAACCACACCTGCATTCCACATGTCGAAATCGGAAAGGTCTCTTAAATCGCCAAGGCTCTTGCCTCTGAGCTGTGTATACATTTTAGAAGCAGTCTTGGTGGCGATACGTTTTAAAGGAGCTTCATGTAAATGCATCCCTGCATGTCCGCCGGCCACAATGGAATGCGCTTTTTCAAAATCATTGTAGAGAAATGTATCTGTGTCCAGGTAAATCACCGGCTCTCCGGGGTAGGTGTCACAGACCTGCCCGATGGCCTTGATTTTGATCCTCCAGAAAAATGCATGCGGCCCTTTCCATTCAGTGAGCAACTCGTCGGAAACAGCAATCACCTTCACGTTGTTTTCTATACTTTTGTAAAAACCAGGACTATCGGTCATTATATTAATGGATGAAAACCGCGCTCCCCCCGCCAGGAAGGAATACACACAGAAGCAGGCCTGCAGGTGGTGGCGTTCATTGGTCCCGAAAGTCATCAATAGTAAATGCATCGAAATAGTGTTATTATTTTCAGGATCTTTCCTGCAACCAAATTTAAGCAGTTTCTCAATTTAAGCTTATGAAAACCCCGTTGGTATCCGTTGTTATGTGCACATACAATGGCCAGAAATTTATAGATGAACAGGTCAATTCAATTCTGCAACAGGATTTCGATGACTTTGAGCTCATCATTGCCGACGACCTTTCAACCGACGACACCTACAATAAACTGCAACAATGGGCAGAAAAATCACCCCGCATCAGGTTATACCGCAACGAAGTGAACCTGGGATATAACCGGAATTTCGCCAGTGCATTGTTACTGGCGCGTGGCATGTATATTTCTATCGCCGATCAGGATGATATCTGGATGCCTGCAAAAACGCGTTTGCTTTACGAGGCATTGCAGAAGCCTGGAGTGGTACTGGCGCATAGTGTGAGTATCCGGCTGGAAAAAGGAAAGCTTAATTATAAAAAAAGGCGGCTTCAGCATCATTTCAGTGGTAAGGATACAAGAAAACTGTTTCTGTTTAATGCAGTGATGGGACATGATATGATGTTCCGTGCAGACCTGCTGGGAAATATCCTGCCGGTGCCGGAGAGAATGTCGTACGATTGGTGGATTGCAGTTGTTGCTACCACACAGGGTTCCATTGTTTCTGTGCCGGAGGCCATCGTACACCACCGGATCCATGCAAGGAATAACTATTTTAATAAAACAGCCGATTCGCGTTCGCGTGAAATGGATCTCGATGAACTATGGGAACATTTTCTCCTGATCCCCGGGCTCGATCCTGAAAGCCGGTTGTTCCTGCAGCACTCACTCCAGTTGGTCAGAAGCCAGGTGCAGGAGAATGCCTCGTTCAAACCTGCATTGTTCAGGCATTTTTTTGGCAATCGTTCCCTGTTTTTCGGACATAAAAGGAGGATATTGCCCATCTTTTCGCACTTCAAGAATTCATTAAAGTATGCGCGTTTGAATTTCAGGAATAAAGGCTCCCTATAATATGAATGATTTGTCTGTTATCATCCTCGCAAAAAATGAACAAGCTACGATTGTAAACGCTGTCAGCAGTGCCTTGCTGATCAGCAGGGATGTGGTGGTGGTTGACAGTGGCAGCATTGACGAAACAAGGGACCTCGCAGAAGCAGCAGGGGCAAGGGTTCTGCAGATCAACTGGCCAGGCTTTGGCCAGGCGCGTAATACTGGGGCTGCTTTTGCATTGCATGATGCTGTTTTTTGCCTGGATGCCGATGAGGTGGTTACGCCGGAACTGGCCAGGGCGGTTAACGAATGCAGCCTGCAGCCCGGACTGGTATATGGGTTCAGGCGAAGGAATTTTTTAGGTAATAAGGAAATCAGGTTTGGCGAATGGGGACATGACCATGTTTACCGGATGTATAATAAAACAAGGGCCAGCTGGAATCATGATCTTGTGCATGAAAACATAGTAATTACAAATGGTCAGCGAAAAAAAATAGCAGGCTCCCTGTTACATTACACTACAGCAGGTCTGAAAGAGTACGGGATTAAACTTGATCGTTATGCCCGCTTAAGCGCGGAAAAATATTACCGGTCCGGAAAAAAAACTTCTTTTTTCAAACTCATATTTTCACCCGCATTTAATTTTGTCAGGAACTACCTGTTCCGGCTGGGCTTTCTTGATGGAAAACCCGGACTGGATATAGCCCTTCTGCATGCGGGATATACCCGAAAAAAATATGCATACCTGCGGAAATTGCGGGAAGATCTCCCGGCTTCTTAAATTTGCAGAATGACCAATTTCATTCCCATATTTCCACTGCAAATTGTTGTCTACCCCGGTGAGGATTTGAACCTCCATATCTTTGAGGACCGGTATAAACAACTGGTGGAAGAATGTGTGAACACGAAGAAACCATTTGGTGTTCCCGCTGTATTGGATAACAAATTGCAGGATCATGGTTCATTGCTGGAGATGGTTGAGGTAAGCAAGCGTTACGACAATGGCGAACTTGATATCAGGACAAGGGCCAGCAAGGTTTTCAGAATCCTGGAAGTGATACGTGAGTTGCCTGACAAATTGTTCAGTGGCGCAATTGTGAATTATCCGGAAAACCGTTTGCAGGGCAGCGCTGAGCAGATGAAAAAGATTATGTCAGGCATTCGTGAATTGCACCGGGAACTAAAGGTGGAGAAAGATTTTCATAAACCCGATGATCAGCTCACCAGTTACGATGTGGCGCATCATATTGGTTTATCCATCGGGGAAGAATATGAACTGCTTGGCCTTTTTGATGAACGTCAGCGGCAGGAGTATATTAAACGACACCTGGCCAAGGTCATTCCCACGGTATCAGGTATGGAGCAGCTGAAGGAAAAAATAAAACTCAACGGGCATTTCAAAAACCTTTCGGGTTTTAATTTATGAGTCGATAAAAGATCTTCGTTATGGCGGTTACTCTTTGTTTTGATTATGGAAATACGCGGCGTAAAGTAGCAGTGTTCGATGAGGACCGGATCCGTGAGGTACTGGTACTTGAAGATGATAACCTGGAAACCCTCCGGGAACTGGTAGAGCGGTTCCGGCCGGAGCGTTCAATCCTCTCCTCCGTCATTGACCATGATCCGGCGATTGAAACATTCCTGTCGGCCAATACCCGTTTCCACAAACTCAGTCACCTCACCAAAGTGCAGATGACCACACCGGTAGGTAAGCCGGAAACCATCGGGGCCGACCGGCTCGCTTTAACGGAGGCGGCCATCCATTTTTATCCGGGAAAGAATAACCTGGTGATTGCCCTGGGCACCTGCATTACCTATAATTTTATAAATAAATATGGCGAGTTTCTTGGTGGGGGAATATCTCCGGGACTTACCATGCGTTTAAAGTCGCTCAACCACTATACAGCCAAATTGCCCATGGTCCAGCCCACTGCCAATGCTCCATTGATGGGTTATGACACGGCTTCCAATATCCTCAGCGGGGTAATCCTGGGCATGGCCTACGAAATCGACGGATTTATCAACGAATATGGCCGGAAATTCGACAACTTTAACGTGCTGTTAACCGGGGGGGATATAGTGCATTTGGGTTCGCACCTTAAAAACAAGATATTTGCAGACCCTGAATTAATATTTAAAGGTCTTTATGCCATCAGCCAAGTTAATAATCCCTAAGAGGATCAATGTTTTAGAGAGTTTCTCCGCTTATGGTAAGATCTTGAGATCAGCCCTGGTTATCGGGACTCTTTTCGGTAGCGCCAATGCGTTTTCGCAGGATAATTCGCCTTATTCGCGTTTTGGGCTGGGTGATCTTATACCCCAGACAAATATAAATTCCCGTGGAATGGGTGGGCTAGCGGCTGCCTATGTAGATCCTTACGGGACCTCCATAAACTTTACCAATCCAGCCACTTACGGTTCATTCTGGGCAATGAAGTCGCCCAATTCAAAAAAAATTGACCAGGGAAGGGCGGTACTTGATATCGGGATTAATTTTGATAACCGCACCATCCAGGAGCCTAATACTTTAAGCAAGTTCCGCGCAAAAAATGCCCTGTTCAACCATTTGCAGTTAGGATTGCCGCTGCGTCCGAACTGGGGTTTAAGTTTTGGTCTCCGTCCTATGACCAGGGTGAGTTATAAACAGATCAGGACCTTCCGCAGTGATATTGACAGTACGGTTGATCTTTTTGAAGGCGATGGAGGTAGTTACCTTGCATCAGTGGGAACAGGTGCAAAATTCAAACTCAATTCACGGAATAATATTTCACTTGGTATAAACGGAGGTTATCTCTTTGGAAATAAGAACAACAGTGTACGGCGTTCACTGATCAACGATACCATTGCATTTACAAGTGCCAATTTTGAAACAAAGCTGTCGTACCATAATATTTATTTTACACTGGGGATGCAGTACGAACTTTTGCTGAATCCAACAAAACAGGTGTACCTCACGTTCGGTGCCTATGGTAATATCAAACAAACCATGCGTGCATCGACCGACAATATCATTGAAACTTTTTTCTTTGATGATGCAGTTGGTTTTCCGCGCATCGATAGTGTGTTTGAAACGAAGAATGTGAGAGGTGACCTTAAATGGCCTTCCTCGATTACTGGTGGTCTGATGCTGGAAAAAAGATTTAATGGCCTTAAGGAAGCTTCCTGGAAAGTGGGGGTGGATGTAGGACAGGCAAACTGGGATGAGTTCCGCAGTTATGGCCTGGTTGATCCGAATGTTACCACTAAATGGGATGTAAAAGTGGGAGGGGAAATTTCCCCGATCCCGAATAAAAATTATTTCAGCCGCATCGCTTACAGGGCTGGTGTGAATCTGGGTCCGGATTACCTGCGGATCAACGGTCGTCAGTTACCAAAGTTTGGTGCATCACTTGGCCTGGGATTACCGGTAGGTAATTACAGTCCGCAGGGTCGCACCCAGGCAACTTTTGTAAACCTGGCATTCGAGTATATTAAACGTGGTAATAACGACAGCCCGCTGAAAGAAAACCTGTTCCGGGTTTCCGCAGGATTTTCACTCAGTGATATCTGGTTCGTAAAACGCAAATATGAATAACCGTCGTGGTTTCAGATATTATATTGCAGCAGCTCTTTTAATGGGCTGCTGTTTTGTTTGCAGTTGTGAGAATTCACAGGCAGATATAGACCGGCTGAAGGAATCGCCGGTTGAAAGGGAAGAAGCCCTTGATATCAGCACACTGATGAGTACGGCAGGCAAGATGAAGGCAAAACTCACATCGCCATTAATGTACAGGGTGATCAGCAACCGGCCGGGGGATACGATGTTTGTGGAGTTCCCGAAAAATCTTCATGTTGATTTTTATAATGACAGTACAAGGATCGAAACCCGTCTCGATGCCAAGTATGGAAAATATTATGAGACACAGAATCGCGTTTACCTGCGCGACAGTGTTGTCATCAGTACCATCAAGGGCGACACACTTCGTTGCCATGATTTGTGGTGGGATCAGAACAAGGGAATTTTCTATACCGATACCGTTGCTACCTATGTAGGGCCAGGCAACAGGATCCGCGGTGGAAAGGGAATGGAAGCCACGCAGGATCTTAAAACCGTTACGTTCAAACAGCCGCTTGGCAATCTCCAGATAAAAGATAATGGGTTTGCAGAATAAAAAAATCACCCACCTGACCTGTAATGCAGCGGTGGATGATTGAGCAAGGTTACGCAGTAGTTCTGATAATTCCTGCCCTCATTGGTTTGATTCAAAGGATATTCGAAAAACGGGACTCACAACAAAAGGATCACTCTTGCCGGACATCAAAAATAGGCTTTGCGCATTACTCCACCAGCGCAGAAATGGGTGATTAAATGTATCCATATAAATACTGAAAGGGTAGGGCTTCTACGTTCACCGGTTTGACTATCTCCCTGTTATGCTTACCTTCAGGACCTAAACTATTACTCTATGTCATTGAACGGCAAAACAGTTTTTATTACAGGTGGCAGTCGTGGTATCGGTAAAGCAATTGCATTACGTTTTGCAGCAGAAGGCGCCAATATCGTGATTGCAGCGAAGTCGGTTGAGGAAAATGAAAAACTGGGAGGAACTATTCATTCTGCAGCGAAGGAAGTAGAACAGGCCGGTGGAAAAGCATTAGCCGTCCAGGTAGATATCCGTTTTGAGGATCAGGTCCAGGCTGCGGTTGATAAAGCAGTGGCGCATTTCGGAGGCATCGATATCCTGGTGAATAATGCATCTGCCATTGCATTGACAAAAACGGAAAAGACAGATCCAAAAAAGTTCGACCTGATGCACGATATCAATGTGCGGGGAACGTTTATGGTCACCAGGGCTTGTATACCGGCCTTGAAGAAATCGGCCAATCCGCATATCATTACCCTCTCACCACCGGTGAATATGGATCCGAAATGGTTTGCGGGGCATCTTGCCTATACGCTGGCCAAGTATAATATGAGCCTCATGGCAATGGGCTGGGCGGCCGAATTCAAAAACGATAAGATTGCATCAAATTCCCTCTGGCCAAAAACCACCATTGATACCGCTGCCGTGCGGAACCTGCTTGGCGGGGAAGCTCTGGCAATGATCAGCCGGAAACCGGAGATAGTTGCCGATGCAGTTTATTTTATAGCGTCAAAAAATTCAGCGGAGTGTACGGGCAACTGGTTTATAGATGAGGAAGTGCTTGCCGCAGAGGGCATCACCGACCTGGACAAATATTCGGTTGTACCCGGCGCTAAACTTTATAATGACCTGTTCCTGGATTAGGGTATTTCCTGTCTGTGCACACTGAAAATGCAGGACTACCGTCAAACCACACTGAACTTGCTCCTGCTGAAAAGCCGTTTAAAATGACATCAGACAGTCAGATTAAACGGCTCTTTTTTAAAAGTAATATTGTTACCGACGATCAGGGATTATTCTCCGGTCTCATCTGGGGGAAGAACAATACATCCTGGATTGATGGCTGGTTGGTCAGCAGCATACAGATCCGGTCGATACCGAATCCGATACCGGCAGTAGGTGGCATACCATACTCCAGGGCACGAAGGAAGTCATTGTCGATAAACATGGCTTCATCATCGCCCCGCTCCATTAGTTTCACCTGTTCTTCAAATCGTTCGCGCTGGTCGATCGGATCATTAAGTTCGGAGTAGGCGTTAGCCATTTCCTTGCCGTTTATGATCAGCTCGAAACGCTCTACCAGTCCGGGTTTATCGCGATGTTTCTTTGTAAGCGGACTCATTTCAACCGGATAATCGATGATGAATGTAGGCTGCACGTAGTGCTGTTCGCATTTACCCCCAAAAATTTCATCGATCAGTTTGCCTTTTCCCATGCTGTTATCGGCATGGATATTCAGTTGCCTGCAAACGGAACGGATCTGTTCTTCGTTCATGCGGCTGACATCAAAACCGGTATGTTCAAGGATTGCATCATAAATGCTGATCCGTTTAAAGGGAGCCCGGAACGAAATGGTTTTATCACCCACCGGTACTTCGGTCGACTGGCACACATCGATGGCAGCTTTCTCGAGCAGCTTCTCAGTGGTGTCCATCATCCAGAAATAATCTTTATAGGCAGTATAAAATTCAAGTATGGTGAATTCGGGGTTATGTGTGCGGTCCATTCCCTCATTACGGAAGTTGCGGCTGAATTCATATACCCAGTCGAACCCGCCAACGATCAGCCTCTTCAGGTATAATTCATTTGCAACACGGAGATAAAAAGGAACGTCCAGTGCATTGTGATGCGTGATAAAGGGTCGTGCTGCAGCACCGCCTGGTATATTCTGCAGGACGGGTGTGTCTACTTCGAGCGCACCCTGTGCATTCAGGAATTCGCGGATGGAATTGATCAGTTTGGTACGCTTGATAAATGTTTCACGGATCGAAGGATTAATGATCATATCTGCGTAACGCTGGCGATACCTGAATTCGGGATCCGTTACGGCATCAAAAACCTGCCCCTCCGCTTCGCGGACAACGGGAAGTGGCTTGAGCGATTTGCTCAGCAGGGTGAGTTCCTTTACGTGGATGGAGGTCTCCCCGCTTTTTGTAATGAAGGCATAACCCCTGATGCCGATAATATCGCCAAGGTCGAGGAGTTTTTTCCAGACCACATCGTACAGGCTCTTGTCTTCACCCGGGCAGATATCATCACGGCGGATATATAACTGGATCTTGCCGGCCTGGTCCTGGATCACGGCAAAATTTGCCTTCCCCATATCGCGTACACTCATGATGCGGCCTGCAAGACATAGGTCGGTAAACTGGTCCTTAGTTTCTTCGGTATAATTATCCTTTACGGCAACGGAATTGGTATTTACGGGGAAAAGAGCAGCCGGATAGGGTTCAATTCCCATCATAACCAGTTCAGCTAATTTTTCACGGCGAAGTTGTTCCTGTTCCGATAAATGTAAAGTACTCATAATGTTCCTTTTCAAGATGTGCAAAGGTACTTGTTGGCGGGCTAATGCGTATAAATAGCAGGGGAAAAAGAAAAACCACGGATGGCACACCAATTCGAATAAAGAATCGTCAAATAAACGTGTCCCGCTTTGCGTTATGGAAACCGGTGACTTATTTGCACCCTATAAATCTTTAATTATGACAAAACCAGTATTAATTGCCTTGTTTATCGCCTCTTTTACTTTACCGGTTGCGGCAGAAGCCCAGTTCAAAATTCCAAAAGTGCTGAGTAAGGCCGCATCTTCAGGGGGCGTGTCGGAGAATGAAGCCGGAATGGGGATCAAGGAGGCGTTGACACAGGGAGTTACAAATGCCGTACTCAACCTCAACAAAACCGATGGCTTTTTTGGCAACGCAGCGTATAAAATGTTCCTGCCAGAAGACGCAAAAAAAATTGAAAAAACACTGAGGGCTGCAGGTATGGGTGCGCAGGTGGACAAGGCCATTCTTTCCATCAACCGTGGTGCGGAAGATGCGGTAGCTTATGCGAAGCCAATCTTTGTAGAGGCAATCAAGGAGATGACGGTAACCGATGCACTGAACCTTCTGAAGGGAGGTAAAGATGCGGCCACCTTGTATTTCAAATCAAAAACGACGGCTAAACTGACCGCAGCATTTACTCCTTCTGTGCAATCATCGCTTGAAAAAGTGGACGCCACAAAATATTACACGGATCTTGTTACGACTTATAACAAAATGCCAACTACTTTCAAAAAGGTAGACCCCGACCTCACATCCTTTGTTGTTGGTAAAACCGTAGATGCACTGTTTGACCAGGTGGCACAGGCTGAAGCAAATATCCGCGCCAATCCGATGGGACAGGCTTCCGACCTGTTGAAAAAAGTTTTTGGCAGCGTTAAATAAATCAGGAAGTTAAGTTGGTTAATGTAATCCTGCTATGCTGATATGATTTGCAATAGTAGAATTTCGATGTTGTTACGCGCAGAGTTACTTTGTAATGCAGGTTTTTTCGATACATGATTTGCAATCGCCATAGGTCACGCTATGTTTGCGTCGCCTATAAAGGCAAATCATTTCAAACACAAACCTAACCATCTAACAGATGAAAAAATTCTCTCTGCTTTTGAGCATCGTTTTTCTTTTAGTTATTTCAGTAAGTGCCCAGGAAACTTTTAAACCTTTCAAACTTGATCTGAGCATGGGTTATGCCATTCCTGGTGGCGAAGGAGCCAAGGCCGGTGTTCTTATCGCAATCGAACCAAAGTATGCAGTTAATGAAATTGTCACACTTGGACTGCGGATGGAAGCTGCCATTGTTGCCCGTGGATATACCGGAATCGACGGAGCTGAAGCCGACCTTGATGTCAAGGCCGCCGGATCATACGTATTGACTGGTGATCATTATTTCTCGTCTAACTATTCTTTCCGTCCTTTCGCAGGTATTGGCGGGGGATTATTTATGATTGCTGCAGCTAAAACGGCTGATGGCGGTGACGCGGTTGGTGGTGAAGCCAGTACTAAATTCGGCGGACTTGTTCGTGCGGGTTTTGAAGCTCGTCACCTGCGCCTTGGTCTGGAGTACAACCTGGTTCCAAGCTCTAAATTTGAAGATATGCTTGGCGGCGAGGATATCAAATCGAAGAATGGATACATCGGTATCAAACTTGGTATTTGTATCGGCGGCGGAAAAAAATAATCAGAATGGCGTTAAGCCAATCTTAATGATAGTCCCGGTTGCTCAAACGACCGGGATTTTTTTTTGACTGCATAGTTACCCGGGTAAAACAGCCACTGCTTCTGCAAGCTTTTGACGTCCTGGCTTTCCGTGTAACCAGTGTTTCTGTTGGCTTTCTGAGTAAACATTGTTTCTGCTGGCTTTCTGCATAACCAGTGTTTCTGCTGGCTTTAATTCCCTGCAGACAATATCACCTGCCAGGCTTCCGCTACCTTATCATCTGCCAATAATTTTCTGGCATGCAGATGCAGTTCGGTTTCCATCTCATCCGGATTCAGGTTGTAATACTGGATAATATTTTTCAGGTGCTCATCATGATAGGCCGGATCTATCAGCGGAACTGCACTCACACTGGCCAGTTGCGCCAGTTCGCGTCCGGTAAGGATCTTACTTTGCCTGACACCCGATGGAAGATAATCAAAACCGATACCGGGTGGTGATCCGGGTTTGGGCAATTGAAAGAGGTTGGTTTTATTTACAACAGAATACCATTCACCACCAAGTCTTGCCACCAGTTCGATCCTGCGTTGGTCAATCCTTCCGTCTTCATCAAGGAGGCTGTCATCAATATGAAGGCGAAGTACTTCACAGATAACGAGGTTGCCAGCACCGCCGCCTGTGCCCAGGCTTTTAATTTCATTTACACGGCATTCAAGTTTAATTTTTGCTTCCTTCACCATTGGTGGGGCAACCAGTGTAGCCGGTTCTGAGGTGAGTCCGGCCTTAATAAATTCATTGATCCCTTCCGGATATTCGCAACTGGCAAGCGAGGCCTGGTGTACAATATCATATGTCACAATATTGATAACCACTTCCGGTACTTCCTGCACATTGGCCAGGGTATGTTTGGTAGTATTATCGCGCACCCGTCTTGAAGGCGAAAAAATTACAATGGGCGGGTTGCTGGAAAACAGGTTAAAAAAACTGAACGGACTAAGATTTACTTCCCCTTTCTTATTTATTGTCGACGCGAAACAGATCGGTCGCGGAGCAACTACATGCTGGAGGTAGTATTGAACTTCGGACGTACTTAACGAGGCCAGGTCGATCAGCATACCATTATTTTTTTTGGGCCAGGATACTCCAGTCGCTTTCTTCGGCGGTGATATTGTTGGTTAGTTTACCAAGTGAGTCTATGTCAAGTTCAACCACATCTCCGGGATGGAGCCATTGTTCAGTATACGCGGGGTCGTTCAACTTACCGGTTCCATTAAGTTCAAGGAAACAACCGGTGCCCACTGTTCCGCTGCCAATTACATCTCCCGGATAAAGATCCACACCATAGGAAGCCCTTTCAATAATCTCGGCAAAGGTCCAGTCCATATCTGCCAGGTTACCTTCACTCACCTGTTTCCCATTTACTGTACAGGTCATGCGAAGATTCCAGCTTTTGCCTTTATGCCCGGGACGTGGTGCCACTTCTGCGTGCGTAAGTTCATCGGTGGTAACCAGCCATGGACCAATCACGGTGGAAAAATCCTTTCCCTTTGCGGGTCCGAGGTTAAGGAGCATTTCTTCCATCTGAAGGGTGCGGGCGCTGAGATCGTTCATGATCATCAGCCCGCCGATATAGGAATCAGCATCTTCAGCCCGGATGTTCCGGCCATGCCGGCAGATAACAACGGCAGCTTCCAGTTCGAAGTCCAGTTTATTGAAATGATCGGGCATACATCGTACATCGCCTGGTCCCTGTATGCTATGATGGTTGGTAAAATAAAATATCGGATACTGATCAAACTCCGGAATCATTTCGGCCTTCCGGTTGCGACGGGCAGTTGCCACATGCTGGCGAAAGGCGTAGCCATCGCGGCAACTGGTGGGGAATGGAACCGGCGCGAGGAGTTGAAGTCCGGCAACAGGTACACCGCGGGAAGAAGTCCGGCTGCCTTCACGGAGCATGAGCTCACCCGCCTGGGCAACAGGAAAATATTCATCCCAGTAGTTGAGGAAGAACTGCATGGTGTCGGGCAGGTCGGGATGAAGCACGTCCATATCATAGACCAGATCGTTGATCAGCACAGCAAGTTGCTCCCTGCCTTCCTTTACATAAGTGATCAGTTTCATATATCTGTTTGTGCCGCAAGTTAAAGAAATGAGGGAGTAGGAGTCCCGGGCGGCAGAAATATAGCGGGTTAAAAATCCGTTATATGAGCCGATAACCGGCCAGAACCTGCTTATCAGGGTATCTTAACGTTCGACTAAAAAAGAATTTTATAAATTTGCCGTATGCAATTTGAGAAGATCCATAACAAGGGCCAGGCTCGCCTGTTCAAGAGTGATTACCTGGAGATGCTGACGAAGACCCATCCCCTGGTAATTTGGGGAATGTATGTGCCGGTAATCGGATATATGCTTTATTATGCCAATACAAATCTTGAATACCCGCTGGGCCGCGTGTTGCTGACCTTTCTCGGGGGAATGATGTTCTGGACGTTCTTTGAATATATCGCCCACCGGTTTATTTTTCACCTGATCAGTGAAAAACGCAGCCTCCAGAAATTTGCTTATACACTGCATGGCAATCACCATCATTATCCGCGCGACAAACAGCGGCTATTCATGCCACCTGTGCCCAGTATCGTTTTGGCTTCAAGTATTTTCGGATTGACCTATCTCATCATGGGATCCAATGCATTCAGTTTCTTTCCCGGATTTATCCTCGGATATCTTTTGTATGGCACCATGCATTATGCAATTCACGCATGGAACCCGCCTTTCAAATGGATGAAGGGCCTGTGGCGCAATCACCACCTTCATCATTATAAAAATGAACACAATGGTTTTGGTGTCAGTTCAACAATCTGGGACCATGTATTCGGTACCATGTTCGACCTGAAAAAAGAAAAAGAAGATAAGGAGAAGGTAAACGAGCTGATGTTTGAACGAAAGAAATAAAGGAAACGGAGGATTCAAGCACAATAGGTAAGCGGGGTGATGTTTGAAAGGAGGAAATAAACAGGCATCTGATATCACCAACGATCATCTTCATCAATAGAATTTATATCATCCCGCCTGTTTTCCTGGCGGGATTTCAGTTTCTGTACCTGCCGTTCCACCACCAGCTCTGCAATTAATGCCGCTGCATCAGAAGAAGGTTGACCAGCCAGCCGCAGCCGGAGTTTTGGCTCTGAAACATCCAGCCGGTAAAGAATGGCAATCAATTTATTAAAATCATACACCAGCAGCTCGTTGATCTGATTGGTCAGTTGTTTCATCCATTCCCCGGTATCGGGTGCCAGCACAATTTCCAGTTGCCTGGCTGCGGATTGGATAGCTTCCTCGTTCATAAAAAGGTTTAAGGAAAAGTTAAAGAAGTACGAAACGATACGTAATACGAATGAAATCGTACATTAGCGGCAAATCGCAACCAACACATGAGCCGCTTATTAGTATGTTTATTATTTTTCATTGGCGTACCCGCTTTAGTCTTGTCCCAGTCCACATTAAAAGGTCGAATTATCGACTCCCTTTCCAGGCAACCGCTGGGATTTGCCACTGTTACCGTTTTCATGGCTAAAGATACCATTTTACAAAACTACCGGATCAGTACTCCTGAAGGGGACTTCAAAGTACCGGCACTCCCAGCCGAGCAGGATCTCCGCCTCATCGTTTCTTTCACCGGATACCGGGTATATCGTCGTGAATTCCGGATCAGGTCAGGAGAAAACAGTTTTGATATCGGGACCATTGAACTTGTATCGGACCCCACCTCGCTTGACGAGGTCCTGGTGGTGGCCGAACGCCCGCCGGTAGTGGTTCGCCGCGACACTATCGAGTTTAATGCAGCCTCCTTCAAAACGCTGCCCAATGCCCTGGTGGAGGATCTCCTGAAAAAACTTCCGGGTGTGCAGGTGGACCGCGACGGTAATATCATGGTTAACGGTAAACCGGTAAACAGGATCCAGGTAGATGGAAAAACGTTTTTCGGGGACGATCCAAAGATGGCCACGCGTAACCTGCCCGCCAATGTAATTGACAAGGTGCAGGTTACTGATGATAAAGATGAGCTGGCCCGTAATGGCGACGACAATATGAACAATGTGGGTAAGGTGATCAATATCACCCTAAAAAAAGGGGTCAAGAAAGGATGGTTTGGGAAAGTTTATGGAGGTGGGGGAACTGATGAACGATATGAAATAGGTGGTATCGCAAATATTTACCGGGATACACTGCAACTTAGTGTTTTGGGTTATATGAACAACCTGAACAAGGCAGGGTTCAGTTTTTCGGAACTGCTGCAGTCGGGCGGATTTGAAAGAAGCCGCAGTAACAGCGCCAGCTCCAGCACAAGTATCTGGAACTATGGTTCGGGTGGCAGCGGGATCCAGATAAATGGAATCAGTTTTGGCGGGGCGCAGGGGCAGGGTGGTATCAGTACCAGTAAGGGTGCCGGCTTTAATCTCAATCATTCACCCAATACCAAACGTTCTTTTTTCCTCCAGTATTTTTATGGGAATGTAATCGTTGATCGCGTGAGTAATACCTTACTTGAACAGTTTCGCGACGATACTATAATCAGCACACAAACTGATCTCCGGGCAAGGATCAATTCAGATGCACATAATATCGGACTGGGTGCCAGGCTCAAGCCCGATTCGGTCACCAATATCCTTCTCAACGCCAGTTACACGCTTGGTCTTTCAAATGATCATCGGAGCAGCGGGATCCTTGGCGTGAATAATATGTTGGGACAACTCAGCGAAGGTCAGATCGGCCAGCAGAACGGTACCAATACCTATTACTATCGTCACTCGGCTTCGGTGACACGGCTCTCCCGGAAGAAGGCAGGCCGCCGTTACACTTTATCACATAACCTTGACATGAATAACCGGTACAATGATTACAGTACCGAAACCGAACAGCGGTTCTTCTATCCATTTGTTTATGATAGTGCCGCTTCACAGTTGAGAGTAGAAAAAATCCCGCGGACAGATGCCAATATCGCGTTTAATTACAGCGACCCATTCACCAAAAAAATTACCTTACGTACTTCTGCGAGGTATGAAGTTGGACTACTCCGGAATGCAATCAACACGTATAATAAATTACAGGGGCAGGGATATGATGACCTGATTGGTTCACTAAGCAGTAAGATAAGGCGGTTGAGCAACCGGGCCTTTGTTTCGGCAGGACTTGAATTTAAATGGAAACAGCTCCTGATAACACCTTCCGCACGGATCCTGCACCAGGATGTAAAAAACGACCTGGCTTCGCTAAACTCGCCAATCCGCCAGCAACAGACCAATTTATTACCGGGCCTGCAGCTTCAATATAAAACATCAAATATTTCCTTTAACCAGGATGTGACACTTCCGTCTTATACTTTCCTGATTCCGGTGACAGATAATACCAATCCATATTTTATTGTGCGTGGAAATCCCGATCTGCGACCTGCAAGACGGAATAATCTTGGTATAAACTATCAGTACAACAATACACGCCGCTATTTTAATGTTTATATTTATTCCAATGCTTCGTTGGTCAATGATGATGTGGTTCAGCAGATAACCGTTGATGAAAAAGGTGCACAAACGGTAACACCTGTAAATGCCGATGGTGGACGCAGCGTGTATTTCAACTTCAATGTGAACAAACAATACAAGAACAACCAGAAACTGATTATTTCATGGAATGCAGGTGGAAACTATAATTACAACCGGAACCGCCTGATTTATAATGCGGAGTCGAGCTGGCAAAGTACATTCTACCTCAACAACTGGATCGGCGTTACATTGAACTGGAATGACATCATTGAGTTCAACCCCAGTTTCAGTACGGGTCATAATTTTACGCGTTATACCAGTACGGCCTTCCCCAAACTGAAGATCGTTACCAGTTACATGGACAATGAACTGGTGATCCGTTGGCCCAGGCATATTATCTGGGAAACCCAACTGAATGTGAGTTATAATAACAGTGTGCCTGCCGGCGTTCCCAAACAGATCATCAGGTGGAATGGCGCAGTGAATATTACACTGGGGAAAACCGAGGCATCAGTGTTTAAGATAAGTGTTTTTGATATCCTGGATCAGAACCAGGGAGTCAATGTGAATGCCAGTCGCAATATTATCACTACCACCCGGCAGAATGTATTGCAGCAATATGTGATGGCTACTTTTACTTATAATGTCCGTCCAAACGGTGTAAAGAAAAAAGTAGGAGGCCGCGAACGCTTTAATATTTTCTGATCCTAACCAAATTTTTCAATTACACCGAGGCCAAACAGGGCGAGGTCATATTTTACGGGATCATTTTTATCCATTTTCCGCAGGGCTGCCGTGAGCTCCTCGGCTGCCTGCCAGTCGGTCTGGGTGCGCGTCAGCAGCCGGAGTTGCCTGGCCACGCGGGCAACATGCAGGTCAACCGGGCAGATCAGTATCGAAGGGGAAATATTTTTCCAGATACCCAGGTCAACGCCCCTGCCATCTGAACGAACCATCCAGCGCAAAAACATATTCAGGCGTTTGCAGGTGGAGTTACGGGCTGGTGTTGAAATATGTTTGCGGGTGCGTTTGGGCGCGTCTTCGAGAGAGAAAAAATAATCGTGGAAACCCATCAGCATTTCCCTGATCGTTTTTCCATGGATAGTAAATGCCGACTCCAGGCTTTCGTACCGGCTGTAATGGTATTTGAAAAATTCAACGAAGTAGAGCAGGTCCGTTGGGTTGAAAGTGCGATGTTTAAAATCAAGCAGGCTGCGAAGATCATCATCGTTATGGTTCATACAAAAATCGTAAGGACTCATTTTCATCAGCTGCATTAGTTCAGTTGACTTACGGATGATCATGGGCCGGTTACCCCATGAAAAAATAGCGGCGAAAAACCCCGCTATTTCCTGATCCTGCTTTTTTTCAAACAGGTGTGGAATGCTCACCGGATCCGAAGCCACAAATGAGTGGGTATTATAGCGATCCAGTGCTTCATCCAGAAAGTATTTAAGAGATTTGGAACCCATCCGCAAATTTAGGAACGCAGCGGCAGGTAACCCTTATGGACAAACGGAAGAATTAAGTGATTTAACAAATCGCAGACAGTTTCCCCGGAGGGAAGCAACCAGCAAGCCCGTTACAGAACCCTGTCACCACGGATAAGACGAAGCAGGATAGCGATGATTGCTATTACAAGCAGGATGTGGATGACACCACCTACAGAAAAATAAAAGAATCCAAGGGCCCAGCCAATGATCAGGATAACTGCAATTAAGTAAAGCATAGTTGCGAAATTTTGAAGATGATTGAATAGTTTCTGTGGTTTCGAAGAATCTAATACAGTGCCAAAGGAAGGGATGTATTAAACTCTTGTTTACCAGATCAGGATCTTTTCTCATCTGTTGACCGGGTGATTGGGGTAGGGGGCATAAACGCCCCACGATTTCGCTTACCTGCCGAAAAATTAACTGGTACGGAATTGTGTTTCCGGCAGAATTACTTTATCAGTTTATCCAATAGCCTGTTTCAGGTCGTCAAACAGGTCGTCTTTATCCAATGGCCTGTTCCAGGTCGTCTATCAGGTCTTCCACATCTTCAATTCCTACGCTCAGTCGGATAAGTGAATCTTTCAGTCCATTTTTTAACCTGCTTTCCTTTGGAATCGATGCGTGGGTCATTGAAGCCGGATGGTTGATCAGGGATTCAACTCCGCCAAGGCTTTCAGCCAATGCAAAAAGCCTGGTAGAAGAAAGCACTCTTTTTAATTCTGCGTCACTTTCATCTTTTAATTCAAAACTGATCATGCCTCCGAAATCGCGCATTTGTTTTTTCGCAGTATCGTAGCCAGGATGATCTTCGAAGCCGGGCCAGTATACTTTTGCCACTTTATCGTGATTGCGCAGCCAGTGGGCGATCACCGCCCCGTTCTGGCAATGTTGTTTCATACGGACATGTAATGTTTTTATACCACGAAGTACCAGGAAACAATCCATGGGTCCGGGTACAGCGCCGCAACTCTTCTGTATAAAATACAATTGCTCGCGAAGTGCCGCATCATTCATTACCAGTGCACCCTGGATTACATCGCTGTGGCCACCCAGGTACTTGGTGGAAGAATGCATAACCAGGTCGGCCCCGAGATCCAGTGGATTCTGGAGATAAGGTGATGCAAATGTATTGTCAACACAGAGAAGGGCTTTTGCTTTGGAGGAGATGGCAGCAACCGCTTTTATATCAGTGATATTCATCAGCGGGTTGGTCGGTGTTTCCAGCCAGATCAGTTTGGTGGCGGGGGTGACTGCCTTTTCTATATTTGCAGGATCAGTGGTATCAACATAGATAAACCGGATACCGAATTTTTCGAAGATTTTGGTAAACAGGCGGTAGGTGCCGCCATACATATCACTGGCAGCGATAACTTCATCGCCCGGTGCCAGCAATTTGATCACCGCATCGGTTGCAGCAACACCGCTGCTGAAAGCCAGTCCGAATTTTCCATTTTCAATTATAGCAAGTGCTTCTTCAAGAGCCTTACGGGTAGGGTTCTGGCTGCGGGCATATTCAAAACCTTTATTGACACCAGGTGCTTCCTGCACATAAGTGGAAGTCTGGTATATCGGTGTCATGATTGCTCCGGTTGATGGATCGGGTTCCGCGCCGGCATGAATAAGTTTAGTGCCTATTTTCATTGTAAAAATATTAGGGAGAAACAGAATTAAAGGGATGGCAAAGATCGGGATCCTGGATTACAATCGGTACCAAGATCAGCCTTTAAATAGCTGTGCGGCCGAAAAGTAGCGCCAGTCGTAGTTTTCGGCCTCGTATGCCGGTTTGCTCCTGATTTTACGATCCAGTACTGATGGGCGGAGGATTTTTTCCGAAACCATTTTTTCCATGCCATGCCGGATCATTTCCTGTACGGCGGGGTACTCCATCCATTTTTGTTGTGGCGGTTCGAAACCGGTTTTATCTTTTCTCCAGGTTATTTCGCGAAGCAGCCGTTTGTCAGCCGTTGAACGGAGAATCCATTTGGTCCAGCCTTCCCTGATTTTAAAATTGGAAGGGAGTTTAAAAATGAACTCGACCAGTTCATGGTTGAGATAGGGGAGCCGGACTTCTCGTCCGAAAGACATCGAGTTGCGGTCGGCATATCGCAGCAACTCTTCCAGGCCGTGGATGCAGGTATTAAAATGAAGGTACCCGTTCAGGTTATGCATGGCGGGGGTGGTATAATAGGCCTCCTTACTTTGCAGTTTCACAAATTCCGGGTGCAGGTCTTCCTGTTGCAATGCGTGTAAAAGGTATTGCCGTTCCAGTACCACGGAAGCAAGATCGGGAAAAAGGGAGGCAATAATATTCCTGACGCCGAATGATTCATTGACTCCTTTATCCTTTGCAGCCCTGATCTCGCCACTACTGATCAGTTTCCTTTTCTGGAAAAGTTCCTGCCAGTACCATTTGTAATATTTGTGGTAGCCGGCCATTGTTTCGTCAGCTCCCTGGCCATCCATCAAAACCCTGATCCCCTGTTCTTCCGCTTTTTCAAAAACCTTGTACTGTGCAAAGGCACTGGCAGAACCAACGGGCTCTTCCTGGTGGAAAGAAAAACGTTGCCAGTCATTCACCAGGTCACCAGCTTCTACACGCACCAGGTGTTGGTGGAGATTAAATTCTGAAGAAACTTTTTTTGAAAAATATTCTTCATCCTTTTCAAATCCAGGGAATACAGCAGTAAAGACTTTACGTGTATTACTGCCGTAACCGTTTTCATCGATCAGTGCACTGATAAGGGAGCTGTCAAGTCCGCCGCTAAGCGAACTACCCGAGGGGACATCACTCCTTAAACGACGTTTGACTGAAGCATTCAGGAGGTGATCAAAACGTTCCATCGCCTCGCCTTCGGGGATTTTTTTAAGTTGCTCATCCGGATCAATCTCCCAGTATTGTTCCACCTCCAGGTTATTGGTTGAAGGCTGGTAATAGAGATAGGATGCAGCAGGGAGTTTGAAGATGTTTTCAAAAAATGTTTCTTCCGGTCGCATCGGATTATCAGTATATCCAATGGTTAGGAAGTTGAAAAGCATTTTAAGATTTGGTTTTTTTTCCACACCAGCGGCATGCAGGGCCTTCATCTCCGAGCCAAAAACCAGGCATTGGTTATTGTGCTGGTAATAAAACGGTTTTTCCCCAAACCGGTCGCGCGCAGCAAACAATTCATTTTCTGTCTGGTCCCAGATGGCAAACGCAAACATGCCATCGAAATGCCGGACACAATCTTCTTCCCAGTAAGCATATGCTGCGAGGATAACCTCCGTGTCGGAATTGGTATGAAATGAATATCCTTCATTCTGCAGCCATCTGCGTAACTCAATATAATTGTACAGTTCACCATTGTAGGTAATGGTATAACGCCCGATATAATTCATGGGCTGGGCTGCAGCATCGCTGTTGTCAATTATGCTTAGCCTGTTATGGCCCAGCAGTACGAGGCCTTGTTCATCCTGCCAGGTAGCGGCACCATCCGGTCCACGATGTGCCAGCGCTTCGGTCATCAGGTTTAACTGACGTAGGTTCATGAGAGGGGCCGACTGAATAATGCCGCTGATTCCACACATGGAGTAAAGATCGAAAATATAACCCAGATCAGCAGGGTTCAGAATACTAAGGGAAGTTTACCCGAAACATCATCCCAGGAAATATCCAGGTTACAACCTTTGGGGGTTTTTTCGAATTCCATGGTAAAGAATTCCTGAACGGGCAGACCCGTGGTGATGGGTATATTAAAACGATACAGGTCAAGCGTGCTATCCTGTTTCAGTCCCCAGGTATCAAGATTTGAATTAAGGACAATGGTCCATTTTCCAATTTGCGGTACACAATACATATTGTAGCGGCCTGCCTTTACCCTTCCTCCCAATATGGACACGTCTTTATAAAGATCCAGTTCAGTGGCTTCATTGGCACCCAGTCGCCAGGCTTCGCCGTGTTTGAGAATGTCCGGGAATAAACGACGGTTGCCAAGATGCGGACGGCTATAGATCACTCTTGCAACGGGTGGCGCGATGGAATTATTGGCCATTTTAAGTTTAGGGTAATCCACCGGGAAATAACTCATATCCATCGGTGACACATCCACTGCGGCAAAGTTGCCAACAGGGGGCTCACTCTGGGCCGACAACACCGAATCGTGGGGAGGCCTGGAATCTTCCTTATTTTCTTTCGGATCGTTTCCACATGAAGCGTTGAGGACAATAAACAGGAATACAAGAGAACCGTGAAATAGACGCATAGACAGGTGCTGTTATGGATTGAAAGGCAAAGCTACTTTAATATTATCCCATGCAACAACCAGTTGCGGAACTCCTTTCACTTTTTCGAAGGTCATTGCCAGTGATTCGACCGGCGTTTCCAGTTTTTCAACCGGAACTTCAACGCGCAGTACATCCTTCGACTGGTTATATTTAAATGAACCCCAGATATCTGTTTCCTTATTTAGAATGATTGTCCAGGTTTTTTCGTTCACAATTGCATAGACCGTATATCTTCCCCTTGCTATTTTTTTCCCGGCAATGGTAGCGGGTTTATATAACTCCAGTTCGGTTGCTTCGTTTGCACCCATGCGCCAGAGTTTTCCAAACTCGACCAGTTCACCGAATATGGGTCGTCCTTCCTTTTTCGGACGGCTGTACAATACCCGTGCAACGCATGGTTCAGAAGTTTTTTCCTGGATCTTCAGCAAAGGATAATCAGCCGGATAATAACTTACGTCCATGGGTGATTTATCTACAGGGGGCAATACTGGTTGTGCTGTAACCAGCTGCTGTAAGCCAATGAAGAAAACCGTAAAAGCAAGGATTTTTTTCATAAACATAATTGTAAAAATAAATTGATCAGGTTTTGTTTGCTTTTTATTTTTTTAACTGTGCAATTTCCCTGGTGGTAAATTCTTTCAGGTCCGGCCAGAAGGATGTGTAACATTTTTCAAGTTCATTATAGTACTTATCAAATAACCGGGCAGCAGGAAGGCTGTCGGTCATAAAGGCCGAACGGCTTACCAGGCCGCGGAAGCTGCGATAAATGCCTTCCCGCTGCGCATAACCCAACAGCCAGTTTTCCCTTCTCATATACGGGAATAAACCAGCGAAAACGGGTGGCATCAGGTCAGTATGACGATCCAGAACGGCATATACCTGTTGTGAAAATGTGAAAAGTTGGCCATCACCGAACTCCTGCCGGTCATTCGCCAGGAAATGGTCATATACAATGTCCACGAAAGCGCCGCTGTATAACCGGTATGCCGGCCTGAAAAATTGTTTGGCTTCAATCGTTACCGGATGTTCATCTGTGTACGCATCTATGCGGCGGTGGAGTGTTATTCCCTGGTGAATGTTTATGGGATATTCGTATTGTTTTTTTCCTTTGACAAAATCACTGATCATTTGTCCGAAAAGTATTTCCGGGTCATGGAAGGACAGCACAGCATGGGCCAGGAAATTCATGATGGGGATTTGTGTGATAATTATCGTACAGTCTGATAACGTTTCCGGTCATTTTACATTGCGGTTGATCCATTCATTAATTTCTTTCATAGCAATGGGTGAAAAGGTTTCCTGTAATTCGCCGTACTCGGGCACGGTACATTTGGTACAGGTCTGGAACAGGTGGTTAAGACCGGGCAGGATCAGTGTGGTTGTACCTTTATTTCCCCCTGCGGCAAATGCATCACGGATTCCTTTCATATTCGATTCCGCCACCACCTGGATATCACGATCACCATTCAACGCCAGCACCTTCATCTTCATTTTGCTGAGGTAGGGTCCGGGTTCAAACGCCATAAAATACCTGAACCAGGGATTGCGTCCCACTGATACAAGGGTATTGAGCATTTGCAAACGCGCCATCGGTGAATTGAGTTGTAACTGGCGCAGTACGCTGCTATCGGTAACGGAAGCCCAGTTGTCCATATATTGCCGGGCCCCTGTTACGGCGGCCAGTGAATCCTCGCCACTGGTCAGCGTTTTCATGAACTGGTTATAAAAGGGGATATAGGCCTTCACCGCTGAGTCGCCCACACCCGAACTGCGAAGGATGGCTGCAGTCTGTTCGGCCATCAGCTGGCTGATTGGGATTCCTGGAGCGGCGAGGAGCACTACGAAGCCAAGGTCTTTACGTTTTGAAGCCACAATAGGCGCGATCATTCCGCCTTCACTATGACCGATCAGTCCTATGGCAGATTTTTTTACTTCGGGCCTTTTAGCCAGGTAATCCACGCAGGCCGACACATCTGCGGCAAAGTCCTCGCTGGTGGACTTGGTGAAATCGCCGGTAGAACCGCCAATGCCGCGGTCGTCCACCCGCATTACGATTATTCCGTTGCGGGTGAGTCCGTCGGCCAGTACAGCAAAGGGCCGGTGGCCCATCATTTCTTCATCCCTGTTTTGCTGGCCGCTCCCTGTAATCAGCACAACGGCTGGAAACGGGCCTTTTCCCGGAGGAATGGTGAGGGTGGCGCCATATTTAAGTGTGGTGGCCGGACTTGAAAAAACAAGTTCCTCCGCACGGTAAGGCAGGGGAGATATGGGATCCTGGGGTCTTTTTGATGAACTGTTGCCTGAACCTCGGGTCAGGATTAACTGCACGGGCATGCCCTGGGTGAATGTTCCCTCAATAACACTGTCATTGACCAGTTTGCCAACGAAGGCGGCCCTTGCACTCCGGAGTTCCACGTGCAGGCCATCATTATTGACGTAAACGGTATCACATTTTAATCCCCGGGCACCCTGGTCGGGGCTGTCGGCCGTAGCACTCAGTTTACCTCCGGCCTCCCTGATATGGAAAACAATGCGTAATCCAGGTCCAAGTTCCAGTTTTCCCTGCCAGTCGCCCACATATTGGTTTTGCTGGGAGAAACCGGTGGCCGTGGCCAGGAGTAACAAAAAAGGGAGAAGGGGTTTTAAGAGATAGAGCATTACTTGTGGTTTTACGTCGGGATCAAAGTTAACCAATGGGGGTGAACATAAACTTTGTCAGGTTTCAGGGGCTTTTTGAAATTATTTTAAAAAAAATTACAGGAATTTTTTTTGTCCGCTTTCGTTCACCCCACTTATGAACGGCAAGCAAGAACTATGGCCGGTAAAAATTTGGAGGCTTAGTTAACGGCGTTTAACAATGCCATCCGTTAGTCACAATTCGCTTGCAGCAGGGTGTA
This sequence comes from Chitinophagaceae bacterium, assembly GCA_040510375.1. GTDB lineage: Bacteria > Bacteroidota > Bacteroidia > Chitinophagales > Chitinophagaceae > JBEVJC01. The sequence goes on from JBEVJC010000012.1 coordinate 133,334, forward strand.
ACAAAAAATACTTTCACATCGTCAAACATTCAAACAATAACAATTTAACCAAAATCATAAAAATCAGAATCATGAAAAAGTTCATCTTAACACTGGCAATCGTAGTATCAGGCCTGTGTTCCTTTGCAGCAGAAAAAGACGTAAACATCTTAGTATTAAAATCATTCCAGAAAGAGTTTTCGGGTGTTAAAGATGTTCAGTGGACCTCGACCGGTGAAATTTACAAAGCATCGTTTGTTTTCAACAATCAGTATGTATTCGCATTTTTCGCTCCTCATGGTGAGCTGGTAGGTATAACACGTAATGTGTCTTCACTTGAGTTACCTGTTACCTTACAGGCAAGCCTGAAAAAAGAACATTCCGGATACTGGATCAGCAGCTTGTTTGAAGTCAGCAACTCTGAAGGAACCCGTTATTTTATCACGATTGAAAATGCGGATACAAAAGTGGTCCTTAGTTCTGGCGGTTCGAGCTGGAAATTATACAAAAAGGCTTCCAAGATCTGATCTTCAGATCAGCTCAATAATAGTTTTTTGGTGTGTGGTAAAACAACTCCCCTGCTTTCTTTCTAGTTAGCGGGGATTTTTTTTGCGCAAACCTGTAATTTTGCCCCCTTACCGTATGGTCTCGCCTTTTTGCGATAGGAAAGCGGTTTTGTAAAAAATTTAAAGATGAACAAAGGGCCTGTTTCAAAATTCGTAGAACACCACTACCGGCATTTTAATGCAGCTGCATTGGTTGATGCCGCAAAGGGTTACGAAACCCACCTGCTGGAAGGAGGAAAAATGCTGGTATCACTGGCAGGTGCCATGAGTACTGCTGAACTGGGAATTTCGCTTGCAGAAATGATCCGGCAGGACAAGATTGCCATCATCAGTTGCACCGGTGCAAACCTGGAAGAAGATGTTATGAATCTTGTGGCACATTCACATTATAAAAGGGTTCCCAATTACCGCGACCTTACCCCACAGGACGAATGGGACCTGCTGGAAAATCATTACAACAGGGTAACTGATACCTGTATTCCGGAAGAAGAAGCGTTTCGCCGTTTACAGAAACACCTGGTAAAACAATGGAAGAATGCAGAAGCTGCGGGTGAGCGTTTTTTCCCGCATGAGTTTTTATATAAGACCGTACTCAGCGGTGAACTTGAACAATACTATGAGATCGATCCGAAGGATAGCTGGATAGTTGCGGCTGCAAAGAAAAATATTCCGATTGTAGTTCCGGGCTGGGAAGACAGTACTACCGGTAATATTTTCGCCAGTTATGTAATCAAGGGTGAATTGCAGGCAAGCACGGTTAAAAGCGGCATTGAATATATGGTCTGGCTTACCGAGTGGTACCGGGCAAATTCATCGGGTAAGGGTGTTGGATTTTTCCAGGTAGGTGGTGGAATTGCGGGTGATTTCCCGATCTGTGTAGTACCGATGATGTACCAGGATCTTGAATGGCATGATGTTCCGTTCTGGAGTTATTTCTGCCAGATAAGCGACAGCACTACTTCGTACGGTTCCTACTCTGGTGCAGTACCAAATGAAAAAATCACCTGGGGTAAACTGGATATCAATACTCCCAAGTATATAGTGGAAAGTGATGCTACCATCGTAGTGCCATTGATCTTCGCGTGGATCCTTGGCTGGTAACTAATGAAGTTGGTATAAATAAAAAGCGGCTGCATCATTTCCTGATACAGCCGCTTTTTTATTTGGTCCTTTCGTACCTTATGGCTTTTCCAATTTCAAATCCCTTTTTAACATCTGGTCGCGATTGGCAATTTCCCATGCTGTATAAAACACCAGTTGTCCGCGTTTCGCCATTAATTTATAATTGATCTTGTCAGGCGTATCGGTTACCTGGTGATAATCGGCGTGAACACCATTGAAGTAGAAGATAACAGGCACTCCCTTTTCGGCGAAGTTGTAATGATCGCTCCGGTAGTAGAACCTGTTCTGGTCTTTGGGATCATTGTATTTCCTGTCGAGGTTCATCTTCATGTATTTTTTATTCACCGTTTCGGTAATCGGCGTAAGGTCGGTGCTGAGTTTATCATCACCGATTATATATACATAGTTGGAAGAGTCCTTGTCTTTCTGGAAGTCCACTCCAATACGTCCGATCATATCGATATTGAGATCGGCGCTTGTTTTTTCCAATGGAAACAATGGATGGTTGGCATAGTATTCCGAACCCCACAGTCCTTTCTCTTCACCACTTACGGTCATGAATACGATTGTCCTGCGTGGACCTTTACCCGCTGCTTTTGCTTTTGAAAAAGCTTCAGCCAGTTCCAGGATACCCGTGGTTCCGCTGCCATCATCATCGGCCCCATAAAAAATGGCTCCGTCGGCACGTTTACCAACATGGTCGTAATGGGAAGTAAGTAACAGGTATTCATCTTTTTTATCGGTTCCTTCCATCACAGCAATCACGTTTGATGCTGAATCGATGATTGTGCGGGTAAAGTATCCGAGGTCGATATCCGCTTTATAGATTTTAGCTGAAAGGGGAGAAGTCTTCATTGTTTCCAATACATTCTTTCCGTCGCTGCCCATGATGGACGCTGCAACATTTTGCGAAACGGTGAATGTTTGTGGGTAAACAGATTCTGCATAACCATGGATGGTAGTGTTACCAGCTGCGCCTGCCAGGGTTTTACGTGGATAGTTGGCGAATACGAACATTACAGCAGCTGCCCCGTGTTCACGTGCCCTGTTGATTTTTGAGAATGAGTTGGCTGGTGAGTTCATACCGGTGCCTGCTTTGTAACCGGCGGGTGCGCCCTCCAGCAGGAGAACGAGTTTGCCTTTTACATCAAGGTCTTTGTACACGTCGGTTGTTGAATCGACAATTCCATATCCGGCGAATACCACTTCGGAGAAGCGATAGGCAAACGTATGGTTGATATTGATATTTGGCTGGAAGTCGATGCTCAGGTCAAATGATTTACCATTTACTTTCAGGTAAGTGGAAGTCATTGAATCACGATAGATCGGATAGTACTGGCGATAGCTTTCACCGTTACCTGGTGTAAGTCCGAGCGACCTGAATTTGTTCTCGATATAGGAGGCCGCTTTTTCCAGACCCGGTGATGGGGTATCCCTGCCTTCCATTTCTTTGGACGCAATGGTATACAGGTGTTTTTGCATGTCGTCTGCAGTGATACTGCCGGCGAATGTGGCGGGATTGCTTTTCTTCTGGGCAGAGGCAAACGTACAGGCACCCAGCAGAAGGGGTAAAATGATACTTCTCATGTTTATTTTTTTGGGATATCAAAAACGTGTGACAAAATAAGGACGACGATTAAAAGATGTTCAAAGCATCCATTGATTTAACTCCATATTTGCGGATCTTTTTTCGCCTGGTTCTTATTGACCCTGGTAGCCACTATAATACTTGCTTCAAACAGCAGGTACAATGGAATGGTTACGATGGTCAGGCTGAACGGGTCGGTGGACGGTGTAATAACCGCTGCTGCAATGATGATGATCACGAAAGCGTGACGACGGTATTTGCGCAGGAATTTACCGGTAACCAGGCCAATCTTTGCCAGCACCATTACCAGGAGGGGTAACTGGAAAAGCAGTCCGATACCAACCGTGGTATAGATCAGGTTCTCCATATAATCGGAGAAGGTGGGCATGATCTCGATCCGGGCACTCATTTTATAGTTAAAGTAAAAATTGACCATGAATGGTGTCAGGATAAAATAACCGAAGGCCACCCCTGCGAAAAAAAGAAGGGATACCCAGAAGATCACACCGCGGGTGTTCTTTGTTTCCTTATCGGACAATGCGGGTTTGACAAAACGCCAGAATTCCCAGAAAATATAGGGGAAGGCCAGGATGAAACCGCCGATAAAGGCTACAGTAAACGAGGCGATGAACTGGCCGGTCATGGATGTTTCGATCAGCCTTGCCTGCACCGGTGGAAAACAAAGTGCATCACCGATGCCAATACTTCTTCCGATGGAGCAAAGCCATTTTGCCGAAACGAAGTCGGCGTCCATTGGACCAAGAAGGATTTTGTCCACTACATAATCCGAATATATGAAAATGAAAATGGCGCAGACCACAACTGCGATTACCATTCTGATAAGGTGCCAGCGAAGTTCCTCGAGGTGATCGATGAACGACATTTCAGTGGCAAGTTCTTTTTTGTTTCTGCGATTAAAAAAATCCATTAAAGCCATCGATCCAATGTATTAGGGAACGTTATTTTAATTTTTTCATTTTCACCATTTCGATGCGGGTATCGCTTACACTGATTACATCAAATTCAAAGTCATCGATGATGATCCGTTCCTTTTGCAGGGGGATCGTTTCATGGAAATTGATGATGTAACCGGAAAGTGTTTCGGAATCGTTGTCGGGAAAATCGAAACCATATTTTTCTTCTAAATAATCCAATTCAAGCCGGCCGGAGAAAATGTATTCATTCTCCGCAATTTGTTTCTCCACAAATTTTTCGCGGTCATATTCATCCTGGATCTCCCCGAAGAGTTCTTCAAGGATATCTTCCATGGTGATAATACCGGCGGTTCCGCCAAACTCATCCACCACCCAGGCGATGCTCTTGCGTTCGCTGCTGAACTTGCTGATCAGGTCGGCCGCGCTCATACTGGCCGGAACGGCTGGAATATGAAGGAGGATAGAACTGATTGACTCCGGATTGCGGAACAGATCCAGCTGGTGAATATAACCAATGATATGGTCAATATTATTGTCATATACGACAAGCTTGCTGAGTTTGGTTTCCACAAACTTGTTACGGGTCTCCGCCATGGTTGCGGTATGGCTGATTCCGATGATCTCCTTTCTTGGGATAAGGCATTGCCTGATTTTTACTTTAGGGAATTCCTGGGCATTCTCGAGTAACTGGGCGTGTCGGTCCTGTCGGTCCTCATCCAGTGTTTCCTGGAAAAGGTTTTTCAGTTCATTATGGCTCAGGGGTTCCTTGTGTTTGTCGAGCCGGATGCTGAAGACATATTTAAGGATCCATTCTGCCAGCGCGATCAGTACCTCTGCAACAGGTGAAAACATCTGGTAAAAAACATCAGTAACCCAGGCGAGGCGGATCAGGAGGATATTACTCTTTGCGCGGAAAATAGCGCGGGGTATGAATTCGGCGAAGATCAGCACTACGAAGGTGGCTATAAAAATCTCGGCAAAAATATGCAGGATATCCGGTCCGCCTGTATATCGCCACACCGGCTGCATTACCGTATTGATCTGGAGTCCGAAGAAAACAAGGAACACGGTGAAACCGATCAGGGTAGTCCCGATAAAACTGGCAGGGGTTTCAATGAATTTGGAAAGCAGGTTTCCGGTGGTGCCGCCCTGTTTCTTTTTCAATTCGATGTTCAGCCTGCTGGCACTATAATAGGCCATTTCAATGCCGGCAAAAAACCCCATTAACAGCAGGGTCATCAGAAACCATGTAAACGTTTTCCATTCGGCCATGGCGCGAAGATAATGCAGAGATTCGGAGTGAGGCCGGTGTCAGTATGTTTTAGCTGATACCGATCAGTTTTTTAACGATGACGGCCGCTTTTTCGCAGGCCTTTTCCAGGTTATCGTTGACAATCACCTCATTGAAATGGTCTTTGAAGGAGATTTCGTAAGATGCCTTATTCACCCTTGCCCTAAGGGTTTCCTCTGTTTCGGTACCTCTTGACTCAAGGCGGCGTTTCAGTTCGTCTACCGAAGGGGGTTCAATAAACAGGGACGTCGAGGTTTTTGGGTATTGCTGCTGCACATGGATAGCACCTTTCACGTCGATATCCAGCAGGGGCAGCTGGTCATTATCCCAGATGCGTTGCAATTCCTGTTTCAGAGTGCCGTAATATTTTCCCTCATACACCATTTCCCACTCAATGAATTCGTTTTGCTGGATGCGGTTCTGGAAATCTTCTGCACTGAGGAAATAATAATCCTTTCCATCCACTTCATAATAACGGGGCGGGCGCGTTGCGGCGGAAACCGAGAAGGCGAGGGTTGGGAATCTGGACAAAAGGTAACGGGTGATCGAGGTTTTTCCGGCGCCCGAGGGGGCGGTAATGATAATGATTCTATCCTGGTATAAAGCCATCCGCAAAGAAAAATGAAAATGCACAAATTCAATGAAAAATTTAAAGGGACGTCGGATGTCCCTTTAAATTTTTCAAGTCATTCGCTGTTGTAAGATGGTATGAAAAATCTCCTGTCCGGATATTATTGGGTGATCATAAACCGTACGTTACCTCCGGGTCCGCTGTTGGTTTGCTGCATCTGTTCCATAAGTTTATCACGTTCCTTTACAAAATCGGCCGAACTTATTTTTTTTCCTTTCGTGGGTTCCTTCAGCATTTGCATATCAGGTTTTGCCGAGATCTCCACTGCGGTGTACAATACTTTGCCGGAGCGGCTGCTCAGTTCAAGGATCAGGCCTGGCAACTGTCCCTGGATTTCGGGTCCAACGGATACCGGAATATCACTGGTGAACCATGCTACGCTTTGTGAGGTATCGGGACTTTCTTTTCTTTCCAGTCGGCCATTGTCCATCGATGTGGTAAAACGCCTGGAGACAACAGTGGAGATTGCTTTCCGGCAGGAATGCCCCAGGATGGTTTTTGTTTCGTCGGTAAGTTTCCAGTTGCCCTTTTGTATACTGTCACTGACGAGGTAGTTTTTTCCTCCGAGCTCCGACTGGCGGAGCCTGCGGGACGTTGACATGTCGAACCAGTTAAGTTCATCACTTCCGGCAATCCGGAGTACCAGTCCGCCGCCCCTGTTTTCTTCCGGCTCAATTTCCTCGACCTGTTTCCAGGAAGCAATATTACCTGTAAAGTTCAGTTCGAAATTGTCGGTCCTGGTTGTTGGCAGTGCATTCGCCATTTCAGGATTACCCGGCAGGGAAATATTTAATTCAAGTGTTCGCTGGAAGATCACCCTTCCTTCTTTCTGTTGTGCTGAAGTTGTGAGAGAAATCAGTACGGTGCCCGTGATAATAGCTGTCTTTATCATGATAAAATCGTTTCACCAAAACTAATGGGGCAGCAGGAGCAGGGCGGTTAATCAACCTGTGTGTAAGGTTAATAAAGGTTAAAGCGGGGATAATGGTGCTGGCCGAATAGCTACTTTTGCCATGATGGTTAAAGGAGCAGCAAATAAAATGGAGGGGAATAAAAAGCGGGAGGCCGGGTCGGGTCGCCGTCAATCTGCCGGCAAGTTACGGGTGCTGACGCCGATGATCATTGCGCTGCTGTTGATTATGGGATTCCAGGTCTATTGGCTCAATGATACCTACAAGAGGGAGAAGGTAACGCTGGAAGACAGGACCAGCCTGCTTTTCCGCGACCTGATGAGGGGTCTCCAGGATTCCATACTCGGGCAGCGGCTTTCGCTTATGAATATCGATACCCATGCAGCCGTAAAGCCGCGCATCAACAAAAAAAACCTGGTATCGGTTCGTATGAAAAATCCCGGTAACCGGCGTTCAGGTAAAAGAGACAGTTTGTTGTTGAAGCCCGTCAGTCAGCCAGACCCGCAAGGTTACGAAAGCGTGGAAGATGATGGCCGCAGGAATGTTATAAATATCCTGCGGGTGGCGGCCCAGGGTGATTCAACAGGGACCAGGGCTGACACAAACTTCGTATACATCCGGCCTGGTATGGCCGGAAGAGGGCCGATGGTCAACATCGATGACTCAGCTGATCCGGGTAAAATCAGGGTGAAATTCAGCACCCTTACCCTGAATGACAACGGTGGCCGGCGGATGGTGATCCGGCTTGATTCTGTTATAAAAGAAAAGATTCCGGATACGCTGATCCGTACATCATTCCAGGCGGTTCTTGATAAAGAAGATATTAATGTACCGTTTTCTGTTGTAGAGAAACAAAAGGAATTGTCGACAGAAAATAACCGCTTCAGCGGGGGCGATGGATTGTTCCAGGGGTATAGTATCATCCTGGGTAGCACTTTTCCCTACCTGCTTGGGCAGCTGTTTTGGCCAATCGTTTTTTCTGTTTTCCTGGTGGCATTGACGGTGTTTTCTTTTGTGATGATGTACCGTAGCCTGCTGAGACAGTACCGGCTTTCCCAGATCAGGAACGATCTCATCAGTAATATCACACATGAATTAAAAACGCCGATCGCTACTGTGGGCGTGGCCATTGAAGCATTGAAAAACTTCAATGCCATGAACGATACGCGGCGCACGGAAGAATACCTGGATATCTCGCAGCAGGAATTACAAAGGCTGGGACTGCTGGTCGACAAGGTGCTTAATTTTTCCATGTTTGAAAACCAGCGTATAGAACTGAAAAAAGAACCATTCGATCTTGAAGTGTTGGTCCGCGAGGTAACAGGGTCATTGCGGTTGCAGCTGGAGAAACAGCATGCTGTGATTAATTTCCGGTTGGGAAAAGGTATTGTTATTGAAGGCGACAGGTTACACCTGCTGAGCGTTGTGTTTAACCTGCTCGACAATGCCTTAAAGTATTCGGGTGAGTCACCTTTAATTGAAATCAGTACAAAGGACCTTGGTAATTCTGTGGAACTGATGATCAAAGACAATGGGATAGGGATTCCTGCTGTTTACCGCGATAAGGTTTTTGAAAAATTTTTCCGTGTGCCACAGGGAGCCACCCATAATGCAAAAGGCCATGGTCTCGGATTAAGTTATGTTGCGCAGGTAGTACAGCAGCACGGAGGTACGATCCAAGTTGAAAGCACCCTGGGCGAGGGCAGTACATTCACCATCATTCTACCAAAAAAATAAGTATGGCAACCCGCATCTTTTATATGGAGGACGAGATGTTCCTTGGAAAAATAGTTCGCGAAAGCCTTGAGATCCGGGGCTTCCAGGTCATCATGGAATCAGATGGGGCAAGGGCCATGGAGGTGTTCCGTGCGGCAGAGGCCGATGTCTGCGTGCTGGATATCATGCTTCCGAATAAAGATGGTTTTGCTATTGCCGATGAGATCCGTGCTATTAATGCGGGCATACCGATTATTTTCCTGACTGCAAAAACGCAGACCGAGGATGTGGTTAAGGGCTTTACCCTGGGTGGCAATGACTATATCCGCAAGCCATTCAGCATGGAGGAGCTTATCGTCAGGATCCAGCATGTGTTACGTGATAAAAAAGATGATGCGGCGCCGGTTGATTCAATCCGCCTTGGTAAATATAGTTTCCAGTTGAACAGGCAGGTTCTTTCCTGGGAGAATGAAGAACGGAAATTATCGTACAGGGAAACGGAGTTATTGAAGTTGCTGTACCAGTCGCGCGATAATATCATCGACCGTCGTGATATCCTGAATCTTTTATGGGGAAACGATTCCTTTTTCAACAGCCGCAATCTCGATGTATATATAACCAAACTCCGCGGGTTTCTCCGGGAGGATCCATCGGTAGAGATCATCACCATCAAGGGAATCGGATACCGGTTCGTAACGCAATGATCATTCAACCCGATTAAAAATTATCTTTACAAAAATTCCACATGAAGTTCAGTCGCCTTGTGATTGTTTTCCTTTGTTTGCTGGTTGTAGTAGCATGGCTTACAAAACCGGGACCGGATGCTTTCCGCGAATTTTATCAGTCGGAATTATCTTCCGACGGCCCGCCAGTTATTGCCTTCAAAGACAAATTCCTTTATTCCAGTGTTGAGATTGATTTTTATAAACCGGCGCGAATGGAAGGGGGCGAACCGCTTAAGGCAGTGTCTGTAAAAAAACAATCATACCTGGGACTCTTTGGACGTTTCTGGAAGCTTTGAATAATTTATGAATGAGGTCAGAGCCTATATAGCCGACAGCATTTTTACAGGGGATAAATTTTTACCTGCACATGCAGTATTGGTCAGCGAGGGAAAGGTGGCCGGGCTGCTGCCTCAGAATGAAGTTCCTGATTCGGTTAAGCCCACTTATTTCCATAATGCAATTATAGCTCCGGCGTTTATTGATGTGCAGATCTATGGCGCATCGAAGAAACTTTTTTCTGCCTGGCCCGATCCGTTATCACTGGAGTTGCTGGTTAACCATAACCGGACTGGTGGTACTTTTCTTTGTCTTCCTACTATTGCCACCAGTAGTTATGATGTGTATCGCAGTGGTATTGATGCCATGCGTACATATTGGAATAATGGTGGCGGGGGCGTTTACGGATTACATCTTGAAGGTCCCTGGATCAATCCGGTCAGGAAGGGTGCGCATGCTGAACAATGGATTGTAAGACCAACAATGGACGCGGTGGCCGATCTGTTATCTTATGGCAAGGACGTGATCCGGATGATTACACTCGCTCCTGAAGTTTGTGATGCGGCAATCATCGATTATATTCTTCAGCAGGGCATTATCGTTTCTGTCGGGCATAGCAATGCCACTTACGGCGAATCGATAGCTGCATTCGATTCGGGTATTCCGGCTGTTACCCATCTTTTTAATGCGATGAGTCCGTTCCATCACCGGGCACCTGGTTTACCTGGTGCAACGATGGATCATTCAAAAGTGATGGCGAGTGTAGTGGCAGATGGAATCCATGTGGATTATCCGGCACTGAGGATTGCAAAACAGGTGATGAAGGAACGGTTATTTGTGATCACGGATGCGGTGACTGATTCAGAGACCGGGCCTTATTTGCATAAGGCAGCCGGTAATAAATTTGAGAGCGGCGGTATCCTGAGCGGGTCGTCGCTGACCATGAACCAGGCCGTACGTAACCTGGTAGAGAAGGTAAATATCAGTATGGAAGAAGCATTGAGGATGTGTTCGCTATACCCCGCCCGTTTATTGGGTATAGACCATCAATCAGGTAAAATACAGGAAGGTTATACCGCTTCAATGGTGGTACTCGATAAACAATCTGGCGTAGTTGACCTGATCGGGTGATAAGTTCCTGCTGTTATATCCGTTTAATATCTGCCCCAAGTGCGCGGAGGCGTTCATCAATATACTGGTATCCGCGATCGATCTGTTCAATATTCTGGATGGTGCTTTTCCCTTCGGCACTCAATGCGGCGATCAGTAATGAAACACCAGCGCGGATGTCGGGGCTGCTCATGGTGATACCACGCAGTCGTTGCTGGCGTTCGAGTCCGATTACTACGGCGCGGTGCGGATCACACAGGATGATCTGGGCGCCCATATCAATCAGTTTATCGACGAAGAACAGACGGCTTTCAAACATTTTCTGATGGATCAGGACACTGCCCTTTGCCTGTACAGCGGTCACGAGTATAATACTCAGCAGGTCGGGTGTAAAGCCAGGCCATGGATGATCGTAAATAGTAAGTACGCCACCATCGAGGTATCGCTGTACTTCATATAATTCCTGGGAAGGGATATGAATATCGTCTCCCCTGAATTCCATCTGGATACCCAGTTGTTTGAATTTGTCGGGGATGATACCCAGGTGTGCCAGTCCAACGTTTTTTATAGTGATTTCACTTTGGGTCATAGCTGCGAGACCGATGAACGATCCTACTTCGATCATATCGGGGAGGATGCGGTGTTCGGTGCCGCCAAGTGAGTCAACCCCTTCAATGGTGAGGAGGTTACTGCCTACACCGGTGATCCTTGCACCCATGCGGTTGAGCATGGCGCAAAGCTGCTGCAGGTAAGGTTCGCAGGCGGCGTTATAAATTCTTGTGATACCCGGAACAAGTACTGCTGCCATAACAAGGTTGGCGGTACCGGTAACAGATGGTTCGTCGAGTAGCAATGAAGCGCCCTGTAATTTCGAACCTTCCAGGTGGAAGAAGCCGTTTTCCGGATGGTAATGGAAACTGGCACCCATTTTTTCGAATCCTACAATATGGGTATCGAGTCGGCGGCGGCCGATCTTGTCGCCACCGGGCTTGGGGATGAATGCTTCACGGAAGCGGCCTAGCATGGGTCCGGCCAGCATCACTGATCCACGCAGTTTGCCGCTCTTCTTTTTATATTCATCACTGTGAAGGAATGCGATGTTTACATCATCTGCGCGGAACACGCAGGTATCACGTGTGGGTCGTTCCACTTTTACGTTCATGTCCATCAGCAGTTCGATCAGCAGGTTCACGTCGATAATATCAGGGATATTGGTGATGGTAACCGCATCGGGTGTAAGTAACACTGCGCTGATAATCTGCAGTGCCTCGTTTTTTGCACCTTGTGGTGTGATCTCTCCCTTAAGTTTTTTTCCGCCCCGTACCTCGAATGAATGCATGATGATCAGTTATGGGGCGCAAGATAATTTTTTACAATGAAAGGGTTGGTGTAAAAAAAAATGGCCGGTAGTGCCGGCCATTATCAATAAATATTTTCCGTTAGTAACGTTTCTTTTTAAAGTTGCCGCCACCGCCGCTGCCGCTGCGGTTATCGTTGCGACGCTGGTTGTTGTTGCCATTACTGCTTCCGCCGCCGCCGTTATTGCTGCGATGCTGGAACTTACCCCTTTGTTTACCATAACCACCGCCACGTTCACGTTCGCGGTTTTCCTGTGGTCGGAAAGCCTTTACGTAAGGGGTGTTGGTGAACTGGAGCTGGCCATCTGTGATACCGGTCAGTTCGCTCTGGATGGCATCGTCGTGCACGGTTTCCTTATGCCAGTTATTATAGGCCAGTTTCATGTAGTAGGCGATAGCGTTGGCAAAACCTGCGCGTTTATCGGGATCCTGTTCGTCCAGGGCTTTGCGGATAATCAGTTCCAGGTTTTTTCCCAGGTGCGAATGTTTCGGATGCCGCTTGGGATAAGGAAGCGGTTTGGGTTTTTCGTATAACTGCTCGCGTGTGGGGATGGGGTAGGGCGACTTTACGTCCAGTTTGAAATCCGAGATAAGGAACAGGTGGTCCCATAACTTATGACGGAAGTCTTCCACATTTTTAAGATGTGGGTTAAGGAAACCCATGAGTTCGATCACGGCATGGGAGTTCGCCTGACGGCGTTCGGGGTCTTCGATCGTGAGCACATGCTCGATCATTTTCTGAACATGACGACCATATTCACGCATGGCCAAGCCATTGCGGGTGGTGTTATATTCCATGTTTGAGAGATCCATAGTAGATGACAAAGTAGCGTAAATTATTGTTTGTAAAGTGCTGGATTCGTTTAAGGCTGAGGCGGTTGCTTCCAGCAGGAAGACGGCATAAATATAGGAAATAATTTCTTAGCCGCTGATTTCAGGGGGCTGCAGGCTTGTTAAAAAAACTGCCGGGCCCTGATTCGGACCCGGCAATTTCTTCGGAAAAATATTTAGGCTGGAATTAAATGGCTGGGTTTAAAAGAAAGGGGCCCCGAACCAAGGCCCCTTTTACAAGCCACCATCCTCTTCCACCTAAGAGGTCATTTAATTATAATCTGATTGACGCTGGACTCATTCGTGTCCTTGTCAGTTATCCGGACCCAGTATATTCCGGATTTCAATTTCGCCACCTGGTTATAAGAAGAACTGTTTACGGACAACTCTTTGTTAACTAACACCTGGCCAAGAGCATTGAATATTTTCAGGCTATATTGTCCGCTCCGATTATTATCAAATTTGATACCAACAATGCCTGTTGATGGATTAGGATAGACGGAAAATTTTGGACCACTGGCATTTTCCAATTCCAACTGTCGGACCGGACTAAATCTGGTATATCCGTTACCGTAAACTTGCTTGATACGGAAGTAGTAAATGCCCGAACCTGAATTAGCGATGTAATCCGTCGAATATGGTACCGTACTGTTTGGGCTCTTACGGATTGTTTGTATGTTAGTGAAATTTCGGCCATTACGACTAACCTGGGCTACATAATGGTAGTCTTCAGTTGCATCATCGTAACCGCTCCATTTTAATTGTGCTTTATTGGATAAGAGTTTTGACACATTGAAGGCATAGATATTTACCGGCAATACAAGAGGTGGGCAAATGCAATAAGACATGGTAAAATCTGCATAGGCCTGGGTGGAAACAACAAAACTGAAGTTACCACCACCAGCAACACCTGAAGATGCGAGAATGTTGTAATTAAATGTAACACTGTCCATGCCATAAAACTCCGATATAGATGTTGAATCTGAAATGTCCAAACAGATCAGCTTGTCAACGAGTATATCGTTTGTTCTTCCAAAATAATCGGGACCAGATCCTGGCGTACCGTCATTTTTCGCCATGTTTATTGCTCCATATGGCATTGAATTGGTAATAGTATTATTCAGACCGGAACCCAGCCCAGGTCCGGTAACATTGTCGCTTCTCGAAAATATAAAAGGAAGTGTCAGGGATGAATTAATGTCAAGGTTTTCGATCGAAACAGTAATTATGCTACGTACTCTCACGCATAAATTAACACAGGTAACCATTCCTTGTGTTGGATCGATTTGTTTAAATTTTACGGTCGTGTTTGTAAAACCGCTGCTTACGTTAATTGAATTTGAAAATATTTCATGGTTTTGCGAACTGCCATCAGGACATAACTGAGCTGATATTGAATTGACATTCAATAAAGCAATGCCCAGCAGCACGACTATTGGTGACAAATAATGATAGAGTTGTTTCATAGGAAACTGATTTTACACACGGATTAGGATGATTCACAACATCATAAAGGTAGCACCGCTAAAAACGGGATGCAAGCGTATTTGTTCGTGGTTTGACTTTGCGTATTAGATGAATTTAATTGCATCATCAACTTGTAACAATTCCTTTTTTGTCATAGTAATTCAACTCTGTCCATAGTGTATTAAATTCCGTTTATCACTACGGATGATTACGCTAATTGGTTAGTGGATTTATGTTTAAAATGCCCAGTAATCCGAAGTAGTGAAAAAACTAACTTCGCAACCCGATGAATATCGCCATTCATATCAGTCTGCCCGCCCATCGGGAAGTGTTTTTGCGGCCATATTTCATGACCGATCTGCTCCCGCAGTTGATTCGGGTATCATCAGCTCATCGGTTTTTCCTGATCCTGGACGGTTTCAAAACCCCTGATCCGCTACCGGAAGGGGTACTGGTGATCGCTGAACGCGACAAATCCGGCTCACCTGTTTCCAGATTCTGGTGGTCGCGGGTAACCCTTCCAAAGCTGCTTCGAAAACACCGGATTGAAGCTGTATTACAGGTAAACCAAGCCAGGACCAATTTTTTTGGCGTTGGTTCCACCAAACAAAGTGAAGACTGCAAACGTAACACCAGTGGATCCTTTGAGGAACAACGCCTGTTTATTTATTTCGAAAACCCGGAAGAAATGCCGGGAAGAAATAGCAGGAATTTCGCAAAAGCGGAACTAGTATTTGCCGGCTCAGAACACGTTGCCAGGAGGCTGACAACCAGGAAGGACTTAAAAGTAACCAGGGTCAAAACCGTGCAGCGTCCTTCACTGCCGGAATTTGTTCCGGTAAACCCAGACGCCAGGGAGCTGGTTCGCCAGACACACAGCAGTGGCCGCAATTATTTCTTTTATTATGGCCCGGTCGGTAAACACCTGCTGAGCCTGATCAAAGCTTTCTCCATATTTAAAAAGCGACAAAAAAGTGATTGGAAACTGTTGATTGGTGGCGCAGTTAACATGACAGATGAACCGTTTATCCGGAGCCTGGGACAATACCGGTACCGCGATGATCTGGTTTTACTAAATAACTTGAATCCCCGTGACCTGCCCGGACTTATTTCCTCGGCCTATGCCTTACTCTTTGCGCAGGGACAGGATCCGTTTATGCTACCCGAGGTTTTTGCATCGGCAGTACCGGTGATCGCGCCGGATGAACCGGCATTCCATGGTTCATGGGACCATATAGTTATGTACTATGAAAAAGATTCGCAGACTTCAATCGCCGAAAACATGATGACGATCTATAAGGACGAATCAAAAAGATCAGCCATGGTCAGGGAAGGTCGCCTGCTCGCGGAAAGCCGGACCTGGGAAGCACTGGCCCGTGATATAACCGCGGGTTTGGAATAAGACTGCCCCACGATATAATTGCCGGATTGGAATAAGATCGTGACAATATTGAAAATGCTAACTTCGCTACTTTTAATTACATAAGATGAAACAGATCGTTATAGATGTACAGACAGATGAGGGAAAGGTGCCGGAAGCAATCTGGTGGAATGCCACCGACAATCCTGCAGGTGAATCGCAGAAAGCAAAAGCAATGATGCTTGCCTTCTGGGATGGGGCAGAAAAATCTGCACTGCGGATCGATCTCTGGACCAAGGACATGATGGTGGATGAAATGGCTGATTTTTTTTACCAGACCATGATGACAATGGCCGATACCTATGGACGGGCAACGCAGCACGCAGATCTTGTTGCTGACATGAAAAAATCAGCGCATGATTTTTATGAAAAGTTCAGGGAAAAACAATTGAAGGAAAATAAAGCCAGCTGATGATCCGGCTGCCGGTCGCTTTGAAAATACCGGACTGGCTTTTATAAAATTGTGCACGCCGGATTGGGGCCGGCCTCGAATATTCGTTAACTTAATGACCAGGTAATACCATATTATATGAGTCTTGAACAGAAAATAATGGTCGATCTTAAAGCGGCCATGCTTGCAAAGGATGAAAAGGCTTTACGCAGCCTGCGTGCTATCAAAGCTGCAATCCTGAATGCAAAAACAGCTGAAGGCGCCCATGGTGAATTATCAGAAGATGATGAAACAAAATTGTTGCAGAAGCTGGTGAAATCACGCAAGGATTCACTTGAAATTTTCCTGGCGAAGAACCGCGAAGACCTTGCTTTAATAGAACAGGAAGAACTTGACGTGATCGAAAAATTCCTTCCCGCCCAGATGAATGCCGATGATGTGCGCGCTGTTGTAAAAGCAATCATAACCCGGACTGGTGCTTCATCCCCCGCAGATATGGGTAAAGTAATGGGCGCAGCTACAAAAGAACTGGCAGGCAAGGCCGAAGGCAAACTGATCTCCGGTATTGTAAAGGAAGAACTCGCCAAATAGCTTTCAACTAAACTCACGCCGATGATGATTGATGGTATACTGGTGATACTGCTGATCCTTGCGGCGATCAGGGGATTCCAGCGTGGACTGATCGTTGGAATTTTTTCATTCCTGGCCATCATTGTAGGACTTGCTGCCGCCATGAAACTATCGGCCGTTGTTGCTTCCTGGATGGAGGAGTCAACTTCTGTATCGAAAGACTGGTTACCCTTTCTTTCATTTGCGTTGGTTTTTATTGGCGTCGTATTACTTGTACGCCTGGGTGCCAACCTGCTGCAAAAAACAATTGAACTTGGTATGCTTGGCTGGGCAAATCGCCTCGGAGGAATCCTTCTTTACGCACTACTTTATATTACCGTATACAGCGTGATATTATTCTATGCCATCGGGTTGAATGTTATTAAACCTGAGTCGCTGGAAAATTCCGTCAGCTACCCGGTTATCTCCCCGGTTGGTCCCTGGTTCATCAATACCCTCGGCGTTATCCTGCCTTTTTTTCGGGATATGTTCCACGACCTGTCCGGCTTCTTCGATGGAGTGGCAGAGAAGGCCGATCATTAAATCATTGATGGAGTAGCAGAGAAAGCCGATCACAAAATCGTTGCAACTGGCAGAAAGGCCGGTCATTAATCTTTTTTTGTTTGGTATTAAAGTCAGACCGCGCTATTTTTGAAAAGTCTACTGTTCGAATAGACTTTTCAATATTCTGAAAAAATAAGAAAATATGCATTGGAACTTCATTGGTCTGGCGGTCCCGCTATTCCTTTTTTTCATCGGGCTTGAATATTATATCTCCAAAAAACAGGGAAAGAATTTTTACCAGTATGCAGAATCAATAGCCAATCTGAATGTTGGCATTGCAGAGCGATTGATGGATGTATTTGTGACAGGACTTTTTTTCTTTGTCTTTGATTATATCCACCGGCATTATGCATTATTTAATATTAAACCGAATGCCTGGACCTGGATACTGCTTTTTCTTGCCACCGATCTTGTATGGTACTGGTATCACCGGTTCGCGCATGAAATAAATGCATTCTGGGCGGTACATGTTGTACACCACCAGAGCGAGGATTTCAATTATACGGTTTCGGCACGGATTACGGTGTTCCAGGCCGTTGTACGGAGTATGTTCTGGTCGGTATTGCCCCTGATAGGATTTCCGGCATACATGATTACTGTTTTATTGCTGATCCATGGCCTCTATCCCTTTTTTATCCATACGCAGGTACTTGGCCGGTGGGGATGGTTTGAAAAAATATTGGTCACTCCCACCCACCATGGCATCCACCATGCATCCAACCCCGAATATCTGGATAAAAATTATGGGGACGTGCTGATCATCTGGGATAAAATGTTCGGGACTTATGCCAGGGAGCGCCCGAACGTAAACATTATATATGGACTGACGAAACCGCTGAACAGTCATAGCTTTCTCTGGCAGCATTTTCATTTCCCGATGGAAATCTGGATGAACTTTAAAAATGCAAAGGGGATCAGGGCTAAGGCCAGGGTAATTTTTGGTAAACCGGACGACCTGGATCCCCGTTACCGTACTGTTCTTGAGAGAAAATTGTTAAATGTGCAACCTGTCCGCCATACCACGGATGCCATACGTCAGTATGTAACAGCCCAAACCGCTTTTTCGTTATGCCTGTTGTTTGTCATAGTTACATTCCACGCGGCCCTGCCGTTGACACAGTTATTGCTGTGGTCGGCATTTATCCTGGTTAGCCTCATCAACAGCGGAGCAATCCTCGACCAGCGGCGATGGATTTTTTACCTGGAGTATACAAGAATTATCCTCGTCATGATTTCCATTGGGGTCGTTTATCCGAATGCATGGACAAGCGCTGGCCTGCTTTTCGCTACAGTTACCCTGCTGGTGTATTTTCGAAGGTTCCGCAAATATTATTTCCGGATTTTATACCATAGTTAGAATGGCCCCAAAAACGCTATGGAATGGGTGAATAAGTAAGGATCACATTATCTTTGTAATAATATGCACGGAGCCAGTTCTGCGGGAGTGGATTATTTGCAGCAAAACGACTATTTTAGCAAAAATTAACAGCACCGGCCCAAATGAGTTACGAGATTAAAGAGGACGATAAATTCAGGTTTATAGAAGAAGGCGAGGGAGAACCGCTGATACTTCTCCATGGCCTGTTTGGTGCATTGAGCAATTTCGGCAGCCTGATCGAATATTTCAAGCCCTATAATAAGGTAGTAGTACCGATCCTGCCATTACTTGAAATGGACCTGTTGTCCACTTCAGTCGGAGGCCTGGCCAAATTCGTAAATAAATTCGTCGAAGCAAGAGGATATAAGAACGCCCACCTGCTGGGTAATTCACTCGGTGGCCATGTGGCGCTTGTTTATCTGTTGAAGAGTCATCCACCCCAGATCAAATCGCTGATCCTTACCGGAAGTTCGGGTTTGTTCGAAAATGGAATGGGTGATTCCTATCCAAAGAGGGGCGATTACGAATATATTCGGAAAAAAACAGAACTGACCTTTTACGACCCTGCCATGGCGTCCAAGGAGCTGGTAGACGACGTATTTGCCATAACTAACAACCGGTTAAAGGTGATCAAAATCATTGCACTGGCAAAAAGTGCCATCCGCAATAACCTGGGTGAAGAACTCAAGGAGATCACGCTCCCTACTTTACTGATCTGGGGTAATAACGACACGATCACACCGCCGTTTGTGGCAATGGAGTTCAACAAGCTGATTCCCAATAGCGAGCTTCACTTTATAGACAAATGTGGTCATGCCCCGATGATGGAAGTGCCGGATGAATTCAATGCGATCCTTCACAAATTTTTGAAAAAACTCAATGAACCTGCAACAGTTGCATGAACATTGGAGTCTAATTGAAAAAGGAGCAGTTATCCATGCTAACCCGGGAATTACCATCTCAAACCTTACCATACCTGCACTTTCATGACAAAGTGTACCAGGCGTTACAATTGATGAGTGATCACCATGTGACCCACCTGCCTGTTACCGATGATGAAAAATACATAGGTATCATCAGTGAGGACGATCTTTTCCAGGCTTTGGACGATAATGCTTCCATTGAATCCCTCCAGCCACATTTCGGCAATGTATCCGTTAAAGAAGGCGAACATTTTTTAAAAGCGGTACAACTTGCCGCGGAAAATGCCCTCAGCGTAGTGCCAGTGGTCAATGAAGAAAATGAACTGACAGGTACGGTTGTTTACAATGATCTGCTCAAACATGCTTCCGCATTTATGAGTCTCAAGGAACCAGGCGGGCTGATTGTACTGGAAATGGATAGTAACCAGTACTCATTCAGTGAAATAAGCAAACTTGTTGAGTTAAATGAAGCGCAGATTACCCAATTAAATACATCCAACGACGCCGACAGTGGCTTGATGCAGGTCACAATCCGCATTAATAAACCGGAAGTTTCCGATATTGTAGCTACCTTTCAACGCTATGAGTATAACGTAAAATATTATTTTGGTGAAGAGTTGTTTACCAACGAACTCCGCAGCAATTTTGATAATCTGATGAACTATCTGAAACTGTAACCAAATCTTTTACTTGTCCATCATTGTACGCTTTAAAATCCCTTTAAATTCAGGATCGGTTTTCCACTATTATGCAGAGGCTCTGTAAATATTGTCTTTGGCTTTCGCTAGCGTTGTTTTGCTGTCAGGTTTTGGTTGCACAGGACGTACCGCCCATTACAAAGAAAGAGATTTCCGACGATGAGCCCTCCGGTTATACCCTCACCCCGGACGACAAACCATTTGTTGTGCGCAGTATTATCATTGAAGGTAACCGGAAAACAAGACCTGAAATTATCCTTCGCGAAATCTCCTTTAAACCGGGCGACAAATTATTGTTGCAACACCTGGTAAAACGTTTTGAGTACGCGAGGAGACAGCTGATGAATACAACACTGTTCCATGAAGTAACAGTAGCCCTCAAAAGTTTTGATGGATATGATGTAGATGTACTGGTAGTGGTGCGTGAGCGCTGGTATATTTTCCCGGTGCCTTATTTTAAGCCGGTCGACAGAAACCTTAACCAGTGGCTGTTTGAGCAGAAGGCGAGTCTCACGCGGGTGAATTATGGTGCCAAGGTCCTCTGGAATAATTTCAGCGGTCGTAACGACCGGCTTCGCTTCTGGCTGATTGGTGGATATACCAAACAACTCCAGTTCAGTTACGATCGTAAGTACATTGACAGGAAAATGAAATGGGGTGCCGGCATAAATCTCTCTACCGGTAACAACAAGGAAATAAATTATAATACAATTGGTGATAAACAGGTGTTCCTGAAAAATGATGGTAACAATGTCCGGAGGTTCACCACGGCTTCGGCACAACTCAGTTACCGTAATGCTATCAAAACCATTCACCGTTTTAATTTTGGATATACCTGGGAACATCTGGCTGATACGGTTGCCAAACTCAACCCTGATTATTTCAAGAATGGAAGCAACAAGATCCGGTTTCCGGAATTCAGTTATAATATGACCTATCTCGACCTGGATTATAACCCATATCCTACCCGGGGTTATGCGCTCGACTTCATGCTTACCAAAAAAGGGATCAGCAAATCCCTTAACTCCTGGCAGGCTTCGGTGCAGGCATCGGGTAACTGGCCAACCAGTAAAAAAACTTTTTTCAGTCTCAATTTATTCGGATCGGTAAAAGTGCCATTCTCGCAACCTTATTTTAACCGGCGGTTGCTGGGTTATGCCGATGTGTTTATGCAGGGATATGAGTATTATGTGGTGGATGGTGTGGCCGGAGGTTACCTGAAAGCATCTTTTACAAGGAAGATGCTCAACTTTGCCCTGAATATCCCGGGTACCCGGAAAATAGCCCCGCAACGTATACCGATAAATATCTATGGGAGAGTGTATGGAAATGCGGGTTATATTTATAACCCGGACCCGGGCGATAATTTCCTCGCCAATAAAATGCTTTATTCCACAGGTTTTGGATTGGATATCACCAGTATCTATGACTTTACACTGAAGATAGAGTGGTCTTTTAACCAGTTGGGACAAAACGGGATATTTTTACACCGTAAAACAATGTTCTGACGGGGCAAACAGTAATACATGAAAGCAGCGATCTATAGCAGGGTCATGGATGAAAGTCAGCAGACCAATGTGCAATTGTTCTTCGACGAACTTTACCGTCAGAAGATCGAGCCGGTGATTTTCCTTCCGTTCCTGGAACAGATCCGCAGTTTTATCAACCTTCCCGGTGATATTGCCAGTTTTTCGCTGGCAGAACACCTCACCCCCGAATTCGAATATATTTTCAGTCTTGGCGGCGATGGTACCATGCTCGACACTGTAACGCTGGTACGCGACAAGAAGATTTCCATCATGGGGATCAACTTTGGCCGGCTTGGATTCCTTGCTGGAATCGGCCAGGAAGAAGTGCGGGAGGCCGTGCAGGCAATTGCCCGGAGCACCTATGTGGTGGATAAACGAACGCTCATCCACCTGGATGCGGATTTACCCATGTTCGGCAATATTCCCTATGCCCTGAATGAGTTTGCCATTCACAAGCGCGATACTGCTTCCATGATCAAAGTGCACACTTACCTCAACGGGGAATTCCTGAATACCTACTGGGCCGATGGCGTGATAGTGGCTACCCCTACGGGTTCTACAGGATATTCACTGAGTTGTGGTGGCCCGATTGTCTTCCCTGAGGCCGGCAGTTTTGTGATCACACCAGTTGCACCACATAACCTGAATGTGCGGCCCATTATCGTTCCGGACGACAATATCATTTCTTTTGAAGTGGAAAGCCGTTCCGAAAATATTATCTGTGCCCTTGACTCCCGCCGCGAGATCGTTGGTAAAAACGTATCGCTGGCGGTTAAAAAAGAGGATTTTAAAGTGAGTCTTCTTCGCCTGAGCGAGAACAGTTTCCTACAGACACTCCAGAACAAACTCACGTGGGGCCTGGATAAGCGAAATTAAATAAGCGGCTCAAGTAAGAAAATCCCTATTTTTCCGTTTTAACACTGAACGTTCATTTATTGTTATGATGAGAAAGCTTTTTGCAGTGGCCCTTTTGTCGGCAGGATTTATTTTTCCCGGTGAGGTGGTTGCCCAGAATGAAATCGTGCAGGAGGGCGAATTCGGGGTTGGACTCGGAGCCGCACATTACTTCGGCGATCTCAATACAACAGCTTCATTGAATCGTCCCAAACTGGCCGCCACAGTGTTTTTCCGCAAAAACTTCAGCAATTATATTTCGGGCAGGATCGGTGCTACATTTGCCCGCGTGGGTTATTCCGATATCTACAATGACCATAATGAATACATGCAACGCCGCAACCTGAGCTTTAACAGTAATGTATGGGAGCTTTCATTGCAGGGCGATTTCAATTTCTTCCGGTTCATGCCCGGTGAGCCGCAATATAATTTTACTCCCTATGTGACTATCGGGATCGGCGCTTTTAATTATGATCCCTTTACATACCTGGGTGGCGAAAAAGTTTACCTGCGTCAGCTCGGCACCGAAGGCCAGGGTTCCGCACTGTATCCCGACCGCAAACAATATGGCGCCATGACGATTTCACTTCCTGTTGGGGTGGGAATCAAATATGCACTTAATGAACGTTTTAATATAGGTTTTGAGATCCTTCACCGGTTTACCAATACCGATTACCTGGATGATGTAAGTACCACCTACGTGGACCTGGCTGCATTTCCCCTCAACCCCGATGGCAGCCAGTCGCAGGCAGCCCTGCTAAGCGACAGGTCGTACGAATACGGCGAACCAATCGGAGTAGCCGGACGTCAACGCGGAAACAGCCGCCAGAAGGACCAGTTCATCACTGCAATGTTCCATTTTACCTTCAATCTTCAGTCGTATCGCTGCCCCACCGCCAATTAACCGCCTTTTTATACAGAAATTGGTGTGATTGGACCTAAATCAGATACCTTTGCCCCCCTGTATAACAGCGTTTCCGCATTTAAGTATGTCTGCTTTACTCGAAAAAATAGATAAGTCCCTTTTACCTAAACACATTGCCATCATCATGGACGGTAATGGACGATGGGCAAAAGAACAGGGAGAAGACCGCCTTTTTGGCCACTATCATGGAGTGGAAAGTGTCCGCAATATTGTGGAAGGCTGCGCCGAATTGGGTGTAGGATACCTTACCCTCTATGCGTTTTCTACGGAGAACTGGGAACGTCCGCAGGATGAGGTTATCGGCTTGATGGAACTGCTGGTAAGCACGATCCGCAAAGAAGTGGAAACACTTCACCGGAATAATATCAAACTGCATGTGATCGGCGACCTGAAAATGCTGCCCGAATATGCAAGGCAGGAACTCGATGAAGCGAGGGAATTCACAAAGGACAATACAGGTCTGCAACTGATCATGGCCCTGAGTTATAGCGGGCGATGGGAATTGCTCAATGCAGTTAAGGAAATAGCACAGGAGGTAAAGTCGGGCAAAATTCAACCCGAGGAAATCAACCAGTCGTTATTTGAGCAACATTTAACAACGAAGGGTTTTCCCGATCCCGAACTGATGATCAGGACAAGTGGTGAATACCGGATCAGTAATTTCCTGTTGTATCAGCTGGCATATGCAGAACTCTATTTTACAGATGTGAGATGGCCGGATTTCCGGAAAGAAAACCTGTATGAGGCCATACTGGATTTTCAGTCGCGCGAACGCCGTTTCGGAAAAACGGGTGAGCAACTGACAGACGAAAAAGAAGCGGGGTTGTAATCCTTATTCGGCCTGAAGTGCCGTCAGATAAGGCCCCGGGACCGATGAAGGCCCTGCCGTTTTAACAAACACTTTCGATATTTACTGTTAATTTGCCGCCGCAAGAGTTTTGGATCTTCTAAATAAACAGGTGCCAGACTAATTGTAGCTTATTTCTGACTGACTTGAACAATCAACCATGCAACGACTTTCTCTTCGTATCAGTGTTTTTTTGATAATGTTGATCGCTTCGGCCTCGCAGATCCGGGCACAGGAAGATACCACCAGGCCAAGCTCGCTTGACCCAAAACTTCTTGAGTGGGAGGAAGCGAGGATTCCCCGAGAATACACTATCGGCGAAATTTCCATTTCCGGTCTCCGGCACCTGGACACTACCATCGTGCTTTCCCTTTCCGGATTGCAGGTAGGCGATAAGTTCAATCATCCCGGAAGTGATATATTCGCCAGGGCTATTAACAACCTGTGGCGTCAAAAGTTTTTTTCAACCGTCGAGATCTTTGTAACGGGTATTAAAGACGACCGGGTCAGTATTGAGATTGCAGTACAGGAACGGCCGCGACTTGGTAGTTTCAAATTCGTAGGTATTAAAAAAACCGATGCGGAAGAATTACAGGGTAAGATCGGACTGGCCAAACAAACCATCATCACCGAGAATATGCGGCGTAATATCCGCGAGGTGACCAGCAAGTTTTACCAGGATAAAGGATACCAGAATATCAGGATCTCAATTGATGAAAAACCGGATCCTTCTTTTCCCAATTCCAATTCACTGACCATCTTTGTTGACAAAGGCCGTAAGGTCCGGATCGATGAAGTCAATTTTTATGGGAATGAAACGGTTGACGGACTCCGTTTAAAAAAACAAATGAAGGGCACAAAGGAAATGAGCAAGTTTACCTTGTATCCTTCTGAATATACAAGTACCTACGGAACAACACCCCGTCCAAGTTTCAAGGAATACCTGAACGACTGGGGACCTATGTCGCTGAGTAAGACCAAACGTGTACTGGATCCTTATTTCCGGTTCAAACTTTTCAGTTCAGCAAAATTCAACCCGACAAAATATGCGGATGACAAGGAAAAAGTTCTTGCATTCTACAACTCACTCGGATATCGCGATGCACAGATCATTGCCGATACACAGGTAATCGATACGGCTAATGCACGCCTGTATGTTGATATCAAGGTTAATGAAGGACGCCGTTATTATTTCGGAAATATTACCTGGAAGGGTAACTCCCGTTTTTCTGATTCTGTATTGAATGTGATCCTGGGTATTAACAAAGGAGATATTTACAATCTGGATATCCTCAATAAACGTCTCGGTAAGGAATTATCACAGGAGGGCGGGGATATCAGCGGTTATTATATGGATGATGGATACCTGTTCTTCCGGGTTGATCCGGTAGAAACAGCTGTATATAATGATACCATTGATCACGAGATCAGGATCACCGAAGGACCGCAGGCGCGAATCAAAACGGTAACCATTTCAGGTAACGAACGGACCAAGGACCATGTTATCCGCCGTGAGCTGCGGACCGTACCAGGTGAGCTTTTCAGCCGAACCGACCTGATCCGTTCACAGCGTGAACTTGGTAACCTGCAATTCTTCAATCAGGAAACCATCAACCCTGGTGTGGTTCCGAATGCAGAAGACGGAACTGTTGATATCAACTGGAAACTGGAGGAAAAATCATCCGATCAGCTGGAGCTTTCCGCCGGTTGGGGTGGCGGTATTGGTCTTACCGGTACACTCGGTGTAACCTTCAATAACTTTTCCATTAAGAATATCTGGAAGAAAACAGCATGGGATCCGCTGCCAACAGGTGACGGACAAAAGCTGAGCCTCCGGGTGCAGTCGAACGGCCGCGCATTCCGTTCTTATAACTTCTCTTTCACCGAGCCATGGCTGGGTGGTAAAAAAAGAAACTCGCTTACACTTGCTTATAATAATAGTAAGTATTCAAACGCCTTTGATCCACTTACCGGACGGATCGACCGTCAGCGTTCCGATACAAACTTCCTGAAAGTAAATGGCTTCAGTGTATCATTGGGCAAGCAGCTGAAATGGCCGGATGATTATTTCAACCTGGTGTATTCAATCAACTTCACGCAATACATCCGTAAGAACTACGCCATTTTTGAAGGAGTAAGCGGAACGGGTACTTCAAATAACCTGAGCTTTAAAATTGCGCTGCAGCGTTCATCGGTATTTGATCCGATCTTCCCGAGAAGCGGATCCAATTTGCTGGCAAGCGTTCAGTTTACCCCGCCGTATTCTTTATTTAATCCATCCCTCATTGATTCAAAAGATCCGTACAAAAATCCGGAGTATCATAAATGGCGCTTCAACGCTGAATGGTTTGTTCCACTGGGCCGCCCGATGGGTGCCGAAAAGAACCGTCAGTTCGTGTTGAAGATGGCGGCCAAGTATGGCTTTATGGGCCGGTATAGCAGCAAACTGGAATACTCTCCATTCGAGCGTTTCCAGTTGGGTGATGCAGGTTTAACAAACAACTTCGGTTTGCTTGGTTATGATATCATTGCCCAGCGTGGTTATCCTGTGTACCAGAGCTCCGATCCGACTATCAACCCCGACCAGCAGAACGCAACAAGGTTCTTTACCATATTTAATAAATACCAGCTCGAACTCCGGTATCCGTTGGTCACCAACCCCGGAAGTACGATCTATGGTCTTACATTCTTTGAAGCAGCAAACGGCTGGTTCGATTTCAAGGAATATAATCCATTCAGGTTAAGAAGAAGTGCGGGTGTGGGTATGCGTTTCTTCCTGCCGATGTTTGGTCTGCTTGGATTTGATTACGGGATTGGTTTCGACCGGATCAAGAGTGGTCAGGGCCTGAAAGACGCGTCCCGCTTCACGTTCATGCTTGGATTTGAACCGGAATAAAGAACATGTTAACCAGGTCAAGGCTTCGGGGCATGCTCCGGTAAAACGCCTATCTTTAATTTGGTTGATCATTGCGGAAGTTGCCGTCCGTACTAAATATAAAAGTTATATGAAAAAAACACTGATCCTAACAGCATTGATAGTTTTTGCAGGTCTTACACTGACCGCGCAGAAATATGCAATCATCGACACGCGGTATATCCTGGACAAAATGCCTGAATATACCACGGCGCAAAAACAACTGGACCAGACCGCTGCCGAATGGCAGAAAGACATCGACCTGAAACAAACCGCGCTTGACCGGATGTATAAGGATTATGATGCGGAACAGGTAATGCTGAGCGACGACCTGAAGAAAAAAAGGCAGGACCAGCTTTTTCTTAAAGAAAAGGAACTTCGCGACCTGCAAAGGCAACGCTTTGGTTTCGAAGGAGATCTGTTTAAAAAGAGGCAGGAATTGGTGAAACCCATACAGGATCGGGTGTATAACGCGGTTCAAAAGATTGCAACACAGCGTACCTATGATTTCGTCCTCGATAAAAGTGAAGGAATTACCATTATATTTGCCGACCCCAAACTCGACAAGAGTGAGGATGTATTGAGGGAACTGGGCATAAAATAATGGCGCTGGCTTTTTGTTAAAGAGTGCCCTACAAGCAACGAATTCAGGAGAAACCCTCTCTTAATTATAAAATAAAATCACCTTCCCTGTCAAGGGGAAAAAGAAAAAAAAAGAAGATGAAAAAATTGAAAGTATTAGTAGTTGCGGCTTGCCTGGCGCTGGTAGCTAACGAATCACAAGCACAGACCAAGATCGGCTACATTGATGCAGAGACGGTTCTGTACCTGATGCCTGAAGTTGCAAAAATCGACAGTCTCATCAACATCTACCGGGTTGATACAGTTGGAAAAGAATTTAATTCACTGATGGCAACCTATCAATATAAGGACAGCCTGTTCAGGGATTCTTCCAAACCAATGCCTCCTTCTGTAAGGGACCAGTACCAGAAAGAACTGGCTGAACTGACACAAACTTTGCAAAGCTGGCAGCAAATTGCCCAGGAAGCAATCCAGAACAAACAGCAGCAGCTACTCGCTCCGGTGATGAAGAAAATCCAGGATGCCATTAATGCTGTTGCGAAAGAAAAGAACTATACGTATGTGGTATCACGTGAGTCACTGATTGTGGCCCCGGATTCTGACAACCTGCTTTCCGCAGTGGCAGCCAAATTGAAAATCACATTACCTCCGCAATTGCAGCCTGGTTATAAACCACCGGTTGGCGGAAGATAATCCGTTAATATTTTTTGAAAGTGGCTGTATCAACTGTTGATGCAGCCACTTTTTTTTGGGTACCCTGATGCCCTTAACTTTGAGATTATGCAAAAAGGAAATCCGATCGGGGTGTTTGACTCCGGTTACGGCGGACTAAGCGTATTAAAAGAAATTGTTGCCCGGTTGCCGGACTACGATTATATCTACCTGGGCGATAATGCCCGCGCACCCTATGGTAACCGTTCATTTGAGACGGTATATGAATACACACTTCAATGCGTGAAATGGTTTTTTGACCAGGGATGTTCACTGGTAATCCTTGCCTGTAATACTGCATCGGCAAAGGCATTGAGAAGTATCCAGCAACGCGATCTTCCGGCGCTTGGTGCCGAAAAAAGGGTCCTTGGAGTTATCCGCCCTACCACAGAACTGATTGGTGGTATGACCGAAACAGGGAGCATTGGTATTCTTGCCACCAACGGAACCGTGGCTTCCAATTCATACCCGGTGGAAATTGCAAAATTTTATCCTGATGTTAAGGTTTACCAGGAAGCCTGTCCCATGTGGGTGCCACTGGTGGAGAATAATGAATACGAAACGGCAGGGGCCGATTTTTTCATCCGGAAGAATCTCCATAATATTTTCAGCAAGGGGCAGCAGATAGATGTGTTGCTGATGGCCTGCACCCATTATCCGCTTATGCGCAACAGGATCAGGGACCATGTGCCGGTGCAGGTTAAACTGCTTTCACAGGGTGAGATCGTGGCCGAAAGCCTGGACGATTACCTGATGCGTCACCCCGAAATGGCAGCACTTTGCAGTACAGATGGAACCCGGACTTTTTACACCACAGACTCCATCACAGAGTTTGATAGCCAGGCTACCCGGTTTTTCGGAGAGGCAGTCCAGTCGCGGCATCTCCAGCTTAGCTAAATTTTAATTGTTCATCAGCGAGTTATGGATGGGCATAAAAGAATTTCGATTTTCACGGTCTTCTTCTGGTGATGAACCCTTACCTTTGCCGTCCTTTCACAAACCAGCGGGTGTGGTGACCTGCCGGCCGAATGAAACCCGGTCCGTTCTCCCGGATCATCTTTCAAAAAGTGAAAAAGATAAAAAATTATGAAACGTACATTCCAACCCCACGTTCGCCGTCGTAAATCCGTTCACGGATTCCGTAAACGCATGCAAACCGCTAATGGCCGTAAGGTATTGGCAAGCCGCCGCGCGAAAGGCCGTCATAAACTGACTGTTTCTGACGAAAGGAAATTGAAGTAATCCGCCAGCCGGGCAGCCGGCAGCCGGTATAGATATTTTGAATAGCTCCTTTGTAAGGAGCTATTTTTGTTAGGCAGGGCGGGGACTCCGGCTGAGCCTGATCATCCACACCTGACTAAAAAAAACTTGACAAAAACTTTCACCATAAAGAAAGGGGAGCGACTGAAAAGCCGTAAGCTGATCGACCAGTTGTTCAAGACCGGCAGGCGGTTTAATAATGGTCCGTTTCGGGTGTTCTATGAGCTGGGTTCTGTTTCAACTGCCGGACAGGTTCCTGAACCTCGTGTTAAACATCCAGCCAGTCTCCTCTTCGGTGTAGGTGCCGGCACAAGGAATTTTAAAAAAGCAGCCGATCGCAACCGGATTAAAAGGTTGACAAGGGAGAACTGGCGGGTACTGAATATTCCGCTGAAACAGGCACTGGATGAACAAAATCGCAGCCTCCATGTTTTTATTATTTATACAGGCAAAGAGTTACCGGAATATGCGTTGGTATCAACTCAGCTGACGCGTGTTATTGATAACCTGCTTCATCTAGTGCATGAAAAAAATACTCCGCTTCCTTAGTCTCCCCTTCCTGCTCCTGATAAAAATCTATCAGGTGATGATCTCGCCGTGGCTGGGTCCGAAGTGCAGGTATACCCCAACCTGCTCTCATTACGCAGCGGAAGCTTTAAAAAAACACGGGGTACTGAAAGGCTTGTGGCTTGCCTGCCGGCGGATTGCCAGGTGTCATCCCTGGGGCGGCCACGGGTATGACCCTGTTCCATAAAAAAACCATCCCGGAGGATGGTCGATTTTTTTAATTAATGACGGGCAGGTTCTCCATTGATGCGGAGTAATGCAGTCTCAGTAATTACTTATTTTTTAGCTCCGTCGTATAATTCAGCAACCTTGTTCCAGTTGATCACCGACCAGATTGCTTTCAGGTAATCAGGACGTTTGTTCTGATACTTCAGGTAGTAAGCATGTTCCCAGACATCAATTGCCAGGATCGGGGTACCCTTTACTTCTGCCACATCCATCAATGGATTATCCTGGTTGGGAGTAGACGTCACTTCCAGTTTACCATCCTTTACAATTAACCAGGCCCAACCTGAACCAAATCGGGTAGCACCTGCAGTATTCATTTTTTCCTGCAGCGCTTCGAGAGATCCGAATGTTGCATTGATATCATCAGCCAGCTTACCTGAAGGTTTGCCACCGTTTGCTGATAACAATGTCCAGAATAAACTGTGGTTCCAGTGACCACCACCATTATTCCTTACTGCCGGCGAAATTTTTCCCGCCGATGCCACCAGTTCTTCGAGCGATTTGTTCTCGTTTTCTGTACCAGCAACAGCCTTATTCAGGTTGTCTACATATGCCTGATGGTGTTTATCATGATGGATCTGCATGGTTTGTTTATCGATATAAGGTTCCAGTGCTTCCGGTGCATAGGGTAGCGGCGGTAATGTAAATGCCATAATACTATTTTTTAAGGTTCATGAAAATGTGATAATACTTTACAAATTTATTGCCTTACTGTTGATTGTTAAGTATTTTATTAATGAATGCCGTAAATCCGCAAGAACCATTTTATAATCCCGTTTCCGGATTCAGGGCCCATTACCGATGCCGGGGAAAAACGGAAAGCCCCTCAAATTTCCAGCCATCACTGATGGTGTATACTAAGGATTTTATCTTTGATACGCAGAAGTTATCGCATATCAGGCGGATATTACCGTGACCGGAATACCGGTTACCAGATGGGCCGGACCGGTACTTTTATCGACGCGTCCGGAAAAACTCCTTCATCAGGCGGGCGCAATCTTCTTCCATCACACCAGTAACCAGTTCTGTTTTTGGGTGGAAAGGCCAGTTGGACGCCGTCGTTTTTTTGTAACCGTTCTTCTGATCATTTGCACCAAATACCAGTTTGCCCAGCTTACCCCAGTAAACAGCGCCTGCACACATCAGGCAGGGTTCAAGGGTAACATACAAAGTGGCGTGGGGGAGGTATTTGCTGCCAAGATGGTTAAATGCGGAGGTAAGGGCAATCATTTCTGCATGTGCTGTGGGGTCATTTAATTTTTCGGTCATGTTCCGGCCCCGGGCAATTACCTTGTCGTTCATCACTATTACGGCACCAACCGGGATCTCTTCTTCTTCAAAAGCCAGCTGCGCCTCTTTGAGAGCCATCATCATAAAATATTCATCTGTCATGGCCTGAAATTAATGATTTTTCCCCGCTGTGTTTTCCCAGCATGGCATGATATTTTGGTTACTTGCTGCTGGTAGGTACATTAATCATTAAAAATTATTTGGTATGAGTAAATTACTAATCGGTTTTTCGGTCGGACTGCTCACCGGGCTGCTTTTCGCTCCGGCAAAGGGTTCTGAAACACGCGATACCATTGCCCGTAAGGGTCGTGATATCAAGGACAAATTCAATGACCTGGTTGATTCGTTCAGCGATAAGATCGATCAGCTGCAAACTGAATCGGAAGTCTTTGCTGAAAGGGCGAAGGATCATGTACGCGCAGAGATTTAATCATCCCTGGTTTATAGCAATTCATTGAGACATTATTTCTGATAATGTCTTTTTTTATTCCCGGATACGTCCGGACATCCACCAATAAAAAATGCCTTTGTACACAAAGGCATAGCTGACCGGCAGATCATAATCAATGAAAACAGGCTGCAGTTACAGGATAAGGATCAGTAACAGGATAATAATTATAATTGCTCCTACTGAAAGATAAACTCCGCCCTTCATCGCTTTGGCTTCACGGTTCATCTCCCTCAATTCCTTTTTCATAGATTTTCTTTCTGACCTGCTTAATGTGGATTTGTCAGTTGCCTTGATAACCTCAACCCTTGTTTTAATTTCTTCCAGACGGGCAGTTTTTTGTTCGTCTGTAAGTGTATTGGTTGTCTTCGCCTTTCCCTTAAAGATCGGATCAAGAATCGATGCATGGGAAGTAATAACAGTGAGTGTTAGGAAAAGACTTAAAAATGCTATGCCCAGTTTTGCTTTCATGTTGATATGTTTTAGTTCAGGCATCGGATACAAAAATTCATCCATTCAATAAAGTCCCGTAAATGTGCAAGTATGATTGACGCGTGCTTTACAAATGGGGATGAATTTCCTCATTTGCATCGGCCTGATGCGGGCTGATCCAAAAGTATTACATTGGTCTGCCAAATCAAAAGCATGAACCAGTTACCTGACCTGCTGAATCAATGCCGTAATTATTTTAACAAGGGCGAAACCCGCAGTTATGGGTGGCGGCTGAGCCGGCTTAAAAAACTAAGGACTGCATTGCTGGCACATGAGACGGCGATTTACCAGGCCCTATGGAGCGACCTGAACAAGAGCAGGGAAGAAGTATGGATAACCGAAACGGGGTTCGTACTTACTGAAATTAATCAGGCAATCCGGAGCCTGGGCGACTGGATGAGGCCCCAACGTAAGTCAACCAACCTTCTCAACCTTCCCTCGGTGAGTAAGGTATACCGGGAGCCGCTGGGCACCGTTCTGATCATCGGACCCTGGAATTATCCACTCCAATTACTACTTACCCCGTTGGTGGGTGCGCTTGCGGCCGGCAATACCGTGGTGCTGAAACCAAGTGAGTTTGCACCTGCAACTGCGGGTGTGATGAAGTCAATCATTGCCGATGCCTTTGAACCGGCAGAAGTGTTGATCGTGGAAGGCGATGGCTCGGTGGTAGTCCCGGCAATGATGGAAGCGTTTGTATTTGACCATATATTTTACACAGGTAGTACTGCAGTGGGACGGATTGTATACCAGCTAGCTGCAAAAAACCTGGTACCCGTTACACTTGAACTTGGCGGCAAAAGTCCCTGTGTGATAGAAGCCGATGCCAATATCAATGTTGCTGCAAAACGGATCATGATGACCAAATTTTCCAATGCCGGGCAGATGTGTGTGGCACCGGATTATGTGCTGGTGCATTCGTCGGTAAAGGAAGGTTTTTTAGCAGCCTGCAAACAGGCTTTAAAAGTTTATTTTGGGGAGGATGCTTCAAAGAGTGGTGAATATGGAAGGATCATCAATGAAAAACAATTTGACCGGTTGATAAAGTACCTGCCTGGATCTTCGGTGATTCACGGTGGAAAATCTGATCGGGCAACACGTTACATTGAACCCACCCTGCTGGATGGAATTCCTGCCGGTTCTGCCTTACTGAAGGACGAGATATTTGGTCCGTTACTTCCGGTTATAACATACAACGACCGGGAAGAGGCCAGGGAATTTATCGGACAAAACCCCAACCCGCTGGCCTTTTATGTATTCACGTCAGCTGGTCAGAATGAAAAGTACTGGATTGACCAGGTTTCGTTCGGAGGAGGATGTGTCAACAATGCGGCACTGCATCTTACCAATCACGAATTACCGTTTGGTGGCCGTGGTTTCAGTGGAACGGGGAGGTACCATGGAAAATATTCCTTTGAAACATTCAGTCATTTAAAAGCAGTGATGAAAACACCCACCTGGTTTGATCCGGCAATGAAGTATCCACCGTTTAA
This sequence comes from Chitinophagaceae bacterium, assembly GCA_040510375.1. Lineage (GTDB taxonomy): Bacteria > Bacteroidota > Bacteroidia > Chitinophagales > Chitinophagaceae > JBEVJC01. Next base: position 168,003 of record JBEVJC010000012.1, read on the forward strand.
AGGAAAACTAAATTTATTCCGGCGGTTGATCCGGTAGAGAGAATAGTCTGTGGGATTTTGCATGTTATAACTTCCCGGCATTCAGGCCGGTTGTTGGATATTGGAATCATGCACCAGATGATGAAGTATGAGGAAAGTATAAAAATGATAAATTCATTTATGAACACAAAACAAAAAATTCTTAAAGCCTTGTATCCTGTTGTTATGTTTGTAAGCAGGTTAACCGGCAAAAAAATTAAAACCATGGAGAATACATCAGGGCCCGCATCGGGAACATCTATTTATAACCTGGCCGTACATCTTAATAACGGGTCGGAATTAAGACTGGAAACATTGAAGGGAAAAAAACTCCTGTTGGTTAACACAGCGAGTAACTGCGGATATACCGGTCAGTATGAAGAGTTGCAGAAATTGTATGAACGTTATAAGGACCAGCTGGAAATTATCGCCTTCCCGGCAAATGATTTCAAGGAACAGGAGAAGGGAACCGATGAAGAAATTGCGCAATTCTGTAAAGTGAATTATGGCGTTACTTTCCCGCTGGCAAAAAAAAGCACGGTGGTCCGTGCAAAAGAGCAGAATGAAATTTTTCATTGGCTGACTGCCCCGGAGCTGAATGGTTGGAATGAACAGGAACCCACCTGGAATTTTTCCAAATACCTGGTAGACGAAAATGGAATCCTTATCAAATATTTTGATCCGGGTGTTTCCCCCTTATCAAAAGAAATAGTAGCGGCTGTTACAGAAGCAGGCACAAAGAAATAAAGAGTTAACCTTTAATCAATCACTCCCATTTTTTTCATCAGGAAGGATGCGCTCAGCCGCGAACAAACCCCTGGCTTTAATTTATAGTCGAATACCAGTTCATCATTAATGATCTCTGATTCGAAACACTGGTTGCCGATATAACTGCTATACACCTGTTTGAGATTGGAGACAGTAAGATCGTGTGTTGCAATAATACCCGTGGCTTTCGCATTCACCAGTTTGTTGATCAGGCCGATTGTGCCATTGTGTTTATCGTTGCTGTTGGTGCCACGCAGGATCTCATCCAGGATCACGAATGTTTTTTTACCTTCTTCCAGTTCCTGCATAATCGCCTTCAGCCTTTTCAGTTCGGCGTAGAAAAATGATTCACTGTCGTGCAGTGAATCAGAGATGCGCATACTTACGTGAACGCTGTAAGGATAAAAGATAAATTGCTGCGCACAAACATGACTACCGGCACGCGCCAATACCAGGTTGATACCAAGTGTGCGGAGGAAGGTGCTTTTACCCGACATGTTTGAACCGGTTAGTATCACGAAACGTTCTTCCCGGAATGAAATACTATTGTAGATCCGTTTGTTTTGCGCTATCAGCGGGTGGCCCATGGCCACGGTGGTGAGGTCATCAGTTGGCGTCAACTCCGGTTTACAAAAAGAAGGATTATTAAAAGAAAGGTTTGCAAAACTATTGAGTGCTTCCACTTCGCCCAGTAATCCCAGCCATTTATAGACATTGTTTCCCTGCTCCTTTTTCCATTTCTCCAGGAAGAACAATACATGAACGTGAAATATAAACAACCCATTCAGCAGCAGGCTCACTACCAGGTTCACAATTGTTTCCAGGTAGTTAAAAAGGGAAGCGAGTTTTTGGACGGAAGCGGAAGCCGTGCGGCCATCTGTGCGAAGATCCTGTTGTAATTTTTTTAAAAGCGGCGAATCAAAGTTTGTCTGTTCCAGTTGTACAAGCTGACCAGCATATTGCTGCAGGATTTTATTCACCGATGTAGATACGGAAAGGTGCCGGCTGATTTTTTTACCGAAGGAAAAAGTAACAAGCAGGTTAAGGGTAAAGAGTCCATAAAAATTATGTAGTGCCTGTTCGTTTTCTGTGAACAGGTAATACAAGAGGGAGCTGATGGTTGCAAGGGGGAACAGCATCAGCAACAGATACAGGGGTTTACTGGTAAATGAAGGGCCTGATTTCAGCCAGGTATCCAGTTGTTTCATTTCACGGGTACGGGTATCCAGCAAGAGTCCCCTTGCCTGGAGATGCTGACGAAAAGTAAGTCTGGCTTTTAATTCATCAATAGCCTCCTGCCGTTCATTTATCAATTTGGTATCAGGTGCAAGCAGGCTGTTTGCAAGCGCCTGTTTGCCGAAGCTGGTGCTGCATCTGTTCAGGTAGGGGAACAAGCCGCTTTCACCGAAGATGTCGAGATCGTACGAATAGGCGTGATGTGGATCCGTGTATTCTTTTCCGGGGGCGTAGGGAGAGTTACCCGTTTCAAGAAACACCAGCTCGTCGAGGTTGATCTTTACCAGTGCCTGGTAAAAACTGGTCTCGTTCTGCACCCGGTCGTACCAGCGCACCAGCAGCAGGAATGCGGCAAGCATCAGGAGTGTGAGTACGATCAGTGCGCTGCTGCCCGTAACAAATGAACGGTAGCCCACATAAAGGAACAGGATGAAGAGTGCCAGGCGGAAGAAGCTCAGCCAGGCTGCCTGTGTTTTTAACCGTACTGCCCGGGCCTTGTAGTCGTGAACGAGGCCGGAATAAATAGTACCTGCGTTTTCATGGTTAGTGGCGATGGGTTCACTTTCAGCTATATTCATTGTCTTTCAGATAAATTGGTGAAGTGCAACCTCTTTGTCCGATACCCCTTAGTCCACCGGGCATTTTTCGTGATAGTTGATCAGTTCAATCGGTGTTTTTTCAAAACTGTAACCGGCATAGTTCACCACGATCTCATCAAGTACGGCATTTATTTCTTCTTCCGTGTTGAGGGTAACCAGCCGGCCCCTGTATTCTTTGATATTGGGGAGACCCTTGAGGTAATTGGCATAATGGCGGCGCATTTCAAAAATGCCCACGATGGGTCCCTTCCATTGAACACTTTTGTGCAGGTGTTTGCGGGCAACGGCCACACGTTCGTCGATGGTTGGCGAATCAAGATGTTCGCCGGTGGCAACAAAATGTTTGATCTCGTTAAAGATCCAGGGATAACCGATGGCGGCGCGACCGATCATAATCCCGTCGACCCCATACCGGTTTTTATATTCCACTGCTTTTTCCGGTGAATCAATATCGCCATTTCCAAAAATGGGAATCTTAATCCTTGGATTATTTTTAACCTTTCCGATAAGGGTCCAGTCGGCCTCCCCTTTATACATCTGTGTACGGGTGCGGCCATGGATGGCCAGTGCCTGTATGCCAACATCCTGCAGGCGTTCTGCCACTTCTTCAATGTTTCGGGTACTGTCGTCCCAACCCAGTCTGGTTTTGACCGTAACGGGCAGGTTGGTGGCCTTTACAACGGACGAAGTCAGCCGGACCATCAGGTCCACATCCTTCAACACACCAGCGCCTGCACCCTTCAGGGCGACTTTTTTCACCGGGCAACCGAAGTTGATATCAAGCAGGTCGGGATTGGTTACTTCTACGATCCTGGCAGCCATGGCCAGGCTTTCTTCATCGCCCCCGAAAATCTGGATCCCGACCGGACGTTCGTAGTCAAAAATATCCAGTTTTTTCCGGCTCTTGATCGCGTCGCGGATCAGTCCCTCGGAAGAAATAAATTCAGTATACATCAGGTCGGCCCCATTATCCTTACACACCGCACGAAAGGGGGGATCGCTCACATCTTCCATCGGGGCAAGCAAGAGGGGGAATTCCGGAAGTTCTATTTTACCAATCCTGACCATAACACTCAATAATTTGTATCACTTTTCATTCTGCTTATCTTGCAGCCTGCAAATTTACAGCATAATACCGGAAATCTATGTACGACAACGATTCTAGGGGTTTTTCATATACAGGCGGGTTTTTTATGCTGATCACTTTTGCAATAGCCGGGTTGATTTTCTCCCAGCTGCTTAGTGTACCGATCTGGTACATGCTCACGGGAAAGTCGGCAGGGGAAATCCAGGCAGCCATGCTGGACCCGCAATACAGCAATATCAGCAAACTCACCCAGGCTCTTTCGCAGGTGGGTGGTTTCCTGCTTCCGACCATCATCACCGCATGGCTGATCCATAAAAAACCGCTGGTCCTGTTGGGTTTCCGTGGCCGCATCAGCGGGGAGCAGGTTGGCCTGACCTTCCTGATCATCATTGCAGCACTTTTCCTGGCAGCTTCATTGTCGCTGATCACACATCTTCTCCCGATATCACCCGACCTGCAACTGCGTTTTGAAAAACTTGAAGCGGAGTACAGCCGGCAGGTGCAGGCGATTGTCCGATTGAATTCGTTTGGCGATTTCCTGCTGGCCCTGGGTGTCATGGCCTTTATCCCGGCACTTTGTGAAGAAGCCCTGTTCCGCGGTGGCCTTCAGAACTTTTTAACCAGGGGCACCAGCAAACCCTGGATGTCGATCATCCTCGTAAGTATACTTTTCAGCCTGGCACATTGGTCGTTCTATGGGTTTCTTTCCCGTTTCGTACTTGGAATGGTGCTGGGAGCATTGTATTATTATTCGGGGCGATTATGGATTTCCATTCTCGCCCATTTCGTCAATAACGGTATTGCGCTGACCATTGTTTACATCTATACCAGGCAGGGAAAACCGGTGGCAGAAGCCATGTCGGAAGGACCGGAAAGCTTTTGGGGATTGATGACTGTTCCTGTGCTGATCGTTTTGCTGATCCATTTCAGACGAATTTCCCACAGGGGTTTGCAACGACCGTATTGAGGGTGGGAGCAACGGGTTTCGGGTAACGAGGCCGGGAGCAAAGGTGAAGGAGCAACGAGGTTGGGAACAACGATTAGGGAACAATGAGGTTGGAACAATAAGATCGGGAGCAATAAGATCGGGAACAATTAGGTTCGGAACAATGAGGTTGGGGGCAATCGGGTGCAATATGGTTGGGATAAATGCAACCGCGCTTTAATTTTAAAACGAGTAAATAAAATATATGGCATTTCACTGGGCAACATTTCGAACAAGGGCATTAACAGCAATACTGTTCGCCGCCATCATGTTGTTTGGATTATTAAGGAACCAGTGGACCTTCTTCCTGTTATTTTCTGTAATCCATTTTGGTTGCTGGTGGGAATATCTCCGGTTGATAGAAAAAGTCTATAAGACCCGCTTTCATTTTTATTCAAAGCTGGGGTACATGTTACTGGGTTATGGGGTGTTCCTTTGGTTTTGCGGACCGTATTATTCGTTTATGGGGTACTGGTTAAAAGGAAATTTTTCCCTTCCGTTTTCACTAGCAGGTTTTATCATGCTGGGACTGGGGATTTTCCAGAAAGAGCGGTTATCCCTGAGATCCTTTGCTGCAGGGGCATTGGGACTTTTTTATATCTCCCTTTCATGGGGACTGATGATGGACCTGTATCAACAAAAGATTGTTATAAATTTTCCGGACAGCGTAGACCTGACGCTGACCATTTCAAAAGTATTTATCCCATTACTGGTTATCGCTGGTATCTGGATCAATGATACAATGGCATATATCGTTGGGTCGTTTATCGGCCGGAGGCCACTTACTTCCATTTCCCCCAAAAAAACATGGGAAGGAACAATGGGGGGGATAATTCTGTCAGTTGGATTACTTGGCTGGATTTACCTGCTGATTAACACCGGTGCAGCCCGTACTCCCATCGCCATACTTGTAATGATTATTACACTGATCGTTTCCGTGTCCGGTACTTTTGGTGATATCCTTGAATCAAAACTCAAGAGACTGGCCGATGTTAAGGACAGCGGTAAAATAATGCCGGGGCATGGCGGTTTCCTGGATCGTTTTGACTCGCTGCTGATAGCTGTTCCCTGTGTGTGGTTGTTCCTGCATTTTTTCCTTGAGAAGACACTCAATATATTGTTATAGGAAGTGGTAATCAGGGTTTTTACGATAGCGCCATAATCAGGTCAGCAGACTCCCGATCCTTGCGTATATTTGCGGCTCAATTTTTAGTTATGACGATCCATAAAGAAGGAGCGAAAACGATTGCCTGGACAGTTATCCTTTTTGTTATTATCTGCCTGCTTTCCTTTTATTTCCTCAGCTTCGATTACCCATTGATCTCGGGTATTATCGTTGTAGCAGCACTCGGACTCCTGCTTTTCATCATTTCTTTTTTCCGGATTCCAAACCGCAAGCTGACAATCAACGAGAATGCGATTGTTGCACCGGCCGACGGTACTGTAGTGGCTATCGAAGAAGTACAGGCGGATGAATACTTCACCGACCGCAGAATCCAGCTTTCTATTTTTATGAGCCCCTTGAATGTTCACGTTAACCGGAACCCGGTGAGTGGCGAAGTGGCCTACAGCAAATACCATAAAGGCAAGTACCTGGTGGCCTGGCATCCAAAATCCTCAACAGAAAACGAGCGTCATACAATTGTTTACCGGAAAAACGGGAAAGAGGTCCTTACAAAACAGATCGCAGGTGCGCTTGCGAAACGAATTGTGAATTATCTGAAAGCCGGGCAGCCCGTTAAACAGGGTGAGGAAATGGGTTTTATAAAGTTCGGTTCAAGGGTCGACCTGTTACTGCCGCTGGATGCGAAGATCAACGTTAAGATCGGCGACAAACCACAGGGTGGGGTGACGGTAATTGCGACCTGGTAAATATATTGAACCGTTGGGTGGTGATTGCAGCGAAGTAATGCAGATGAACCATTGGGCAGGTGATGATGATTGCAGCGAAATAATGCGGATGGACCATTAGGCAGGTGACCTTGGTTGCAATATGATAACGGTTGATCTGCCCCGACTAAAAAATTTCCTCCAGTTGTTTCAGGTGACTTACCATATAGGTTGGTTTCAGCGTGGTGCTGATGCCGGTATGGTTTACCAGGACCTGGTCCATCCCAGCATTGATAGCTCCCTGGATATCCACTTCCGGAGTATCTCCCAGCATGATACTGGTATCCACATCAGCCCCTGTTTTACGGAGTGCATAATCAAAGATTTCGCGGTTGGGTTTAAGACTATTTGATCCTTCTGAAGTAATCACTTCACCAAAAAATTTATCAAGTCCCGAATTTTTCAGTTTGTTATGCTGCACTTTTTCGAAACCGTTGGTGATAAGATGCAGTTCATAATTTTTGTTCGACAGGTATTGCAGGATTTCGGTGGTATGGGGAAACAGGATATTCCGGGTTGGAAGTAGTTCAATGAACTGTGCGCTCATTTTCGTGGTGAGTTCTTCATTGGCGATCTTGAAATCCAGCAAGGCCAGCCGCATTCTTTTTAATCGCAGTTCTTCCTGTTTGATAAACCCCTTCCTGTACCGCTCCCACAGCCGTTCGTTATGTAAAAGGTAGTTCAGGTAAAACCGTTCAAAGTCATCTACACCCCTGGAACGGAGTTGCAGGTCTTCGTAGATTGTTTCAAGTGTGGTACGCGCATTTGCTTCAAAGTCCCAGAGTGTATGGTCGAGATCGAAGAAAAGGTGACGATATTTCTTGCCGGTCACAGATTACAGATTTCGTGATGATGGGGTATCTGATTAATTTGCAATCTACACTCTATAATCTGGATTATATGAATATTGTTATCACCGGCGCATCCAAGGGTATTGGCAAAGCCATTGCTGAAGTTTTCGCTGAAGACAAGCAGGGGCACAGTTTTTACCTTTGCGCGAGGAATGAAGCGGGACTGCAGCTCGCAGGCCGGGAACTGCAGGGAAGGTTCCCCCGCACAAATATTTTTACAAAGGTTTGTGATATGGGCGATCGGGAATCGGTCCGGGTTTTTGCTGACTGGATACTGGCCACAGCAGATAAAATCGATGTACTGGTAAACAATGCCGGTTTATTTATCCCGGGTAGTGTGGAAACGGAAGAAGAAGGGATACTGGAAAAAATGATTTCTGTAAACCTGATGGGAACCTATCATCTTACACGTGCACTGATACCGGTGATGAAAGAAAATAAGTCCGGTCATATTTTCAATATCTGTTCCATCGCTTCTATTAAAGCTTATCATAACGGGGGCGCATACAGTATCAGTAAATTCGCCATGCTGGGTTTCAGCAAGAACCTCCGCGAGGAAATGAAACCTTTGGGGATAAAGGTTACATCGGTGTTACCCGGTGCGGTACTGACCGATTCCTGGGCCGGGTTCGACAATAGCAATAACCGGATCATGGAAGCAGCTGATATTGCAAAAATGGTTTATGCGGCTGCCCGTCTTTCGCCACAGGCCTGTGTGGAAGAGATTCTTGTGAGGCCACAGCTGGGAGATCTCTGAGCCTCAGACCAGGTTTGTTGAATTGGACCGGTACGCCGGACCTGATTCGTATTGGGTTACTCACATCAGTGTTTTTTAACGCGAACTTTGCTCCTGCTTCTCTATTTTTAGGTAAGTGAAAAAATGGCTGTTCATATTGTTGATGCTGGTTGCCGTACAATGCTGGTCGCAACCTTCCATGCGGACGGTAGTAACTCCCGGACCTGTAGCAACCGGTGAATCCTTCCAGGTGCAGTATGTGCTGGAGGACATGGACAATTCCGATGATTTTTACCAGCCGGACTTTAAAGGTTTCCATATTGTAAGCGGACCGCAGTACTATACAGCCCAGACTTATGGTCCGCATGGTGTCACCCGGATGCGCAATATAGTTTACACACTGGCAGCCCTGAAGCCGGGGCTGTACATAATTCCAGGGGCATCGGCACTGGTCAACGGAAAGTTGGTGAAAAGCCGGAAAACATCCATTAAGGTAGTGGAAAGCCAGAAACAGGATGTTATTGGGATGCAGGATCGCATGCTGGGCGACTATTACCTGCGTGCCGGTGAGGATCCTTACCAGAAAATCAGGAAAAACCTTTTCATCAGGGTGCAGGTCGATCGCAGGAGCTGTTATGTGGGTGAACCCATCATTGCAGTGTTCAAACTTTATTCAACACTTGAATCAAGATCTGATATCATCAAGAATCCAGGTCTGTATGGTTTTACTGTTCAGGATATGATCGGTTTGCATGATGGCCGGGTGAGTACCGAGGTTATAAATGGGAAAAAGTTCGACGTGCATACTATCCGGAAAGTGCAGATGTATGCATTGCGTCCCGGGACATTCCAAGTGGATCCGATGGAAGTCCGCAATAAGGTGGAGTTTTATAAAGCAATCGTACCCGGTGAGAAGGAAACGGAACAAACGATCCGTGAAGGAGTGATTGATACTGACGATTTCCGTTCGCTCATCAATACCGTGGTTTATGAAAGTAATATGAGTACGGAACCGGTTACGATTACGGTCCGTCCCACACCTGAGAAAGCCCGTCCCGATAGTTTCAGCGGTGCGGTTGGCAAGTTCAGTATTCAGGCCAGCCTCCTGAAAAATTCGGTGCATACAAACGAGGATGCAATTCTTGAAGTGCGGATCAGTGGTGCAGGTAACTTCACACAATTATCGGCTCCGGAAATCAAATGGCCGGCAGGTATTACTGCATTTGATCCCGAGATCAGCGACCGTATTGATCCGGCAACTGCACCATTAAAGGGAGAGCGGTTATTCCGTTATCATTTCGTGTCAAATAAAACAGGAACACACCTGCTGCCGGCAGTGGTCATGTCTTTTTTTAATCCTGACAGCAACCGGTACAATACGTTGTCTACTTCAGGACTCCCGGTAGTAGTAACTGATTCAGTAAGGAGGGGTGGACCATTAAATCAACTTGCAGGTTCACAAACTGTTTCTACTGGCTGGTGGATCGTGGGGGCAGTTGCCTTGCTGATGATCATAGCCTTGCTGTTGCTGGTCATCTATGTTCGCCGTACAAGGAGACGAACAGGTGCCATTCGGGTGTCACCGCCTGAAATGCCCGTCAGGCCTGACATTGATGTACTGCTGGCAAATGCAAAAAGATTGGTCGGTATAAATGACAAATCGTTTTATGTAAGTCTCCGTGAAGGAATATGGCGCTTTTGCTCCCGTTATTTTGGTCTTTCAGGCAGCCAGATGAATCGCCTTTACCTGGTAAAGGTAATGCAGGCTGCTTCAATACCGGAATCGGCGCAACAGGAGATTAACCGGATTCTTGATCATTGTGAAACCGGGATGTTCACCAATGTTTTTTCAGAAGGAAATAACGATGAATTGTATGCCCGCACATTGGCGGTGTTGAAGCAGATAGAAAGCCTGTCTACTCCGAATACTTATAACCCACGCCCCTCACCGAATGGAAATATTTAGGGTTCCTGCTATCATGTTCGAAGTATTTCCTGAAGTTCAAAATGAAATTGTCGATGGTGCGGGTGGTTGGGTAAACGTTATAACCCCAGACCGACTGCAGGATCTTTTCTCTAGGCACCACTTCATTTTTATTTTCTATCAGTAGTTTCAGCAGCATTGTTTCTTTTTTGCTCAGCTGGATCTTTCCGTTTGACTGTGTGGTGGCTTCCTGCGCTTTAAAATCAATGATATTATTCCCGAAAGTATAACTGTTACCAACGGTGGAACGGTCCTGCAGTTTTTTATTCTTGTCAATCAGTTTATGAACCCGGAGTAATAATTCTTCCAGGTTGAATGGTTTGGTAAGATAATCATCCGCTCCTTTTTTAAGGCCCAGCACGCGGTCAGCGCTGCTGTTTTTTGCACTCAGGATCAGGATGGGCATTTCATTGTTACTGATGCGGATTGTTTCTGCAACGCTGATGCCATCCATTTCAGGAAGCATTACATCGAGGATCAGCAGATCGAAATATTCATTGGCAACAGCCTTCAGGGCTGCTGCGCCGTCGTAAGCAGATATAACATCATACCCTTCCAGTTCGAGATTAAGCTTTAAGGCTTCATGAAGGTTTTCTTCATCTTCGACCAGCAGTATGGAAAGTTTCTTTTTATCGTTCATGTTCAGATGTAAAAAATCACCGCAAAATTACTTCCGTGTGGAGTATTGTTTGTCACCAAAATGTCCGCATTGTGGTCATTGGCTATCTTACGGCAAAGATAGAGCCCAAGGCCGGTGCCCTGGGTTTTCCTTGTGCTTTCGTTTCCCACCCGGTAGAATTTTTCAAATATCTTTTGCTTTTCATCGTCGGGGATTCCGCTGCCCTGGTCGCGGATTTCGAGGCGAAGACTTTTAACGGACCGGGTCAGGGATGCACTGATAACAGAATCCCTGGGGGAATATTTGATCGCGTTTTCAACGAGGTTATTGATGAGCAGCTGGATGAGCAGGGGGTCGGCCTTCAGGTCGGCACTGGTGTCAATGTTATCATGGAACTGGCGGTCGGGAAAGCGTTTGCGAAAGTCGTTAATGCTGTCTCTCAGCAGATCCGAGAGATCGATCTCTTCGCGGCTGAAGGTATAACCGCCCCCTTCAAGCTGTGACGCTATCAGGATATTATTGGTAAGGAAGTTAAGGCGGTTGGTTTCTTCCAGTGTCAGGCGGATCAGCTTCTTTTGTTTTTCCGGATCGAGGGTGTGTTTCTGGAGGGTTTCAAGATTCAGGCGGGCAATGGCAATCGGGGTTTTCAATTCATGGGTGACGGCCATCATAAAGTTCTGTTGCTGTTGCTGCAGGCGGAACTGGCGACGTACAGACCGGTAAACAAAGGTGGCACCGATGAGAATGACGATCAGGAAGACACTTCCTTCGCCCGCATATTTACGGCGGTTGCGCCGGTGTTCGTCGGTAATGCGGGCAAGTGCATCATCATAGGCAGCCTGTTGGGTAAAAGGATTAACCGCACTGCGAAGCTGCATTTCCTTGAAGTCATACATGAGGTCGTTCTGCCGTTCAAGGGAAATATACCAGAATACCAGGGCCACCACGATATAGGTAAGAAGGAGCCAGTAGATCCCGGTAGCCCGGCGTAATTTCCTTTTAATGGGATCTGGCATGGTAATCAGGGATTGATTTTCTCCACCCGTATACCGGCATCAAGCACATTCATCAGGGGATTCTCCCTCATGATCTGCTCAAGGGTGAAGCTGTAAAGGCCGGGTTTAAAATTCTGCTCGGCCAGGAGGATGCGGTGTTCATATATATCATCCATGCCGCGGCCGAGCCATCCTTTTTCATTATTGCCCAGTTCCAGTTCACGCTGCACTTTCTGTGCTGTGTCCTGGCCGGGACCTTTAATATAAAGGTTAACATAGATATTATTAAAGTTGTACCGGTCGGTGTGACGAAGTATCATAAATACCCGGTACATAGGAACACTATCCCTGATCTGGAATTCAAAAGCGGGTTTATAATTACTCTGCCAGGCATGATCGGGGATCCGCACTGATTTTTCATAGAGGTCAACCGTGGTACAGGAAACCCCATAGGTCATTGCAACCAGGATCAGGTAAATAAACGCCGGCCGTTTTTTCAAGAGAAGTGTTTTTACAAAAATAAGTGATGTGTTGGATCAAAGAACATTCAGTACCTGCTCCTTGGCTTTTTCCAGTTCATCCTTCATCATCACCACTGCCATCTGGATGGTGGAATCGTATGCCTTGGAACCGGTGGTGTTGATCTCCCTTCCGATTTCCTGGAGTATAAAAGAAAGTTTCTTGCCCTTTGAATCATCTGCATCCCGGAGCAGGCTCTTGAAATAATCGCAATGGTTTTTCAGGCGCACCTGTTCTTCCGTAATATCGATTTTTTCTATGTAGTAAACCAGTTCCTGTTCCAGTCGGTTGCCATCGTAGTTTTCCTTGCCAACATTTTCTTCCAGCAAGCGGGTGATACCCTCGCGGATTTTTTGTTTGCGCAGGGGTTCAAGTTTGATGACCTCCTGTTGCTGTTCTTCAATCCGGATAATCCTGGTGAGCAGTTCCTGCTCCAGCACAGCTCCTTCATTGAGGCGGTGTTTGTTGAGATTATCGATTGCCTTTAAAAGGATCAGCCGGAGGTCGGTCCATTCCTGGTCAGAAAGGGTTTCACTGCTTGGCGTAATCACTTCGGGAAGTTTCACCAGTGTACTGAGAATATGGGAGGGGTCGAGGTTAAGCGCTTTTGACAGTTCGGCCAGCGGCTGGTAATACGCCTTTGCCAGATCTGTATTAATGGTCACCGGTTTTGCACTGCCGGTTTCTTTCAGGCTGATCATACAATCCACGCTGCCGCGGATGAGTTTTTCCGAAAGGATCCTGCGGATATCGAATTCAAAAGGTTTGAGGATCGCGGGCATTTTCAGCTGGAGCTCGAATTGTTTTCCGTTGAGTGATTTAATATCGATCAGGAAGGTCTTGTCGCCCACATTCTGTTCTGATCTTCCAAAGCCCGTCATTGATTTCAACATGTACTACTTATTTGATTATGATAAAGGTATCTGAATTCCTGTGAATCGGAGTTTTGTGTTTGATTTAGCGTTGCGTAGCTGTCCGGCAGTAAAACTGTTTTCCGTTCAGCCGGACTTATCAGTTAGTAAACACATGAATGGTTTGTTGGATGGATCTGCTGCTCTTAAAAACTAAAAATCCCCTCGAAGAATCGAAGGGATCATTATAATGGATGGGTTAGTAAGTACAGGGAAATAAATTTCCCTACACAATATTAAATATAATTTCTGCTATCCAAAAAAAAATTATAAAGAATTTTATTCACAATTTATGCTTTCTGTGGAAAATACCAGGGTAAACCACAAGGTATGTCCAATGATCGGGCAGGGTGGAAGCAACAGATGTTTGAATCAGAATTATATATCCGCCGGGCAGCCGTGTATGCAATATTTATCTGGGCTGATGTAGTCCATTTATAAAAAAAGTAGTCAGGATCCCGTCTGGCTTATATTAATGTACAGGCTGTAATCCTTGCTGGCTGCTGCTTTCAAACGACGGCTAAGTTGGCGTTACAATACTGGGAAAGGTTTATAATTTGTTTGTTGATCATACTCTGTGTAATATCCACCGGCTTTTTTATTTTGATATCCGTCGCTGATGGTTTGCAATTACCTTTGCAAAAAGCTTTTCATATGCGTTTTAATGAACCTGTTTCCCTGACTCATATCGCTGAACTTATCGGTGCAGAACTTATTGGTAACACCGGTGCCTCGGCCCTCGGAATTAACGAGATTCATAAGGTGGAGCCGGGCGACCTGGTGTTTGTGGATCATCCCAAGTACTACGACAAGTGTGTGAATTCGGCCGCCAGCTTTATCATTATCAATAAGGAAACAGCGTTTCCCGAAGGCAAGGCATTACTTATAACCCCTGATCCTTTTGAGGCATACCAGACCATCATCCGCACCTACCGTCCGTTTACTCCCTCCATGAAAATGCTTGGTGAGAGCTCTTCGGTGGGCGAGGGAACAGTCGTTATGCCCAATGCATATATCGGCAATCACGTGCGGGTGGGAAGGAATTGTGTGATCTACCCCAACGTAACGATTATGGATTTTTGTGTGATTGGCGACGATGTGATTATCCAGTCGGGTACCGTAATTGGAAGTGATGCGTTTTATTATAACAAGAAGACCAACCGGGAGATCCATTATAAAAAAATGCTTAGTGGTGGCCGGGTGGTGATTGAAAATGGGGTAGAGATAGGTGCGAATTGTACAATTGACCGCGGGGTAAGTGGTGATACACTGGTGGGTGCGGGCACGAAGATGGATAACCTGGTTCATATCGGTCATGATACCGTTATAGGAAAAAACTGTTTGTTTGCGGCACAGGTTGGGATCGCCGGAGCCACTACAATTGAAGACAATGTGATCCTGTGGGGTCAGGTAGGGGTGAGTAAAACGTTGACGATTGGTAAGGATGCGGTGGTCAACGCGCAGAGTGGTGTAAAGAACGATCTGTCAGCAGGCAAGGCTTATTTCGGATCACCGGCAGAGGAAGCGCGTGATAAAATGCGTGAACTGGTTTGGATCAAACGAATCCCGCAGTTATGGGAAAAGGTAATGGGAAAATAAAATAACAGGGGTGCCTGTTATTTTATTTATAAGTTGAAACGAATGTTAAACAATCTATGGCTGGTAATCGTATGGTAGCTGGTCGCCAAGGTTTTTCCAGCTCCAGTAACCCTGGTTGATCCAGTCGCCCTGGTCATAGTAATATCCGTTCTCCATAATAGCGATAGCCTCCCTCATGTCTGCATAGGAGATCTGGAGTAATACATCCTTTGGCAGTTTGAACTGTTTAAGGTACTCGGGATCGGGTCGGCGGACGGTATACTGGATCCGGATTTTAGCGGGAAACCAGAGTTCTACCTGCAAGGTGCTATCCAGTGCACCAAAGTAGGAAGTGTCGTAAACATTTTCCAGCCGGGTAAAACGTGTCGGGTCTTTTTCGTCGAGCAGGCTGATCATCCAGCCATCTTCAGTAACGGTGCTGTCGTAATAACTGCGCATGAACTGCAGCTTTGAACCGAGGTAGGCTTCCTTCCTGTTTTTCGCCCATACAGCTTTCAGGCTGTCGGGTCCATCCATTTCACTGTAAAGGCAGAACCCGCGGTACGAATTGATATCGTTATTATAATTGTAGATAAAAGAATCGAGTTCGTAACGAAGGGTATAACCCAATGCATTGTTTTCAAGTCTCAGTGGTTCGGTTGCCAGTACCCGGAGTTTATTACTTCTTTTCAGTAAAAAGAATTTCAAAACGTCGGGGTTGAGCAGGTTGGTCTGTGACGCATTGGGGGTAGTACCTACAAAATGTTCAATAAAGAATTTGCCGTATTTGGTCCAGCCGTCTTTCACCTCGCTGCTTGTTTTTATAACTACTTCGCCCAGGCTTTTTTCTTCCTTCACCATTTCAATATCCGGGATGCGGCCGTCATTGGCGGTGATACGGAGCTGGCGCGACTGGTAACCGGTGAAACTTACAACCAGGTCGTACCCGCCCGAGCGGAGTTCAAGTGAGAACAAACCTTCTTTATTGGTAGCAGAGCCAACCGTGGTGTTCTGGCAGTATACCGATGCGCCGGCAAGGGCTTCCTTCGATGCTGAATCGATAATGCGTCCGGTAATGGTCATTGTCTGGGCGACTGAATGAAAATAAGTGAACAGCAGCAGCAGACTAAAATATAGGCGTGTCACAGTCATATTGAATTTTGGGGTAAGGTACAATTTACGTGCCGTGGGATAAAGGTGATCCTACGATGAAAACTACTTGTGTCCGATGATTTATCACATATCCGGAAGATCTGATTGTTATTGACAGGGAGGGTATTTTAGAGGCTTGCCTGGAGCAATATTATTATTTCAGGTTGACCAGGTACTTCCTTTGGGTTTATTTGTGTTTCAGATTGGCCAGGTATTTTTCACTGGCTTTCCGGATCGATTCTTCGATGGGTGTGAAACTAAAGCCGGGTAAGGCTTTCAGGAGTTTGTCATTCTGGAACCGGGTATTGCTCAGAGCTATTCTTGCAGTCTCCCGGGTGAGCAGCGGTTTTTTATTGCTGAAAAGCGACTTTATTTTCTCCAGTCGCCAGGCAATGCCTGCCAGTAATGGGGTAGTCTGCCTGGCTGGTCTTTTTTTATGCAGATGGTCGGCCATTGTTTCGAAAAGCTGACGGAAGGTCCAGTTATCCCCGTTAATTATAAAACGTTCTTCAGTGATTCCGGATTCCATTAACTGTACAGCTGCCCTTGCCACATCCTCTACATCAACAAAACCGTTTAAACCGGGACTGTACCAGGGAAATTCATTATAGATATTCCGGAACAGGCTGGAGCTGCCGGTATGCCAGTCGCCATATCCAAGAATGGTGGAAGGGTTAAGGATCACGGCATCCAGTCCTTCCCCGATTGCCCTCCAGATTTCCATTTCGGCCTTGTGTTTACTGATGGCGTAATGGGTATTTAATTTCGACTCCTCCCATTTTTTTTCTTCACTAACCGATTCTCCATATGCGGTACGCCCCAATGCAGCTACCGAACTGATATATACAAACCGGCTGATCCCTGCTTCCATCGCCATATTTGCTACATTGGCTGTTCCATCAACATTTACCTGCATCATCTGCCTGCGTTCGCGTGCATCAAAAGACACCACGGCAGCTGAATGGATCACGGTATCCATTCCTTCCATTGCATCTTCAAGTGATAGCACATCAAGTATATCGCCGGAAACCCATTCTACCCCATCAAAAGCTGAAGCAGGCAAATGCGCCGGCAGCTGGTTGCCTCTTCGAAGGGCGCGCACGGAATAATTTTTTTCCCTTAATTCTTTCAGGATATAAGATCCGAGAAAACCAGTGCCGCCGGTGACAAGAATATTTTTTGACAAGATTGTTTTTTTGCTGAGCGCAAAGATACTTGGTTAAGGGTTGCGGGAGGGGTCCGGGTAGTCATAAAAACCCCTGCCCGATTTACGACCAAAGTGTTTTTGCTCCAGTTTTTGAGCCTGGAGGTCGGATGGCCGTAGTCGTGCCGGTTTACCCAGTTGCTCATATACCGAAACACTCACCGCGTAATTGATATCGTTACCGATGAGATCCATCAGCCGGAAGGGTCCCATTTTAAAACCACTTGCTTCCAAAATCCGGTCGATCTGTTCAATGGGAATTCCTTTTTCTGCCAGTCTCAATGCTTCGATATAGTATGGTCTGGCCACGCGGTTTACAATAAAACCGGGGGAGTCCAGGCAGAATACCGGGGTCTTTCCCAGATCCACCGCAAGTTTGCCGATGGTCTCCACGGTTAGCTGGTTGGTCATGGGTGTGACAACAATTTCCACCAGTTTCATGCGGTTGGCGGGATTAAAGAAATGCATACCGATCACCCGGCCGGGATGGTTTACCGGTTTTGCAATGGCGGTTACCGAAAGAGACGAAGTGTTGGTGGCAAAAATGCATTCTGAATGATTCAGTTCAGCAAGCTGGTTGAAGAGATTCACTTTTGCATCGGCCTTTTCGATTATTGCTTCAATGAAAACGTCGGCAAGACAGGTTTGCAGGTCGGAAGTATAATGTATCAGCGACAGGATACGGTCGGCCCCCTCGGCTGTCAGTTTATTTTTTGTAACAGATAACTGCAGTTCTTCCTTTATTGCCGCGTCGGCGCGGTCGAGAGCGCGGGGGTCGAGGTCGAACAGAAGTGTAAAAAAACCGGCTCCTGCTGAGGCCAGACTGATTCCCTGTCCCATGGTGCCTGCTCCGCAGATGCAGATGCTGTTAATGGTCATAGTGCCGTTTGAAACGCAAAGGTATTGGTATGGATCCGATCAGAGAGCTCCGTGTTGGAAGGTAGGAGAGTGATCATTTATTTGTCTACCTTGACTAAAATTTGCCATATGAGCGATCTGCACGATTCCAACCCTGCAACGCCCGGAAGTAATGATCCGGTTAACAATCCTGTTTCTTCAACCGGTATGTCCGGGGCAGGTGTAACCACAACAACCGCGGGCGACCTGTCAGCAAGGCCTCCACTGCAACCTACAGCGCAGTCTGTTTTGTCCACCCGTGTTCCTTCAACCATCGTGTATGCAGTTGGTGTGTTGATGTTCCTTCTTCCATTTATAGAAATCAGGTGTAACAGTGTTCCCTTTGCAAAATTCAGCGGGGTGCAACTCGCTACCGGTTTCAAAATAGAAGCACCCGGAACAAATAATACTGTGGTGGGCAGGCTTGAGGAAACCAGTGAAGGCAAGGGTGGCCACCAGAATGATGGGAATGTTTATGCAATTGTTGCATTGGCCTTGTCGTTGCTGAGCCTTGGACTTGCATTTGCCAATGCGAGGTCGGGGATCAGCGGTGCATTGATCACGGGAATACTGGCCGGTATTTCATTGATCGGATTAATGGTGAATATAAAAAAGGAAGTGGCGACTGAGGTAACAACGGGTGATGACGGAGTGGTAATCGGCGTGTTCTTCACGCCCTGGTTTTATCTCGCGATCCTTGCTGCGTTTATGGGTGCGTTTTTTTGTTTCAGGCGACTGGGATATTTTAAATAATTGATTTTTTTCGGGGGACAGATAACGGTGTTTATAAAGATGCGGGTTATCTAATGCTCCAACCCCTGGTTTAAAAAATCGATCAGTGGTTTTAATGCTTCAAATGCAGCAACGGTTGTTTTTACCAGATTTTTTTCGGTCAGCTGATCATCGCTGATTGAAAGACTACCGATGAAACTTTTCAGTTTCAAATATTCTGCAGCGGGGTTATCATTTTCATATCCTTTTGGAAGACGGGTAAGTTTGTATTCGGGACTGTGATCCAGGTCGCCATAAATCTTTTTAAAATCTTTTGCGTTGATGATCTTTTTCAGGTCGCCCAGGTTATAATCAATTTCCTGCCGGATTTTTTTCAGGTGAACCGGTTCGGGCATCCAGATGCCGCCACCAGCAAAGGTTTCACCCGGCTGGAGATGGAAGTAATAACCTGCTGTAGCGAGACCTTTTTTTCCTCCCTTGTTGATGCTTGCTGCAAAATTCTTTTTATAGGGGTCTTTGTTTTTGGAGAAACGGATATCCCGGTTAATCCGGAACATACAGTCTTTTGCAAGTAAACCTGCAACCGTGGAATCTTTTTTGCCGAACCGGTCGATCACTTCCTGTACGAAGATGGCGAAGTCGGTCCGGGCCGTTTCATAAGCGCTGCGGTTGGCCTCCATCCAGGCCCTTGTATTATTCCTGGCGAGGCCCTTTAAAAACTTTATCGTTGCCGGGTTTAACATATTTATTCGTTGTTGGCGGCTGACCGGTTATCCAATCAGCTTTAAAAATTCCGCTTCGGTAATGATACGGACTGAATTTATTTTTTTTGCTTTTTCCAATTTACTGCCGGCGTCGTCACCCACCACCAGGTAGTTAAGTTTGGCACTCACACCACTCACCAGTTTTCCTCCCTTTGCTTCGGCCATCGCTTCGGCATCGCTACGTTTGAGGGTGGGAAGGGTTCCGGTAAACAGGAAGGTTTGTCCGGCCAGTCCACCAGTTGCTTCATGACCACCACGTTTTGTATTCTTCAGTGATAGTCCAAGTGTTTCCAGTTCGTCGAGTAATTCAATATTTGCATCGGTACTGAAAAAATGTTCAATGCTTCCTGCCACCTTGGGGCCTATATCTTCCAGGTTTTTGAGGTCGTCCTGTGAATAATTTTTCAGGTCTTTCAGATGGGTAACCACGTTAGCCAGGGTTTTTGCAGTGGTCTCACCAACGAAGCGGATACCGAGGCCAAAGATCAGCCGGTGCAGGGGTTGGGCTTTCGATTGTTCGATTGCGGCTTGCAGGTTGTCGATTGATTTTTGTCCGAAGCCTTCGAGTATTCCGATTTTTTTAAAATCCAGTTTATAGATTCCAGGGATATCTTTCAGTAAACCCAGTTCATAAAATTTGCGGATATTGGCTTCGCCGAACCCGCGGATATCCATTGCATCCTTACTGGTAAAATGGATCATGCGTTCCACCACCTGTGCGGGGCATTCCAGGTTAACGCAACGCCAGACGGCTTCTCCAGCTTCTTTAAAAAGTTCGCTTTTACAAATCGGGCAGTTGGTAGGGAAGCTGATCTTTTTTTCGGAACCTGTACGCAGTTCGGGTAATGATTTTACAATATAGGGAATAACATCACCGGCGCGTTCCACCAATACACTGTCGCCGATTTTTAGATCTTTTTCACGGATGATCTCTTCATTAAACAATGAGATGCTGGAGACGGTTACACCACCGATAGGTACGGGTTGGATTTTTGCAACTGGTGTTATGGAACCGGTACGCCCAACCTGGAATTCCACGCTAAGTAATTTGCTGGTGCCTTGCCTTGCCTTGAATTTATAAGCCATTGCCCATCGGGGATGATGGGAGGTCATGCCCATCCTGTCCTGCAGGGCCAGGTCATTCACCTTGATCACCATTCCATCAATCTCATAAGGAAGATCATCGCGGCCTTTTTCAAATTCGTTACAATAGGCGATTACCTCTTCAATACCTGTGAGAACTTTTTTTTCTTTCTGTGGACTTCTGAAACCCAGGTCCCACAAGAGTTTCAGCGACCCCGCGTGAGTCTTTAATAATTCAGGTTCTTTTGCTCCCGGGAGCAGGGTGTAATAACTGATATGGTATACGAATGCTTCCAGTTTACGTTTCGCCACTTCTGAGGGGTCCTTTATGCGGAGTGTACCTGCGGCAGCATTACGTGGGTTGGCCAGTGGTGGCAAACCCAATGTGGAAAGTTGTTCGTTATATTTTGCAAAATTGCTTTTATTGATCAGCACTTCACCGCGGATTTCAACAGTCTGCAATCCATACGTTGAAAATTTAGCGGATAAGGGAAGTGAACGGATTTGCCGGATATTGGTGGTTATCTCATCTCCGGTAACACCATTACCCCTGGTGGCACCGCGGAACAGGTGATCGTCTTCATAGATCAGTGAAATACTGCCCCCGTCAAATTTTGGTTCCACGCAATATTCAAGCTGCGAAACGCCGGCCAGTTCACGCGCTTTGCGATCGAAGCTGATCAGGTCATCGCTGTTGTAGGAGTTATCCAGTGAGAGCATGGGCACCAGGTGTTCGGCATCGGGAAAGTCTTTGGTCAGTCCCTTTGCAACGCGTTGGGTGGGCGAGTCGGGTGTAACCAGGCGGGGGTTTTCTGTCTCAAGCCGGCCCAGTTCCTTATAAAGATCATCGTATTCAGAATCGGCAATCAGTGGGTCGTTCTGAAGGTAGTAGCGGTTTTCATGGAAACGAAGCACTTCACGTAAAGCTTCTGTTTCTGTGATGGGGGTGCTTTTTCCCTTTGCTTTTTTTAATAGCTCGAGCGTTTTTTTCTGGAGTAGTTTTATCTGGTCGGGGTTGTACATTTTCAACAGTTTCGGTGTAAAGTTAATTAACGATGCGATCTGTTCTTTTTACCAATTTGGCGGCGGCACCATTTTATCTGTAATTTGCGAAACCCATTATGACCATGAAACATAATTTAAAAACAGCACAGGCAGAGAAGATCAGCCATCTTGATTACTTCAATATTGCGATCTCTGTGGACTGTGTCATCTTCTGTTATGAGGACCGCGAGCTCAAAGTGCTGACCATGCCATCGGATCTTAAGGACTATGCAGGACTGCCTTCCTTACTCGGTGACCTGGTGCGTACTGATGAAGACCTAGACACGGCTTCTTACCGGGTATTGGTTGAACGCACGGGGATGGAAGATGTTTACCTGGAGCAGGTCCATACATTCGGGTCGGTCAGCCGTCACCCCTCCGGCAGGGTTATCACCACTGCTTATTATGCGTTGGTCGATATCAATCACCAGCACCTCAGGCTGGGCGATAAATTACTTACCTGGCAACGGGTTCGTGATATGAAAAAAATGGCTTTTGACCATAAGTCGATCCTGGATACCTGCCTGCTCAGCCTGCGCGAAAAAGTGATGGATCATCCGGTGGTATTTAACCTGCTTCCTGAGAAATTTTCATTGAGGGAGTTGCAGGAGATTTATCAGTCGATCCTGCTGGTGGATCTGGACCGGCGAAACTTCCGCAAGAAGATCGGGATTAAGGACTGGCTGGTTGACCTGGACGAAATGGAAGTTGATGTACCTCATCGGCCGGGTAAATTGTATACAGTTAAACCGGAGATCAGGAGAAAGAGTAAGGGCAGGAAGATTGGGTCATTGTCGTAACAAGCTCCAGAATTTCCCCGGAAAACTAACCTAATTGAGTTCGTTCGTTTTCAGCAGGTTGTGTTTAATCCGAAAAAAAATGCAACTGAATTTTTGTGGTTACAATTGCAGGTTTACCCTTAATATGTTTGAAATACACCTTCCAAACCCAAACTTTCTTAAAATTTTAACAGACAATTATCCACCGCAAACGTTTCCGCAAACAAGTTCTCGCAAAAACTTTGCGACCTCGGGCAGCTATCGGACACCATAATGGTCTTTATTTATGTACTTTGTTGCAGAATAAGTGTTCCGACAGAAAATTTGAAAAAGCAGGTATTTGGTTTTTAACTGTTTATGAGGTCAAACGTCCCGCTTTAGTTGCAGGTTTTCTGAGGTTCACTTTCAGGATTTATGCTTGTAGTTTAAATTGTAAACCTCTTATTTAACGCTTATGCTTGCCAAAAAACTTCCCGGGTTTACCCTGGGGTTTATGCTGCTATTCGTATCTGCAGCCCTCTTCGCTCAAAACAAAACAATCACCGGAAAAATTACAGATTCAAAAAATGAACCCGTGATAGGAGCAAGCGTGGTGGCCAAAGGATCCACGACCGGAACTTCTACCAATACATCGGGTGACTTTGCACTCCTGGTGCCGGAGGGAATTAACACGCTCGTGGTTTCATCGGTTGGTTTCGCCACAATTGATGTGGACATTACCGGTAAGACCTCAGTTACCGTTTCACTTGCCGATGCGGCAGGTAACGACCTCAATGAGGTGGTGGTTATTGGTTATGGTACAGCGCGTAAGCGCGACCTGACTGGTGCCGTTGCTTCTGTAACAGCTAAAGATTTTAATAAGGGAGTTTATACTTCTCCCGACCAGTTGATCCAGGGAAAGGCAGCGGGTGTACAGGTTTTGAATAACAGTGGACAGCCTGGTGGTGCTACTACGGTAAGGATCCGTGGCGCATCGGCACTGACCGGAAGCGGCCAGCCATTATATGTTGTTGATGGTATACCACTCGATAACCGGTCATCACGTCCGGGACTTGATGCAACCAATATCGGTCAGACACCGAATGCGAACCCCCTCAACTTCCTTAATCCTGCCGACATCGCCTCTATGGATGTTCTCAAGGATGCATCGGCTACAGCAATCTACGGTTCAAGAGCCGCCTATGGGGTAGTTCTGATTACCACAAAAAAAGGAGCCTCGGGCCAGCCCAAAATTGATTTTGGGGCATCTGTTGGTGTTTCAAATATCATGAAGAAGATAGATGTTCTGGATGCTGATCAGTATCGTGCAGCCCTTACCTATTACGGTGCTCCTGCGGCAAATGACAAGGGTGCCAATGTGGATGCTTTTGATGAAATCCTCAGAACCGGAATCCAGCAGAATTATAATGTTGCGGTAAGTGGCGGTGCTGAAAACGGCAGGTATCGGCTTTCACTTGGTGCGCTTGACCAGGACGGCATTATTAAAAAGACCAACTTCAAAAAATACGTTGCGAATTTCAGCGGCAATTTCAAGTTCCTTGAAAGTAAAAGACTTGGTGTTGATTTCAATATCATTTCCAGCCAGACAAACGAACAGCTTGCTCCAATCAGTAATAACGCCGGAGCTACAGGTAGTTTGATTGGTCATGCACTTCAGTGGAATCCGACCGAAGCACTTTATAATCCGGACGGTTCATTTAATATCAAGGATGGGGATATCGTAAATCCGGTTGGTATGTCGAATGCCTATAACGACAACGCAAAAACCACCACCATACTGGGAAGTATTTCTCCTTATTTCAAAATCACCAGCTGGCTTGAGTATCGGATGCTTTTCAGCATCAATTACAGCACCGGTACCCGCCGGGCTTCGATCCAGCAATATATCAACCTGGCCGATATTCGTAATAAGGGATGGGCAAGTATAGCACAAAACGAACTGGTAACCCAGCAGATTACCCATACCCTGAATATGAATAAAGAGATTGCGCCGGGACTATCATTGACAGGTTTACTTGGTTTTGAATATCTCAAATTCAATAATAAGGGTAGCAGCATGAGTGCGTTGGGTAATGCAGACCGGGGTGGATTTGGAAATTACGGACTTGATTACACAAACTATATTCAGTATGGTAATCCAACAACTCGTCAGGAGAATTCCTTCTTCGATCCGCTGAGTGAACTTCAATCCTATTTTGCCCGTGCAGGTGTAAATTTCAAAGACAAGTATTTATTGACGGCTACCATCCGGGCTGATGGGTCATCCAAATTTGGTGTAAACAATAAATACGGTTACTTCCCCTCTGTAGGAGCTGCCTGGAATATCAGCAACGAAGATTTTTTTTCCAAGGGTTTTGTAAACTCTCTAAAAATGAGAGTAGGATGGGGTAAAGTGGGTAACCAGGAATTTCCGGCGGGTTCTTCATTAGATCAATTCGCTCTTCAGAACAATGGTGGTCTTGACAGGTCTAACAATGAAAATCGTTTTTTGAAATGGCAGGCAGACAGGCAGTATAATATCGGCGTGGACTTTTCTGTATTGAACAACCGGATTACTGGTTCGGTTGACTATTTCAACAAAAGGACAACCGATCTACTATACCCGCTACCACCATTCCAACCCGCTCCATTGGGATCAGTTGTTACCTGGAAGAACCTTGCTGGTATTATAGACAATAAGGGTTTTGAAGTATCGGTAAATGCGAACATCGTCAACAACACTGATTTTAGTTGGGATTTCGGGGTATTTGCCACTTTCCTTGATAATAAAGTGTCTGAATTCGATGTTCCTGTCTTCACTGGTGGCCTTCACGGACAGGGTGTGAGCGGAACATTCGTACAAATCATTACCAATGGCCAACCTATCAATGCCTTTTATACCCGCGAATTCCAGGGAATTGATGCACAGACCGGTCAGGCTATCTACAGGGATAATGGATCTTCCTTCTATGTTGGTAATCCAAATGCAAGAACATTACTGGGTTTGAGTACCACGCTGGGATATAAAAAAATGGCACTTACCATCAATATGAACGGCGCCTTTGGACAGGACGTTTACAATAACACATTGAATAATGTGATCAGTGTGGGAAGTATCAAGGGTGGACGGAATATCGCCCTGATTGAGTATGAAAAATCCACCAAAGAGTCTATTGCTAATACTATCACTTCGTCTTCAAGGTATATTGAAGATGGCAGCTATTTGAAGATGGCTAACGTGACATTCTCATATGGTATTGGGAATATTGGTCGCGCTCTTATTAAAAACGCCAATGTGTTTGTTACCGGGCAGAACCTTTTTGTGCTCACTAAATATGAGGGTTTCGATCCTGAGGTAAACACAGACAAGAATAATAATGGTGTTCCTTCGCAGGGAATTGAATACACTCCTTATCCATCTGCCAGGACCATAACACTCGGCGTTAATTTCTCTTTATAAAAACTGAAAAAAGAAACTTATGATACGTAAACCTTTTTTAGTCATTTGTACCTGCCTACTTGTATTTGCAAGTTGTACCAAACTCGATGAACAGTTTGAAGGCTCACTCGCCCCTAACCAGGTAGGTGGCGGAGGCGCCGTTGATGTGGCAGCCCTGCTGCGAGGCGCCTATAATACCATGCAGACGAATTTCCAGGACCAGTCTTTTATCTTTGCGCTGTCTGAAATGTCGACAGATGAACTGATCGGACCAACTCGCGGCCCTGACTGGGATGATAACGGGGTTTGGCGCGTAATCCACGAACATCGCTGGGATGCAGAGAATACCCGGATTCGTGATACCTACAATAATTTGCTTGGAACTGTATATTCAACAACCAACCTGCTTCAATTCAGTCCAAGCGCTCAGCAGGCTGCTGAATCAAGATTACTCCGTGCAATTGCCAATTTTTATGTTTTGGATCTTTACGACCAGACACCTTACCGTGATCCGGGAGAAAGTACGCTTGAAGCATCAAGGGTACGAAAAGGTGCTGAAGCACTCCAGTACATCATTGACGAATTATTAGCAATCATTCCTGATCTTCCGGATGGTCCGAGAACAATTGCCAATAAAAATGCAGCAAGGGTTTTATTGATGAAGTGTTATCTGAATAAAGGAGTATGGCAAAGTATCGAAACCCGAAACGCCCCGACTTTTTCAGCAGCCGATATGAACCTTGTGATTGCACTGGCAGATCAGATCATTAATACTAACACCTACACTTTTGCCCCCAATTATTTTGATAACTTTTCTTCCGATAATACAGCTATTGGTACTGAAAATATCATGACCAGGGAAAATGTGGGCGGTACAGCAAACGGTGGATCAACTGTACGGGCTTTCTACTACTCAGGGCTTCACTATAATATGAGCCCGAGTGGATGGAATGGGTTTACTACTCTTACAGACTTATACGACAGGTTTGAGCCGGCCGATAAGAGAAGGGGTCAGGCCTACAACCAGACTGGTGGTCCGGCAAATCCAGGTAACCGGATCAACGTAGGTATTCTTGCGGGCCAGCAATACAATCTCACCACCGACGCGCCCCTGCAGGACAGAGGTGGTGCTCCACTTGCCTTCACGCCAAACGTAGAGCTTATTGAAACAGGTGCTAACCTTGAAGTAACCGGATATCGTGCATATAAATATGCTATCGATTACGTTAACCCTGAGAACGTCGATAACGACTATGTATATTTCCGTTTCTCTGACGTGTTACTGATGAAAGCAGAGGCCATACTTCGCGGTGGTACGGGAACCGTTGCCGGTGTTTATGGAAGCACACCACTTGCACTGGTAAATTATATCCGTACCCTGCCCTCACGTGGTGCATCTGCACTGGGTAGTGTTGACCTGGACGTTCTTCTCGATGAACGCTCAAGGGAGCTTTACCTGGAAACATGGAGAAGACAGGATCTGATCCGTTTTGGCAAGTTCCATACACCATTCGGAAAGAAAGGACAGTCCGATCCGAAATACGTGGTTTATGCTATACCTAACCAACAGCTGGCGGTTAATCCCAACCTGAAACCAAACCCTGGTTACTAATAATAAATAAGTAACCAGCGATAAAAAATTAAAAGGTCATCCCCGGGTGACCTTTTAATTTTTAACGACGCTCCGGATATCCGGTATTGCAAAGGATTCACTAGATTCGCCTCTTGTCGTTATACACCGGCCGATTAGTCAGATTTTCCGGTTGCCGGCCGGATTAATTCAATTTTTCGTTTAAAGAAAAGCTTCGGATGAAATTGCTTTGGCCGATATCCCTTCTGTTATTGTTCTCCTGTAACCGCAAAGACAAGCCGCCATTGTTTGACCTGGTAAAAGACTCAGGGATCAACTTTAATAATGTGGTTACTGACGGACAGGAAGAGAACAGCTTCTATTACCGGAATTATTATAATGGCGGTGGTGTGGCAATCGGTGATATCAACAATGACGGCCTTTGTGATGTACTTATGACCTCCAATATGGGGTCCAACAAACTTTTTCTCAACAAAGGCGATTTTAAGTTTACTGATATTACCGGAACTGCCGGTCTCACATCGGATAGTATGTGGAGCACCGGTGCAGTAATGGCCGACATAAATGCTGATGGCTGGCTGGATATCTACATCTGCAGCGCCGGTAATCTTAAAAGCGGCAAGCGACGCAACCGGCTTTACATTAATAACCAGCATGGGGGCTTTAAGGAATCAGCTGCAGATTACGGCCTCGATATAAAGGCATACAGTACGCAGGCTTCATTTTTTGATTATGATCTTGACGGTGACCTGGATTGTTTCCTGATCAATAACAGTCCCATTCCCATCAATACACTTGGTTATTCAAACAGGCGCGATCTGCCGGATTCGCAATGGCCGGTTTCAGATCTCTTTAAAGGTGGTGGCGACCACCTGTACCTGAACGACAATGGGAAATTCACCGAGGTTTCCCGACAGGCCGGAATCCATAGTTCGCTGATCAGTTTTGGACTTGGCGTATCAGTGGGCGATCTGAATAATGATGGTTATCCCGATATCTATGTAGCCAACGATTTTTACGAACGCGATTATCTTTATATCAACCAGGGAAACGGGACGTTCCGGGATGAAATGGAACAGCGGATGGAGCAGAATAGTTTTGCATCAATGGGCGCCGACCTGGCCGATATCAACAACGACGGATACATGGATGCCTTCACTACAGATATGCTGCCGGATGAGGATTTCAGGCTGAAGACCCTTGGTGCTTTTGATAATATTGACCTTTACAATACCCGTATCAAAATCGGATTCTACCACCAGTTCACCAAGAACTGTCTTTACGTAAATAATCAGGAAGGAAAGTTTGTGGAGACTGCTTACTATAGCGGTGTGTCTGCTTCCGACTGGAGTTGGGGTGCACTATTCTTCGATGCCGATAATGATGGACTGAATGATATTTATGTGTGTAACGGAGTAAACAGGGATGTGACCAATCTCGATTTTATGGATTTTTTTGCCAACGACGTAATCCAGAAAATGGTGGTGACCGGCAAGAAGGAAAATGTGGATTCGGTCCTTTCAAAAATACCCGTCCATCCCATGGCCAATAAAGTATTCCATAATAACGGAGGACTTCGTTTCACCGATATGTGTAAAGAATGGGGTATGGACCAACCCTCCTTTTCAAATGGTGCTGCTTATGGCGACCTGGACAATGATGGCGACCTGGACCTGGTGGTAAACAACGAAAACATGGAGAGTTTTGTTTACCGTAATAATAGTCGCAACCAGAACAACAATAATTACCTGGCCGTGGTCCTGAAAGGCACGGGCAAAAATACCTTTGCAGTTGGGGCTAAAATAAAACTCTATAAAGACGACCAGGTTTTTTATCGTGAAATAATACCCGGCAGGGGTTTCCAGTCTTCGAGCGATTATAAACAGGTTATCGGACTTGGTGCTGTTAAAGAGTTGGATTCGATGGTTATTACCTGGCCCGATAATACCGCCACCCGTTTCCTCCGGCCTGAACTGAATAAAATCCATGTGTTGGATTATGCCAGGCAAACGCGGACAAGTGCCGCTTACCCATCCACCCCTGATTTGTCAAAAGGGTTATTGACTCCGGTATCCATAGCGATGGACAAACACCAGGAAGACGACCATATCGATTTTTATTACGAACGGAATATCCCTGAACTCCTGTCGCGCGAAGGCCCTGCTCTTGCAAAGGCAGACGTAAACGGCGATGGTCTTGAGGATATTTATATCGGGGGCGCGAAGAACCAGGCAGGCCAGTTATACCTGCAACAGGATACAGGAGGGTTTATAAAAAATGAACAGGAGATCTTTCAACGGTATTCCGCATTTGAAGATGTGGCTGCTTTATTCTTTGATGCGGATAAGGATGGCGATGCTGATCTCTATCTTGGTTCAGGTGGAAATACCGTTGAGATGGGTTCGCGTGAGCTCGAACATCGTTTGTATTTAAATGATGGTAAGGGAAATTTTGCAATTGAAACGCAGGCATTCCCGAACAATACCATGAATATTGCAGTTTGTGTGGCTGCCGATTATGATGGGGATGGCGACCAGGACCTGTTTGTTGGTTCCCGAAGCCAGCCTTTCAACTATTCAAGGATTCCACAAAGTTATATTTTCAATAATGATGGAAAGGGTCACTTCAGGGATGTGGCACAGAAAACCATTCCTGAGATAGCATTTATTGGAAGGGTTACCGCGGCAGATTGGTCGGACCTTAATGCAGACGGTTCTCCTGATCTTATTATAACCGGCGAGTGGATGCCAACCCGGATCTTTTCTTATGAGAAAAAGACCGGACGTTTCAACGAGTGGAAAGAAACCGGCCTGGGGCAAATGTCGGGATGGTGGAAATCTTTGAAGTCAGGTGATCTCAACGGCGACGGTTTCCCCGACCTGGTTATTGGAAATATCGGGGAGAATTTCTACCTGCGTCCTGCGCCAGATTCACCAGTGAGGTTATGGGTAAATGATTTTGACAATGATGGCAATACAGAATCATTCCTTACACGAACCATTGAGGGTAATAAAGATGCTCCGGTGTTTCTGCGGAGGGAAACAATCGACCAGTTTCCTGCCTTGAAGAAACAAAACCTTAAACACAGTGACTACGCAACCAAGACCATCCAGCAATTCTTCAGTAAGGAACTACTTGATAAATCACAGGTGGCGGAGTTTAACTATAGTGCTTCTATAATCGCGCTGAATGATGGCAAGGGACATTTCACCGTGTCTGCGTTACCACAGGCTGTGCAGCTTTCCAGCGTCAACAGTGTTCTTATGACCGATGTCAACAATGACCGTAAAACCGATCTGATACTAGGCGGGAACATGTTTACGTTCCAGCCACAGTTTGGCCGGCTTGATGGCAGTTATGGCCATGTACTTGTTAACGATGGCAAAGCCGGTTTTACCCCGCTGATGGCCGCGCAATCGGGCCTGCAGGTTCGTGAACAGGTCAGGGCTATTGCTGAAGTGAAAGGGAAGGACCATAATTATGTGATCCTTGTCCGTAACAATGAATTACCATTACTCTTTGAAAAAAAATGATCAGCAGGAACGTGTACCATGTATCTGCTTGTGTAAATAAATTATTGTGACCAGAATTTTTCCAGATAAACAGATTTTGATTCCGGCCTTGTTGCTGGTTATTTTAATGGCATCATGCCATTCAAAAAAAGAAACGCCCGGACCGATGTTTGAGGCGCTTGACAGCAAGCGGACTGGTCTTGTTTTCAGCAATAACCTTTCCTATAACCAGCAGTTCAACCTGTTTAAGTATATCTATTTTTATAACGGCAGTGGAGTGGGTGCCGGCGATTTTAATAATGACGGACTCACCGATCTTTTTTTTGGATCAAACCAGTCCTCGAACCGTCTTTTCCTCAATACCGGTGGATTGAAATTCCGCGACGTGACCCCGGGCGCCGGGATCGTGGATGATGGCGGTTGGACTACCGGAATTTCTGTGGTGGATATTAACAACGACGGTTTGCTGGATTTGTATGTTTGCCGGGTTGGACAATATGAAGTGCTGCATAGCAGCAACCAGTTACTGGTAAACCAGGGTCTTGACAAAAAAGGTGTTCCCGTTTTTAAGGAAATGGCGAAGGAATACGGACTTGATTTCTCCGGATTCAGTACGCATGCTGCGTTCCTGGACTATGACCTGGATGGCGATCTGGACATGTTGCTGCTGAATCATTCGGTCCATGAAAACGGCACGTTCAAACCACGTGGAAACTTTCTGGGCACCTATCATCCATTATCGGGCGACCGGTTTTACCGCAATGATAACGGAAGGTATACAGATGTGACAAAGGAAACCACCATCAACAGCAGTGCGATCAGTTATGGACTGGGTATCGCAGTTTCTGATATCGACCTTGATGGCTATCCGGATGTATATATCGGGAACGATTTTCATGAAAATGATTACCTGTATATCAACCAGCGTAACGGTACTTTTCGCGATGAGGGAGAGCAACGCCTGCAACATACCAGCCAGTATTCAATGGGTGTTGATGTAGCAGACATAAATAATGATGCCTATCCGGAGATTATTTCAATGGATATGTTACCGGAGGATCCGTATATCCTGAAGCGTTCACTGGGAGAAGATGCTTTTGATATTTTCAATTACAAGATCAGTTCGGGTTATTCGCATCAGTATACGCGCAACAATCTTCAGTATAACCGGCGGGATGGTCAGTTCAGTGAGATCGGATTGTATAGCGGTGTGGCTGCTACGGACTGGAGCTGGGCTCCGCTCTGGTTCGACTTTGACAACGACGGATACAAAGATCTTTTTATCTCTAACGGGATTCCCAAGAGAATGAATGATATCGACTATATTAATTTTGTTTCCAATTCGGAGATCCAGCAACGAATCCAGGGGAATAATATGGGTGAAAAAGACCTGGCGCTAATCAACAAGTTTCCAGAGATAAAACTTCCGAATAAATTTTACCGTAACAATAAAGACCTGAGTTTTACAGATGAAGGCGCGCTTGTAACTGGGCAGGAACCCAGTTTCTCCAACGGAGCAGTGTATGCTGATCTTGATAATGACGGCGACCTTGATGCGGTGGTAAATAATATAGATGCTCCGGCTGTAGTGTACGAGAACAAACATCAGAAGGATCCTGCCCGCTCTTCGATCCGTATCAGCCTGCACGGACAGCCTGGTAATGTGAATGCGCTGGGAGCAAAAATCCTGGTGTACCAGGAAGGGCAGGTCAGGACATATGATAAATCGCCTGTTAAAGGTTTTATGTCAAGCATGGAAGTTCCATTGCTGGTAGCTTTTAACCGGTCGAAAACTGATTCAATAGTATTGATATGGCCCGACAATAGCTGTGAGTTGCTTGGGACCAGGAACGATTCCACACTGGTCAGCATTAAGTACCGTACGGGACTGCCGGCGTTCGACTATCAGCATCTGCGGACCCGGCTGGCCGATTCGATCAATACGGCTGTCGATATCACTGCACTCACCGGATTAAATTTCCTGCACAGGGAAAATCATTTTGTGGAATTCGACCGTGAACCACTGATCCCCCATATGATGTCGACAGAAGGACCGGCAATTGCGGTTGGTGATATCAACAATGATAAACTCGACGATATTTATATTGGGTCTGCACGTGACGGCAAAAGTGGAATTTACCTCCAGGATGCCACTGGGAAATTTGTAAAAACAAACCAGCCTGCGATCGATCGCGACAGCAGTTACGAGAATACCGATGCAATCTGGGTGGATGTAAATAAAGATGGATTTAAAGACCTGGTGGTGGCCAGTGGTGGTAATGAATTTTTCGGGATCGATTACCATAATATGTCGCGTGTATATCTCAATGACGGACGGGCCGGATTTACAGCGGTGTCAAAAGCTTTCGGGAATGTATTTATGACTGCGTCCTGCATCGTTGCCAATGATTTTAATAATGATGGATTCCCCGATATTTTTATCGGAGCCCGTGCGGTACCCTATGCGTTTGGGAAAAGACCTCCCTGTTTTCTATTCCAGAATGATGGTACGGGAAAGTTTAAAGATGTAACCAACCAGTACATGCCGGAACTGAAAGACCTGGGCTTTGTTACCTATGCAACCTGGGCAGACCTTGATAAAAACGGAAAGCAGGATCTGCTGGTATCGCTCGACTGGGGAGGTCTCTATGCATTTGTTGAAAAGGATGGCCGGTTCAGTAAGCAGGCCATTTCTGAAAAGAACGGATGGTGGAATTTTATCTATCCTTATGATCTGGACAATGACGGAGACCTCGATCTCGTTGCTGGTAACCTTGGATTGAACAGCAGGTTGCGGGCATCTGCGGATGAACCAGTAAGGATGTATTATAACGACTTCGACGGGAATGGAAAGAGTGAGCAGGTGATGACCTATTACCTGCAGGGCCGGGAGATCCCGTTCGCGAATAAATCCGAACTGGAGAGGCAGATTCCGGCACTTAAAAAGAAATTCCTGTATGCGGAAGATTTTGCAAAGGCATCTTTAAAGGAACTGTTTGGTGCGGAAAAATTGAAGAACGCGGAAGTATTAACCGCCGACTATTTCTCCAATTCTATTTTGATCAACCAGGGTAATGGAAAATTTGAAGTACGTGCGATGCCGGTTGAAGCGCAGTTCAGTCCGTACAGGGATGCTGCAATCGTGAATGCCAATAACGATGCGCTTCCTGATGTGTTATTGTTTGGCAATTATTACGACAACAATATTCAGATGGGAAGATATGATGCCGATGCAGGTACCATACTGGTTAATAAAGGTGGCGGGAATTTTGAGGCCCATACCATGAATGGCCTGGCAATCAGTGGGCAGACCAGGCATATACGAAAGATAACGATCAACAACCAGGAAGCATTTGTACTGGCAAGGAATGATGATAGTACCAGGGTGATACGGTTTAACGGAACACCCTTTCTGAAATAGGATTAAAAAGATGCAGCGGTAACAGCAAGGATCAAAAATGCCGCAACATTAACCGCCCATGATCAGAAATAGGGGCAGTAAATTTTGGTAATCCACTTACTGGTATCCGGTTCAGCGCGCCGGTCTGTTACCAGCGACTGATAAGGTATAGCAGGTTGGTTCAGGCCATGGTCTTTCAGATAGGTCTCCATGGTTGTTACTGCATTCAATGCTGTATGGGGTCCACCGGTAACCGTGGCAACGCACATCAGTCCACCGGGTAACATCCAGCGGTATTGAAGATCTCCCGAATCAGGAACACGTTTTTCAATCGGGATGGCCACCCTTACAAGTATTGAATCACCGGCACGACTGATATTAAGCATGGGACTATTTATTTCCCTGATGCCAATGCTGCTGGTATATGCATGTAATTTGTCGAGCATTGAATAGATCTCCGTAGTGGACGGCATTCCGGCCATGGTTTTCGAAACGGAGATCAGGGCAGTATCAGTTATCCTTGTAGCAGTTACCGGAAAACCATATATATTTTCTTCCTTCGAATAGAAGCTGCGGAGACTATCCAGTATTACCTGTGTTTCCTTATGTAGTGATTGATCCAATGACCATTTCATTCGTGTAAGGATATTGGAAGACGAAGGGCCAAATCCAATCCACACCAGCCCCAGACTGTCGGCGCCACTGATTATGAGATTAAGCCGGCTGGCCAATGAATCACCACTGCCGGTAATATCGATGGTAAGTGAACTCAGTTGTTTATCCCTGATCCGGTATTCATGCTTGCCAAACCTGAAATGGTTGTCAGCAATTTTTTCACCCGGCCACCATTTGTCCCAGTTCACCTGGTTGTAAATGGAACGGAATCCACCTTCTGCTGAAACAGGAATTTCAACAGCTGCATGGAACGACCGGGCAGGTGAGGTAAAGAGATAAACGGAGGAAATAAAAACGATCAACAGGATCAGGAAGAGTACAGACCATTTTTTCATACGAGGCAATTTCACGAAATTAATTCACGCAAATAAAAGTAAATTCACCGACTCACGCCTATAAATAACGCTTATGTTCCGATTGCTCCTGCTGCTTGCCATTTCCGGCTTATCAATTTCAGTCCAGTCACAGGATCCCTGGAAACTTACCGCTGGCTCCATTGATCCGAATAACTACTATGGCGTCACTGTTGCCAACGGAATGATCGGGATAGTATCATCACCCGAACCCTTTAAGGTGAAGGAGGTGGTGCTTGCGGGGGCTTATGATCTGTATGGACGTGGCCGGGTGAGCAACTTCCTGAAAAGTTTCAACCTGCTCAATATGTATCTGGAGGTGGATGGCCGGCGGCTGGCGGGCCGGGATGTATCCAATATGAAACAGGAACTGGATATGCAGTCGGCCGGATTCAGCAGCTGGTTCGACTATGGCGACAAAGCTTCTGTAACCTATACCTATTACTCTCTTCGTCACCTGCCCTATACGGTCCTGATGGACGTAACCATCACTGCGAAAAAAGATATCAGTATAACAGGCGCCAGCGTAATGGAAGCACCCGATGCCCTCCGAGATGTTCAGAATTATTATAATGAGATCGACCGCCCGCATGTGGTGATCAGCCTGCTTACCTCTTCGGCAAAGAGTCCTACCGGTAAATTACTGATGTGTGCAAGTAATACCTTCCTGTTTTCCGAAGCCCATGGGGCTGAACCAAGGGTCATACACGAAATGTGGGATAACAATATGCACCTGATGAAATTTTCCAGGAAGATTAAGGCAGGGGAAACCTATCGGTTTTCGATTGCCGGCTCATCGATCACATCGGCACATCATGACGATCCGCTGAATGAAGCGGAGCGGTCAACCATTTATGCAAAACTCGAAGGCCGCGAGCGGCTGCTCAGTTTCCATAAAAAAGCCTGGATCGATCTCTGGAAAAGTGATATCGAAATTGAAGGCGATGCACAAAGCCAGCAGGATATCCATAGCATGCTCTATCACCTGTATTCATTCAGCCGTGAAGGAACAGCTCTTTCCCCATCACCGATGGGTTTGAGTGGCCTAGGATATAATGGTCATGTGTTCTGGGATACCGATCTGTGGATGTTTCCGGCAGTACTTGTGTTACATCCGGAGATTGCAAAAAGTATGGTGGAGTACCGGTACCAGCGACTGGATGCTGCCCGCCGTAACGCGTTCAGCAAGGGATTCAAAGGGGCAATGTATCCCTGGGAAAGTGCGGAGACCGGTGTGGAGGAAACGCCGGTATGGGCATTGAGCGGACCATTTGAACATCATATCACTGCCTGTGTGGCCATTGCCGCATGGAATTATTACTGTGTCACCCAGGATAAAAACTGGCTGCGTGAAAAAGGCTGGCCCATGCTTTCGGCAACAGCGGAGTTCTGGTCGAGCCGCGTTGAACGTAATGGTCCCGGTAAGTATGATATAAAAAATGTAGTTGCTGCCGATGAGTGGGCGGAGAACGTTGACAATAATGCCTTCACCAATGCAGCTGCCAGGTTAAACCTGCAGGTGGCAACGGAAGCGGCGAAAATCCTGGGCCTAACACCCGACCCGGACTGGCTCCTGGTAGCTGCGAATATTCCGGTATTGAAAATGGAGAATGGGGTCACAAGGGAACATGCCACCTATAACGGGGAGGGTATCAAACAGGCCGATGTAAACCTGCTGGCGTATCCGCTTAAATATATCACCAGCCCCACTGAGATCCGTGCCGATCTGGAATATTACGAAACACGTGTTCCCGACGAAGGCACCCCTGCCATGACACAGGGAATCTTTGCCCTGCTCTATGCGCGATTGGGTGACAGGCAAAAGGCTTTTAGTTGGTTCAAAGAAGCCTACGAACCCAATCTCAATCCGCCCTTCCGGGTGATTGCCGAAACGAAGGGCGGCACCAACCCTTATTTTGCAACGGGTGCGGGTGGCGTATTACAAAGTGTGCTCATGGGTTTTGGCGGACTGGACATTACACCAAAGGGTATTATACAGGTAAAATCAGTGTTACCCGCGGGCTGGA
Organism: Chitinophagaceae bacterium; assembly: GCA_040510375.1. Classification (GTDB taxonomy): domain Bacteria; phylum Bacteroidota; class Bacteroidia; order Chitinophagales; family Chitinophagaceae; genus JBEVJC01. Next base: position 205,410 of record JBEVJC010000012.1, read on the forward strand.
AAAAACTGACCATCAGGGGGGTTGGCAACGCCAAAAAAACTTTCGAAGTAACAGGCCAATAACTGCCCATAAACCAGAAAATTGTTTTAATTTGTCGTACTAACGTGAAAAAATTAGCTGCCATATTACTCATTTGCCTGCTTGCTTTTAACTGGTACGGATTCCGTATCGTTACAAACATCCTTTCTACCGAAGCAGACCAGCAGCTTGAAGCCCGTCTCGATAACCAGGAGTACGACGAATCACTACTTTTAGAAGTCAGGATCAATCTCAATGTTCCTTACCAGAATGGCCAGACCGCATTTGAACGTCATTATGGAGAGGTGGAAGTGGACGGTATAATTTACACCTATGTAAAAAGCAAGGTGGAAAATGGATACCTCGTGTTGAAATGTATTCCCAATGATTCAAAAAAACAGATCCAAAAAGCTGGAACAGATTATTATAAAAATACGAATGGGCTTGACCAGGACCAGTCTGGCAAAAAAACAAATAATTCAGTTGCCAAATATTCTGCAGGCGACTACGACGATCAGCTGGAAACCTTTACTGTAAAGGCTCCTGTTGAACCAGCGTCACATGAGTACGCCTTTTATTCCAGTTTACTCCCAACAGCCGTAACAGATGTTGCCGGCAAACCTCCCCGTTTTAATTCGTAGCCAGACAGATCCTGTTTATCCGGATACGCCATTGACAACTGCGTTACGCCGGTAATTCCTGACAGGAGATCCTGGTTCCCCAATCTTCAGCATATTTGCAGACCGGCATTCCGGCCCTGCGATGGATCGTGATCCGACACGCTGAAAAGCTCACAGGCAATATTATCAAATCATCTCAAGTAGTGAAGAAATCTCATTGGCTCATTATCCTGGGCGTATTGGCGCTCAGCTCCTGTAAAGAAAAAAAGAACGATTACCAGGCGATTGCAGACAATCCCTCCTTATTCAGTGAAGTGGTATACGAACTGAACACGGTGGTTATGGGAAATAATTTCAGTCCCATTGTCGCATCAAGGAATTATATGTATGCGTGTGTGGCAGCTTACGAGGTTATTGCTGCCGGATATCCATCGAAATATAATTCACTCGCCGGGCAGGTGAATGGCCTAAATAAATTACCGATGCCTGACAGCAGTTTAAAAATAAATTATAACTACGCAGCGATGCTCGCGTTCAGCCAGGTGGGTGAGGCCGTCACCTTTCCGGCCGGCAGTATGAGCGAGTATACCGACAGCATCAAACAGATGATGAAGGAACATGGTATGCCGGCAGACGAACGGGAAAACAGTATTGCATTTGCCGATACCATCTCCAAAGCGGTGATCGCCTGGAGTAAAAAAGATAATTATGCACAGACACGCAGTGCAGCCAAGTATACCGTGATTGACACGCCGGGAAGATGGGTGCCTACCCCACCGGCCTATACATCGGGCATGGAGCCCCATTGGATGGAGATCCGCCCGGTAGTCCTGGACAGTTCCAACCAGTTCCAGCCACCACCTCCACTGGAGTTCAATATCAAAGACAAGAACAGTCCCTATTATAAAGAAGTAATGGCCATCAAAAACGCGGTGGACAGCCTGACACCGGAACAGATGCATATTGCCAATTTCTGGGACGATAATCCTTTCAAATTAAATGTATCGGGACATGTAATGTTCGGTACCAAAAAGTTTTCGCCTCCTGGTCACTGGATGGCCATTGTAGGGATTGCAGCAAAAAAGGCAAAATTCGATTACCCCGAAACAGTTTATGCGTATGTGATGACTGCTATTGCACAGTTCGATGCATTCATTCAATGCTGGGATGAAAAATACCGGCATAATACAGCCCGGCCGGAAACCGTCATCAACAAATATTTCGATTCGGAGTGGCAGCCCCTGTTGCAGACTCCCCCGTTTCCCGAATATACCTGTGGTCATTCCACAGTGTCTTCTGCAAATGCGGAAGTGCTTACAACAGTGTTCGGTGACAATTTTGCTTACACCGATACTTCTGAACAGGAGTTCGGAATCGATAGCCGGAGTTACCCCTCCTTTCGCGCAGCAGCTATCGAAAATAACTGGGCAAGGTTTTATGGAGGTATCCATTTTCATCATTCCTGTATTATCAGTACTGAATATGGAGCCAGGGTGGGACAATTAGTAGCAGAGCGATTAAAACTGAAAAAGTAAAGAGAACACGAAATACCAACAACTAAACTGTAAAACAACTACCATGCTTATCAGATCACTAAACAAAAAATTTTTAACGGCCTGCCTGACCTGCTGTATTGGTTTCAATGCGATGGGGCAAACGGATATCGACGCCATTATGATGGAAAAGAATGCGTTCTGCGTGGGGCCCATGTACACACATAGCAGCTGGAAAGAATATTGGGAAGGTACCCTCAAAAGGGAGAACCTCAACCTGGGACGTGTGACTACACAGATGTATGGACTGATGGGTTCTTACGGGATCACGCGTAAGCTGAACGCCTTATTCAGCGTGCCATATGTAAGAACAAAGGCTTCTGCCGGTACCCTGCACCCAATGGATGGGATCCAGGACCTGAGCCTGTTCCTGAAATACAGGGCGATGCAATATAAACTCGGCAACGGGAAAATATCAGTCTTTGCAATCGGTGGTGTTACGTTTCCGCTGACGGATTATCCCGCCGACTTCCTTCCGTTATCGATCGGGTTGCAAAGCAAGGCCGCGATAGCAAGGGGAATGGTTGATTACCAGCTGGGCAATTTGTTTGCAACCGTATCTGGTTCGTACATCTTCCGGGATGATATCAAGATTGACCGCACTTCCTATTATACCACCGAAATGCATTACACCAACAAGGTGAAAATGTATGATATGACCAATGTGAATGTGCGTTTGGGTTTCCGTAACCAGCAACTGATTGCTGAGGCAATCCTCAACCAGTCCAATTCACTTGGCGGGTTTGATATTACCAGGAACAATATGCCGTTCCCGAGTAATAAAATGAATTCAACCATGGTGGGTGTGAATATAAAATATGTGATTCCCAAAATACCACAATTGTCGGTTGTAGCAGGTGGCATGCATACAGTTGCCGGAAGGAATGTGGGTAAAGCAACCAGTGTATACGGATCATTTTTTTATGTATTTGACTTCAGCCCCAGATCAAAAACTATTGCACAAACGAACAATTCTAACTGATATGAAAAAGATTATATTTTTTGCTGCTTCTTTGATTGGCGTATCGGCGCTGGCATTGATTGCCTGTAACAAGGACCCCGAGGGGCGAACTGAAAACGTTAAACCACTTGCTCCGGAAAACCTTGATGCTGATGCAGGTACCTGGAGACCTGTTTTACTGACCGCTCCTGACGAATTTGCACTGGCTGCGCCGATTGCGACCACCAGTCCGGATTATGTTTTACAAATAAGTGAGATCAAGAGCCTGCAGGCAGATATAACTCCCGAAGAACAAAGGATCGTTGATTACTGGAGTGCTGGCGGGATACTTCGCTGGAACGAAATCCTGCGCGACCTGGTGGCAAAACACAACCTGCCGCCCTACCAGAATGATGATGGTACCTATCCATTTCCAAATGCTGCTAACCCGCTTGCCTATCCGCTGTTCCCGTTTGCCAATCCTCCTTATGCGGCAAGGGCCTATGCCTATGTAAGCGCTGCACAGTATGATGCACTGGTAGCCGCATGGCATTATAAAACTGTTTATAACCGCGCTCCGGCCTATACCATTGATGAGGGTGTAAAGGTGCTGATCCCTAAATCAACCCTGCCTTCGTATCCATCCGAAGATGCCGTGATCGAAGGTGCTGCCGTGGAAATGATGAAACTTTTATTTCCCGGTGACCAGGAATATATTATGGCAAAAGCAGCTGAACATAAATTGTCGAGGCTGATTGCAGGTGTTAATATCCGCAGTGAACTGGAAGCGGGTGAAGCGCTGGGCAAGGCTGTGGCTTCCAAATTTTTAGCCAGGGCAAGAGGTGATCGCGCAGGTGCGGCAGCAGGCAACCAGGCTGCATGGACCAAACTGGAAACTGATTGTATGGCCCGTGGTGAAACACCGTGGTACAGTCTTGAATTTCCAAAACGTCCGCCAATGTTACCGATGTATGGAAAGGTAAAAGCATTCCTCTTCGATTCTCTCACAGCCATCTCACTTCGTCCCGGTCCGCCTCCTTCTGTTCATGGCGACCAGATGAAAAAAGAAACGGAAGAGATTGCGGAATTTGTAAAAAATCCGACAAGGGAAAATATCCGCATCACGCATTTCTGGGCCGATGGTGTTGGTACCTACACACCTCCGGGGCATTGGGATGCAATAGCGGCTGAAGATTTTATCGATAAAAATTTCAGCGAAGTAAGATGGGCGCGGAATATGGCATTGATCAATATGTCACTCATGGATGCGGGCATTGTGTGCTGGGATACGAAATATTTTTATTTCAATCCACGCCCGTCACAGATGGATCCATCCATCAAAACACTGACAGGGATCCCGAATTTCCCGGCCTATATCTCCGGCCACTCCACATTCAGTGCAGCAGCGGCAACGGTGCTGGGTCATATCATTCCGGAACGTGCCAGTGCCTATGATGCAATGGCATTGGAAGCATCCCGGTCGCGGATGGTAGGAGGTATCCACTTCCGCAGTGACTGTGAAGTAGGGGTTACGGTAGGTAAGAGTATCGGGGCCTTTGCAGTGCAACGGGCTCTCACCGACGGAGCTGAATAAATAGAAAGAATGGCTGCTGGCCCTGGTTACCTGAGTTTCTAAGGGATCAGCTTGTCCGGTACGGCAGCCTTACTATAAGTCTTACAGTTTTTTGGTATAAGCATAACCGGCGTTGTAATTCCTTACGGACGCCTTTTTTTCTCTTTACCTGTTTATAACTGTTTATGAAAAGTAGGTTAAGTGTACTGATTTTTAGTTCTTTCCTGTGTTTGTTGGCCAATGGCCAGTCAGGGGAGGATACATTAAGTTCAAAATCGATTGACAGCGTGGTTATCCTTTCATACCTGCGCCAGAATAATATCACACCATTGCCCGCCAACCGCGGTACCTACCTTTTTGGCGGGAAGAAATCGGAAGTCATCAGTTTATTACAGATCCCTGCTGATATAACAAACAAAACAGCCAGGCAGGTATTTGCGAAAGTGCCCGGGATCTTTGTGTATGATATGGATGGAGCAGGCAACCAGATAAATATTGCTGCACGCGGACTTGATCCGCATCGTGGCTGGGAATTTAATATCCGGAGGGATGGTATCCTCACCAATTCGGATATGTATGGTTATCCTGCCAGTCACTACAGTATGCCGTTGGAAAGTATTGAGCGCATTGAACTGGTACGTGGCACAGGCTCACTGCAGTATGGTGCCCAGTTTGGGGGCATGCTCAATTATGTAAGCAAACAGGGAGATACTACCCGGCCATTTTCATTTGAAAATGTTTCATCCGTTGGTTCATTTAAATTATTGAGTACCTATAATGCAATCGGGGGAAAGGTTGGCCAGTTCAGGTATTACGCCTATATCTACCGCAAATCGCGCGATGGATATCGCGATAATGAACATACCGATTCTGAGGCCGAAGGTGTGACCGTGACCTATGAACCCCGTGCGGGATTTTCAGTAAAGCTGGACTGGTCGCGATCGGAGTACCGGTACCGGATACCTGGCGCCCTGAACGATAGTATGTTTGCTGCAAACCCACGCCAGGCAACAAGATCGAGGAATTATTTCAGTCCTGATATACATGTGCCATCCATTACCCTGAACTGGCAGCTGGCAGACCGGACGAATATGAGTCTGGTTACCTCCGCCGTATTAGGTAAAAGGAACAGTGTAATGTTTGATAAGCCCACCAACGTGATGGATACCATTAATCTCAGCACAAGGTTTTTCAATAACCGCCAGGTGGATATCGACCGGTTCAACAGTTATACAACAGAATTACGTGTTGCGCAGGAGTACAGGTTAGGTTCGCAAACGAGCACCCTTGTCGGCGGTGTGCAGTATATGAATAATGACCTGCACCGGACCCAGCAGGGAAAGGGTACTACAGGTTCAGATTATGACCTGTCCCTGGTGGACCCTGTATGGGGCAGGGATGTGCATCTCAAAACAAATAATGTAGCGGTTTTTGCAGAAAACAGTTTTCGGTTAACCAGTCAATTGTCGGTTAATGCAGGGGCGAGGGTTGAGATCGGTGAAACCAGGATGAGTGGTGTGATTTCTTATTATTCGGACAATGAGATCCCGGTAAAAATGGAACACCATTTCCCTTTATTTGGTGTGAGTGTTTCGTACAAACCGTTGGACGGACTTGAATTTTATGGTGGCTGGTCACAGGCATACCATCCAATGCTGTTCAAGGACCTGATCCCCACTTCCACATTTGAAAAAGTTGATCCCAATATCCGTGATGCGAAAGGATACAATGCGGAACTGGGTACCCGTGGCAGTTTCAGGACCATTCGTTGGGATATAACCGGATTCCTGCTGGGGTATGATGATCGTTTCGGCACACTCTCGGGTGTAGATAATGGAGGTGCGTTTTATACATACCGGACCAATATCGGGAACTCGCTGACGAAGGGGCTGGAGATTTTTGTGCAGGGCGACTGGTTGCTGGGCAGGAAGACCGGTCTTTCTGTTTATACATCCACCGCATTTACAGATGCCAGGTATACCGATGCATCGGTTAAATCGGGTAATGATAATATCAGTATCAGGGGGAACCGGGTGGAAGGCTCACCTGCACTGATTACGCGTAACGGGGTTAGTCTCCGTTACCGGAAGTTTGTGGTAGGCGCATTGTATAGTTACACGGCAAGGACTTATGCGGATGCATTGAATACAGTGGTACCTCCGGCTGCGACAGGGGCCACGGGACTTGTACCGGCCTATGGCCTGGTCGATTTAAATGCATCATACCGGATTATGTCGAACCTGGAAATCCGGTTTAATGCAGGTAATATTCTGGATAAACAATACTTCACAAAACGACCCACATTCTACCCCGGTCCGGGGATATGGCCTTCGGAAGGCCGTAATGGCACACTTACGCTGCTGGTCCGGCTTTGATCTGTTATCAATGGGCCGTAATTCCGCGTTTATCCGGTGTAGATTTATTATCCGGGAGTCCATAGCGCAGGCTCCAGGTGCTAGTTGGTCTTTGATCTGTTATTAGATGGATATGTTTTATATTGTGCAGGACGAACGCCATATAAAACGATGTGTTTCCATGCAGCAAAGCACCTTGAAAAAACTTTCAGAAGTTCTTGGTCTGAGTATCTCCACGGTGTCACGTGCACTGAAGGATCACCCGGATATTTCCAACACTACCAAGGCAAAGGTCAGGGAGCTGGCCGAGCTGATGGAGTATGAGCCCAATGGTAATGCGGTACAGCTTCGGACCAGGCAGAGCAATGTGCTGGGAATCCTGGTGCCGGTCATCAATAATTTTTTTTACGATTCATTTATTGCCTCTGTTGAGGAAGAAGCAAGGCAACATGGTTATTCCATCCTGATTATGCAGTCGCGCGATAGTGTGCAACTGGAAACATCGAGCCTGCACCTGTTCCGGAAAAAAATGGTCATGGGATTGTTTGCTTCAATCTCTACCGAGATTGAGGACCTGGCGCCATTCCAGAAATTAAAACTGATGGATGTGCCGCTGGTATTTTTTGATCGGGTGCCCGATTTGCCGGGTCTGATCAAGGTCTGTATGGCCGATGAATTATCAGCGGCGATGGCAGCCGATGCTATCATTGCCAAGGGCAAAAAATCCGTGCTTGGGCTATTTGGACATCCTCATCTTAGTTTATCAAGGAAGCGGGTGAATTCGTTCCGCGACACATTCGCGAAAAAATCTCCATCAACCCTGCTCGATATTGATTACCCGGAAAACATAGAGGAGTCCAAAAAATGTGCACTTAAATGGTTGCAGGGTGAAAGAAAGTATGATGTTGTTTTCTGTATGGGCGACCTGATCCTTATAGGTGTAATGCATGCAATACATGAATTGAAATTGCGGATCCCGGAGGATATAGCCATTATTGGAATCAGCAACGGATTAATACCCACGTTTTATAATCCAACGATCACCTATGTGGAAACTAGTGGTTATAAACTCGGAAAACTTGCCTTTAGCCAGATGCTTGCCTGTATAAAAGGGGAGGAGGTGGAAGAAGAAGTGTACGTGGAATCGATGCTGGTTGAGGGTGGATCGTTGTAATATAAATGACCTGTTTGCCAGACCCCGGGAAAAAAATAACGAACTCAAAACAAAATGCCTGCCATGACAAATTTCAGGATTAAAGCCTCCCTGTTCCTCAACTATTTTGTATTTGCAATCCTGCTGAACAGTGTGGGTACTGTTATCCTCCAGATCCAGGGAAATTTTGATCTCAGTAAGCCAACAGCCAGTACCCTGGAGGCTTTCAAGGATTTCAGTATCGCCATTGCATCGTTCCTGGTTGCGTCCTATGTGGTGCGTATCGGTTATAAACGGACCATGCTGATTGCGCTGGGTCTGGTTACATTCATGTGTTTGCTGATGCCCATTTCACCAGGTTTCCTGATGACAAAATTATTGTTTGCCACTGTAGGGGTGAGTTTCGCAATGATAAAGGTGACTGTTTTTTCCACCATTGCACTGGTGACAAATGGCCAGAAGGAACACCTTAGCCTGATGAATTTCCTGGAGTCTTTTTTTATGGTGGGGATTATGACCGGTTATTTCATCTTTGGTGCGTTCGTCGATAATGACGACCCGACATCTACTGCATGGTTCCGGGTGTACTATGTCCTTGCGGGTATTTCCTTACTTGCGTTTCTTTTATTACTCAGCACACCGCTCGATGAATCTTCGGTGCAAAAACCGGAGCGGACCGAATCACCTATTACTGATTTTGCTGCTATGCTGAAACTGCTGGTGTTACCGCTGGTGCTGGTGTTCATATTCAGCGCATTTTTTTATGTGCTGATTGAACAAAGTATCATGAGCTGGTTACCTACATTCAATAATGAAGTGCTGAACCTGTCCAATAGTCTCAGTGTGCAAATGGCCAGTATCCTTTCTGCATCCTTCGCGCTGGGGCGTTTCCTTGCGGGGATCCTGCTGAGAAAGTTCAACTGGCTGGTGGTACTGGTGGGTTGTGTACTCGGTGCGGGTGCGTTGGTACTGATCACGGTTCCGCTTACCAGGGGTATCAGCGGACTTTCCATCCGGACTCTCGCCGATGTTCCGCTGGTAGCCTATGCCTTTCCGATGATCGGTCTGTTCCTTGCGCCGATTTATCCGGCAATCAATTCGATAATCCTGAGTAATCTTCCAAAGAATAAACATAGTGCCATGGCGGGTCTTATTGTATTTTTTTCCGCCCTGGGAGGTACCACCGGATCGATTATCACCGGACATATATTCGGGGCGTATGGCGGGCAGACGGCATTTTATTTTTCACTTGTGCCAATGGCGGTGCTGGTTGTGCTGCTTTTTGGCTTCCAATGGTTGCAAAGAAAAACGGGTCAGCCAGTGGCGATGGATTTAAAAGGCGGCCATTAAAATCAGCGGCGAACAATGTATCAATACGAACAATACGAGTTATTCCGGGATGTACAGATGCAGCAGGTGTTTCCGGATGGAAAGACATTTGTTGATTGCCGTCCAAGGGAGCCGTTGCCCAATCTGGAGGCGCTGTATCTCGCGCAAAAAAACAAGGAGGGTTTTTCGCTAACAGCATTTGTAAAAGAACATTTCCTGATCCCCGTTCCCACCCAGCAGGACTATGTTTTAAAGGAAGGGTCCGGTATACGCGAACATATCGAAGCGCTTTGGGATAAATTGATCAGGCCTGCAACCGGGGGTGGTGGCTCAAAGCTGGCATTGCCGTTTACCTATGTGGTTCCTGGCGGACGTTTTGGGGAGATGTATTACTGGGATACCTATTTTACGATGCTTGGACTGCAGGTATCGGGAAAAAAAGAGGTGCTGGAGGGGATAGTTGATAATTTTTCGCAGCTCATAGATACGATCGGATATATACCGAATGGCACAAGGGATTATTTTATCGGCCGTTCGCAACCGCCCTATTATTCATTGATGGTAAAATTGTTGTCGCAGGAACTTGGGAAAAATATACTGACAAGGTACCTGCCACAACTGGAGAAGGAATACCTGTTCTGGATGAAGGGTGTGAAAGAGCTTACACCAACAGAGTTTACATCGGGCCATGTGGTCCGGATGAAAGGCGGCGAACTGATGAACCGGTACTGGGACGAGAACGAAACACCGCGGCCGGAATCGTACCGGGAGGATGTGGAGCTGGCGGAGGATATGGAAGATGAACAACTCATGTACCGCGACCTGCGGGCCGGGGCTGAATCGGGCTGGGACTTCAGCAGCCGCTGGTTCAGGGAGCCAATGGAATTTAATACCATTCATACTACTGAAATCATTCCGGTTGACCTGAATTGCCTGCTCTGGCATCTTGAACAAACCATCTCTGAAGCGCATGTTCTTGCAGGTAATATTCCCGAAGGTGCAAGATATGAACTGCTGGGGCAGAACAGGAAAGCCGCCATCGACCGGTATTGCTGGGACGAGCTGAAGGGGTTTTATTTTGACTTTGATATATCAACCGGTTTGAACACCGGAAATTATACGGTGGCGGCGGCTACGCCATTATTTTTTAAGCTGTCGACCAATGAACAGGCAAAACTTACTTCGATGGTTTTGGAAGAACGTTTCCTGATGGTTGGGGGCCTGCGCACTACATTATATGAATCCGGCCAGCAGTGGGACGCACCCAATGGCTGGGCGCCGTTACACTGGATCGCTATCCGCGGATTGAATAATTATGGATTCAGCGAGTTGGCTTCCACCATTGCCGGACGCTGGATCAGGCTGAATACAGAGGTCTTTGAACGGACAGGAAAACTGATGGAAAAATACAATGTGGTGGATGCATCGCTGGATGCGGGTGGTGGCGAATATGAGGGCCAGGATGGCTTTGGCTGGACAAATGGAGTTTTGTTGAAACTGATGGAGGAGTATGGGCGGTGAGGGGTTTCAAATACAGTAACCATTTCCGTGTACGGTTTTCAAGCCCAATTGTTGTCCTCTAAGCGGGGTGATTCAAACCTATTAAATATTCTGGTCAAAATATTTATTGTAAATCAACAGATTACAAGCCTCCCCTAAAAATTAGGACCCCAAAAATTGCGTTTAGACGGCTTACTCTCCTTATCTTTGCAGCCCATTTAAAAACAGTCACCGGGATAGCGGTGGCGACAAAAAAAACAAAATGAGCAAATTACATTTCACTACGAAACATGCGAACGAGGCTACCGTACAACGTACCTGGTATGTTGTTGATGGTACTAATCAAACCGTTGGACGTATGTGTGCCCGTATTGCTGCGATCCTTCGCGGTAAGAACAAGGCATACTATACTCCTCACGTTGACACAGGCGACTACATCATTGTTATCAATGCAGAAAAGGTGGTGCTGACCGGCAACAAGATTGAACAGAAGATCTATGATCACTTCACCGGTTATCCTGGTGGACGTAAGGAAGAAACAGCCAGCAATCTCCAGAAACGCCGTCCCGAAGTACTGATCGAAAGAGCAGTAAAGGGGATGTTGCCAAAGAACAGGCTGGGTCGCAAGATGTACAAAAAATTATTCGTTTACGCAGGTGCCGCGCATCCTCATACTGCCCAGCAACCTAAGGAACTGAAATTCTAATTAACGGTAACTAACAACGGGTGCGCCCGGTGTTTAAACTCAAAAATTTCAAATTAGTATAAATGGAAAAGCAAACAAACGGTGTTGGTCGTCGTAAAGAAGCCGTGACACGCGTTTTCGTTTCCAAAGGAGACGGAACCATCACAGTGAACGACAAGGACTACAGAAAATACTTTTCATTGGTTTATCTGCAGAACCAGGTTGAACGTCCGTTCAAAACTGTTGAAGCAACCGGTAAATACAATGTGAAGATCAACGCAACCGGTGGTGGGGTTAAAGGCCAGGCTGAAGCAGCCATGCTGGGTATCTCCCGTGTACTGGTTGAACTGAATCCTGAATACCGCCCAGCCCTCAAGGCAGCCGGCTTATTGAAAAGGGATCCACGTTCTGTTGAACGTAAGAAATTCGGTCACAAGAAAGCACGTCGCAGCTTCCAGTTCAGCAAACGTTAATTGGATACTGTTTCAAATTTTCAAAATATCATTTCGGGTACATCCCGGGATCACTCTTAATAAATCGTATAAATGGAAAATAATACATCCTTACAACAGCAGCTTCTGGAAGCAGGTGTTCACTTCGGTCACCTGAAGAAGAAGTGGAATCCCAAGATGTTGCCTTACATCTTTGCTGAGAAGAAAGGTATCCACATCATCGATCTCAACAAGACTGTGGAATGTCTGCAGGAAACTGCGGCTGCTATGAAGCAGATCGCACGCAGCGGAAAGAAGATCCTTTTCGTTGGTACCAAGAAGCAGGCTAAGGATATCGTTAACGAATCTGCCAAACGCGTTAACATGCCATATGTTACCGAGCGTTGGTTAGGTGGAATGCTTACCAACTTCAACACCGTTCGTAAGAGCGTGAAGAAGATGCAGAGCATTGAAAAAATGCTGGGTGACGGATCATTCGACAGCATTACCAAAAAAGAACGTCTGACATTGAGCCGCGACCGCGACAAGATGGATAAAGTACTTGGTGGTATCGCCCAATTGGGTCGTGTACCTGCTGCTTTATTCCTGGTGGATATCGGTCACGAGCATATTGCACTGGCTGAAGCAAAACGCCTGGGCATTTCTACTTTCGGTGTGGTTGATACCAACAGCGATCCGAACAAGGTTGATTTTGCAATCCCTGCAAATGACGACGCTACCAAATCAATCGCCATCATTGTTAACTACCTGACTGCAGCAATTGCTGAAGGTCTGGCAGAAAGACAAGCAGCGAAAGAAGAAGATACAGATGAAACTGCTGATGATGATAACTCAAAGAGAGCAGCACGTCTCGAAGCTGAAGCGCAGGCTGAAGGCGGACGTGGTGGTCGTGGACGCGGTCCCGGCGGTCCTGGTGGTCCAGGCGCAGGTGGTCCTGGTGGTCCTCGTCGGCGCTCGGCTGGTGGTCCCGGTGGTGGAGCCAATCGCGGCGGTGGCGGCGGCGGCAGGAGATAATTATTTCTTAACCGGCTTGCGGGACACGGGGTTGTAAAACCACCGGCCTGATGGCTGTTAAGTAACTGCAGGTCTTAATTTTTAATTTCAAAATCTTGGAATATGAGCACCGTAACTATCAGTGCACAGGATATTAATAAACTCCGCCAGGCTACTGGTGCGGGTATGCTGGATTGCCGCAAGGCTCTCACAGAAACTAATGGTGATTTCGAAGCGGCTATCGACTGGTTGCGTAAGCATGGCCAGAAAGTAGCGGCAAAGAGAAGCGACCGTGAAGCAAAGGAAGGAGTGGTTATTGCAAAAACAACAACTGATAAAAAATCAGGTGTGATTGTTTGCGTGAGCTGCGAAACTGACTTCGTTTCAAACAATGCTGATTTCATATCACTGGTCCAGAGTATCGCGGATGTTGCGATCGCTGAAAAGATCACCACTATCGAAGCCCTGAACAATGCCGTGATTAACGGTTCTAAAGTATCAGACCTTATCAACGACAAACTTGCCGCAATTGGTGAGAAGATCGGTATCACCCGTTTTGAAACAGTTAGCGCACCGTATGTGGCTTCCTATATTCACGGTGCCAACCGTATCGGTGTTCTTGTTGGATTAAGTGCTGATTCTGCAGAAGTAGGTAAGGATATTGCCATGCAGATTGCGGCCCTCAACCCGGTTGCGGTTGATGCTTCCAGCGTTCCTGCTGATGTTGTTGCCCGTGAAAAGGCCATCATCGTAGACGTAATGAAGGAAGATCCCAAAATGGCAGGCAAACCTGAAGACATGATCTCTAAAATCGCCGAAGGCAAACTGGGTGCGTTCTTTAAGGAACAAACACTCACTGCACAGGCCTTTGTAAAAGATCCGGCTAAAACTGTTGCTGACTATCTGAAAGAATCAGGTAATATCACCGTAACAGAATTCAAACGTGTAGCTGTAGGTTAATAACCTTCAATTATATTAAAAAGAATCCCGCCTGATGCGGGATTTTTTTTGCCCTGCTGTGAAGGATCAAACATATATATACCATTAGCTACCATAACATATAGAAAATATTTATGAGGAGTAGTACGAAGTCAGATACTCATCATCAACCTTTCGAGCTGATTGAAACCGTCGGCCTGGTACTCATCAGCAAATATTCATGCTGATTGAAGTATCGTCCCTGATACCCATCAGCAACCCTCACACTGATTGTGGGTATAATTCATCTTTTTACCGCGGGTTGATTCCCTATCTTTGCAGCGCAAAAAAAATACTTCATGCTGCCCAAATACAAACGTATTCTGCTGAAATTGTCCGGTGAGGCCCTGATGGGTGATAAAAGTTTTGGTTTTGACACTTCCGTTATTGCCCAGTACGCCATGGATATCAAATCTATCACCGATCTGGGTGTACAGGTTGCCATTGTTATCGGTGGCGGTAATATTTATCGCGGTATGAATGAAGCGGAAACCGGCATTGAGCGGGCACATGGCGATTACATGGGAATGCTTGCTACCGTAATCAACGGTATGGCTTTGCAGGCCGGCCTGGAGCGCATCGGCGTTTATACCCGCCTTCAGAGCGCTATCAAGATGGAACAGATAGCTGAACCCTATATCCGCCGCAGGGCGATCCGTCACGTTGAGAAGGGCCGTGTGGTCATCTTTGGTGCGGGTACGGGTAATCCTTATTTTACTACTGACACAGCAGGCTCACTTCGGGCAATCGAAATCAGCGCAGATGTGATCCTCAAGGGCACACGTGTTGACGGTATCTACACTGCCGATCCAGAAAAAGATCCGACTGCAACAAAATACAGCACACTCACTTTCCAGGAATGCCTTTCGCAGAACCTGCGGGTTATGGACATGACAGCCTTTACCCTTTGTATGGAAAACAACCTGCCCATCATTGTATTCAACATGAATGGCGAGGGCAATCTCCGCCGCGTGGTGACGGGCGAGAAGGTGGGTACCCTGGTTACGGGTTAACACCGGTCATCGGGCTATTCTCAGTGTTTATATCCGGGCTGTAGATACATCGTGATTGAACTGAACGGAAGGAAGATATTTATTTCCCCGAAAGCGTAGGCTGCAATCTCATATGGCGTAAATCCAAAGCCAATGCCCGTACCAGTCAGGTAGAAGTTTTCATTGTGTTTGATAAAATTTTCAAATAAACCGGCCCCGGTCAATGATGCCCTGGCACCCAGTTTCCTGTCCTTCCTGAACTGATCCTCCAGCAGTTTATCAAGTTTGCAGATGCCGGCCGGAGTCAGCACATCGGAGAGTTTCACTGTTTTTTTGTTCTTCAGGTCGGCAACCACGTAAAGGGTGCCGTAATTACCATGGGCGCCTCCTGTATAGCTGTATACGAAGTGGGCCAGGGAGAGGAGCCTGTCCGACTGATACATTATCTGAAGGGTGGATGTTTCGGTCAGGCCATAGGCAAATCCTGATTGTACGATCTCGCTGTCGGGTGTATTCCGGTAATCGTCCAGATAATTTTTTATAAATGCATTACGTGAACCGGTAAAAAGTACCGACAGGTCCTTGTTGGTATTAACGCTGTCAAACTGTTGCCGGATAAGGGTGCACAGGAACTCCTTGTTGGGGTTGTCATCTCCCGGCCAGACCGAACTTATATCAAACACGGCCTCTGGTGATTCCTGCAGCGAACGACGGAGTTTAACGGTACTGTCGGACCTGACGATCACAAAACTACTGGCGGCATCAGTTACCTGCGTAAGGCTTACAACAAGGCCCGGAGCGCCTTTGGATTTTTTCCAGGTGCCGGTGATGGCATTGTTGCCTATCCGGAGATCCAGGGCCTGTTCCTGGTCGGGCGAAGGCGGATAGATACCGCCTAAGCTGATAGTCCTGACCCCATTCTTTTCACCCGCAGATGTACCGGTCAGGTAGACCGGTAACTGGTCTTTATCAGAATAATAGTACCCGCTGTAATTGCTGCCGGATAACTGCAGGTGCAGTGAAACAGGGGCGGAGCCGGTCTTTCCGGTGAATTGTTTGTACCAGCCATTGGTTTGCGAAAACCCTAACACGCTACAACACAAGGCAATTGCTGTAAAAACAGGAGTAATCTGCTTTTTCATGGCTCGGGTGCTTTTACTTTTAAATATAAGCAATTATATTGCGGTATCTTTCCGATCCCCCCTGAAAAGCCCCGACCGTTCCGCCACTAAAATCGAGACTTTAATTAACTGTTATGACCGAAACCCTGACTCTATCGATCCTGGAGATCGTACTGCTTCTTTTTGGAGCTATAATACTCGGCGTCACTTTCCATTTTTTTATTGCAAGCCGCCGGAACCTCAATGCACAGGCCAGGGATCTCAAACTGCGTAATAAACAACGCGATGAATGGAAAGTCCGTTACTTCAACGATATTGAAAAGAAGGATAAAGAAATCAATACCATCCGCGAGCAGTTAAAGGAAGCGCAGGAGAATACAGAGATCTATACCAATGAAGCCTCAGAGGTAAGAAACAATTACAAACAACTGAAGCTTGAACTGCAGCACCTGCAACAAAACGGCCAGGCCAACCAGGCCGATCTTCATATGATTGACCACCTGCGTAATGAAAACCTCCGTTTGAAAGAGGAACTGGAATTATCACAGCAGCAGCAACCTTCAGTTATAAGAAATGATAAAACAGATTACCTGGAGCAATTGCGTATTGCGCAGAAAAGCCTGATGGAACACAACCAGAAGATCAATGCACTGCTGGGTAATATTGATGTGATCAAGGAAAAAGAGGAGAAGGAACGGGAGATCCTGCATGATAAGGAAGTGCTGGAGGCCGAGGTGGGACAGATGCGGGAAGTGCTCACCGAAAAGGAAAAAGAGATCACCAGCATCAGGCAGAAAGAAAAACTTACAGTTGAAATGACTTCAATGCTGGATAATGCGTACCATGATTTCCAGGCACTGCAGGGAAAGATCAGCAAACTCGAACAACAACTTAGTTCATCCAAACAGATGAACATGGAGTTTGATGACCTCCGCGAAGAACATATGAATACTGTAGGAGAACTGGAAAATTTGCGGAAGAAAAATAACCTGATGGTTAGTAATAACCAGCAACTGCAGGAACAATTAAATGAGACGGACCAGAAATTACGTGAAGCAAATTTCCAGCGTCAGCAACTACAAAAAAGGGTGGCCTATCTGGAAGAACTGAACAATGACCTGCAGGTGGTATCCGATGCCAATAAAAAACTGGAGACCCAACTCCGTAAAATTGGCGAGCTGGAAAGCGCGCTGAACGTGGTTTCTGAAGAACGTGACCAGCTGGCCCAACGAGCAGGCCGTTAAATACGGCGTTGTTGAAGGAATGGTTACACGGGTTTCATTTAACTTGCAGGTGGAAATGAACCGGTGTTGATTTAAATCCTGAAACATGTTACACGATATAGCGGGAATCCGCCAAACCTATGCCAGCCGTTCTTTATCGGAGGCTGACATCACTCCCGATCCCGTCAGCCAGTTTGCAAAATGGTGGAAAGAAGCAGTTGACTCAGAGGTTCCGGAAGTAAATGCAATGACCCTAGCCACCGCGTCGAACGATGGTGTTCCTGCTGCAAGGATTGTATTACTAAAAGGATTCAGTGCTGATGGTTTTGTGTTCTACACCAATTACGAAAGTTATAAGGGAATACAACTGGAAGAGAACCCGAAGGCCTGTCTGGTTTTTTTCTGGAAGGAACTTGAACGCCAGGTCCGGATTACGGGTATTGTACAACGAACATCACCGGAAGACAGCGAAGAATATTTCCATTCAAGACCAAGAGGCAGCCAGGCAGGTGCCGCAGTTTCTCCCCAAAGCCGGATAATTGAAAGCCGTGAATGGCTTGAATCAGCCTATAACAGGTTTGAACAGGCTAATGCAGACCGGGAAATTTTAAAACCGGATTACTGGGGCGGATACCGGGTGGTACCGGTGGTTGTTGAATTCTGGCAGGGAAGACCATCCAGGCTGCACGACAGGATCCAGTATTCGATGCAGGAAGATGGAAACTGGGTAACGGCGCGTCTTGCGCCCTGATTGAAAGAGCAGGTATTAAAATAATAAGAGGTCATACCAAACCTGACATAACCTCTTACACTGTTCTTAGGCCTTTTTCTTAGCTGCCAATGCTGCTTTCTTAACAGCAGTCAACGGGTTAGCCGGGCGGCTTTTACCAAAGGAACCTTTAAATCTCTTTCCTTTTGCTGTCTTTTTATCACCTCTTCCCATAATGATCGTTTTTAATTTTCAATTCCGTAAAGGTACATGTTTGCCATTAAAAAAGCTCCTGCACTCTGTAAGCACGGGAGCTTTTAATAAATTGGGGCGCTGTTACAATTTTGCAGAAAGCTCTTTACCAGCCTTGAATTTAGCAACTTTGCGTGCCTTGATCTTAATAACTGCACCGGTCTGAGGGTTGCGACCGTTGCGGGCAGCTCTTTTAGACACAGAGAAAGTACCAAACCCAACCAGGGTAACCTTACCACCACTTTTCAGTGTTTTGGTAACTGCTTCAATAAAAGAATCAAGCGCTTCGTTAGCCTGAGTTTTTGTGATACCAGCGTCATCCGCCAGTTTTGCGATCAATTCAGCTTTGTTCATAGTCTTATTTTTAAAATGATTTAGTAACGCCGACAAATTTATAAGCTTTTCCTCTGCAATGAGAAATTATTTTCATTTTTCTTTTGTTAAAGCAACCTGCGCGAATCCGCTACCGGCAAGGTTTTTAACGGTTTTTGCGGAATGGTAGTTTTACTAAATCATATTACGTATGGCCTGAAAGCCCCTGCCACACTGCGTTTCAGAAGATTGTCTGAAACGTAGACGGGGAGGGCATTTGAGGAGAATATAATACTATATCCGGATAAAAAAACTATTAATTAATGTTTTGCACATTCAATTCACAACACGCAAAACGCTCCCAAAAGAGATGATTTGTGCTCCCCACCTGGCTTCGGCTTTCCTTCTCATGTCGTCGGCAAACAACTGAATGAAGCGATTATACTGGCTCCTTCCCGCAGAGGAATACTGTACAGCAAAGGTGGGACCTTCAGAATCGTCAACCTCGGTCAGCTGCAGGATAACCGCATCGTGGAAGCATCCGGTGCCCAGCATTTCCGGAATATATTCCTCTTTCATCCAGGCCAGCCACTCCTCGCCTGCGGCGCCGTCGACCTTGGTGGTCACATTGTAGATCAGGGCCGGATCTTCGTTATCCTGTTCCACCTCAATATATGGTAGTTTCATACGCTGGTCATGTATTTAATTCAAGATAAACAGGACAGTGATCTGAATGTTTTATATCCGGGTAAATCTCTGCACCTGTCAGTTGTGTTTTCAAGGCGGTAGTAACATTGATATAATCGATCCGCCAGCCTTTATTATTCAGCCTTACCGAGGGGAAACGTTGACTCCACCAGCTATAGCGGTGTGGCTCGGAATGAAAGGTCCGGAAGGTATCGATCCATCCGCTGTCAAAAAGTTTTGTCATCCATTCCCGCTCTTCGGGCAGGAAACCGGATGATTTTTTATTGCCTTTCGGGTCGTGAATATCAATTTCGTTATGCGCAATATTATAATCGCCGCATACTATTAATTTGGGAAACTTCTTTTTGAGTTGGTTCAGGTATACATAAAACTCATCCAGCCAAACGTATTTGAAAGTCTGCCGTTCATCGCCGGTTGTGCCGGAAGGGAAATAAGCATTGATCAGGCGGATATCGCCAAAGTCAAGCTGGATCACACGTCCCTCATCATCGCTGACCTTATGACCGGTGCCATATTCCACATGGTCGGGTTTGATTTTTGTAAAAACGGCTACACCACTATATCCTTTTTTCTGGGCACTGAACCAATAATCGTGGTAACCCAGGTCATTGAATAACTGGTGGTCAACATTGTCCCTCATAGCCTTTGTTTCCTGGAGGCAGATAATATCAGCGGGATCTGTCTTCATCCACTCTATCAGGCCCTTGCCGATGGCGGCCCTGATTCCATTGACATTGTAAGAAATGATTCGCATGGATTGATTGAAATGGTTAAACATTAAGCCATCGTTTCCGTATTAACGGGATGGCAGTAACTTGCATACCGTTACTGGCAGGCAATTTACATTTTATGAAGCAAGAAGCAACAGCAAAATCGGAAGGAAAGGTATTGATCCCTTCAAAAGAACATGTATATCTTGATGGTCCCAAGAGCCGGGGCTACGAGTTAAATTTTGCGTGGCGGGTGTTCTGCCAGTTTATAAAGGGATTCAGGCACCTGCATTTCATTGGGCCCTGTATTACCGTTTTCGGGTCAGCACGTTTTAAGGAAGATCATATTTACTACCAGAAAGCCCGGGAATTCGGTAAGGAAATTGCGAAAATGGGTCTGGTAACCATGACCGGGGGCGGACCAGGTATAATGGAGGCCGCCAACCGCGGTGCTTTTGAAAACAAGGGAATGTCGGTTGGTTGTAATATTCGTTTACCGTTCGAACAGCAAGCGAATCCATACCTGAACAAGTCGGTAACGTTTGAACATTTTTTTGTGCGCAAGGTCCTGCTCATCAAATATTCCTATGCGTTTGTTATCATGCCGGGTGGATTTGGCACCATGGATGAATTTTTTGAAACACTTACGCTGGTACAGACAAAGACCATTACCCAGTTCCCCATTGTACTGTTTGGAAAAGAATACTACGCCGGACTGATGCATACCATCGAAGAGATGGTGGAGGCAGGAACCATTTCCCGTGAGGACCTGAACCTTGTGCTGGTCACCGATGATGTCAATGAAGCAATGTCCCATATCCATCAATACATCACCACCAATTACAAAATCCGGCCGCGCAGGCTTGCGTTTCCATTCCTGGAAAAACGTTAGTGCTGTTTTATGAATCTTCTTTTCCGGAAAACACTAGTGCTGCTCAATAAATCTTTTCACTAATAAACGGAATACCATGAATAAATCTACATCCCCCGGGACTGATAATACCGCACAGGCTTGCATTTCCTCCGGGCTTTTTTCCGCAATGCATCAATAGATATTTTACAGTAGGTTTGCGGTACAAAAATTCCAAACATGAGCGGTGTAGAAATACTGGGGTACGCTGCAGGCGCATTAACGGCGCTGACCTTCCTTCCACAGGTTATCAAAACAGCAAGGGACCGCTCTGCCAAGGATATTTCCCTGCTGATGTTTGTAATTGCCGCTGTTAACGAAATCATGTGGATTGTTTACGGCGTTTTGTTGGAGAATACGGTGATCATCCTTACCAATACTGCCGTGCTGGTGATGTCACTCATCATGATCTATTTTAAATTACGATATAATAATGTCAAAGTTTAAGGCAATTATTTTTGACCTCGGCGGCGTACTGATCGACTGGAACCCGCATTATGTTTTTGACGACAATTACTTCGAAAGCGAGGAAAAAAGAAAGGTATTTTTTGAAACAATCTGTACCAGCGACTGGAACGAAGAACAGGATGCAGGCCGTTCAATTGTGACTGCAACATGGGACCTGATCAGGGAACATCCCGACTGGGAACAACCGATCCGTGATTTTTACGGAAGGTGGACCGAAATGCTTAAAGCACCCATACCCGGCACCGTTCAGATCTTCCGCGAACTGCGCGACAGTAAAAAATATTCAACCTATGCACTTACCAACTGGCAGGCCGGACTATTTGATATTGCCCTGGTGAGGTATGATTTCCTCGCATGGTTTGATGGCCGTGTGGTGAGTGGTGAAGAAAAAACGCGTAAACCATTCCCCGAATTTTACCATCGCCTGCTCGACCGGTACCAGGTAAAACCGGAAGAAGCCCTCTTCATAGATGACAACCTCCGCAACGTGAAAGCAGCGCGGGAACTCGGTATTGAGTCGATCCATTTCACCAGCCCGGAGAATCTTCGTAAGGAACTTACTGACCTGGGAGTCCTGTAATCTTTGCATACGATCGTGAATCTTCGAAAACCACATTACTCCATAACAGGGCGCAACCACCTTTCCATATCATTGCGGTCCCAGTTTTTTCGTTTTAGGTAATCTTCAAACTGATCCGGCTGTATTTTCCCTACTCCAAAATACTGGCTTTGCGGATGACTGAAATACCAGCCACAGACAGAAGATGCCGGATACATGGCAAGTGATTCTGTAAGATGGATACCGGTAGCTTCTTCGCCACCAAGAAGATCAAACAGTTTATATTTTTCGGTATGGTCGGGACAGGCAGGATAACCCGGAGCTGGCCTGATACCCACGTACTGTTCCTTAATTAATTCCTCATTACTCAGGGCCTCCTCTTTCACATAACCCCAGAACTCTTTACGGGTGCGGCTATGCAGGCATTCCGCAAAAGCTTCTGCAAAACGATCAGCCAGCGCCTGCAACATGATCTTGTTATAATCATCATGTGCGGCTTCAAACTTTTTAATATGCGGCTCAATACCATGAATGGTTACCGAGAACGCACCGATATAATCTGTTTCGTTTTCCTTCAGTAATTCAGCCGGTTTGATAAAATCGGACAGGCTAAGGTTGGGTTGACCGGGGGCTTTCTGTATTTGCTGGCGAAGTGATTCCAGATGAATTTTCTTTGATCCGGCATTTACCTCTATCGTATCACCCGCAACTTTGGCGGCCGGCCAGAAACCAACAACACCCTGTGCAGACAACCATTTTTCATTGACGATCTGGTCCACCAGCGCATTGGCATCATTATAAAGTTTGGTTGCCTCCACTCCCACTTTTTCATCAGTAAGAATCGCAGGGAAATTGCCATGCAGTTCCCATGAAATGAAAAACGGTTTCCAGTCAATATATTGACGAAGCTCGTTGAGATCATAATCCTTAAATACCCTGGTAGATGTAAACGAGGGTGTGGTTGCCTGGTAGGCTTCCCAACCGATCTTCACGTGATTGGCCTGTGCGTCTTCGAATGGCAGGTAGGCCTTGACCACCTTTTTATTATCAAAATCGTATTTGAGTTTTGTGTATTCCACGTCGATCTTTTCCAGGAAGGCAGTCTTCTGGTCGTTCAGCAATGATCCGGCAACGGTCACACTGCGGCTTGCATCAAGTACATGCACCACCCCATTACCATACTGTGGCGCAATTTTGACAGCAGTATGCATCCGGGATGTAGTTGCCCCGCCAATGAGCAGGGGCTGCTTCATGCCACGTCTTTTCATCTCATGTGCTACATTCACCATCTCATCAAGTGATGGGGTGATAAGACCGCTGAGTCCGATAATATCTGCGTTTTCTTTTTCTGCTGTATCAAGAATTTTATCCGTGGGGACCATCACACCCATATCCACAATATCGTACCCATTACATCCAAGTACCACGCCCACGATGTTTTTTCCAATATCATGCACATCGCCTTTTACAGTAGCAAGAAGGATCTTCTTCACGTTACCGGTAAGTGATAATGGGTTGTTGCGTTTTTCTTCTTCAATAAAGGGAGTGAGCCATGCCACGGATTTTTTCATTACCCGGGCCGACTTCACCACCTGCGGTAAAAACATTTTACCGGCACCAAAGAGATCACCTACCACGCTCATACCCGCCATCAGCGGGCCTTCGATGACTTCAAGCGGCCGGGGATATTTGAGCCTGGCTTCTTCCGTATCTATATCTATAAAATCAGTGATCCCGTTAACCAGTGAGTGCTTCAGCCTTTCTTCCACGGCATGACTGCGCCAGGCTTCATCTTTTACTTCAACCTTACCCTTTGCCTTTACCGTTTCGGCAAACAGGATCAGGGCTTCTGTAGCTTCATTATTATCGTTGTTGCGGTTGAGGATCACATCCTCACAAAGCTGCCGCAATTTGGGTTCGATCTCATCATACACAACCAATGCTCCGGCATTAACGATTCCCATATTCATACCCGCCTTGATAGCATACAATAAAAACACCGAATGCATTGCTTCGCGAACGGTTTCATTTCCCCGGAAGGAGAAAGAAAGGTTACTGACCCCACCGCTGATACCTGTCAGGGGCATCAGTTCCTTGATACGCCTGGTGGCATTGATAAAATCGTTACCGTAATTATTATGTTCTTCCAGTCCGGTGGCAACAGCGAAAATATTGGGGTCGAAAATGATATCCTGCGGATCAAAGCCAACCTGTTCGGTCAATATTTTATAGGCGCGATGACAGATTTCCACTTTGCGGTCTTCTGTATCGGCCTGGCCCTTCTCATCAAACGCCATAACGATTACGGATGCGCCATAAGCCTGGCAGATCTGTGCCTGTTCAATAAACTTTTTTTCGCCCTCCTTCATGGAGATGGAGTTAACGATACATTTTCCCTGTACACATTTAAGTCCGGCTTCGATGATTTCAAATTTTGAACTGTCGATCATCAGCGGGATCCGGGCAATATCGGGTTCACTCTGCACGAGATTGATAAAGTCGCGCATGGCCACCACTCCATCAAGCAGGGCATCGTCCATGTTGACATCAATCACCTGGGCACCGCTTTCCACCTGCTGGCGGGCAACACTCAGTGCTTCCTCCAATTTGTTTTCACGGATAAGACGCGCAAATTTTTTGGAGCCGGTAACGTTTGTCCGTTCACCGATATTGACAAAATTGGTTTCCGGACGCACCACAAGTGGTTCAAGACCGGAAAGTCGCAGGAAGGGTTTGATATGTATGGTCTCGCTCATAATTCTAGGCTAGTTCTTTATCAACAACGGGTACTTTACGTGGTGCAAGGGGCCGCACATTATCAGCGATATGTTTTATATGGTCCGGGGTAGTGCCACAACAACCGCCTACAATATTTACATATCCTTCGCGGGCCCAGTCTTCAAGGAAATGACCGGTCTCTTCGGGGTTTTCATCATATTCTCCCATTGCATTTGGCAAACCTGCATTGGGGTAGGCAGAAATATAACAGCCGGCCAGCTGTGAGAGCTCGGCAATATGTGGACGCATTTCTTTCGCGCCCAGCGCGCAATTTAGCCCAACGCTCAGCGGACGAGCGTGCATGATGGAAGTATAAAATGCTTCAAGTGTCTGGCCGCTCAGTGTTCGTCCCGATGCATCAGTAATAGTACCACTGATCATGATGGGAAGCGTTTCAGTATTTGTATCGCGGAAGTATTTCTTGATTGCAAAAATGGCACCCTTTGCATTAAGGGTGTCAAATATGGTTTCGATAAGGAGGATGTCGACCCCGCCATCAATCAGACCTTTTACCTGTTCGTAATACGCCTCTACCACTTCATCAAATGTGACGGCCCGGTATCCGGGATTATTGACATCGGGGGAAAGGGACAATGTTTTATTCAATGGTCCGATGGCACCGGCAACCCAGGCTTGTTTGCCCGACTGGCGGATAGCCTCCCTGGCGCATTTTGCTGCAGCTACATTAAGTTCGTAAGCGAGTGACTGCATATCATAGTCGGCCATGGCAATCGTGGTGCTGCTGAATGTATTTGTTTCAATGATATCAGCACCCGCATCGAGATATTGTTTGTGGATTTCGGTAATGATTGCGGGTTGGGTGAGGTTGAGCAAATCATTATTACCCTTAACATCGGAGGGCCAGTCTTTAAAACGTTCGCCCCGGTAATCTTCTTCCGACAGTTTGTAACGCTGGATCATTGTTCCCATTGCCCCGTCGATGACGAGGATCCGTTTTTCCAGTTCCTGGTAGATGGTACTCATTTTTTCCAATTTATCTTTTCCGTCACACGGGCGGAAACAGCTACTCCTGGGCCGGGCATACAAACTGCAGGTATATTCAGGAAACCGCAGGTACACACAAACTATGGGCTGTTAAACTCACCATGCTGCATGCTAATCAACATGTGTGTAGTTAAACTCACCATGCCGGGATCGTCGATCTATAAACGTTGGAAAAAACCTGTGGGGAAGTTTTTTGACGTTTATTAGTTCAATTTTTCCCTGGCCGGACCAAGGATGCAGGCCGAACAATAAACAAATCCGCCTGTGACCGGCAAAGCTAAGACTCTTATGGGTAATTACAAAGCCCTGACAGATGAGGCTGTGAGGGGCGACCGGCCTGATTATTAAGGTACCTGTCAACCGGCAACCAGTTCTGCAGGCTGCCGCGACCAGTCTAATTATTAACGTACCTGTCTACCGGCAACCTGTTCTGCAGGCTGCGGGCAAGGGTCATTTCATCTGCGTATTCGAGCTCACCTCCGAAGGCAATTCCCCGGGCGATAGTGGTTACCTTAAGTGGTTCGCGACCAGGATTTGCCGTATGTAAACGTTTCTGGATATAATAAATGGTGGTATCACCCTGGATGGTTGGATTCAGGGCGAAGATTAGTTCATCGGTTTTTTCTTCATTAATGCGGTTGACCAGCGATTCGATATGTAGTTGTTCAGGACCTACACCGTCGAGTGGGGAAATAACCCCGCCAAGTACATGATACACTCCGCTGAACTGCTGGGTACTTTCAATGGCAATCACATCGCGGATTGATTCAACCACACAGATGGTCTCCTGTTTTCGCGAACTGTTTGAACAGATAGAACAGACAGGACCGTCGGCCACATTGTAGCAGCGCTGGCAGAAACGGATTTCACTTCGCATCCGGGAAATGACTTCACTGAAATGTGACACCTGACCCGCATCCTGTTTCAGGAGATGCAGGACCAGTCGGAGTGCCGTCTTTTTCCCGATCCCCGGAAGTTTCGAAAATTCATTGACCGCATTCTCAAGCAGGGCAGAGGAAAATTGCATGTCACAAAGATAGTTGATTGGAAAACGTGGTTAACGCCTGTTCGGCCGCGGCTGGGTACCGGCGGGAGCTGCGGTCCTGGTCCTGACCGGATTTGCTGAAAGGTCAATTTCAATCGGGATACTACTTCCGGGTTTGATATTGAGCTTGCGGTCAAGCGGTCGCACGAGTTCGGGTTGGACCCTCACCGGGAACTGACCCGGATCCCATACGCCATTGCCATTGCGGTCGTCCAGTAACCGAAGGGTATAGTCACCCGGAAGGAACAGGTCCTTAGTCAGGACATTCGAGGTGAGGGGAAAGGAACTGACAACCGCATCGTTCTGGATAAATTGCAAAACAGGGTTTTTGGTCAGGTCAAGGTTTTTAAACTTGAGGTTCAGTTTGCCATAATCTTCCAGTGCCTTTGTTTTAAAACTGATGGTATCGGCCAGCAAGAGTTGCTGTCCTAGTGTATCAGTTGCAAAATCCTTTTCCAGCAGGAAACTGTAAAAAGTATTGGGCAGCCAGGTATACTGAAGTGTATATGTTTTATTGAGGGAATCCGGAATTAACCGGTAATTGGTAACAGGTGTAAAACTGCTATCCCTTGTAAAATGGATTTTAGTAGAGTCGAAAGTCTTTAATGGCACTTCAAATGTGAATGAAAATTTCTCGAGCAGGTCCTGGTTATCTTTCAACGAAGTCTGGAATTTCAATCTCTTTTCCGTTGCCCTTCTGCGGTTCTCAGCAGGGGCGGGGGTTACAGCGGCTACCTGTTTTTTAATATCATAGGCATTAAGGGATACGGTTTTTGGTTGCGGTCCGGTGATTACGGCGGAATCTGCAAAGGCAAACAGGGCAGATTTATCGCGATACTCATATGTACCGCCGGGCGATTTCAATGCATATACATAGAAGGTGTCTGCAGGCAGGTTCCTGAATATGAAGTTGCCGGTTCCATCGGTCTTTGTGATGTAACGTGGTTCGGTTTTGATAACCGCGGAGTCATAACCATCCCGGTACAGCAATACAGTAAGTGTGGAGTCGATGCCGCCTGTTTCTGCCAGTTTGATATTTCCGGTTACCTGGAATGAATCGATATGGTTACCGGTAGAGAAAATATAGGTGAACTGACGGAAGATATTTTTTTCATTTACATCAGCAATGGAATTGCCGAAGTTGATGCTATAAGTGGTATTGGCTTCAAGGCTGTCCCTTAGCTTGATGTTAACAGTATTTAATTTACGTGAGATGTTCGGACTTCTCACTGGTAGCGGGGATACAATTACGTTTTGCTGGGGATTGTCTACATCCACGTACTCATCAAAAGTGAGCACGATCCTGTTCCCTTCAAAATCAAGGGTCCTGTTCAACGGGTGTGCCTTTGTCAGCACCGGAGGTAATGAATCGATGGGGCCACCCTGTGGTGGAACAATTGTAGCGCATCCGGGGGCTGCCAGTACGACTAAGCCGGCCAGCACCATGAAAGCGAGTAAGGTAAACAGGGATCTCATACTCATAAGTGGCCGCAAACTTAAGCCGATTACAGGCAAACTATTGCCAATAATCCGATAAATCTTGAATTGGCAGGGAGGGAATAGCCTCACACCTGTTCCTCCGGTTCTTCTTCGATCTCATGAAGGGCTACTGCCAGTTTATTATCCTTTACAAAATTGCACCAGTGACAGTCTTCCTTTCCGCAGCCGGTATAAAAATCGCGGTCCTGGATCCTGTTCCAGGTAGAGACGATCTGTTCGGTAACTGTAGTGATATCGTTTGCTCCTACATTGACCTTTTCTTTCCGGTATTCTTTTTTATTATCAGGTTCAATAAAGTCGAACTCCGCGGCAACAGCGGTCCAGTCGCGCGCACCATAATTATCCACCAGGATCTTGTAAAATACCGCCTGCCGCCAGTAATCGCCGCCATTGGGTAATTTGTCGGAAGGTGGTTTCAGTTTGGCAAGGGCCTTGGAGGGATCACCAGTTTTATAATCCACCACGGTTACTTCCTTACCGTTAAACTCCAGTTTATCGAGCTTCCCTTTTATAGGTACGCCCTTAATTATAATATTACTGATGCGTTTTTCAATCACCACGATTTTGTTGAACTGGTGAATGTATTTGGTATAATAATTTTCGAGAACGGTATGGCCGTATTCGATCCTGCGGTCAAACTGTTCCTTCGTAAAACTTTCCCGGTGTTTGTGAATATACCAGTCGAAGTCCGCAATGAATTCTTCCCTGGATGGAAACAGTTTGTTGTCCTTATTCGCAACCGTTCCCTCCAGCATTCGGGTAAAAAGTTTTTCCAATGCATAATGCACCGCCGAACCGAATTCTGTTGCCTCATTTTTTGGTGAGGGAATGCGGATCAGGTTTTTAAAATAGAATTCGAGCGGGCAGTTAAGATAGTTGTTGAGGGCGGTAACGTTCATTACGAACTTGTCGAGCATACGGGTGATAATATCTTCTTCCAGCTGTGCGATCTCCGGTGATTCTTCCCTGAATTCGAGTATGCTGAAAAAATCAAGTTCATCGCGGGTGATCTCCACCTGGACCGGTTTCAGGGAAGGATGTTCATCCTGGATTTCGGCGATAAACATGGAGGGTTCCAGTTGTTTACCGTCTGGTTTATATGCGGCAAAGGAGATAA
Source organism: Chitinophagaceae bacterium (assembly GCA_040510375.1). Classification (GTDB taxonomy): domain Bacteria; phylum Bacteroidota; class Bacteroidia; order Chitinophagales; family Chitinophagaceae; genus JBEVJC01. Next base: position 234,967 of record JBEVJC010000012.1, read on the forward strand.
AAAGATGTTGTTCGGCTCTTGTGAGGGCCACATAGAAAAGACGACGGAGTTCTTCTTCATCGCGCGACTGGGGCTGTGATGAAAAAATGGTATCGGGTAATGTATAACCACCGGAGGGTTTGCGCTTTTTTTCCCATGAACTGGCGTTGCAGCCTGCGAAAAATACATATTCAAATTCCAATCCTTTTGAACCATGTGCGGTAAGCAGGTTGATACCTTTTTCCGTACCGCTGACCTGTACCAATGGAAGCACGATGCCTTCTTTTTCCATAAGGGCAACAAGTGACATCAGTTTTTCCAGGTTTAATAATTTTTCACGTTGGGTTTCTTCTTTTATAAAATCGAAGAGTCCGGTGAGGATCTGGAGTTCATCATGCCGGTTGGGACTATCCATCACCTGTTTAAGTATCCCCGTTTTTCGGATTACCTTTTCGAATAACACCTGCAGGGTGGAATTCGGAACATCGGCGATCAGGCTTTCTAAAACTGAAGATGCGTTACGGAGGGAATCGGGGAGACCGGTATCAAACAGATCACGTTTTGGTGCCGAAGCTTTTTCGGTAAGAAGCCGGCGGATGGAAGTTTTGTGTGCGCTGAACTGGCGTTCCGCCACTTCTATGGAAAGTTTGGCGATCTCTACAGGTGGAATCCCGAACCAGCTGAAATGAAGAAGTTCAAATAACATTTCATCACCCCCATATGGAATATCATGTTCGGCAGCGAGGTAACGGAGGATCTGGAGAATATTTTTTGCGAGTGGTACTTCAAGGATATTCAGGTTTCGTTTGCTGTACACCGGAATCTGAAGCAGTTTGAAATACAGGGATAATGTTTCACCGTATTTATTTTCCTTATAGATAACGCTGATCCGACCGGGAGCAATACCCATTCCGAGCAGTGTCTGCACTTCGCGGGTAATGCCGATCATTTCATGTCTTTGTGTTTCGTACTGGCGGATAACCGGGAGGTGACTAAGATGACTGATCTTGCTATTGGAGGATAACAGGTCCTTACTTAAACCGCCGATTTTTTTAATCAGCCGTTCTTCATTACGGTTGATCAGGGTCCTGGAGATATCGAGGATGGGTTGGGTTGACCGGTAGTTATTGGTTAACACCACCGTCATCAGGCTGTCTTTATAAGAGTTCTGGAAGTCGAGCATGTTCTCCACATTGGCACCCTGGAAACGGTAGACCGACTGGTCGTCGTCACCCACCACAAACACATTGGGATTTTCCCAGTAATTGATAAGAAGCGCTACCAGCCTGTTTTGTGTGCCACTGGTATCCTGGTATTCATCTACCAGGATATAGGTAAACCGTTCCTGGTAGGATAGAAGGAGGTTTGGGTTTTCGTCGAATGCGCGGATGACCCAGTTGATCATATCGTCGAAATCGTAGCGGCCGGCTTCACGCATCATTGCCTGGAAGCGGTCGAACTCGCCGACAGCTGCCCGCAGTTTTTCCATCTTTTCTTTTTCTTCCTCAAACTTTTCCTGTTTAAGGTCGCCGGCATTGTATTGTTTCTGTTTGCGTTTGTAAATGTATTCGTCGCGTAATGGAAGATCGGCAAGGTAAGTGTCGATGCGCTGGCTGATAAATTCGGGCGACCAGCCTTCCCGTTTCATGGCACTGAAAAGGGAAATAAGGTTTTTGACTTCGTAGTAAACATCGCCCCGGTAACGTTTAAGCGGATTATTCTTGGGTAATGTATCGATCAGTTTTTTAAATAGCTGGATCCTTTCCAGTTCGGAGATGGCATCAAGTGATGATTTTTCAAACAATGAAAGATTATCCTGGATTACATCATGACAAAAAGCATGAAAGGTGTGGATATTGACCTTGTAAGCTTCGGGTCCGATAAACTGGAGTAATCTTTTCCGCATGGCCAGTGCGCCTGCATCGGTGTAGGTAAGACAAAGTATATTATCCGGTGATGCATCTGTATCGAGCAGGATTTTTCCAATGCGGCTGGCGAGGATCTGGGTTTTACCGGTGCCCGGTCCTGCAATTACCATAACAGGTCCCTCGATCTGGTCCACCGCTTTACGTTGCTGTTCATTCAGCTTTTCGTATTCTTCGAAAAATTTATTTTCCAGTCGTTCCCTGTTAAGTGACATCAGATTTTACTTTTGACTTTTTTGCTGTTATTAAAAACAAGGTAACCTAAATAATGTTCACCCCTGGCGGCTCACGGTTAAGTACGCCCGAGTGGGTTATAGGGCCGGGCATTTGATTGTTTTACTTACCCGGCACCCGATTATTTCACACTTCCGAAACTGTATTGCAGTATCATCTTTTTCCACCAGTTTCCAATTGTACTGTTTATTTTGTTACAATCTTTTCCTGAGATCAGCCACCGGGATACTCATCATCCTGCCCAGGGGTTTGCCATTGCGATATGTGATTACCCGCATCAAAGACGCGTCTTTAGGCACTTCCAGCTTTCCGGTATAAACCGGATAAAATCCATCAGGGTAGGAATTATCAAAGCTGTAATGTATGTTCAGTCCTTCGACCTCGGTAGAAAATTCAACAAATAACCCGTTATTGTCGCCGGTCACCCTGACATCCGGATCATACATACCGGGACCATATTTGACTTTTGCAGAATCGAACCGGACAAATTGTTTTTCCACCCGGGACACAAAATTATTCCAGTCGCGCGGTTTGGCGGGCGACCAGAGAACTTCTGCCAGTGCAAAAGCGCGGGGCCAGACCATATATTCCACCTGACGGAAATTATAAACCTGTTCGGTCCAGAGATTACCCTGTCCGCCCAGTATAAACTTCGGGTCCACTCCCTCAGGCATGGGTTCGAATCCATAAACAGTTTTAAGCCGGAGCGAAGCATATACCGGTGGTTCCATAGAGCGGTCGGATTGCATATAGTCCAGGTAAACATGACTCATTGGGGTCATCACCACATAATGGCCCTGCTTTGCCGCTTCGGCTCCTTCTTTCAGGCCATGCCAGCTCATTACGGCGGAACCGGATGGTGTGCCTCCTACCATGATTTCATCCCAGCCGATCATTTTTTTTCCCTTGCTTTCGATTATGCGCGCAACGCGTTTTACAAAATAATTCTGGACTGCATCGAGATCTTTCAGGTTTTCACGTAACATCAGTTCTTTAATAGCAGGCGATTTTTCCCAGAAGTTGCGCGCTGTTTCGTCACCGCCCATATGGATATATTCGGATGGGAACAGGGTAGCCAGTTCAGTAAACACTTTATCGAGGAATTGATACACTTCTTCTTTGGCGGGGCAGAGCGAGTTATCCTCCAGCCCGTAAAAATGTCCGGATGCAGGCCACTCCATTAATTTTTCCCCTGAGTTTACCGGATGGGTGCCAGGTGTACAGGATAGTTCCGGATAAGCGGCAATGGCTGCCATACTATGGCCAGGCACATCTATTTCCGGTACGATGGTGATATACCTCGCTGCTGCATATTTTACCAGTTCACGAACCTGGTCATGTGTATAGAAGCCGCCATAGGTGCGGGGTTCATCGGGTGAGGGGATGGACATATCACCAAAGGTGCCGGTCTTTTCCGGTCGCCATGCGCCCACTTCCGTAAGGCGTGGCAGGCTGTTGATCTGGATACGCCAGCCCTGGTCATCGGCCAGGTGCCAGTGCAGTACATTGAATTTATATTTTGCCATCTGGTCGATAAACTTCTTAACCTCATCTACTGTAAAAAAATGCCGGGATACATCCAGCATTAATCCCCGCCAGGCAAAACGGGGCTCATCGTTGATGGTGGCATAGGGAATGGTCCAGTTTGTTACACCGGGTTTTGCGGATTCAATATCGGGCGGTAACAACTGAAGCAATGTTTGCATGGCGTAGAAGAGTCCGGCCGGATCTTTTGCCACCACTGAAATACCTTTATTGGATACAGAGAGCTGGTAAGATTCTTTGTTTCCTTTTATAGCCGGGTCAACTTTAAAACGGATGCCTGTGCTGGCGGGGCCTGTGGCCACTGTTGTTTTATAAGATGGTAACCGGTTCAATGCGGAGGAAAATATCCTTGCAATTTCCAGGGCTTCCCCGCCACCGGCAGTCCGGATCACTGAACGGGGTGGGATGGTGTAACCCGCTTCTGCGGCGACAGACAACGAGGCGGGGGCAGGTATCAGGGAGGTATGGAGGCGGGTTGATTTCTGGTCCTGCCCGAAAACAGACAGGTTTATAAAGAGAATACCAGTGGCAAGCAGGATCTTTTTCATAACGTTTATTAAGTTCTGAAAGATAGTAAAATCTGACGCAGCCAGTTTGCAGAATTGAAAGGAATAATCTATTTTTCGTCCCGAAACATTGGGGTGTCCGCCACCAATTTCACCACCTTGTTTAAACCACCCATGATCATTCGTTTCTTCGTTTTATCGATTGTACTGTCCATTATTGTCAGTGCCACTGCCCAGGATGCCACCTCCTATGAGCTCCTGAAAGACGATTCAATCCTGAAAAAACAATACTTCGACATCTCCATGAAGAAGAAGGAACAGTTGTTACGCTCGGTTGGAAAGGAATATGCAAAAGATTATAAAGAGATTTATGAATTGCAGTTTACGGAGATAGGGAAACTCTGGTCATCTAGCCGGCCCATTACTTCCACAACGACGAATAATTACCTGCAGTCAATCGTTAAAAAGATCATTGATGTAAATCCGGAATTGCAGGGCAATGATGCCAGGATTGTTTTCTCGCGCGACTGGTGGCCCAATGCGGTGAGTATGGGTGATGGGTCCATTGTAATTAACGCGGGACTGGTTACCGGTATGGATAACGAAGCAGAGATTGTTTTTGTAATCTGTCACGAGCTGGCACATTATTACCTGGAGCACACGCAAAACAGCATTCGCAAGGTGGTTACGCAGCAGAACAGTGAGGAGTTTAAAAAAGAAGTGAAACGTTTGTCAAAGGAACAATACAGGGTGAATGAACAATACAATAAACTGTTCAACAGTATTTCGTTTGATAGTCGCCGGCATAGCCGGGAAAATGAGGCAGAGGCCGACCGTTTTGCCTTTCATTTTTTGAAGAATACGGGATACAGCGCTGATGCGATAAATACCTGTCTTATTAAACTCGATCGGATCGACGATAGCCTTCTTACGGCGCCGTTGTACCTGGAACGTGTATTTAATTTTACGAGTTATCCATTCAATAACAAATGGGTGAAGGAAGAGTCATCCATTTTTTCGGGAATAAATAAGTCGGAATCCACGCTGACAAAGGAAGAAAAAGATTCATTAAAAACCCATCCGGAATGTTCCAAAAGAATGGAGTGGCTGGCTGATTCTATTACAAAAATCAGCGGTCAGGGAAAAAACTTCCTGGTCGATTCAGTCTATTTCAATTCAATCAGGAAGGACTTCGCCCTGGAGATCATGGAACAATGTTACCGTGATGAGAACCTGAGCAGGAACCTGTATTTCGCTATTGAATACCTGAACAGGCACCCGGATAATCCGGTGGCTGTGTACAATATCGGCAGGGCGCTGAATGATCTTTACATGTTACAGCGCGATCATAAAATGGGTTATACAATTGATCCGGAAAAGCGGACCTATTCACCGGAATACAACCGGTTGTTGAAAATGCTGGTAAAAATCAGGCTGTCAGAACTCGGTGATCTTGCCTATTATTTTATCAGGCAATACGATCCGGTAATGAAGGGGTATCCCGGATATCAGGATCTCCTTGTTACAGCCATTGAAAACAGAAGAAATAAGGAATGATCCTTTATATCAAAAACAACCAAAATAAACTTCAAAAACATCAAATGAAAAAAACGTCCATTATCCTGTTCCTGCTTATGGTGCTGTCGCCGGGACTTTTCGCTCAATCAATCTCGCTAGAAAATGTACGGAGCGCCAATCTCCGGAATGCCGATGTGATCCGTGAAGGATCTGAAGTAAAGGGGTATTACTTTTTTTACGTCAGCGACAAAATTGACAAACGCACCAATGAGTATACGCTCAAGATCACTGACCAGAACCTGATAACCTTAAAGGAAATCAAGTTCCAGGATTCGAGAGATGTTTCGGTGCTCGAATCTGCCTTTAATGGTACTGACCTGATCTTCCTGTTTTATAACGAAAAGGAACGCACATTCGAGTACCAGACCTATGGTGCAGATGGCAAGAAAAAATTCACGTATAACAGGGAACTTTCAAAGAAAGAAATCAAGTTGCTGGAGGCTACATATTTTGCTGATGAAGAGCAAACCTATAAAGGACTTTATCCCATCGATGGTGAGGGCTTTATTTCCAATATGCCCAGCCGCGAGGATAAGGATTATACTTTCCAGATAGATTTTTTCTCTACCACTAAAAAGAAACAGTGGACATATATCCCGACTTCCGGTGGTAAGCGGTTTTTGGGTGATTATCTTGGTACCAATAATGGTGTTGTATTCCTGGAGGTATTAAAGTTCAGCGGTACGATGGACCAGAAACCGGATTCCTATATTCTTGGACTTAATAAGGAAACGGGTAAGGTCCTGTTCGAGAACCCGACGGAAAATAATAAATACCGTTTTTATCCTGGAAGTATGAATGTTGTCAATGGCAAGAGTTACATTTTCGGTGAATTTTTTGAGTTGAACGCAAATATTTTAAAAGATAAATCACTCGGTTTCTCTTTTATACAGCTGGATGAAAAGGGTAAGACCGTAAGCGAAAAATTCAATAGCTGGGACCTCGACCTGGGTAAGTTCCTTGATGTTAGTTCAAAGGGACGGATAGCTGACTTCGGATACATGTATGTACACCAGATGGTGCAGGTTGCCAGCGGCGACGTATATGCTATCGGTGAAGGATACAGGAAAGTGGCAAGCGGATTGGGTATTGCAGCGCAAGCGCTGGGTGCAGGTGGTGTTGCGGCAATCAAGATCAGGATCACCGACCTTATACTGATCCAGTTTGACAAGGATTTCAATGTTAAAGGCGCTAAGGTTTATCCAAAGAATGATAATCCGATCGAGCTGCCGCAGGGTATGGGACTGGCAAGCGGACCCTTACTGGCGAAGGCCATCAAGTATAACTTTGGCGGATTCGACTACGCCTACACCCAGGTTAATAATGACCGTACAGCGTTTTCTGTATGTTATACTGATTATATCAAGGATAAAGAAAAAGATTACAAGGGTCGCACCTTCAATGCTATCAGTTATAATGATGGTAAGATTACCCAGGATATGATCACTACCAAGTCAAAAGCAAGCTCATCAAGGGTTATGCAGGCGGCACAGGGAAAGGTCCTGATCATTGAATACTTCAAAAAGGATAAGAAACTGGAAGGCCATATTGAAAAGCTGAACTAAGATAGATGTTGAAATAGTCCTGTCTGAAAAGCTGAACTAAGATTGATGTTGGAATAGTCCAAAATAGAGTGACAGGTTTATAATATATCCCGGCTGCCCCAGGCAGCCGGGATTTTTGCAGATACGAAAAGGCCTCCATCACGGAGGCCTTTTCGTATCTGCAGGTTTACCTGCTATTGATTCGATCAATGCACAGGACCTTTATCCCGGCATCCTTGAAATATATTTCTCAATCTGTTTGATCTGGTCAACAATCTGCGGGGTAGTCGGCTTCAATGCCTTTGCCTTCCGGAAAAAATCTTTAGATGCGCGGAATTCGCGTTTGTTCATCATGATGCTGCACATCTGCAGAAAAGCAGCGGCTTCATTTTCCTTATCTGGCAGTCCTTTGCGAAGTGCCTGGCGGATATAACTTTCGGCCTGGCGGATATCGTTCTTCTGCATGGAAAGCATACCCATTTGTAAAAGGCTGGCTCCTTCTGCTTCTTTCATCGGCATGCCCAGTTCAAGGCCTTTTTTCATCATTTTTTCGGCGCCGTCAAAATCCTGTTTCATCATGGCGATATTACCCTTCAGGGTAAAGTATACCGAGCGGATCGGTTTGTACAGCAGGTTGGGGAACTGGATGGAATTAAGCACTTTTTCCGCGCCGTCCATATCACCGTTCTCCATGTACTCCTGGATCAGCCGGAGCGGACCGAAGAAAAAATGACCCAGAACGAGGATCAGTCCCACCAGGTACATTGGAAATGCAGGCCAGAAACCTGCTGCAAAATTGACATAGATACCCAGTGCGATCAATACGATCCCGATCCAGAGGCGGTACTTGATGAGTACGTTATAAAACTTCATTACTATTTGATTTAGGTCGGTTGTGACCGACCGCAAATGTAAGTGTTTTCCGCTGTCTGCGGGTTATCCCGGCGCCCCGGGATTCATTATTGCCTGGCATCATTTATTTCCAGCCAGTATCCGTCGGGGTCCTGGAAATAAATCTGCCTTACTCCATCAACCCGGAGGGTAACGGCCGATCGCTGGCCGGCCCAGTCTTCAAAAGGAACTTTTGCAGTATTTAATTTTTTAACATAATCCTCTACCGACGCTACTGTAAAACAGAGATGCCCGTTTTTATCGTGTTCGCTTGTTTTTTCTGCGCCGCTGATAAGATGCAGATGGGATTTTGGCCCGATACTGAACCAGGTATGCCTGCCATCGTGAAATGGTTCGGAAATCGTATCCAGTCCAACGATGTCCTGGTAAAAACTGGCCGACTTCCGCAGGTCGGTTACGTACACCGCTATATGATTTAAGGCAATTTTTGGTTTTTCCTGCGCAGCCAGGTGGATACTTGAAAAGAATACAAATGAAAAGAGTAATGGACGATAATTCATGACAGGCATTTGATGCAATTTAGGTACTCTGTATTTAAAACAGGGAGTATGGAAGAATGGATAAACCAATATCCTTTCGTATAGTACCGGAGGAAGAAAAGATTACACATACGCCTCAAATTTCACCTATTTAATTCATTGAAAGTCAAATCTTTGATTAAAGTAATTTAAAAAAAGCACCAAAATCTCCCGGTTATTTCCGCGTAGAGATCAGCAATTATGCAAAAGGGTCGCCGAACAAAACACAGCTGGGGATGGTTTGATAGTGGACAATTTAATGTCTGAACACTAATAAAATTATTTAATTACCATGAGTATTCTTATCAGCGCATTGGAATGGAGGTATGCCGTAAAAAAGATGAACGGGACGGCTGTTCCGCCGGAAAAGATTGAACGGATTCTTGATGCCATGCGCCTTTCTCCTTCGTCCATGGGGGTGCAGCCTTATTCAGTGGTGGTTGTCAGCGATCCGGAATTAAGGAAACAGATTCTTCCGGTAGCGATGAACCAGCAACAGGTTATTGACTGTTCCCATTTATTGGTTTTTGCTGCCTGGGATAATATCACAGCGGAGCGTTCACACGATTTTCTCCAGGACCATGCTACTGTTCGTAACCAGCCACTGGAGTCGTTTGGTTATTACAAGGGTGTAATGGATAGCCTGATGACCCGGAGTGCTGAAGAGAACTTTAACTGGGCTGCCCGCCAGGCCTATATTGCTTTCGGGATTGCCATCGCGGCAGCGGCTGAACAAGGGGTGGATGCAACTCCAATGGAAGGCTTTACAGGACCTGAACTGGACAAATTACTTGGATTGGACAAACAAGGCCTCCGGAGTGTAACGATCCTTCCGCTGGGTTATCGTGATCCGGAGAATGACTGGCTGGTAAATCTGCCAAAGGTCAGGAGAGAGAAATCCAAACTGGTCATCCGGAAATAATAGCTGTATGAATTAAAGCCTGCCAGGTTCCGGGCAGGCTTTATCATTTATTAACGCCCGTAAACCTCCCGGTCCGGCCGTAGTTTTAAAAAGGAATAAACCCTATTTTTGGTTTATTCGTTTTTTTAAACCTGCCAGATGACTTTCAAAAAGCTGCTTGTTTCCGTTGTTTTTATTTTCCTTGCTATCCTGGCTTCGGCCCGGGAAAAGGAGTTCTATTCACTCCGTGTGTATCATCTTAAAAACGCCCGGCAGGAACAGCGGCTGGATAGTTTCCTGAAAGATGCCTATCTGCCGGCCTTGCATCGTGCGGGAAAAAATGCGGTTGGTGTGTTTAAAAACAGACCGGCTGAAAAAGACACAACCATTCTGGTATACGTACTGATCCCCTTTAAATCTTTCGAAAGTATTGCCAGCCTGGAAGAAAAATTAAATAAAGACCAGGTTTATATCTCCAATGGAAAAAATTTTATTGATGCCGCTTATGATGATCTTTCCTACGAGCGGGAAGAAACAATATTGCTAAGTGCTTTTGCGGGTACGGAGCTCAACGTTCCAATGTTTACCACAGGGAAGAAAAACAGGGTTTATGAGTTACGTAGTTATGAAGGTCCTTCAGGAAAAATACTCGACAATAAAATAGATATGTTTACCAACGGCGGGGAAGTCGCACTATTCCATCGCCTTGGATTCAATGCCATATTTTACGGAAAGGTTATCGCTGGCAGTCATATGCCCAACATGATGTACATGACCAGTTTTGAAAACCAGGCGGAACGCGATAAACATTGGGATGCATTTGGTAAAGACAGCGAATGGAAAAAACTTTCAGCTGAAGCCCGCTACCAGCATAACGTTTCAAGGATTGACATCTTCATGTTATATCCCACGGAATATTCAGATTTGTAGTCGCCGGTGGTTTATAGTTTCAACTTTCCTTCAATTGAGTCGTCCGTTGTTTTCCCCATGATGGCACCGGCCATTTGTTTGGCGAAAGCAATGAGTTGTCCATGTTTATTATCCCAGTAATATCCATCATCCGGAGTGACCCTGATCACCGTAATACGCGGATCATCGATTCCGTCTGTAAACCAGGTCTTCAGGATTGGTTCCCATAATTCCTTTATCATTTCCTTGTCCTGGGAAATTGTTGCCGTGCCCTCAATACTGAGAAAGTCGGAGTAGGTAGAACCCTGTAGCAGCAAACGTACTTTGTTATTGGATTTTATCTCTGCATTTTTATTACTGTCGACAGAACTCAGGAACCAGAATATTCCGTCGTCGTTTATCTGGCGCACCGACATTGGCCGCGTTGCAAATGATTCGGTTGCCTGGGTGTTGGTACAGAAAAAACAGTTACCTGCTTTTTCCGTCAGTTCCTTTATTTTCCTGGCTGCTTCGTTACCATGCAGGTCTTTATAATTATCTTCCTTCTGCTGTTTATTAATACTGTCCATAATTCAGGTTTGGTAATTATCCTAAAAAAATCAGGCCAATGAATTTTAAAGCTACACGTAACAGGTCAGGGCATATTTCTCCACTTGATGTGTGAACACAAGGGCAGGAAGGAGACGAATGTTTAATCATTGATAATTTATACGCCATTTCGTTAAACAGCATGATACTGGCATCTGTAAAAAAGAAATGCCCTCCGTTGGGAAGGCATTCCTATAGCGGGTTGGATATATTAAGATAAAACTGTGATCAGTGCATAGATAACACCGGGCAACCAAAACAGCAAGGTCAGTACCAGGCTGATCCAGAATTTAGTGTTGATCTCTCCCTGATGCAGGTATACTGCCAGTGGTGGAAGCAGGATCGCGAGGATAACAAGCAAAACGGTGTCAGTGCTTGGGTCAGCGCCTGATTTTTTTGCCTTATTAAATTTTTTCAATTCCTTTTTAACCTCTTTAATCTTAGCCTTCTTTTCTTTTTTTGAAAGTGCCATGAATTCTGCCTGTGCTGCCTTTACCACAGCAGGGTCGGGTTCAGATGTTGTTGATGAAGGAACTGAAAAGGAAGAAGCCGCGAAAACGGGGCTGAGGGATGTTGCAAGGGTGATAGTTGCTACTACAAAGAGTAAAATTCTTCGTTTCATTGTTTTGTTGTTTTGAGGGTTAAAATTAGAGGGCAGTGTAAATGTATTACAAGCGATCATATAAACGCGTTGTTTATTCCATTGGCAGGGAAAAATAAAAAGTAGAACCCTTTCCTGGTTCACTTTCCACACCGATAATTCCATTATGCCGGAGAATGATCTCGGAGCTTAGGTATAGTCCGATCCCGAAGCCCGATACCTTCCGGCTATCATTGTTTACCCGGTAGTATCGTTCAAAAATCCGGGCCTGGTCGTCCGCGCTTATGCCAATACCCTGATCCTTTACGGCGATAATTGCTTTACTGTCGTGTGAAAGGCAGGTTAGTTCAATCGGCGATTTCGAGTTGGAATATTTAATTGCATTACTCAGCAGGTTGTTGATCACCGAACCGATTTTTTCGCGGTCGGCCAGGATCTCAAGTCCGGAGCAGGTTGCCAGCCGGACTTCCTGATCGCGTGTGGTAAGACTAAGTTCATCGATTATTTCCCGGATCAGGTCATCCAGGTTGAACCGGGTTTTATCCAGGTGAACTTTTCCGGATTCAAGACGGGAAATATTCAGGAACCCGTTAATTAATTTTTCCATACGTTTTACCTGGATATGGGCTTTTTGTAAAGCATAAGGGATAAAATCGTTGTCGGGTTGGTCCTGTTTTACCTGTGCCATCTGGATTACTGCCGAGATGGAAGTAAGTGGTGTCTTTAATTCATGACTCACCATTCCGATGAAATCATTTTTTCGGAGTTCATCCAGTTTACGTTCGGTAATATCCAGCAATGTGCCTGATAGTTTGGCGGGGATGCCGGTTTTATCACGGGTAACCATGCCAGTGGCGCGGATCCATTTTTTTTCAGTGCTTTCGGCGGGCCGGATCTCCATTTCAGTCTCAAATGGTTTATTGGTTTTAATAGCCATTGCACCCGCGGCTTTTAACGATTCATGGTATTCTGGTAATACCATGGCCATCATATCGGTAAAAAGGTATTTCTGTCCGGGTGCCAGATCAAAGATTTCACTACCCCGTTCGGAGAGTGTGAGGGTGCCGGAGCCAAGGTCGGCCACCCATGTCCCCAGGTTGGCCGTGCCTACTGCCATTCGCAGTTGCTGGTATGTTTTATCAAGCTTCCTGCGGGAGATAACGTGTTCGGTGAGGTCTATAATGATGGCGATGACACCGATGATTTCCCGGTCGGGTGCAGTATACGGTTCAAATACAAAGGAGTGATAACCGATTTCTTTCTGTCCGTTTCGTATGAATTCAATAGGCTTTTCATTGGCACGGAACTGGTTGCCATTTTTATAAACACTACGCAGGGCTTCTTCCAGGCCCTGTCCGCTGAGGTCCGGCACTGCCAGGAAGATGGGTTTGTTCATTACGTCTTTTGTCGTTTTACTCCATAGTTCCAGCATCATGGAATTGGCTACAGAAACAACATGTTGTGGTCCCAGCATCAGGCACATGGCGATGGGTGCCTGGCGGATCAGGTTACGGACGGTCCTTTCGCTTTCATCCAGCTGGTGAACGGTTGCGGTCAGTTCGCCGTTTGCCACCTGCAATACTTCGGTACTGTCTTTCAGCTGTTGTTCATATTGAAGTTTCTGGGTTGTTTCGATGGTAACCACCAGGATTCCGACCACGGTTCCTTCCAGGTTACGGATTGGACTGTATGAAAAATTAAACCAGCATTTTTCAACCACTCCATGGCGTTCACTTGGGAGGGGCAGGTCTTCAAACTTCATAGATTCACCCTGCATTACGCGTTGGAATAGAGGTCCGAGGAGGTGCCAGGATTCAGGGTACGACTTCTGTACGCTGTTGCCCATTGATACCGGGTGTTTGGACCAACCCATCAGGGGGATAAACGCATCGTTGTAAAAATGGGTTAGGGAGGGTCCCCAGGCAATGGCCATTGCAAAGGGGGAGGCGAGTATTGTCCCGAGGATAATTTTCAGCGTGTCGGGCCAGTAGGCCGGTTCACCAAGTGGATGGGATTTCCAGTCCATGGACCTTATCAGGGTGCCTGATAGTCCGCCGCCTTCGAGGAAGGCACTGGCGTTCAGTTCCATGGTAGAGTCGGTGCTCATTTACAGATCTGATAATTTTGGATGCTACCTAAATTTAGGCAGGTTTTCGGTAAGAACAGCGAAAATGGGAATTGAAGGGGCAATTACATTTTGTCAATGTATTTGGGCGTCGGGTTGTTTGTCTGTATCAGGACTCAAAACAAAGTTCAGGTCACTGACGATATCACCGTCAATATTCCTTGCTATTTTAAAGGGTCGTGGACCAGAAGAAATCATATGGAGTTTGGCCAGTTGTACCGGATCAACACTGGCTATATATTCCCCGGGCGGAAGTCCGGTGAAACTAAAATAACCATCCGACTCAGTCAGTATTTTTTCAACGCGGCCGGTTTTGCTGTTTGTGATATTTACGATGATTCGTGCCAGGCCCTTTGATAATTTATTTTCTTTGAATGATACCAGACCTGAAACTTCACCAACCACCGCTACGGGGATCTCTACAATCTTGAAGATATTGGGATCAACAATTACTTTAATGGTAGTCATTTTTAACTGCCATGCGATATTGTCAAAACTGTTTTTATCAAGTTCAAGATAATAACTTGTGTATGCTTCCAATCCTGAAATGCGGATAACCGTATCGCCCGTGTTTTTTTCCATCCGGCCACCATTGATATGTAATTTCAGTCCGAATGCTTTTGGTTCACCGGCATTCTTTTTCCCATCACCATTTAAATCGAGAAAGGGCAATACAACAATGCCTCCCCTGCCAATCTGGCTCTGGTTCTGGGTTCCAAGATAATTTGTCCTGCTGTCGATCTGCAGGCTTCCCCTGGCAGATTGCGTTGCTATAACCGACTTTCCAATTTTGGTTGCAGAAAAGAATGTCTGTGCAAATGAAAAGTTATATCGAAGGCCCACTGTGACCAGGCTGTTTTTATCGCCCGTGAAATTTTTTTCATACGACAAATTCAGGAACCCCCTGTTAAAAATATTTTTTTCAATTTCTGTTTTTATCCTGCTGAAGGCTTTCTGCCTGTATTCATATTGCGCCTGGGGCGTTACCCTTAAACCAGCAGGCAGACGCAGGGTGAGTGAAAGATTACTGTATACCAGGGCATCTTTGCGGTCGCTGAGAACAGCGAACGTAGTAAAATTGGAATTGACGCCTGCTATAACACTTGATAGAAGATATTCAGCGGATGTATATTTCATCGTCGCCTTCAATGGATCTATATCATTATATGGCAGAGTAAACTGGTTCAGGCTAAGCCTTGAAAACGATGTAAACCTTTTACCCCGCAATGGCAGGGAGATCACCAGTTTCTTTTCGTCCAGGTTATTTACCCTGACAGCGGTTTGACCTTTTTGATACCTGTTATAAATAAGATCGAACTGCAGATTTGATGGCAATCGGTAGTTTACAATTGTTTTGGATCCAACACCATTGGTATATTCAGAAGAAACAATCATACGTGAACCAATTACCAGCGCGGCATGTACAAAGGGCATCGGATTTCCGGATGAAACGGAAGAAAGATATTCAACCCCGGCTCCTACAGTGAGGCGCCTTTCCAATCCATAGTTGAAGTTTGCACGTGTAAAACGGGATTTTTCATTGTCCTCCACAACACCTGCAGATACAGTATATTCAAATTGGTGTAACGGAACAAAATTAAACGGCACGCTGATATATTTCTCGCTGGTGCGTTCTTCACCCCAGGGTCCGTAAAAGCGAAGTTTTACCATTGAATTGCCATATACCATCGGCACTTCAAACGTATAGAAACCCGAGGCATCGGCTTTTGTAAAATTAACGAGCACATTATTAATATATAATTCCACGGTCCATTCCGGTTCTGTGGTATTACTGATTGTATAAGTGCCAAATGATTTCCTGTAGGAGGTAGGTGTATTGGTAATCTGGACTCCTACCACGGGAGCGAAAATGGATGAGGTGGACTGGGTATATATTTTTCCCGCGGTTACCTGGCGTATTGGAGTGAGGTCGTTGTTAACATATCTCCACTGATAAAATTGCTGGCGCAGGTTTATCCGTTCTTCACTGTTATAGTTCAGGAGTACATTAAGTTCTCCCCCGGCAAGGTTCCCGCCAAGTCCAAGACTTGCTCTTGTATCGGTCCAGCTTTTTGATTCCTGTGAAGAAACAATTGCCCAGTCAACCATGCCCAGATGGAGGAATGGAAACGTCCTGCCAATTGTGGTATCCGCCTTTCTTTCTCCCCGGAGTTTACTGATATTACGTCGAACCAGCTCCTGCTGCATTTCGCGGATGGCGGGTAGTGCCAGCTTTGTATTCAATGTAACGGTAAGACTGCGGAAGTCGAAAATAAAATTGAGACCGAATATTTTTCCGAAATAATCTGATCGCAGGTACAGGTTGGATTCTGTACGGACCAGGTCGCGTTGGTTCAGTGTATGAACCTTATACTGGTAAAGGATCCGGTTATTGGTTTTGTCGATCGTGTATATGTCTTTCGGATCGATAAAAAAGCCCTGTACCAGGTCGAAATCGGGGGAAATATTATTCCGGATTTTCAAAAAATCAAACAGGTCGGTTATGGGTAAATATAACTGCTGCCTGTTTATCACAGCCTGTATTTCGATACTTCCGATCCTTGGTACATTCAATGTTACGGATACCTCATCATATACATCCTCCTCATCATCGTGAAGGCTGCTGTCTTCGGGGTTGAACAGGGAAATAGGTGGTCTGAACGCCAGCTGGCCATGAACATCCAGCGCAGAAAAGAGGATAATAAACAAAATGATAAACCCGGCCAGGAAGGCCAGGGATTTTTGTTTTATTATTTTATTTCTATTGTGGTTGTTCAATGTATTGGTGCTGGTCTGTATTTTATTCCTGGTTAAACGTTATATAAAATGTTCCGGTGTAGGTGCCCGGTGGATTTACCGCCTGACTACCCACGGTGAGTGTGCCTCCGATATTTATCTGGGTGCGCGATGGCTGCGGGACTGTTATAAAAAAGGGAGATGGAGGGTCGGAATTGCCAATTTTGAGTGAAAGACTGCCGCCGTTACTTCCCGCAAGATTTATATCGGATCCATTAATGATGGAAATAATGGAACCTTCGGGGGCATCGACCTCAAAGATTGTATGGAAATAGGTATGGCCAAGGTTAAGGGGGATTACATCTCCTGTCACCGAGCGGTTGCCTGCATTTGAAATAATTACCGTTCCGCCAGAACTACCGGGAGTGAATGCGCCAAAACTGAGATTTTGGATGGTGTAAACCGCAATAGCCCCGGGATCGCCGGGAATGGTATCGGTTGGGTCGCCCTGGGCCGACGCGTTTAACGATATCAGTCCCAATACAACGACCAGCAGGCTTATGGGTAAAAATTTTTTCATAGATGGATCTTGTTCCGGATGATCGTCTGCGGTGCTGACCTGCCAACGCTAATTCAATTCCAGGTCCGTTTCTGCAATCTTTTCCGATTTTGCATCTGGTTGGGTTGTATACGATATATGTAATTTGCCTTTATGGTAGTTTATGCCGGAGTTTTTATCAAGCGATAAATTAAAATGCCTCACGGGGTTGGGTGCATAGAGGGCCATTCCCTTTGCAATACCTACGCGGGTGACCTTACCCTGTAAGGAAATATGATCAACAGCGATATCCCCGTAGACCGACATATTTCCTGTCCGGTTAAAATTGAGTTTTAAGGAAGCTGTTGATTCTTTTTGATAATCCATTACCGCGTCGGATAGTGTTACGGCTGTGGTGGATTCACCAACGCGGATAATTACGGGAATACTGATCCCGAAAACGGCTACTATTTTGACGGAGATAGATCCCGTATCAAGGGGGGTAATTTCTTCACCCAGGGGTGCTTTGTCCGGTTCGGCGCGGAAGTAAAGATGTGAACGGTATTCGCCGGGTGTAAGCTGGCTCATATTGATCACCTGCATTTTTACGGTCTGCGATTCATTGGGGCCAAGAATCACAATGCGTGGAAAAAACCGGAAATTTTTGTCGGCAAACTTCTGGGATGAATCGGAGTCCACAATGGTTTCAAAACCGCCATCATCCTTCATCTTAAGCTGTATTACAGAAATAAAATAACGGACGGTATCTTTTCCGGTATTGGCAACATTCAGTACCTGTGATTTTTTTGTCCCTTCAAAAACTATTCTTTTTGGGTACAACAGGAGGTTTCCCTGGCCTTTTGAGTCAACGGACATGAAGATCAGTATTCCCCAGAAAAGGAGAAAGATCCGGGTTGTATTATATTTTTTTGGGTTGGTGAGGAGGATCATTGGATTTTACTGCTGGAAACATGATTAATTATCAGAAAACGCCGCATGTTTGCGGCGGTTTTCTGATAAGATTCTGGTTAGTTATAATTCACCGTTACAAATAATGCGCTTGCGTTGCCAAGTGCGTTACTGTAAGTCCCGGCTGCTGCATTCGCAGGTACATTTAAAGTGGCTTTCACTTTTAATGTTTTGCTTCCACTGGACAATGTAGTTGATGCGCCGGCATCACAAAGGAAAGAACCGACTGTCATTGTACCTGTAACAGACCCAGTGAGTGTGATCGGGCTGGTGGGGATTGTAATTGCAAAACCGCTGGAACCTTCACCTTCTACTTCAAAAACTGCAGTTGTCTGCGTTGTACTTCCGGCAGGCAGGCTGGCTCCACCGGTAACAGTGCGGCCGTCTGAGTAATCCAGTACTACGGTACCTGCAGTACCACTGGCTGCAACAGTACCAAAGTGCATATCTGTTGTTTTGGAAATTGAAATTGGAGTGACCAGTACAGCAGTTGTGCTCGCATAAGCAGTTGTTTGTGCGTTTACAGTCGTGCCAACCATTGCTGCTAAAATAACAGAGGCAAGGATTTGATGAGTTTGTTTCATTTTTTTTCGATTTGGGATTTTGGGTTAATTTTTTTTATGATAGAAAAGCATTAGGGGACGTTTTCAATTGTGACAGATCTGCCCGGCTCCTGTTTTTGTTACCTGGATAAACTGGTTGATTCAGGTATTTTAAGTTGCAACTCCGGGCCAACGGAGTAAGAGTTTATAGTATATAATATTTAGTAGTTATCATTAGTTTTTGGCTTAAGACAAAAGTAGTTTGAGTTAAGGCGGTAAACTGTAGTCCGGAGATATAATCTGATGTAGTTCAAAACAAAGCCGTCGGAATTTGTTGGCTGGTGCCTTCACTTGTGAATGAAATCTACCACAGATGCGGGTTTACGCAGGAGGGCGGATCCATATATGTAAATATCTTTTTTTACCGGTCCTTTTTTCTGCTGTCGTTTAAGGGTTGCACTAACTATTTCTTCCGGAATTACAACATTAAATTTTTGTTTAATTAAGATTATTGAATCATTAGCAAATTGTTATGAGGTGTTTTGATTTGTCCAATACATTTCTTTTGCAGCTCAAAATAATTTTTAATGCAACCAATATTGCGGCTGACTGCTTTTCACAGGAAGAAATTCTTTCTCTCGGGGTTATTTTTATTATTTATTTCATTACCCCTTTTTTCGCAGCAGCGGACTATAAGCGGAACTGTGCGGAACGGACAGACAAAGGAACTGCTGAGCGGCATCAGCGTTATGATTGAAAATGAATCGCGCGGGACAGTTACAAACGCAAAGGGAGAATTCAGTGTTCAGGCAAGTGCCGGACAAACGATTATTTTTTCAGGAATCGGATTAGGGAAGAAAAAGGTAGTGGTTGGGTCAGAGACTGAGATTTCTGTCATCCTTGTTCCTGATGAACGTGAGCTGGAAAATGTAGTGGTAACGGCATTGGGTATTAAAAAATCAGAACGTACACTGGGATATGCCCTGACAAGAGTCGACAGCTCGCAGCTGACAGACGCGGTCAGCACCAACTGGATGGATGCACTATCCGGAAAAGTAGCCGGACTGCAACTGATCCGTTCAGGTTCGGGACCTGCAGCATCAAGTAAAATCATTCTCCGTGGCGAGAACAACCTTAACGGTGAAAATGAAGCCCTGATTGTCCTGGATGGAGTGGTGATTAATAATGGCAGCGGCAAACGCTCGGCCAACACCAGCGATAATGTGTATGCTACCAACTCCGATAATCTCCCTGCAGATTATGGAAGTTCGTTGAATGATATAAATCCCCAGGATATAGAAAGCGTATCGGTCCTGAAAGGCCCTGCTGCTGCTGCATTATATGGCCAGCGTGCGGCAAATGGTGCGATTCTTATTACTACCAAATCGGCCCATCAGCAAAAGAAGGGACACTTCAATGTTCGTTATACGGTTAATGGAAATATAGAGGAGGTAAACAGGTTCCCTGACCTTCAGCACGAATACGGCCAGGGTACAGGTGGTATGCAGCATTATTCTTATGGTACATCAACTGATGGTGGTAGCACCAGTGGAACCAGCTCGGCATATGGACCCCGTTTTGACGGACAAATGTTTTATCAGTACGATCCCGTTCGCCAGGCGGTGGGTCTTCAACGTACAGAATGGAAGGCGTATGATAATATCAATGATTTCTGGGACCGTGGATCGGATCTTAAAAACAACCTGAGCATTGATGGTAAAATTGGTGGCAGCACGGGTGTTCGTATTACCCTTGGTAACGAAAACAATAAATGGATCGCGCCAAATACAGGTTTCGATCGTAAAAGCGCAAGCCTTTCTACCAACACCGATATCACTAAAAAAATAAAACTTTCTACTAAGGTAACATATGGTTTCAGGAACAGCGATAACCTGCCCGCAGCGGGTTATGGAAACCAGTCGCTGATGTACTGGTATATTTTCTGGCAGCCAAGTGCGGATTACAACTGGCTCAGGAATTACTGGGCGGGTGGACCCGGCAGTACTTACGACAGTCTTTATAAACTTATCCGTTACCCATTCTCTTCATACCCGGAAAATCCATATGCAGTTACCAATGAATTCCTGAATAAAACCAGGAGAAATACTGTGACCGGTAATATGACATTAAACTACCAGGTCACCAGTGAACTGAGTGTTATGCTGCGTGGCAATTTTGACTGGATGAATGATAAACGTGAACAGGACCGTCCTTTTGATGCAGGTACCCGACTGCCACGGGGTTCTGTGAGGAAACAGAATATCTATAGCCAGGAAAAGAGCTTCGACTTCATGGCCAGGTATACAAAGGAATTAACCAGGGATATTAAACTGAGTGCAACTGTGGGCGGAAGCCAGTTGTCGAATAAGTATGATAAAACTGATGTAAGGAATGATGGTTTGCACCTTCCTGGAATTTATACACTGGAGAACAGTGAGTATGGTCTTATTTACTTACCCGATACAAGCCGTTACAAGATCAACAGTTTGTTTGGTATCATTAACCTGGCCTATAAAAATTTCCTGTTTACGGAAATTACCGGTCGCCAGGACTGGAACAGCGTACTGGCCAACCCAAAGAGAAATAACAATGTGGGGTTCACTTATCCTTCAATCAATACCAGTTTAATTCTTTCGGAAATCACCAATCTGCCTGCAGCTATCAGTTATGCCAAGGTTAGGGCATCGTTTGCGCAGGTAGGAAGTGGCGGTACCACGCCTTACAGGACATCCTACACGTACCAGCCTGCGGCCGGGGGAACTTATCCTGACAGTGCACTTACCAGCCCGACCACCTTGCCCAATCCTGATTTAACGGCACTTCTCACCACCACCTATGAATTTGGTACCGAGGTGCAACTTTTTAATGGCCGGTTAGGAGCAGATGTAGCGGTTTATTTTGGAAATACAAAGAGCCAGATCCTGACCCGGACTGTTGATGCAGCTTCGGGATACCTTACAGAGATTATCAATTCGGGAAAAATAAGGAATGATGGTATCGAAGTTTCAGTTAATGCCAAACCAGTCAGGACCCACTCTGGTTTTGAATGGAGCCTGTTAGGAACATTCTCTTACAACAGGAACAGGATCGTCTCCATGCCGGATAGTTCAATCCTGCTGAGAGCAGGTCAGATAGCAAGTGGCCAGATTATGGCAACGGAGGGTGGAAGCATGGGTGATTTATATGGTATAGGTTACCAACGCAGTCCTGATGGCCAGGTGATTTTTGATCCGGTTACCGGATTCCCGAAACTTACGGACAATATTATTTTCCTGGGAAATACCACACCCAAATTCAAATTCAGTCTTGGCAATAATTTTAACTACAGGAATTTCAGCCTGAAGGTGATGTTCGATGCGCAGGTTGGTGCAGTGGCCTATTCACTTACCCATTACAAAATGGCAGAACAGGGTAAACTTACTTCAACCTTACCAGGCCGGTACAATGGTATAATTGGTAACGGTGTTGTGCAGAATCCTGATGGCAGTTTCCGCAGGAATGATGTAGTGGCCTACGATATTGACCAGTATTACCAGTATAGTATGGGAAGTTACAATGCAGAAGGAAGTACGTTCAGTACCGATTTCCTGAAATTCCGCGAAGCTTCACTCAGCTATTCATTTAAACCACGACTGTTGAAAAAAATGGGCCTGAAATCAGCATTGGTTGGTGTGTACGGACGCGACCTCTTCATCTGGACACCATGGCCAATCTTCGATCCTGAGTTTGGCACATTGGCCGGCTCGGATATCGTAAGGGGTTTTGAAACCGGTCAGTTCCCTTCTACCCGTTCCATGGGTTTCAATTTATCAATCGGGTTTTAATCAGTATAAAAAATTCTGATTCACTATAAAAAAGAATGTACGAATGAGAAAGCAATTAATTATAGCATGTGTGGCATTGATAACGCTGCCCGTATTCTATTCATGCAAAAAAGGGTTTGACGAGCTCAACGTAGATCCTATCAATATTATCGAGACTACTTCCGACAAATTGCTGGCTCCTGCACTGGTCAATTCCATCTGGCCTGGAATGAACCGCAACAGGAGTTTCAATAATGAACTGATGCAGGTAACTGTTGCGCAAAGCGATGGTGACAATACCGTGTTCAGGTATGCTTTCAGGAATTCCATGTCTGATTATTTATGGAATGCATGGTTTGTGCAGTTAACCAATTTCAAACAGGTAGACAGCCTTGCACGTTCAGAGAAAAGTGCCAATAATTCCTATCAGGGTATTGGTAAAATAGGAAAGGTCTGGTTGTTCTCCATGCTTACAGATATTTATGGTGATATTCCTTATTTCCATGCACTGGAAGGTGACCAGGGTAATGTTGTCCCGGCTTTTGACAGACAGAAAGACATCTACCTCGATATGTTTAAACAGTTGGAGCAGGCCAATAGCCTGCTTGCCTCCGGCGCGTCCATTGTGGTTTCCAGCGATCCGGTATATAAAGGTGATGTAACCAAATGGAGGAAGTTTGCCAATTCATTATACCTGCGGCTGCTGATGCGCGTATCAGGTAAAGCAGAAATACAGCAACAGGTAATTGATAAAATAAAACAGATTACAGGAGATCCGGCCCAATACCCCGTTTTTGCGAGTAATGCAGATGGGGCACGGATTCTCTGGAATGGGAGCACCAGCACCACTGACCCTTATACTTCGCCGTATGTAAATGGTGTTCGGGCGCAGGATTTCCGTGCACCTGCGATTTGCAATTTCTTTCTTGATAACCTGGTTACCTGGTCCGATCCACGTTATGTTACTTCTGCACCATTTGGATCAGGCTCCATCGGCCGTTTTGGTATTTCACAGGCAAGTGGTGGTGGTTGGTTTGGTGTACCAAGCGGATACCTGGCTGGCCAGGGTGATACAAAGGGTTGTTATTTCCAGAGCTATGATAATGCCACTACCGGCGGAACATGGTCGATACAGCAAAACCAGAATACAGGTATCATCATGCAGTTTTCCGAATTACAGTTTTTACTTGCCGAAGCCGCTGTAAAAGGATGGATCGGTGGCGACGCAAAAACTTATTACTACCAGGGTATTGCATCGGCAATTAATTATTGGGTACCCAACTTCCCGGAAAGCATTACTGCAACTGAATTTACCACCCACCTGGCAAACCTTGATGCGGGAGGCCAAACCTGGGATGATAGTCTTTCACTGGATAATAAAATGCAGATGATCCATTTGCAGAAATATTATGCATTGTTCATGACAGATATGCAACAATGGTTTGAATACAGGCGCACCGGGTATCCTGTTTTGCCCAAAGGACAGGGATTATCAAACGGTGGAAAAATGCCGGCGCGACTGGTTTACCCCGTGTATGTGCAGGCTGCAAATCCGGTTAGTTACAGGAATGCAGTAACGGCACAGGGGCCAGATGATATCAATACCCTTGTATGGTGGCAACGACCTTAATTGAACCTAATTAAAAATATTCAGATGAAATCTTTAGTAAAACTTTTATTAATCACAGGTATAACTGCCGTTCTGGGTGGTTGCGATAAAGACGGAAATTATTTTGGTGGTGAACCCAACCCGATAATTTCTATCATGGATGTTCGTCCGCTTTACAAAGACAGGGACGTTCAACTTTCAAAAGAAAATGTATACGGTGCTTCAGCACTTGCTGCGGTAGTAATTTCTGATCATACCGAAGGCAATCTTCCCAAAGGCCTGCTGGTTGTGCAGGATAGCCGGAGGCTTAATCTGCTCAGGGGTATTTCGGTAGACCTGGGTGATGCTGCGGCTAATTATCACACAGGCGATTCTGTATGGATTGATTTTTCCGGTGGTACACTTACTCGCAAGGATGGCGTTCTGACTATTACCGGTCTCACGGAAGCAAATATTACGCGGAAGGGTAAGGGCAAGGTTTCTATCAATGCGATAACAGTGGCCCAGTTAAATGCAACTCCTGGTGATTATGAAAGTTCACTTTGCCTGTTTAATAAATCAAGTTTTAACCCGGCCCTGCAAGCGGGTGATGTGATCGGTGGCTCTAAAAAAATCAACGATGGATTTGGCGACCTGGTCCTGAAAATCGAGCCTTCAGTAAGTTTTGCAAATAATGCACCCTACGGGCTTGCAGCCTATGTAGGAATTCCTTTCCGTACAACCGAAGGACCTGTCCAGTTAAGGACAAGGGAAGCAGATGATATAGTAAACATGGGATCTTCTGCACAGGACCTTATTATTTCAGGCTTCCAGAGCGACCCGAAAGGTGGGGATGGAGGTTACGAATATGTTCAGATGATCGCTACAAAAGACATCGACTTTTCGGTGACCCCCTATAGTATTGTATTTAGTGTAAACTCGGGAGCTGCCAGCTCTGCAAATCCGCTTGATGCGGGATGGGCAACGGGCGGACAACGTACCATCAGGTGGAGTATCGATTCGGGCGGTGTGCAGAAAGGAAAATTCTTTTATTTCGGTTTCCAGGGAAAGAAAATTAATGGCTCAGGTGGTACCTATCTTTTCCCGGCTGAAACAAACTGGTGCGGGAAAAATTTTGCATCTGCTACCGGAAATACCAATGCCGGGGATGGGGGTCTTGTCCGTGCAAGCAATTTCAGCAATACAGGACCATTTGCAAACAGCGGTAATTGCACGGGTCTAGCGTTATTCAGGGGAATAACTGTTAATGAAGAATCAATACCTGAAGACGTGTTATTCGTAACAAACGGTGGCGGTGCCGCTCTCTACGATGTAACCAAAACACCAACCCTTGGTTACAGGATCTGTAATAACGACTGGTACTCCATGTACTCCGTAAATATTAATCCCGTTACTTACAAACCGACAGTAGTGCCCTTCCTGCATTTCATGTCTTCCGGTAATACAACCAATATGCCTTACCCGGTAAACGAGAAATACCCGACTGCCGCCAGTGATGCTGGTTTATTTAACATGATGGGGGGAGTATACAATATTACCCTTGGCAGGTGGACAACTGCACGTAAGCAGGTAATTGTGGAACTGGTTCAGGCCACCGCAACCATTGACATGCTGGAGAAGAATGCAGCTGTAACAAAACTTGCAGAGTAAAATGTATTGGTCCGGAAAGGACGTTTTATTTCATAGAAATTAGTTGAATTAATGTTTAAGAAAGTATTACTGGTAGCAGCGGCGCTGCTGACTGCCGCTGTATCATTCTCCCAACAGGTCAAACATGTTATCATCATAAGTATTGATGGTTTCCGTCCCGACTTCTACATGGATCCATCCTGGAATGCAGTAAACCTTCAGCAGATGAAGGCCAATGGAGTAAGTGCACAGGGAGTGCAGGGGGTATTTCCAAGTGTGACCTATCCCTCACATACTGCTGTAATAACCGGTGCGTTGCCCATTCATCATGGCATTTATTACAATGTGTATTTTGAACCATGGGACACTCCGGGAAGATGGTACTGGAATGAATCGGAAATCAAAGTGCCAACACTCTGGGATGCCGTAAGTAAGGCGGGTATGACAACTGCCTCTGTTCACTGGCCCGTTACGGTAGGTGCACCTATCACCTGGAATATTCCGGAAGTGTGGAACTGGCCGGGTAAAAAAACTTTACTCGGTAAAGTAAGTGAAAAGGCCAATCCTCCGGGATTGTTTGAAGAAGCGCAGCAAAATGCTACAGGTAAACTGGAGGAGGTCGACTATAATGGAGATTATCTCAGCGCAGATGAAAATATGGCGCGCATTGCGGGTTATCTTATCCGTAAAAATAAACCCAACCTGCTTGCCATTCACCTCGCCAATACTGATCATTTCGAACATGAGCAGGGCAGGGATGGGGAGAAAGTGAGGTTGTCTGTGGCATCTGCTGACCGTGCAGTACGGACGATCCTTGAATCAATTGATAAAGCGGGTATCAGGGACAGCACTGCTGTTCTGGTATTGGGTGATCATGGGTTTTCTAATATCCACAGTACGATGTTCCCCAATATCTGGTTGCGTGATAATGGCTTTGCCACTCCGTCACAGGACGGCAGCAAGGAAAACTGGAAGGCATTATTCCACAGCAACGGTGGATCTGCTTTTTTACACCTGAAGGACAAGAATGACAAGGCAACCGTGCAAAAGTTACGCACTATACTTAAGAACCTGCCTGAGGGACAAAGACGGATGTTCCGCATAGTTGAAAGGGCCGAGATGGATAGCATTGGTGCAGATCCGAATGCAGTGCTTGCGCTGACAGCGATCCAGGGCGTGAGTTTTTCTGCATCCGATAAAGGAAAAGAAACGGTAAGGGAAGCTAGCGGTGGAACACATGGATATTTTCCCGACTTCAAGGAAATACAAACCGGTTTTATCGGTTATGGACCCGGGTTTAAAAAAGGAGTAGTGATACCCGTAATGGGATTGCAGGATATGGCGCCGATTGTTGCGGCCCTGCTGGGGATTCAGTTTGAAGCTCCTGACGGAGTACTTTATCCCGGCATCCTTGAATCTAAAAAGAAATAATCAACAGATATAAGTCAGCCGGTGGAATCATCCATCGGCACTTTTATTTTCATAACAAGGCAAGAAAGAACATGAAAAAAGTTTCAGCGATATTGATTTTAACAGGTATCTCCCTGGCGTCCATCGCACAGAGCTCGGTTTCGGGATACGTGTATGAGGACAAAAACAGCAACGGAAGGAAAGATAAAAATGAGAAAGGCATTGCGGGAGTGGGAGTATCAAACGGACAGGAAGTTGCCATATCAGAAAAGAACGGTAAATACAATCTGCCTGTCGGATCTGATAATATCATCTTCGTTATTAAACCGTCGGAGTACAACCTGCCGGTAACATCAAAAAACCTTCCTGTATTTTATTACAATCATAAACCCGGTGGATCACCGGCAGGCTATAAGTACAAGGGCGTGGCACCTACCGGAGCATTGCCTAAATCGGTAGACTTTGCATTACTTCCTGGTGCAACGCTGAAAGACTTCAGCAGCCTTATTTTCGGCGATCCACAGCCTTATACTGCAGAAGAAGTGGATTACTATGCAAAAGGAGTGGTTGCTGAAGTGGAGGGAATTAAAAATATGCAATTTGGTCTCAGCCTCGGCGACCTGGTAGGCGATTCCCTCGACCTGCACAGTCCGTATATCAGTGCTACGCAAAAAGTCGGACTTCCCTGGTTTAATGTTATGGGTAATCACGACATGAATTATGATGCGAAAGCGGATTCACTCAGTGATGAAACATTTGAGTTGAATTTCGGTCCGGCGAATTACTCATTTAACTATGGTGATGTTCATTTTATCATTCTTGATGATATTCTTTATCCGGATCCTCGGGATGGAAAAAGTTATTGGGGTGGTTTCAGGGAAGACCAGTTCCGTTTTCTGGAAAATGATTTGAAGTTGGTTCCAAAGGACAAACTGGTGGTGTTGTCGTTTCACATTCCATTGAGTGGAAACGAAGAATCTTTCCACATGGGGCAAAGGAAACGTTTGTTCGACCTGTTGAAAGATTTCCCAAACACGCTTTCGCTTTCGGCACATACGCACCTGCAACGGAATGATTTTTTTAATGAGAAAGACGGCTGGCAACGTACAAAGCCCCACCATGAATATAATGCAGCCACTACTTCGGGCGACTGG
Source organism: Chitinophagaceae bacterium (assembly GCA_040510375.1). Classification (GTDB taxonomy): domain Bacteria; phylum Bacteroidota; class Bacteroidia; order Chitinophagales; family Chitinophagaceae; genus JBEVJC01. Next base: position 263,222 of record JBEVJC010000012.1, read on the forward strand.
TATTCCGGTGCGTTTGATGACAAGGGTGTACCAGCTTCTACTATGCGGGATGGTACTCCAAAGGGATATGCATTTATCCATTTCAAAGGCAACCAGTACACGATAGATTTTAAAGTAGTGGGTAAAGACCCTGCTTACCAGATTTCGGTATATGTTCCAAAGAACACTAACGGAATGAAACCGACAACCTCTACGGTTTATGCAAATTTTTTTATGGGATATGAAGGAAGTCCGGTAAGTCTCCGGTTTGACGGTGGCAAATGGCAGAAAATGAAGTTCTCCAACAGTTTTGATCCTGATTACGTGGCTTCAATGGTGAAATGGGATTTTGCAGATAGTTTGCTGGGAAACAGGCGGCCGAGTCTTCCTGTAGAGTCGACGCATTTATGGGAATTGCCGGTGCCAAGGAATCTTAAACATGGTGAGCATAAAGTGGAAGTAAGGGCTAAGGACCTGTATGGCCGGGAGTTTACAACTACACAATCATTCATGGTGAAATAATAACCCGTCGGGGTTTGAATATACTGGTAACATATTAAGGCCTGATTTGAGAAGTGATATCGCTTCTTGCATCAGGCCTTTTTTTACAAAACATTTTTATCTGATTTCAAACCTGGTTGAAATCGCTGGCTCTTGAAGGAGTGCGGGTAATCTTGACGGTGCGGTGAATATTCATAATAATTATGGATAGTACGGACCTCCTGTTTCACCCCAACCCCATTTGGGCATTGGCTCATCAGGGGTCATCGGGTTTTCTGTAAGTTGTGAATTGATAACTGCCAGTCTTGTTCCCCATTCGATGTACCCAACAAACGCGGAGCGGAATTCGGGGTCACTTTTTAAACCTACTTCATCCGCAGCCTGGAGTAAAAGCTGAACCCAACGCTGGCATTTTTCTTCGGTTAGCATTTTTCCGATATGTTTGCCAATCATGGCGGAATGACTGCCATTGTCGATGGTTGTATATAATTTTTCCCCACCGAAAACTTCGGCAACAAAATGGGATACATGGGTGATATGTTCGGGCGACATATTTTTAAAAACATCACCCAGTAAATCATCTGCCAAAACTTTCCCATAAAACTTACCAAATAAAGTCTCAAAGGTTTTCATGTCACCAGCCCATTCAAACAAAGTGGGAATGTTTCCTTTCATTTTAAAATTGGTTGGGTTGATAACGAAGTTCGGCTAATTATAGGATTTCCACTTCTTCGGGAACGACAAATAACAGGGTGCAACCAGTCCTGGTTGTAACCGAATGTTTAAAATTTACCGGGGTATATAAATAATCGCCTTCGCAAAGTGTAACGTTTTCCAATATAGCTTCTCCGCTCAATACAAAAATTTCTTCGCCGCCTGGGTGATTGTGATAAGGATATGTTGCGCCGGGTTCAAATTTCAACAGGATGGTTGTTGAACGTTTTTTAACTTCATCGTAATGAAGCGGTTTTATCCATATGCCTTCATAATGAATGCCTTTTTCAATTAGGAGTTGCCATTTATTCTGGCTGGTCCTTACAATATAGTTGTTGATGTCAGTGTTCATGTTTTTTTGTTTTTAAATTTATTTAATTAATAGCTGGTCAATACTCCATTTGTAATAAGGCATTGTTGCTAAAAGGAATGCCCCGGCACTAAACGTAAATACTGAATAGTCCAGCGGTTCTTTAATGCCAAATGAATAGGTCATTGAAACCGCAAACAGAAGAGTAAGTAATGCAGTCGCAAAAGCTGCACAATTTGTTTTAAAACCAATGAGTAATAAAATGCCTAACCCTGCTTCCAATATGGTAACTGCAACTGCAATTGCCGGAATCATGTTTTTAGGTATAAATGAATTTACCTGAGAGGTGTAAGCCAGGAAATTATCCCAGCCAGAAGATTTTTGGCCCCATAAACTTAACCTGCTTGCAACCGCTGATATAAAGCCTGATGCAAGTGCAAAACGTAATAACAAAGTGGAGATGTCTGTGAATTTCATGTCCTGATTTTTAAGAGTGTGAGTTGTTAATCAGGCACAAAAGTGGTTTATAGCCGGGGGTTAAAGAATAGAGAATGTCATGAAAAACATGTAATATTTATATGGAAAACTTTTCTTTATAAAGCTTTGGGGAAAGCTTTGTTTGCTTCTTGAAAAAATTGGAGAAATAGAAAGGGTCATTAAAACCAAGTTGGTATGCCACTTCTTTTACAGAATAATCGCCATAAGTAAGCAGCCGTTTTGCTTCAGAGGCAATAAGTCCGTAAATAACATTCTGTGCGGTTTTACCGGCATGGAGTTTTGCCAGTTCATTCAATTTTAACTCAGTAGTACCGAGCATTTTTGCAAACTGCGAAAGGGGATAATTCTTTTCAAAATTATTTCTGACTGCCTCCAGGAATTTCAGGAATAGTGCATCGGGTTTCCAGATTTCATCTCCCCGCTTTATTTTAGCCCTGTTAATTTCGACCAGGATAAGTTCAATCCGGCTATGAACCGAAATATGGTATTGATAAGGCTTGTTTACCAATTCTTCGTTAATGCTGTTCAGGTGATTTTCAATGATACCTTTATTTACTGAAATAACTTCGTTCATTGCAAAATGGCAGAACAGTCCATTGTGAAAAATCAACTCGATGTCATTATCATCTTTGCAAAAGAAGTCTAAGGTAAACTCAAGTATAAAGGCCCGGGCTTTTGAAGATTTGATGATACTGTGTATTTGCCCTGAAGTAACCGTAACGGTTTGTCCACTGGTTAGTTTGAATTCTTTTTCATCAATCGTCATATTTAAACTGCCGGAAATACAGTAGACCAGTACATATTTCATAATACGACGTGGCTTGTCCAGGCTATTTCCGTTCTCCAGGGTCTTTATTTCTATCATAAGTTTCCGTGAACACCAGGCTATTTAAAATGACCGCAAATGGTATTTCATCTTTGTACAATTAAAAGCAGTGGAAGTCCGGGCTCAATATATTACTTAATTAAAATAGTGGAAAGATAATTCTGCTTTTTAATAACACCGGAGTTTTTGGTACTGGAAATTGAATAAGGGCATTACTTTGAAAGGCTCAAAGAAGTATGCAGTTATTCAATCAGTCTTATTCTGTTACACTCCGGACCGTCATGAGGTCATTTCCACTTCGGCAGCTTCATGAGATAGGGTTGGCAATAACCGCCACTGGGCGGGCACCTGTAGGATTAATGCTTCCAGCAGCCTGGAGATAACGATAGCCAGTACCTGTTCCCGGAGTTTGCTATCCGTAGGGGCAGGCGCTTCAGTCTGGGTTATGGAGCCGAAAAAACAGAGTTGAATTGTATGGGAAATGCGTTTCATAACGGCAGGCAGCAGGATGGCATTAGTATGTGTTGCAATTTTTAATAACCCGGCGGAGATTGGTCTGGGTCGCCCGAATAATTGCGTTTCATTAGCCTTATGATTGTTGTATACAAAGTCGGGGTAGGTGAGAAACACACCGCCTTCCCGGAGTACCGAAAGTATTTGCCTGATGCCGGAGATGGTATCAGTCGCAAACAATGACCTGTGTTCTGGATGACGCTCCAGGTAACTATCCATATTTTCTCCGTAAAAAATTATTTTCCGCGAGGGTTGGTATTTTTTAAAAACAGAGAGAATGCCGTCCACGGCATCGTCTGTGCAAATTGTCATGGGTGAAACGATAATCGTTGGCCGGCCGATGGTTAGTTGAAGGTGTTCAATGCCGGAGTATTGGAAGACTATCTGTTGATTGGTTTTTTCCGGATGTGTGCCCCTGTGAAGCGCCTCCCGGTGCGCACACCAGATGGTATGCCGGATAAAGTCATGAAGGGCCGGTTCACCCCATACTCCATAAATTGTTTTATTGAGTAGTTCCTGGTCCCCAAAAGTATTTTCACGGATCAGTTTATCCGCCACCATTCCGATGGTTGTTTCATCGAGCGATTGCAGCCAGGCCCTGCCGCTGGTGTTTTCCAGGTATTGACGTAACGTCTTTTCAAGGTCCTGTTTGTCCTGTTTAATATTCACAGCTTTTTTTGTATTCGAGTAATGCATTGCTGCCGGCGATTGAATTGGAAATACGGTCAAAGGCGAACAGTGATAACCGACATTCGTGATCTGATATTTCATTAATGCCACCAGCCCTTGCCATGCAGGTACCACCACATACGCCCTGCCAGCGACAAGTGCCGCATTGCAGTGTTTCCACATCCCTTGAGCGGATAATATCTGCTTTTGCGGAAGTGATAGCCTCGTTTAATCCGCCAGCACGCATATTGCCAATTTTGGCAATCGTACTGCAGGGATCAATACAATCACAGGCTTCAATAGTGCCATCATAGCTCACTGATAAAAGATCTCTTCCTGCACCGCAATGAGATCGCATGCACATGTTGTCGATCGGGCCATCAACAAAATTGTTGAGATATTTTAATACAGGCTTTATTGGAAAACCCATAAAATGCCCCTGTTCTACTTCTATAAATAATTTGTCCCAGGCTTCGATAAGAATGTCAATGTCGCAATCAAATGTGGAACTTTCCCTTCCGCGGCCAATTGCCTGGAAGAGCGACCAGTCCCAGCCTGCAAAGCCCAAATCATAAGTATGGTTCGCAATGTCAACCAGCCTTCCCTGGTTCACTTTAGTGATAGTGCTTAACGCGTTGCATTTTTTTACAAATGCAGGAAATTCCCGGATAGCCTGGACAATGGTATCGTAAGATCCTTCCCTTCCGTTATGTTTTACCCGAAAGGCATCGTGGAGTTCTTTGGGACCGTCAAAAGAAATTCCCCATTGTACATGATGCCTGGCAGAAAAATAAACCTTTTCTGCATCAAGCCTGGTCAGGTTGGTTTGCCCAGTGAAAGCAACTTTCACATTTCTTGTTTTGCCGTATGCTTCGCCTGCCAGCACGAGGTCTTCAATGAGGCTCCATACCAGCATCGGTTCGCCACCATGTAGAATAAAATTTACCTGGCCTGCACAAAGATCGATGGCCTGGTAAATGGCTTTGAGGGCGATCTCTTTGTCCATATGCCTTGCGCGATCTTCCGGTTCAAAATCATAACAGTAGGTACATGCCAGGTTGCAGGCTTTTGTCAATTTTAAAATAACGGTGTTCAGGCCGTTATTTTTTTTCGGGCTCCTGATCCCGATACCATGGTCGGTCAATAGTTTTGTGAGTTCCGTGACCATGTTTTGGACATGCGGCTCTTCGATAATCCCCACAGGTGTGCCAACAAGTGGTAAAATCGAACCGACAGATTGAGAAAACATCATCCATCTGCCGGTAATACGATCTATCACCATTAGTTTATCCTTGCGTTCCAGGTAATGGAGGCGGGTAATATCGAAGTTGTTTTCCATTTTGAAAATGTTACCGGCGATATTTACTTGTGTGCCGCTTTGATTTTTGCCAGGGATTCAGGTTCAGTAACCTGCTTGATACTGAAATTGGAGTCAAAGTGATTTTGGAAAACAGCTTTTTCAAGAGCGGGATTTTCAATGCCCAGTTCAATAACACGGGGATCTTCAAAGTCTTCGATCAAACGCCTTCTGTCGCAACAGGCTCTTGTCCATTGTGCCCAAACGCCGATATCCGCTACTTCCTTCAGGCTTGATTGCAGCCGTACCGAATTTACTTCAGAGACCTTCAGGTCTTTCGGCAGGGATTTCAGCATGGCGTCTGCCTGGTTGATTACCATTTCCCTGATTTCTTTTTCGTCCATTTTGTGCAGGACTTTGCTGCTGTCTAATTTGAGATTAATTGTCTTTGCCATTGTATATTGTTTTTGGTGAACAATAAAGCGTACAGGTACTGACCAATGTTCAACAAAGGGTATGGGATACCATTGAGTTTGGCTACGTCGATAAGGGTGGCACTTGTCGGCAACAATAAAAACAACTAACAGGGGTGTGTAAAGAACAACACAAATTAGTATTGTATTTTAAATAACCATACGGTTAAAACACGCTATTTGGTTTAACAAAAGAAGGTGTTTTAACGGTAAACGTCTGACCGGTTTTTGATTTGAATGGTCACCGAACAAATGAGTTGATAATTTTAATCCACTGTTACTTCTTCTGCCCAATTTTTTATGAATATCCTTTTCAATGGTGGAGTTTAAGTTTATTTTAAGGCAGATAAATATCCCTGGCAAATTCTAAGTTTAGTTTCCTCAGTTGCAAAAACTATATTTTGTATCTGAAATACTTAAAAAAAGAATCAATTATTATTTCGAGAAAACGGGTTGATAACCAGGGCCTGATAATCAAAAGCCCCGCAAACTTCAGATTGCGGGGCTTTGAGAAATTTTGGAGGGATTTGACATTCCTGAATCGTGGTCCCGACAGGAATCGAACCTGTATCTAGAGTTTAGGAAACGCCTATTCTATCCGTTGAACTACGGGACCAGTCTGCTCATTTTCAACAACTTGCGTTGGCGGGTTGCGAAAATAGTTGGCGCAAGTTATTTAAAAATATTTAGACTGGAACAACGGAATTACGGATCTGGCTATTTCATTTTTTTGTGATGACATAGGATCGCAGCGCCCGGACCTTCTCGCCCTCAAATTCATAAATATCGCAGTACCGCATTTCCGTAACCGTACCACTGGCATCCCGGCATTTGACCTGGCCGTCTACCACGGCAGTGTTTCCCTCAATGAGGATATGATCCTTCGTTGAATCTAGCATTACCATCTCACCACTTTTTTTAAAGAAATCACCGATTTCCTTTATTCCTTTCAAATGGAATTGTCCCACCATATCCCATTCGCCATTTTCATGGAACGATTCAGTGACTGCTTTTACATCGTTATCGTCATATGCCTTGATAACGCTGTCCAATACTTCCCTGCTGAGCATAATATTTATTTTTTAGTGAGAAATTTGTTGCTTTTTTTTATCCGCAGGAGGCACGCGATGGTTTAACGCGGCAGTTGTTCCCGCAGTCACGTCAATGACCACCCCGGTGATCATTCCCGCCATATCCGAGGCAAGGAATACCGCAGTATTGGCGATGTCTTTCATCATGGGCATTGTCTTCAGCATGGTATCGGCCTTCATTCTTTCCATAATGCCCGCCATGTCGGGATTTCCATTTTTCAAAGCTTCTTTAAACGCCTTTGAATCGGGTGATCCGGCCGAACGGATAGTTACCACCCGAACGCCATACGGACCTATCTCGGAAGCAAGTCCGCTTGTAAACGCTTCCATCGCAGTACATGCAGGCCCGAATCCACCGACCATCGGGTATCCGATGCCGCCCGGAGTGGCAGTCAGGGAAATGATGGTTCCATATCCTTGCTTCTTCATGATCCGCCCCGCAGCTGTGGCGGTGATGAATTGGGTCTTCATGGCAATTTCAACCGGTCTTAAAAAATCAGAGAGCTCCATTTCAATCAATGGTATATTTTGCGTGGCTTTGACATCTATCAGGTTGAATGAAATGTCCAGGTGATTGCCCTTTGCAATGAGATGATCGAGGTGACGTTTTACGGCCTCCGGATCCAACGCATCTACCTGCGCTGCCAGTGCAATCCCTCCGGCTGCTTTGATTTCATTGGCGATCTTCTGGGCCTTCTCAATGTCGAGAGCAGTGAGATAAAGTGCGGCTCCCTGGGCGGCAAAAGCTTTTGCAATGGCACCACCCATTGAATCGGATACACCATAGATGACGGCGCTTTTTCCTTTAAGCATATCGTTGTTTTGAATAGTTACCGTTATTCAAATTTAAAACCGGGAGGGCGTTATAAACGGATCTAACCGGACAGATCAGGGGTCGTTCAGGACAATCTGTACAATATCCTGCAGGACCTGAACCAGTCTACACGTTTTAACAATGTCCACGAGGTAGTTACGGATCTAAAACGACCGACTCTAATGTTTCGCCCCGGTCTTCACTTTAAATAAATGTAATACCTGGGGGAAAATGGCATCCATTGTTTCCTCCACTCCCTTTAATGAACCGGGCAGGGTGATAACAAGTGTGTCGCCCACAAAACCAGCCACTCCACGGGATAACATCGCGAAAGGCATACGGTCCTGCCCATAACGGCGCGCCTGTTCCATAATACCCGGGACCTCCTTATCCAGCATTGGTTTCACCGCATCGGGCGTATTGTCGCGCGGAGAAAGACCGGTACCGCCCGTAAAAAGAAGTAACTGGTGTTTGCTGGTAGCCAGTTCTTTCACCTTCTCCTGGATCAGTGAGTAATCATCGGGAATGGTGTCATAAGTGAGTGTGTTGATGCCAAGATGCTCAAGCCGGTTAATGATTGCGCGCCCTGAACTGTCATCCGCAATACCTTCACTGATGCTGTCTGAACAAACAATCACCGCTGCGCTGACCTGCGACACATCCATTTTTTTTACATCTGATTTTCCACCCAGCTTGCTCTCCAGCCGGACTGTTGAGATTTCAACCTGCTTGTCGATGGGCTTCAACATATCGTACATGGTAAGTGCGGTGATAGCTGCGCCATGCATGGCTTCCACCTCCACTCCGGTTTTGTAAATGGTATGAACCTCCACAAAAATCTGAACCGTTAACCCCTCAATATTATAAGTGATACTGGTATACTCAACCGGCAGGGGGTGACAATCGGGAATGACATCACTTGTTTTTTTTACCGCAAGCAGACCTGCAGCCCGGGCAAATTCAAACACATCGCCCTTGGGAACTTTGCGGTCGCGGATGGCATCGATGGTTTCCTGTTTGGAAACACTGAGGATAGCAGAGGCAATTGCAATACGAAGCGTGGAACTTTTATGTGTGATGTCGACCATTGTTTAAATATTTTCTTTCCATTGATAAGACTCGTCTTCAAATAATTCTTTTCCCCAGATTGGCAGCTCAGCTTTTATCCGTTCCACCAGTTCGTTACATGCATCCATTGCTTCGCGCCGGTGCGCTGCGGAGGTGAATACGAATAAACAGATCTGGCCAGCTTCCACTTTACCGAGACTATGATGGATGTGCATACAAGTGAGTGGATACTTCCCAAAAACTTCCTCACGGATCACAGCCATTTTTTCAATTGCCATGTCTTCATAAGCGGTATAGTCAATCGCAGTGACGGGTTTGTTACCGATCAGGTCGCGCCTTACCTGCCCAAGGAAAATACTATGCCCACCGATCTCCGTCCTTGACTCATGTCTTGATATACTTTCCGTAATGAAAGCAGGTGAAATGGGACCGTTTATAAAAATATTTTTCAAATCCGTAAATTAAATATGTTGACGCGTTGGTTTGCTGAATAAACTTTCCACCCCGCCCTGTAAACTAAAGATCTTACGCCCCGACACGCTTACCTCACGAAGCATCGCTGCCGCGCGTTTGCTTCTCCCGCCTTGCTGACAAAATAAAATTACGGGATCGCCTTCAATACCTTCCGCAAAAACAGGGAACACTGAAAGGGGGATTTGTATATAGGGAATTCCCTCAGGGGCCGGCGTTTCGCCCGTCTCCCTCACATCAATCAGGATTGCGTTTCCATTCGCTATCAGTTGCTTCGTTTCTTCCGGGGAGATTTCTTCTGTATGGATGGGGGCCGCGCAGGCAGATCCGTAATTTAAATGCTGGAATTCTGCTGCATCAACGGGAATCCGGTAACTCCCTGGAGCCAACGGTACCAGTTCTACCTTATAAAAATCCTGGGTAAGCGAATTATAGGTGAGCAATTTATTGACCAGCGGCTCGCCAATTCCTGTAACGAGTTTGATCAGTTCTGTTGCCTGCATGGTACCAATAATTCCCGGTAGTACACCGAGTACACCGGCTTCGGCACAATTACGGAATTCGTCATCGGCAGGTTGTACAGGAAAGAGGTCGCGGTAGTTTACAACTTCATCGGGATTTCCCGCATTAAAAATGGCTACCTGTCCCTCGTATTCAGCTACCGCGCCATGGACCAATGGTTTTTTAAGAAATGTACAGACATCATTGATCAGGTACCTCGAAGAAAAATTATCAGTGCCATCAATAATAAAATCATATTGACTCAACAGGTCAACCGCATTTATATTATCCAGTTGAAATGGATATGGATTGATCGTAACAGATGGATTAAGCGCCATTAGTTTTTTTGTCGCTACTTCCACCTTCAGTAATCCTATTTCTTCCGTTGTATATAAAACCTGGCGATGCAGATTGGACAATGAGATTTCATCGTGATCAACGATACCAATGGTTCCAACGCCGGCTGCAGTGAGATACAACAGGGCTGGGCAACCGAGTCCGCCTGCACCCACTATCAGCACGCGGGCCAGGGCCAGTGACTGCTGCGCCTTTGGGCCAAATCCTTTCAGGATCAGTTGTCGGTTATATCGATCATTGAATTGGTCCATTATTGTAAATTTTCGGGGCAGCGGCTGAATACGTTTGAAAAAAATAGGAGGTCTTCCTTAAAATGTCAGACTGAACAGTTGTTATACATATAAAACCTGCCAGGATTAACCTCCGGAAAAAGGCGGCATCAACGCGACTACCGAATTTTTATCCAGGTTAATATTTCCCCTGATCATTTTTTTATCAACTGCCAGCAGGTATTTCACTCCCTTCAATGCAGGGAATTTTTGTTCGATGATTTTTTTCAACGAATCGGTATCCGGTGCATTATCGATTGAAAAACTCCCACCGGCAATCTCGGCAATCTTCCCAAAACTTATAATGTCCATAATAATAAATTAGCATCCTGTTTTCGGTCAGGCAGGCGTAAATAAAAGTTTATATGCCGCAAGCGCCAACACCAGGGCCAGGATATTTTTCAAAACCGTTTGCGGGAATTTTAATGCACCAAAATATGCGCCACAGAGTCCGCCGGCAAATGCGACTGCCACATAGGCCAGCATGTCCGGACTGATTTCGATCCCCCTGGTCAGCAGGCCCGCGAGACCTGCCACCGAATTTACCAGAATGAACAGAGCACTGATGGCTGCGGTCTGTTTCTGGTCGGTCCATTTTAGCAGAAGCAGGATGGGCGACAGGATAATCCCCCCGCCGATACCAATCAGTCCCGATAAAAAACCGATGGCTCCCCCGATCAGCAAGGAAATAACTAACCGGGCCGGACGCAGGTCTTTTGGGTCAGTATTGGGGAAAAACAGGAACCTGATCACCGGCACCAGCAGCAGGATACCCAGCATTTTTTTATAAACCGACTGATCGAGTGTGAGTGTTCCACCCAAAAAAGAAAGGGGAATGGAGGTCACGGCAAACGGCCAGAAAATCTTCCACTTAAAATGACCACCCCGGTAAAACTGATAAAATGAAATCCCCGCCACAAAAAGATTCAGCAGCAGGGCGGTGGGTTTTAGAACCGCAGGCGAAAAACTGAAGATGGCCATCAGTGCCAGGTATCCGCTTGCTCCCCCGTGTCCGACCGAAGCATATAAAAACGCCACGACAAATAATAAAGGGAAAAACAGATAGAGATAATCGGCCATATTTTTATCGGTTCTTAAGATCGCAATTAACTACCTGCTAATTTCCTGAACGCTGAATCTTTCCATCACGGACAATCAATACCCCGGAAGCAATAACACTTCCACATCCTCGCCTGCGGTATAACTATCACGATCTTCTTCCAGTATGATCAGGCAATTGGCTTCAGCAAATGAACTTAGCTGATACGATTGCTGCGCCTTTAATACTTTAACGCCGCCTTCATTATAGTTTCCTTTCAGGAAATGGGTGAGACCGGTTGGTTTATTATAATCCGTATCCAGCCTGGCTTTCACCAACCTGGTCGGTGCTTTTTTCCTTGAGAGCATTTCTATGGCGAGTAGTACATAATTATAATAACAACTCAGTACTGACGAAGGATTGCCCGGCAGGCCAAACACCGGTACGCGGCCCTTCATCCCGAAATACAAGGGCTTACCGGGTCTTTGTTTTACTTTATGGAAAACCTTTTCCACTCCGCAATTGGTAGCCGCCTCCAGTACAAAGTCGTAGTCGCCCACACTTGCTCCGCCTGTGACAAGTACCAGGTCCGACCACTCCAGCACACTGGATAACTGGAACTGCAAACTGTTTAATGTGTCTTCTACCCGCAGTACATGGATATGGTTAATACCCGCTTCGCGAAGGGCTGCGGTTAAGGAATACGAATTTGATTCATACACCTGTCCCGCGCTAAGTGATTCACCCGGAGCCTGTAATTCATTTCCGGTAACCAGGATACTGACCGATGGCATGGAGTATACCGGAACCTGGTTGATACCGATGCCTGCCAGGAAACCAACAGCCGCAGGTGTGAGTGGGGTATCGGCCGGAAGAGCAAGGGCACCGGCCCTGATTTCTGAACCTGTTGCCCTTACGGCAAAACCTTTCACCAGGTCCTTATCACCCACGACAATGGTACCCTGGTTGCGGGTCACTTTTTCCTGCATCACTACAGTGTCGGCGCCGTCAGGCAGGGGTGCTCCTGTAAAAATCCGCATGGCCCTGCCAGGTTCCAGCTGTAAAGACGAACCGGCACCTGCCGCCATTTCGCCGTGCACGGGGAGGGATTTGTCGCGGTCTTCGTAACGGATGGCGTAACCATCCATGGACGACTGTTCAAAGGCAGGGATATCAACGCGGGCATAAACATCTTCGGCAAGTACGCTGCAGGCGGCCTGGAGTAAGGGTCGGCGGACTGCTGTCAATACACGGATCCGGTCGCGGATAAGTTGTTTGGCTTCTTGTACTGTTATCATGGACATCTGATTTGGATTTTTTCTGCGCGTGGATATATAGTAATTGTGACAGCCGGTTAACCACCAATTGTGATCATACTCCGGTTTTGTAGTGTGGCTGCATCGATCGCCTCAAATGTACCGGAAAATTGTCCACCCAGTGCCCTTGCTTTTGATCCGATCGACTGATGGATCAGCGGTAATACATCTTGGCCGTTTCTCAGGGGGGTGAGGAGATCCGTCTCACCGGTTGAAAACAGGCAGTTTTTCAGTTTGCCATCAGCAGTCAGCCGCATGCGGTTGCAGGTATCACAGAAGGGCGCACTCATGGTGCTGATTACCGCAAATGATCCGGCATGACCGGGTACCGTATAATGTTTTGCGGTGTCGTGTTGGGCACCCTGCACCGGCATAATGGGATACTCCCGGCCGATCAGCATCAGGATTTCTTCCAGTGAAAAAACCTGGTTGCCGGTCCACCTGTTACCGCTGAATGGCATAAACTCGATGAACCTCACCTGTACCGGTATATGGGTGGTCCAGTTGATGAAGTCGAGAATTTCATTTTCATTAAAACCTTTCATCACTACCATGTTGATCTTGACCTGGAACTGGTGATGTAATAATAATTCAATATTACTCCGGACCTGGTGGAACAGGTCGCGACGGGTAACCAGTAAAAATTTATCGGGTTGTAATGTATCGAGACTGATATTCACCGTCCGGATGCCGGATGCCTTGAGTTCGGGAAGCATTGTATGGATGCGGGTTCCGTTGGTTGTCATTACCAGTTCAATGGGTAACTCACCAAGGGAGGCAAGGATACGGGGAGCATCTTTCCTTACCAGTGGTTCCCCGCCTGTAAGCCTGATTTTTGTTACGCCCTGGGCTACAAAGAGCCGGGCAAGGGTGAGAATCTCATCGGGCTGCATTAACCGCGAGGCCGGTGTAAAATCATAATCTTCTTCCGGCATGCAATAGAAACAACGCAGGTTGCAGTTATCCGTAAGGGAAACCCGCAAATAATCGTGCACCCTGTTAAAAGAATCTTTGATCATTGATTTGATTATTGCAGCGAGTGTTCACTGCTATTATCCAACAATAAATTATAATCTTCTTCCGTGTCTATATCAATTGCCCCTGCTTCGAAATAGATATGGGCAACATCATCCTTGTAAAAATGTATCAGTTTTTTTGCACCCTCTCCTTCTTCCAGTTCCTTCAGTGCAAGAAAATATTTTTTATCAAACAGCACCGGCACTCCAACTGTACCCGCATAAGCAGAAGCAATAATTCCCTTTGCATGGTGTTCTTTTGCTTCCACCAGCTGGGTAAATACTCCCGCCGATAAAAAGGGCTGGTCACAAACCGAAATGATAACGGACGAGAGCAGCTCGTCTTCCATCAACAGGTCTATTCCAAGCCGGATCCCGGTAACCATTCCTCCCTGCCAGCGTTCATTATGGACGATCGTGAGTGAACGGGCATCCAGTTTTTCCAATACCAGCTTTGCAAACGCACCGGTTATAACGATCACAGGTTCAAGTAAGGCCTGTCTTGCTTCATCTGCCACATGCTGGAGTAATCCTTTGCCATTATAGTACAGCGTCTGTTTAGGACGACCGAGTCTTGACGACTCGCCTGCTGCCAGTATGATTATTCCGGTTCTATCCATGACGTACAATCGTTCTTGCCCTGCGATGTATCGGCTCCGTTTTTTCTTTTAACGGCTGCACCGTTACACCAGTAATCACGGCCTTGACTTCAGCAACCAGTGAAACTGCTATTTCTTCAGCCGTTTCGGCACCTATATCTATTCCAAGCGGACCATGGATTTTTTTCAACTGCTGAGGTGTCAGCACCATGCCTTCCTCTGCCATTTCAGCAATCATACGGTCCAGTTTGGTCTTGGGTCCAAGGACCCCGATATATAAAAGATCAAGGGTAACCAGCTGGCGAAGCAGGGCGAGATCATAATTATAGTTATGTGTCATCAGCACAAAGACTGTACCCTGGTCAATGGTTAGTTTGTCAAGTTCATCGGATTTAAGCATTTGTACATCAGATGCCCGGGGGAACCTGGCTGCGGTGGCATGGGTGGACCGGCCATCTATAACCGTAACATTCCATCCCAGCAGGCTGGTAATTTCAACCAGTGGCTGAGCATCGTTGCCGGCACCGGCAATAATAAATGAAATGGGTGGTGGTATAAATTCAATAAAACCCTGCAGGGAACTATAACCGGGAATATTTTCCTTTAATTTGGAAGAATGTTCTTCCAGTGATTGGCGCACTTCTTTAATAAGTGCTTCCTGTAAGGTGAACTGCAATGAACTATGACGGACGTTTTTCTCCCGGTATAAAAACGAAGTGCCAGGCTGATTGGAATCGGTAATGGAAAAAAGGGTTACCAGTACGGCATTCTCCCGTTTGCTGACCAGTTCGCGGAGTAATGTAATAGCATTATTCTCCTTCTGGATATCGATGGGTTCAAACAATATATGTACGATGCCATTACAACCAAGCTGAACGCCAAACCTTGCGTCATCCTCGTCGCTGGTATCATAGGTCACCAGTTTGTTATGTTGCTGGTTGATGGCGAGCAGCGCCTTACGCAATGCATCGCCTTCCAGGCAACCTCCACTGATTGCTCCGGTGAGAACGCCCTCTTCCGTTATGAGCATACGTGCTCCGGGCCTCCGGTAGGATGAACCCTCTACGTGTACCACGGTTGCCAGTGCTGATCTCTTTCCTTCTTTTACTGCCTTCTCGAAACTTTCGATGATTTCACGGATCTCTTTCATTAATTAGGGGTGGGGCATAAGCCAGAAGGTTAAACATTAAACCTTCAGAGTAACTTATCCAGATGTATGGGGAATTGATTAATTCTTCGCCCGGTAGCATGGTAAATCGCGTTGGCGATGGCAGGGGGCATACCCACCAGACCGATCTCTCCAACACCTTTGCTTCCGAGTTCGTTCACAATCTCGTCATTTTCCTCGACAAAGACGACATCCAGATTAAATATGTCGGCATGTACCGGAATATGATATTCAGAAAGGTTGGCATTCATGTATTTACCAAAACGGTAATCAGGGATAGTTTCTTCCCTCAATGCCTTACTGATACTCCAGACCATCCCTCCCAGGATCTGGCTGCGGGCGGTTTTGGGGTTAATAATCCTTCCGGCGGCCACGGCAGTTACCGCCCGGGTAACATTGACCATGCCCAGTTGCTCGTCAACCTCCACTTCCACGAAAACCGCGCTGTGAGCCGCCCGGGAGTATTTTTTAAGTTTAAAAATATTGGGAACGGAGAAATTGGTGGTTTTAAACGGTCGTCCCCTGTTTTCGCTGATTAGACTGGTGAGTAATACCCCTGTATCAGTGGCTGATTTAAGCCGGATCCAGCCGTTTTTAAACATAACATCCTCGATGGCCACCCCTGAAAAAGGTGAACCACTGATGGATTGTGCTTTTTTAAAGAGTTTTTTCCGAAGGGCTTTTCCCGCTGCCTTAATGGCACTACCTACTGAAGAAGTAGTGAACGAACCGCCCTGGATGGGGGCAAATGCCATTTTACTATCGCCGTAAAAAAAACTTACATCTTCCATGGGCAGGCCAAGTTCGTCGGCAGCGATCTGGGTCATGATAGTTTTTGTACCGGTTCCGATATCCGTAACCGCGCAACTCACTTCGAGTTTGCCTTCCCTGGTAAGGACGGCTTGTGCCCTTGCCGGAAGGGTCATACTTTCCCAGATACCTGTTGCCATACCAAGACCCACCAGTTTGTTGCCCCGTTTCATACTCCGCGGTTGGGGGTTACGTTCATGCCATCCAAACTTTTCAGCACCCTGCACATAACACTGACGTAGCTCTTTACTGGAATATGGGCGGCCGGTGCTTACATCCTTTTCTGCATAGTTCAGCAGCCGGAGGTCCACGGGATCCATATTTAACTGGTAAGAAAGATCATCCATGGTGCTTTCAATCGCATGCATGGCAGTGCTGCCGCCGGGTGCGCGCATATCGAGCGGACTGAATACATCGAGGGGTACGAGTTTATATTTGAAAAGGGTATTGTCGGCCGGGTATAACATATGGGCCCAGTTGACCACGGTCTCCGTATAATCCTCAAATTGCGAAGTTTCTCCAACAGCTTCATGAAACAATGCATTTACACGGCCATTGGCTTCGGCACCAAAACGGGTTAACTGCCGGGTTGGTGGACGATGCCCGAACGTAAACATCTGTTGCCGGTCGAGCGTCACCCGCACCGGTCGTTTCAACTGCAGGGCAGCCATAACCGACATGAACAACTGGTATTGCGGGCGGAGTCCGGACCCAAAGCCGCCTCCCACATAGGTAGAGATTACGCGGACATTTTTAAAATGCAGGCCAAAAACATTACCGACATAAAGCTGGCAGTTGACCGTTCCCTGCGTTTTATCATAAATGCAGACCTTACCTTCTCCTTCATAAACGGTGGTAGTAGCAAACAATTCAATAGGGTTATGATGTTCCGTTCCATGGAAAAAATCACCGGTGGCCTTTGCAAAAGAGGTTTCGAATGCTTTTTCAAAATCGCCCTGTGGTTTGGGTGGCGGCGGTTTCAAGGTGGTAGCCATCCCAACTTTTGGTGCCCGGGCTTTATCCAGGTTATCCATCAGGTCCATTACAAATTCCTCTTCTTCATATTCTACATGCACAAGTGAGGCTGCATACCGGGCCTGTTCCAATGTTTCTGCAACCACCAGTCCGATGGGTTGTCCGTAACACACAATCTTTTCATCATGCAGTGG
Source organism: Chitinophagaceae bacterium (assembly GCA_040510375.1). Classification (GTDB taxonomy): domain Bacteria; phylum Bacteroidota; class Bacteroidia; order Chitinophagales; family Chitinophagaceae; genus JBEVJC01. The sequence continues at coordinate 280,690 of JBEVJC010000012.1, forward strand.
ACGGAACGGTGAACCGGGAGGCGCATCCATATCTGAATAGAGTTGGGAGAACCAGGTAAGCGATGGACGGTTTTCATGCCAGAAGATTTCTATTACACCCGGATAGGCCATAGCATCACTGGTATCAAAGGCGATGATCCGGCCCTTGACAATTGTACTATTCAAGACCTGGCCGTAGAGTAATCCGGGGATATTCATATCACCGGAATATTTTGCTGCCCCGGTTACTTTCTGATCACCTTCAAGCCGGCTGTAAGACTGGCCAATCTGTTGCTCGTTTTTCATTTTATTATTTTATAGTTCGGTGGTCCGATCAGGTCCACGCCAACAGGAAATTTAAACAGGTCTCGCGCCAGGTATTGCAGTTGAAGGATCCAATGCCATCATACCGTTTCGGATGATACTACGTCTGGCCAGTTCTATTTTAAAACTATTAAATGGATACGGCGTAGCACCACGGAGGATTATATCGGCCGCCGCCCCGAAGTTTTGTTCATTGGCTTGTTTTCCTTTCAGGAAATCTTCGGCCTCAATTACACGCCAGGGTTTGTGTGCGAGTCCACCCAGTGCTATCCGCGCATCGGTAATAATATTATCATTTAGTTCCAGACCCGTGGCCACTGATACCAATGCAAATGCATAGGAGTTACGGTCGCGGATTTTGAGGTAAGAATAATTTTTTTCAAATCCTGAAGGCGGCAGGTCGATGCTGGTGATAAGTTCTCCGTGATGAAGGTTATTATCGAGCTGTGGGGTATCACCCGGCAAGCGGTGGAAATCTGAAAATGCGATTACCCTTTCTCCATCCGGGCCGGTTACATTCACCCTCGCATCAAGTGCTGCGAGGCCAACACACATATCTGAAGGGAAAACGGCGATACAATGTTCGCTGGTTCCAAGAATGGCCATGATACGGTTATAACCGCCGATAGCTGAACATCCGGATCCGGGTTCGCGTTTGTTGCAGGGAGTATTTACATCGTAAAAATAATAACAGCGGGTACGTTGCAACAGGTTTCCGCCATTGGTTGCCATATTCCTGATCTGCGCTGAAGCCCCCGCCAGTATTGCCTTTGAGAGGAGGGGATATTTTTCTTCAATCATTGGATGGTAAGCGGTGCTTGCATTGGTGACCAGGGCTCCCAGGCGAAGTCCGCCATCAGGCAGTCGTTCAATAGCCTGATGTCCGGGTAATTTATTGATGTCTACCAGTTCTGCCGGCCGCGTAATATTATATTTCCAGAGATCGAGCAGGTTGGTGCCCCCGGCGATATAAAAAGAGTTATCGTTTCCGTTAACCATTGATATAGCTTCGTCGGTTTCTGAGGCCTGGGCAAAATTGAAATTATTCATGTTTACCTCCGTTGTTTATTTCCATTATGGCATCGATGATTCCAACGTTTGCTCCGCAACGACAGAGGTTGCCACTCATGAGCTCTTTTACTTCTTCCCTGGTTTTTGCGCGGCCTTCTTTCATCATTCCGATAGCGCTGCAGATTTGTCCGGGTGTACAATAGCCACACTGAAAGGCATCGTGGTCAATAAAGGCCTGTTGAAGCGGGTGTAATCCATTCTCTCCGGCAATACCTTCAATGGTGGTGATGGACGAACCATTTTTCATAACCGTCAGGGTAAGGCAGCTTAGTATTCTTTTGCCGTCACATAAAACCGTACAGGCGCCGCACTGACCATGGTCGCATCCTTTTTTGGTGCCAGTAAGGTCAAGCTGTTCGCGGAGGGTATCGATCAGACTGGTCCATGGTGAAACAGTCACCTGTTGTTCGGTCCCATTTATGGTAAAATTGACTTCGCTGGTTGCGGAAATCTGTTCTGTGGAAATGTCGGGGGTTGAAATTGGTAGTTCCATGCGCAGTTGATCTATTAGTTTGCAATACATGGTATAATTAAGGATCATGCCAGACCGAAACTGCGCGGAAGATTAACGAAATCCGCCATAGCAGGGCATCGGAGGCCGACTTTAATGAATGCCGGAACCCCGGGCAGAAAAGAATTACCCAACTTAAGTCCGGGGTGTTACCTGCTTCCTCCCGCCGCTGTTTACCAGCTGGTCTGTATCTTTAATGATCTGTTCAACTTATGAAGTTTGAAACCCATATACCTAACGAGGCACTCCGCCCGTATGTAAAGGCACTGGTTATATCCGAACAAGCGGGGGGACAGGTTTATACGGTATTGCCGGATACTTCCCTGGTTATTGGCATACAGTATCGGGGTGGACTGAGTTTGCAACGCGACGGACAATTTATCCGGCTTGACTCTTCCGGGATCACCGGTTTGCAGGACCGGTTTAATATTTTTAAAAACGAGTCGGATACTTCTTCAGTACTGATCTATTTCACACCCACCGGTGCCTCTGCCTTTTTAGCCGGTGCTACTTATTCTGTATTTGGAGAGAGTGTTGGTCTGGAAGAGTTATTTTCCAGAAGTCTGGTAGAAAAGCTGAGAGAAGAGCTTTCCGTTTCGTCAAACGACACGGATCGGATTTTAACTGTTGAACGTTTTCTATTATCAGCGTTAAAGAGGCGGGAGACCGATCCGCTCATCAATGAATCCATAAGGATCATCACAAGGTCGAACGGGCTGATCCGCATCAATGAACTTTACAATAAACTTCATATTTCTGCCAGTCCGTTTGAAAAACGATTCCGGTCGGTTGTGGGTGCCACCCCGAAAAAATTTGTTTCCATCGTTCGCCTGAAGTCGACCCTTGCATTATATCCGCGCGCCAACTCCCTCACGGACCTGGCTCACAGGGCCGGTTATTATGACCAGGCACATTTTATCCATCAATTCGGGAAGATGACCGGACAAACTCCCCATTTGTATTTTTCCTCCCTTCGAAAAGGATAAACGGTTTTTTACAATTCCAGGGAATCTGTTCCGGCGAATTTTGCCATACATCATTATTGATGCGATTACTAAAAATGAAAAATATGTTAACTCTCCAGGACATTTTATCGGCACACAGTAAGGTTAAAACCGGCGCAGACTTTCCTGCCTATATTGAAACGCTGCGTAAACTGGGCGTAACCGGGTATGAATTTTTCGTGGCAGATGGCCACCTGGTTTTCCAAGATTCCAATGGGCTGAAATTGAAAAGTGAAGCAAAATATCCGGTGCAGGCAGTGGCTGCCAATTCAGATACAGCAAGGCTTACAGCCGACCTGAAAATACACCAGGCGGGCGGATCCGGCTTCCTTACCTTTTGCGGGCAGGCTGCCGGTGCGGGGGTACATAACTGGATAGTTGATATCCCGGCCATGACCTGTACTTATTATAATACCAACGGTGATGCGATGCTTCAGGAAGTGATTCCGGCCATGTTGAATTCCGATTAATAAAAACTATATCTTCGAAATTCAAGATACAACGAAATCGCTTTCATTATGAATTCTCTGGACCCTAAGGACTACTTCGTATTTCTCGTCTATTTTATTATTGTTGCCGGTTACGGATACTGGATTTACCGGCGGAAAAAATCAAAGGAAATCAGCAGTAAGGATTACTTCCTGGCGGAAGGATCGCTGACATGGTGGGCCATCGGCGCCTCACTGATCGCCTCCAATATTTCTGCAGAGCAATTTATCGGGATGAGCGGAAGCGGGTTTAAAATGGGACTGGCCATCGCCGCCTATGAATGGCTTGCTGCTGTTACGCTGATTATTGTAGCCGTTTTTTTTATTCCGGTTTACCTGAAGAACAAGATTTATACCATGCCGCAATTCCTGCACCAGCGGTATAATGGAACGGTGGCGATGATCATGGCCATTTTCTGGTTACTGCTGTATGTGGTGGTAAACCTGACCGCAATCCTTTATCTGGGTGCAATTGCAATCAATGAAATTTCGGGAATCAACCTGCAGGTTTGTATGCTGTTCCTGGCAGTATTCGCCATTATTATTACCCTGGGTGGGATGAAGGTGATCGGTTATACCGATGTGATCCAGGTGACCGTACTTGTACTGGGCGGGCTGATCACTACCTATATTGCCGTAACCATGGTGGCTGAGAAAACAGGCAGCAGCGGATTGCTGAACGGGCTTAGCATCATGAAGGACAGGGCGAGTGATCATTTTGAGCTGATCTTCAGCCGGGATAATCCCAATTATATGGACCTCCCCGGACTTACTATCCTGATTGGTGGTATGTGGATCGTGAACCTGAATTACTGGGGATGTAACCAATACATTACGCAACGCGCACTGGGAGCGGATCTGAAGACCGCCCGGAATGGTATTCTTTTCGCATCCTTTATCAAATTACTGATGCCGGTGATCGTGGTGTTACCTGGCATTGCCGCGTTTGTGTTATACAAGGAAGGGTATTTCCAGTCCGAAATGTTGCATAATGGTGAACTGAATCCAGACCGCGCCTATCCGGTTTTATTGAATATCCTCCCGGTGGGAGTGAAGGGTCTGGCCTTTGCAGCTCTCACAGCGGCAATCGTGGCATCACTTGCCGGTAAAGCAAACAGTATCGCTACCATTTTTTCCCTCGATATTTATAAGAAGAATATAAACCCCAATGCAAGTGAAAAACAGTTGGTAAAAATTGGTAAGATCACCGTGATCGTAGCACTGATTATTGCGGCCCTGATTTCACCATTGCTGGGTATTGAAAAGAAAGGTGGATTCCAGTATATCCAGGAGTACACCGGTTTTGTAAGTCCGGGTATTTTTGCCATGTTCATCCTGGGTTTCTTCTGGAAAAAAACCACGTCCAATGCAGCGTTGTTTGCGACCGTCGGTGGTTTTGTAATGTCACTTATCCTGAAGGTCCTGCCGATTTATGCCGACCTGTCCTTCCTGGCTCCATACGGATTCTCCAAGGCAAACGATAAGGGAGTATACGAAATTCCATTCCTTGACCGCATGGGATTTGTCTTCCTGTTCTGTGTACTGGGAATGTATATCATCAGTAAACTTGACCTGAAACGCGGAGTGAAAGCAAAGGGATTGGAGATCGACCGGGGAATGTTCAAAACCCATCCTGCATTTGTAGTGGGGTCGCTGATCGTGTTGGGAATTATTGCAGCGCTGTATACCATCTTCTATTAGTAGCAACGGATCCTATCCGGAGATCAATATAAGGGCGAGTGTGTTTTCTCTTTAAGGGAGAATACACTCGCTTTTTTTACAGGGGAATAATCAGGAGGGAATGGTCCCGGGTTCTATCACCATTGCCTTTCCGGTAGTTGGGAAAAATGGAAATAATCAGGAGGGAATGGTCTCGGGCTTCTTCTCCATCACTTTACCGATCCGGGGATGGAGTAACATTGCTTCCAGCACCCTTGCTGCTTCTTTTTCCGGACTCACCAGGCTGTGCAGGGTTACCTGGTTCAGTAACTGGTCAACGGTGTACTGGATCATCTGCCAGAGAGAACGTGCGGTGCAGTCGACCGAATTGGTACAAAGTTCAAGTCCACCGGAATGCGACTGGCAGAACTCTTCACTGAAAAGCGCGCCCCCCAGTGCTTTCAATACCTGGTTGATATTAATGTCAGTGGCTGGTCGGGCAAGGATATAACCTCCCTTGGTTCCCTTGGTACTATTGATAAAACCGGCAAGGCGGAGTAACCGCGTCAGTTTGGCCACATAGTGGGGGCTCAGACCTTCCGCATCACTTAGCTGCGGAATACTCATACCTACGGTAGACTTACAACCCGCGATCCTGATCAAAACGCGTAAACCATATTCTTCCTGGGAGGTGATCTTCATGAGATACTTTTAAAAAAAATTACATGAATCCCAGTTCCAGCTGGGCAGTTTCCGACATCATTGATTTATTCCAGGCAGGTGTCCAGGTTACAGACACATATACGTCATTAACCCCTTCAATAGCCCGGACTTTCTGGTCCACCTCGATCGGTAATGACTGTGCGGCCGGGCAGCTGGGTGCCGTAAGGGTCATTACGATCTGCACATTACTAATGGGCATAATCTCCACTTCATATACAAGCCCGAGTTCGTAAATATTTACCGGAAGCTCCGGATCAAATATGGTTTTCAGGCATTCGATCACCTTATCTTTTAATTCCTGGTTGTCCATCACATTTCATTTTTGACTTTAAAAGCCAGTGCGAAATTTTTCATTTGTCTCAACATTGCCAGCAATCCGTTTGAACGGGTCTGGGCCAGATGAGTGGTCATTCCAATCTCCTTTAAAAAATCCAGTTGTGCTTCCAGGATTTCGTCGGGCCGGTGGCCGGACAAAACGCGGATCAGCATACTGATCAGCCCTTTTACGATCACGGTATTACTATCGGCCTGGAAAAAAACGCGGCCATCGCGGTAAGATGCGGTAAGCCATACCGTGCTCTGGCATCCCTTCACCATATTTTCTTCCACTTTGAATTCATCAGCAAGCGCGGGAAGTTTTTTCCCGAGATCAATAATGTATTCATATTTCTCTTCCCAGGTATCGAAGAGTCCGAATTCTTCCACGATTTCCTTCTCCGTATCCCGTATGTTTAACGTCTCACTCATCTTATTATTCTACGATAACATTTTAATTGCTTTCTGTAAAGCGGCAACCAGCTGGTCCACCTCTTCAAACGTATTATACATGGCAAAGGATGCACGAACCGTACCGGGTATACAATACCGGTCCATCAATGGTTGCGCGCAATGGTTACCTGTCCGCACAGCGATACCCTGGTTGTCAAGAAGTACACCAATATCTGCTGGATGCACCTGGTCTATCACAAAGGATACTACGCTTGCTTTATGGCTTCCCCGTCCCACGATCTTCAATCCAGGCAGGGCTTCCAGTTTTGCGGTAGCATATTCCACCAGCTCCTGCTCATGCATTGCCACTTTTTCCTTGCCAACTTCCTTTACAAAATCCATAGCCGCTTTAAAGGCGATCACATCGGCAATATTGGGAGTGCCTGCTTCAAACTTATAAGGCAGTTCGTTATAGGTGGTTTTTTCAAAAGTCACTTCCTTTATCATCTCACCACCGCCACGGTAAACCGGCATCGCTTCAAGGATGGCGCGTTTACCATAAAGGATCCCAACGCCGGTAGGTCCATATAATTTATGTGCCGACATCACAAAAAAATCACAATCCATGTCCTGCACATCAATGTCCAGATGTACACTTGACTGTGCTCCATCCACCAGGGTTACCGCTCCGGCTTTATGCGCCATTGCGATAATCTGTTTAACGGGATTAACGGTGCCAAGCGCATTGGAAACATGCACAAGGGACACCATTTTTGTGCGTGGACCAAGCAGTGATTCATATACATCCAGTTCCAGTTCTCCGCTTTCACTCACCGGGATTACCTTCAATACCGCCTTTTTCTCCAGGCAAAGCAGCTGCCAGGGAACAATATTGGAATGGTGTTCCATACCGGTGACGATGATTTCATCACCTTCCCCGATATTGGCCCGGCCCCAGGTAGAAGCCACCAGGTTAATACCATCGGTGGTGCCGGAAGTAAAAATCACTTCTTCACGTGAAGGCGCATTGATAAATGCTTTCGCAGTATCGCGGGTAGCTTCGAATGCAGCGGTTGCTTCCTCTGCAAGGGTGTGGATGCCACGATGGATATTGGCATTGTAACCGGTATAATAATTTACCAGTGCGTCGATCACCACCTGTGGTTTCTGGGTAGTGGCGGCGTTATCGAGATAGATCAACGGCCGGCCCTTTACTTCCCGCTGCAGGACAGGAAACTGTTTGCGGATTTCTTCCACATTGAGCAGGTTGTTTGCGGGTGCCGTTAATGTTGTCATTCTTCTGTGCTTAAACGTTGGATGATCAATTCTTCCACATATGCCCGGATGGCTGCCGGTTTAATCTGGCTCAGCACATCCATGGCAAAACCCTGGAGTAATAAAGCCATGGCTGCCTGGTGGGGAATACCCCTCGACTGCAGGTAGAACAGGCCTTCAGGATCCAGGCTTCCGATGGTACAGCCATGTGAGCATTTAACATCATCGGCGTAGATCTCCAGCTGAGGTTTGGTATTAACGCTGGCTGTATCGGATAACAGGATGTTTTTGTTGGACTGGAAAGCGTTGGTCTTCTGGGCATCTTTGCGAACCATCACCTTACCATTGAATACGCCGGTAGAGTTATCATCCAGCACCCCTTTATACAGTTCATTACTTTCGCAATTGGGAACAGCATGGTCAACCAGCGTATGATTATCGATATGACTGTTGCCGCGTTGCAGGTACAGGCCATATAAATGGGCTTCCGCAAATGGGGCTTCAAGTATTGCATGCAGGTTATTCCGAACCAGGTTGCCATTAAGCGAAATGGTGACAGCCTGCGAAAAACTTTTACCAACCTGCCTGATATGCGTGGTGCTTACCTGGCTGGCATGGGTGGTATCCTGTTGGATCTTGTAATAAAAAAAATGCGCGTCCTGCTCTACCACGATCTCCATTACCTGGTTGGTAATACTGTCACTTGCGCCGAGGGTATGATAGGTCTCTACAATTTCCAGTTCAGCATGTTCGGCCACATAGACAAGGCTACGGGGTTGCGAAAGGACTGCTTCGGACCTTGAATCGGTGATATTATAAATGTAAACAGGGTGCTCCACCACCTTATTCTTCCGGGCATGAATAAAAACTGCCCCATGTACAAAGGCCGTGTTGAGGGCATTGATGCCATCCTTCAGGAACCTTGCACTATGATTGAAATTTTTTGCAACGATATCGCTGAATTCATTGCCGGCAGCTTCTTCCAGGCTGATTACCGAAAGGGATGGCGAGAGAATAGTAGATAATCCTGTGCTGTAAACACCATCTACAAACACCAGCTGGTTTGCATTTGCATAACCCGGTAACTGGAAGGTTTCAAAATCTTCTACCGATACTGAAGCCGGCACATGGTCGGCCATAAGAAAATCCTTGTTGAAAATTCCACCTACCCGGGTGTATTTCCATTCTTCATTCTTTACGGTTGGAATGCCCAGCTTATTGTAAGAATCAAACGCCTGCTGGCGGATGCCCGACAAGCTGCTGTCTTTTCCGGCCAACTGGATCTCATTAAACTTTTCCTTTAAATAGGCGCTATTGTTCATTGGTCAAATACGGTTATATAATTATGCTTCCACTTCCTGGGACATCTCATTCTTGATGAAATCGTATCCTTTTTCTTCCAGTTCAAGAGCGAGTTCCTTGGTGCCGGATTTTACAATCCGTCCATTGTACAACACGTGTACGAAGTCGGGGACAAGGTAGTCGAGTAAACGCTGGTAGTGCGTAATTGCAAGCACTGCATTATCCTTGTTTCGTAATTTATTTACGCCATTGGCTACTACGCGGATGGCATCGATATCAAGACCTGAATCGGTTTCATCAAGAATGGCCAGCCGCGGATTGAGCATCGCCATCTGGAAGATTTCGTTACGTTTTTTCTCACCACCGGAAAAACCTTCGTTGAGCGAGCGACTCAGCATGGACTGGTCCATTTCCATCAGGGCCATTTTTTCTTTCATCATTTTCAGAAAGCCAACTGCGTCCAGCGGTTCCTGACCACGGTATTTGCGGATTTCATTAACGGCGGTCTTAACGAAATTGGTGGTGCTTAGACCCGGGATTTCTACCGGATATTGAAAACCGAGAAATACTCCTTCAGCTGCCCTTGCTTCGGGAGAGAGGTCGAGGAGATCCTTACCCTCGAAGGTCACGGACCCACCGGTAACGATATAATCCTGACGTCCGGCCAGTACGGAGGCCAGGGTGCTCTTGCCGGACCCGTTTGGTCCCATGATAGCATGTACTTCACCTGGTTTAATATCCAGGTTGATCCCTTTCAGGATTTGTTTTCCCTCAATACCTGCCTGTAAATTTTGAATACGCAACATAAACTCTGCTTGTTTTTTATTTTTATCCTACGCTACCTTCCAAACTGATAGCTAATAATTTTTGTGCTTCTACTGCAAACTCCATCGGGAGCTGGTTCATTACTTCACGGGCAAATCCGTTTATGATTAGCGCCACTGCTGTTTCTGTATCAATCCCGCGCTGATTGCAATAGAAGATCTGGTCTTCCCCGACTTTGGAAGTAGTGGCTTCGTGTTCCACTACCGCCGTATTATTTTTTACTTCGATATAAGGAAAAGTATGTGCGCCGCATTTATCGCCAAGAAGCAATGAGTCGCACTGCGAATAATTCCGGGCATTGGATGCACGTTTACTTACATGAACCAATCCGCGATAACTGTTCTGGCTGACTCCGGCTGAAATTCCCTTTGATACAATGCGGCTCCGGGTATTCTTACCCAGGTGCTGCATCTTGGTGCCGGTATCGGCCTGCTGGTGGTTATTGGTTACGGCAACTGAATAAAATTCACCGGTGGAATTATCACCTTTAAGGATTACGCTTGGGTATTTCCAGGTAATGGCTGATCCGGTTTCAACCTGTGTCCAGGAGATCTTTGCACTTTCGTGGCAGATGCCCCGCTTGGTAACAAAGTTGTAAATCCCGCCCCTGCCATCCTTATCACCGGGATACCAGTTCTGGACGGTAGAGTATTTTATCTCCGCGTGATCCTGTGCTATCAGTTCAACCACCGCAGCATGCAATTGGTTTTCATCCCGCATTGGTGCAGTGCAACCTTCCAGGTAACTCACGTAGGATCCTTCTTCCGCCACGATCAGCGTACGTTCAAACTGCCCTGTATTTTCGGCATTGATGCGGAAATAGGTAGACAGTTCCATGGGACAACGCACACCTTTTGGAATGTAACAGAATGATCCGTCGCTGAACACCGCCGCATTAAGCGCAGCGAAATAATTATCAGTTGCGGGCACCACCGATCCCAGGTACTTTTTGATCAGTTCGGGGTGTTCCTGTACCGCTTCGCTGATGGGACAGAATATGATACCCTGTTCGGCCAGCTGCGTTTTAAAAGTTGTGGCAATGGACACGCTGTCGATCACGGCGTCAACTGCCACACCGCTTAATCTTTTCTGTTCGTTGAGGGAGATCCCGAGTTTGTCAAATGTCTTGCGTAATTCAGGGTCAATATCGTCGAGGCTGTCCACACTGATCTTCTGTTTGGGGGCAGCATAATAAATAATATCCTGGTAATTGATTGGCGGGTAGTTGATATTGGCCCAATCGGGTTCCTTCATCTTCAGCCACTGGCCAAAAGCCTTCAGACGCCAGTCAAGCATCCACTGCGGTTCATTTTTCTTAGCGGAAATAAATCGTACCGTGCTCTCATCCAATCCTTTAGGAGCATTATCTGATTCAATATCGGTAACGAACCCATATTTATAATCACTCAATACCGTCTGTTCAATACTGCTGAACTTATCATCCATAATCGGGGCGTTTACTGCGTCTTTAATTGTCGGCAAAAGTACCGCTATTTATACAAAAAAGTATAAATAAAGTTGGAAAATTGCGGGCATTGGGGGTAGATCTGTCACCCCGCCTTTTAACCGTTCATACAATAGGGGGAGGGTCTGGCGGCTATTATATTAAATCTACGGGGAGGTAAACCGGGATTCCTGGTAAAACGCAGGGCTCCGGGTATTCCCTTAGGGTCGGGATCTTATGGTAAAATACTCAGATGGGGGAGCTCCGGAATATTGATCAAACCAGGCTTTTAGGTAAAACCCTCTCCGGAGTGGAATCACGGAGGATAAGTTCCGGCTGGAGGACACGGGTATGGAAATCAGTGACCGGCCGTTTACTTTCAATCAGTTCCAGTAATAAGGTCATGGCCAGTTCTCCCATTTCAAATGCCGGTTGTTTGATTATTGAAAGTGAAGGCTCGATCAGCTCGGTAAGGTCCGAATTGGAAAAACCAATGAGGGCTGCATCAACAGGAACTTTCAGGCCCTTGCGTTTCATTACCCGCAGACAACCCGTGGTAAGTTTATCGGAAAGGGCCAGTATCGCATCTGGCGGGTTGTCCACCTGGAACAATTCCCCGATAGCCCGTTCGACCTCCTGTTTATCCAGACCTCCGTGCGGACAAAATTTTGTTAGTTCCCGACGAAGGGGAATGCCGTGATCGGATAAGGCCGCATTATAACCAGCAAGACGGTCGCGGGAAATCGATAATGTGTCGTTATTCGCCACTGCCGCTATCCGCCTGTAACCATTATTTATGAGATGTGTTGTTGCTTCGTATGCACCACGGAAACTATCCACCACTACCTTATGTGTATCTATTTCATTCACGATACGATCATAAAAGACCATGGGCATTCCCCTGTCGTGCAATTCCCTGAAATTCCGGAAGTCCGTGGTGTCCGCCGCAACAGATACAATCAGTCCGTCGATTGATCTCGATGTCAGGTACTGGAGATTAATATTTTCCCTTTCGGCCGATTCCCTTGTTTGTGAAATAATAACGTTGTACCCGTTGTTATAGGCGATCGATTCAATGCCATCAATGCTTTGGGAGAAAAAACTATTGGCAATCTCACATACAATCACTCCTATGGAACGACTGCGTTTTTCTTTCAGGCTTAAAGCAATGGGGTTGGGTTGGTAGTTTATTTTTTCCGCGTATTCAAGTACCAGTTTTTTTGTTTCCGGGCTGATTTCATAACTGTCCCTCAGGGCCCTTGATACAGTAGAAGTGGACAGGCCAAGCGCTTTTGCAATGTCTTTGATGGTAACGGCTTCGAACTTCATTTTTTTCAAGCCGGCGGGCTGTTGACCGGGTGCTAAATCTAATGTTTTTGGACCGGATTTGAAGGCAACATTTCCGTAGTAACGGCTTTCCGGTGAACGGAATAAAAACTGTAAAAACACTTTTAATTGGCGGGGATTCAATTTTAAATGTAAATAGTTGGTAGCCAAAGAGAAATGAGATCGTTGCCGGGAACGATTGCGTAAATAAAGGGTATCAATTTTTTCGGTCGTACTCAAAATCTGCATAGAATTGTCAGGCCGAACAGTAACGAGAACAGCTGTCATGTGAAAAAACGTATTGTTTTTCATAATTGCCTGCACATTCCCGCCAGCCTGATATCATTGATTTTGCTTGCACCTGAATACCGGGCCGACTACTAAAGTCCGGCGGTATCAATAAGAGGATTTATAAAAACGATTGCGTATGAAAAAAAGGCTATCCCTGTGGATCTTTGTCATGTCTTTTGCAACAATGGTTTTCGCGCAGGGTCGTGAGATAACCGGAAAGGTCACCGACGAAACCGGCAAACCACTGGAAGCTGTGACCATTTTCCTGAAAGGTTCAGCAACACGTACACTCTCATCTTCAGACGGAACCTATCGCCTGAATGTGCCCGCTGGTGTTGTCGAACTTGAATTTAGTCATGCGGGGTATAAAAACATCAGCCGCCGAATTGAGGGTAACACTTTCAACCTGCAGATGGAAACAAATGTATCGTCGCTCGACGATGTGGTGGTGATCGGCTACCAGACAGTAAAACGGAAAGACCTGACCGGATCAGTTTCATCAATCGGTGCCCGCGACCTGAAAGACATTCCCCTGAACTCAACATCAGAAGCACTGGCCGGCCGTCTTGCAGGTGTGCAGATCCTGCAATCGGAGGGTTCACCTGAAGCATCCGCAACTATCCGTGTCCGTGGCGGCGGATCAATCACCCAGGATAACTCACCACTATATGTGGTTGATGGTATCCAGGTGGAGAATGCACTTACTGTTTTATCTCCCCAGGATATTCAATCGATTGATGTTTTAAAAGATGCATCGGCAACCGCCATTTATGGCGCACGCGGTGCAAACGGGGTGGTGATCATTACTACCAAGGGCGGAAAGGCACAGCCCACCCGCGTCAACTATAGCGGACTTGTTGGTGTACGCCAGCTTGCCAATAAACTCGATGTCATGAAACCGGTTGATTTTGTCCGGTACCAGTACGAACGGTCGCGGGGAAGTTCTGCTGATGAACTGGGTTTCCTGCAAAACTACGGACGCTTTGAAGACATCGACATCTATAATGAAATGCCATTTGTTGACTGGCAGGAAGCCATGTTTGGAAGGGATGCAATTATGCAGACACATAATGTAAGCCTTGTTGGCGGCAGTGCATCCACAAAATTTAATCTCAGTGTTACATCCAATAAGGAAGATGGTATCATGCTCGGTTCTGATTTTGACCGGAAGCTGATTAATTTCCGCCTCGACCATAATGTAAATGAAAAATTAAAGGTGGGTGTTACGGTCCGTTATAATAATACCACGGTGAATGGCGCAGGTACCAGTAATGAAGGTAGCAGTGCAAACAACCGCCTGCGTCATGCAATCAAATACAAACCGGTGCTTGGCGGCAATGCTGATGTTTTTGATTATGATCCGGACTATGCACTGGAGACCAATGCCAACAGTCTTGCCCTTGTAAACCCGATCCTGCTTAACCAGGCCGAATACAGGAAGAACCTCACCACCACAGCGAATTACAGCGGCTATTTTGACTACCAGTTCAATCGTTACCTGTCATTCAAATCAACTATCGGATACGACCAGGTTAATATCCGGCAGAATGCATTCAACGATACCATTACCTCAATAGCAAGGGCAAATGCAAATATGCCTACTGCTTCCATCCGTACCATTTCAAGAACTACCATCAACAACTCAAATGTACTGAGCTTTACTACCAACCGTTCCGGTTCGGCATTCAGTTCCAAAAACTCCCTTGATGTATTGGCAGGTCATGAAATCTATGATAATGTAGATAAGGATTTCACTGTGGAAAGCAGGTATTTTCCTGTTGGAACAACGCCAAAGATTGCATTGGGCAATATGGGACTTGGAAGTCCACCTGCAGGAAGCACGCAACCGCCGCCCATTACGCGGGAACTTACCAATCGTATTGTATCATTCTTTGGTCGCGTGAATTATGCTTACCAGGATAAGTATCTCGCATCGGTGAGTTTCCGGGGAGACGGTTCCACCAAGTTTGCGCCCGGGAAAAAATGGGGTTATTTCCCATCAGCTTCACTGGCATGGCGTGTTTCACGGGAGGACTTCTTTAAAAATGCATCAGTTATCAGCGACCTGAAGTTCCGGTTAAGTTATGGTGAGGCCGGTAATAACCGTATTGATAATTTCCTTTACCTCTCCCAGTTCACACCAACAATTTATTATAGTATCAACGACCAGCTTATTCCCGCTTACTCTTCTGCTTCGCTGGCAAATTATAACCTGCGGTGGGAGACCACCGTCTCCCGAAACATTGGATTGGATGCGGCATTTTTCAACAACCGTCTTTCACTTACTGCCGATCTGTATCATAATACCACCAGGGATCTTCTGGTGAACGTACTCATTCCCACCAATTCCGGATATCTCCAGCAGATCCAGAACGTAGGATCCACCACCAATCGCGGTGTTGAGTTACAGATCAGTGGTACGCCTGTTGCCGGGCGTGATTTCCGGTGGAACACGAGCTTTAATATTTCCTTTAATAAAAACGAAGTGAAAAACCTCGGAGATAACCTGCAGTTTGCCCTTTACTCCTCCGGTTGGGGTGGACAAAACCAGCCCTCCGATTATCTCGTGCGGCCAGGAAGTCCGGTGGGAACCATCTGGGGACTGAAAACGGATGGTTTCTATCGACTTGAAGATTTTGATTATGATGGAACGATCTATACATTGAAGGCAGGTGTGCCCAATAACGTTAGTATTACATCTGTGGCTCCGCAACCGGGTGGACTTAAGTTCGAGGATATCAGTGGGCCGGCAGGAAGACCTGACGGATTAGTGGACAATTTCGATCGCACGGTGATTGGAAACACACAACCCAAGTTCTTCGGGGGAATCAACCAGCAATTCGTTTATAAAAATTTTGACCTCAGTACGTTCCTGAATTTCCAGGTGGGTAACGATGTATATAATGCCAACAAACTTGAATTCAGCAGTGGGTATACACCAAACTCCAACCTGCTCGAAATAATGAATGACCGGTGGACCAATATCAATGCACAGGGAGAAGTGGTGACTGATCCCGCCGGACTTGCCGCACTTAATTCCAATGCGAAACTTTGGTCGCCTCTTGAAAGTGCCAGTTCATTTTATGTACACTCATGGGCAGTTGAAGATGGTTCCTTCCTCCGCATCAATAATATCACACTGGGTTATACTATCCCGACGGCAATCCTGAAAAAAATCCGGGTCCAGAGTTTCAGGGTATATGGAACGGTTAACAACCTCGCCGTGATTACCGGCTACTCCGGTTATGATCCCGAAGTAAATACCAGGAGGAACACACCCATGACACCGGGTGTGGACTACTCGGCCTATCCGCGAAGCAGGTCGTTTATTGTTGGACTGAACCTTAGCCTTTAACGATTAAAACTACATCACATGATTATCCGATTGCTCCATAATAAAATCAATTTTGTTTTTATCGCCGCTGTCACCGCCACAGCATTAAACTCCTGTAAAAAATACCTGGAGGTTACACCGGTTTCTTCTTTCGGTACCGACTATGTATTCAGTAACGTAGCCAATGCCGAGAAAGCCTTGCTGGGCGCGTATTCCGCACTTGGCGGCGATAATGGGTACGGTATCAGGCTAAGTATGTACTACTCGTATGATAATGATGAAATGATGGGTCAGGGTGGTACGCCATACCCCGATAATGAACGTCGCGACATAGCACATTATAATGTACAGCCAAGTAATACACAACTGGCAAATCCTTTTAACCAGTTATATGTTGGGGTAGAAAGAGCGAATATCTGCGCCTATTATATTCCAAAAATGGACATGTATACAAATGGCACAGATGCTGAAATTGCCAAACTGCGTGGAATGTACGGAGAGGCACTTACCCTGCGCGCACAGTTCTATTTTGAACTCATCCGCAACTGGGGTGACCTTCCGGCACAGTTCGAACCCTCCAGCTTCAGCGCAGATCTTTTCCAGGGAAAGACTGATCGCGACCTGATCTATGACCGCCTGCTGGCTGATCTCGCTGAAGCATCAGAATTGGTGCCGTGGAAATCAACTGCAGGATCTACCAATGAACGTATCACCCAGGGAGCAGTGCGGGCCCTGCGTGCACGCATTGCGCTTTTCCGTGGAGGTTATTCGCTGCGCAAAAGCAAACAGATGGAACGGCCGGCTAATTATGCCGACTTCTACCGGATAGCCAGGGAAGAATGCGAAATCATAATCAATAAAAATGAACACCGGCTGAATGCGAGTTACCAGGCCGTTTTTAAAAACGCAATTAACCAGCGGATACAGGAACCAAACGGTGAGATCCTTTGGGAAGTGGGAATGACCGGCGGAAGTACCACATTCGGTGATAGTAAACTGGGGTATTATAATGGTCCGAGGTTTAACAATACCGGAAACGGAGCATTGACAATCCTTCCAACTTATTTCTATTCATTTAATCAGCTGGACCAGCGTCGTGATGTAATGTGTGCGCCATATAATATCAACACCAACCTTACTTTAACTGCGAGGACGCTTGAAACGATGGTGGACGGGAAGTTCAGGAGAGACTGGCAGACAACCACCACTTCCGCTGCACAGTATTTTGGAGTGAACTGGCCAATGATCCGGTATTCAGATGTATTACTGATGTTTGCTGAAGCGGATAACGAGATCAATAACGGGCCCGGTACCGCTGCCATTGCGGCTTTTGAGAAAGTCCGCACGAGGGCCTTTGGTGGCGATGTAACATTGATCGGTGCAACTCCCACATCCAAGACCGCCTTCTTTGACGCGTTGGTAAATGAACGATCATGGGAACTGGGGGGTGAGGGCATTCGTAAATACGACCTGATTCGCTGGAATAAACTTGCCGAAAGGCTTAGCTGGACGAAGGCTGCACTGGCCGCAATGGCTGCAGGCCAGGCTCCGTATGAAAATCTTCCGGCAATCATGTACTATACCCCGGGCCTGAATAATATCACATGGCTGAACTCACTTTATGCACCGGCACCTGGTACCGCACCTGCAGGTTCTGCCAATGTGAGCTGGGTAAATGCGACGAATATCAATAATACCCTGCTCCGTTTTTTTGCAGTGGCATTCACCGCAAACAAAAGTGAATTACTGCCATTGCCCCAAGCTGCAATTGACGCCAATCCGAAAAACCTGCAGCAGGACTACGGGTATTAAAGAACGAAAAAACTTTGCCAGTTAATAAACTTATCAATATGCCGAGTAGAAAATTTTTAACCATACCTGGACTGATCTTGTCGGTGGCCGCGGCCCTATTTCTTTATTCCTGCAAAAAAGAATACAAGGTAGGCGACTTTGATCCGGACCGTATGTTCAAGCCCGGGCAAGTCACGGTTACCAATGGTGAGACAAATGTTTTACTTCGCTGGGGTGCATCACTGTTTTCAGCTGGCCGGGGTGTTACATATAATGTCGAGATCTCGGAAGATCCGCTGTTTGCTTCAACACCGGTCTTCACTGCCAATACCGATACAACTGCTTTGATAGTCACTGATGCGGACCTTGAGATAAAAACAGATTATTATGCACGGATAAAAACCAATACTACCGGCAATTCAAACGAATCAGGATGGGTAGTCAGTCCGGTTATACGGATCAGTGGCGAACAGATTTTTTTCCCGGTTAATTCTGCCGATCTCACTGATCGGAAAGTCAGGTTGAAATGGCGGCAATACCCTGGTCTTACCCGCATAGTACTCACACCGGCCGGCGGCACAGCAATGGAAATACCGTTGACCGCCGATGATGTAACAGCATCTTCAAGGCTGATCGAAGGATTAACCGGCAGTACCCTGTACACGGCAGAAATCTTCCTCGGTGTATTAAGTAAGGGTCTTATCAGTTTCACTACAAATGAGCCAAGTATCTATACCACCATCCTTTCACCCACCGACAACCTGGTTGATGCGATTGCTGCAGCTGCTAACGGGGATCTTATCGGTCTTGAGCCCGGTATCTATAATTCGGTTGACAACGGCGGTTTGTTTACCAATATAGTCCTTCAGCAAAAAACAATTACGCTCGCTTCAATTTCGAACAACCCCGATGACACGAAGGTAAATTTCAAAGAGATTGTGTTTAAAGGAAGTGGCGCCGGTATGGTGTTACAGGGCATTGAGCTGGATGGCGCGGCATCAACCGCAAGTGGACAGCAGGCATTATACCTGATCAACCTGGTAGGTGCTGGTTCAGATCCGGAAGCTGCAGTGTTTACCAAACTGGAGATCAATAATTGTGTAATACGGAATCTGGGTAATTGCCTGATGCGTGCAAACCGTGCGGCAAACAATGACCATAAAATTGATCTCATCCGGCTGAACAATGTCCGATGTTTTAACAGCGCCAGCATTAACACCAACTACGGTCTGTTTACGATCAACAAACTTGAGTTCCGTCGTATGGAACTGCTCAATTCAACCTTTTATAAATCAGGAAGGGCATTCATCGACTGGTCGGCAACCATCATAGTAACTCCTGTACCGGTAGTCCTGGTGGACCAATGTACCATCAATACACTTGGCATGCAGAATGGGAATAAAAATATCGTGTTCGATGCAAACGGATCGGTTGTTAACCTCAGTTTCCAGAACTCAATTATTGCAAATACACCATATCCTGCGGAGACTAGTCAGCCTGCTGCTATAAGATTGGGTGCCGGATCAGTAGCTTCTTTCAATAACAACAATACATTTAAATTTACGGGTGGTGGTGCAACCCCGGCAGCCCTTACATTTCCTGCAACTGTAACGTTGCTGAATAACCAGGAGCTTGACCTGGGCTGGACTGACCAGACAACAGATTTTAATATTCCTGCGGGATCACCCTTGCGGACAGCAGGTGTTACCGGTGGGCCGATTGGAGACCCCCGCTGGATTAATTAAAAAACAGGAGATAACAACCTGATGCCGGTACCGTTTTTAATAACCCCACCCTATGAAGAAATTGTTCTGGAGATTCCTGCCGCTGCTGTTACTAATTACAGGTCTGGGTTGCAATCCGCACATCAGCAAAACGCAGGCTCCAACCCCCGCATTTCCCGGTGCTGAAGGATTTGGAAAATATGCCAGCGGTGGAAGAGGTGGTATTGTTATTACCGTAAACAGCCTGGCTGATTCAGGACCAGGTACACTCCGCGAAGCTATCCGGAAAAAAGGTCCGAGAACTATTGTCTTCGCTGTATCGGGCACGATCAGGCTTTTATCCGATCTGGATATTAACCAGGGCGATCTGACTATTGCCGGGCAAACAGCTCCGGGAGATGGGATCTGCCTCAGGGATTTTCCCACTCATGTAAAGGCAGATAATGTGATTATCCGTTACCTGCGTTTTCGTTTGGGCGATGAATCAAGACAGGAAGGTGATGCACTGAATGGAACCGGACATAAGCGTATTATTATTGATCATTGTTCAATGAGCTGGTCGGTGGATGAATGTGCGTCATTTTATTACAATACTGATTTTACGTTGCAATGGTGTATTATATCACAAAGCCTGAACCAGTCGGTGCATACCAAGGGCCCGCATGGATACGGCGGCATCTGGGGTGGGCAGGGAGCAAGTTTCCATCATAACCTCATTGTCTCCAACAATAGCCGCAATCCGCGTTTCAGCGGATCATCCACTACCCCCAACACCAGTGAAGAACTGGTTGATTTCCGCAACAACGTGATTTTTAATTGGGGGAGTAACAGTATTTATGGTGGCGAAAAAGGAAGGTATAACATGGTGAATAATTATTTCAAAGCGGGTCCGGCAACAGGAAAAAAAATCAGGAGCCGCATTGTTAATCCGAGTAGTCCTTATGGACTTTTTTTTGTGAGCGGAAACTTTATCGATGGTGATGAAACGGTTACAATTAATAACTGGCAGGGAGGTGTGCAATGCGATCATCCTGATTCAGCAAAAGCCAACCGTCCGTTTACAGTTGAATCAATCGCGGAGGAGTCAGCAACTGATGCTTATCTCCGTGTACTGGATGGTGCGGGAGCTTCTTTGATCCGTGATAAGCTCGATCAACAAATGGTAAGTAATGTGAGGAACGGAGTGGCGACAGAAGGGAAATTAAAAAACGGCCTGATCGATTCGCAATCAGCGGCTGGTAGCTGGCCTGAGTTAAAGTCGTTGCCCGCATTAACTGATACGGATAGTGATGGTTTGCCTGATGTATGGGAGACTGCGGCTGGATTGAATCCCCATGATGGAACTGATGCGATGAAAATGTACAAACAATCAGGTTATCCGGCAATCGAGGTGTATATTAATGAACTGGCGGATAAAAAATAGAGGGAGGTCCTTATAACTTGATTTAGTTTTTTAAATACTTGTATGAAGACAGGTTTGTTTTCTTTTATTCTATTTGTTTCATTGTTATCCCTGCGCGGACCGGAACGTAAGATCAGGATCCTGATGGCCGGGGATTCCACCATGTCGGTCAAGGAAACCACCGCCTATCCTGAAACGGGCTGGGGCATGCCGTTTCAGTACTTCTGGGACAGCACGGTTGAAGTGATCAACCTCGCCAAAAACGGAAGAAGTACAAGGACATTTATCAGCGAAGGACGATGGGAAAAATTGATGGAACAGGTCCGTAAGGGTGATTATGTTTTCATCGAATTCGGACACAATGATGAGTCAAAAGAAAAACCGGATAGATATACAACGGTGGATGAATACAGGGCAAACCTGTCGCGGTTTGTCGATGAAGTGCGTTCACGTAACGCGATCCCGGTTTTACTAACACCAGTTTCGCGCCGGAAATTTGAGAGCGAAGGGCAGGTAACCCAGACCCATCCGCTTTATTCGACGGTGGTCAGGGAACTGGCAGCTGCGAAAAAGGTAACGTTTATTGACCTTGATGAACTGACAAGGAAACTATATGAAAGATTCGGACCGGAATGGTCGCGACAACTATTTCTTCACCTCCGGCCAGGTGAGCATCCCAACTATCCATCAGGCAGGGAGGATAATACACATTTTAATGAACTTGGCGCAAGACTGGTGGCACAGGAGGTACTCACTGCAATACAAGGCAGCGATCTTGAATTGAAGGACCATATTATAAAATCGAAGAGACCATGAGACCATTCTTAATATTGCTGCTGATCATGGGTTACCTGGTTTCATCCGGCCAGCATTCAACAGAATGGACCGTGTCGCAGGATGGCACCGGTAAGTACAGCTCTGTGCAGGCCGCACTGGATGCGGTTCCTGAAGGTAATAGCCATCCAATTACTATTCATATCAAAAAGGGGATTTACCGCGAAAAGGTAGTAGTGGATTCGCGGAAACGTTTTGTAAAGTTGAAAGGTGAAGGTGCAGACAAAACAATTATAACCTTCAACGACCATGCGGGAACATTACTTCCCAATGGTGATACACTCAATACATGGACCTGTGCAAGTTTCCTGGTTTATGCGGACGATTTCCAGGCCGAAAAAATCTGTTTTGAAAATAACGCGGGTTTTACAGCAGGCCAGGCCGTAGCGTTGCGGGTGGAAGGCAACAGGGCATCTTTTATAAACTGCAGTATGAAAGGATTCCAGGATGTGCTCTTTCTCAGTGGCAGCGGAGTGAAACATTATTTCCGCGACTGCTACATTGAAGGGACCACCGATTTTATATTCGGTGCAGCCACGGCAGTTTTTAAAAACTGCCATATCCACAGCAAAAAGAATTCGCATGTAACGGCTGCTTCCACTAATTCCATCATTCCTTTCGGGTTTGTTTTTTTTGACTGTCGGCTTACTTCCGACAGCCTGGTAAAAAAAGTCTCGCTGGGAAGACCCTGGTCGCCTACGGCCAGTGTAACCTATATCCGATGTTATATGGATGATCATATTATACCGGAAGGGTGGAACAACTGGAGAAATGAAGCGAACGAGAAGACAGCCAGGTACGCAGAATATAACAGTACCGGGCCCGGAGGAAATTCTTCGTCACGGGTAAAATGGGCGAAACAACTCAGCGAAAAGGAGGTAGCTGTTTTCAGTATGGAGAATATTTTTGGAAACTGGAAACCGGAGGAACGTACAGGACAATACCACTTTGTCGTTGCTCCGGACGGGTCCGGTGATTTTACAACAGTGCAGGAAGCCATCAATGCGGTACCGGACATGCGAAAGAAACGCACCGTTATTTTTATAAAAAAGGGGGTATATAGGGAGAAGATCGTGATCCCCGAAACGAAACCGATGTTGACACTTATTGGAGAAGATGTAAATGAAGTAGTGCTGACCTATGACGATTATGCCTCGAAGAAAAACATATTCGGTGAAGAGATGGGAACCTCCGGTACTGCTTCCTTTTACCTGAATGCGAAAGATTTTATCGCCGAGAATATTACTTTCCAGAATAGCAGTGGAGCCGTTGGGCAGGCCGTGGCAGCCTGGATCGGGGGCGACAGGATCATCTTCCGGAACTGTAGGTTCCTCGGTTTCCAGGATACACTTTACACCTATGGTACGGGCAGCCGTCAGTATTATAGCGGCTGTTATATTGAAGGCACAGTAGATTTTATTTTTGGTTCATCCACTGCGGTATTTGATAGTTGCCGGATACAGGCCAGGACAAATAGTTATATCACGGCCGCCTCCACACCGGAGGGCATGGCTTTCGGATATGTATTCCGTTATTGTACCATCAGCGGTAATGCCGCGTCACCAGGTTATTACCTTGGGCGTCCCTGGCGGCCCTTTGCCCGAACCGTGTTTTTGTATTGTTACATGGATTCATTGATCAGGCCGGAAGGCTGGCATAACTGGAATAAACCGGATGCGGAGAAGACAAGCTTTTATGCAGAATACGGTAACAGGGGACCAGGCGCGGCAACCAACCGAAGGGTACCATGGTCGCATATCCTGACAAAACAGGAGGCCGACAATTACCAACCACAACGGGTTTTTGGCGACTGGATCTATACCAGTCCAAAAATGAATGATTGATATTGGGACGATAGCTTATTTTTATTACGCACCTCTTCCCGATTTATTCATATTGAATGACTGATATTGGAATGGTAGCTTATTTTTATTACTAACCTGTTCCCGTTTTTTTTATGTAACAATTATTATATGAGATTCTTCCTGATCATCCTGAGTTTTGTTATGGTTACCCCGGTGCTGGCCCAGGAATCTGCAACCACCAGGGTAGAAGCCGCTGTTGCTGATTTGACAAAGGCACTTATCAACGCAGATAGCAGTAGTCTTGCGGCATTATTCATGGACCAGCTGACCTATGGTCATAGTAGTGGGATAGTCGAAAATAAACAACAGGCCATTGAACGGCTGATAACCGGTAAGTCTGATTTCGTTACCATCGACCTGTCCGAGCAACAGGTTCAGGTATTGGGTAAAACCGCCATTGTCCGACATATCTTCTCCGCAACAACCAACGATGGTGGAAAACCCGGCGATGTAAAAATCAAGGTGTTGCAGGTTTGGCAAAAGGTTGATGGCAAGTGGAAATTACTCGCCAGGCAGGCGGTCAGGTTAACCTGATCAACCGTATTCCCAATCAAGTGTATTACCGGCATCGATTGCGTAAAAAAACAACTTCAATACCTTGATAATGACGGCATACGGGGGTAAACTTGTAATACGAAGCGGAAAATTTCTTCGCGCGTCAACGATTTTGCCATGGTTAAAAAACTTTTTTTTGTTTCACTGTTGTTGTCCTGCTCATTTCTTTCCCGGACGCAGGTAATTCAGCCGATGCCAGCCGTGGTTGTTCCGGTATTCAAAAACGATACACTTAATATTATTACACAAGGGGCCAGGGGCGACGGATCTTATCTTAATACAAGGGAAATTAACCAGTCCATTCAACAGCTGTCGGCAAGAGGCGGAGGTGTGGTGCTGGTACCAAAGGGACTGTGGCTTACTGGTCCGCTTACATTGTTGAGTAATATCAATCTCCATTTACAAACGGGAGCAACATTACTTTTTACTCCTGATTTCCAGTCCTACCCGCTGGTAGCCGGTAACTGGGAAGGCCTTCCACAGATGCGGAACCAATCGCCTGTATCAGCTAGTAATGCAGAAAATATTGCAATCACAGGTAATGGTATTATCGATGGTAATGGTGATGCATGGCGGATGGTTAAAAAAGATAAACTTACCCAGAGCCAATGGTCAAACCTGATTGAACGTGGCGGGGTTTTGAGTGCAGATAAAAAGATCTGGTTCCCCACGGCGAAGGTGTTAAAAGGGTTTGGTGAATCCAATCCCGGAGTGATTGACGGGAAAAAAACAGCTGCTTATTACGATAGTGTCAAAGATTTCCTGCGACCCAATCTCCTGGTGTTTTCCAATTGTAAAAAAATATTACTGGAAGGTGTGACCTTCCAGAACTCACCGGCATGGTGCCTTCATCCTTTACTATGCAGTGACCTGACGGTGCGGGGAATCCGGGTTTATAATCCCTGGTACGCCCAGAATGGCGATGGTATTGATGTGGAGAGTTGTACGAATGTGCTGATCGAAAATTCGGTGTTCGATGTTGGTGATGATGCATTGTGTATGAAAAGCGGGCGTGATGAAGCCGGTCGCAAAAGAGGAAAGGCTACCGAAAATGTAACCATTCGCGGATGTACTGTTTATGCTTCGCATGGTGGATTTGTAATTGGAAGTGAAATGAGTGGAGGAGTAAGGAATATAAACGTAAGTAACTGCACATTTATCGGATCGGATATTGGTCTCCGTTTTAAAACAACAAGGGGTCGTGGGGGTGTAGTTGAGAATATTTTTATCCGTGATATTTATATGAAAGATATACCGGGTGATGCGATCCTCTTTGATATGTATTATGCCGCAAAAGACCCGCTGCCACTGGCAGGAGAGAAGCGGGAACTGCCTGCCGTTGAGTTTAAAAAGAAAGATGAGTCAACACCTGTGTTCAGGAATTTTCAGATCAGCAATGTGTATGTCAACGGAGCCGCCCGGGCCATCTTTGTAAGAGGACTTCCCGAACAACATATCGAAGGGTTGCAACTTCGTAATATGGTCTTCCGTTCACGTAAGGGTATCGAGATCCAGGAAGCCAGCAATATCAGTTTAACAAATATCAGGCTCGATCTCTCGTCAGACGCTCCATCAATTGACCTGGTGCAAAGCGATGGGTTGATGTTTGATTCCGTCTCAGTGGCCAGGCCACCGGCAACCTATATCAGGGCCGCAGGTGAAAGGCTGCGTGGTATTAATATCCGGAACCCGGCCCTGGCAGGAGTACGCGAAAAGATCGATCTTGAATTAGGAGCAAAGGCAACTGAGATCAGGCTGGAAGGACAATAGCCGGGAATTTATTCAAGGCTCCGCAATAGTGGGCAGGGAAATGAATACCAATATTTAACAAATCCCTGATAGTGGACAGGGAAGTGAAAATCAATATTAAAAGTCCGTGATAACGGAAGGGAATGAATACCAATACAGAATGAAGAAATATTTTTTTAACCTCCTGGTGTTTTTGATAGTAGTGGTTGCGGCCCGGTCCCAAACGGCCGGTTCAAGAATGAGTGAAACAGCGATGTCGATCTGGGCAGATTCATTTGCCCTGCCGGGCGATAAGTTTGCCAAATGGCGATACGACCAGGGTGTGATTTTAAAAGGAATTGAAGCTGTATGGAATTTAAACGGCGACAGGAAATATTTCGATTATATCAGACGGAGTATGGATTTTTATGTAGATGAAGATGGAACTATCCGCGGCTACGATGTACTTGATTATAACCTTGACCATCTCAACAATGGCCGGCTGTTGTTAACCCTCTTCCGGGTAACTAAAAAAGAAAAGTATAAAAAAGCGGCCGACCGCCTGTTTGAGCAGCTCCGTTCGCAACCCCGTAACAATGTGGGTGGATTCTGGCATAAAAAAATCTATCCTTCACAGATGTGGCTCGATGGATTATATATGGCAGCGCCTTTTTATGCAGAATATGCATCGCTGTTCCGGTCCGATACAACTTTAGATGATATTACCCGGCAGTTCCTGCTGGTTGAGAAATATATAAAAGATCCTGTAACCGGCCTGTATTATCATGGATGGGATGAAAGCCGGGCAGAGAAATGGGCAAGCCAGCAAACCGGTCTTTCGCCAAATTTCTGGGGCCGTAGCCTGGGCTGGTATGGTATGGCATTGGTGGATGTGCTCGATTATATGCCGGCATCTGCATCCGGAAGAAAAGATCTGATCCGCATGCTGCGCAATTTTGCAGCAGCCGTACGTAAAGTGCAGGATAAAAAAACAGGTCTCTGGTACGATCTCCCAACGCAGCCATCACTAAAGGGAAATTATATGGAAGCATCCGCCTCCTGTATGCTTTCCTACATGTTTGCCAAAGGCGCAAGGATGGGTTATCTCGGCAGTGAATACCGGGATTATGCGTTGCAGGCATACAAGGGAATTTTAAAAACCTTCATAGAAGAAGATTCTGCAGGTAAGATGAGCCTTATTGGAACAGTTGGTGTGTCAGGCCTTGGTGGTAAACCCTATCGAGATGGTTCGGTTGCTTATTACCTCAGTGAAAAACAGGTGGTGAATGATCCGAAGGGCGTTGGTGCATTCATTCTTTGTGCCACTGAAATGGAAATGGATAAAGCGATAGCAGGTAATAAAAAAGTGGTTCTTGATTATTACTATAACAGGGAATGGGAAACAGATAAAACCGGACAGAAGAAGAGGTTCCATTATACATGGGAAGACCGGTCGAACAGCGGATACGCGATGCTTGGACAAATCTTCCGTTCGCTCGGTGCACAAACAACAGCACTTGAATCGGGTGCCGGAAAATTGAAATCCAGCAATGCAGGTATTTACATTATTGTTGATCCCGATACGAAGAAGGAGACTGACGAACCTAATTATATCAGTGCCGCAGATGCACAGGAAATACGGAGCTGGGTGAAACAGGGTGGCGTACTGGTGTTGCTGGGTAATGACGCCGGTAACGCCGAGTTCACCCATTTTAACCAGCTTGCCGGTTTATTCGGGATCCGGTTTAATGAAGACAGTAAAAACCGGGTGCAGAACGATCAGTTTGAACAGGGGGTGGTGAAAACGCCTGAGGGAAGTAAGATTTTTGGCAGCGTTAAAAAATTATTCATCAAGGAATTCAGTTCGCTGGCATTGTCGTTGCCAGCTATTCCGGTACTTACCAATGGTTCCGACACCGTTATGGCTATTTCCCGGTATGGCAAAGGAGTGGTGCTGGCGATGGGTGATCCCTGGATTTATAATGAGTACCTGGATGGAAGAAAACTTACACCGGATTTTCAAAATTATCCCGCCACGGTAGAATGGGCCAGGTGGCTGCTTGGGCAGGCGGGAATGAAGAAGAATTGACCAATAAAGCAGGGCAACGTGATAAGATTAAATAAAAGAAATCTGGGTGAGATAAAAGAAAGGGCTGGTCTGGTGATACCTGATCGGCGACTGATGCAGTTACCGGAACGTGTATTGCAATTCGGCACCGGTGTGTTGTTGCGGGGACTGCCCGATTATTTTATTGATAAAGCTAATCGCGCCAATCAATTCAACGGGAGGATCGTGGTGGTGAAGTCAACTACAGTCGGGTCATCAGATGAATATGCAGAACAGGATTCACTCTATACCTTATGTATACGGGGGTTACTCCATGGACAACAGGTGGAAGAAAATATTATACAGTCCAGTATCAGCCGGGTGTTGAATGCGTTAACCGAATGGGAAAAAGTGCTGGAAGTGGCTGTCAGTAAGGATCTTCAGCTGGTGATCTCAAATACCACGGAAGTAGGCATTAATTTTTTCGCAGAGAATATCAGGGAGAGAATGCCTGTTTCTTTTCCGGGTAAATTACTCGCAGTACTTTTCAGGAGATATGAAACCTGTGGTTTGGGGGATGCACCGGGACTGGTGATCATACCTACCGAACTGATCACCGACAATGGACAGGAGTTGAAACGGATCATTAATGCATTGGCGGTATATAATGAACTTGGTGATGATTTTATCAGGTGGCTGAACTCAGAAAATTATTTCTGCAATTCACTCGTCGACCGCATTGTTCCGGGAAAACTTACAGGGGGGCTGCTGGAAACCACGCAGTCAGGATTGGGTTATGAGGATTCCCTGATGATCATGGCTGAAGAATACCGGTTATGGGCCATAGAGTCGGATTCGGCACACGTAAAACAAATCCTTTCTTTCAGTCTGGCCGATGAAGGAGTGGTGATCTGTGATGATATAAGCCGTTTCAAAGAACTCAAACTCCGGTTGCTGAATGGCTCCCATAGCTTCACTTGTGGACTAGCGATCCTGATGGGATTCAGGACCGTTAAGGAAGCAATGGCCGATCCGGATTTTTATGAATTCCTCAGCGGGTTGATGAACGGTGAGATCGTTCCTTCCATCGTCAGCACAGAAATCTCTGAACAGGAAGCCCTGATATTTTCGGGTCAGGTAATTGAGCGATTCCTCAATCCATATCTCGATCATCAGTGGGAACATATTACTGCGCAATACAGCCTGAAGATGAGGATGCGTGTTTTCTCCCTGGTGCGGGAATACACCCTACGCAAAAAACAGGTGCCTGTACATATGGCCCGTGGTTTTGCTGCCTATATCCTGTTGATGGTTTCTGCAGCCAAAGCCGGCGGTAATTTTATTCATCCTTCAGGTGATCTCCGGATTGTAATAAAGGATCAGTTCCTGTCCGAATTCCTGGATCTGCCCGCGGGCTACCCGGAATTGGTGGAACGCGTAATCAACAACAAAACTTTATGGCCGGATGGTATGGATTCTATCCCTGGTTTTGCAGACGCCATCGTACATGAGTTGTCAGGTCTTGAACAAAACCTTCTTACAAAAAAGAATAAAACGCCGGTTCATGAATAAACGGGTTCTCCGGGTTCACCCGAAAGATAATGTGCTGGTTGCGCTTGACGATCTTCAGGCGGGTGAGGAAATTTTATTTGATGGGATAACATATAAATTCCATGAAGACATTCCTTCCAAGCATAAATTTTTCATGACCGATATGCAACAGGGTGATGGGATAATCATGTATGGTGTCCTGGTTGGTAAAGCGCAGGAATTTATTCCCAGGGCCGGTCGCATGACAACGGATAACACCAGGCATGCAGCAGACCCCTATGTGTTCAGGCCTTTTAATTATTCCTGGACTGCACCTGATATTTCCCGCTTTAAGGGAAGGACATTCAATGGTTATCACCGCCCTGACGGCCGGGTTGGTACAGCGAATTACTGGTTGTTCATCCCCACGGTTTTTTGTGAGAACAGGAATCTTGATGTGATCCGGGAGGCATTACATAATGAACTTGGTTATGCAGTAACAGATAAGTACAAGGCAAAGACGCATTTGCTGGCAGAATTATACCGGTCGGGTGCAGACCCGGCCCAGGCGGACCTCTCCATCGATGAAGCCATGGTATCGACAGGCAGGTTGTTCAAACAGGTGGACGGAATCAAATTCCTGAATCACCAGGGTGGATGTGGGGGAATACGGCAGGATGCAGCAGTGCTTGGCAAGTTGCTGGCGGCATATGCCGATCATCCCAATGTGGCCGGGGTTACCGTGCTGAGTCTCGGTTGCCAGAACCTGCAGGTGGAGGATTTTAAACGGGATCTGGCTGAACGTAATCCGGGTTTTGAAAAACCACTGTATATTTTTGAACAACAGCAATCAGATAGTGAGGAGGAACTGATTACCGAAGCTATTCGCAAAACTTTCCTTGGTCTTGTAGAGATTAACAAATTAAAAAGAAGTCCTGCCCCGCTCAGCAAACTGGTAGTTGGCGTGAAATGTGGTGGCAGCGATGGCTTCAGTGGGATCTCTGCCAATCCGGCTGTGGGTTATTGCTCGGATCTGCTGGTGGCACTTGGAGGAACGGTACTGCTTGCTGAATTCCCCGAACTCTGTGGAGCCGAACAGGAACTGATCGACCGCACCAGGGATCCCGAAGCAGCAAACCGTTTCATCCGGCTGATGCGATCTTATAGTGACGCGGCACTTGCTGCCGGTTCTGGTTTTCATATGAATCCATCACCGGGTAATATCCGGGACGGGCTGATCACAGATGCAATAAAAAGTACCGGTGCTGCAAGAAAGGGTGGTACATCACCGGTGGAAGACGTACTTGATTATACAGAAGGGGTGCGGCGTCCGGGCCTGAACCTGGTCTGCACTCCGGGTAACGATGTGGAGGCTACAACCGGGAAAGCCGCCAGTGGCGCGACTCTTATCCTGTTCACTACCGGACTTGGAACGCCTACCGGAAACCCGGTATGCCCCACCATCAAGGTCTCCAGTAATACGAAACTTGCCAGGAAAATGTCGGATATCATTGATATAGATACAGGTCCAATAATTGAGGGAACAAGTTCAATTGAAGAAATGGGAATAACAATCCTTGAGTATTGTATCCTGGCGGCAAGCGGAGAAGTGGTACCCAAGGCGGTATTACTCAATCAGGACGATTTTATCCCCTGGAAAAGAGGGGTATCACTATAACAAAACACTTTACTTTTATACCCGGTGCCGAGGGTGTGCCTTTATAAAATGAGCAATATGCGAGAATTCCTGAACGATGATTTTTTACTGAAGACCGCAACAGCGCAACGGCTGTATCATGATTTTGCCAAAGACCTTCCCATTATAGATTACCATTGCCACCTTCCGCCTGATGAAATTGCAGAAGATAAAATATTCCCCAACCTCACACAGGTATGGTTATATGGCGACCACTACAAGTGGCGCGCCATGCGGGCCAACGGGGTTGATGAATCCTATTGTACGGGTAAACAGGGCGATTGGGAAAAATTCAGGGCCTGGGCCGAAACTGTACCCTATACGATGCGGAATCCATTGTACCACTGGACACATCTTGAACTCCGTCGTTATTTCGGTATTACCAAATTACTCAATGGAGATACCGCACGTGAAATCTATGAAGAGTGTAATGAGAAGTTACAGTCGCCCGCATATTCGGTAAGGAACCTGCTGAAGAAAATGAATGTTGAACTGGTATGCACTACCGATGATCCTGTGGATTCACTGGAGCACCATGCCACCCTGCGTAACGATGGTTTTGGGATTCCGATCCTTCCTGCATTCCGTCCCGACAAGGCAATGAACGTTGGAAGCGCAGCGGGTTTCAATAGCTATTTGAAAAAACTTGAAGAGGTTTCGGGTACAACTATTTCATCTTTTGATGATTTTCTTTTTGCATTGCAGAACCGTCACGATTTTTTTGCCGCGATGGGTTGTGTTGTATCCGACCATGGACTGGAGCAATTGTACAATGAAGAGTTTACCGGCCAGGACATCAATGCTATTTTTAATAAGATTCGCGGCAACACAGATCTGGATGCAGTTGAACAGAATAAATTCCGTTCGGCCATGCTTCTTTATTTTGCTGAATGGGATTGGAAGAAGGGATGGGTACAGCAATTCCACCTGGGTGCCATGCGTAATAATAATACAAGGATGTTGCAGACACTGGGGCCCGACACCGGCTGGGACAGCATCGGTGATTATAGCCAGGGCAGGGCTATGTCGGGATTCCTCAATAAACTGGACAGTCATAACCAGCTGGCCAGGACAATCCTGTACAACCTTAACCCGGCCGATAATGAATTACTGGCAACCATGATCGGCAATTTCAATGATGGTTCTTCTGCAGGTAAAATCCAGTGGGGATCGGCATGGTGGTTTCTTGACCAGCGGGAGGGGATGACCAGGCAGATCAATACATTGTCGAATATGGGACTCATCAGCCGGTTTGTTGGAATGCTCACCGATTCGCGGAGTTTTCTGTCCTTTCCGCGTCATGAATATTTCAGGCGATTGCTCTGTAATCTTTTTGGCGATGAGGTAGAAGCAGCTGAACTGCCAAATGATATGGAATGGATTGGCAAACTGATAAAGGATATCTGTTATTACAATGCAAAGAACTATTTTAGCTGGGAGCCAGCCATGGAAAAAGAAGCCGGACTAAAGGGCAGTATCATAAACAAATAAAAGATTGCTCATTATGGTATTTTGTTTCGGGGAATTATTACTTCGTTTATCACCCGAACTGGGTGGTGAATGGATTACATCGGCATCCATGCCAGTTTATGTTGGTGGTGCTGAGTTAAACGCAGCAACAGCATTGGCGGGATGGGGTGTGCCTACGGGCTATTGCACGGCCCTGCCTTCCAATTACCTGAGTGAAGAGATTATTGACCATCTCCGGGATAAGAAGATAAATGTAAAAGCGATCCATCGTTCCGGTAACCGGATAGGGATTTATTACCTGCCGCCTGGTGCCGACCTGAAGAATGCAGGAGTCATCTATGACAGGGCAGGTTCTGCATTTACGGAATTACAGACAGGTATGATCGACTGGGACGAAGTACTGAAAGGTTACAGCTGGTTTCACTTCAGTGCCATCAGTCCGGCCCTTGGCGCGCATACTGCCGATCTTTGTATTGAAGCGGTGAAAGCCGCTTCCCGACTGGGTCTTACCATATCGGTTGACCTTAACTACCGTGCCAAACTCTGGCAATACGGAACAGCTCCCACGGACATTATGCCCGAATTGGTAAAGTATTGCCAGGTGGTAATGGGTAATGTGTGGTCGGTTGAAAGTTTGCTTGGAATACCGGCACCCATGGCCGATAGTACCGGTCGTGCCCGGGCAGAACTTATCAGTGCTGCAAGGGAGAGTATGGACATGTTAAGGGAAAAATATTCAGGCATAAATACAATTGCATATACGTACAGACTTTCCTCCGATTACTTCGCCGTACTGGACCTGATGGGTGAAATAACTGTCTCCAATGATTTTGATATTGGCCTTGTGGTTGATCGGGTGGGGTCGGGCGATTGTTTTATGGGTGGACTCATTTACGGTCTCACCAATAAACATGCACCGGCGCAGGTGATCAATTTCGCAGCGGCTGCAGCCGTAGGTAAACTTCACGAACATGGTGATTCAACCCGTCAGACCGTTGCGGATGTGAATCATGTTTTATCAACCCGTTCAATACAGACACATGGATAACCAGGCTAATTATATTGCGCAGATAAAGGACCAGGGTATACTTCCGTTATTTTATTTTTCGGAAGCTGAGGTTTGTATCGAAGTGGTCCGGGCTTTATATAAAGCAGGCATCCGGATGATCGAATTCACCAACAGGGGTGAAGCTGCACTGGCTAATTTTAAACAGATCGTTGCGTTAAAAAAAGAACTCGAGGGACTGGTAATCGCGGTGGGTACTATCCGGAATGCAGATCAGGCAAGAAAATTTATTGATGCCGGTGCGGATTTGCTTATCAGCCCCGTGTTTGATGCGGATGTGGCCGACATGGCCTATATCAATAAAGTTTTATGGATTCCCGGATGTATGACACCAACAGAAATCCACGAGGCTTCAAAGGCGGGATGCAGGCTGGTCAAGCTTTTTCCGGGCAATGTACTGGGTCCGGGTTTTGTGAGCGCAGTGAAAGAACTTTTTCCTGAAATGGAATTCATGCCCACGGGTGGTGTGGAAGTGGAGAAAGAAAATATTAATGCCTGGTTTAACGCAGGGGTTTGTGCGGTGGGACTGGGAAGTAAATTAATCAGCAAAACAATACTTGAAAATAAAGATTACGCAGGTATCACGAGCCAGGCTGCCAAGGCCCTGGACCTGGTGAGCCAGTACCGGGCCTGATAAACTGCCTGGTCCAAAACGACACTAACGATTACATATGAAACAAACCATCGGGCGGTTCAGGTGGACCATCTGCGCCCTTCTCTTTTTCGCAACTACTGTAAATTATCTTGACCGGCAGGTGCTTAGTCTCTTACAACCTCAACTGGAGGAACTCTGGTCGTGGACAAATACAGATTACGCAAACATCACCGCCATCTTCCAGCTTACCTACGCAATTTCAATGCTCTTTGCGGGTCGCATTGTAGATAAGCTTGGCACCCGCTGGGGTTATGCCTGGGCGATTATTATCTGGTCACTCGGGGCAATGGTCCATGCACTGGCCATCCCCATCGGGGAAAGTATGTCGGTGTTTTTGGGATGGATCGGTATCGGTGCATTCAGTGTTTCGGTCCTTGGCTTCATGTTTGGCCGTGCGGTGCTGGCCTTTGGCGAAGCGGGTAATTTTCCGGCTGCTATCAAGGCTACGGCTGAATATTTTCCAAAGAAAGAACGTTCGCTGGCAACCGGGATATTTAACTCAGGAGCCAATATCGGAGCCATTCTGGCGCCCCTCACCGTTCCCTGGATTGCCCGCCACTGGGGTTGGGAAGCGGCGTTTATCATTATCGGTCTTATAGGTTTTCTCTGGTTATTTTTCTGGTTATTTTTTTATGAAAGACCAGAAAAACAAAAATACCTCAGTGTTAATGAACTGGCTTATATCAACAGTGATAGCCAGGAAGAAATTTCCGTTTCAGCTACAGGACCAACCGCAAAAGTTTCCTGGGGAAAATTATTTGGTTATAAACAGACCTGGGCTTTTGCAATAGGTAAGTTCCTGACCGATGGTGTATGGTGGTTTTTTCTGTTCTGGTTACCCGCTTACCTGAAAGCCCAGTTTGGAATGACAGGTGATAGTATCCAGTTACCACTTGCCCTCTTATACACGATGGCAATGGTGGGCAGTATCAGCGGCGGATGGTTTCCTATGTACTATATTAAAAAGGGATTTGCGCCGTATGATGGCCGGATGAAGGCCATGTTGCTGATTGCCTGTTTCCCGCTGGTGGTGCTGGCGGCACAACCACTTGGGGATATCAGTTTCTGGATTCCGGTTTTGCTGATCGGGATTGGTGCATCTGCGCACCAGGCATGGAGTGCAAATATCTTTACCACGGTTTCTGATATGTTCCCCAAAAAGTCAATTGGATCGGTAATTGGAATTGGAGGGATGGCCGGTGGACTGGGAGGTGTGGTGATGTCGAAACTTGGTGGTGCACTGTTTGATCATTACAAGCTGCTGGGACATATCCAGACCGGGTATACGATCATGTTCAGTATTTGCGCTGTATCGTACCTGGTAGCGTGGATTATTATGAAGTCTCTGGTTCCGAAATACAGACCCATCACGGATCTTTAATTTTTATCGTCCGCTCCCTGGTGCCACTGCCCGGAATGCTGCGAGGGATACAGGGATTTACAGCTCACAGAAAGTTCCTGACAAAAAAAACCCGCCAGGGCTGAACCCGGCGGGATTTTTTTTATGTGACAGAATTTTACTTTCTGAATAGGAACCCTGTTCTTAGTTAGCCTATAACAGGTTTAGTTCTTAACGCCAACCAGTGTACTTACACTGTTCTTGACAAACTCCGTCAATTCAGCACCGGTGAGCATTCCCTGCGATAATAGACCGAGGTCAAATGCCTGGCGGGCGAGTTTATCTTTTTCTGTTTCATCCTCGGTAGAAAGTATGCGGCTGATCAATGGATGGTTTCCATTAACCGTCACTTTATAACTATCGGGCATTGATCCGTAAAAGCTCATACCACCGCCGCCCATGGCTGCCATGTCTTTCATCCTGCGCATGAATTCATCCATGGTAATAGTTACCGGTGGTTCATCCGGAGCCAGGCTTTCAACGGCAACTGTCATACCTGGTTTGGTGATATTCTTTTCGAAAACTGTTTTAACAGCAGATTGCTGGTCATCCGAAAGTACCGAAGCAATTGTTTCATTTTTCTGGATCAGTGTGTCGATGGTCCCGGAGTCCACCCGTTTTACCTGTGTTTTTTCCAGCTTACGTTCCAGATGGCTGATGAAATGATTGTCCAGCGGCTGGTCCATTACGAGAACATCGTAACTGCGAACTTCGGCCGACTGGATAAATGAATCCTGTTTGGATGGATCGGTAGCATAGAGGTAAACCAGGTTACCATCCTTATCGGTTTGCAGTGGTTTTACTTTTTCAGCGTATTCATCCAGTGTGAAGTATTCTTTTTTCGTGTTGTTCAGCAGGACAAACTCTTTAGCTTTATCAAAGAATTTATCATCTGTGATCATACCATATTTTACAAACAGTCCAATGTCGGGCCACTTCTCATCGTAAGCCTTGCGGTCTTTTTTAAACAGCTCTGATAATTTATCTGCTACCTTTTTAGTAATATAGGTATTGATCTTTTTTACATTGCTGTCGGCCTGCAGGAAACTTCTGGATACGTTCAGCGGGATATCCGGTGAATCGATCACACCGTGAAGCAGCATCAGGAATTCGGGAACAATATCTTTCACTTCATCTGTGATAAATACCTGGCGGCTGAACAGCTTGATTTTATTGGGTTTCAGGTCCATATCCTTTTTCACTTTCGGAAAATAAAGTACCCCGGTAAGATTGAAAGGATAGTCCACGTTGAGGTGGATCCAGAACAGCGGATCTTCCGCGAACGGATATAATTCCTTATAAAAATCAAGGTAATCATCGTCGGTCAGCGATGAAGGGGATTTGGTCCAGATGGGGTTGGTATTGTTGATGATATTATCAACCTCTACCGATTTATATTTTTTCTTGCCTTCTTCATCTTCACCATCTTCGACTGATTCGGTTTTTGTACCGAATTTGATGGGTACGGGCAGGAACGAACAGTATTTATTCAGGATCTCACGCAACCTGCTTTCTTCAAGGAATTCTTCCGAATCGCTGTTAATGTACAGGATGATATCGGTGCCGCGTTCAGTGCGGTTGCCATCGCTCAGTTCAAATTCGGTGCTTCCGTCGCTGAACCAGCGGACGGGCACGGCGCCATCCTGATAGGACAGGGTCTGGATCTCTACCTTTTCGGCAACCATAAAAGCCGAATAAAATCCAAGACCGAATTTCCCGATAAGTTCATTGGCATCTTTCGAATCCTTGAACTTTTCCACGAATTCGGTTGCCCCGGAAAATGCAATCTGGTTAATATATTTTTTAATCTCATCGGCGGTCATTCCAAGCCCGCGGTCACTGATAGTGATCGTTTTTTTCTCTTTGTCAAATGCCACTTCCACCTGGAGATTACCCAGTTCGCCGGTATATTGGCTCAGGGACGCCAGGCGTTTGATCTTTTGGGTAGCGTCCACCGCATTGGAAACCAGCTCGCGCAAAAAGATCTCGTGATCCGAGTAGAGGAATTTTTTGATGATCGGGAAGATATTCTCCGTGTGTATGGAGATCGTGCCTTTTTCTTGCATAGTATCCTTTTTGATAATTTTTTTTCGGGTTCAGACCCTATTATCAAGGGCTGTTCCAACACTTGTTATCTGGACAAACTGGCAGCAAAAAAGATTGCCTCCGGCACGCGAAGCTGCAGGATCCGCCCGGGGATCGGTAAATTTGGACATGGAAGTAAAAGAATTCAGCGAATCGCTGCGAAACAGTCAGCCCGGTCCGGAATTAAGTACGCACCTGCAGGCACTTTGGTATGATGCAAAGGGCGACTGGGAAAAATCCCACGAGCTGATCCAGGACTTGTCAGACCCAGGTTCAGCACGCATTCACGCCTATCTGCACCGCAAGGAAGGTGATGAGGGTAATGCGTTCTACTGGTACCGGCGGGCCGGGGTACAACCGTTTAACGGAAGTTTACAGGAAGAATGGGATTCAATACTCAGGGAATTCCTGGGTTGAGGGAAACGAGCTTCTATCCCTGACTTATTTCCCGGGGTTCTCCATTCTTTTTTCAATATTCTGCAACATTTCCACCTGCATTTTCTGGATCTCGAGTAAGCGTTTGTTCTGGTGTAGAAGGATATGGTCCAGTTTTTCATGGAGCATCCTGATTTCAACTTCTGCCTTGAGATTAACCTTATAATCGTGTTCTGCCCGTTCACGATCCTTTTTTTCCTGCCGGTTCTGGCTCATCATAATGATGGGTGCCTGGATAGCGGCGATACAGGATAGAATAAGATTAAGCAGGATGAACGGATAGGGGTCGAAGCCCTTATTGCTGAACAGGATCACATTCACAATCATCCAGATGACAAGTACAGAAAAGAAGATCCCAATGAACTTCCAGCTACCGCCGAATGATGCTACGCGATCGGCTAGTCGCCCGCCATATGTTTCCTTTTCCGCTTTAGCATTCGTGCGGGGCATGATCAACTCGTTACGGCTCACGCTTTTTGCTACCGCCTTTTCCACGCTTCCCAGTTCGCCTACCTCTTCAAGTATCAGGTGTTCAATATAATCTTTCCTCAGATTGCAGAGCTCTTCCTCATCGAGGATTGCGGGGTCAGTAATCTCTGTCCGGTATTGTTTGACATAATCCGAAAACGAATAAACGAATGAGGGTTTTGCTTTCTTCATACTCAACAATAACGAATAAAGGAGGCAGGTTTTATTATACTCAACTATGACAGGTAAACAAAGAAGGGTTTATTTTCTTTAAAATCAGCTATAGATTTTGTCGATCGAATCCTTGTATTTTTCCATGATAACTTTGCGGCGCATGGATAATTTGGGAGTAAGTTCACCCGTGTCTACGCTCCATTCATTACACAACAGTTCAAATTTTTTGATCTGCTCCACGTGGTTGAAATTCTCATTGTATTTGTCCACCGTATCCTTCAGCAACTTTAATACTTCCTTATTACAGATAGCATCTTCCTTACTGGTAAACGGGATATCATGTTCTTTCATCCATTCTTTCAGCATCGGTATTGCAGGTACAATCAGGGCACCTACAAATTTCTGACCTGATCCTACCACCAGGATCTGTTCAATCAGCCGGCTTTCTTTCATTTTGTTTTCGATCGGCTGGGGCGCTACATATTTACCACCACTTGTTTTAAAAAGTTCTTTTTTACGGTCAGTGATTTTGATATTTTTCTTGTTCACCCATACACCAATATCGCCGGTGTACAACCAGCCATCCTGGATGGTTTCGGCCGTGAGGTCCGGACGTTTGTAATATCCCTGCATCACCGATGCGCTCCTGGTAAGGATTTCGCCGTCATCGGCGATCTTTACTTCCACACCGTCGATTGGTGGTCCCACGGTGCCGAACTGCGGATCACCTTTCCGGTTAACGCAGATAACGGGACTGTTTTCTGTTGGACCATAACCTTCATAAACGGGTATTCCGGCCGCAGTAAAAATCCGCAGCAGTTTCTCTGAGGCAGCAGCTCCACCGGTAACAATAAAACTGATATTACCACCGAGTGCTTCCCTCCATTTGCTGAATACCAGTTTCCGGGCGATGGACAACTGGAAATTATACAAGGCCGACTTTCCGCTGGTCTCGTATTTTAATCCGAGTCCCACGCTCCAGAAAAATAATTTCCTTTTGATACCGGTGAGTTCATTGCCCTTGCTCATGATGCGCTCGTACACTTTCTCCAGTAAACGTGGTACCGTGGTGAAACCATCAGGTTTTACTTCGCGCAGGTTGTCGGCGATGGTCTCCATGCTTTCCGCATAATAAATACTGATCCCGCTGAACAGGTACAGATAGGTGATCATCTTTTCGAAAATATGATTCAAGGGCAGGAAGCTCAGTACCTTTTGTTGCGGTGCATCGGGAAAGGGGAAACTATGCCGCGAAAAAAAGATATTACTTACAATGTTTGCGTGACTGAGCATTACTCCCTTTGGTGTACCGGTTGTTCCCGAGGTATAAATGATGGTCGCGGTATGTGTGTTGGGGATCGCATTTTTGGTAGTGGTCAGTTGCTTCGTATATTCTTCGGTCGCGTTTACCAGCAATTCCTTATAATTTGCAGATCCTTCCAGCTGGTCGAATGTATAAACCTGTTTCAGGGAGGGAACCTGGCTGATGATGCTGTTTACTTTTTCCAGAAGGGCTGCATCGCTGATAAAGATCATGCTGGCCTTTGCATCGTTCAGGATAAATACCATCTCGACCGGACTGGTAGTGGGATAAATCGGAACCAGGATTGCGCCCACCTGCTGCACGGCCAGGTCGGTGAAAACCCACTCGGGCCGGTTAGGGCTGATGATGGCGATCTTGTCGCTACCTTCCGCCGTATAATCACCACCGCTGACTCCCTTTTGCAGGAGCCCGATGGAGAAGCGATTTACAATATCATTAACTTCCTGGGTGGAATAGCCATGCCAGCTGCCGTTCACTTTTGCATTGAGCATGTCTGATTTGGGAAACTTTTCAAGTTGCAATCGGACGGAATCAAATAATCGGTGTTGAGGAAAATCCATAATTCAATGCCTTATTTATGCATGAGCGCGCCAGGTTCACGCGCCAAATTAGTTAAAATTCAATTTATAAAAAAGCCCGTAGCGTAGGAACACGATACGGGGCTTAAGGAATTAAAGGAAATAACTGGAAAATTATTTTGACTGGTAATATTGTCCGGCCGGCATTTTGAAAATCCTGTTCTTAAAAAACCGGTCAAGCTTCTGGTATTGTTCTGCATGCGACTTGGTCCAGCTATCGTATGCTGCCAGGTTTTCTGCTGCACCAAACAACCACTGGTTATATGCTTCAAATATTCCTTCCTGTACCATCAGCCTTTGTTCGTCGAATAAGCGGAAGGGGA
The DNA here is from genome assembly GCA_040510375.1 of Chitinophagaceae bacterium. Classification (GTDB taxonomy): domain Bacteria; phylum Bacteroidota; class Bacteroidia; order Chitinophagales; family Chitinophagaceae; genus JBEVJC01. The sequence continues at coordinate 322,103 of JBEVJC010000012.1, forward strand.
AACGGGTTGCGTAGGTAGAATACCAGTCGAGAAGGAACTTAGTACGGATTTTTGTGAGGGTTTCCACTGTAATGCCCTTTGACAAAGCGGCCGATTGTTTGGACATTACCTGGAGAAATGCCCTGGCAAACTCGCTTTTATTTTTTTCTTCGCCCTTCATCAGGTCTACATCGGCAAATAATTTTTCCTTGTAACCCTTAAGCAGCAAGTCTTTCATAGCTGCGCCCCTTGCGGAAAGGCTTTCCATATTAACGAAGATCTCGCCATATATAAGGTTCCAGACTTTTTCTTTTACGTAGAAATAATAGAGAGCGGCATTGTAATAATTTCCGCTGAAGGAAGGATCCACCTGGATACCTTTTTCCCAATAGTCAATGGCCGAGTAGTTTTTGGACGACCAGAGTAATTCGCCATATTCACTGTAAAGCGGACCACTTTGAGGGAATTTTTTCAATGCTTTTTTATACATTTTATCGGCGTCCTTTACCTGCTCAAGAGCTTTGTATACATTGCCGGCAATCTGGTAAGATACCACATCAGCGTCGTCCCGGTCGAGCAGTTTCTCTGCACCTTCACGTGCATTTATATAATCGCGTTTGTAATAATAACTACTCACCAGGTCCTTCTGAATTTCAATATTCTTCGGATCAGTCTGGTTAGCCCGTTTCAGGATCAGGATGGCATTGTCAAAATCGCCCGAACGCATGAAGGTCCTCGCGTTCTCGTGCTGGGACGTCTCGGTTTCAGGCTGGGCGAGCAGGGAGATAGAAAAGCTAACAGCAGTGAGTAACAGGAAATATCGTTTCATAATTTCTAATTAATAGTTATGTACGGACTTTATCAGGACTAATGTTCTTGTTTAGTATCAGTAATGTACGGACTCTGTCAGGATCAATATTCTTCTTGTATCAGTGATCTACGGACTTTATCAGGATCAATGTTCTTGTTCAGTAGTTGCATCGGCTGTTAACCAATTACATGGGTCAGCAGGCCATCACGCAGTTTTGGTTCAAACCAGGTGCTTTTAGGAGGCATCACATTACCACTGTCAGCAATATCGAATAGTTGCCGGATTGTAACGGGATAAAAACTAAAGGCAATTTTCATGTCTCCGCTGTCGACCCTTTTCTCCAGTTCCCCCAAACCGCGGATGCCACCTACAAAATCTATGCGCGAATCGGTACGTTGGTCCTTGATACCAAGTATCTTATCGAGCAGGTTCACCGACAGGACCGAAATATCCAGGATACCCACGGGATCTTCACTAAATGTACCGGGCCGGGCCTGGAGCCGGTACCATTGTTTATCCAGATACATGCCGAACTCGTGGAACTGCGATGGCTTCACCGCTTCGGAACTGGGGGCGACGGTAAAATCCTCCTTTAATAAATCGAGCAGTTCTTTTACAGAATGGCCGTTCAGGTCTTTCACCACACGGTTATAATCAAGTATGGCCAGTTCACTTGCAGGGAAAATAGTTGTCAGGAAATAACGGGCTTCATCGCTTCCGGGCAGGAACCTGCTCACTTTGGCAGCGGAAGCTGCGCGGTGGTGTCCGTCGGCGATATAGGTGGCGGGCACTTTTTCTGCGAAGAGGGTAGTGATCTTTTCAACCACCGAAGATTCATTGACCGACCAGATAGTATGGCCGATTCCATCGTCAGCTACAAAGTCATACAACGCAACATGTTCCTGTTTCCATCTGGCGATGAGTTCATCCAGTTCGGCCACATTATTATAGGCAAGGAATACATTGCCTGTCTGTGCCAGGGTTGACTTCATATGATCGATCCTGTCTTTCTCTTTTTCAGGTCTGGTGTATTCGTGTTTTTTGATCACATCATTGAAGTAGTCTTCAACCGATGAAACGCATACCAGGCCGGTCTGGCTCCTGCCATTCATTACCAGCGTATAGATATAATAACAGGCGCGGGTTTCTGTGAAAAGGATATTATCCTTTATAAACTGTTCCAGGTTCTCCTTTGCCCTGGCATACACCGCGGGACTATGCAGATCGGTATCATCGGGCATATCAATCTCGGCCTTGGTGATATGGAGAAATGAAAGGGGGTTGCCTTTTGCTTCCCTGATCGCTTCTTCGCGGTTGAGTACATCATAAGGCCTGGATGCAACTGCTGCTGCATGTTGTGGATTGGGACGAAGGGCTTTGAACGGGTTGATAATAGCCATAGAAGTTATTGGTTGGACTAGCCTTTAATTTTTGCAAAATGTTTCATCAGGTCGGTGAGTGCCTGAAGTTTATCGATCGACAGGGCATTGTACATGGAAACACGGAAACCTCCCACACTTCGATGACCCTTCACGCCATACATGCCCTCTTTTTTGCAGAGTTCAGAAAATTCCTTTTCCAATACCTGTTCGTTCATAATAAATACGCCGTTCATATGGCTCCGGTCTTCTTTTTGAACCGTTCCTTTAAACACCGGCAAAGAATCCAGCGTTTCATAAAACAGGCTGGCCTTTGCTTCATTACGTTTTTCCATTGCAGCTACACCTCCGTTATTTTTAACCCAGCGGAGTGTAAGCAGGCAAACGTATACAGCAAACACAGGCGGAGTGTTCAGCATGGATCCGTTTTCAATATGCAGGCGGTAATCCATAATAGTCGGGATCTTCCGGTCGATAGTACCGAGGATATTTTTGTCCACCACAACCAGGTTCACCCCCGCGGCGCCCACATTCTTCTGTGCTCCGGCATAGATCAGGCTGAATTTATTAAAATCAAGTTGGCGGCTCAGGATATCACTGCTCATATCAGCAACCAGGGGTACCCCGTATGCATAGAATGGCTGGAGATCACGCCACTGCGTTCCATAGATAGTATTATTGGTAGTAATGTGCAGGTATTTCGATGTGGCAGGTACATGGAATCCCTTGGGCAGATAGGTATAATTTTTATCCTTACTGCTTGCTACAGTTTCAACGTGTCCAAAAATCTTTGCTTCTTTAATTGCTTTGGAACCCCAAACATCCGTATCGGTATAGGCAGCCATTTCATTTTCGCTCAACAGGTTCATGGGTATCTGCATGAACTGGGTAGAGGCACCACCATGCAGGAAGAGCACTTCATGATCCTGGTCGAGATTCATCAGTTCCTTTATAAGTTCGCGGGCTTCCGACATCACATTCTCAAAAAGTGGTGTACGGTGACCTATTTCCAGAATGGACAGGCCTGAGTCGTTGAAATTAAGAACGGAGCGACTTGCTTCTTCAAAGACTTCTTTCGGGAGAATGGAAGGACCGGCGTTGAAATTATAGATCACTGAATAAATATTTATATGATCGGTAAAGAGGATGCAAATGTAGGAAAATATAGGGCTGGGCGGGTTTATGACCGGATGAAATGGGGAGCCGACCCAAAACAAAGAATGTGGGGAAATAAAACGATGAAGGGATCGGAATAAAATGATGCAAAGGCCGGAAAAGTTGTGTGCGATTGCCGGATTAAAGCGAACGGGCGCCGGAACAACAACGGTTAATCAACGAACCCTCAATGCTGGTCGGGATCGGCGGCTGCCTTCCAGGCCCCGTTGAGCTCCCCAAATTCCTTCTGGTCGGCCGCTGAGAAAACGGTATTGGTCAGTTTGCCCAGATCGGGCTGGCCGGCGTTGACCCAGGCCGTGTACCAGAAACTGGCAACGGAAAATATGGAGGTCCGCATGCGGCGTTCTACCATTCCATGCAGGCGCCGGTCGTACGCACGGGTGTAAGCCGATGAGTATTGACGGGTCAGTACTGAATTCCGTTCCTCGTAACTATAAATCTGGTCGGTTGCAAACCTGGCCGACAGCTCTTTCTCAAATTTAAGGACGGAATCCACTGCTGCTGCACTCTCCAGAATCCTGTCCCAGGTATAACCAAGCGGATCGCGGATATAAACTGCCCTGCCGATAAAAAAATCCCATTCTTTCTCTGCCAGTAACTCCGGAACCCTGCTTTCCCAGAAACCATGGATTCCCTTCTGGCCGGTGAACTGACCATTATGATTGCGGGTGGTATGGAGAGGCACGTGCGAATCGGCAATATAATGACCCAGTTCTGCTGAAAACTTCAGGACGCGCGACTGGTCTTTTTCGCGAAATGCCTGCGTAAGCCTGCCCAGCATGACCTGGATCCACCAGGGCACAATTCCATGGGCGTTAAGGGTATCTGCCGAATACCGCGCTGACGCTTCTTTCCAGCCCCGGGGCAGGGAATCGAAAGGGTAGGATCCGTACCGGTCGATATCGATATAGTGCCGGGGCGCCTCGGCTGTTACTGCATATCTCCGTTTATCGGGATCAACCGCATGTTCCTGCAGGAATCCGATGTTCTTTTTATAAAGCAACATCATTTCAGGAGGCAGCAGGAATACCGCATAATAGTTGATCTGACGGTGACCGTAAAATCCCCAGGAAAAACAGGGAAGGCCCAGTAATAACAGGCAGGGCAACAGGAATAATTTCTTCATATGCGTTAGTTTAAAAATCCCGGTTATTTAAAACACCGGGGTCCTGCTACCTGATTATTAAATTCCCATCTGTTCTATTTCAGCGGCATCTCCGTTTCCATAAGCACTACAGGATGTTCATCTTCCAGTTCCACCACACCGCCGGTTACCGCATATTTCATTGCCTGGCCAGATGTGATCCTTTCAATCTTCCTGATTTTTGAACGCGGAAGAAGGTATAACTGGCCCGCAAAATTGTACGACTGCGGAACATAAACCGCAACCTTGTCGGCACCCATATCAAATTTGCTGAGTTCTTCATCGGTAAGAAAACCGACCACCCAGACATCTTCCGCAAACAGGTTGGCAAGCACTGATTGGTTGAATTTTTTCTTTTCCCCCGCGAAGGCCTCAAAAAAATCCTTGGTTGATGAATAAATGAACTTGATAACCGGCGTACGCTCCATCAGGTGATCGAAAAAATGCAGCATTGATCCCAGCAGGAAACTGGAACTCACCCAACCAACCAGGATGGTGAAAACAAGGATAATGACGAATCCAAGACCCGGAATATTCACCCAGGGGCGGAGGAGGTTATCCACCCAGTCGAATAGCGTATATAGAGCATAACCGGTAATGAAGATGGGTGCCAGGATGATAACACCCTGTACGAAATATCTGAATATTTTCCTGAAACGCTCACTACCAGTAGGTTTCGTGGTATTTGGTTCTGATAACATAATAGGTCAAAGGTAGTAAATAAGGGGAGGGTGGACCATGGGAAAAAAACGGGAAGGTGACAGTAAAAAGACGAAACTAATGGATGGGTGGACAAATAAAAGGATGGAAACTTTGGTAACGATAAAAGTTTCCATAGTTTTATCCTCTCAATTTGAATATGGAGGCGAAAGAAAGAATACTGGTCAAGGCCAACGAACTATATATGCAGTACGGGATCCGTTCTGTGTCGATGGATGATATTGCCAATAACCTTGGAATGTCAAAAAAAACACTGTACCAGTACTATGCCGATAAGGACGAGCTGGTACATGCGGTGATAAACTCGCATATTGAACATATGCAGGTGGATTGTATGAATTGCAGGAACGAGGCGAAGGATGCGATCCATGAATTGTTCCTGACGCTTGAACAGGTGATGGAACAATTCAGCAATATGAATCCTATGTTACTGCATGACCTGCAGAAATTCCATTTCCGCAGTTACGAAGTTTTCACCCAGTACAAACACAAGTTCCTTGGAGAAATGGTAAGGAACAATATGGAGCGGGGTATTGCGGAAGAGTTGTACCGTCCCGAGCTGAACGTTGATGTGCTGACCAAGTTCCGTCTGGAATCCATGATGTTGGCATTCGATGTAAACCTGTTTCCTCCGGGCCGGTATTCACTGGGTGCCACCACTGAAATTATAATGGAATTGTTTATATACGGGCTCGTTACGCAGAAGGGTCACAAACTTACCCAGCGATATAACCAGCTCCGGAATAAAAAAAATACATCTAACTAACAACACTTATATGATGAACAAAATGAAGAATACAGGCAGGTGGCTGGTGGCATTGTTTTTCCTGCCGTTGGCAGGAAGGGCACAGTCGGGCCCGGACACAGCAGGCACGCCGCGCTATCACAAGCTCTCGATCCGCCAGGCGATCGACTATGCAAGCAAGAACAATTTCCAGGTAAAAAATGCAATGCTGGATGTGCTGGTACAACAGCAGACGAACCGTGAAGTGACAGGGAGTGCCTATCCGCAAATCAATGCGACGGGACAGATCATCTACAATTCCAAACTTCCGGTAAGCCTTATTCCGGCAGATGCTTTTGGCGGAACAGGTGCACCAGGTACATTCACCCCCATCATTTTCGGTGTAAAGTGGGCTTCTACCTATGGTGCTTCCATCAGCCAGCTTTTATTTGACGGTCAGGTTTTCGTGGGACTGCAGGCAAGGCGCACCCTGATAGATTTTGCTGAAACTAATGTGGCAGTGACCGATGAACTGATCCGTACAAATATTTACAAAGTATACTACCAGCTGGTGGTCAGCAAAACACAGGTTGAACTGATCGATACCAATATTGCACTGATCAGTGCGCTGAACCGTGATACAAAGATCATGTATGATAACGGCTTCGCGGAAAAACTGGATATCGACCGCACCGAAGTGCAGCTGGCCAACCTGCAAACGGAACGACTGAATACAGTGAACCAGATCAATAATGGTTACCTGGGCCTGAAAGTGCTGCTGGGCATGCCGTTGAGGGATTCGCTCGAGCTGACCGATTCACTGACCGACGAAGAAGTGAAAGCCGGAATGCTGGATGCATCGATGTTCACATATGATCAACGTCCGGACTACCAGTACTCCCAGCTTGGTTTGAAACTGAGTGAATACGATGTACGGCGTTATCAGATGAGCAAGATTCCAACACTGTCACTCAGTGGATACTATAACAGGAACGCCCAACGGAACCGGTTCGATTTTTTCAAGACCAGCCGCGACTGGTTTGATATCTCTGCATTTACTCTTGACCTGAGGGTTCCTATTTTCACGGGCTTTACCGCCAACTCCAGGATCGCAAGGGCCAAGCTGGAACTTCAGAAAAGGGTCAACCAGCAGGAAGCGCTTAAGCTCGATATTGACAACCAGATTTTTAATGCAAGGAACAACTTTAATTCTGCCATCGTAAACCTTGATTACCAGAAAAGGAATATGGCTCTCGCTGAAAGCGTATTCAACCAGACCAAGAGGAAATATGAAGTGGGAACCGGTTCGCAGACCGAAATCAATACCGCCCAGAACGACCTCAAAATGGCACAGACCAACTACATCAACTCATTATACAATGCCATTATTGCCAGGGTGGATTTCCTGAAAGCAACTGGTAAACTTTAACTGACTATCATGACCAATAAATCAATTAATATGCAACGACTACTCAACCTGGCGCTCTCGGCTTCTGTATTACTGCTGATCGCCTCCTGCGGCAGCACGGGGAAAGACGAGCTGGCCAAAAAGAAAGAAGAGCTGGAAGGACTCAAAAAAGAACAACAGGAAATAAATGATAAGGTGGCTAAGGTACAGGCCGATATCCTGAAGATCGATCCTTCATTCGGCGATACGAAAGCGAAGCTGGTGGCGGTGTCTGCAATCGGCACTGATACATTTACCCATTATATAGATCTGCAGGGTAAGATCGATGCACAGAATGTTGCCATGGTGGCCCCCCGCGGACAGGGTGGCGTGGTTCGCAGCATCAATGTAAAACAAGGCCAGGTGGTAAGAAAGGGACAGACCATCCTGACGGTAGATAACGAACTGGCCCGGCAACAGGTGATTGCCCAGCAGGCAAATATTGCCGGACTGGAATCACAGGTAAAATTGCTCCAGAGTATTTATGAACGCCAGCAGAATCTTTGGAAGAGTAATATAGGTACGGAAGTACAGGTATTGCAGGCAAAGACTAATGCAGAGAACGCCGTGGCACAGCTCAATGCAGCAAAGGCAAATGTAAGACTGGCCGAAGAGAGTGCTTCACAGGCAAATGTAGTGGCAGAGATTTCGGGAACTATTGATGTGGTGAATGTGCGGGTGGGTGAAACTTTCTCCGCAGCAACTGCGGGTAATCCTGCTACAGGAATCCGTATCGTTAACACCGGAGATCTTAAAGTACTGGTGCAGGTTCCTGAAAATTATCTTGATCGTGTTAAAGTTGGCACCACACTGCGTGTAACCCTTCCCGAAGCAAATAACCGTGTGATCGTTACCAGGGTTAGTGTTGCTGGACGACTGATCGATCCAACATCGCGGTCTTTTTTCGTAGAAGCGAAACTGCCAAACGATCCAACCCTGCGACCCAACCAGATCGCCCTTGCACAGATCCTCGATTACACTGCCCCTTCGGCATTAACCATACCGGTGAACACTTTGCAGAATGATGAGAAAGGAAAGTTTGTGCTGGTTGCGGTTACGGAAAATGGCAAAATGCTGGCCCGGAAAAAAACAGTGCAGATCGGTGAACTATATGGTGAAAGACTGGAAGTGAAAAGCGGACTTGCTGTTGGTGATAAAATTATCACAGAAGGATTCCAGGGATTGTATGACGGACAACAAATCACCACGACCAATTAAGCGGCCAGTTACTAACAGCCGGCTTACAAAAATGTAAACCGGTATACAAACGAATAACATGAGTGCTTTAGAAAATTTTAATGGCAAGTTCAAAGAATTCGGTCCAACAAGCTGGAGTGTTAAAAACAAAACATCGGTATACCTGCTGATGATCCTTGTTACGCTCTGGGGTGTGTACCAGTTTGTGACCCTGCCCAAAGAACAGTTTCCCGATATCGTTATCCCCACAATTTATGTGCAGACGATCTATGTCGGTAACTCACCAAAAGATATAGAGAACCTCGTAACGCAACCGATCGAAAAACAGATCAAGGGCATTACCGGGGCCAAGATAACCAAGACCACCAGTACATCAGTGCAGGATTTCTCCGCAATCACTGTGGAATTTGGTACCGATGTCAAAGTAGATGTAGCCCTGCAGAAAGTAAAAGATGCAGTGGATAAGGCTAAGCAGGACCTGCCTACCGACCTTACAGAAGAACCAACCGCGCTGGAAGTGAGTTTCTCCGACCAGCCCATCATGTATGTGAATGTAAGCGGAAACTATGATGTGGTTAAACTGAAGGAATATGCCGAAGACCTGCAGGACAGGCTGGAAGAATTATCACAGATCAACCGGGTTGACCTGGTTGGCGCACCTGAACGTGAGTTCCAGATAAATGTTGACAATAACCGGATGCAATCGACCGGTATCACCTTCGATAATATTGAAGCAGCAGTACAACGCGAAAACCTTGATATTACCGGTGGCCTGCTTGAAGTAGGTAATATGAAACGGACGCTCCAGTTGAAAGGCCAGGTGAAAAACGCCGCCGACCTGGAAAAGATTGTGATCCGCAATACGCAGGGTGCTCCCATTTACCTGAAGGATATCGCAGAGATCCGGGATACCATCCGGGAGAAAGAATCCTATGCACGTCTGGATGGAAAGAATGTTATAACCCTTAATATCATTAAGAGGGCAGGTGAAAACCTGATCGAAACATCCGATGCCGTTAAACGTATCACCGATGAATTAAAAGCAAGCGAGTTTCCGAAAGATCTTGATGTGGTGATCACGGGTGATATGAGTAAGAGTACCCGTACTTCTTTTAATGAACTGGTTAACTCAATCGTTATCGGCTTCGTACTGGTATTACTGATCCTTATGTTTTTCATGGGAGTTACCAATGCCTTCTTCGTGGCGCTTTCGGTTCCTCTTAGTATGTTCGTTGCCTTTGTATTCCTGCCGCTGGCGGATATCATCATCGGATCACATGTCACCCTCAACTTCATTGTCCTTTTTGCCCTGCTGTTTGGCCTGGGTATTATAGTGGATGACGCCATTGTGGTAATTGAAAATACACACCGGATTTTTATCGAAGGCAAAGGAAAGATCAGTGCTCAGAAGTCGGCCATGGCTGCGGCGGGGGAAGTTTTTATTCCCGTGCTTGCCGGTACCATGACAACCCTTGCGCCATTCTTCCCGTTACTTTTCTGGCCGGGCCTGATCGGTAAATTCATGGTGTACCTCCCGGCGATGCTGATCTTTACACTAACGGCATCACTCATCGTGGCGTTTATCATGAACCCGGTGTTTGCGGTAGACTTCATGAACCATCCGGAAGGGGAGGAAGTGAAAAAGAAATCAGATGTGTTCCGCAAGCCAATCCTTTGGGTATTCCTGGGACTGGGAATTTTACTCGATCTCGGAGGTTCGCCATTCCTTGGTAACCTGCTGATCTTACTGGCAATACTGATTGTGCTGAACAAATGCCTGATTGAAGGAATGATCCATAGTTTCCAGAACAGGGTATTACCCTGGATCATGGGACATTACGAGGATCTTCTGCGTTGGGTATTAAAAGGCTGGCGTCCGGTGCACCTGTTACTGGGTACCGTTGGTCTCCTGATTGTTACATTGGTAATTTTCGGAATCTCCGTCAGTGTAGGTCATAATAAAGTAGTATTCTTTCCGGGTGGTGAACCCAACCAGATCTATGTATACCTGAAACTACCGGTGGGTACCGATATAGAATACACCGACTCGGTTACAAAAACGCTGGAGTCGCGTGTATATAAGGTACTGGGAATGGAGAATGGAAAAAAGAATCCCATTGTGGAAAGTGTGATCACCAACGTTGCGGTGGGTGCCGGCGATCCGATGAGTGGCGATCGCAGTACACGTCCCGAACTTGGACGGATCCAGATCTCCTTTGTTGAATTTGAAAAACGTCATGGTGCCTCAACAGAACCCATCCTTGATTCAGTCAGGGCTGTGGTAAAAGGGATACCGGGTGCTGAGTTATCTGTAAACAAAGAACAGAATGGTCCACCAACTGATCCTCCCATAAACATTGAAATTGCCAGTGAGGATTTTGACCAGCTGATCAAGAGTGCGGTGGCTCTCAAGAACTACCTCGATTCTATCCAGGTACCTGGTGTGGAAGAACTCAAGATGGATGTGGACCTGACCAATCCCGAAGTTGCCATGACGGTCGACCGTGAACGTGCACTGATCGAAGGCGTTTCTTCCGCACAGATCGGTTCGCAGATCCGGACGGCACTTTATGGTAAAGAGATCTCAAAAGTGAAAGACGGTGAAGATGAATACAAGATCCAGCTGCGCAATAATGAATTGCAACGTAAGGATCTGGTCGACCTGCTTAATATGAATATCCGGTTCCAGGATATGGCCAATAACGGTGTTGTAAAAAGTATTCCAATCAGTTCCCTGGTGAAGATCGATTACACCAGTACCCTGGGTAGTGTAAAAAGGAAGAACCAGAAAAGGGTGATCACTTTACGGTCGAACGTACTGGAATCACAGGGCTTTACCCCAACGTCGGTGAATGCCCAGCTCACCCAGCTGATCAGTTCATTCAAGGCAAAACCCGATGGCGTGACTATCGTGCAGACGGGTGAAGGGGAACAGCAGGCCGAAACAGGTGCCTTCCTTGGTAAGGCCCTGGTCATTGCACTGCTGATGATCCTGTTTATCCTGGTGTTGCAGTTCAATTCCGTGAGCAAGTCGATCATTATACTTACCGAGATCGTGTTCAGTATCATCGGGGTATTACTTGGGTTTGCCATCACCGGAATGGACGTATCGGTGGTAATGACAGGTGTTGGTGTGCTGGGACTGGCCGGGATTGTAATCAAAAACGGGATCCTGGTGATCGAGTTTGCCGATGAGCTCCGCGGCCGGGGAATGAAAACCCGCGAAGCGGTGATTCTTGCGGGTAAAACCCGGATCATCCCGGTATTGCTGACCGCACTGGCAGCGATCCTTGCCCTGATTCCCCTGGCGGTAGGTTTTAATATCAACTTTATCACACTTTTTGAAAACCTGAACCCTCATATTTTCTTCGGAGGTGATAATGTTACCTTCTGGAAACCACTGTCATGGACCATCATTTTCGGGCTCGCCTTCGCGTTTTTCATGACCCTGATCATGGTACCGGGAATGTACCTGATTGCTGAGAGGCTGAGACGGCCGATGCGCAGGCATTTTGGTGGTAAATGGGTGTCATTTATGGGAATTCCGCCGCTGATCCTGCTGTTTATCCCAATGATGATTTTCTCCATGGTTAAACATTTCAGGGAGGTTAGCCGCCGCAGGAGAAGACTGGCTAACAAGGAAGTAGATGAAACATTCCTCGGAAGCTGGTTTTAAATTTTAATTTCAACCGGTTAATTATATAACTAAACGGCAGACTATCAATGTCTGCCGTTTTTTTTGCCCGGATCGGGAAAAAAATCCTGAAAATTTTTTGGTGTTCAAGCAGCATACCAGCATTTAGCCTTGTCTCTTTATCGTGCCCGTGCATTTCAATGCGGGTGGCCACTATTAACTGCTTAATTTTATTTTGATTTAGTTGGTTTTATTCCGCCATTTCTAACTGCTTAGCGGAAAAAGCGGCCTTAAAAAAAGGCCGCTTTTCTTTTTTCCCACACGGTAATTAAATATTGACGTCCTGAATTTGCCCTTCCGGCTATGGGTGCCCGTTTGGAATTTACTGGCCCGGTTTGTCAGTCTTGCAATTCAGTTTTCAGCCCCGGGTGCCGGTCATGATTTTTCCTCTTTAGCAACGGTTTCCTGAACGGAATTTTTCATGATACCGTTTTGTGATACCGTTTTTTGATACTTTATTACTGATTCCCTTTCCGAAAAACCCGCAGGGATGCCCCGGCTGAACCGGCACGGCAGCAGGTCGTTTTCTGTTCGTTTGGTTGTTTTTCGCCGTCCCGCTTATGCCGTTGGCACCCCTGCGGGTTTTTCGTGGGAGGACATTCATTATGTTGGAGATTTTTTAAACGATCGCCTTCTGAAATTCGCGCTCAGACATTTGCGCACCGACATTCCCCTTCCAACATTCCCCATTGAAATTCGCGATCCGACATTCGCCCTCCGGCTGATATTGTTCAATAATTATATTCTCAGCAATCGGCACATTTAATTGGGTTGGGGTTCGGGTACCTCTAAGAATAAAAAAAGGAACCCTTAATGAGTTCCCTTTTTTTATAGGTTAATTTTTTATTTAATCCCGTGCATCATCTTCTGTAATCTTTTGGTAAGGAAGAAGAGGATCACTGAAGCAACGCCGGCCATTCCGACGAAGAGCATGAAAAATTCGTAAAGGTTAGTGATACGGTATCCCAGGAAATCGGTGCTGGTGCCGGGTTCCGGATAAAATCCGCTGAGTACTCCGGCAAATTTATTTCCGAAGGAATTGGCGAGGAACCAGACTGCCATCAGGAGTGATGCAAATTTCAGGGGTGCAAGTTTATTAAAAAGGGAGAGCCCGATCGGTGATAAACAAAGTTCCCCCCATGTATGAAGGGCGTACATACCCGTAAGCCAGATGATACTGACCTTTACACCCGGACCAGCATTTTTTACACCGGTGGCGATCCAAAGGAAGCCAAGTGCCAGCAACATTAATCCGATAGCCATCTTGGTTGGGGCACTTGGTTCTTTCTTGCCCAGTTTGACCCAGAGAAGGGCAAACAATGGAGCAAAAAGGATTACGAAAATGGAATTGACTGACTGGAAAAAAGATGCAGGGATGGTGAAAAATCCGAGGTCGCGCTGGGTTTGTTCACTGGCGAAAAATGTTAATGATGCACCGGCCTGCTCAAAGGCTGCCCAGAAAAAGATTACGAAAAATGAAACTACAAACATGACAACCATCTTCTCTTTGGCAATACGGTCGAGCGACTTGTCAGAGAAAAGAAAAAAGGCGATATAGATAACCGATCCGATTAATAACCAGGACAGGAACGGAAATTTATTTGCGTCAATATACAGGGCCGCAATTGCAATTCCCGTAAAAGCCAGCAGGCCAATTACAATAGCAGTTGGATTTAACCACAATGTTTTTTTTAAAGGCACATCAAGAGCCGCCGCACCCGGGCCCGTTTCCGCCAGTGGTATAACAGGCGTGTTGCCCAGTTGGTTTCCGTCCGGATCCAACAGGTATTTATCCTGGTAAATTTTTTGGACTACCACACTGATCAGCATAGCCACACCACCTGCAACAAATGCCCATTTAAAATCGGCAGGGTTTCCTGTGTCACCCACCCATCCGCAAACAATCGGTCCGAGGGCACCACCCAGATTGATTCCCATATAAAAGATAGTATAGGCAGCATCTATCCGGCGGTCGCCCTTGGGATAAAGTTGTCCTACCATCGAAGAAATATTTGGTTTGAAAAAACCATTACCTGCAATCATGAAACCCAGACCTGAAAAAAACAGGATGGTGGACAGGGGTCCGGGCTGGTCGTAAAATTGCCCGCAGAAAAAAAGAATGAACTCACCAATGGCCATAACCAATCCACCGATCAGGATCGATCGTTTGTTACCCCAGAAACGGTCGGCCACGTAACCACCGATCAATGGGGTGAGATAAATCAGGCCGATATAACTACCATAGAGGTTGGAAGCAAATTTTTTATCAAAGAGAAGTGCCTGTGTCATAAAAAGCACCAGTATGGCGCGCATACCATAGTAGTTGAACCGCTCCCACATTTCCGTTGCAAAAAGAACAGCCAGTCCACGGGGGTGTTTTGTAGAGTTTCCCTGGCCAGCCATGCTACCCGATTCTTTCATAAATTTTTTTTGATGATGGATTTCAGCCTTAATAATAGCGGCCAAAATAAGCAAAAATGACCACTCCCAACTTTTTAGGGGATTCTTTAAGTATTCATTCCGATATTGCACCATAAATCCTGACAGGACCAGATATGCGAATTTTATTATTAGGCTCGGGCGGCCGGGAACACGCGCTGGCGTGGAAACTCAGCCAAAGTGTGCGTGCGGTTTCATTGTTTATCGCTCCGGGTAATCCGGGTACCACCAGGTATGGTACAAACGTTAATCTAAACATAAATGAGTTCGGGGAAATAGGCAGCTTCTGCCTCCGCGAGAACATTGAAATGATTATTGTGGGACCCGAAGAACCTTTGGTCAACGGGCTGTATGATTATTTCATGGCCGATGGGGAACTGAAAAAGATCCATTTCATCGGGCCGTCAAAAAAAGGTGCAAGGCTGGAAGGCAGTAAGGGATTTGCCAAGTCCTTCATGGCCCGCCACAATATACCTACAGCGGCTTACCGCGAATTCACCATCGAAAATTATGAAGAGGGAATAGAATACCTGCAGAACCACTCATTACCTGTGGTGCTGAAGGCTGATGGCCTGGCCGCCGGTAAGGGGGTGGTCATCTGCCAGAATCATGTGGAGGCTATAGCAGAATTTGAACTCATGCTCCAGCAATCCAAATTCGGCGAGGCAAGTAAAAAAGTGGTGGTGGAAGATTTCCTCACCGGTATTGAACTCAGCGTTTTTGTGCTTACCGATGGCCGCGATTACCTGGTTCTACCTGAAGCAAAGGATTATAAACGGATCGGTGAAGGTGATAAAGGTCTGATGACGGGTGGTATGGGTGCAGTAAGCCCGGTACCATTTGCCACATCCGCGTTCATGCAAAAGGTGGAAGAGCGGATTATCAAACCAACAGTCAGCGGCCTGCAGTCTGAAAACATCGACTACACCGGTTTTATATTCATCGGACTGATCAGTGTGGATGGAGAACCATTGGTGATAGAATACAATTGCCGTATGGGTGATCCGGAAACAGAAGTGGTGATCCCCCGACTGAAAAACGACCTGGTGGATCTCTGCCTGGCTGCCTCACAGAAAGAACTAAACATACATTCCATCCAGACCGATGAACGTGCTGCTGCTACTGTAATGGCGGTGAGCAAGGGTTATCCGGGTGCTATTGAAAAAGGTTTTGAGATTACCGGTCTCGATGATAATTACGGTAAACAATCGATCGTATTCCAGGCAGGCACAACCGAAGACAATGGCAGGATCGTCAGCAATGGCGGCCGTGTGTTATGCGTGACATCCTTCGGAACAGATATCGAAGAAGCTGTCAATACATCCCTTGACGTGATGGAGTATATCAACTTCGATGGAATTTATTTTCGCAGTGATATAGGCTACGAATTCATTAGCAGTGTCCGGTCTCCCGAAGGGGAAGAGCTGGCGTAAGCCTTCAGCGACCGTTATCAATACATTTATATGGAAGTTCATTACCACGATTATCTCCAGCTCGATAAAATCCTGAACGCGCAGTTACTCGAAAGTGATAAACAGGATGCACATGCACATGATGAAATGTTGTTTGTGGTAATCCACCAGGCATATGAACTCTGGTTTAAACAACTGCATTACGAAATTGATTCGGTGCTCGGGATCCTTGCGAAACCATCACTTAATGATAATTCACCCGAATTGCAGACCGTAGTTCACCGCGTAACCAGGTGTGTAACTATCCTCCGGGTACTGGTACACCAGATCGATATCATGGAAACGATGACCCCGATGGACTTCCTCGATTTCCGGAATATGTTGCGACCCGCCTCGGGTTTCCAGAGCTGGCAGTTTAAGGAACTGGAAGCCAAACTCGGACTCAGATTCGAACAGCGTCACGGAAAGGAATATTATACTTCACAGTTGCGTCCGGAACAGGTAGGCATTATCAAAAAAGCGGAGACCGAACATTCGCTGCTTGAATTGCTGAATACCTGGCTGGAGCGGCTTCCGTTTTTTGAAACGGGTCCCGGCTGGCAGGACCTGCAGGTACACGGACCCGCTGCAAACGTGCACCCCTTCTGGGCTGAATACCGCTACCAGCTTGACCAGAGCCTTTCTGATGCAGAGAAAAAGAACCTGGTTTATTTTGACACCATGTTCCTTGGCAAAACTTCAGGTGATGAACCCGTAACCGCTGCACTTTCCCCTGCAGCCAACCGCGCTGCCCTGTTTATTATGTTGTACCGCGGTTATCCGATCCTGCAGTTGCCCTTCCAGTTACTTAATGGCTTGCTGGAGATCGATGAGCAACTGAGTACCTGGCGTTACCGTCACATGAATATGGTGCACCGGATGATCGGCACACGCATCGGAACAGGAGGCAGTACAGGCAAGGATTACCTGCGCGGTGCAGCAGATAAACACTATATTTTCCGTGAAATAGCCCAGCTCAACAGCTTCCTGATTGAACGTAACCGTTTGCCTCCACTTCCCAATGAAATTGAGGGCCGGCTTGGTTTTGTACATTCTTCGTAAGATCCCACCGAAAAAATACCAGAAGTTTGTAAGATGAAAGCCTTACCCGGTGGGTGTTCCAGGAGGAAAGATTACGTAACAGGCGCCAGTTATCCGAAAGACAATTTTTTTTACCCGGTATTTTCAAACCATAATGCATAAAAAAAGGTGCCCGTTGCAGGCACCTTTTATCAAGGGATAATTTTATAAAACAGATCAGAATGCATAACGGAAACCGAGCGAGAACCTGGCCGGTTCGAAGTCGGTATCATTATCGTAGAAAACAATTGTAGGTCTCCAGTCAAAATGGAAATCAAGCGGCACATTGCTGATTTTGTAATCGAGACCTCCGGTAGGACGCAGCAGGAAATTGGATCCGTTGTCGTACAAACTCACACCGGGGCCAATCCCCAGGTACCACTGCAATCCTTCTGCATTCGGGATTTGCTTGTGATACTGGTAAAAAGCTTCAATCACTGTATGATGGTTTCCGAACAGGACCTCAAACTGGCCTGCATGATTGGGTGCAAAAAAATGTTTTACACTTGGACCGACTTCCGTTGCGCCGTCACCGAAATCGACCGTTAAACCAAGGGCTGTCTTGTAATTGGATTGTGCATTCACCTGATAGATGGAAAGGCCCAGGATTAAGAGGCCAAGAAACAGGGTTTTTCTCATTTTTTTCTTTTTGGAATAGTAGTTTAGAATTTAATTGATGCGGATTAACCATTTTTATGCCAGTTTGAAGGGCACAAAGATGGATTCGGAGTGCAAGTATAAGAGGATATCGCAAAATTTCCCCAAAAGAAATGATAACAAGTGAAATAGAAAGGGTTTCCATTCGTTCTATGCGTGACAATAACATCTGTGCGATAAATAAGGTTATCTTGTGCATGCGCTGTAAAGTAATCGGGATGGCGCGTCTGGTCTGCGTGGAATGTTTTTGTGTTAACAGACTGACTTTGCCAAATCAAATTATTCCTTCAACTTTGCACACATTAAATCCAACCTCATAGAATGGGACTTTTCAACTGGTTTACTCAAGAAATCGCCATGGATCTGGGTACGGCGAACACCCTCATCATACATAATGACGTGGTGGCTGTAAATGAGCCAAGCATTGTCGCCCTTAACAGGAATAATCCTAAGGAAGTGCTTGCCGTGGGCAAAAAGGCGCTCATGATGCACGAAAAGACACACGAAAGCATACGCACCGTGCGTCCCCTGAAAGATGGAGTTATTGCCGATTTTAACGCTGCGGAACTGATGATCCGTGAGCTGATCAAACTGGTATATCCGAAAAAACCCTTATTCCCACCCAGCTGGAGAATGATGATCTGCATACCTTCTTCCATTACGGAAGTGGAAAAAAGAGCCGTTCGCGACAGCGCTGAACAGGCTGGTGCCAAGGAAGTTTATTTACTCCATGAACCCATGGCTGCTGCTCTTGGTATCGGCATTGATGTGGAAGAACCAGTGGGAAATATGATCATCGATATCGGTGGGGGAACCACTGGTATTACCGTTATTGCACTTGCGGGGATTGTTTGCGACCAGAGTATCCGGATTGCAGGTGATGAATTCACAGCAGATATCATGGAAGCGCTGCGTCGTTACCATAGTCTGCTGATCGGTGAGCGTACTGCTGA
The DNA here is from genome assembly GCA_040510375.1 of Chitinophagaceae bacterium. GTDB lineage: Bacteria > Bacteroidota > Bacteroidia > Chitinophagales > Chitinophagaceae > JBEVJC01. The sequence continues at coordinate 340,954 of JBEVJC010000012.1, forward strand.
ACAGATAAAGATCAATGTAGGTGCTGCAATGAAGGATCTTGAAAATCCACCGGATGATATTCCCGTGAATGGCCGTGACCTTGTAACTGGTATTCCCAAACAAATCATGGTAAGCTTCCAGGAAATTGCGGAAGCACTGGATAAAAGTATCTTCAAGATCGAGGAAGCAATTTTGAAAGCCCTTGAACAGACACCTCCCGAACTGGCAGCGGATATTTATCGCCGTGGCCTGTATCTCACCGGAGGCGGGGCCTTGCTGAGAGGGTTGGACAAACGCCTGAGCCAGAAGATCAAACTTCCCGTACATGTGGCTGACGATCCGCTGAAAAGTGTGGTACGCGGCACAGGCATTGCCCTGAAGAATTACGATAAGTATCCTTTTGTAATGCGATAAGCTTTTTACTTGCGTAATATATTCCGTTTCATACGCCGCTTTTTTGTGCTGCTGGCTTTCCTGATCCTTCAGGCAGTGGCTTTGTGGTTCCTTTTTACATACAACCGGTTTCACCGGGCCAAGGGCCTGGGGGCAGCCAATGAAGTGACCGGTTGGTTCAATACCCGCTACAATACCTTCGAGGATTTTTTTAAAATGAAGGAGGAAAACCGCCGGCTGCTCAAGCTCAACGATTCACTGATGAACCTGCAGCGTGTCAATTTTGTGAGCAGCGATACCGATGCGGTCGTTATCCGGGATTCAATTCCCTATGATACACTTGGTCATTACCGCATGTATAAATGGCGCGATGCCCAGGTGGTGCGCAGTACAGTCAGCAGTGAAAAGAATTATGTGCAGATCAACCGTGGTTCCAACCAGGGAATCCGGGATAATATGGGCGTTTTCAGTTCCGATGGCGGATTGGTAGGACAGGTAGTTAATGTCAGCGCCAATTTCAGCCAGGTTATGAGCCTGATACATGTGCAGAACAGGGTGAGCGTACTTGTTAAAAAAACACAGAACGCGGGAATACTTTCCTGGGACGGAAAGGATCCCCGTTTCCTTACCCTGCTCAATATCCCCAAAAGCGATTCACTGGTGATCGGCGATACCATCCTTACGGGAAAATATTCCCTGAGTTTCCCTCCGGGCCAGATGGTGGGTACGGTTTCTGAAATTATTCCCGACAATTCCACCAACTTTTACGTACTCCGCATAAAAAGTGCAGCTAATTTCAACGACCTGCAACAGGTAATGGTGGTGGAAAACCTGCAACACGAAGAACTGAATCAATTAAATAAAGACACAGAAAAAAGAGTGGAAGAAGCTAAAAAAACAAACCGGTGAGCGACCTTTTAAAAAATATCGTCCGATTTGCTGTCTTCATCCTGGTGCAGGTGTATGTACTTGACCAGATCCCGCCATTACACCAATATATCATTCCTTATATCTATTACCTGTTCATCCTGTGGCTGCCATTCTCGGTTTCGCGTATTGGTTTGCTGGTTATCGGTTTTTTTACCGGTCTCACTCTCGATTATTTTACCAATACACCCGGCCTCCATGCAGCGGCCTGTGTGCTGATTGCCTATATCCGGCCGTTCGTGATCAATGTACTTACCCCAAAAGATCCTTCGGAATTTAACTATCGCGAGCCTTCACCAAAGGCCATGGGCTGGACGCCCTATCTCGTGTACGTGCTGGTGCTCACCATCTTTCACCATGTATACCTGACGTTCCTGGAATATCTTGATTTCGGCGGCTTTCTCCACTTAATGATAAAGGTTGTTTCCACCACAGCCATCAGCATGCTGCTGATCATCGTCACCGAACTTCTCTTTACCCGGAAAATGAAGTACCGGACAAACACCGCGTAAGAAAGCGATTGTTCGTTGTATTCTGTTAAAACTGGCGCGGGTCAAGTGTTTTGAAAAATATATTCAACCAAACATTTGGAGATGGACAATTGTATTTCGTACTTTGTATAGTAATCTTCAAAAGCCTTACCGGCGCCTGCACCCGGAAATCTATTTATTCTATCTGACCTATGTCTGTGTTCAATCAGTCCCGAAGCCGTATCATACGTCTTATCTTTTTCCTATCCTTTATTATTATAATAGCACAGCTTTTTAACCTGCAGGTGGTATCCGGTAAATACAGCAAACTGGCAATGGACAATGCCGTATTTCCTAAGATAGTTTACCCCGAACGGGGCATAATCTACGACCGCAAAGGCAAGGCGATCCTGAATAACCAGATCATGTACGACCTGATGGTCACACCTGCCGAAGTCAGGAATTTCGATACAACCCTGTTTTGCCGGATGATGGAGATCGATACAACCGAATTTAATAAACGGATCAGGGATGCTGTTTTCAAAAACCGATCGGTGCGCCCATCCGTATTCCAATCGCTGCTTACTCCACAAATGCAGGCACGTTTTGAAGAGAACAGCTGGCATTTCCCTGGTTTCGCCCTGGTAGAACGCCCGGTCCGGGTGTATCCATATAATGCGGCTGCACATATCCTCGGATATATCAACGAGGCCGACCAGCGGGATATCGACCGATCCGGGAATTTTTACCGGATGGGGGATTATATCGGAAAAAGCGGACTGGAATCCAATTACGAAAAAGTGCTGATGGGACAGCGTGGTGTGCAACACCTGATCAAGGATAACCATAACCGCCTGGTGGGCAGTTATGAAAATGGAATCTTTGATACCGCCGCAATCGCCGGCCGTGGAATCCGCACCTCCATTGATATTGAACTGCAGCAGATGGCTGAAAAGTTAATGGCCAATAAAGTGGGAGCCGTTGTAGCGATCGATCCCAAGACCGGAGGCATTCTTGCGATGGCATCGGGCCCCACATTTGATCCCAACCAATTGACCGGACCGGATAAAAACCGTAACTACAGTAAACTGGTGCTTGATGTGGCTGGTCCATTACTGAACCGTGCTATAAAAGGGCAATATCCTCCTGGATCCACCTTTAAACCGGTGGGTGGACTGGTTGCACTGGATGAAGGTATTATCACACCGGCATATGGCTTTCCCTGTCCAGGCCGTTACCTGCTTTGTGGAACCGGCAAACCAGCCTGTACCCACGCAGGGGGTGGTCACGCCGCAACGCTTCGTCTCGCCATTGCCAATTCCTGCAATTCCTATTTCACGCATGTTTATCGCATGACTGCTGATAATCCCAAATACGGAGATGTTAAGGTAGGTTATATGAAGTGGCGTGAATACATGAACAAATTTGGACTGGGTGTTCGGCTTGGTATTGATCTCCCAAGTGAAGACAGGGGTAATATCCCGGATACAGCGGTCTATGATAAAGAATACCGTGGATCGTGGAGTTCCTGTACCAACCTCACCCTGGGTATCGGACAGGATAAGATGACAGCCACTCCACTGCAGTTGGCCAATGCGATGTGTATTATTGCCAATAAAGGATATTTTTACACGCCCCATTTCGTTACGAGGATCGATGCAGAAACACCGGATGATTCGGTTTTTGTTTCAAGATACCGGCAGAAACACGAAGTGCTTACACATATCTCTGACACTGCTTACCGGGCTACTATTGAAGGCATGGCCGATGTGGTTCGTTTTGGTACTGCAAGGTCTGCGGCAATTCCGGGCATCGAGGTCTGTGCCAAAACCGGTACCGCACAGAACTCCACCATCCTGCAGGGTAAGAGGATCGAACTTCCAAACAACTCAATGTTCGTATGTTTTGCACCAAAGGATGATCCTAAAATCTGCGTAGCAGTTGTAGTGGAAAATGCCGGTTACGGTGGTACATGGGCCGGTCCTATTTCCCGGATGATCATGGAAAAATACCTGGTTGATACATTAACTGCCAGGAGTAAGGCTGATTTTGAAAGGATCTCGAACACGAATATTATGCCTGCCTACCTGAAGACACTTCAGTTCATTACAGACTCTGCAAGGGCCAATGAATGGTTCCGTAAAACAAAGGACAGCAGTTATCTTCGTCGTTTCCTTACGGACGTGAAACCTGTTGCACCCTTGAAGAACCCCGCCCGGCCTGCAGGACAGGAACAGCGGTTAACATTTGTTGCACTATTACCACAGGAAAGGAATCAATATAAAGCCAAAACAAACCAGCCGATTATATGAGCCAGCGCGACCCCGCCATTTCAAAAGGTATCGACTGGTCATTGGTATGGATCTATCTCCTGCTGGTGGCAATAGGCATCACGGCAGTATTTGGTGCTACCTATAAGGAAGGCGATGCCATCATCCAGAATTTCCTGAATTTCAAAACGGACTATAGTAAACAACTTTATTTCTTCGGTGTTTCGCTGATGCTGGGTCTGTTCATTTTACTGACCGACAGTAAATTTTTTCCGGCAACAGCCAACCTCTGGTATGTAGCCGGGATCTTTATGTTATTACTGGTATTCCCGTTCCATTCCAATATCAAGGGAACGGAATCTATTATCAGACTGGGTGGATTTAATTTCCAGCCAGCAGAGTTCTGTAAGATCTGTGTGGCTCTTGCATTGGCCAAGTACCTGTCAAGACCCGAAACCGATTTCTCCAGAACCCGCTCCCAGCTTATTGCTGCGGCGATCACCCTGTTTCCTGCAGTACTTACCATTGCGCAAAAAGAAACCGGACTTGCCCTTGTGTTCTTTGCATTTTTTCTTGTAATGTACCGCGAAGGACTGCCTTCAGGAATCCTGGTTGTAGGATTTGCTGTTGCCCTGCTGGTGGTTTCCACACTCCTGCTTGAAAAAAATACACTTGCATTCATCCTCACCGGTCTCGCTGTACTTGTTGCCTTCCTGATGAGAAGGCAGATCCGTCGCGATAAAGGGATTTTGTTCAAGATTGCGCTGATGTGGGTGATCTGTGTGGGTATCCAGCGCTTCGGTGTGCCCTTTATTTTCCAGAGTGTATTGGGTAAACACCAGGTTGAACGGATTTACAGTACTATCGGAAGGGATGTGCCTGATGAATATATCAAGGACTTTGTGCCTGGTTCGGACAAACCGAAAATAAATACCGCGGACTATAACGTAAAACAATCCAAGATCGCGATTGGTAGCGGTGGAGTGATCGGAAAGGGTTTATTGAAAGGCACGCAGACAAGGTATGGTTTTGTACCCGAACAAAGAACCGACTTTATCTTCGATACCATTGGTGAGGGATTTGGTTTTGTAGGATGCCTGGTGTTGCTTTCTATCTATCTGCTGTTATTGTTCCGCATCGTTACTGTGGCAGAACGTCAGCGAAGTGTTTTCAGTCGTTGTTATGCATATGGGGTGTCGGCCGTATTATTTTTCCATATGGGTATCAATGTGGCCATGACCATCGGACTTGCTCCGGTGATCGGGATTCCATTGCCCTTTATAAGTTATGGAGGAACATCGCTGCTTACATTTACCATCATGTTATTTATCCTGATCCGGCTGGATGCAGACAGGCAAATGGTTTTGCGCTGACCGGTGATGCCTTCAGGTAAAATATAAAAGAATCGCTTCGGGATTAGATTATAGAGGTTTGCCGGGACTGGTTTGTCATTTTCCTTCTGTAGAAGCCGCTGGACTTTCGGGCGTCACCGGTGTCACTTTCCGGTTCCTGAACAGGATCAGTTTATCACTCACATATTCGATCAGGTCGTCATGGTCCATCTTCCTGGCCTGTTTATATGTGGGTCGGTACATGTACATAAAGAGGTTAAGCGAATCACCCGTAAGTTTGGTGAGCCTGCCCACAGTGGTCACGGGAAATTTGTCGTCAATATAAAATTCCTTTTCGCGGTTTTCAATCCGTCTTGCTGCAACACGTTTTTGCTTTGCACGATAGGAAAAAAAACTCAGCGGGCTGATTGATACACCCACACCATCCGTTGGCCGGTTATTACCGGTAATTCCACGCATAGAACCTTTCAATTCGTTATATGACTGGCGGCGGTTGATGGAGTCCAGCTGATAACTATTCCTCACCGTAACACCCTTCAAAGAAATCATGTTCATCTCCAGGTCGGGATCATAATTGGTGATTAATAAACCAAATGTTACAACAACTGTGTCGGGCACATAGGCGGTGATAGAAAAAACAACAGTATCTCCCTCAGATGCCGGAATGATGTAATGGCCTATATTGTTGGAGAGTGTTATTTTTTTTGTTTCAAGATTCTGTACCAGCACATTTTCCATTGGTAACTCCGTTTGTCTGGAACGGATATGACCTTTCAGGTGGTACTGCGAAAAACAGGCAGTCCCCGAAACGAGGAAAATAACAAGTAATAAAAACCGGCTGGACATAAACAAATTTACACCGATCATCCGGCCGAAATGTTAAAGGCATCAGAAAGCAGTTTCCTTTTCGTCCTGTTCTTGTACGGTTTTCCGCCACCGGTACGTTCCCTTCGTTCTGTCCTTTATGGCTTTCCATCAGCGATACGTTTCCCCCGAATCAACGACATTTGCGGAATGAAAGTTATTCCACTGTCAGAAGGTTCCTTCACTATCGACCAGACCAAATTATTTGTCCCCTTTGATTTAAGCAGGGATGATCTGGGATCGCGCCCTGCCGGAAGCCTGCTGGTTGAGGTACAAGCCTTTGTAGTGGTCACTTCCAGGGATGTTTTATTACTTGATACAGGTCTTGGTTTTGCTGACGAAAATGGCGTTATGCAACTGCATAATAATCTCCGGAAGGCAGGGATAAACCCGGACTCCATAACCAAGGTGTTGCTTAGTCACCTTCATAAGGACCATTCCGGTGGTGTATCGGAGAGCAGCAACCGGAACCAGCTAAGTTTTCCGCTGGCCACTTATTATGTGCAGGAATCAGAATACAACTATGCGCTGGAAAAGGGGTCACCCAGTTATATGCCCGATGAGTTCCGGCTACTGGAACAGGCGTCCAATGTTGTAAAACTTACGGAAGGGCAGGGCTTCATTGATAACTATATCGAATACCAGGTAACGGGTGCGCATTCAAAATTCCACCAGGTATTCTGGATCAGGGAAAACGACGAAACCATTTTCTTTGGTGCCGACGATGCGCCGCAGTATGCACAGATGACCTATCGTTTTGCTGCGAAATATGATCTTGATGGTAAAAAAGCGATGGAGCTAAGAACCATGTGGTGGGCAAAGGGAGAGGAAGAACAATGGACCTTCCTGTTTTACCATGATATAAAAACGCCGGTCTATAGTTTCAAAAAGGAAAAGTAAAGGTTTGAAGGAATTCGTAGTCCTGTACAGTAAAAAGTACAACGACAGCCACTAATTCTTTCGCCTGCCGTTTTTCTGTCGCCGGTCGCGGACTTCCTCCCTCAACTGGTTAATGAAATCACGCTGGTGATTGAATACCTGGTTGCTTTTTTGTTCACCGATCACTCCTTTGAAACGATCGCGGTACTTTACCTGCAACTCCGCTACTTTTTGTTTCAATACCAGTTTGTCGCCTCGGTTTTCGCGGATGGTGGATCGCCAGTCCTTATAATACTGGACAAAGAGGGGACGGAATTTTTTTGCTTCCTGATCGTTGAGATCCAGTTTCTTCTGGATATACTCCGTCATTTTATCCCTGATACTTTCATTATCGTCAGTATCATCATCCTCCTGGGCGGAGAGATGAAGGGTGGTGGCAAATAGTAAACCAAGTATTAGTAGAAATCTTTTCATGTTAGTTAAGCAGTGCATCATCTATATCAGACTCCCCATTATCTGTCTCGTTTAAAAATTCCTGGATTTCCTGATCAGGTACGTTTTTCACGAGTTTGCTGATCTCTGCTGCGTCGGCGGTATTAATGGCATACAATTGCGCATTACCTGTGGACTCTAAAGAACCCGGAACAGTGTCGCTGTTTACCGCCACTGCAGTTGCAGTTGGTTGATCCCCGTTACGGTTATAAAAAAAGAAAGCACTGAAGGAAACAGCAGCAATTACTGCAGCTGCAGCAACCGAACGTTTCCAGTTGAATGAACCCAATGAAATAACCTTCGCCGGTTTTTTACCAATAACCACCAGCGGGTCCAGCGATTCAAAATAGCCCGAAGGGACAACGTAAGGATTAATCCTCGCTAAACTACCCAGCAGAGGTGATACAGAGTCGAGTTCATTAGTTTCCGCTGGCAGGCCAGCCTGTTGGAAGTATCCCTCCGGTACACGGAAGGGTTGTTTCTTTTTAAGACCGGAAAGAAGCGGCGACAATTCCTCATCCCTGAGACCGGCCATCGGATCAAGTTCTTCCAGGTAACCCGGAGGAACAGTAAATGGCTGTAACCTGGATAATCCGCTGAGGAGAGGAGAAAGACCGGCCAGTTCTTCGTTATTTTCAATTGAACGGACCTTCAGTAACATGGTGGAGGCAAACCCTGCGAAATAACCTTCCGGTACAGTAAAAACCTGATCCTGCCGGTGTTTGCCGGCAAGTGAACTTTGAAGTTCCAGGAGTTCAACTGATATAAGGTTCGGGTGTGTCATTTGTAACGTCTCTTCGACCGGTAACCTGGTCAGAAGTTTAATGATTGAGTATATAGTCCTCTACTTTTTTAACCGCATGGTGATAGCTCGCTTTGAGGGCACCCTCACTGGTGTCGAGTACCCTGCTCATTTCTTCATATGGCATTTCATCGTAATACCGCAAACTGAACACGATTCGTTGTTTTTCAGGAAGTTGTTGGATGGCCAGTTGTAATTTCCACTCCAGTTTATTCGCATCAAAACCTTCATCGGCCCTGATCTTATCAGATAATCCGGAGTCTTCATTACTCAGGCTGATGGATGCCCGTTTTTTCTGTTGTTCCAGGAAAGTAAGGCATTCATTGGTTCCGATACGGTATAGCCAGGTATATAACTGGCTGTCTTCCCGGAAATTTTCAAGTCCCTTCCACACACGGATAAACACATTCTGTAATACATCGTTTGCGTCGTCATGATCAACCACCATCCTGCGGATATGCCAGTAGAGCTTTTCCTGGTATTTCCTGATCAGGGTGGTATAGGCCCGTTCCTTTGTGGCAGGTACGCGAAACTGGGACAGTAATTCTGCGTCGGTCGCGGCTGTTAGGGCCATTCGTTGATTTTGTACAGGTCAGACCTGCGGGACATGGATTCGTTTAAGCGTTCTTTTTACGCTGGATCACTTTTTCGGCTGCGGCCACGATATCGGGTGTATCCAGGCCATATTTTTTAAGCAGGTCCTTCGGTGTTCCGCTTTCTCCGAAAGTATCCTTTGTGCCTACATATTCAATCGGAACCGGGAAATTTTTGGCTGCCACCTGTGCAACAGCATCACCCAGTCCGCCGATAATATTATGTTCTTCAGCAGTAACTGCACATTTCGTTTTCTTCAGCGACTTAAGGATCGCTTCTTCATCAAGTGGTTTGATAGTATGGATATTGATCACTTCCACACTCAGGCCCTTGGCCTGTAACTCAATACCAGCCTGGATTGCAATCCACACCAGGTGACCGCAGGCAAATATACTCACATCAGTTCCTTCGGAGAAAACCTGGGCTTTCCCGATTTTGAAATCGGATTCCTTTGTAAAAATCGGCCATACAGGGCGACCAAATCGCAGGTACACCGGTCCTTCATACTCTGCAATAGCTTCAGTGGCTGCCTTTGTCTGTGCATAGTCGCATGGTACAATCACCGTCATTCCCGGCAACATCTTCATCAGGCCGATATCTTCCAGGATCTGGTGGGTTGCCCCATCTTCTCCCAATGTCAGTCCCGCATGGGAAGCGCAGATCTTTACATTTTTATTGCTGTAAGCAACTGACTGCCGGATCTGGTCGTAAACGCGGCCGGTTGAGAAGTTGGCAAATGTTGTTGTAAAGGGGATCTTACCTCCGATAGTCATTCCCGCTCCAATGCCAATCATATTGGCTTCTGCAATTCCGCATTGTACAAAACGTTCGGGGAACTCTTTTATAAATTGGTTCAGTTTCAATGAACCGGCCAGATCTGCTGTAAGTGCCACTACGTTTGGATTCTTACGTGCGGCTTCCACAATGCCATCGCCGAATCCGCTTCTTGTGTCTTTATTTCCGGTCGGTTGAATATCTTTTAATTCCATATTAGTATAATTAGGTTTGTCGCGCTTTTTGTAAAGATCGGTATTCCGTTAATCAGGCCGTTTATAAAAATCGGGTAATCAGTTCAGCTCGGTAGGCCGGCCACCAAAAATAGCGGCATCTGCTTTCAGCCTTTTTTCCCATTCCCAGGCTGTAGCCATCATTTCATCAAGGCCATATTCAGGTTTCCATCCAAGTTCATGGGTGGCCAGGTCATTATTCGCATAAATAGCAATCACATCGCCGGCGCGACGTGGACCGATTTCGTAATTAAGTTTTACACCGCTGACTTTTTCAAACGACTGGATTGCTTCCAGTACGGTGACCCCGATACCGGTACCAAGATTGAAGACAGTGTGTTTGAGACTTCCTTCCGCTTTTTCCATGTACTGGATGGCCAGGGTATGTGCATGGGCAATATCACTTACATGGATGAAGTCGCGCAGGCAGGAACCGTCGCGGGTATCATAGTCGTTTCCATAAACCACCATCTTTGGCAGTTTGCCAATGGCAGTCTGGGTAATGGCAGGAACCAGGTTCTGGGGGCGACCAATCGGCATTTCACCAATCACATTTGAGCGATGGGCGCCTACCGGGTTGAAATAACGCAACAGGATGGCCTGGGTTCCGGCACCGCGGGCAAATTCGCGGATGATTTCTTCACCCATTTGTTTGGTGGCGCCATACGGCGATTCTGCAGGTTTGGTAATGGTTTGTTCTGTTACCGGAATTGAATCCGGATTTCCATACACCGTGCAGGAAGAAGAGAAAACAAAATGGGGGATATTAAATTCCTGTACACATTTTAGCAGGTTGATCAGGGAAGTCAGGTTGTTTTCAAAATACATCAGCGGTTTTTCCACCGACTCGCCAACCGATTTGTATGCAGCAAAGTGGATAATACCATCAATATCCCTGTTCTCCTGGAAGATGGCGAATGTATCATCGAAATTACAGAGGTCAACCTTGTAGTTTTTGACCTTCTGTCCGGTGATGCGTTCCACCCCGGCAAGTATGCCCGGATGGGAGCGACTGTTGTTATCTACTGAAATTACTTCATAGCCATTCTCCATCAGGTCAACGATGGTATGAGATCCGATATAGCCGCAGCCTCCTGTAACAAGAATTTTACCCATATTAAAAAGTTCCCGGCAAAAGTCAGGATTTTTTTGGGAATTGCGGGAGAAGGATTTTGAATAAAAAAGGGAGGGGTTTTACAGCGGGAAAACCTACTGTAAAACCCCTCCCTGAATACGATTATGATTAGTTGATCAGGTGAACGAGATGATATACCCCAAGGGCAATTAAGGCGCTGACCGGGATGGTCAGGACCCAGGCCCAGATGAGGTTAATGGTCACTCCCCACCTTACGGCCGAAAGGCGTTTGGTGGCACCTACACCCATAATGGCTCCCGTAATGGTATGCGTGGTACTAACCGGGATTTTCAGGGCTTCGGTTATAAAGAGGGTAAGTGCACCCGCTGTTTCCGCAGCCACCCCTTCAAAAGGTGTCACCTTGGTAATCCGGGTACCCATGGTTTTTACGATCTTCCATCCGCCACTCATGGTACCCAATGCGATGGCACTGTAACAGGCGATGGGGATCCACCATTCCATATGTCCGATATGATAACGCACCGGATCACTTACAATCAATGCGGCCATGATCACACCCATTACTTTCTGTGCGTCGTTACCACCATGTCCCACACTGAAAATAGCAGATGATACCAGTTGCAGTCGTTTGAACCAGATATTGGCCCTGTGGGCATTCAGCCTGCTGAGGAATAAGGAGAAGAATGCCATGATCAGTACGATCGCGGAAAGTAGGATCCATTTGAAGTTTTCCGAATGGAAGATCACTTTGAATACATACGACTCGTAATGGGTCTTGAGTTTGGAGACATCTGTTTCCAGTGCAAAAAACAGGAAACAAAGAATGAACAGGATTACACCGATGGAAAACAGTCGCGGTCCCCAGCCCTTCCGGAACGAATAGATAAACCAGAGTGAGATCACAAATGCCATGAACATCCCGATCAGCGGTGCAAGGAAGATGAACAGGGCGATCTGGATAACGGGCGATGAATTCACAGCGGCAAATGATCCGGTATGCGCCAGTGCGGCACCAATCAGTCCTCCGATCAGCGTATGCGAGGAGGACGAAGGAATCCCTCTCCACCAGGTGAACAGGTTCCAGATAATAGCGGCTACCAGTCCCGAGAAAATCACTTCAAGGGTAATATATTCTGTCTTCACCGTTTTGGCAATGGTATTGGCCACGCCATGATCACGGAAGATAAAAAAGGCAACGAAATTGAAAAGGGCCGCCCAGAGCACCGCCTGGAAGGGGGTAAGCACCTTGGTAGATACAACTGTGGCAATAGAGTTTGCCGCATCGTGGAAGCCGTTGATATAATCGAAGATCAGGGCTAGTACTATAATGACTATTAAAAAACTGGCCATAGTTCAGGTTAAGATCAGCAATGGAAGAACGCGGTTAAGGAGCAGGGATTACGCGTATTTAATAATAATAGATTCGATGACATTGCTGGCATCCTCGCACTTGTCGGTTACGATCTCCATGACCTGGTAGATCTCCCTTTTTTTAATCACTTCCTTGGCATCGGGTTCGGTATCGAATAAACGTTCGATGCTCATATCAAATACATCATCCGCCTGATTTTCGATACTGTTGATCTTCACCAGGGCCTCAGTGATGTTCCGCATATTTTTCATATCACGCAATTCTTTCACCGCAATCCGGATCTGGTGGGCGCCCTGTTCTATGAGTTCTGCCATTTTCTGCATACCCATATCATTCGGGTTCACGCGGTAGAAGTTGATCTTCTTGGCCGACGCGTAGATATAATCCGCGATATCGTCGAGCGAAGTAGCCAGGTAATGGATGTCTTCGCGGTCGAATGGTGTAATAAAGTTGCGACCCAGCTCTGTGAAAATGCTATGTGTCAGTTCATCATTGGCATGTTCCAGGTCTTCTATCATTTTGATCAGTACGGCCCGTTTATCGAAATCGATCTCGGCTACCACCTTTTTCATAATGCTACCCATCGTCGCAACGTTGTCGGCAACCTGCTCAAAAAGTTCGAAGAAAATCCTGTTCTTCGGCATAAAAATCTTCAGAAATGAATTAAGTCCCATACGGTTATTTTAACTGTAGCGAAAATAGACCCCTTATTCTCTGATAATGGGCTTTATTCCAATAATTAATGATTCCTTAATATAGGATTTGGCCTTTCTGGCCTGTAACTTGAACTTCACGGGGTATTTTAGGGACAAACACGGCCCAACACGCTGGTTTTCATACTAAAAAATTGGCCTTAATATTACGGTAACATTGCCTTCACAATTGCTTAACGCTCCGGTAACAGCCCGTTAACCTAGCAGGTATTCCTTTGTCGGAAATTACTGCTATGCATTTAAGGCTGCAATTACTTTTTATCTCGCTGATCACTTTTTCCTTTGTAAATGCCCAGACCCGGTTGTCTGGTAAGGTGATTAATGCGAAAAATGAACCCATCCAGGGTGCTTCGGTGAAACTCGTTGGAGCAGCCGGTGGTACTACCACGGATGTGGAGGGACGTTACACCTTTAACCTTGCTACAGGTAAAAAATACGAACTCGAATTTTCGGCTATAGGTTACCAGTCAAAGACGGTAGCAGAAGTTGAACTGACCACTGGTAATATTAATGAACTTAATATTACCCTGGAGACTGAGAGTAAGGATCTGGAGGGTGTGGTGGTAAGAGCACAGGCTACCACTGCCCGCCGCGAATCAACGGCTTCGCTGATCGCTTTCCAGAAAAATACCAATACCGTTGCATCGGTGATCTCGGCCGAATCGATCCGCCGTTCACCGGATCGTAATACCGGTGAGGTATTGAAACGTACACCAGGTGCCAGTCTCCAGGACGGTCGTTTCCTGGTGGTACGCGGACTGGCTGATCGTTATAACCAGGCAATGCTTAATGGAATCCTGCTGACCAGTACCGAACCGGACCGCAAGACTTTTTCCTTCGAACTGATCCCTGCTCAGATGATTGATAATATCGTTATCAATAAGGCATTCGTTCCGGAATATCCTGGCGAGTGGGCAGGTGGTTTGATCCAGGTAAATACAAAAGACATTCCTTCAAAGGGGTTCTTTAATATCCAGATCGGTACCGGTGTTAACTCGCAGACCATTGGTAAAAAATTCCTGAAAGATCAGGGCGGTAAACTTGACTGGCTCGGAATCGACGATGGTACCAGGGGTTTCCCAAAGGGATATACAACCAAGTATGAATTCAATCAGTTGACCGCCGCCCAGAAAACCGAGATTGGTAAAGGCATGCGTAACGCCTGGAAAGCCGAGGAAGTGAACGCACCGATCAACGTTTCTTTCCAGGCCAACGGAGGTTTCAACAGCAAACTTTTCGGTAAAGTAGTAGGGGGAAATTTTGGTGTAATATATAATAAGACCAACCGGTTCCAGGAATTACTGAACCGTCGTAATGTAATTGACGAGCAGAATAACCTCACTATTGAGAATAATTTTAATGATGATCGCTACCTGCAGGAAGTTTCAGCTGGTGCATTGGGTAGCCTGAGTGTACAACTCAACGCGGCTAACAAGATCTCGATTAAGTCAATCGTCAATGTGAACACCAGCAACTATGTTACCGAACGTGATGGAACGGATGTTTCAAGACCCGATTATTTGCTGAAGGGTTCTGAATTCCGTTTCAAACAAAATACGTTCTTTACCACACAGATTGCCGGTGAACATAACCTCAGCGCACCATTGAAGTTTAAATGGTACGGCTCTTTTAATATCCTTGACGGATATATCCCCGACCAGCGCCGTCTGCTTTATGGCCGCCAGTCAGAACAGGATCCATATACCGCTATCATCAGTAATAGCTTGTCGCAACAAAGTGGTAGCCGCATCTACCAGAGCCTGAGCGATTATATTTATACAGCAGGAGGTGACCTTAGCTATGGTTTTAACTGGCTTGGCCAGAAACAAACCCTGAAAGGTGGATACATGCTGCAGATCAAGGACCGTCTTTTTGATGCGATCCTGTTTGCCAACTATCTTCCAACAGACAACCTGGCGATTAAACAGTTGCCTGCTGATCAGATTTTTGCTCCTGAAAATTTTGGGAACGGACGCGATAACCATATTGCCTTCAGTGCGATTGTTGACCAGTCGTATCGTTATATGGCCAACACCATTCTTAATGCAGGCTTCCTCCAGCTTGACAACCAGTTCACCCGTAACCTGCGGGTTGTATGGGGACTGAGGGTTGAAGACTATGATCAGCTGGTTGGTAGTGTGAAACAATGGGACAAACGCCATACCCACTCAAGGGTTACTGATTTCCTTCCAGGTGTGAATGCCACCCTGAAGCTGAACAATAAGACCAACCTCCGTTTGTCGGGTTCACAAACCGTGGTACGTCCGGAATTACGTGAGCTTGCTTCACTTAACCTGTACGATTTTGAACTGAACGCCTCTGTACAGGGTAACCCTGACCTGGAGCGCACAAAAGTGATGAACGCTGATTTCAGGTATGAAATTTATCCCAAGGCCGGTGAAGTATTTACTGCCGGGGTGTTTTATAAACATTTCGAAAAACCTATTGAACAGCTTTTCACCGAAGGTAGTGGTGGTGCCAGTACCTTTAATTTTGCGAATGTTGATTTTGCAAACGCGTATGGTGTGGAACTGGAAGCCCGTAAAAAACTCGATGTTATCTCCAACGGTCTGAAAAATTTCACCTTCCAGGCAAACCTTGCCTATATCTATAGCCGTATCGAAAGTGATGCCTTTAATGTCGATCGTCCAATGCAGGGGCAGTCGCCTTATGTGGTTAACCTCGGCCTTTTATATGACAACGAGCAAAAAGGGATCAACGCCACACTTTTGTTTAACCAGATCGGCGAACGGTTGTACCTCGTAGGTGATAAAACAGGTGGTGCAAGTAGCCCCGATGTTTATGAAGCGCCAAGACCTGTCCTGGATTTCCAGATCGCAAAAAAGATCATTGCTTCGAAGGGTGAGATCAGGTTAAATATCTCCGACATAATTAACCGGACCCAGTATTTCTACCAGAACGTGAATAACAAGGATTCGTTCCAGAAGAATATCGATGCTTATCGCTTTACCCGTAAGCTCGGAACCAATTTCAGTGTCACTTTTAACTATAATCTTTAATCAATAAGCACATCAACTCTTTAAACAAATAAACTGATGAAAAAGTACATTCTTTATTTAACTGCTATTGCTGCGATAGCAGGAACAGGATGCCGGAAAATCGAAACGGACGGAGAACCAATCTTTGTTCCAGAACCAGGCGGCGGCGGTGGCAGCAATGGAAGTACCATCACTGTTCAGGGCCGTATCACATCTGATACCACCTTCAGAAAGGGTAATACCTATATCCTTCGCGGACCTGTTTATATCGTTAATAATTCAACACTGACCATTGAACCAGGTGTTACGGTGAAATGCGCACTGACTACCAGCGAAGTGACTGCCCTGGTAATCAGCCGCGGATCAAAGATCCGTGCACAAGGCACCAGTGATGAGCCAATCATATTCACATCTGCTTCTCCAAACCCAACTTCAGGCGACTGGGGGGGTATCGTTCTTTGCGGTAAAGCATCTATAAATACCACCACTACTGCCGGTGGTGCGGGTACCCTCGAAGTAGAAGGTGGTGTAAATAACTCGAACAATGACGCTGTTGCGGGTGGTGGAGCCACTCCCGATGATAATGACACTTCCGGTGTTATGAGTTATGTTCGTATTGAATACGCAGGTTATGCTGCCCAGCCTGATAAGGAAATAAACAGCCTGACTCTTGCAGCAGTAGGACGTGGTACTGTAATCGACCACGTGCAGGTATCTTATGCAAAAGATGATGCCTATGAGTGGTTTGGTGGAACAGTTAACTGTAAATACCTGATTGCTTATAAAACCCAGGATGATGACTTTGATACCGATAACGGTTTCAGCGGTAAGATTCAGTTTGGACTGATAATCCGTGATTCCCTCATTGCAGATATCTCTACATCAGAAGCGTTTGAAAGTGATAATAACTCCGGAGGAACAGGAGTTACTCCGAAAACCAGCCCGATGTTCTCGAATATCACTGCGATCGGACCAAGAGCTACACTCGGTAATATTGGTAACAGCCTCTTCAGGGCCGGTGCACAAATCCGCAGGAATTCCTCTTTATCATTGTTTAACTCAATCATCATGGGCTGGCCACAGGGCATCCTCATCGATGCATCAACAGGTACTTCAACTGCATTGAATATTGAAGACAGCTCACTGCGTCTGCGTAACGTTACCCTTGCAGGTAATACAGTTAATGTGAAGTTCACAGGTACTGCAGGCGTTACCATTAAGGACGACGCCAGCTTACAATCCTGGTTTACCAATGGTCTTAATGATAACGACCTCCTTACCAATTCATCAGATGTGAAGCTAATCCAGCCGTTCAACTATTCGGCACCCGATCCTACGCCTTTCGGTGGAAGAGACGGTAACCAACGGATCCTGACTGGTGCAAATTTCACTGACGGTAAATTCACCAACGATACTTTCTTCGATAAGACAGTAACCTTCCGTGGTGCAATCGCGCCAGCTGGTCCCAACGCCACATGGTGGAAAGGCTGGACAAAATTTGTCAATCTCTAATCAGTTTATTTGATATTGTAAACCGTTCCTTCCTTTCCAGGTCGGAACGGTTTTTTTTATGCAGGCAATTGAATGCGATAAGGGTGTAAGTATATATAAATAGTTATGGCGGAAAACAACAGTCTTTCAGATAGTGATTTAATAACCTGGTAATCATTACGTAACGCTGGGTTAATACTACGCCCCGATCTTTACGTCAGTTCTTTCTACTCCGTCGTTTATAATTGTCATTTGGGTTAGCAGTACCGCCGTGACAATTTTCTCATGCAGTTTACCACCCCGGGTCAGTCTCCCCTGGGTGGTTTTTTTATGTCCGGGCATGAACAGCCCTTATCGATATCTGATAACTGTTAATCTGATATTGTTTACAATTCAACGGATACCGTTTCAATTCAACCAATACAGATTAAAGTTGAACCGATACGGTATAACTGTTCAGTATGCAGATTTAAATATCGCCGCGAAGGGAAACCTTCAGTTCGCCATCATCAGTTCGCTGAAATACCTGGTCTTTGAGGCAGGAGGATTGAATAGGAAAGAAAGACTCTGATCGATGCTCCGGCTATAGTCCATTTTAAGCACCAGTCCTTCATTCATCCAGTTACTTAAATGTAAACCGAAGTCAGGCGTGATACCTGAAAGCCTTGTCACGCCCATTTCTGCGAGCGCAGCAGCGTTACATTGCTGTTCGTATTGGTTACGTATGGGAATGGTCATTATTTTTTTACCCAGGTGTAAAGCTTCAGCAGGTGTTTCAAAACCGCCACCGGTGATGATGCCATGGCAATTGATCAGGCTTTGATTGAACAGCTCGCCATTTACCGGTAGCAGGGTCAGGTTTTTATATCTGCCCGGCTCTTTTACTTCATGGCAGAAGACTTCAAAGGGGATATCAGGATAGGCTGAAAAAATGCTGACAAGTTGCTGTTCACTCCAGGAGGGCAGGTATACGGTAACATATTGAAGATCGATTGCGATGGCATCCCTGATTTTCTTTTTTACCACCGGGGTAAAAATAAAATCATCATATTTTTTAAAATGTAAACCCACATACCGGTCGGCTTTTGCATAGTTCTTCAAAACGAATTCGCCGATCAGGCTTTTCTGGAGCGGACGTGGTGAAAAGTTGGAGAGGAAACTTGCCTGGTGGCCAAAGTTCACGGATGGCACACCTTTCCGGCTGCAGGCTGCCGAAGTGATATGCTCAAAATCATTTAATACAAGATCATATTTCTCCACCGGCAATTCCAGGATCTCCTTACGAAGCCTCAATGGTTTGAGCTCACGGATCATTTGCCAGTAATTGAGGCTGCCCGTGCAGTTGTAATACAGGCTGAGTCCCTTGCTCCGGTACTTCACCGGCGCGTCAAGAGCCAGGTGCGAGTTGTTTCCGCTGAGAAAGATGTCAACCTTTCCGTATTCGCGTAAATAGGGCAGGAGTTCCATAGCGCGACTGATATGGCCATTGCCGGTGGCCTGGACTGCATAAAGGATCTTCATATCGTGAGTTTTTGTGGGTCGACGGTCTGGTAACGGATTTACAATCCGGCCAACTTTAAACATCATCACTCAATCAGAACAGTTCCCCGGAGTTTATCCGGTACGGGTATCGAGATAAATATCAATACCAACCGGAATCACCTGTGTCTCCGGTTTTTCCTTCTTTACCCTGGTTGCTTTCTCCACCACCTGGTCGAACGTATACAGGTGCCAGTCGTTCGAATGATATTCCAGCGTGGTCATATGCTCTACCCAGTCGCCCGAATTGAGGTACACCACCGAACCTTTCTCATTGGTGATGGTCCGCTTTTTGGGTTCATGGATATGTCCACAAATCACACAATCATATTTTTTATCAATGGCCAGTTCGCCGACCAGTTTCTCAAAGTTTTCGATCTTGACAAATCGTTTGTTGAACTGTGTCATCACTGATTTGGCGAATGAAATTTTTTCCCTGCCGAACCACTGGCTCACGCGGTTGATCAGTTTGTTGAAACCCAGCAATACCGCATACCCATTACTTCCCAGCCGGCTCACGATGCGCGCGGGGTTTTTGCTGGCATGGTCAAACACGTCACCATGAAAGATCCAGGTCATCGAACCATTGATCTCGATCAGTGCCTTGTCTGCCAGCTGGAGGTTCCCGAGTTGCATTCTGGCATATTTGCGAAGGGCTTCATCATGGTTGCCCGTTATATAAATAACCCTGGTGCCGGTCGACAGGAAATTGAGAATCTCCTGGATCACCTGGATATGATCTGCCGGAAAATAATGTTTGCTGAATTGCCATCCGTCGATGATATCACCATTAAGGATCAGAAGACGTGGTGAAATACTACGGAGATAGATCAGAAGTTCCTTGGCCCGGCATGCATAGGTGCCGAGATGAACGTCAGACAATACAACAACATCAACAACGCGTTTTTCCATACGGAGGTTTATTAAAGTTGCTGAATGAATATAAACCCGACGTTAAGCCAGTATTAAGCAATTGTAAAGAAGGTAACCCTTAACATTTTATATATACTGGTATTCACTTAATGTTTGCATTTCCCCATTGAAATGTTAACAGACCGGTCATACCCTGTTAACCCTTCGGTCACATTAACATGGTTTCTTTGCAAAACCTTTAACAGTGAAACTATTTTTTAGCGGCCTGTTGTTTTTATTGATCCTCCCTTCTGCACAATCCCCTTCTGATCGGCTGATCGACCGCATCGCTATCAAACCTTCCGGTAAACTGATCATCATTACCCTTGATGGTGTGCGCTGGCAGGAACTCTTCAATGGTGCGGATCCGGAATTGATGAGCGATCCGGAATACACGCCCGATACTTCTACCATGAACATGTTATATGGTGGTGCAACTGATAATGTAAGGCGCGAGCGACTGATGCCTTTTTTGTGGAATATAGTTTCACGAAAGGGACAGCTTTATGGCAACAGGGAATTACATAACCGGATGAATGTTTCCAACCTGTACAGTTTCTCGTACCCCGGGTATCATGAAATTTTTACGGGTAATACCGACCTGGCTATCTCCTCCAATAAAAAGAAACACAATCCCCATCTTAATGTACTGGAGTACCTCAATTCGAGGAAACCCTTTGAGGGTAAGGTGGCAGCGTTTACCTCCTGGGATGTATTTCCATATATACTGGGCAAGAAAAGAAATGGCCTGGTAATCAACAGCGGTTATGAAAATATGGAGGAAGAGGGGTCTGCTACTATTGCAGCGGTGAACAGAGTACAGACGGAAGTACTGACCGAACATTATGGCACCCGTCAGGACCAGCTGACATTTATCACCGCGAAAGAATATATGGCAAAGCAGAAACCGGGTATTGTTTTTATTGGACTGGGAGAAACGGATGAGTCGGCACATTCAGGCAGGTACGACCTGTATCTGGAATCGCTTAACAGGGCCGACCGCATGATTGGTGAATTGTGGAACTGGATACAGTCAACACCGGATTATAAAGACAACACAAGTATCCTGATCACTACGGATCATGGCCGTGGCAGCAGGCATGACCAGTGGACCTCCCATGGTACATTTATCAAGGGTTCTTCACAAACATGGATGGCATTGATGGGACCCGGTGTGGAACCACTGGGTGAAATGAAGGATGGCAAACAGTTATACCAGCAACAACTTGCTTCACTGATGGCAGGACTGGTGGGAGAAAGGTTTGGTGAAGGGGAATTACTGACGAAGAAGTAGGTTACCCTCAGTCTTTCTTTATATCAAGCGTAAAACCAACACTGGTACCCACATCCACGCGACTCCTTACATGGATGGTCTGTCCATGTGCTTCGATAATATGTTTACAGATGGCCAGTCCCAGCCCGCTGCCGGTTGCATCAAGACTACGCCCCGTGTCTGTCCGGTAAAAACGTTCGAAGATCCTTGGCAGGTAAATTTCAGGAATGCCGATACCGTCGTCACTCATTTCAATCAGGATGTGATTGCCATCGGTATTATACATACTCGCGTTGATGGTACCGTTGACCTTGCCATACTTGATTGAGTTTTCGATCAGGTTAAGTAAAACCTGGCGGATCTTTTCCTTATCGGCAAAAACAGTCAGGGGGGAATCAAATCCCTTTTTAATCATACACCTGATATTCTTTTGTTCGGCCATAATGGAAATACTTTCAAACGCATCCTTCACCAGGTCCTGGATCACGAAATTCTGTTTGATCAGGTTCAGCTCACCACGTTCAAGCCGCGAGATCTCATCAAGATCATTTAACAGGTTGGTCAGCCGCTCTACATTGGTTGCGGTTTTTTCCAGGAACCGACGGTTAACATCCGGATTTTCCAAAGCACCGCCCAGCAAAGTGTCTACATAACCCTGGATAGCGAACACCGGGGTTTTGAATTCGTGTGACAGGTTCTGGAGAAATTCTTTACGGAACTGTTCGTTCGCGCGGAGTAATTCGATCTCTTCCTTATTACCCATTGCCCACGCTTCCACATCTTCCCTTACCTGGTCAATACTTTTCCGGGGTAATACATATTTGTAATAAGTCTCCTCCCGTTTGGAAGCCTTTGTCTGGTAGATGAATTTATAAATGAGTTTGATTTTGCGATAGATAAACCTTTCCAGTACAAAGGAGATGAGCAGGTATGCACCGGTAAGTAATACGGCGAACGAGATAAGCACAGGTTGCCATCTCCGCTCGATGTATAAAACGAGGAGGGCGATAGGCGCTGACAGTGCGAAGGCCGTCAGGAAGGAGAGGGCACGCGGCGAAATATTTTTAAAGGAGAACATATTGCAATTTATTCAACTGCCGGGAATCCCGGCAACGCAAATATTAAAAACCAGATGCGTTCAGAAAAATCAGGGCGGGAATTATACCTGATACCATTTACAGTTTTAACGAATTAGTTTCCCAGGATCTGAACGGTTCTTATCGGAGCTGAAACAATAACCTACCCCTCTTACCGTGGTAACGCAATCGATTCCCACTTTCCAGCGGATCTTGTCAGAGCTGGAACTTATAACCTACCCCTTTTACCGTGGTAACACAATCGATTCCCAGCTTCTGGCGGATCTTGCGGATGTGGACATCAATGGTCCGGTCACCAACGATTACTTCATTACCCCAGACCTGGTTCAGGATTTCGTTCCGGAGGAATACGCGCCCGGGACGCTGGGCCAGCAGGTACAGGAGTTCAAATTCTTTTTTAGCCAGGATGATATCTTTCTCGTCGACCTGCACCATGAAACGTTCCGGGTCGATGGTAAGGTTTTCAAGCTGGAGTGTCTTCACTTCCGTTTTATTCAACCGGCGGAACAATGCGTTGACCCTGCTGAGAAATACTTTGGGACTGATGGGCTTTGCAATATAATCGTCGGCACCGGTTTCAAGACCCTTTATCTGCGAGCCATCATCATTCACAGCTGTAAGGAAAATGATGAGTGTATCCTTGAAGGCAGGCTGCATACGCAGGATCTGGCAAACCTCCACGCCG
This sequence comes from Chitinophagaceae bacterium, assembly GCA_040510375.1. GTDB lineage: Bacteria > Bacteroidota > Bacteroidia > Chitinophagales > Chitinophagaceae > JBEVJC01. Next base: position 364,161 of record JBEVJC010000012.1, read on the forward strand.
GTTTTCTTCGGCATCATTACATCGAGTATGATCAGATCGGGTTGTGTCCGTTTTGCCTTGTCCAGTGCCTCATCCCCGTCTTTAGCCGTCACCACCTCATAACCCTGGCCCGCAAGGTTATATTTGAGAATCTCCAGAATATCAGGTTCGTCGTCTGCAATCAGCACTTTTCGGGAAATATTATCCATTCGCCAGAAACTTTCCGCAAACCTACCTTGATTTTTCGGGGCATGGAAATTGGCGATGTTTGTTAACCCAGAGTTAATGATAACTTAATATCCGTAGCGGAGGTATAAAAAAGGCCAAAGCCAACTATTGTCAATAATTCCCGTCTTACTGCCGGGATGCAGCAGAGGCCGTGACAGCCAGATTTAAATACCAGGATCCGGGACCAATAAGCGTCAGTCGGCCGAAGGAGCAGGCGTCCGCCCTGAATCAGGGGACGGGATAGTCGTTAATGTGAAGAAGGGGTATTAAATTTGTTATTCGAACCTTATGACAGTTATTTTCCGTTATATCGCCTTAATAGTTCTTGCACAGTCGTTTAGCACAGGCGTTTTCGCCCAGGGCGATAGTGCTATACCTGTATCTTATAAAATCCCGAAGAACAGGGAGCTTTTTCACGACCAGATTGACCGTGAACAATCAGCCCTTTTTTCAGTGGATGGCAAGAGCGACAGAGAATTTGTTGCAGGTACCAATGAAGAGGTTAACCTGCTGCTGACCAATTCAGTGGCTGCCCGGGTTGACCAGCTTCAGTTTGAAATTGAGACCGATACCCTCACCGATCACCGCCTGAAAGTCAATTACCTCACCGGATTATCGGGTATTATGAGATATGTGCGGGAGAATTACCGTAGCCGCAAACTGAATATCCTGCATTTCCCGGAAATCATCGACCTGTACCGTGAGTCGGTTTCGGCCGATAAAGTGGGTGCCAGCATCGCACCGGTTATCGGATCGCATCCATATGCAGTCGGCACAGCCGTACTGGCCTCAGGCATATTTACCCGGAACACCGGTTACAAAGAAGCTTCTGAACAATTGGTATTGAAATATTGTACCATGTTCCCTTCCCGGACATTTTCCACCCTGAACAATAATCCCAATGTCTCATTTGCTGACAGCCTTATCAAGGCAGTGGCAAGGAAGTATCCGGCACAACTCTATACTTACGCACAGGCATCCAATTCATTGGGTAACCGTATCCGATTGATCAATGATGATGAGTTTGTAAAAACAGTAGTCCGCATGTCGAGAAGTAAAAGCGGTCAGCAATACTTCCCCTTCCTGGATAATATCGGCCTGGGAAAGATCAGCTTTGAAGAGATCGATGCAGCAGAAAAAGATTCTGTGCAGTATTACCGTTTGCTGGTTAAAACCCAGATGGACTACAAACAGCGGGCAATGAAGGGCGATACGGCCCTTGCGTTCCGGGAACTCACTTCCAAACTGGAGAAAAAAGCTAAGGATGTATTTGTTACAACAATAAACGGTTTGCACAATGAACGTGACGAGATTCGTTTCCGTTCTATCCAGACTTTAAGTGCGGCAGAACTTTATTACCTGGCCGTACTGACAGACGGACTGATTTATACATCCAGTTATACCAATGGCGTATATCCATTGATGATGAAGAAGGCGGGTAACCGCGGAGACTCACTGCTGATGAGCCTTTCATTCGATCATTACCGCAAGTTCATCAGCCAGGCTGCGGCTTATAACAAACTCGGAAGTTTCCTTTCCACTTTTCCCAGTCACGAAGAAGCGACCGACCTGATGAAGGCATTTGTTGGCGGACTGGAAAAATCAGACGGGCTGGAAGATGGTGTGGATGTGGCCGATTCATACGCGAGTATTATCGAGACCAACAAAACGCTGGCTGCAGAAGTGCTGGCCCTGGTGCAGGACAACTACCAGCGTAATGCTGATATGAATAACCAGAAGGGGACAATCATTTATAATATCCTCAATAAACTATTCCTTTCAGCTGATTCAACCAGTAATATTGATCTTACAAAAGAACTGGGGATTCCCCCGGTTTATAATGTTCCCTTTTCTTCATTGATTAATGAAAAGGGTGAAGTGACTGCGCAGGTATTTTTCTACGGCGACTCAGATGGTAAAGGAATCTTCAATGGATTCCAGAATATGTTCCCTGCTCCCAACTGGACAATCGATCGCTCCAATCCGCAATGGATCAGCATCCGCTCCGTGAAAGGTAAACCCGTGATCATTTACGCCAACAGACCCCTGCCAGAAGAAACAGGTGAGGACGATAAAGCCCAGCAGGCACTGGGTGCCTACCTGGAGGAAAATAATATCCACCCCACGGTTACCATCCACCGGGGTCACAGTTATTTTGCAAACTCCACCATTGCCTATATGGCCCCTTCTTCAAGGATCGTGTTCATGGGTTCCTGTGGCGGTTTCCACCTGATTGATTCCATCCTGCATAAATCAGAGGATGCCCATATCATTGCGTCCAAACAAATAGGAAAGACATCCATCAACAAACCTTTCTTCCAGTTGCTCACTGAAAAATTGCGCAATGGCAACGGGATCGACTGGATTCCTTTCTGGAAAGAGTTTAAGGGTAAGGCTGCTGTGGAAGGTTTTGAAGATTATATCCCACCTTATAAAAACCTGGGCGCCATCTTTATCAAGGCATATAAAAAGGCCATTGGCCCGGAGGAAGATGAGCAGGTAACGAGATTGTAATATCGTTAAGTCCATTCCGCTTAGCTTTGCAACCTAATTCAACATTTTGGCTGACGGTTCTCCTAAAAAATTTGATGTTGCGGTTCTCCGGAGGGTATTTGGTTATGCAGCTCCTTACCGCAAAAAATTCGTCCTGTCGGTGGTCCTCGCCATCGTGCTCGCTATTATCACACCCGTTCGTCCCTTCCTCATCCAGTTAACGGTCGATAAATATATTTCCCTGTCAATGGCTACTGCCGTTATCTGGGTAACCATTATCCAGATAGTATTACTGTTTGTTGAAACGGCCATGCGTTTCTGGTTTTCCTTTACCACAGCCTGGCTGGGCCAGTCGGTGGTAAAAGACATGCGTGTGGCAGTTTATAAAAAAATCCTTGGTCTCAACCTTTCGCAGTTCGACAAAACACCCATCGGAACACTGACCACCCGCACCATCAATGATATTGAATCGATCAATGATATTTTTTCGGAAGGACTGGTGCCCATAATTGCGGATCTTTTATCCATCGTATGTGTGCTGGCCGTGATGTTTTACATGGACTGGACCCTCACCCTGGTTGCGCTGGTTCCGTTTCCGATCATCATTATTGCTACCTGGTATTTTAAGGAAAGTATCAATAAATCATTTTTCAAAGTGCGCAATGCGGTAGCTGCTCTCAATGCCTTTGTGCAGGAGCACCTCACCGGTATGCAGGTGGTGCAGGCTTTTGCAGCGGAGGACAGGGAACTGAAAAAGTTTACCAAAATCAATAAGGATCACCGCAACGCCAATATCAGCGCCATTTTCGCCTACTCCATTTTTTTCCCGGTAGTGGAGATTGTGCTGGCTCTTTCGGTGGGACTGGTGGTCTGGTGGACAGCCAAGGAAGCCCTGCACCTGCATGAAAGCCAGTATGGGACCGTCACTGCATTTATCCTCTTTCTCAACCTGCTCTTCCGTCCGTTGCGGGTACTGGCCGATAAGTTTAATGTGTTGCAGATGGGAGTAGTGGCCAGTGAACGTGTATTCAAGGTGCTCGACAATGAGGATTTTATTGCGGAGTCGGGTCCTGATGCGTTCAAACCAGACCGGCCACTGGAAGGAAAGGTAGAGTTTGACAAGGTCTGGTTTGCGTATGTGAAGGACAAATATGTGTTGAAGAATATCAGTTTTACCATTAAACCCGGCGAGGTGGTGGCCATTGTGGGTCATACCGGCAGCGGGAAGACCACCATTATCAGCCTGCTCAACCGTTTATATCATATCCAGGGTGGGGAAATCCGGATCGACGATCGTAATATCAACGATTTTGACCTGGATTATCTCCGGAAAAATATCGGGGTGGTGTTACAGGATGTGTTCCTGTTTTCCGGATCAGTGCTCGACAATATTACTCTGCGAAATGAATCAATCCCCAGGGAGAAGGTGATAGAAGCGGCCAAACTCATTGACATGCATGATTTTATTATGCGGTTGCCAGGCGGGTACGACTACAACGTTATGGAACGCGGGGCCACTTTATCACTTGGCCAGCGGCAGTTATTGTCGTTCATCCGGGCCCTGTTATACAATCCCTCGGTGCTCATCCTGGATGAAGCCACTTCCTCGGTTGATACAGAAAGTGAATCGCTGATCCAGCATGCCATTGATACGCTGATCAGCGGGAGAACGGCCATCGTTATTGCCCACCGGTTATCGACTATCCGTAAGGCCGACAAGATCATTGTGCTGGATAAGGGCGAACTGATGGAAGCCGGTACACATGAAGAACTGATGCAGCTGAATGGCTTTTATGCCCAGCTCCACGACATGCAGTTTGAGAAGAACGGAAAGGGATGAGCCGGAAACGGCTTAAACTATGTGGATAATCCAAAAAAAGCCCCGCTTTTATATCATTTTCCGTGTTTCCGGGATCGAATTCACCGGTATCACCCTTATCTTTGCGGCAAATTTCAGGACTGTATGAGTTTAGGACGTCTCAAATGCTTGTCAGTAGCGGTTTTCAGCCTAATTTCCTTGCTTATTTCCGGGGTATCCAATGCCCAGGACCAGGCACCGGAACATGGTGACCATACCGCTGACCACGGCACCCCTGCCCATGAGGAAGCCAAATTTGATCCGGGCAAGGCTATGCTTGATCACATTGCGGATGCCCATGAGTTCCACTTTTTCACCATTGAGAAAAAGGATGGGGAAGAATTCCATGCAACCATACCCCTGCCGGTGTTCCTTTATTCACCGGAGCGTGGTTTCGATTTTTTCATGTCGTCCAAGTTTGAACATGGACATGCGATATATAACGGGTACAAACTGCAGGAGCACGAAATTGTTCCCGTAAATGCTGACGGTACCGTTGACAAATCAGTACGGGTTTATGATTTTTCACTGACCAAAAATGTGGTGCAGATGCTGCTGGCATTATTGGTACTGTTAATCGTGCTGGTGAATATTGCAAAAAAATACAGATCAGGTGTTGGTGTTACTTCTGCCCCCAATGGGTTGCAAAATGCGCTGGAGCCGGTGATCCTGTTTGTACGTGACGATATCGCCCGGCCAAACCTGAGCCAGCAGGCTAACAAGTATCTGCCCTACCTGCTCACGGTTTTTTTCTTTATCCTGATCAATAACCTGTTTGGACTGATCCCCGGGTCGGCCAACGTTACCGGTAATATTGCGTTCACAGCTGTGCTTGGTTTGATTTCCCTGGTGGTAATCCTGTTAAGCACGAACAAACATTTCTGGGGTCATATCTTCTGGTTCCCCGGTGTTCCTGTTCCCGTTAAGATCATGATGCTGCCTGTTGAGTTGCTCGGTGTATTTACCAAACCCTTCGCGCTGATCATCCGTCTTTTTGCGAACATGACTGCGGGCCATATCATCATCCTGAGTTTTGTGAGCCTGATCTTCATCTTTGGTGAAATGACCAAGACGGCGGGTGTTGCATTTGCACCGGTGTCGATTGCATTTGCTGTGTTTATTTATGTTATTGAAATACTGGTGGCGTTTATCCAGGCATATATTTTCACGGTACTGACTGCGGTGTTTATCGGTCAGGCTATTGGCGACCACCACCTGGAGGAAGCCAATCATTAATACGTTTTCGTTTTCTTAATTATAAAATCACAGTCATGGATTTAATGAACGTTTTGTTAGAAGTTTCTGGTAGCTGGTCACACTTCGGTGGTGCTATCGGTGCAGGTTTAGCTGCAATTGGTGCAGGTATCGGTATCGGTCAGATCGGTAAAGGTGCGACTGAATCAATCGCCCGCCAGCCTGAAGCTGCCAATGACATTCGTGGTGCTATGATCCTCACCGCTGCCTTCGTGGAAGGTGTTGCGCTGTTTGCGGTAATCGCCGGCCTGCTGGCGGTACTCAAATAAGGAGGTCCCACAAACTTAGTACTGTACCTGATGCACAGGGCGGAGGGTACAGTTACTTCTTAAAAAATTGAATCAAGTTTTTAATACTGTAGTATGAGTTTATTAACTCCCCATTTAGGGTTTTTTATCTGGACGCTGGTTGCGTTTATTGTGGTGCTGCTGTTACTGAAGAAGTATGCATGGAAGCCAATCCTCAAGTCGCTCAGTGAACGCGAAGCTAATATCGCTGGTTCTATTGCAACGGCTGAAAAGGTAAAGGCAGAAATGGCACAGTTGCAGAATGAGAATGAGGCATTGCTGGCAAAGGCACGCGAAGAGCGCGGCCAGTTATTGAAGGAAGCACGTGAAACAAAAGATAAGATCATCAACGAAGCCAAGGAGCAGGCGAAGGTAGAAGCCAACAAGATCATTACGGATGCCCAGGTTGCCATTGGTGCACAAAAGATGGCAGCGATTACCGAGGTGAAGAACCAGGTAGGTCAGCTTGTGATCGAAATCAGTGAGAAGATCCTGAAAAGGGAACTGGCAGGAAAGGAAGCCCAGGAAGCCCATATCAGGGAGCTGGTGGATGGTGTTAAATTAAATTAATTGATCGTTGCTGCTGAAGGCAGTTTCAAATCCGAAGAATGTACAATCCAAGACTCGCCACACGTTACGCTAAAGCGCTGATCGGTCTCGCCATCGAGCGGAACGAGCTGGAGGCAGTGTATGCAGATATAAACTGGTTGTTATCCGTTACAAAGAGCAACCGCGATTTTGTGAATGTATTAAGAAGCCCGGTGATCCCTGCTTCCACAAAAAAGAAGATCATTGACGCAGTGACTACCGGCAGGATCAGCACAATGACCGCTTCATTTATGACAATCCTGATCACCAAGGGCCGTGAAATGAACCTTCCCGAAATACTCACTGCATTCATTTCCCAGTACAAGGAATATAAAAACATCCATATTGTTCAGTTGACTACAGCTACCCAAATTGATGACGCTACCAGGAACGAGATCATCGCACAGGTGAGGAAGTCGGGCGATTATGCAAATATTGAACTGGATGAAAAAGTGGATGAGAGCATCATCGGCGGGTTTATTTTACAGGTAGGCGATAAACTGGTTGATGCCAGTATCTCGTACGACCTGAAAGCAATTGGACGTCAGTTTGAGAACAATGACTTTATTTATAAAGTCCGTTAATATAAAAATTACAATTAAGAAATATGGCAGACATTAAACCAGATGAAATTTCAGCGATACTGCGTCAGCAGTTGAGCAATTTTAACGTCAGCGCCGATCTGGAGGAAGTAGGTTCCGTGCTCCAGGTAGGTGATGGTATCGCCCGTGTTTACGGGTTAGGTAATGTTCGATATGGTGAACTGGTAGAGTTTGAGAATGGTGTTCGTGCCATTGCCCTCAACCTCGAAGAAGATAATGTAGGTGTGGTATTGATGGGTGACAGTGCTGATGTAAAGGAAGGTTCAAAAGTTCGCCGTACCGGACAGATCGCATCGATCAAGGTAGGAGAGGGAGTGGTTGGCCGCGTGGTGAATACACTCGGTGAGCCCATCGACGGTAAAGGCCCGATTACAGGTGAGCGTTATGAAATGCCATTGGAGCGTAAGGCACCCGGGGTAATCTTCCGTGAGCCGGTAAAAGAACCTTTGCAGACAGGGATCAAGGCCATTGATGCCATGATTCCGATTGGCCGTGGACAGCGTGAGCTGATCATTGGTGACCGTCAGACCGGTAAGACCGCCATTGCGATCGATACCATCATCAACCAGAAAGAATTCCTGAAAGCAGGTGCGCCTGTTTATTGTATATATGTGGCAATCGGCCAGAAAGCATCTACTATCGCGGGAGTGATGAAAACCCTGCAGGATAACGGTGCGATGGAATACACTACCATCGTAGCGGCTTCTGCTTCTGACCCTGCGCCTTTGCAGTTCTATGCTCCGTTTGCCGGTGCAGCCATTGGTGAATTCTTCCGTGATACCGGTCGTCCTGCACTGATCATTTATGATGATCTTTCCAAACAGGCCGTTGCCTATCGCGAGGTATCCCTGCTGCTGCGTCGCCCGCCAGGCCGTGAAGCCTATCCTGGTGATGTATTCTACCTGCACAGCCGTTTGCTGGAAAGAGCTGCCAAAGTGATCAACAACGATGAGATCGTCAAAAACATGAATGATCTTCCTGATTCAATCAGGCACCTGGTAAAAGGTGGTGGTTCACTCACTGCCCTTCCGATCATTGAAACACAGGCTGGTGACGTATCTGCCTATATCCCGACGAATGTGATCTCTATTACGGACGGACAGATCTTCCTTGAGTCCAACCTCTTCCTTTCCGGTATCAGGCCTGCTATCAACGTAGGTATCTCGGTTAGCCGTGTTGGTGGTAATGCGCAGATCAAGTCGATGAAGAAAGTGGCAGGAACACTTAAACTTGACCAGGCACTTTACCGCGAGCTGGAAGCATTCTCTAAATTCGGTGGTGATCTTGATGCTGCAACCAAGAACGTAATTGATAAGGGTGCGCGTAACGTGGAAATCCTCAAACAGCCTCAGTATTCGCCGTTCACTGTTGAAAAACAGGTAGCGATCATTTATCTGGGTACCAATGGATACCTGAAGGATGTAGCCGTTAGCAGGGTGAAGGAATTTGAAGAACATTTCCTGATGGAAATGGATAACAAGTTGCCGGATGTAATGGCGCAGTTCAAAAAAGGTGGTTTACCTGAAGACGGACTGAAGAAAATGGTGGAGCTGGCAAATACCATTATCCCGCAGTATAAAACAAAGTAATCTTTGAGCAGATAATTAAAAGCGTTCACCCATTCGGGTGGACGTTTTTTTTTATGGTTACGGCTCCATCAGCAGTTGCGATTCTATCCAGGCCATCCGTGTCGTAAGCCATGTTTTAAGGTAGTTCACTTCATTAACATAAGAACCCTGAACGGCGTAGTTGGGCCAGACCCATGTATTGAGGATATCCCATTTTTTAAAATTCTCCACCTGTGAATACCTGAGTTCGGATGCGGTGGAATCTATCAGGTTCATTAAGCCCGCGAGTTTTGGTTTTACCGCATAGTATTTGTCTTTCACATTTTTTTTGAAGACCGGATCTTCGAATAAACGGGCAAACCAGACTGTGTTACGGACATGCCAGCCGGTTGTTTGGAATGATTCATTATAGTTGATATTACCTGCGGCTATATCGAAATCCCAGATGGGTCCGATTGAAAGTTTGGCGTTCCGGTCCTTATACAGGAAAACGCTGCTGTAAAAATTGGCGTCCTCGTTACGGAAGATCTCGTTGACCCAATACCACTGGACAAATGTTTCGTCGTTGATATATTTTTTATAACCGGTAGCCGGATTGGTGAAGTCGGCCGCATAAATAGCGTTTTCCATATCCTGTACATAACGGGTAATATATGCCAGCTGCGTGGCACTGATAACCTCTGGTTCCTTCAGGGTAACTGATACATCTTTTGTGGTCTTCCACCAGTGTTCGGCATCGAGCCGTTTGTCCAACTCCAGCAAATAGCCACCAGTAATGGTTTCAGGGGTTTCATCAGCCGCTGTCATCTCCGTGATATTAACCCGGTTGGGATCGGGTTTCACCTGCTCGGTGAGGAAATAAGAACCCTGGTACTGGTTATTCAGGAAGAGTTCGGCAAATTGTCCCCTGGGGGAATATGTCATACCAAACCATTCGCCCATTGTAAAGGCAATCTTTGTCCGCATCAGGCTTTTATCTGCGTAGTTGGCAAGCAGGACCCAGTGTTTGTTGGTTGGCATACCCAGGATCTCTGATTTTTTGTCCAGCTTTAACCGGTAAGGTTTTTTGGGCATGATGGTCCAGGTGGAATTACCACGACCCCTGATCTCTGTTTTTCCTGAAAAATCAGGAAGGTCGGTTCCATTGGATGAAATACTGATGGTTGCACCAACATAAATTTCGGTACTGTTAACAGGCGCCGAATTATCCGTTTGGACCCGGATGATGGGAAGGTCCGTATATTGTTTTACGGAGATTCTATATTCATGGAGGGAACCGTCTTCCGCTGTCAGCGTATAAGTTAATTTATGCCTGTAATCGTTATGGCTGCTGTCACTGACCTGCCGGATATTATTAATACTTACCCCGGCTGCATCTGTGGTGAAAGTTGGAACCAGGGAATCTACATCAGCCAGATAGGGTATGTGCACATAGATAATGCTATCGCTGATTGTTGCCACCAGGTCGGATTGGATAACTGCCGGATTTTTTTCAGCCCGGAAAGAAAAGCTGCTGATGGTTGCGGTAGACCGTTGGGCAGGAGTCCTTAGTTCTTTTTTACAGGCGGCACCAACCAATAAAAAAACAAAGGCGAGAAAGTATGACCTGGAACCGATAAACATAGGCGGGTTAAGGTTTAGGCATGAGCAATCATTAGGGAAAATACGTTATTTAAAAGTAAATTCAGGAAACTTAAACCGATATCTCCGTATTAATCTGTTGGTCATTCGCCATGACTTTGATTTCCAGATTTGCCCGGGGTTCCGTCTCCGTATTAATTTGTTCAGCATTTGCCATGACTTTGATTTCCAGAATTGCCCTGGTCTCCGTCTCCGTATTAGTTTGTTCAGCATTCGCCATGTCTTTAATTTCCAGAATTGCCCGGGGCTCCGTCTCCGTATTAATTTGTTCAGCATTTGCCATGACTTTGATTTCCAGAAATGCCTTGGGTTCCCGGTCGGGTAAGAGGATCCCCAAGGTTTTTTAAATTTTATTTGGTTTATGTTATAAACTAGTTTAGATTCGAAGTACCATTCCTGACATTTATGAATCAGCATCGTCAAACCATACTAATTTTAGCTTCACTCTTCCTTCCTGTCGTGTTATTGGCTCAGGTTACAATTAAAGGAACAGTAAAAAATGCCAAGGGGCAGCCCGTTCCCAACGCAAGTATTGTACTCAAAGACACGTACGACGGTGCAACATCCGATTCAACCGGTCGCTTCAGTTTCACCAGTTCAGAAAAAGGAAACCAGCTGGTGGTTATTACTTCAGCCAATTTCCGCCCGCTTGAACAACCCATCAATCTTGATAATCCTCCGGCCGAATTCCAGTTCCAGTTAAAAGAAGAGATCAGCGAGCTTCGGGCGGTAGTACTTACTGCAGGTACATTTGAAGCGAGTGACAGGAAACGGGCTGGTGTGGTGCTTGACCCGATTGATATTGTAACCACGGCCAGTGCTAACGGCGATATTACCGGCGCATTAAAAACCCTGCCCGGCGCGCAACAGGTTGGTGAGAGTGAAGGTTTATTTGTGCGCGGTGGCACGGCGGCCGAATCAAAAATTTTTATTGACGGCACACTGGTGAATAATTTTTTCTATTCAAGTGTACCCAATATTGCGCAGCCCAGCCGGTTTTCTCCATTCCTGTTCAAGGGCACAGTGTTCAGTACCGGTGGATATTCGGCATTATACGGACAGGCACTTTCATCGGCGCTGATCCTTGAATCGATCGACTTTCCGGAAAGGTCATCTGCCAATCTGGGAATTATGGTGATTGGCCTGAGTGGCGGGTTCCAGCAACTGGCAAAAGACAAAGAATCTTCTTTTGGTGCTAACTACTCTTATTCAAACCTTGCACCTGCCTTTGCAGTGATCAAACAGAAACAGGATTATTCAAAAGCACCGGTAGGCCATACAGGTGATGCCAACTTTCGAATCAAGACGTCTAAAACGGGGATTCTTAAATACTATGGAACTTTCAGCACCACCAATCTTGCATTTACAACGAACAGCATTGATACACTCGGGTATCTCGACCGCTTTGCGATAAAAAATTTAAATACCTATCATAATCTTTCATGGAGGGAATATATGGGTAGCGGATGGAAGGTAATGCTGGGTGTATCATTCACCCATAACAGGGACGATATTGGATCTGATCTGACCAATCAGCAAAAGCAGGAAGTAATTCTTGGCGGACTGGAAGCAAAGAGTTTTGAACTGCATTCCACCGGTAACTATATTAACCAGAAAGCTGTCTTTGAAAAGCGGTTAAGGGGGTTGAGTGCAGTCCGGTTTGGTGCGGAATATAATGTAGCTCGCGACCGCAGTGACTATACCGACTTTAACGGAGACGAGTATCGCAGCAGGCTGAACAGTACACTTGCAGCGGGTTTTGGCGAAACGGATATTTATGTCACCAACGCACTTGCAGCTAAACTGGGAGCACGTTTGGAACATTCTTCCCTGATTGATAAAGTGAATCTTGCACCACGGATTTCACTTGCCTATAAACTCGGAAAAAGTTCGCAGGCTTCTATTGCCTATGGTATTTTTTATCAGGATCCGGAACGCAGGTACCTGCCTTCTGCCGCTAACCTGACATTTATGAAGGCCACGCATTATATCGCCCAATACCAGCGGATCGCTGACCGGCAGACTTTCCGGACCGAAGTTTTTTACAAAAAATACGATAACCTGATCAAAACGGAAATCCTTAACTACCGTGAATCGGCAGCAAACAACAATGGATTTGGCGATGCAAGGGGTATCGAGTTTTTCTGGAGGGATAAAAAAACAATTAAGAACCTCGATTACTGGATTTCTTATTCTTACCTGGATACCAAACGTGATTTCCTGAATTTCCCTTATGCCATCAGCCCTAATTTTGCAGCCCGTCATACGGCATCACTGGTGGTAAAAAAGTTTGTTGAAACCTGGAAGCTGAATCTGAACGGAGCTTATAATTTTGCCAGCGGCCGGCCTTACTATTTTATTGACCTGAACGGAGGTAATAGTGTTTTCCGTGATCATGGCCGTGCACCGGATTACCATAATGTAAGTTTCTCGCTGAACTACCTGCCCTTTATCGGTAAAACAAATCCTAAATCGTACAATGTATTTGTACTCCAGGTTAGTAATATTTTCAATATCAAACAGACCTACGGATACCAGTATTCCTATAATGGTGCGCGGCGTGAAGCGATTGTACCGCCATCGAGAATGTTTGTATTCCTTGGCGCGTTCCTCAGCTTTGGTGTGGATCGCAGTGATGAGGTCATTAATAATAGTCTTTGATACGACAAGTTTAAAAAACCACGACTGATTTATTCACATACAAATAAAAAACAAATGAAAAAGATCTTCCTGATTGCCCTGACGGTACTTGCTGGTATCGGGCTTAATGCACAGTCCGAAAAATATGCCAATGCCATGAAGCCACTCGTGGCAAGCCTCGACAGCGCATGGCAATATGATGCACTTATCAGGGCAGCAAATTCTTTTCAACGGATTGCAGATGCGGAAAAGACACAATGGCTGCCTTATTATTATGCCGCCTATTGTAATATCGCTGCTGCCTATACCCTGGCTACAGAAGCTTCACCAGCCGCTAAAACGGATCCACTGGCCGATAAAGCTGAGGTATTACTTAATCAGGCTGAAGCCCTGAGTAAGGATAATTCGGAAATCTATTGTGTCCGCAAGCAGATAGCATCACTCCGTCTGATCGGCGATCCCATGAACAGGTATATGACCTATGGCCCGCTTGCTACTGAAGCTCTGGCAAAGGCGAAACAACTGAACCCGGATAATCCACGTGTTTACCTGCTGGAAGCACAGGATAAATTTTATACACCCGAACAGTATGGTGGAAGTAAGACAGAGGCAAAAACACTGATCGAATTAAGTAAGCAAAAGTATGAGACGGTTAAACCCGAGTCGGACCTTCATCCAAGGTGGGGATATAATCAGATTGCTTATTTCCTGTCGCAATATTAATCCTGAAAATAACTATAAGTTCAACCGCACCTTCCATGATGTTTAAAAACCTGGATCCAATCCTGCATTCACAACTACGCCTGGCCGTTGTGTCCATGCTCATGAAAGACGAGTTTGAGTTTAACCAGTTAAAAGAACAGACCAATGCAAGCTCGGGTAACCTGAGTGTGCAGATCCAGAAACTGAAAGATGCGGGTTATATAGAAATCCTGAAATTGTTCCGTAATAATTACCCGCTCACAGTTTGCAGGATTACAGCACAGGGACGCCAGGCATATGATGAGTATGTACGCAACCTGCGGGAATACCTGGGCCAGTCGCAATGAATTTTCGCCACAGCACAAAATTCATTTAATGGGTATGTACGCAACCTGCGGGAATATCTGGGCCAGTCGCAATTAAGGCCAACAACGGGAAACCGGTCATTTGAGATGTCAAACATTTGAAAACCGCCGCGTTTGTTGACCGCAAAATTCCCGCTGTTAATAGTTTAAATAACAACGGCCCTTTGGAAAAAGGGCCGTTTCTCTCTTTTGGAACTCTGATATAAAATCTTCAACCGATGCGCCGGTTATTTCTGAATATAAACCGGTTCGCTACAGCAATTATTTAACGATAATGGTGATGGGGTGATACTGAACCGATCCGTCTTTCTGCGTGATCCTGATGCGATAGGTTCCGTTGTGGCCCTGCCTTGGGAGGTAAAACTTATAATTATTATTTTCTGTTAAATCGGTACCGAAAACCAGGGCCTTACTGTTGTAGTTGACACCATCGCGGCTGCTCTCCAATTCAAATTTGTCAGCGGCCTGGTTCCCGGAAACCGTCCAGTGGAAATAGATGCGGTCGTTTCTGACCGTGAAATCAAATTCGGTTATTGTGGCTGGAATCGTTGTCGTTCCGATAACCCCTGAAATAACGGGGATTTTCACAGAAGCGTGAACAGACTGGTTCAGGACCAACGAAACTAATAGGGCTATAATTAATGTTTTCATTTCCGGGTGTTTTAATAAGGGCCAGACATAGCATTGGATATATTAACCTCTCGGAAATCATAAGGATTGGTATTAAAAGGGAATCTTCATCAGGACACTAGTAAATTTACGTGTCAAAATGTGGTTTCCCGTATGCTGGGACAAACGTAATACCTGTAAACGTTTAATGCAAGTGTTTTGCGAAAATTCTTTTAAATAAGCCCAACAGACTCATTTACAAGAAATCAAGATGGTAACTTTACCCAGACCCCCGGCGGTTTCCGTCACGGATGTCACAGAAAACAATTGATTTTATTTAAAGCGGCGTAAAAAACCCATTTATAAGAATCAAAAACAGGTGATGATTTTACATAAACCGGGCGACTATAACCCCCGTAAGAAATCAAAAACAGATGCGGGAAATACCTGAAATAACAGGTATAAAGCCCGTCGCAGATTTACAAACAGGTGCTGATTTTACTTAAAACCCCATATGGAACCCATTATAGAAGTTAAAAACCTCCGGAAGGAGTTCGCAGACCTCGTAGCGGTGGACGATCTCAGTTTTACCGTTCCCACTGGTCAGATCTACGGGTTCCTGGGTCAGAATGGAGCAGGTAAATCGACAACCATGCGGATGCTGGTCGACCTGGTCCGCCCCAGCAGCGGTAATATCAGGATTTTCGGACTCGACCTGTCCACCCATCGTAAAGAAATCCTGCGTCAGACAGGTGCCATCATTGAACGACCGGATCTATATAAATACCTCACAGCACTTGAAAACCTGCGCATTTTCGCCACTATGAGCGGCACCTCCACCAGTAAAAAAATGCTGATGGACCAGCTGGCCCTGGTAGGACTGGCTGAAAGGGCCAACTCAAAGGTGAAGACTTATTCGCAGGGAATGAAACAACGACTTGGCATTGCCACGGCACTGGTGCATAACCCCAAACTGATTATACTTGATGAACCTACAAATGGACTTGATCCGCAGGGGATCGCCGACATGCGGAACATGATCCTGCATCTCTGTCACGACCTGGGTAAAACATTGATCGTATCGTCGCACTTATTAAGCGAAATGGAACTTGTTTCCGATTCGATGCTGATCATCGACAAGGGCAAAAAACTGGTGGAAGGATTGATATCGGATCTTTTTGACCCTGCTGAGACACTTGTAGAGGTACGCACCGCAGACGATAAATTATTTGTGGAACGTTTAAAAGCTTCCCATCTCGACAAGGCCTTCCATTCAACCGCCAATGGAACCGTACAACTGAAACTCCATAAGAACGAACTAACCGGCATACTGAGGCAATTACTTGACCTGAATGTTCCGCTCCTTTCCTTCAATGCCCGTCATTCACTGGAAGATTATTTTCTTAACCTAACATCAGGAGGACAGCATGTGGAAGCTTTTAAAAATTGAACTGTTCAAAATCTTCAAACGCCCCCGCACCTATATCGCTTTCGGTGCCATCGCCGCAATTGTAATACTGATCCAGATAGCATTACGTTTTGACGGACGTTCCTATGTTGACCTCCTGCTGAACAACCTGAAAGACTCGTTCGAAATGGCCGATGATTTCAAGGATAAATTACTGAACGGATACCTGATCTGTTTTGTGATCCTCAATACCCTGCTGATCCAGCTTCCACTGTTGGTGGCACTTGTAGCGGGCGACTCCATAGCAGGCGAAGCCAATATGGGAACCCTGCGCCTTTCGCTTACCCGTGGTGTCAGCCGTACCGAATTCATGCTGGTTAAATTTATAGCTTCCGTAATCTATACGTTTTTCCTGTTGTTGTGGATGGCTCTGCTTTCCCTCTTTGGAAGTATGCTGATCTTTGGGGTGAATGATATGATTGTCCTTCGCTCGGCAAGCATTGAACTGATACCGGTTTCGGATGTATTCTGGCGGTATATTGCCGCATTTGGTTTTGCCGCGGCCGCGCTGACCACCGTGTCAGCACTTGCCTTCCTGCTGAGCGTTTTCGCCGAAAACTCTATCGGCCCGATCATTGCAACAATGAGCGTAGTAATTGTTTTTACCATTCTTTCTGAAATGAATATCCCGATATACGACCGTACCATTAAACCATGGCTTTTTACCACACATATGGTAGCATGGAAGGGTTTCTTTTATGTGAAGGCAGATAGCGACGGGGTGGCCATCCGGGGCAGTATCGAAAACCTGCATTCCATTTTGCGAAGCCTGTGCATCCTGGTGGGATACACGATCGCGTTTACCGGAACCGCCATCTGGGTATTCAGGCGCAAGGACATTTTAAACTGATAAACATGAAACAAATCCTGATGATGGTGCTTTGCACCGCTGTGATAAACGGAGAAGCCCAGACAGCAGACCAGCTGCTGCAGGCCGTGAAAGCGAAACTGAATAAGGTGAACGACTACCAGGCTACCGGTACGATGAAGACCAATGTCAGTTTTATCACGGCACCAATCGCCAATGTTATCGTCTATTATAAAAAGCCGGATAACCTGAGGATTAAAAACCAGAGTGGCATATCCTTCATCCCCAAAGGTTCGGTCAATATCAACCTGGGGAATATATTTGCTGATTCAGACAGCTTTGATATTATTGATGTGGGTAAGGACGCCTCAACAGGTTTCCGGATCATTAAATTACTACCCAGGGATGTTAATTCGGATGTGGTGCTTTCGACCCTCTACATAGACCAGGCTACAAACCTGGTGCGTAAAACAATCTCCACCACACGCCAGAATGGAACCTACCAGCTTGACCTGACTTATGGAAAGTATGCTGACTACGGACTAGCCGACAAAGTGATCTTTACCTTCAACACCAATGACTTTAAATTACCCAAGGGTATCACGTTTGATTATGATGACGGGTCAGAAAAAAACCCAGCCAATAAAGCCGGAAGTAATATAGGTAAGGTGGAAATAGACTATTCGTCCTATATTATAAATAAAGGTGTGCCGGATAGTGTTTTTAACTGACGACTACTCCATAATGTATCCAGCTTATGATTCCCTGATATCCTCATCCTCCATCCTCGCAAATACTTCAGGTTTTAATTTCTGGAGCGGGTTGCTCCTGTTCTCATCATAGGTGCTGCGCTGGTTAATGATATCAATGCAACTGAAGATCGAAGCCAGGAAGGACGAATTATCTGCTTTATCCTTACCCGCTATATCAAAAGCCACACCGTGATCAGGTGATGTACGGATTACCGGCAGGCCAGCTGTATAATTTACACCTTCACCGGAAGCGAGTGCCTTGAAGGGTATCAGACCCTGGTCGTGGTACATCGCCAGTACGGCATCAAATTGTTTTTGCTGGTTGCGTGCAAAAAAAGCATCTGCACTATAGGGTCCCACCACCAGCATATTACTGTTTCTCGCTTCCTTGATAGCCGGCTTGATGATTGTTTCTTCTTCAGCACCGATCAGTCCCTCGTCACCTGCGTGGGGATTCAGTCCCAGTACTGCGATCCTTGGCCGGTCGATCCCAAAATCACGCTGCAATGCTTTGTGAACAATTTGCAGTTTACTGAGAATTGCTGCCTTTGTTATCTGCGCTGCCACCTCGCTTACCGGGATATGTTCGGTAACCAGTGCCACACGGAAGGAGCCGGCACATAACATCATCACCACGTCCTTTGCATTAAACATCTGTTTCAGGAAGGGGGTGTGTCCGGGAAAATTAAAATCGGCCGACTGGATATTTTTTTTGTGGATGGGTGCTGTTACCAATCCATCAATCTGTTTTTGTTTGAGTGCGGCTACCGCCGACTGAAGGGAAATAATTGCATACCTGCCCGCCGAGTCCGTTAGTTCCCCTGGCTGGATGGCTACTTCTTCCTCCCAGCAATTGAAAACATTGATCCGCTTATGATTGAGTTTGTCGAACTCCTTCGCGATTTCATAATTAAAACTTCCCTCAGCAACGGATTTCCGGTAAAAATTCACCACTTTATTGGAGGCAAAGATCACCGGCGTGCAAAGTTCCATCAACCGGTTATCTGAAAAAGTCTTGATGATCAGTTCCATCCCGATTCCGTTCAGGTCACCACAAGAAATGCCGATCACTGGTTTTACAGGTATACTCATTTGATAAAGGTACATTTTTGGGGAATAAAAAAACCGCCCGGAGGCGGTTTGACTGTTATAGTTATCCTGAATCTGATGGTTTCCGTTGCCCTGCTTACAAACTGTTGCTTTTTACGATCTTCCGGTACAGTGTCTGGTTATCGCGGCTCACCACCAGGATATAGGTACCGGCAGGCAGATGATCGGTCGATGGCATCAGCAAACTGTTGACACCTTCATAAATCCGGTAGTCTGTCATTTTTAAAGTCTTTCCAAACATGTCCACCAGCGATACCCTGACCTTGCTGTTGGAGGGCGACAGGAGATCAAACTGTATCCCTGACCTGAATGGATTGGTTACATTCAGCAATTCAAGCGAAGCAACCGGCCGGTTGGACAACTGCACCACCCTTGAATATTTTTTATAGCCCTGGGTTGAAACAAGGGCCACCCTGTAAAAGGCTTTACTGCCAATTGTGGTTGGATCTGTATAGTCGTAGGTGTTCCGTTCATTCCCATTATTATGTCCGTTGATTTGTGCCACCAATACATAGTTGATTCCATCCACACTTCTCTCCAGCAGGAATTTTACCGGTGATTCTTCCTTTGATGTAGTCCAGGAGAACCTGCCTTTATCACCTGTCAGTTTACCCGAGAACGAAAGCAGGTCGGTTGGAAGGATGATGCAATTATTTACGGCCAGGTTAATGATCGACACCCCGTCAGTTACCTGGCAGGAGGAATTGCCCACATTACCTGACGATGTTGCAACGATTACACGGTAAAGCGTACCACTGTCGGTCAGATCTGTATTGCTGGAAGGAATTGTATAGGATGTGATGTACTGCCAGGTATTAAGTAGTGAGTTATATACCGGGGTATAATCACGCAACCCGCCTACATTGGTCCAGGTAACACCATTGTTCGTGCTTGATTGCCACTGGTGATGACCATAGTTGTTGAAATAGGAACGGATCGTATCATTAATGGTCAGAGAATTATTTTCGCATACAGAAGGATTCAGTGTTGGTGAATAGTTCATGTTGGGCAAACAGGTAGCGATCGAAATATCATCCATTGCCCAGTCATTTCCGCCACCACCCTGTGCATTGTTGCGGATGGAGAATGTTGCACTTGTTTGTGAAGGACCCGTTACAAACACAAACCCTTTTTTATTCCAGCCATCCGGTTGCATTTCACCGGTATTGTACTGGTCGATATCATCAAGGATAAAGGTCAGGTTGGGACTCACGCCCGGCCGGTATGTCTGGGTACCTACAGAATCTACCCCGCAGTTGGGACAAACATTTCTTACCCATGCACTGAATTCATAGTAGGTATTGGGGCAAAGTCCGGTGATAGTTTGTTTGTAAATCTCGGAGGCAACATAATCGGCGTTGACCAGTAACATATACCCTCCGTTTGCATTTGCTGCCGGCGGCATATTTCCCAGTTGGTTGTTTGTTCCGCTGTGGTCACCATCAACATCCCAGTGGCCATCAAACATCCTGTAGTAGCAGGAATTCATATTACCCGCTGCTATTGGTAAAATACAATTGGGGAGGGCTTCACCACCACGGCCTGTTCCTTCCCTTGGGCTGATATTCTTTACGATCCCGTACTGGCCATCACCAATGCTGGTACCACCGCCCATATTGGAAACGTAGGCATAGGAAGTAGGTGCAAAGGAAAGTGGCGTAGACCGGTTCAGTGTAGTACCGTTGCCAAATGTACCGCCGAATTCCTGTGCATTGTTCACCCCTGTTGCGTTGGCACAAAGTGTTCTCGGTGTGGTAATGAGGATACGGTAGGGAACGGTGTTAACTGACTGGTCGGCTGAGGTGGGACTGTTACGGTATACAAATCTTCCGCTGCCAAGGGTAATAACATCACCAGGATCACCGGTCACCACTACCCGGAAAGCAGTTGCGAAAAGGACTTTACCACCACCGATGGGGCGGGATGAATGACTGATCTGTTTGGATCCGGTTGGGTCTGTGGCACCATTATTCAGCGGTGCAGTCGGCGGAGGCATATACGCTCCGAAGCCCATATTGATCCTTACATTGTATTCACCGGCTGGCGGAGCAGCCAGGAAGGTTGCCGCATCGTCGCCGGCTGTAAGGGTATATTTTTTATAAGTTAATCCTTCGTTGGTGATGATCCGGATAGAATCATTTATTCCCGTCAGCATTTGGGTGTTGGTGGGTACATTGTCGAGATATCTTGGATTGTACTGCACACCTGAAGTCAGGGTGATGGTCATCCGGATTTCAAGTGTATCTCCTTTTTCCACTACACCACCCACATTTTTTTTGGAAACGTTTACATAGGTATTACCAAAACGCGGGGTGCTGGTAATTACCGGATCTGAAATGCAAATAGTGAAACGGTATGCACTACCGATACCTGGTGTACCGAGGTTTGCATTTAGTGTAGTGATCCGGATATAATAGGTATTGCCGGGTATCAATGTTCGTCCGGCCGGAAGGGCATTGGTATTATAACCTCCCGTAGCGCAGTTCATCAGGGAGAAGGTACCACAGGTTCCTTCATACAACTGCAAACGCAAACCACCACCAAATGTGGCACTGTTTATATTGGCGCCTACGCTGCCGATTGTAATTACAGGGTAAGATGACTGTGCCACAAATTTATACCATACATCAGCGGCATTGGGATCACCGCAACCCGCAGTTACCCCTTCTGCAACTGTAGAAGCAGTAGCATTCTTGAGATTACCCGTTACAACCGGACCGCAGATGCTGGGGTTCGATACCAGCAGTTGTGCATTGGAACAAAGGTCGTTTGCAATAGGTCCGTCGTTGACCGCGATTCGGAATACACTGTTATTCCGGTTAACGGGCGCAGTTCCTCCGGCTGAATAAACCCGCACGAAGTAAGTGCTGCCAAGTGTAAGGTTGCTTGCTGTCAATGAAGTACCGCCACAGCCCTGGGATACCGGTGAACCGCATGATCCGGAATATAATTCAAGGGCAGCGTTGGTGAATTCGGAGCCTATTGAGCTAAGAACGATGGTTGGGTTAACCGTATTGGCTACAAATTTATACCACACATCATAACTGGAACCGGGGCAGGAAGAGGTAACACCATCATTGGTAGCACCGAACATGAAACCACTGGTTGGGCTACCGGGTGTACCCGGTGTTAGTGAAACTGCGTTGGCGCAGGTATTTGATGTAATGGTGGTAAGGCAGATGTTGAATGCCACCGAGGCATTTGAAGTACTATACACCCGGAGGAGATAGGGAGTGCCCGCATTCAGAACGGTTACGGTAGTGGAAGGACCAGCACAGTTTACTGTGGTCTCTGCGCCGCCACAAGCCGTGGCCGCGTAAACCTGGAAACGAAGGTTGGCGCCTGAGGCAGCAGTACTGACGTTGATGTTTACTGAATTTGACTGGGCAGTAAATGAATACCATACATCCCTGGTGCCGGTTCCGCAGATATCGGTTATTGCCGTATTTGTAGCGCCAACAAGTGTACCCGCTGTGTTGGTACAAACAATTTGTTGGGTAATAGGAACAGCATTTGAACAAAGATCATTTGCAGGTTGGGCAAATGAAAAAAGTGGTGAAAGCATCAGTAAAGCCTGAAATACTTTCTGACGCATTGATCCTGGTGGCTGATTTTTCATAATTAAGATTTCAAGGTTCTGCTGTTATGGTGGTAACAGTATATACTGGTGGTTTGGATGATCTATCTCTTCACTTCCGGCTGATTGATTTATTGTGATTTGGAACAGTAAGAATATAGGTAAACAACAGGCAGCGATACAACGGCCCGGTTATAATTAGCGTGGGTAGCTTTGAGGTGGTGGTTTTGCACATTGGTTGGTTCGGTGGATAGTGGACTCTACAAAGTAACACACGACTTCTCTATATAGCAACCGAAAAACTCCCCTTAATTTCTAAGGGTAAATACTAAGAAGTATTGGGGTATTTCCTAATATTATATCCGGAATGCTGTATTAATTTGTGCTATAAATCCACCTGTTCGATGAACAAACCAACTATTCTGCTCCTAACCGGGATCCTTATGTCCCTTTCTTGCATATCACAGCAAGTGGATGTTCCACATACCAGGGAAGTGTTCTACAGAAGTAATATAATTGACAATCTCGATAACCCCTGGGAGGTGACGGTTGGTCCCGACGACTCGATCTGGATCACCGAAAGCGATCCGACCAATGCAGCTGGATACCAGGTTCACCGGGTGCATAAGAACGGGGGAGCCACCGTGATGCTCAACCTCAATACCTTCACCGACCCTGTCCGGTTTCCGGCAGATCCCACCCGCTGGCAGAAAAAATTCTCCCCGGTAAATGGTCCTCCAAAAATCCCGGGATACCAGGGAGGCCTGATGGGACTTGCTTTTCATCCCGAATACAAATCCAATCCGGCAAAGCGGTTTGTTTATATTGCTTATGGTCACGATTGGGTGGGACCTGCCGGTACGACTTATAACGGGGAAGTTGTAAATGGGAACCTTTTCATTACCTGGCTTGTCCGGTTTACCGAATCGGGCGGTGCATTGATAAATCCTGTAGCACTCTGTGATACCATTCGCGGATCCAACGACCATAATTCCGGAAGGCTTATCGTAAGGCCGGAGAATGGAATAAACTACCTCTACTATTCGGTGGGCGATATGGGTGCGGGTCAGTTTGATAATATATCACGGGTTATCAAAGCTCAGTTCACCAATTCATATGAGGGAAAGATCCTTCGGTTTAACCTTGATCCGGATACCGATGCGGCACAGGGTGTTACCAATTATAACCAATGGATCCCAAATGATAATCCATTCAACCAATCCGGGATCCAGAGTGCAGTATGGGCACTCGGTATCAGGAACAACCAGGGATTTGCATATGGCATTGTTGGTGGTTACCCCAGGATGTATGGATCATCACATGGACCGTTCAGCGATGATGAGATCAATGAGCTGATGATGGGAAAAAACTATGGACATCCGGAAATAATCGGTTACAGTGCTGATGGTAACTACGACGGCGCAAGGGCGGGGCCGATAACCAGCAGCCTCCCGTTTATCACCAGTGAGTCGGCCCGTGCGCTCACAATGGCTAACTATAAAGACCCGTTGTTTGTAAATTATCCCGCTCCGGGAGGAAACCTTACCAACCCTGCAGCCTGGTCCGTACAATATATTTATCAGAATAAAACTTATACAGGGCCTGGCGGTAATACAGCGCAGAACAGGAACGACCTGTGGGCGTCGGAAGGATATTCAGGCCTTGACCTGTATACAAAAAGTAAGATCCCCGGATGGAAAAACGCTTTACTGGTTACGGCCCTCAAGCGTGGCAGGATGGTCCGGATGCAACTTAATGCCGATGGTACAGGAATTGATATGGTGGGTGATATTGCAAAAAAAGATACCAATATATATTTCAGTGCCAGGAACCGTTTCCGCGACCTGGCCATTTCCCCTGATGGCGCCAGTCTGTATATTGCCTATGATAAATCGGTGAGCACGTCGGGCCCAAGTGCGAATAACCCGGTGATTGCTTCCTGTGCGGGTTGTGTGCAGAAGTATGAATTCCTCGGTTATGCCGACAGCAGCACCAGGAGTACAATTCCGACTTATATTCCGATTGCAACAGGAAAAAATAATATTTGCGAAAACGGCGACAGCATTACTGTCACCGTTGAAAACCGGAAGCCGGGGATCTGGGTCCCCCTTACCGATACCAGTAGCGCAATAGTAGCAGAAGTGAAACTGAATAATGCTGTTGCTGCGGGGCAAACCATCCGGACCTCTGTTTATAAAAACACGGGTGCTGTAAGGCGTGATGGATTGGGACGGTACTATCTGGATCGGAACATCATGATTAAAAGTTCCGCAGTCGCATCCTCCAATATCAACCTGCGTTTGTATATCAGCGCTGCCGAATATAATACCCTCAGTACGGCAACACAGTCAAACGTTGCATCCAACAGGGTCAATGCTCCGGGTGACCTGACTTTATACCGGAGCGAGGATGCCTGCCGTTCTGCCATACTTAATCCGGCCACGATTGTATACGGAACATCTGTGGATGCATTTGGGGCGAATGGTTATGTGATCAATGCTTCTGTGGATATTACAACAGCCACCACCACCACATCTTCTTATTATATCGGTGCTCCGGGCCATATTGTACTGCCCACCAGTTTGTTCAGTTTCGGGGGACAACTTAACACCAATAAAGTGGATCTTTCGTGGACCTCTGTCAGCGAGTCCAATGCAGCTTTTTATATAGTTGAACGTAGTGCGGACGGAACAGACTTTACTGATATCGGTACTGTTAATGCAAAAGGAGGGGAGGGTGAAACGGCAAACTACCTGTTTACCGACCGGGATATACTCAATCAGCCTGCGCCGGTTCTTTATTACCGTCTGCGAATGGCAGATACCGGCAATCATTTTACCTATTCAAACATTGTGGCCATTGTACTTTCCACGGGCAGTAACCGGATGAGTATAACTCCCAACCCTGTTATTGATATAACTTCTGTGTCCGTTAATTCAGTATCTGACGTTTCGGCTACCTGGAAACTTACCGACAATGCCGGAAGGCTGGTGATGCAGGGTTCTGTTGATTTGAGGAAGGGTCATAACTATTTCCCGGTAAACCTGAAGAAACTGGCAGCTGGAATTTATATCCTTGAGATCAGTGGAAAGGGCATCCGCCAGCAGATGAAGGTGCAGAAGCTCTGATCGCCGCGAAGAAATAATTACCTTCGCAGGATGTATACGCTGAAGAAGTCATTGGGGCAGCATTTCCTGCGGGACGAGAATATATGCCGTAAGATCGTTGCGGCATTGCAGCAACAGAAATTTGAAAGGCTGCTGGAAGTGGGTCCCGGAGGCGGAGCGCTAACCAAGTACCTGGTAGAACTGCCCGGTATAGAATTCAAGGCGGTGGAGTTGGATACCGAAAAAGTAAACTGGCTGGAAAAAGAATATCCGGCCCTGCAGGGGAAAATCATACACCAGAGTTTTCTTGATATGGAAATCCCGTATCAGCAACGGTTTACGGTGATCGGGAACTTTCCTTATAATATTTCCACACAGATCCTTTTCCGGATCCTTGAATGGCGTAGCAGTGTGGAATGTATGATTGGAATGTTCCAGAAAGAAGTGGCCCAGCGAATCGCTGCAAAGGAAGGCAATAAGACCTATGGCGTGCTGAGTGTACTGGTACAGGCATTCTATACACCCACCTACCTGTTCGATGTGAATGAACAAAGTTTCAATCCGCCCCCGAAAGTAAAAAGTGGAGTTATCCTGCTGCTGCCAAGAAAGGAACCACTTGACATGAAAAATGAAAAACTTTTTTTCCTGTTGGTAAAGACCGCCTTTAACCAACGCAGGAAAACATTACGTAATGCAGTGAAATCACTGTTTGATCCGCTGGTACTTCAGGGTGAAATTTTTAATAAAAGGGCAGAACAACTTGACCTCGCACAGTTCGCAGCCCTTACTTACCAGATGAACGGCAATCCGGTTATATCCCCTGAGGTCGGCGAAGAAGAATAACCCATCTATTATGAAGAAGGCAATTATTACCGGAAATGCGCACCCGTATCTTAAATCACAACTTGAGTCAAAGGGATATGAAGTGTATGACAGACCCACTGTAAGTTATGAAGAACTCTATGACCTGATTGCGGAGATGGATGGAATGATCGTTACCACCAGGATCAATGTAGATAAAAACCTGCTCGACAGGGCGGTTTCCCTCAAATGGATCGGAAGGTTGGGAAGCGGACTTGAATTGATTGATCTTCCCTACGCTGAATCAAAGGGAATAAAATGCGTAAGCAGTCCCGAAGGAAACCGCAATGCAGTTGCCGAACATGCACTGGGAATGTTGTTATCATTGATGAACCGCTTAAGTCATTCTGCAACCGAAGTAAAGGCGGGTTTGTGGAAGCGCGACGAAAACCGTGGCAACGAACTTACAGGCCGTACCATCGGCCTGATAGGATTCGGGAATACGGCGGGCAGTTTCGCAAAACTTCTCGGATCATTTGATACAACCATACTTGCATACGATAAATATAAAACCGGTTTTGGCCATGGTCATGTAAAAGAGTCGACCCTGGAGGAAATTGGTGCCCTTGCCGAAATTGTGAGTTTCCACGTTCCCCTTACTTCAGAAACCCGCCATATGGCTGACCGGGCTTTTTTTGAAAGCCTTCAGTGCCGGCCCTGGTTCCTGAATACCTCGAGGGGAAAAGTGGTCGATACCACGGCCTTACTCGGGGCCCTGGAAAACGGAACGATCAGGGGGGCAGGGCTGGATGTGCTCGAAAACGAGAAACTGGCCAGTTATTCTCCTGAAGAACGTACCAGGCTGGACCAGCTACTGGCCCGTCCGGATGTGCTGATAACGCCACATATAGCGGGTTACAGCCGGGAAGCGTTTTATAAAATGGCATTTGTAACCCTGGAAAAATTAGGTCTTTCTTAGCTTACACCTTTTTAGATTATTAGTTATATTTGTAACAATCATCGCAACGCTTCAGCTAAATACTGGGGCGTTGCTATTTTTTTCGTAAACACCAAGGAGGTTGAATATGAATATTCAGTATGTGACCAAGGAAACACTGGAGATTATGAAGGCTGAATTACAGCGCCTGAAAGGAGTGGAAAGGCCCGCTGCAAGCCGTGCTATTGCGGAGGCAAGGGAAAAGGGCGATTTGAAGGAAAATGCCGAATATGATGCAGCCAAGGAAGCCCAGGGTTTGCTGGAAGCCAGGATTGCCGCCATGGAAGGTTCCATGTCGAGTATCCGTGTGCTGGATGAGGCAAGTATTGACACCAGCAAAGTATCCATCCTTACCCGGGTAACATTAACCAATATGAAGACGCGCAAGCAGGTTACCTACCAGATTGTAAGCGAGCAGGAGGCCGACCTGAAACTGGGTAAAATCTCGGTGACCTCACCGATCGGGAAAGGTGTGCTCGGAAAAGCGATCGGGGAAACCGCAGAGGTTGTTGCACCTGCCGGCACCATGAGTTTTAAAATAGATAATATCACAGCCTGATAATATGAGCATATTCTCAAAGATCATATCAGGGGAAATCCCATCATATAAAATAAAGGAAGACGATAAATTCCTTGCATTCCTTGATGTGTTTCCCCTGAGGGAAGGTCATGTACTGGTGGTACCTAAACTGGAGATTGATAAATTTTTCGACCTTCCTGAAGAACTACTCCGGGAAATCCTGGTCTTTGCCCGGCCAATTGCAGCTGCTATTGAACAATCGGTCAACTGCCGCCGTTGCGGAATCTCTGTTATAGGACTGGAAGTACCCCATGCCCATCTTCACCTGGTGCCGATCAGTGAAGCAAACGACCTGAACTTCAACCAGCCAAAACTTAAACTTTCACCCGAAAGGATGAAAGAATTACAGGAAAAAATTATTGGTAATTTATAAGTAATGCGCCGGCTTACCGGTAAACCCATCGAAGGGCACCTTTATCTGCCTGCTGTTTATTTTAGTGCGATAAGTCCCCAACATAAATACAAAGCGGTTCTTATTTCGACGCAACGCGACCCGGATTTTTCTTTATAAAATCTTCCCAGCCTGATAATCCCTTTGCATTTACCGGAGCCACTGAACTCATCTGGAAATGGTGGCATACCGCAATGGCGAGTGCATCTGTTGCATCGAAGTATTGCGGCTGTTCTTCCAGGTTCAAAAGTTGCTGAAGCATTTTCCAGACCTGTGTTTTGTCTGCATTCCCGTTTCCGGTTACCGATTGTTTTACCTTTCTTGGTGAATATTCGGTAACAGGTAAACCGGCGTTCATGGCTGCTGCAATGGCAACACCCTGTGCACGTCCAAGTTTCAGCATGCTCTGCACATTCTTTCCAAAAAACGGAGCTTCGATAGCAAACTCACCCGGATTGAACTCCCTGATCAGTTCCACCACGCGTACGTGGATCAGCCGCAGGCGCTCGTAGTTATCTTTCTGGGAAGAAAGTTTGAGAACATGCATTTCCTTCAGGGAGATTTTCTTTCCGGTTACTTCAATAACGCTGTAACCCATCACCAGGGTGCCGGGATCAATGCCCAGGATTATTTTGACAGGGGTTTGCAAACGGGACTGTATTTTTACAGGTTAATCATCCAACAGGCCGGTAACTGATCCGGCACTCATCAATGAAGTTCAAAAATAGACATAAAAAAAGCATTAATTTTTTTATCAGGTATTTCCTCGGTCCGTTGTTGTTTGCCTGGTTATCCTGGTCGATCTACCGCCAGCTGAAATCACAGCCTGATCTGGGACAGGCATGGCTGGTTATCCGGTCATCATTCGGTACCGGCAGCGGACTGAACCTGCTGGCAGTCCTGGTATTGATGAGCATCAACTGGTCGCTCGAAGCAATTAAATGGAAACTGCTGGTTCAACGGATCCAGCCGGTAAGTTTTTCCAGGGCAATCAAGGCAGTTCTATCCGGTGTGGCATTCTCTGTTACCACTCCCAACCGGATGGGCGAATACCTGGGGCGCATCCTGTATATGGAAGAAGGAAACCGGTTGCGCGCCATATCGATGACGGTGGCAGGTAGCCTGAGTCAGCTTATAATTACTTTATCGATGGGACTGGCAGGACTTCTGCTGCTTAAAACCGGAATAATCGAAAGTGGCATGGTTTCCGCACCCTGGTTCAAGGTAATCCTGGCGGGGACGGTGTTTGCAACCGGACTTTTAACACTATTTTATTTCAGGATCCCCATGCTGGTCAAAGCCGTTGACCGCCTGCCCGGACGACATCGCTTCAATTTCCTGATAAGTGCAATGGAACAGTACAATGCAACGTTACTGGTGCAGGTCCTGTCTTTATCAGCGGCAAGGTTTCTGGTATTTGTGATCCAGTACTACCTGTTGTTTCATTTATTCAGTGTTGAGCTCAACTGGTGGCAGGCAACATGGGCAGTAAGTGTTTCTTTCCTGGTGATGGCTGCTATACCCACCATTGCCGTTTTTACTGATTTAGGTATCAGGGGTGAAGTGATGTTGCAGTTGGTTTCCCTGTTCAGCAATAACAGGCTGGGTATCGGTCTCGCCGCAATGTCGGTATGGCTGGTCAATCTAATTATTCCGGCGTTGGCAGGGAGTTTATTAATTTTGAGTATAAGACGAATTTTTAAAAATAAAAAAGGCGTTCATTCATCTACCAGCGAACAACGCCCGGAAAAAGTTACTACATGAAGGCTTTATTGAAAATGATTGCGATACCCGCCATTGCTTTGATGGCTTTTGCGAACAAAGCAGAAACCCCGTTCCAGGATAGTTGTTCTATCCGGAACAATTCGTTCAAGGCCGGTGAGAAAGTGACACTCTCCGTATTTTATAATGTTGCAGGTTTCTACGTAGACGCAGGTGTTGCCACCTTTACCAATACACTGGAAACACTGAATGGTAAACCCGTTTACCATATTGTGGGGGAAGGTAAGACCAACTCATCATATGATATCTTTTATAAAGTGCGCGATAAATATGAAAGTTATATTGACACCAGTACCATGCAGACCCTCAAGTTTGTAAGGAACGTAAACGAGGGCGGACATAAGATCTACCAGAACGTTACATTTAATAAAACAGCCAATACTGCGGTAACCACCGATGGAGTGTTCAAGGTACCGGCCTGCGTGCAGGATGTGGTCAGCTCCGTTTTTTATGCACGTAACATTGATTTCTCCAAACTCAGGGCCAACGATAAAATTGCGTTTTCCATGTTCCTGGATAATGAAGTATACAATATGTATATCCGTTATCTGGGTAAAGAAACGATCAAGACCAAATACGGTAAATTCAATGCGATAAAGTTCAAACCACTACTGATCAAGGGAACAATTTTTGAAGGTGGCGAGAACATGACCGTCTGGGTAACCGATGATGCCAATCATGTACCGGTACGGATAGAAAGTCCGATAGCCGTCGGTAAGGTAAAGATCGACCTGATGGGTTATGAAAACTTACGTCATCCAATGACTTCCCTTATCAGGAGGAGATAGATTTTTACACTGCCTTATCGGGAGGAAATAGTTTTTTGACCTGCCATAGCAGGAGGAGATAGATTTTTCAACTCCTGAATCAGGAGGAGGGATTTTTCACCCGTTAAAGTTCCGCCAGTTTAAAAGGTAACCCGGGCCTGATCCCTTTCGGGGTCTGCTCCAGCCGGCAACACTCTGCAGCAGGGTCATGTTCGAAATACAATACATAATTATTTTCAAGGGCTTCCTGCAGGAATAATTTCTTTTCTTCAAGTGTGAGCAGCGGAAACATATCATACGCCATCACATATGGCAGCGGAATATGCGCCATGGATGGAAGAAGATCGGCCATATACACGATAGTATTTCCTTTATACTGAAGTTGCGGCAACATCATACTTTTTGTATGGCCACCAGCAATCCGGATACTGAATCCATCCATAAATGGTACTTCAGGTAATACACCAGCTGCCGGAATATTATCAACGAAACGGAGCCGGCCTGATTCCTGCAGTGGCAGGATATTCTCTTTCAGGAATGATGCCTTTTCGCGTTCATTGGGATGAATGGCCCACTGCCAGTGTGTTTCATTGCTCCAGTAAGTGGCATAGGGGAATGCAGGTAATAATTGTTCTCCTTCTTTTAATACTGCACCACCCACATGATCAAAATGGAGATGGGTAAGGAATACATCAGTTATATCGTTCCGGCTAAAACCTGCTGCAGTTAATGAATTATCCATTGTATCGGTACCATGCAGGTAATAATGGCTGAAAAACTTCGCATCCTGTTTATCTCCCATGCCGGTGTCCACCAGGATTAACCGGTTTCCTGTTTCAATCAGCAGGCAACGAAGAGCCCAGCTGCAGAGATTGTTTTCGTCGGCAGGATTAAGTTTGTTCCAGATACTCTTTGGTACCACCCCGAACATCGCCCCGCCATCAAGTTTGAAGAATCCCGTATTGATAGTGTGTAATTTCATCATGCAACAGATTGTTGTTTTTTCAGTGCTGAGTAAAGCCAGCCCAGGCCAATTGCAAAAAATAAAATGAGGCTTAGAATAGAGTACTTCATATTGCCGGTGAGTTCATCAATAAGTCCGAACGAAAAGATGCCGATTACAATGGCCACTTTTTCTGCGAAATCATAGTAACTGAAAAATGATGCGGTGTCAGTAGTCTCCGGCATCAGCTTCGCATAGGTGGAACGGCTGAGCGACTGGATGCCGCCCATCACAAGTCCCACACCAACTGCCAATCCATAAAAATGATATTCAGCATTCACACCCCGTTGTGCAATGTTGGCGGTGAAATAGGCTGCCAGGCAAATGAGGATCCAGATCATAACAACTCCCATCAATACTTTCAGGTTGCCATAAACAGCAGATAACCGCGACATACTCCATGCGCCAAGTATGGCAACAAGCTGAATGATCACCACCGTGATAATTAATTTTTCATCGGGAAGTTTGAGCACCTTACTTCCAAAAAGTGTAGCGGCCAGCATTACGGTTTGTACTCCCATACTGTAAAAAAAGAAACCCCGCAGGAAACGTTTGAGTACGGGCATATACCTGACCTCTGCGTATACCTTGCTGATTTCCCTGAAACCATCTTTCAGGATATTGCCCGATCCTGATCCACGCAGGACGGTTTTTGGCAAACGTGCAAAAGTTATCTGCGCAAAGCCGGCCCACCAGAGACCCACCAGCAGGAATGTAATCTGTGTGGCTTTTCCGGCATCAGGCAAAACGATGAGTAATACAAATCCGATGATCTGCATAATTACACTGCCTATATATCCAAATGAAAATCCACGCGCACTGATCCGGTCGCGATCGCTTGCGGCCGCTATTTCCGGGAGATAGGCATTGTAAAAAACCAGCGATCCTACATAACCCATCGCTGCGAGCATAAAAGCGAAAATTCCAAGTCCGAGGTTTGATTTATCAAAAAAGAACAGGAGCACACAGCCAAAGGAGCCCATGTAACAGAAAAACTTCAGGAAGTTTTTTTTATTTCCCCGCGTATCCGCAATGGAAGTAAGGATGGGATATAATAATGCGATGAAGAGATAGGCTACGGCTAATGTATAATCATATAAAGAGGAATTAATAAAAGTCCGGCCAAGGAACCTGACTTCATGGCCCTCACCTGCACCACCACTCGTAACTGCTAAAAAATAAATAGGGAAGAAGGTGGTGGTGATAACAAGGTTATAGACGGAGTTGGCCCAGTCGTACATGGCCCATCCGTTTATTACTTTTCTGGAAGCTGTCTGCATGTTTCTGCTTTACGTAAAAATAGCGAATTCAATTGGCTGTATTACTGAAGCAGGCCCATGTAAAGAAGAACCAGCAGGATGATACCGGCAATGATACGGTACCAGCCAAATACCCGGAATCCGTATTTTTTAAGGAAGCCTATGAAAAAACGGATGGCAAGTATAGCTACTACCAGTGCTACGATATTTCCCACAGCAAAGGCAATGATATTCTCCCTTGACTCAAGTATCACAGCATATCCTTTACGGGTTGTGCCTTCGATTCCCCAGTCTTTTACAAACAAGGAGTATGCAGTGGCTGCAAACATGGTGGGCACGGCAAGGAAAAATGAAAATTCTGCTGCGAGAGTTCGGGTGAACCGTTGCTGCATACCACCGATGATGGTGGCTGCACTGCGGCTGACACCGGGTATCATGGCAATACATTGCCAGAGTCCCACGATAAGTGCCTGGCCATAGCCCAGTTCCGCATCGGTTTTAATACGCGGATTGAGGAACATCTTATCAATAAACAGCAGGATAATCCCGCCCAGCAGCAGGCTGATAGCCACTACCAGCGTGCTTTCCAGCATCTCGTCAATTTTATCGGAGAACAGGTATCCCAGTGCCAGCGCGGGAATTACGCCGATGATAAGTTTCAGGTAGAATTGCCAGCGTTTAAAATCGAAGAATTTTTTCCGGTACAACAGCACCACGGCCAGGATTGCGCCGAACTGGATCGACACTTCAAACAATTTGGTGAACTCTTCTTTGTGGATGCCAAGCAGGGAACTTGCGATGATCATATGGCCTGTTGATGACACAGGAAGGAACTCGGTCAGTCCTTCAACGATCGCAATGATAATAGCTTCAAAGAGGTCCAATTATTTATCTGGCTTTTGGTTTCCGGAAGATAGCATAGATCTCAATTACCAGTCCGGCCAGGATCAGGATCGGTGCCAGGGTAATACGGGTGGCGCTGTAAATTTCCGATGCATTGAACTGGTTGGGGTCTTCGCTCTTGCCACCTGCCATCAGGAACATACCAAGGGTGATTACCAGCACGCCAATCAGCATCCAGGTATAGTTGCTTTTCGAAAACATCGAAGGACTAATTTTTTCTTCCGCCATATGGAATTATTTGGATCTGCAAGATAGGTTAAAATGCAAAAGGGCGCTACTCCGCTTGTCAAATGACCGTTAATACAGGTCATCCAGTTTCATCCGCAGGTATTTCAGCACACTTCGATGCGTGCTGAGCAGTGTGATAAAGATGCCAAGAATGATCAGTCCGAAAAACAGGAGGCCAAGTGTCTGGTTATCATGGATCGCCTTCATTTCGGGAAGGATCCTTTCTGCAGCTAAAATCACCAGGATCACTGCTGCAATCGCGATTATCCCGCTGATCGCCCCATTAATAATGGCCCGTACATTCATTGGTTTTGCAATGAACCAGCGGGTGGCACCCACCATCTGCATGGTTTTGATGAGGAAACGGTTACTGAACATGGCCAGGCGGATGGTATTGTCGATCAGGAAAATCACCACCAGCGAGAGAATAATGGCCACCACCAGCAGTACAATGCTGATCTGGCGGACGTTTTTATTAAGATTATCGATCAGTACCTTGGGGTATTTTACTTCGGTCACATAGGGATTGGCCTGCAGGTCGGCCTGGATCTTTGCCAGCGAATCGGAGTTCATATAATGCTGTTTCACCTTGAAATTGATACTGTTAGGCAGGGGATTCGCATCCAGTACGGCAATAGGGTCTTCGTTTCCGTCGCCAATCAGGATTTTCATTGCCTGGTCCTTATCCACGTAAGTCACTTCTTTGATGTAGGGCTGGCCTGAGATATAACTATATAAAACCGCACTGTCTTTTGGATTGAGGTCTCCCCTTAAAAAAGCCCTGACCTCCACACTTTCCTTTAACACATAACCGATTTTGTTCGCATTGATCACCAGCCAGCCAATAATCCCCAGTACGAAGAGGACCAGTGTAACACCCACGATCGACATAAAATATGATGGTTTGCCGCGCTTGATAGAGGCTTTACCAGATTTGGCCATAAGACTGTATTTATATATTGTAAGGGTTAAGCAAAAATAGCAGTTTCACGGGTAATCTGTATTTTTGCAGCCCCTTTTAAACGGTGGTAATCTGTTGATATTGCCAGCCCTGTAAAAGTTTTTGTTAAAAGGCCTTGTACTATCGGTACACCTGGTCAAATCAATCTGGTCATCATGAGCGATAATTTTTCTACCACGGAACAGTCGGGTCAAAATGAATACCGGTTCCGCGAGATCGAACCTAAATGGCGTGAACATTGGAAACAATCCAATGTTTACCGGGTTAGCAATAAAAGCAACAAGCCAAAGTTTTATGTGCTGGATATGTTTCCCTATCCAAGCGGGGCCGGACTTCATGTAGGCCATCCACTCGGTTATATCGCCTCCGATATCTACAGCCGTTACAAACGGTTAAAAGGATTTAATGTACTTCATCCGATGGGGTTTGATAGTTTTGGTCTGCCCGCGGAACAGTATGCCCTTGATACCGGACAACATCCTGCTGATACCACCAGGAATAATATCAGCACATTTAAAATGCAACTGGATAATATCGGGTTTTCGTACGACTGGTCGCGCGAGATCCGGACCAGTGATCCGTCTTATTATAAATGGACGCAGTGGATTTTCCTGGAATTGTTCGATTCTTTTTATAACCGCAATACAAGGAAGGCAGAAAAGATCGGAGTACTTATCAGTGCTTTTGAAAAAGAAGGGAACCAGTCGTTTGTCTGCCCCGGCGATGATACCCTCCGGTTCACCGCTGATGAATGGGAAAACTTTGACGAGGGCCGGCGGCAGGATATCCTGATGAATTACCGGCTTTCATTTTGCGGATACGGTGAAGTAAACTGGTGTGAAGCACTGGGTACCGTTCTTGCAAATGATGAAGTGGTAAACGGTGTAAGCGAACGTGGTGGGTTTCCGGTTGTGAAAAAGAAATTGCGCCAATGGTACCTGCGGATTACTGAATACGCCGACCGTTTGCTGGAAGGCTTGTCCACCGTGGATTTCAGCGATGCAATGAAAGAAATGCAGACCAACTGGATCGGGAAGTCGAGCGGTGCCGAGATTGTTTTTGAACTGGATGGTATTGATAATGCTGCTGAAGGACTCCGCGTTTATACCACCCGGCCCGATACTATATTCGGTGTTGATTTTATGGTGATCGCTCCGGAACATCCGCTGGTTGACCTGTTGAAAACAGATCAGCAGCAGGGAGCAGTGGATGAATATATCACTTATGTGAAGAGTCGCAGTGAACGGGAACGGATGGCAGAGAAAAAAATTACCGGTGTGTTCACCGGGGCCTATGCACTGAACCCGTTCAACCAGGAAAAAATTCCAGTGTGGATCTCCGAATACGTACTGGCCGGTTACGGCACGGGTGCTATCATGGCTGTGCCCTGCGGTGATGAACGCGACCTGCGTTTCGCCAGGCATTTTGATATCCCGGTGACCAATATTATCGGTGATTATTTTAACGGCGAAGAAGCCAATGCCACAAAGGATGCCATCCTGCAGCATTCCGGATTCCTTACCGGACTGGTAATGCGGGACGCTATTGATGTGGTTATAAATGCTATTGAAGAAAAAGGCATCGGTATACGGAGAACCAATTATAAAATGCGTGATGCAGCATTCAGCCGGCAGCGCTATTGGGGAGAGCCATTTCCGATCAGCTGGATCGATGCTGTGGCCGTTCCGCTCAGTCAGCAGGAATTGCCACTGGAACTGCCGGTTGTTGAATCATACAGGCCAGGTCCCAACGGTGAAGGCCCTCTGGCCAATCTGCCGGAATGGACATCGCGTCACCTGGAGACCAATACCATGCCCGGTTATGCAGGAAGCAGCTGGTATTTTCTCCGTTATATGGATCCGTTTAATGAAACCTCGTTTTGTGAACGGAGCATCTCCGATTACTGGAACCAGGTGGATGTTTATATCGGCGGTACCGAACATGCCGTGGGACATTTATTGTATAGCCGGATGTGGACCAAGATCCTGTTTGACCTGGGTTATATTGGTTTTGATGAACCGTTTAAAAAACTGGTCAACCAGGGAATGATCCAGGGCAGCAGCCGTTTTGTGTACCGCATTAAGGGGACCAATCAATTTGTTTCTGCCGGATTGAAAAACAATTACGATACCGACCAGATACATGTTGATGTTAACCTGGTAGACGGAGTGGAACTGGATATGGAC
This sequence comes from Chitinophagaceae bacterium, assembly GCA_040510375.1. Lineage (GTDB taxonomy): Bacteria > Bacteroidota > Bacteroidia > Chitinophagales > Chitinophagaceae > JBEVJC01. The sequence continues at coordinate 401,655 of JBEVJC010000012.1, forward strand.
GCATTTCGTAAATGGCGTCCTGAATATGCCGATGCCGGATTTATCCTGGAAGACGAAAAATATCTCTGTGGCATTGAAGTAGAAAAGATGTCGAAGAGCAAGTTTAATACTGTCAACCCGGATCAACTGGTTGCCCGTTATGGTGCCGATACCTTCCGCATGTATGAAATGTTCCTTGGACCAGTGGAGATGAGCAAACCCTGGGACACAAAAGGAATTGAAGGCGTACATCGTTTCCTTAAAAAATTCTGGCGGCTGTTTTATGACGAAGTAAGGGGACAGGTTTGGAATAACGATAAAGCAACTGCCGCTGAATTGAAGGTCCTGCACCAGACAATCCGCCGGATCGAAAATGATACCGAACGTTTCAGTTTCAATACTGCAGTAAGCGGATTCATGATCGCGGTGAATGAACTGGCTGACCTGGATTGCCACAAAAAAGAGATCCTGGAAAAAATCCTGGTGCTGCTGGTGCCATATGCTCCCCATATCGCTGAGGAACTCTGGCAAAAGCTGGGAAATGCAGGATCCGCACTGGACGCGCCTTACCCGGTATTTGAACCATCACTGGTAGCAGAGAGTACAAAGGAATACCCGGTGTCGGTCAATGGTAAACTGCGCACCACCATGGTTGTTTCACTGGACGCTACACAGGCCATGGTTGATGAAATGGTACTGGCAAATGAAGTGGTGCAGAAATGGCTCGATGGTAATACACCGAAGAAAATAATTTTTGTAAAGAATAAAATGATCAACGTAGTGATCTGATATGTAAATCCGAAAAATCCCTCACATGAAACGTATTGTTCTCTTCTTTTTTCTGGTTGCTTTAGTTAAGATTGGTAATTCCCAGGGTCTGAATATAATGACCTTTAATATCCGGTTGAATGTTGCATCCGATAGCCTTAATGCATGGCCACACCGGATCGACAAGGTTGTATCGCAGGTTTTGTACCACCAGGTCGACCTGCTTGGGGTTCAGGAAGCCCGGCCCGAGCAGATGATTGATCTCCGTACTAAACTGCCGGGATACCGGTCGATCGGTGGTGGCAGGGACAATGGCACCGATAAAGGAGAGGCCTCTGCAATTTTCTACGATACAACAACGCTGGTGGCATTGCAATCGGGGATGTTCTGGTTATCAAAAACACCTGATATTCCCGGCAGCCTTGGTTGGGATGCGCAGATCACCAGGATGGTAACCTGGAGTAAGTTCAGGGAGAAGAAAAACGGGAAAATATTTTTTGCGTTCAATACCCATTTTGATCATATCGGTAAGGAGGCAAGAAGGGAAAGTGCGAAGTTGTTACTGGAACAGGTGAATAAAATAGCGGGCAATACTGCTTCGGTTATCACAGGTGATTTTAATGCGAGACCCGAAGATGAGCCCATCCGCGTAATCGTTGATAAAAACAATCCGCTTCGACTTACCGATAGCAGGGAACTGTCCGCCACTGGTCATTATGGTCCCACCGGGACGTTTAATGGTTTTCAATCAAAGGAGGTGCATGATTCACCCATTGATTATATATTTATCAAAGGCGACTGGAAAGTGAAGAGCCATGCCACCATTTCAGAGTCATGGGATGGACGATTTGCTTCAGACCATTTTGCAGTGCTAACAAGGCTTTCCTTAAAAAAATGACAAACCCCTACCTGAAAGTTTTATTAAAGTATGGACCGTCATTCCTGCCGGTGGTTCCCTTTAACCCGGAGGAGGAAAAACTTATTACGCTGGATTTCACCAGCAACAACCACTCACTCACAGAAGAGCTGCTGAATAATATTAGTCTGTTTGAAGATTACATCGACAAACAGCTAAGAGATGCCGGTGCACGGTATGGCATTGGTGGATATGGCGAATTACGTAAGATTTATTCGCGGAGCAGTTTGTTTGATGCCGGCGCAGCCGATGAACCCCGGAGGCTGCATCTTGGTACGGATATCTGGGGACAGGCCGGAACTCCCGTCAGTACTGCACTTCCGGCCATGGTACATAGCTGGGCCAACAATAATACATCAGGCGATTACGGTGCTACCATCATTCTCCAACACGAGCTCGACGAAGTGAGGTTTTTTACGTTGTACGGACATCTCAGTGCTGATTCGCTCTTGGGACTGGAACCGGGTCTTATCCTTCCGCCGGGCAGGGAATTCGCGCGGTTTGGAATTCCGGCAGAAAACGGGAACTGGCCTCCGCACCTGCATTTCCAGATTATAACCGATCCCGGAGACCGGAAAGGTGACTATCCCGGTGTATGCCGTTTTTCAGAAAAAGAAATCTGGATGCGTAACTCGCCACAGCCCGACCTCATCTTAAAAATGAACAGGTATATTTCCCCGTAACTTTGCCGGAACCTATAAACAGATTCCATGAAGTACATGATGATGATTTGTACGTTGTGTGCAGGCGCACTCCTGCCGATGCAGGCGATCCTCAACAGCAAACTGGGGCGACAGATCGGCGGCCCCATGATGGGGTCGATGATGAGTTTTGTGGTGGGACTGGTGTTCCTGGTTTTTTTTAATATTGCCGCTAACTACTCAGCGGTGGCACAACTTAAGAATACCCATGCCAGTCCCTGGTGGATCTGGATAGGAGGCTTGCTGGGCGCCATTTTCGTTGGATTTATCACCTGGGTCAACCAGAAGCAGGGTATTGCACTCACCTTTTCACTGGTGGTAAGCGGGCAGTTGCTGATTTCCCTCTTCATTGATCACTATGGATTATTTGGCTCGGAGGTTCGTACAATTAACTTTGAAAAGATCCTTGGAGTAGTACTGATCCTTGGTGGCATGTTGCTGATCAAGAAATAAAAATTATGGACAATCCCAATCTTAATAAAGAAAAATCATCACTTACGCAGGCCGACAGGGAGTTTGAAAATAATATCCGTCCGGCCCAGATCAGTGAGTTTGCCGGTCAGCCCCAGCTGATCGAGAACCTGCAGATTTTTATCCGTGCAGCAAAAATCCGCGGTGAAGCACTCGACCATGTTTTGTTTCACGGACCTCCCGGATTGGGAAAAACAACATTGTCGCGCATCGTGGCAAATGAACTGGGAGTAAATATCCGGGAGACATCCGGTCCGGTTATAGAGAAACCGGCCGACCTTGCCGGATTACTTACCGGCCTGGAACCAAATGATGTACTGTTTATTGATGAGATTCACCGGCTGAGTACGGTTGTGGAAGAATACCTGTATGCGGCAATGGAAGATTATAAGATCGATATCATGATCGATTCCGGACCCAATGCAAGAAGCATCCAGTTATCGCTTAATCCGTTTACACTTATTGGTGCCACCACGAGAAGCGGTTTGCTGACTGCACCGTTGCTTTCCAGGTTTGCTATCAAGTCGCGGCTTGAATACTATACCTCCGATGTATTAAACAGCATTATCAAACGCGCAGCCGGTATTCTCGGCACATCTATTACCACCGATGCAGTTGCAGAAATAGGAAGGCGGAGCCGCGGTACACCCCGCATCGCCAATGGCCTGTTGCGGCGGGTACGTGATTTTGCACAGGTATTAAACGATGGTGCCATTGACCTCGTTATTACACAACATGCACTCAAGGCACTCAATGTTGATGAACATGGACTGGATGATATGGATAACCGGATCCTGATGACCATCATTGAAAAATTCAAGGGTGGTCCGGTGGGAATTACCACCATTGCTACAGCTGTTGGGGAGGAAGCCGGTACACTGGAGGAAGTATATGAGCCGTTCCTGATCCAGGAAGGATTTATGCAGCGTACACCCCGTGGCCGTGAAGTCACTGCCAAGGCCTATGCACACCTTGGTAAACAAAAAGGCCCCGATGGGCCACAGGCGCAACTTTGGTAAGACCAGATTATAATGTAAAGGCATAAAAAAAGCGATCCCGATGGATCGCTTGATATATTCAGATCAGTTTTATTGTACTACCAGACGGAAGCCGTTTCCATGGATATTAACGATCTCGATCTTTGGATCGTCTTTCAGGTATTTCCTGAGTTTGGCGATATACACATCCATACTGCGGCCGTTAAAATAAGTATCACTGCCCCAGATTTTTTTCAACGCCTGTTCCCTTGGGAGCAGGTCGTTCAGGTGTTCGGCCAGCATTTTAAGCAACTCATTTTCCTTTGGCGATAATGTCTGTGTGATATCGTTATGGATCAGCTGGCGGAGTTTGGGATTGAAATGATAGGTAGACAGGCTGAATTCGCGGTTCTCTGTTTCTTTGTTGATCTCTTCATTCCTTTTAAGGATCGCCTTGATCTTTAACAACAATACTTCGCTGTCGAATGGTTTGGTGATATAATCATCGGCGCCGAGTTTATACCCCTGGATGATATCGTCCTTCATGGTTTTTGCACTCAGGAAAAAGAGAGGTATATCAGGATCAACGTCCCGTATTTCTTCCGCAAGTGTAAAGCCATCCATATTCGGCATCATAACATCAAGCAGGCAAAGCTCAAATTTTTCGCGTTGGAATGCTGCGAGACCCAGACGGCCATCCCTTTCCAGCGTCACATCATAATCATTCAATTCAAGATAGTTCTTCAGCACGCTTCCGAGATTGGGATCATCTTCGCACAACAAGATTTTTGGTTTCTTCGATTCCATGTGTTTATAAGTTTGATTCTGTTGGACAATAAATATAATGGGCCTTCCAAAGAGGGAGTAAGGTAAATAATTATTTGTTAAGAGTACCCGAAAAGGGGTTTGCCGCAAATATCCATATTCCCGCGACTGATATCCGGCGTGCCAATTGTTTTTTTATCTTACGGCAATTATGGCAACGGAAACATCCTTCATCGAAAAAATCAGGGCCGGTTATACATTTAAAGGCGAGTGCTACCAGCTTGGTTGCGGTATGCTCGACGGTAAGGTAGTACCGGAAGCGGTGATCAATATTCCCTACCGGACACTCAACCGGCATGGCCTCATTGCGGGTGCCACAGGAACGGGGAAGACCAAGACGTTACAGGTACTGGCAGAGGGTTTGAGTGATGCCAGCATCCCGGTGTTATTGCTCGATATAAAGGGCGACCTGAGTGGGCTTGCTGCCCCGGGAACGGCCAATGACAAGATCATCGAACGATATAAACTGCTGAACCTGGAATATAAACCATCGGCATACCCGGTGGAGCTGCTTACCCTGAATGATGGGGAAGGTGTACATCTCCGCGCAACGGTATCGGAATTCGGTCCGGTGTTGCTGTCAAGGATCCTGGGGCTCAATGATACTCAGGGCGGACTGGTGTCTGTCCTTTTCAAGTATTGCGATGATCACCAGATGCCGCTACTGGACCTGAAGGATTTTATTAAAGTGCTCCAGTATTCCGGCAATGAGGGAAAGAAGGAACTGGAAAAGGAATATGGAAAGATCTCGACCAGTTCAACGGGGACCATCCTTCGTAAAGCCATCGAACTCCAGCAACAGGGAGCAGAGGGATTTTTCGGGGAGAAAAGTTTTGAAGTGGATGACCTGCTCCGGATCAGTGATGATGGTCGCGGGATCATCTCTATCCTGCGTGTGCCTGACCTGCAGGACCGGCCCAAATTGTTTTCCACGTTTATGCTGCAAATGCTGGCGGAGTTATATGCCAGCAGTCCGGAAGAAGGGGATCTGGATAAACCCAAACTCGTGATGTTTATTGATGAGGCCCATCTAATTTTTAATGAGGCCAGCAAGCCCCTGCTCGACCAGATTGAAACCATTATCCGGCTGATCCGTTCCAAGGGGATCGGGATTTATTTCTGTACCCAAAACCCGACCGATATCCCGCCGGCGGTACTGGCACAGTTGGGACTGAAAATCCAGCATTCACTTCGTGCTTTCACTGCTGCCGACAGGAAGATGATCAGGCAGACTGCAGAAAATTATCCGGAAACGGAATTTTATAAAACGGAAGACCTGCTAACACAATTGGGAATCGGTGAAGCGCTGGTCACGGCACTCAATGAAAAAGGTTCACCCGCACCATTGGTACATTGTATGATGGGTTCTCCAAAAAGCAGGATGGATATCCTTTCGGCAGAAGAGATCAGGTCTGTTGCAGCCGGATCGAAGATCAGTGGTAAATACAACCAAACGGTGGATTCTGAAAGTGCGTATGAAATGCTGAACGAAAAACTGCAGGAGGCAGCAAGGGTTTCGGAGAAAGAGAAGTCCGTCAAAGCTGAAGAAAAACAAACCAGGGAGTCGTCAAAAAAAGAAAAGACAATCTTTGATGATCCCGTAGTGAGAAGTATAACACGCACTGCGGGTAACACGCTGGTAAGGTCATTACTTGGCGCATTGGGCCTCGGTGGGCGGAGCCGGCGGCGATAGTTTAATAAAAAAAGCTGCTGACTCAAACGACAAAGAACCCTGGGCTGCTATCCTTCAACTGGGGAAAAACGGCGAAGTATTGGAAGGAATTAAATGGAAAGATCTTTCCAGGGCCATATGATTAAGGGGAAGGATCATTCAAAGGAAATTTATTCGGGCGCGGAAAGAAGTTTATAAATTATTATTAACTCCTGGTTTTAAAATTCCATTGTTGTTCAGGATCTGGTTTTCAGATTCAAGGAATAAAAGGACTTCCAGGATTTTTTCCTTTTTAAATTCCGGCATTGAAGAAACCAGTTGCGTTACATTAACATTGTTTTTCCCGATAACTGATAAAAGCTGTATCCTGATTCGTTCAAACTCTGCGACAGATAATGATTTTGATTTTTTCTTCAGGCAGTTGTCGCATACACCACATTCGCCTATAGACTTATCGCCAAAATAAATCCCGATTACCTTACTTCGGCATTGGGTCCCTTCACGCACAAACTCCAGCATATTCTTCAGCCTTCGCTGGTATTTTTCCTTACGCAATTTTATTGCAGCCATATTCAATGGCAACTCATCAGTTCGTTGCCGGTTACGGATCATTAAAAGTTGCGGAGTATCTTTTTTGGGATGGTATTCGATAATCCTTGCACCTGCCAGTTCACGCAGCAGTTGTTTTACTTCTTCCACATCGTAACGCATCATCTGAGCAAGTACCATTTCGGAAATGAAGACCGGAAAATCAAAAATTCCCGAGTAAGCACGGAGTAACGTTTTAATCAATAATTCATGCCGGGGATGGGATAACTCATATTCATACAGGTAATCTTTTGTTGCGTTGAATTGCACCACACCCGGCTGGAAGACTTGTTCATTAAACGATAACCAGCCTTCCTGTTCAAGCGCCTTCAGTGCATATAACGTAGCAAGCCCTTCGAGTTTAAATTTTTTGACAAAGTCGTTCATTTCAAAATCGTAGTAGGTGCCTTCTCCCAATCCTGCGGGGATCTGCAGGTAATTGGCCACCGACTGATAAACCTTACGCAGCGTGGCCTCCGAGGGAAACCTTACCTGGACCGACTCTTCCAGTTCATTCAGGTCGGGCTCACCATATAAAAGAACAGCATATGATTTTTTCCCGTCCCTTCCACCACGACCCGCCTCCTGGTAATAGTTCTCCAGGCAATCAGGTACGTCTGCATGGATGACCACCCTTACATCCGGTTTATCGATACCCATACCAAAGGCATTGGTACAAACAATCACCCGGGTGCGCCCGGCGATCCAGTCCTCCTGTTTTTTATTTCGCTGTTCCTGCGAAAGGCCGGCATGATAAAAATCGCAGGACAAACCTTTCATCGTCATCAGTTCACTTAATTCCTGCGTCCGCCGCCGGCTCTTGCAATACACGATTGCCGTACCTGGAACCTTGGTCAGTATTTCAAGGATCTTGTTAATCCTTGAATCAACCTGGAAAACACTGTACGATAAATTGGGCCGTTCAAATGATTGCCTGAATTCTTTCCAGGTATTTCTTCTCTTCACCTTCACCGGCCTTGCTTCCCTGATAGTGGAAAAATCAGTCACCACTTCATCCAGCCTGTCCATAATATCATCCTGCACTTCTGGTGTGGCAGATGCAGTGAGCGCCAGCACCGGAACACCGGGAAGCTCTGACCGCAGTGCAGCAATGCGCAGATAAGGTGGACGGAAATCATAACCCCACTGGCTGATGCAATGCGCTTCATCCACCGCAATAAGGTTGATATGCATACCGGGCAGGTATTCCTTAAACAGCGATGTCTCCAGCCTTTCAGGAGATACGAAAAGGAATTTGCAATTACTCTCTGTAGCAACAGTAAGGGTATTGATCAGTTCCTTGCGGTTCATTCCGGAATAGATTGACAGTGCGGTGATATTCCTTTTACGAAGACCTTCCACCTGGTCCTTCATCAACGCGATAAGTGGAGAGATCACCAGGCAGGTGCCTTCCATGGCAAGACCCGGAACCTGGTAACAAATAGACTTGCCACCTCCTGTAGGAAGAATGGCAAGTGTATCATTACCCTCCAGTACGGAACGGATAATATCTTCCTGCATGGGCCGGTACTCATCGTACCCCCAGTTGTCCTTTAATATTTGATGGAGATCTCTCAAATCAAACAACCTTCTTGATATAAAGTCTTCCCGAGTTGATTGCCAGCACCACATCACTCAATCCCATAACAAGTGCTGCAAAGCCCGGGTGTAAAAATCCCAGCGCGGCCACAGGAATCGCAACAACATTATAGGCGAAGGCCCAGAAGAGATTTTGTTTGATTGTAATATAGGTATGTCTTCCCAATCCAAGCGCCATGGGAAGGTTTTTAAGTCCGTTATTCATCAGCACCACCTGTGCTGTCTGCATGGCCATTTGTGAAGCATCACTCATGGAAACGCCGATACTGGCCTTGGCCAGGGCAGGTGCGTCATTGATTCCATCACCCACCATTACGGAAGGAACAAATGCATTACGGTCGCCAATGATCTTTAATTTTTGCTCAGGTGTTTGTTCAGCAATCACTTCATCGATGCCGGCTTCGCGTGCAAGCTGGTCGGCCTTTGCCTGGCGGTCGCCACTTAACAATACGGTCTTGATTCCCTTGCTATGCAGGTACGACACTACCAGTTTTGCTTCGGGCCTGATCTGGTCCTGCACATCGATCCATCCGGCAAGTGTATCATTTTTTATAATGTAAACATTATGGGTATCATCGCTGGTAAGACCAGCAGCTCCACGGAAGGAAACGGCTTTCCAGCTATTACCATTACGATCGCGGGCCACCATTCCTTCACCTTTTACTTCTTCCATATTCTGCCAGCGGATTTCGTCCTTGGTTTTCCAGGCAGTGCTGATACTTTTTGCAATGGGATGGGTAGAATATTTTTCAAGGGAATAAACAGCATTCCTGAATTCGGCATCGGAAAGATCGCCGAAAATTTTATAAGTGGAGATCTTGAATTTACCTGTGGTCAGTGTACCGGTCTTATCAAAAAATACCTGCCGGATATCTTTAAAAAGTTCAAGACTGGTGGCATTGCGAAAGAGGATCCCGTTTCGGGCAGCGCGGCCAAGTCCAACGGCAATTGCAGCAGGAGTAGCGATTCCCATGGCACAGGGACAGGCAATCACCAGTACTGCGATACTCCGCATCAGTGCGGGTGTGAAATCGCCGAGCCAGATCCAGTTACCGATAAGGGTAAGCAGCGCGAGGCCAAGTACAATGGGTACAAAGATGGCACTGATCCGGTCGGCCAGTTGCTGCACAGGTGGTTTTTCACCCTGCGCCTGGCGCACAAGGTTGATGATCCCCGCGATCACGGTATCATTACCGGCGGCGGTGACCTGTGCCTTGACCTGTCCATTGGCCAGGATACTGCCACCGATCAGCAGATCTTTTTTTGTTTTGGGAACGGGAATACTTTCACCGGTGATCACGGCTTCATTCACTTCAGCATCACCCCAGAGAATCTTACAATCCGCCGGCACCTGTTCGCCGGTACGGATAAGTATCAGGTCGCCCGAACGCAGTGTATCACTTTCCACACTGAAAATATTTTCCTGATGATGTTCGTCGTAACCGATCATGTTTGCCATGACCTTTTGCGATTTCACCAGTTTATTCAATGCCTTCTGGGTGGAAGCAACCGAAGCGTCTTCCATATAATTTCCAAGGAATACCAGTGTAATGATGGTGGCCGTGGTTTCATAAAACATATAATCGGCTGCCTGGCCGGTGAAGGTTCCATAGAGACTGTACACAAAAGCAGCGGCTGCGCCGATTGCCACCAGCAGGTTCATGTTGGGAATTCCATTACGCAGGCTTTTCCAGGCGCTGGCGCCAAAAAATGCCATACCAACAATAAATACGGGGATGGTAAGTCCCAGTTGAACCAGGGGATTCATCAGCCAGTGGATCTCCACACCCGGGATCATATGCAACGTTAAAAGAAGGGTAAATGGCAGACAGAACCAGAAACGTTGAAGATGTGTGGTGAAGAAACCGGCAGAATGATGTTCGTGCTGGTGTCCGTTGCCATCGGCCAGCACGGTATAACCCAGGTCTTTTAGTCCTTTCGACAGGGGTTCTGTCTGCAAGGTATCATTCCGGTCGAAGCTTACATCGCCTGTACCGAAGTTTACGCGCACGTCACTTAGTCCCTGTTTTTCGAGGTACTTACGGATGGTCAGTGCACAGTTGGTGCAATCCATCCCTTCTACTTTCCATTGGGTTTTTTCCATAATGATCTACATTAATAACAACGCGCGGGCGATCTGGTTGTAAAGGTAAATGGCTAAACACCGGTACCTGGTGTTTTAAACCTGTTTCTTGGCAACATCGTTGCTAAATAAGGTTTCATTTTGAAACCAGGGTGCGTTTAGTAAGCATTTGGTTAAAAACCCACCCGGATTTGCGGGGTTGAACCTTTGTGCCGATAACTTTGGGCGATGCAATTTGATTTCACCCTGGGGCAGCTGCAGCAGGCCGCCCAATGGTTCTGGAAAAATGCGGGCGACGCAACGGTATTTGCCTTCCATGGCGGGATGGGTGTGGGGAAGACCACCCTGATCCAGGCTATTTGCCGGGAGAAGGGAGTAATGGAAGGAATGGGAAGTCCTACGTTTTCCATCATCAATGAATATGTGTTTAATAAAGAAGGCGAAGCTGGTCGTATCTACCATCTGGACCTGTACAGGTTGAAGTCGGCCGAAGAAGCAATCCAGGCGGGAGTAGAGGAATGTTTTTATAGTGGTGATCCATGCTTTGTTGAATGGCCCGACCGGGCCCCCGGTATTTTTCCTGAGGAAACCGCGCAGGTCTCCATTCAAATCATGGATTCGGTCACCCGGCGGCTTCAAATAGAAAGGAATTAAGTACTTTTGAAAGCGGCCTGTACCGGCCGTAATCAACTCCATGAGCCAGCAGAAACCAAGGATAAGCACATCATTCAGCTACGAAACATTAGAAGAAACGCTGGATATAAAGCCCAAGGCACAAGGGATGCTGATCGGGATTCCCAAGGAAATCGCTTTCCAGGAAAACCGGATCGCACTAACTCCGGATGCAGTAAGTGTGCTGGTAAGTAACGGACACCAGGTAATGATTGAACACAATGCCGGTGATGCTTCCCATTTTCGCGACAAGGATTACAGTGAAGCAGGTGCCAAAATCGTATATGAACGCGAGCAGGTTTTTCAGGCTCCTATCCTGGTAAAGAGTGCCCCGGTGATTGATGAAGACCTGCCGCTGTTACAGATGGGTCAGATCATTATTTCACCCATCCATCTCTCCGTACTTAAGGCTTCCATCCTGGAGAGCATGATGGAAAAAAGAATCACCGCCATTTCATTTGAAAACCTCAAAGACGATAGTGACTCATACCCGATCGTACGATCAATGAGTGAGATTGCGGGTAGTGCGGTGATGCTGATCGCGGCTCAATACCTGGGTTCGGCCAATCATGGTAAAGGGGTATTGCTGGGTGGGATCTCAGGTATTGCACCAACCAAGGTTATCATTATCGGGGCAGGCATTGTGGGGGAATATGCAGCGCGCGCCGCACTGGCATTGGGCGCATCTGTGAAGGTATTCGACAACAGTGTTTACCGGCTAAAGCGTTTGCAGAATAATATTGGTCACCGGCTGTGGACATCGGTGATTGAACCAAGGATGCTTGCCAAACAACTCAAGACCTGCGAGGTGGCGGTGGGTGCGCTTGCTTCAGAAACGGGTCGTACCCCCATGGTAGTCACCGAAGAAATGGTCAGCAATATGCGGCCTGGTTCGGTGGTTATTGATGTCAGCATTGACCGCGGCGGTTGTTTCGAAACCTCCGAGATTACCTCACATGAACATCCGGTTTTCCTGAAATACGGCGTCATCCATTATTGTGTGCCGAATATTCCTTCGGGTTTTTCAAGAACAGCTTCACAGGCCATCAGTAATGTATTGATGCCCCTGTTACTTGAAGCTGCAGAGGAAGGTGGTTTTGAAAAACTGGTGTGGCATCGCATTCATCTGCGTAGTGGCATTTATCTTTTCAAAGGATCTCTTACCAATTTTTATCTTAGTGAACGTTTTGATCTGAAGTATACTGATCTGAACCTGCTTATTGCCAGCCAGCGTTGATCAGCAGGGGTTTTTTTCCTATCTTCGGCACCATGGGCAAGTGGAATTTTATTACCGCTGCCAGAGGATCATTTTCATCATCTGTTCCCATTTTTTTTATCTCTGGTAGAATTTCATTCAGAGAACGAACAGGCAACTGTGTCGGCTGCTGGCAGCTGTGACAGGATTTTTTCGGATTAAACGGATTTGAAATGATTCATTTACCTCATCTTATAACGGATCTTGGTCTTATACTTGGCGCCGCTGCCATCATCACCATATTATTCAAATGGCTGAAACAGCCGCTGGTACTGGGTTACCTCATTGCTGGTTTCCTGGTTGGTCCCCACTTCAATTTGCTTCCTACTATTGTAGAAACGGATAATATAAGCGTATGGGCAGAAATGGGTGTTATATTCCTTTTGTTCAGCCTTGGACTGGAATTCAGTTTTAAAAAATTATTGAAGGTAGGCACCCCCGCCTCCGTAACTGCATTGGTGGAAGTCATCTTTATGCTGGTTGTTGGATATGCGGTGGGAACAATGCTGGGCTGGTCGCGGATCGACAGTATGTTTCTTGGAGGTATGTTATGTATATCCTCTACCACTATTATCATCCGGGCGTTTGATGAACTTGGGGTGAAAGGCCACAAATTTGCGAGCCTTGTTTTCGGGATCCTAATTGTGGAGGACCTGGTGGCAATTGTACTCATGGTAGTACTTTCAACACTGGCCGTGAGCGCGCAGTTTGCCGGATGGGAAATGCTGATGTCGGTAGCAAAACTCGTTTTCTTCCTGGTACTGTGGTTTATCTCGGGGATTTTTTTCCTTCCCACCTTCCTGCGAAAGGCAAGGCGTTTCATGAATGATGAAATGTTGCTTATCACTTCGCTTTCACTTTGTTTCCTGATGGTATGGCTGGCTACAATTGTTGGTTTCTCCCCTGCGCTTGGTGCGTTTATCATGGGCTCTATCCTTGCCGAAACAATCTATGCAGAAAAGATTGAACACCTGGTGAAACCAGTCAAGGATCTTTTTGGTGCAGTGTTTTTTGTATCGGTAGGGATGATGTTCGATCCGGGGATGCTGGTGCAGTATGCGTGGCCGGTATTGATTATTAGTGTGGTCACGATATTGGGACAATCATTCAGTACCACGGTAGGTGCACTTATTTCGGGGCAGCCATTGAAGTCGGCAGTGCAGGCTGGTATGAGTCTTTCCCAGATCGGTGAGTTCTCCTTTATTATAGCAACACTTGGACTTACATTAAAAGTCACCAGTGATTTCCTGTATCCCATAGCGGTAGCGGTTTCTGCGATAACAACTTTTACTTCACCCTATATGATCCGCGGATCGGAGGCATTTTATGGATTACTGGAACGGCGGCTTCCCACGCGTTTCAAAAATGCTATCAACAGGTACAGCAGCAAGGCGCAGACAATTTCTAATACGACCGACTGGCAGGTATATGTTCGCGACGGGATGGTTAATACGGTGCTGGTATCGGTTATCAGTGCTGCAATCGTTTTGCTGTCGTCCTATTACCTGTTGCCCTTTACCAGGAATAAACTGGGCGACAATACCTGGGCTACCATTATCGGGGCTATCGGTGCATTACTGATCATGGCGCCATTTTTATGGTCGCTTGCGCTTAAGCAACACAGGAGAGACCTTGCTGAAAAATTTGTGCAGCAGAATAAATACCGGACGGGTATGTTATTGTTCCAGTTATTCCGGACGGCCATTGCCATCGTGCTTATTGGATTTATGCTTGACCGATTCTTTACACCCCAGATAGCGATCTATGTAACCGTTGGTATTCTTATTTTGCTGATAATATTTTCAACGAAGATCCAGTTTTTATATGCGCGGATCCGGACTCGTTTTCTCGCCAACTACAACGAACGGGAAGAGCTGAAAGGAAAAAAGGAGATGCTTGCGCCATGGGATGCGCATATGGCCGAGTTCGAGGTATCTGCCGATATGCCGGGCATCGGAAAAACTTTACGTGAATTAGCCTGGCGTGAAAAATACGGGATCAACATCGCAATCATTGAGCGCGGAAATGCCGTTATCAATACACCCAAACGCGGACAAAGGATTTTTCCCGGCGATGTATTGTTTATGATTGGTACCGATAACCAGCTTGATCAGTTCAGGAAAGATATGGAAGCCGAGCGTGTGGCCACCTCCAGGAAGAAGGCGCCTGAAGTGGTGCTCGAACATTTTAAGATCACGGAAAAATCCAGCTTCACCAATAAAAATATACGGGAAGGGGAAATCAGGGAAAAAATCCATGGCATTGTGGTAGGAGTAGAAAATGAGGACGGCCGCCTGGTTAACCCTGACTCCTCTTATGTAATCAAACCCGGTGATATAGTCTGGGTGGTGGGCGATAAACGAAGGTTACTGTTACTTCAAAAATCGGAAGAACTCCTTTAGCGGACAATTGCGGACTGCGCAATCCGCCTTTTTATACAGCACGAAGAACCCCTCAAACGGCTCATTTCCTGATACATCCGGCCCATGGCCGGTTTTTCCCTGCCCTGGATTTTCAGGCTATTTCTTGCACAATTATGACAAAACACAAAAAATCCCCATAAATTTTTTAATTAAACGTTTGTTTAAATCAAACATCTGTTTAAATTTGCACCGTAAAAGAATTTAAATGGCAGATTTTAACGAAAAACAGGTGAAGATCATGGAAGCAGCGGAGGTTCATTTCGCTGACCGCGGTTTTGAAGGCACATCCGTGAGGGATATCGCCGAAACTGCCGGAGTTAATCTCGCTATGATCAGTTATTATTTTGGCTCAAAGGAAAAACTGATGGAAGCGATGTTTACTTACCGGAGTTCATTTTTTACGCTCAGGCTGGCATCATTGATCCGCAACAAGGAACTGGAGCCAATGGAAAAACTCTTTACCCTGGTGGATCAGTATATCGACAAATTACTTACCCAGCAATGTTTTCACAGGATCATGATCCGCGAACAGATGATGAACAGCAACAGCCTGATTACAGCCCATCTTACCAAAATGAAGAAGGTCAACAGCGAGCTGGTGCGGACACTGATCGCCGAAGGACAGGAGAAAGGTGTGTTCCGGCCCAATGTTGAGATAAGCCTTTTAATGGCCAGCCTTGTGGGCACCGTCGGCCATGTTGTATCTACCCAGTACTACTACCGGGAGGCTAACAACCTGCAGCACCTGAGCGAAGACGAATTCCGCGAACACCTTAAGGAAAAACTCACACTACACATCAAAGCAATATTTAAAGCAATACTTTCAAATGAGAATTAAGCAACTACTCCTGGCCATCGTGCTGATGGCCGCCGGGTTCGCAGGCCAGGCACAACAGGCTGGTCCGGCACAGGAAACCAGGGCGCTGTCATTACGTGAGGCAATAGATCTCAGCATCAGTAACAGCCATGAATTAAAGAACAGTGCCGCAAAAATTGACGAGGCAACGGCTGCATTAAAGGAAGCCGTGCAGAACAAACTTCCCGGAGCTACCGCTTCTGGTTCGTACCTGCGATTGAACAGTGCCAACGTCGATATTAAAGCAAGGAATGACAATAACGGAGGCACCCCTTCAGAACCTTCAAGTATGCCAAAGGTTTCGCAGGCCATGTATGGCCTCGTGAACATGTCACTTCCTATTTATGCAGGTGGTAAAATCCGGTATGGTATTGAATCATCCCGTTACCTGGCAGAGGCATCGAAGCTTGATGCCGAATTCCAGAAAGAGGAAGTGATCCAGAACACGATTGAAGCCTATATCAATCTGTACAAATCAAGATCGGCGGTGGAACTGGTAAAAGAAAACCTGGCACAGTCGGAGCAACGTGTAAAGGATTTCCGTAACCTGGAAAAGAACGGATTACTGGCAAGAAATGAATTGCTGAAAGCAGAGTTGCAGTCGTCCAATACAGAACTCACCCTGCTTGATGTGCAGAATAACTGGGAGCTGGCGAATGTAAATATGAACCTGATGCTTGGCCTGCCCACCGGTACCATCCTGGTAACTGACTCTTCAATAACGGAAGCGCCGGCAAATGTGATGGCACTGGAAGAATATGTGCAGTCTGCCCTGAAGGGTCGTAAGGATATCAGCTCACTATCCCTCCAGCGCAAAGCAACCGAAACGGGAGTAAAGATTGCCAAAGCAGATAAGTATCCAAGCCTGGCCCTGACCGGTGGTTATGTAGCCGCGTATGTTCCGAAGGTGCTGACAATAACCAATGCTGTCAATGTGGGTGTTGGTGTAAAGTATGATATCGCATCGTTGTGGAAAAGTAAGGCAAAGATCAATCAGGCGGAAGCAAGAAGCCGGCAGATCATACAAACGGAAGCGATCGTCAGTGATAAGGTAGTACTTGAAGTAAACCAGCGTTACCTCAACCTGATGAGTAGCCGCAAGAAGATCGACGTGTATTCAAAAGCGGTTGAACAGGCGGAGGAAAACTACCGGATCACGAAGAATAAATATGATAACAGCCTTGCAACAACCACCGACCTGCTTGATGCAGATGTGGCACAGCTGCAGGCTAAACTGAATTATGTTTTTGCGAAAGCCGATGCGGTTGTCGCTTACGATAAATTATTACAGACAGCCGGTTTACCGGTTCAATAAATTAAACCACTGAACAAATAAATAAAGATGGCAACGACAGTTAGAGAAACAGAAGCAACAACAATTCCTGCTCCGAAGAAGCGGAACCCGGTTTTCCTTATCATCCTTATCCTGCTGGTAGTCGGAGGTGCATGGTTCGGGATTTCAAAATACGAACATGGACAGCATCATGAAGACACGGATGATGCGCAGATCAGTGCCGACATCAGTCCGGTAATCCCACGTGTGGCAGGTTATGTGCTTGAAGTACGGGTAAAGGATAACCAGCAGGTAAAAAAAGGAGACACTTTATTGGTACTGGATAACCGTGATTACCAGATAAAGGTGGAACAGGCAGAGGCCGCTCTCCAGATCGCACAGAGTTCACTCGGCAGTGCAAGGGCAACCAGTTCGGCAGCAATTGCCAATATTGCCACATCGAGGGCATCAGTGGGAACAATCGACGCACAGATTGAACAGGCAAGGGTTACGTTGTGGAGAGCAAGCCAGGACTACGATCGGTATGCTAACCTGATAAAGGATCATTCCATTACGCAGCAACAGTTTGAACAGGCCGAAGCAGCAAAACAAACGGCCGAGAAACAATTACTGATCCTGCAGCAGCAAAAGAACCAGGCAGCGGAACAAACCAATGCGGTTGCTTCGCAAAGTACGGCTACTTCCTCGCAGATCAGTGTGGCAGATGCGACCATCAAACAACGCCAGGTGGATGTGGATGCTGCGAGGTTGAATTTGTCTTACACAATTATTACCGCACCCGATGATGGATTGGTTTCGAGGGTGAACGTGCAGACCGGCCAGTATGTACAGGCAGGACAGGCATTGTTCAGTGTGGTTCACAGTAACCTGGTATGGGTAGTTGCAAACTTCAAGGAAACGCAACTGGCTAAAATGAAAGTTGGTCAGAAAGTGGTTATTGCAGTGGATGCGTTGGACGACCACCGCTTTGATGCTACGGTTGCATCCTTTTCACCCGCAACCGGAGCTACATTCGCATTACTTCCTCCCGATAATGCCAGTGGCAACTTCGTGAAAGTGGTACAACGTTTACCGGTGCGGATTGAGTTTACCAATCCCCAGGACTCACTAGTTAAGAAATTGCGTCCGGGTATGAACGTGAAAGTTGATGTTCACCTGGATTAATAACCGGTTTGGATTTGAATGTGCCCCAACGGGTAACCTGAATATTTTTTATGCTACAAACAGATTCACTGATAGAATATGGTTCACGCCGTGTTATCATTACACTTACCTGTATTGTGTGCGCACTGCTGGAGATTGTTGATACAACGATCGTGAACGTTGCCCTCAATGATATGAAGGGCAACCTGGGTGCCACTACCAGCGAAGTGGGTTGGGTGATCACAGCCTATGCGATAGGTAACGTTATCATTATCCCGATGACGAGCTGGCTGGCAGCGCAGTTTGGAAGGCGCAACTATTTCGCCGTATCAATTATTCTCTTCACCATCTGTTCTTTTTTATGTGGTAATGCGAATGGTATTGGTGAACTGGTTGTGTTCCGTTTCCTGCAGGGTGTTGGTGGTGGAGCATTGCTGGTGACTTCCCAGACTATTATTACCGAAAGTTATCCTCCTGCCAAACGTGCGATGGCACAGGCTATTTATGGTCTGGGTGTTATTGTGGGGCCCACATTGGGTCCGCCCCTTGGAGGTTTCATTGTCGACAATTTTACATGGCCCTATATTTTCTATATTAATATTCCATTGGGTGTAATTGCCACCCTGCTTACCCTTCAGTTTGTCAAGAGTCCGAAGTATGCAGAAAAAAGCAAGATCCGTGACGTCGATTTCCTTGGTATCGGATTGCTGGCCGTTTTCGTTGGATCGCTCCAGTATGTATTGGAGAAAGGCCAGGAGGACGACTGGTTTAACAGTAATCTTATCATCTTCCTGACCGTTACAACGATCCTTGGTGGATTCTTTTTTATATGGCGTGAAATGACCTTCCGTAATCCGGTGGTGCAACTTCGCGTGCTCAAGAACGGGAACCTTCGGGTGGGTACGATACTTTCATTCATCATGGGATTCGGGTTATATGGCTCAACGTTTATCATTCCGTTTTATACGCAGGCAACACTGGGGTGGACGGCCACCCAGTCGGGCGTGCTGATGATTCCCGCAGCCCTGATGACGGCTTTCATGATGCCTCTTATTGCCAGGGTGCTGCAGAAGGGTGTACCGCAACAGTTCCTGGTAGCGTTGGGAATGCTGATCTTTTTCTTCTTTTGTTTCCTGGGTTACAAGATCATTACACCTGATACCGGAAAGGATGATTTCTTCTGGATGCTGATGATGCGCGGGGTTGGCATGGGACTGTTGTTTATCCCTATCACATCGCTGTCGCTGAGTACGCTGAAGGGACGACAGATCGGGGAAGGTGCTGCGTTTACGGGGATGATGCGGCAACTGGGTGGTTCATTCGGGATCGCATTGATCACCACCTTCCTGGCCAGCCAGTCCATGGAACACCGTTCCAACCTGGTTTCCAAACTGGATATCAACGACCCCACAGTACAACATCGGGTTGATATGCTTCAACAGGGCTTTGCGGCGAAAGGGATACCGTTTAATCTCGCACATCAATACGCACTGAAAGCCCTCGACGGAGGTGTTACCAAACAGTCAATGATCCTTTCATATATGGATGTGTTCCTGTATATCGGTGTTTTGTTCCTGATATGTATTCCATTTGTATTAATGGTTAAGGGTAACCGGGGTAAAAAACTTGATCTGGGCGAAGCCATGCACTAAGATTTTATAACTCCTTATGTAATTGTTTTCATTGCTGCATCTTTAAAAAAAGACAGCGATGAAAACATTTGCATTTATAGTGGCCCTTGGACTGGTTTCGTTTAGTAATCCTTCAGTGCAGGAAATTCGCCGGGATGATCAGGGGGCATTGACGGCTCTCGGGGTCCGGGAAGAACTCACACTCAATTTTTCCAGTTACGGATGTTTCAGCCAAACCGTCAGGAAACTGGTGTTTGTTAACACGGGGAAAGGGATACGGGCGACTTTGTATGATTGCGGTACGGTTGGAGTTACGGGGTCTTCATTACCAACGGAAAAAATCATTGCCGTCAAAATAATCAACAGGAGAGACAAATTATTCTTCAGCCGTTTCGAAAAAGGGTTAAAGGAGGAAAGGGAGGGTGGTTGTACCACCCAGGAAACGTACACGCTGGAAAGTAAAAAAGGAAAGTTCACAGTTACCGATGCTTCCTGCTCCTGGTTTGGATTTAACCAGTTGGTATCAGATATTTTCGGGGTTTAAACGATTCAGTAAGATCGAAGACTTACTGCCTATCATTTATAATCGAAAAGATTGATCTTATGCTTGCAGAAACTGTATTCCACTTCATCGTTGCTGCTCACAATAACCAGGCGGTCGCCGCGGTACTGGTCGATAAGGCGGTGATAAAGTGAAATACCGTCCACATCCAGGTTGGTACAGGGCTCGTCGAGTAACATTAAGGCAGTATCGGAGAAAATACACTGGGCCAGTTTAACCCTTTGTTTCATACCCGATGAAAAATTCCTGATCTGTTTGGCGGATGCCTTTTGCAGGTCCAGCTGTTCAATTATGAAAGAGGGGGTAATGCCGGGTAAATACGACTTGAATGTCTGGTGGAATACAAGGAACTCCAGCAGGGTCATTTCTTCCACGAGTTCGAGATATGGCGCACAGATTGAGACCTGGCGGAACACCTGTTCAGCAGGTATCGGGTTTGATCCTTCATCGGACCATACACAGCTGCCTTCATTAAAGTGCATGGAGCCACTGAGTACCTGGAGTAAGGTGGACTTGCCGGAACCATTGGCGCCTGTCAGCGCGTAAGCCTGTGCCTGTTCAAAAGTATAGTTGAAATGACGGAAGATCCATTCCCGGTTGAAACGTTTGCCGGCATCAGATAGGGAGATCGTCATCGCCATTGCCTTTGGTGAAACGTTTGATGATTCCCCTGCCGCTTTCGCGGATAAAGGTCAGAATTTCATCGCGCTCATCCGTAGCAGGCATTTCCTCTTCGATATATTCGATGGCCTGGCTGGTGTTCATACCTTTATTATATAACACGCGGTAGATATCAAGGATCTGATTGATATGTTCAACACTGAATCCACGGCGTTTTAATCCGATTGAATTAACCCCGGCATAACTGAGGGGGTTGCGACCTGCCTTAATATAAGGAGGCACATCCTTACCTACCAGTGACCCGCCGCTTACAAAAGAATGGGCACCGATCCGCACAAACTGGTGGATCGCACACATGCCACCAAGTATGGCCCAGTCGCCGATCACCACATGACCCGCTACCTGTGTGTTATTGCTCATTACACAATTGTCACCAACAATACAGTCGTGCGCCAGATGACAGTAGGCCTGGATCAGGCAATTATTGCCAATCACGGTTTTTTCGCGGTCTTTGGTACCACGGTTCACTGTTACAAACTCCCTGATGGTAGTATTATCGCCAATTTCAACGGTCGAGTACTCGCCCTGGAATTTAAGATCCTGGGGAATGGCCGCGATAACTGCCCCCGGGAAGATCCGGCAGTTTTTACCGATCCGGGCGCCTTCCATAATGGTCACGTTTGATCCGATCCAGGTTCCGTTACCAATCTCCACATCCTGGTGGATTACCGTAAAAGGATCTATTTTGACATTAGTCGCCAGCCTGGCGTTAGGATGAATGTATGTATGGGGATGAATCATGCCGTTGTATTACAAAAAAAGCCACGGTTTTAACGTGACGTGCAAAGGTAATTGTTACCATCTAAAATGAAAGTTTTTTTGTATGTCCGGTGAGGTCATCTGAAAGTCGCATGGAATCTGGATTTCAGGCTATTAGATATAGAATACAGCAGCTATCCCTCAGGATACCCTGGCCGTTCGGGGCATTAAATGACAAACCGGCTACTTGTAATTCCATGTTGCGCCTGTAAATTTGCAGTCGATGTATAACAACACAGACATACTTGCAATGGCCTCCCGGGTTGCGCCTTCACAGGAACAGCTGAGCATTCTACAGGAAAGGGAACAGCAGGTGCCGGGTACAGTGCAGTATGTTATACGCCGCTACCGTCGTGACCCCCTCTGGAACATGGAGGATACCGGAATGATGGTTTACCACTACCAACAGGATAACAAGGAAGAAAGTTATCTTGAACTGAAATTCTGTGTGAGCGGTAATATCTACTGCGGACATCGTGATACGGGTTGCAACAAATGCAGGGTTAACCTCAGCAGGGATTGCCAGAATAAACAGGAGAGCGTTGACTTGCTCAGTTTCCGGTTTTCACCGGGTAATCTTTCACAATTCGTAAAACCACGCAACAGTACCGATACCCAACTGGGCGATGATGTCCTATCGTTCCGGCGACCAACTTCCTTCACACGCCAGTTAAGCCTTTGCAGTAAATCAAGGATGGCATTGGAAGCAATGCTCAATAATCCGTATACCGGATCGCTGGAAAATATATTTGTAAACGCACAGATCCAGATGCTCCTGCTTCATACACTTGATGGCATCAGCGGCGAGAAAGAAATCAATATCATCAGCTGCAAGTTCCTGGCTAATGAGGCTGACCGCGACAAGATCAATAAGGCCAGGGAAGTGCTGATTGAACATATTGGTGAACCCATTACCATCAAGGAGCTGAGCCGTAAAGTGGCCATGAATGAATGTTACCTTAAAAAAGGTTTCAAAGAAATGTTTGGCGCCACCATCTTCGAATTTTACCAGAGCCAGCGGATGGAACATGCCAAATATCTCCTGTACGAAAAAGGCCAGAGCGTTACCGACGTTTCAATGATGCTGGGATACTCTTCTATCTCCCACTTCTCCACTGCATTTAAAAAACACACAGGACTGAAACCCTGCGAACTTCTTTTCCGTTAATTTTTTTCCAGCACATTCTTGCCTGAAACACGCCGGACGGGATTTTGTTCCTTACGCGGTTATCATTAACACCACGTATAACAGCCGGTTTTGAACAATGATTTTATCCAATAGATTTTTTCTATGGGATAATAGATAATCATTATCAGGTTCTATATGTTGGCTAAGTATATTTGCACCTCTAACGACAGCGCCCGCTGTACCACTTGCCCCCAATCCTGTTTTTTTTTAAATCAATCAATATATGAGTAATAGAGTATTGTCTATCGGTAGTAGTTTTCCATCGTTCAAGAAAAAAGCTGTAGTGTCAATCGAAAAGGGGAAAGAGTTCATTGACATCAGTAATGATTATGCGGGAACGCAGGATAAGTGGACGGTGATGTTCTGGTGGCCAAAGGATTTCACCTTTGTTTGCCCGACAGAGATTGCAGAGTTTAACAAAAAAGCATCGGATTTTGCTGATCGCGACACTGTATTGATCGGTGCATCTACTGATTCTGAGTTTGTTCATGCTGCCTGGAGAAGGGATCACGCGGACCTGCGCGACCTTAAATTCCCCATGCTGGCCGACACTTCAAAATCACTGGCAGAGGAACTCGGGATCCTGGACCAGGATGAAAAAATTGCATACCGCGCTACTTTCATTATCGATCCGCAAGGCATCGTAAGGTGGGTTAGTGTTTATGACCTGAACGTAGGTCGCAGTGTACAGGAAGTTATCCGTGTGCTGGATGCTTTACAGACCGATGAACTTTGTCCCTGCAACTGGACCAAGGGCGAACAGACGCTGACAGAAGAACTCAGCCTGAATTAATTGGTGAGTTTCCGCGAATGTTTTAATAAAGCGGATACTCCAGCAACAAAACAGGAGGAAGGGGCCGTACCCGGCCGCTTCCTCTTTTTATTTAACCTTAAGAACATTAAAATGAGTGAAACCCTGGCAATACGGAACGAAACATTCCAGAACCTCCTGAATGATTTGAAGATCGGCGACTATGTTCCCTCTTCGAGCGCGCAGGCGCTGCTGGATGTGGAGGCCCGTTATATAAAAGACCTTAAAATCAATGTCGGCAACGCCATTAACAATACCCAGTATCTTTCCCGCAAGGAGGCTTTACTGGTTGCTTTTGCTGTGGCTGTCAATGAAAAATCTGATCTGTTAAAAACAGCTTTCACCAATCTGGCGAAAGAGGCGGGTGCTACTGATGCAGAGCTGGCTGAAGTGGTAGCCTGCACCTCACTGATGAACGTTAACAATATTTTTTATCGCTTCCGCCATTTCATGAATAAGGACTATTATTCCAACCAGCAGGCCGGGATAAAAATGTCGATTATGATGAACCCCGTGCTGGGCAAGGAGTTTTTTGAACTGCTTAGCCTGGTTGTGTCTTCGGTTAATGGTTGCGAAATGTGTGTTACTTCCCACGAACAGTCCGTACTCCAGCATGGCAGTACCGAAAGCCGTGTGTTTGAGGCGGTGAAGACTGGCGCGATCATCAGGGGATTGATCACGGTACTGTCTTAACCTGTAACTATACCATCAGCGAACCCAAAAAAGAGGTTGTATCAGTTTTGATCCAGCCTTTTTTTATGCAATCCCGAATGCCCAAAACAGATAACTTCGTAACCTCCCGGCATACCCCGGGCAAAATGTCCTTTTATCCGGTCCCGGTGGACCGAATTTTAAAACTCTTCACATTATGATTGTAAAAAGATTTCTGGCATCAGGTTTTCTCTTACTTGGCGTAGTAGCCGCCCAATCGCAGTCAGATAGCAGTGTCTATGATCCGCACACACTGTTTTCACCCTTATTTTATACGCAGGCAGGTAATGAATACCGCGCTGCAACCGGTGAACCGGGTCCTGCTTACTGGCAGAACAAGGTAGATTACCAGATCAGCGCTACGCTGAATGAAACAGCGAAGGAAGTTACTTCCACCGTTGTGATCAGTTACAAAAACAATAGCCCGGTCGAGTTACCGTATCTCTGGCTTCAGCTGGACCAGAACCTTTTCAGCTCTTCATCCCGTGGACAGGCAAAAATGCCTGCAACCGGCCGCAGCCGTTATGGCGATGCAGCTAATCCGTTTGAAGGTGGTTACAAAATCAAATCAGTAAAACTGGTTGATGGTTCAAAGGAAAATGAAACTGTTTATATCATCACTGATACCCGGATGCAGGTGCGTCTTGCAAAAGCACTGGCCGCAAAAACAGGTTCACTGAAACTGAAGATTGAATATTCTTTTACCGTTCCAGACTACGGAGCTGACCGTACGGGTATCCTTGCAACGAAGAACGGAAATATTTTTGCTGTTGCCCAATGGTTCCCCCGCATGTGTGTGTTTGATGATGTGCGTGGCTGGAATACCGACCCCTATCTGGGTGCCAGCGAATTTTATTGTGAGTATGGCGACTTTGATGTGAACATTACTGCTCCTGCTGCCATGATCGTAGCTGGTTCCGGTGAATTACAGAATCCACAGGAAGTTTTAACGGCAAAACAACTTCAACGTTATAACCAGGCCAAACAAAGTGATGCCACAGTGGCGATCCGCGACAGTTCAGAAGTTACTGATCCGGCATCACGTCCAACCCGGCCAACACTTACCTGGAAGTTCAAAATGCAGAATTCGCGCGACTTTGCCTGGGCTGCATCGAAGGCATTTATCTGGGATGCTGCGAAAATGAACCTGCCCGATAATAAGAAGGGACTTGCCATGTCGGTCTATCCGATTGAAGCAGCTGGTCCGGGTGCATGGGGTCGTTCTACCGAGTACACGAAGGCCTCTATTGAGAACTATTCCAAAAGATGGTTCCCTTATCCTTATTACTCTGCGGTGAATGTGGCTGCAAACCTGGGTGGTATGGAATATCCCGGTATTGTGTTTTGCGGTGCCAATTCACGTGGTGCGGGTCTCTGGGGTGTAACCGACCATGAATTTGGCCATACCTGGTTCCCGATGATCGTTGGTAGCAATGAAAGAAGATATGGATGGATGGATGAGGGTTTCAACACCTTTATCAATGGTATTGCGGCAGAGGATTTCAACAGGGGAGAATATAAATCCCCTAAAAGAAGTGCGCACAGGAGTGGCTTGTTCCGTTCCAGTATGGAGTCGGTGCTCAGCACACCTGATGCAATGATGGAAAGAAATATCGGTGCACTTCTTTATGCCAAGCCCGGATTTGCGCTGGGTCTGCTTCGCGACGTGGTGCTGGGGCAGGATCGTTTTGATTATGCCTTCCGTTTATACATCAAAAACTGGTCATTCAAACATCCTACGCCATGGGATTTCTTCCGTAGTATGGAAAACGGATCCGGTGAAGACCTTGCCTGGTTCTGGAAATCTGTGTTCCTGGAAACTTACCAGCTTGACCAGGCAGTTACAAAGGTTGAGTACGTGAAAAATGTTCCGGCAAATGGTGCATTGATCACTATTGCCAACCTGGAGAAGATGGCGATGCCTGTAACTGTTGAATACACTACGGCTTCAAACGTTGTTGCTCGTAAAGAATTACCGGTTGAGATCTGGCAGAGTACCGGTGTGTGGAGATTTGCAGTTCCGACAAAAGAAGAAATCATCAAGGTGGTGATCGATCCTGATAAAGTATTGCCTGATTTAAAACCGGACAATAATACCTGGTCGAAGCCATAAATAATCATGGGCGTCCGGGTGTATATAAATGCCCCGTCTGTTGATAATGCAACCCCAAAGCTAGTAGCTTAATAGGTTGAAGTCCCGCTTTCTTTGGAGAGCGGGATTTTTTTATTTTGGAGAGTGCTTCGGGAAACGGTTTGCCTGGCTGTACCGGCAGGGCGGTCAACAGTCGTTTATTAGAGGCGTCAGCTGGCCGCTGCCGCTAAATGCCAGGCAATTCCGTTTCCCTGCGCGTTTGTTATCTGGAAATAATTTGAAAAAACCTACGCTCTCCAGTGAAAGGGGCCTTAGCGGGGTGGGTGATGTTAAATAAGTGTAAGGTTAAGGTAAGGATCAGGGTTCGCCGCATTATTCCTCAACAGTCAGAATCAAAAGTCAACCGGAATTGCCTGCCTAAGCGGCAGTGGTCAGCGAAGATCTCTCATAAATGACTGTTGATGGCCCTGCCGGTTCCAGCGGGCAAACCGGTTGACTTTTGAGCACCCCACCACTGTCACTAATAATAAAACACCCGCTAACCAACTCAAAAAAAAACCCGGCTTTAAGCCAGGTTTTAAAATATTAATCACCGTCCAGGTAACGAGATTTATGATCCGCAACTTACGCAACCATCCTCCATCGTGCAGGTAGCACCAGTTTCAAACTGCTGATCTGCCGTAACAGGAGCAACGGTAATTTCCGGTACCGGAGTCATCACCACATGCTGCACTTCTTTATCGATCAGCGGGTCTGCATTCTTGCCACCCTGTTTTTCAACGGTGAACTGAACCGCCTGTGTTGCAGCCTTTGTCCGCAGGTAGTACATACCGGTTTTAAGTCCTTTCTTCCATCCATAAAAATGCATGGAGGTAAGTTTACCGGTGGTTGGCTGGTCAACAAAGAGATTGAGCGACTGCGACTGGCAGATATACGCTCCGCGATCGGCAGCCATATCAATAATCGCACGTTGTTTGATTTCCCAGACTGTTTTGTAGATCTCCTTGATCTTTTCCGGAATGCCATCGATCTTCTGGATTGAACCGTTATGCATCATGATCTGGTTCTTCATATCATCGTTCCAGAGATTCAGTTCAACCAGGTCCTTCAGGAGATGTTTATTAACGATCACAAATTCACCACTCAGTACCCGGCGTACATAAATGTTGGAAGTGTATGGCTCAAAACATTCGTTATTACCCAGGATCTGCGAAGTAGATGCAGTAGGCATCGGTGCCACCAGTAATGAATTGCGGACACCATGTTTCAATACTTCCGCTTTCAGGGTATACCAGTCCCAACGCATTGTTGGTTCGGTATTCCACATATCAAACTGGAAGATCCCTTTTGATACCGGAGATCCTTCGTATGACTGGTAAGGTCC
Organism: Chitinophagaceae bacterium; assembly: GCA_040510375.1. Taxonomy (GTDB): domain Bacteria; phylum Bacteroidota; class Bacteroidia; order Chitinophagales; family Chitinophagaceae; genus JBEVJC01. Next base: position 429,697 of record JBEVJC010000012.1, read on the forward strand.
CTCCACACGGGCAAGATCCTTACTCGCAGTCATTGCAGCAAAGTAAATAGTTTCAAAAATTTCCTTATTCAGTGTCCTTGCCTCTTCACTTTCGAAAGGAAGACGGAGCAGGATAAAGGCATCAGCCAGTCCCTGTACACCCAGGCCAATCGGCCGGTGGCGGATATTTGAATTTTCTGCTTCTATTACAGGGTAATAGTTATTGTCAATGATCTTGTTGAGGTTCTTGGTTGCCTCATAAGTCACTTCGTATAATTTCTGGTGATCAAATTTTCCATTGATCACATACCGGGGTAATGCAAGGGAAGCGAGATTACAAACCGCGATCTCGTCGGGCGCCGTATATTCAATGATCTCTGTGCAGAGATTCGAACTCTGGATGGTACCGAGATTCTGCTGGTTGCTCTTGCGGTTGGCTGCATCCTTGTAAAGAAGGTACGGTGTTCCGGTTTCGATCTGTGCATCGAGCACGGCAAACCAAAGCTCCTGCGCTTTTACTTTCCTTCTGGCACGGCCTTCTGATTCATACTTATGGTAGAGTGCTTCAAATTCTTCACCGTGACAAAGATTTAGACCAGGTGCTTCATTGGGACAGAACAGGCTCCACTCGCCATCTTCTTCCACCCTCTTCATAAACAGATCCGGGATCCACAATGCATAAAAAAGATCGCGGGCACGCATTTCTTCCTTACCGTGATTCTTACGCAGATCCAGGAACTCAAATACATCAGCATGCCATGGTTCCAGGTAAACCGCAAAGGCGCCCTTACGTTTACCACCACCCTGGTCTACATAACGTGCCGTGTCGTTGTAAACACGGAGCATGGGGATGATGCCATTGCTGGTGCCATTGGTACCACCGATATAGGAGCCCGTTGCACGGATGCCATGTATTGCAAGACCGATACCTCCGGCGCTCTGGGAAATCTTGGCCGTTTGTTTCAGGGTATCATAGATCCCGTCAATGCTATCTTCCTTCATGGTCAGCAGGAAACAGGACGACATCTGCGGTTTTGGTGTACCCGCATTGAACAGGGTAGGAGTTGCATGGGTAAACCATCTTTCACTCATCAGGTGATAAGTCTTGATGGCACTTTCAATATCTTCCTTATGGATACCGATGGCTACACGCATGAACATATGCTGCGGGCGCTCGGCGATCTTGCCATTGAGTTTTAAGAGGTACGATTTTTCCAGGGTTTTGAAACCGAAATAATCAAACCCGTAGTCGCGGTCGTAAATAATAGTCGAATCCAGCAGTTCGGCATTGTCCTGGATGATCTTGCGAACATCATCGGCAAGCAGCGGAAGGTGTTTACCGGTTTTTGAATCAGTGCAGTGGTACAACAGCTCCATCGTTTCAGAAAAACTCTTGATGGTGTTCTTGTGGAGGTTGCTCACAGCGATCCGGCTGGCAAGCAATGCGTACTCAGGATGTTTAACAGTGAGAGAGGCGGCTGTTTCTGCAGCCAGGTTGTCAAGCTCGGTTGTTGACACACCATCGTAAAGGCCTTCAATTACTTTTTTGGCAACATCAATCGAGTTCACAAAACGTCTGTCAAGCCCGTAGCATAATTTTTCAATGCGGGCAGTGATCTTGTCGAACTTGACACTCTCTTTTTTATTGTTTCTTTTAATCACGAACATAACTACAGGAATTTATGGGTTAAGTCAAAATTCAGACCAGTATAAATTTTCCGGTCCTGATCTTCCTTTCAACGGAAATTTTAAAAATCTTCATCAACAGAAAAGGATTGGTCGTCCTTGCCGCCGCCTATCACGCCGGATTTCTGGTAATCACCTACCCGTTTCTCAAAAAAGTTCGTCTTGCCTTCCAACGAAATCATTTCCATAAAATCAAAGGGGTTGGTGGCATTAAACATTTTGTCGCATCCAAGTTCATTCAGCCAGCGATCCGCAACAAACTCGATGTATTGTTTCATCAGGTCGGCGTTCATGCCGATCAGTTTTACCGGCAGGGCTTCAGTAATAAATTCTTTTTCGATTTCAACCGCGTTACCGATAATGGCTGCCACCTGTTCTTTCGGAAGCTGGTTGGATAACATGCTATACAACAGACAGGCAAATTCACAATGCAGGCCTTCATCACGGCTGATCAGCTCATTGCTGAAAGTAAGACCTGGCATCAGGCCACGTTTTTTCAACCAGAAAATGGAACAGAAACTACCGCTGAAGAAAATACCTTCCACGGCAGCGAATGCAACCAGCCGTTCTGCAAACGAACCATTCTCGATCCAGCGGAGTGCCCAGTCTGCTTTCTTTTTAACAGCAGGTATGGTATCGATGGCATGAAAAAGACGATCCGTTTCTTTGGGGTCTGTTATATATGTATCGATCAGTAGGGCATAGGTCTCCGAATGGATATTTTCCATCATGATCTGGAACCCGTAGAAACAACGGGCTTCAGGCAATTGAACTTCACTCATGAAATTCACGGCGAGATTTTCATTCACAATACCATCACTTGCTGCGAAGAAGGCAAGTACATGGGAAATAAAATGGCGCTCGCCATCATTCATGGCCGCCCAGTCCTTCGCATCGGAACTCAGGTCAATTTCCTCCGCGGTCCAGAAACTGGCTTCGTGACGTTTATACTGTTCCCAGATCCTGGGATAATTAATAGGCAGGATTACAAAACGATCCTTATTCTCCCTTAACAACAATTCATCTTCCTGGTGCATAGCAAAAAATTTCTTCATTAAAAAACCGAAAGGGACGGAGACGCAAAACCCGTTAACTTTTTTCGTAATAAAGTTTATCAGATTATCAATCTTTCCTCTCTCTAAATAAAATCTGGGGAGTTCAAAACAAGATGTTCACGGCAGGTCAGCTGGCTCTTTCTTGTGTCTTCTTGTCAGTTCCGTTGGCAGTCGCCTGTAGATCAAACCTTTAAGAAAACATCATCAACACCGTAACAAAACATTATGTAAGAACTGTCGACGAATTTAGTTGGAATCAGAGGTAAAACCGCATGGTAATTCTGCACACGTTGTGGATAGTTTTTTTTGCCTTTTCCAATCGCTTTCTGGCTGGGTAAAATGCATTTTGTGAGTTTGTGTTAATGCTCCAAACCGCCGACAGTGAGTTATGTTCACTTGCGCTGCTAAAACTTTTTGAAATGTTATGTGTGGATTTACATCTTTACTTTTGCAAAAAAAATAGCATGACCCCAGAAATGTTCAATGAGCTGGCAAGAAACCGTCGTTCCACTTTTCCCGACCAGTTTGATTCAAGCCGGCCGGTAGACGATACCATAGTGAAAGAGATTGTCACCAATGCACTCTGGGCCCCCAATCACGGAAAAACAGAACCCTGGCATTTCACCGTATTTGCCGGAGAAGGAGTTAAAACCTTTGCTACATTCCAGAGCGAATTATATAAAGTGACCACACCTGATAATTTCAAGGAAGCAACCTACCTGAAGTTGCAGCAGCAACCTCTCAAGGCATCACACGTGATTGCGATCTGCATGAAGAAAACACCGAACAAGAATATTCCCGAAATGGAAGATATCGCAGCAGTGGGTTGTGCGGTGGAAAATATTTATCTGTCAGTTACTGCATATGGCCTCGGGGGTTACTGGACCACGGGAGGTATCACTTTCCGCGAACGGGCAAAAGAATATTTCAATCTTAGCCAGGAGGATAAACTGATGGGTTTCTTCCTGCTTGGCCATGTAGCCATTCCATCCACCGGTGCAAGAAGGCAGCCATTTGAGGAGAAAGTGACCTGGGTTGACGGACCATCTGCACAGTTTACGGTTTAAAAAATTATCTTTAGGATCATTCAAAACAACAACCATGAAAAAGATCCTTTTTGCCGCACTTGTACTACTGACTGCAACTTTTAGCCAGGCCCAGCCTCCGGAGGGTGATGCTAAAGTTGGTGACTGGTATGGCGAAAAGGTGAATCCTGATGGTGCCGTTGCTATTGCCGAGATTCCCTCAAGGCTTGAAAATACGGATTCGATGTTTACAAGGGTGCGGGCCAAAGTGCTGGATGTTTGTCCAAAAAAAGGCTGCTGGCTCAAGCTCGAAGTAAATGATTCAACAACGGCCTTTGTAAAAATGAAGGACTATGCATTTTTTCTCCCCACTGCGGTAAAGGGAAAGACTGTAGTACTTGATGGCAAAGTGGAAATGACCACAACCTCGGTCGCCGAGTTAAAACATTATGCAAAAGATGCAAAGAAGTCGCAAGCCGAGGTGGATGCGATTACCCAACCTGAAAAAGAAATCCGGTTCCTTGCAAACGGAATCGTTGTAGTGGAGTAAGAGAAATATCTGTTCTCCCAAAATAACAGAACAGGCTTTACGGCTAACAATTAGAGTAGTAAACGATATTTCCGGTCTCTCAATTAATCAATGGGCCTGCCAGCTAACCGTAAGGTAGCAGGCAGGCCCTTTTTTCAGTTACGGGTTAAGGAAGTTGGTAAAGCATTCCGACTCAACTCCAGGACAGTATCAACCCATTTTTCGTTGGTGTTTAAGCAGGGGATCAGCGTAAATGATTCACCACCGGCTTCCAGGAAAATTTCTTTACCTTCTTCGCCCATTTCTTCAAGGGTTTCCAGGCAGTCACTAACGAACGCGGGGCATACTACCATTATTTTTTTGTAACCTTCACCGGGCCACTCCTCCAGTTTTTTAGCCGTATATGGTTTCAGCCAGGGATCGCGCCCAAGGCGGCTTTGGAACGATAAGGTATATTTATCGGCAGGTAAACCAAGTTTGGCCGCCACCAGTTTCATGGTAGTAATCACCTGGTGCCGGTAACATACTTCCTGCACGGAAGGGTCGCTGCAACACTGGTCGGGATCCTGTACATTATGAACACCTGTCGCATGTCTTTTTATAACATGCCTTTCAGGGATTCCATGGTAACTGAACACCAGCAGGTCGAAAGGTTTATCGAGGTACGGCCTGATAGAATTTGCCAGGCTGTTGATATAGGATTCATTTTTATAAAACGGAGGAACGAAACTGAGCCGGAAATCGTAACCTTCTTTTTTATGAACATCGATGGCGTATTCCACCGCCGTTTCATAACTGCTCCACGCATAATGCGGATAAAGTGGTACCAGGACCAGTTCCTCGAGTTTCGGATATTTTTTCTTCAGCAGGTCCATTGAATCTTTGGGGGATGGGCTGCCATAACGCATCGCAATCTCAACCGGAATATCGGTCTTCCGTTGCACCGCCTCTTTTAATAACCGGGAAAGAACAATCAGGGGTGATCCATCTTTTGTCCAGATGGAACGGTAAGCCTTTGCACTTTTTGGCGCCCGAAGAGGAACAATCAGGCCCTTCACCAGGATCCTCCGCCAGAACTCCGGTATATCGATTACCCGCTCATCCATCAGAAACTCGTTGAGGTATTTTCGGAGATCCTTCGTACTGGTGCTGTCGGGTGAACCGAGATTCATCAACAGGATTGCTTTCCGGATATTATTATCAGTCATCTTTTCCATTACCGGGGTTAAACCGGGAACCGGCAAAGTTCGACAAAAAGCCGGCAGGAGCCTGTCACATTTCTGTCTTTATTTCTCCTAACCCCTTAGTAACTAAATGATACTACGTAGTTGTATGATTCCATCAAACAGTTACTTTCTTTCGCGCGTGACAAACAAATGACTAAAGTCGGGATGATCCTCAATACATTTGCAGACTTTATGCTTCCGAATCCACATATCTTGTCCTCCTTCGCACTGGATCGTTTCGGCGTGGCGGGCATAAACTACCATCTGGCAGATGCCCGTACCCGTGGACTTTTCGCCGTCTCCAAAGAAGATATCGCCGGTATTTCAGCACTTGCAAAAGAAAAAAACCTTCGCAGTGTTTTCGTGGTATCTACCTGCAACCGTACAGAAATTTATGGCTTCGCTGAAGAAGTGATGATCCTTGCGGTCATTCTTACTTCATTTACCAGGGGCTCGGTGGAAGACTTCATGGAATATGCCTATCTCAAGAGCGGTGAAGCGGCGCTTGATCATTTATATGAGGTGGCTGCCGGTCTCGACTCACAAATCCTCGGCGACTATGAGATTCTCGGGCAATTAAAACAGGGAGTCGAAACCGCCATGAGCCATAATATGATGGGTCCCATCATGAATCGCACGGTGAGCTTTGCATTGCAGGCATCCAAAAAAATAAAAACAGAAACAACACTTAGCACCGGTACTGTATCGGTGTCATATGCGGCCATTGACCTGCTGAAAGAAATTGATGATATCGCCACCAAAAAAATCCTGGTCATCGGCACCGGAAAATTTGGTGGAAATGTCTGCAAAAACCTTTTGAAATACCTGCCCGGTACGGTCGTTACTGTTTGTAACCGCACAGATGAAACAGCATTACAACTGGCGGAAAAAACCGGGGCCCTGTATCTTCCTTATTCCCGGATGCAACAGGGGATTGAACAATCGGATATTATTATCGTTTGCACCAATGCCCCGGAGCCTACCATACTTTGTAAACATTTTACAGAAGCCAGCAAACAACTGGTGCTTGACCTTTCCATCCCGATAAATGTGGAACAGGGTGTGCGTGGTATCGGTAAAGTGAAAGTGATTGACGTGGATGAGATCTCCGTAAACATTCTTGATAAAAATTTTAACCGGCGCAGATCGCAGATCCCGCAGGCCCGGGAAATTATCAATACGTATAAAAACGAATACCTTGCCTGGTTGCAGGAATACCGCTATTCACTCCATTTAAAAAACTGGAAGGATAAATTGCAGGAACTGCATGGATGGCAGCCTGCGAATAGCTGCGGATTGCAGTCCGGAATGGTAATGCCTCCAAATAAAAAAGCACAGAAAGCGGTAACCCGACTGGCATTGAATCTTCGCACCAACCAGGAAAAAGGTTGCCAGTTTATTAACGCGATCAACGACTACCTTCAGATGCCATGAGTGTATCAACAATACGGATAGGTACAAGGGATAGCCAGCTTGCAATCTGGCAGGCCAGCCTTGTTAAGGATTTACTGGCTGTTCACGGTATAAACAGCGAACTGGTATTTATAAAAAGTGAAGGCGATAAAGACCTCCTGACACCATTGTATGAAATGGGCGTGCAGGGGATTTTCACCAGGACACTCGACCAGGCTTTGCTGAATAACCGGATCGATGTGGCAGTTCATTCCATGAAAGATGTGCCGGTTGTGCTGGCCAGCGGACTGCAACAGGCAGCTGTGCTGGAACGCGCATCCAGCAAGGATTTGCTGGTGCCGGGAAAAACGCTGACTGATCCCGCCCTGCTGGAAGCAGTAACACTGGGTGATCTTTCGCTGATGAATTCCATACCCGCCGCCGACCCATCACAGTTTAATTCGATTACTGCAGGAAATCCGCTGGCAGATATGCTGCCCGACTTTCCCTTCCTGATTGCCACCAGCTCCCTGCGCCGCAAGGCCCAATGGCTGAACCGGTTTCCCAATAGTGAACTGGTGAACCTTCGCGGTAATGTTAATACACGGCTCCGCAAACTGGAGGAAAGCAACTGGCATGGAGCAATATTTGCCGCTGCAGGCCTGGACCGGATTGGATTGCGACCCGAAAATGCGGTTGAACTGGACTGGATGTTACCCGCTCCAGCACAGGGAGCCATCATGGTGGCCTGCCGGCTGGAAGATCATGTTACACTGAAACTGTGTAAACAACTGGATCATGAACCCACCTCTTTTTGTGTGAAGGCCGAGCGTGATTTTTTAAAAACACTCAGGGGTGGTTGTACAGCACCAGTGAGTGCCCTATGCCATATCGAAGACGGGCAGGCATTTTTACAGGGGCAGGTACTTTCAATCGACGGTAAACAGAAGATCGATGTGAAATTGCAGACACCAGTGTTCCGTTCATACAGCCTCGGCGTGGATGCCGCGCTGGACGTGCTCGACCGCGGAGGGGATAAACTGATGGAGGCAATCAGAAACCATACTGAATAATCAGGTGACTATATTAAGTACACGTGAACCGATGGAAATGAAGGGAATTGACAGACGGTGGCAGGTACAAAGGATGAGAGACTGATTGGGAAACTATATTGAATAATCAACTGACCATATTAAGTACACGTGAGCTCGAAGCCGGACTGGTAGAAGAACTGCTGTCGCGGGAGATTGTGTTCGACCAGATACCCTTTATTGAAATGATTCCCCGCAACGAACCCGGACTGGCAGGGGAAGTGAATAGTCTTACATCGGTTTCCCTTCTTGCAATTTTTACCAGCAGGACTTCAATCGCTGCAGTTGAAGCAATGCTGGAAAAAAAACCTGGCAACTGGAAGATCGCCTGCATGGGAGGAGCCACCCGCAAACAGGCCGCAGATTTATTTGGGGAGAACGCGATCGTACTTACTTCCGGCAGTGCAAAGGAACTGGGTGAAAAACTGCTGGTTTTGGAGAATGATGGTCCCATTGTTTTTTTCGCGGGCAACCGGCGACTGAATGAATTGCCCGATGTTATGGAAAAGAATGGAAAAGCGATGAGGGAGTTGATTGTGTATGACACCATCGAAACACCCGTGAAGGTGGATGAAGAGTATGATGCGATCCTGTTTTTTAGTCCGAGTGCAGCGCAAAGTTATTTTTCAGTGAATAGCGTTCCACAGAAAACAGTACTGTTCAGCATTGGTGAAACCACCGCAGCGGTTCTCCGGAAACTGGCACCCAATAAGGTTTTGGTGAGCCCCATACATTCACCGGAAAGATTGATTGAAACCGTACTTGGTTATTTTGGAAGGAAGTAAACCCTGTGATAAACGGATTTTTTTTATAAGATAAGAAAACGATTATGAATGATTTGTTACTGAGAGCGCTTAGAGGAGAAGATGTAGAACGTCCGCCGGTATGGATGATGCGTCAGGCCGGTCGTTACCTGCCTGAATACATGAAGATCCGCGAGAAATATGGTTTTTTTGAAAGATGCCAGACACCTGAACTGGCCTGCGAAATCACCCTTCAGCCAGTGGACATAGTTGGTGTTGATGCAGCCATTCTTTTTTCTGATATCCTGGTGGTACCACAGGCCATGGGACTGGAGGTTCAACTGATCGAAAGTAAGGGTCCCCTGCTTCCCGATCCTATCAAAACAAAAGCGGATCTAAACCGCATCCGTGTGCCGGAAGTAGAGGAGGAGCTGTCGTATGTTTTTGAAGCAATCAAACTGATCAAACAACAACTCAATGACCGCGTACCGCTGATCGGTTTTGCCGGCGCACCCTGGACGCTTCTTTGTTATATGGTGCAGGGAAAAGGAAGTAAGACTTTTGATGAAGCAAAGGCGTTCTGTTATACACAACCAGAACTCGCACATACGGTCCTCCAGATGCTGACCGATACCACCATTGCCTACCTGCGCCAACAAGCCAGGGCTGGCGCCGATGTGGTGCAGGTCTTTGATAGCTGGGGTGGTTTGTTAAGTCCGGCTGATTTTGAAGTATTCTCACTGAAATATATCAGGCAGATTGTACACGCACTGAAAGATGAAGTGCCCGTGATTGTATTTGCAAAGGGTGCCTGGTTTGCATTGGAAGAGATCGCTGCCACCGGCGCAGCTGGTGCAGGTATCGACTGGTGTATCACCCCCGCACTTGCACGCAAATTCGCTGGCAACGGGATCACCCTCCAGGGTAATTTTGATCCTGCCAAACTTTTCCTTCCTCCCGCAGAGATCAGGAAGGAAGTGCACGGGATGATCCGACAGTTTGGAACCCGGCGTTATATTGCCAACCTCGGTCACGGTATTTTACCTACCGTACCTGTTGATCATGCAAGGGCATTTGTGGATGCGGTTAAAGAATATAAAGGATAGAAACACTGCTATCAGGATAGATAGGGCATTTATACAAGCGAGTAGGGAAAACAACAAAAATTCCTGCAGGAAGGATTTTAAAATAGTTCAAATGATTTTTAAGGAACAATGGATCGCCCTCATCGAAGGATTGCAGGATAAAATCTGCAATGCCCTGGAAGAACGTGAAACATCCGTTCGGTTTCAGGAAGATAAGTGGCAACGACCCGGTGGTGGTGGCGGCCGCACCCGCATCATCGCCCATGGATCAGTCTGGGAAAAAGGCGGCGTGAATACATCCGCCGTATTTGGTGAAGTCACCGATACCATGCGTCGTCAGCTGGGTATCGACGGACATACCTGGTTCGCCGCCGGTATCAGCCTGGTGATCCATCCGGTTAATCCATTTGTACCAACCATTCATGCCAATTACCGGATGTTTGAATTGTACAGTGCTGATGGATCCCTGAAGGACCGCTGGTTTGGCGGTGGCACCGACCTGACACCCTACTATCTTTTTGAAGAAGATGTCCGTTTGTTTCACGGAACATATAAAAATGTCTGTGATGGATTTGACCCGGCGTTCTACCCTGAATTCAAAAAAGAATGCGACGGGTATTTTGTGAACACCCATCGCGATAATGAACGTCGTGGTGTGGGTGGTATTTTTTACGACCAGCAGCGGGAAAATGGAACGTTTAATGAATTTTTTTGGCTGAACTTTGCCGATGCCTGCGGATCCGCATTTATTGATGCTTATCTGCCCATCGCGGATAAACGGATGTCAACGCCGTTTACGGATGCTAACCTTTACTGGCAGGAAATCCGGCGTGGCCGGTATACCGAGTTTAACCTGGTGCATGACAGGGGAACTATTTTCGGGTTGAAGACAAATGGCCGCACCGAAAGTATCCTGATGAGCCTGCCACCGGTAGTGCGATTTGATTACAATTATCAACCCCTGCCGGGGTCGGAAGAAGAAAAATTATTGAAGGTCTGCCAGTCGCCCGTTGAATGGGCATGACCATCTTAAAATAAAAATTATGTATCTCCAGAAACGTAACAGGATTCTTCGCAGCACAGCAGCCATCCGCGAGATGGTTGCTGAAACCATTCTTCGTCCGGCCGATTTCATTACACCCCTATTCGTTGATGAAGGAGTGAATGTAAAAACGCCCATCGCTTCAATGAAAGATTATTACAGGATGAGCATCGACCTCACTGTAACCGAGGTAAAGGAATTATGGTCGCTTGGAATCCGTTCGGTCCTGTTATTTGTTAAAGCAGCAGATGATACAAAGGATAATACCGGGAAGGAAGCATGGAACCCCGATGGACTGATGCAACGCGCCATCAGGGCAATCCGCGATGCAGTTCCGGAAATGTATGTGATGACCGATGTGGCACTTGATCCTTATTCTTCCTATGGCCATGACGGCATTGTAAAAAATGGGGAGATCGTGAATGATGAAACGGTGGAGGCACTGGTGAAGATGAGTGTCAGTCATGCAAAGGCCGGCGCGCAGATGGTGGCACCAAGTGATATGATGGATGGCCGGATTGCCGCGATAAGGAAAGGGCTGGAAGAAAATGGCTTCACCGGCACGGGCATCATGGCTTACAGTGCAAAATATGCGAGTTGTTTTTACGGACCCTTCCGTGACGCCCTTGATTCGGCACCGGGATTCGGTGATAAAAAAACCTACCAGATGGATTATGCCAACCGCATAGAAGCAATCAGGGAAACATTGATGGATATTGAAGAAGGTGCGGATATCGTTATGGTCAAACCTGCTTTATCCTATCTCGATATCATCCGTGAAGTGAAAAATGCCGTGAATGTTCCGGTAAGTGCGTACAATATCAGTGGGGAGTATGCGATGGTGAAAGCCGCGGCAGAGAAGGGCTGGATCGATGAGAATAAGGCTATCATTGAAATACTGACCTCAATTAAAAGGGCAGGGGCCGACCTGGTAGCAACCTATTTTTCCAAAGATGCCGCCAGGTTATTGAATGGTTAAACCTGAACGCGGGGTTATGATTAACGTGTTGATGATTTGAAATATATTTTGAACCGGTTGAAAGGAATTAAATAGCCGGGATTTATTATTATTTATCAGTGTATGAACTATAGCAGAAGCCGCGAATTATTTGAAAAAGCACAGACGGTGATCCCGGGTGGGGTGAACTCACCTGTCCGTGCATTCAGGGGAGTAGGCGGTACGCCGCTGTTTATGAAATCGGCGAAGGGCGCGTTTCTTTATGATGAAGACGATAATAAATATATCGACTATATCAATAGCTGGGGACCGATGATCTGTGGCCATGGTTATACCCCTGTTGTGGAAGCATTGAAAATCCAGGTGGAGAGGGCGCTCAGTTTTGGTGCACCCACCCAACTGGAAACGGAGATGGCATTACTGATCAACAAAATGGTACCGGGTATTGATATGGTGCGGATGGTGAACAGTGGCACGGAAGCATGTATGAGTGCAGTGCGGCTGGCGAGGGCAGTTACCGGTCGCAACAAGATCCTGAAGTTTGAAGGTTGTTATCACGGACACGCAGATAGTTTTTTAGTCAGTGCCGGTAGCGGTATGGCCACTTTCGGAATCCAGTCCGTGCCGGGCGTCACTTCCGCTGTGGCCCACGACACACTTGCCTGCGCATACAATGACCTGCCCGCAGTGCAGCAACTGATCGAAACAAATCCGGACGAAATTGCTGCAATTATTATTGAACCGGTTGCAGGTAATATGGGCTGCGTGCCACCAGCAGCGGGCTTCCTGCAAAACTTGCGGGATCTTTGCGACCAGCACGGTATCCTCCTTATTTTCGACGAGGTAATGACAGGATTCCGTCTTGCCCGGGGTGGCGCACAGGAAGTATATAATATCAATGCTGATATCGTTACGTTTGGAAAGATCATTGGTGGTGGGTTACCTGTCGGGGCATATGCCGCCCGTTCAGAGATCATGAAACAGGTTGCTCCATCGGGAAAAGTATACCAGGCGGGCACACTCAGTGGTAATCCACTTGCAATGTGTGCGGGGTTTGCATTATTGTCGGCACTGGATAATGATCCTGCCATTTATCAGCGGCTCGATCAGAAAACCAAATTCCTGGAGCAGGGGCTAATTGATATTTTCAGCGAAAAAGGGATGCCCGTAACTATCAACCGCATGGGGAGTATGATCAGCGTGCATTTCAGCGATCGTGCCGTGACCGATTTTGCTTCCGCTTCTTATGCAAGTGCGGCATTGTTCGGACAATATTTCCATCATAACCTGAACAACGGTGTTTATCTTCCACCCTCTGCTTTTGAAACATGGTTCATCAGTGATGCTATAACGCAAGCCGAACTTGATCATACACTGGATGTTTCACGCTCATTCAGTCCAACCCTGTAAAATGGAATTCCTCTATCTTAAATCAATCCATATAATTTTTGTGATCACCTGGTTTGCGGGGTTATTCTACCTGCCTCGACTCATGGTGTATAGCGCCGAAGCGAATGAAATGAATGACCAGGTTGCAAAAAACATCCTGCTGGCGCAATACCAGTTAATGAAAAAACGGTTACTCTATGGTATTACCTGGCCTTCGGCCGTGATCACTTTTGCTTTGGGGATGCGGATGCTGATGATCTATCCGCTTACCGACTGGCTAAAACTGAAACTGGTTTTTGTCCTTGCTTTATTTTTTTATCATTTCAGCCTGCAGGTTATTTACAAACAACAGGGCAGCGGCAATTACCGGTACAATGGTCAGCAATTAAGGGCATGGAATGAAGTGCCAACCGTACTCCTCTTCGCTATCGTTTTCCTGGTGGTATTAAAAAATACCGTTGATTTCTGGTGGGGACTGGCGGGTCTCGCTGCCCTGGTGATCCTGTTGATGTCGGCAATCCGGATTTATAAAATAATCCGAAAAAAAAATACGAGGTAAATTTTCGATGCCTCCCGGAATTCGCTGCTTCAACATGACATATTATGTCCCGCGTTAAATCGCCAGTCATAATATGACCTACCATGTCGAGGTATAGATCCCCTGCGTTCTATGGCGTACCATGTCCAGGTATAGATCCGCTAGGTTCTATGACCTACCATGTCGAGGTATAGATCCCCTGCTTCAAACTTACAATGTCATGACTCCGTAAGTTTCCCCTTTTCGCAACCTCTTTTCCTGCTTTAGCAATGCTTTACTATTTATAACCGGGACTTTTGCACTTTGATAAACTCTGTTTACCAGGTAACCCTTTTCACCGGCACCACCTATAGCCCTGAATGGAACGGTTAACTATCCCGGAGTTACGTATAAACCTGCAGCCCCAATCGAACTAACATGAACAGATCAATCGTCCTTGTTCTCACCTTACTGCTGGCGCTGAATGTATCAGCCCAAAATGATTCCTCGTTTGTCAGGGACCTGAATGAAGTGGTAGTTACCGGCCAGTACAAACCCCAGTCCGTAAAGAGTTCGGTTTACCAGGTACGTGTTATCACTGCCCAGCAGATCCAGAAGCAGGCGCCTTCCAAACTACAGGACGTTCTCAATACCCAGCTTAATATCCGTTTCTCGCAGGATCTCGCTACTGGCGGATCAAACCTGAGTATGTTGGGCCTCAGCGGACAGAATGTAAAAATATTAATTGACGGGGCGCCCATGATTGGCCGTCAGGGAACATCAAATGAAATAAATCTCAACCAGATTGAGGTAAACTCAATCGAGCGTATCGAAATCATCGAAGGCCCGATGTCGGTGATCTATGGTGCAGATGCCCTTGCTGGTGTAATAAATATCATTACAAAAAAACCAGGTAAGGAATCGTTCTCTGTGAACGCCCGTATTCACGAAGAAACAGTCGGTAAGGAATATGGATGGGATCAGGGCATTCATAACCAGTACCTCGGTGGCACTTATACTTTCAAGAACTGGTATTTCAGTGGTGGTGTAGGCAGGAATCTTTTCCAGGGATGGAAAGACACAGCAATTGGCCGCGAATTGATCTGGCATAGGAAAGACCAGATTGTTGGCAATGGTGTAGTGGGTTACCGCAATGCGAAATTAAATGTTTATTACCGGCTGGAAGGACTGGATGAAGTGATCACCAATCCCGCAAACCCAACTGTAGCTGGGCAGCCTGCCGTGGACCAGGATTATATAACCGACCGGTTTATGCAACAAATCCAGGGCACCTATACTTTCAACAACAGGATTTCTGCCAATGCACTGGCATCCTATACCCATTTCACAAGGCAGGTGTATTCCACCCTGTACTATCCAAATGGAGATGTACGGGTTGCCACAGCTCCCGGTCTTCATAGTCTCGCTACATTCAATGGATTTACTTTCCGTGGATCGGCGGTGTACAAACCTTCCTCCTTTGTTTCTTTCCAGCCAGGTGTTGATATTAATCTGGAAACAGGTGAAGGGGAACGCATGAAGGCAGGCAACCAGCGTATCAATGATTACGCATTCTTTATTACTTCCGAAATCACTCCCGTGCCCGGGATCAATATACGGCCGGGTCTGCGTATTATCAATAACTCAGTGTATGATGCGCCACCGGTAATCCCATCTGTCAACACCAGGTTTGCGCTGACCGACCAGCTTGTTCTGCGACTTGCCTATGCGCGCGGATTCCGCTCACCTTCGCTTCGCGAACTGTATTACGACTTCTTCGATGCCAGCCATAGTATCAAGGGTAATCCTGACCTGAAAGCAGAACATTCAAACAGTATTACCGGCTCGCTCGACTGGACCGGTTCCTTACAGAACGACTGGAAAATAAAACTTTTGCTGAGTGGTTTTTATAATGATATACGGGACATGATCGACTATGCGATGGATGCTGCCAATCCCACGGTTACTACCTATATGAACGTGGCCAGGTATAAAACACGGGGAGCCAGTATCAGTGGCCAGCTATTTGGAAAAAACCTGGAAGCCACAGCAGGCTTCGGTTACACGGGAAGGTATAATAGCTATTCAGCGGAAGATAAAGACCTTCCGGAATTCCAGTGGTCGCCGGAAGTCAATACAATCATCAACTATAATATTCCAAAAATCGGACTGGGTGTTAACCTGTATTATAAATATACCGGCAAGCTGCCCAGGTATTCGTATGCCACCAATAACGGAGCGCAGGTTCTTACCCTTGTTACAACGGAGGGTTATCATTGGGCCGACCTGACCTTCAACAAAAAACTGGTGAAATTGCTTACGCTTAATGC
This sequence comes from Chitinophagaceae bacterium, assembly GCA_040510375.1. Lineage (GTDB taxonomy): Bacteria > Bacteroidota > Bacteroidia > Chitinophagales > Chitinophagaceae > JBEVJC01. Next base: position 445,744 of record JBEVJC010000012.1, read on the forward strand.
GGGAATCCGCAACCTGTTTGATATAACCAGTGTGGGTAGTACAGCAATTACATCAGGTTCTGCCCATTCAGGTTCCGGGATCCAACCACTGGGTTCGGGACGATCATACTTCCTGGGATTGGCGTTTAATTTCAGCCGTTTTAAATAAACAGACAATTTAATAAATCAATAAATACCAACAGATGAAAAGAACATGGCTTAATGGACTGGCAATTGTAGTGTCACTGGTTGTCGTATTATCGGCATGCCGGAAGAAAGATGCCCCATTACCTGACAATACCGTAAAGTTTGAGGCAAACGAACAGGGGATCGCAGAAGCAACTGCAAGTATAAATGTGAAACTCCTGCTCGACCGTGCTACCAGTGCCGAGGCTCCGGTTACTATCCAGCTGACTCCTTCTGCAGGTCTTGATTATGGAACAGAATTTACCACAACCCCTGCTGCTACAGGTGGAGTACTTACAGTGCCTGTACTAAGTGGTGCAAGCGAAGTAATATTCACCGTCAGCAAAGTTCCGGGAGCTTTGTTTTACGGAGATGAAAAGATCTCGTTTAAACTGACTTCAGCATCCAATGGTGTAATCTTAAGCCCAACAAATAACGAATTCACACTCAACTTTGCAGAGATCATCTCAGCGGGTACAACAATTGTTGGCCAGGGCGGCGGCGCCACTTATGGTAATAAAGTATTCTTCGACCTCAGTGCCAATACACAGGTTCCGGTACTGCGGACTAAATGGGATCTTGGCTTTTACACGGGTGATGATTTCCGGGTGACCGTTAATTCATCTACCCTGATGATGGCGAAACAAATTAATAAAAACGACCTTAATCTGGTGACAGCTGATGATACCCTTGGTTTTTCCTCTGATGTTGTCTTTAACCAGATGGAACCAGGAGCTGCTACCCTTGGTTATATCGATTATCCAACCGGGGATCTCACCAGGACTGCGATTGCTGCCGTTTCTGCAACCCCCACTGAAAATAAAGTATACATCGTAAATCGCGGGAATGGTATTGGTAGTCCAGCACCGGCAAGAGGTTGGAAAAAAATCCGCATCATCCGGAATGGTTCCGGTGGATATACATTACAACATGCCGATATAACTGCCAGCACCTTCACTTCGGTTGAAATAACAAAGGATCCGGCTTATTTCTTTAAGTATGTTTCTTTTGAAACAGGCGCTACTGAAGTTGAACCACAGAAGACCAAATGGGATCTTGCCTGGACCTATTTTACAAATACTACCTTTTTCAATTCATTTGAAGTTGCCTATCCATTCCAGGATATTGTAATCCAGAACAGGAATGTACAGGTAGCAAGGGTTATGATAGCCACAAAATCTTATGAGTCATTTGCGGAAGCTGATCTTCCATCTCTTGAATGGAATTCAACCCAGGTGGGAATTGGAGCGGACTGGCGTTCGGGTGGCGGTCCTGGTGTTACTCCTGCTGTAAGGGTTGATCGTTTTTATGTTTTAAAAGACGGTGACGGAAATTATTATAAAATCCGTTTTACGGGTTTTACCCTGAATGGTGAAAGAGGATTCCCTGCGTTTGAATATGTACTTTTGAAAAGAGGATAATCAGTAAAGTATTCCCATAAATTTTATATCATCCCGGTGCCCAAAACACCGGGTTTTTTTTTCAATACCCGGGACAGCTCCAATCAGGAAAATTGATTGCCGCGCAAGCCGCAGTATAAAATCCACAATGAATAAAGGAGACACCTCATGACGGTAATCCCTCATTTCAATCGCAGATCCTGATCAGTAATCAAGGTTTTTCCGTGTGCCGTAAACGGGTTTTCCGATCGCGTAAACCTGTAAGGGTTTAATTGCGTTGTTTTGTCAGTAAATGGTAAAATATATGAAATATGCGGCCTTGCTCGCTGGCTTTATGACAACCCTGGGCCTGAATGCACAGGTATCGAAAGACAAACCAACGGTGGAAAAACTATGTGGATGTTTTGAAGTGGAATTCAAATATGCCGAAACATTTTCGCCCGATAAAAATTATAAGTATCATGACCGCGAGGAAATCAGCGGTGGTACCGAACTTACATTTCCGGTAGAAGTAACGGATAAAAAAATCGTGATGCAGCACCTGCTCGTAATCACCGATTCAATGATAATAAAACACTGGCGGGAAGAATGGAGTTATGAAAACCCGACTATCTGGAAATACGTGGGCGATAAGGTTTGGGTAAAAGAACAACTGAAACCTGAGCAGGTAAAAGGCAAATGGACACAATCGGTTTGGGAAGTGAGCGATGAGCCGCGTTACCAGGGAGTAAGCGACTGGCAGAACGTAGATGGAAAGTTAACATGGCAGAATACTACCGACGCACCTCTTCCAAGAAGGGAGTATTCAGTACGCAGTGATTATAATATCCTCAAAAGAACCAATCGAATTTCTATCAACGACAGCGGTTATATCCACGAACAGGATAACCAGAAGATCATCCGTGCAAACGGCGCTGATAAATTATTGGTGGAAGAAAAAGGAATCAACAGTTACAAACGCCTGCCTGATGAGGAATGTGCAGCCGCAAAATTTTACTGGGATAATAACAAGGTATACTGGGGTAAGGTCCGTAAGATCTGGGGCGACTATATCAATACCCATAACAGCATTTCCCTGAAAACAAAGGTTGATGGCAAGGTGCTGCACGATTATCTTTTTGCACTGGCAAAGGACTACCAGTTCAAAAAGATCAGCGATAAGGACATTGATGCAAGGATCAAGGCAGAGATCGAAAAATTTATCGGGTCAGATAAACAGACGGTGGCAAGTAAGTAAGCCAGTCCAGAAATATTATTTGATAACGGCCGTTCCTTTATTAGGTACGGCCGTTGTTTTTGGGTCCTGTCGGTAAAACCGGTATTCCTGCAAGCACTGTATTCCTCCAGACGGTTTTCCTGACTCCTTTATACAGCATCCGGCCATATCTGGCCATTTCAACCCAATCCGTCCGGGCACAACCCCCGTTTATTTCCTTAACTTTGCCCACTTTTAGACTAGCTATGAACGGTAAATATTCAGAATTCCAGGGCCTTGACCTGCCAGCATTTGAGCAGGAAATACTAACAAAGTGGACAGAAGAAAAAGCATTTGAAAAAAGCGTTTTCCTCCGGGAAGGGGCTACACCTTTTGTTTTTTATGAAGGTCCCCCCAGTGCCAACGGTTTGCCCGGTATTCACCACGTTATTTCCCGGACTTTGAAGGACCTGGTCTGCCGTTATAAAACCATGAAAGGTTTCCAGGTCAAACGGAAAGGTGGATGGGATACCCATGGCCTGCCCATTGAGCTTGGTGTAGAAAAAGAACTCGGTATAACCAAGGAAGATATCGGCAAGAAGATCAGCGTGGAAGAATACAACCAGAAATGCCGGGAAGCCGTTCTCCGTTATAAAGACAAATGGGATGATATCACCCGTAAAATGGGCTATTGGGTGGACCTGAATGATCCATATATCACGTTCAAAAATGAATATATTGAAACCCTCTGGTGGTTGCTGAGTGAATTATATAAAAAAGGTTTATTATACGAAAGTGTGAGCATCCAGCCTTATTCACCCGCTGCAGGTACGGGTCTGAGTTCGCATGAACTCAATCAGCCGGGTACCTACAAGGATGTGAAAGACACCAGTGTGGTGGCAATGTTCAAGGCCGTAAGGAATGCAAAAACAGCATTCCTTTTTGAACAATTGACGGAAGGTCCGGAAGAGATTTTCTTCCTCGCCTGGACCACCACTCCCTGGACCCTGCCATCCAATCTGGGGCTGACCGTTGGTCCTGCTATCGACTATGTGCTGGTCCGCACGGTTAATCCCTATACACACCAGCTGATCAATGTTGTTCTCGCGAAACCCTTGCTGGGCAAGTATTTCAAGCCAGAGAACGAGAATGCGGATTTTGGCGATTACAAACAGGACGGCAAAAACCTGCCTTACAATATCCTTACAGGTTTTAAAGGAGCCGAGATTGAAGAGGCGGAATATGAGCAGTTACTTCCGTACGAATCCAATTCAAGGGAAGAGATTGAAGCGTTTACTCCGGGTGCAAAACCATTCCGGGTACTGACAGGTGATTTTGTTACCACAGAAGATGGTACCGGTATCGTACATACCGCGCCGGCCTTTGGTGCGGATGATTATAAAACCGGAAAAAAATTCAATATCGGGATCCTGACCATGGTTGACAGGCAGGGTAAGTTTATTGAGGGCCTGGGAGAATTCAGTAACCGTTATGTCAAGGATTACAAAAATGAGCCGGACTATGTGGATGTGAACGTTGATATCTCGGTTAAACTTAAAAAGGAAAACCGTGCTTTCAAGGTGGAGAAATATGAACACAGTTACCCTCATTGCTGGCGGACAGATAAACCGGTTCTTTATTACCCGCTCGATGCGTGGTTTATTAAGACTACGGCCAAGCGCGACCGGATGGTAGAACTGAACAAGACCATTAACTGGAAGCCCAAATCGACCGGGGAAGGCCGTTTTGGAAACTGGCTGGAAAATATGGTCGACTGGAATCTTAGCCGCAGCCGGTTCTGGGGAACCCCGTTGCCGATCTGGAAATCGGTGGATGAATCGGACCAGTTTATTGAGCTTCGTGATGGCGGTGAACAGAAATGCATCGGATCAATTGCAGAACTCAATAAAGAAATCCGTATTGCCAGTGAAGCACTGGGCGGTGATACGAATAAAAATTACCTGCACGGGGGTGTGCTGGACCTGCACAAGCCATACGTGGATGAAATTATCCTGGTTAGTGATTCGGGTAAAAAAATGCGTCGTGTGCCGGACCTGATCGATGTATGGTTCGATAGCGGCGCCATGCCTTACGCGCAACTCGGACTGCCAGACAGCAGCTCGAATGAGTTTGGTCCCTTATCACCCGAAAACTTTTTCAAATACCATGGAAAGTCGAAGTTGTCGCCCATGGTTAATGCAGGAAATCTCGACGGCGATTCGTATCCGGCTGATTTTATTGCGGAAGGTGTGGACCAGACCCGCGGCTGGTTTTATACCCTTCACGCCATTGCTGGCCTGTTGTTTGATTCAGTGGCCTACAAATCGGTGGTCAGTAACGGGCTTGTGCTGGATAAGAACGGAAATAAAATGAGTAAACGGCTGGGAAATGTGGTTGATCCGTTTTCTACCATTGAAAAATATGGGGCCGATGCTACCCGATGGTACCTGATCACCAATGCATCTCCATGGGATAACCTGAAGTTTGATATGGAGGGGATCCGGGAAGTGCAGCGGAAGTTCTTTGGCACACTTTACAATACATACCAGTTTTTTGCGCTGTATGCGAACGTCGACGGGTTTGCATTTTCGGAAGATTATATCCCGTTGAAAGAGCGTCCCGAAATAGACCGGTGGATCATTTCCAGCCTGAATACTGTTGTCAGGAAGGCTACTGCATATATGGATGATTACGAGCCAACGCAGGCGGGACGGGTTATTGAGGACTTTGTTGACGAACAATTAAGCAACTGGTATGTTAGACTATGCAGACGCCGGTTCTGGAAGGGCGAGTACTCTGACGACAAGATCAGTGCTTACCAGACATTATATGAATGTCTTGAAACCCTTACCCGGCTGATTGCCCCGATCTCGCCGTTTTTCAGCGATACGCTGTTCAGGAACCTGGAAAAGGTGACCGGACGATTTAAGGCGGAATCTGTACATCATACCGATTTCCCGGTTGCCGATGAATCTGCAATCGACGAATTGCTGGAAGAACGGATGCAACTGGCGCAGGATGCGTCATCACTGATCCTTTCCCTGAGAAAGAAAGTAAATATCAAAGTGCGTCAACCACTGCAGCGGGTGCTGATCCCGGTTATGAACGACCGGATGAAGCCGCAGCTGGAGAAAGTGGAGGACCTGATCAAGGCCGAGGTGAATATCAAGACAATCGAGTTCCTTGCCCCTGATAATAATTTCATCAGCAAAAAGATCAAACCCAATTTTGTAGCGTTGGGGAAGAAATTGGGCAATAAAATGAAAGCGGTTGCCGGTGAGCTGCAGAAGTTCAGCCAGGAAGATATTTCGAGGTTTGAAAAAGAAGGTCAATATAATTTGTCAATTGATAGCGAACCCGTAATATTACAGATAAACGATGTTGATATCAGCAGCGAGGATATTCCGGGTTGGACCGTTGCAAATAAAGGCCAACTAACTGTGGCGCTGGACATTACACTTACACCAGAATTAGAGGCGGAGGGGCTTGCGAGAGAGTTGGTGAACAGGATCCAGAAGATCCGTAAGGATAGTGGGTTTGAGCTGACCGATCGCATAGAGGTCACTGTGGAGGCAACAGACGGTATTAAAGAAGCTTTGGCGCAGTTTAAAGACTATATTTGCGCCGAAATTCTGGCAGATAAACTTGAGCTTGTACCTGTTCTGGCAGAAGGTACCGAGATCGATCTGAATGACGTATTGCTAAAAGTGATTGTATTAAAAAAAGGGTAATCTATGGCAAGTAAAAAGAAACAGGCTCCGAAAAAAGCCGCCAAACCCGCCCCCAAACCCGCATCTAAAAAAAATGCGGTTAAGAAAACTGTGAAAAAATCTGCTCCGACAAAGCCGGCTCAAAAAGCTGTAGCTAAACAACCTGTAAAGGCTTCAAAGCCCGTACCGGCCCGCAAACCCGTTGCCAAACCAGCCCCCAAAGCTGTTCCGGCAAAAGCGGTAAAGGCCGAATCGGTGAAGAAGCCAACGCCTGCCCCGGTTGCAAAACCGGTGTCTAAGGCCGCGCCTGCGAAGCCTGAGGTAAAACCGGCTCCGGCGCCAGTTGCCGCTGCTCCGGCCCCGGCCGCAAAGCCGGTTCCAAAAAAAGGAGGATTTGATCCGCAATCACTGGTAACAATCAAACCAACGGCGAAACCGATTGTTAAGAAAGAACCGCCGAAGCCGATGAAGGTGGTGATACCGAAAACCACGGCAAAAGGCACCCTGAAGTATGAACCCGAATTTACAAAATCAGTATTAGACACACCTATGTACGAATACAGCGGACCAACAATGCGATACTCTGATGGAGACCTGTCCGAGTTCAAGGAGATCATCAATAAAAAACTGGATGCGGCGAAAAAGGAATTGGCATACCTCCAGGGCCTGATTACCCGTCGTGACGAAGGTGGTGATGTAGACGAAGCGCGTTACATGACAATGGAAGATGGAAGCGTAAGTATGGAGCGCGAGCAGCTTAGCCAGATGGCCAGCCGCCAGATCACATTTATTGATCACCTTGAAAAGGCGATCATGCGGATTGAGAACAAAACTTATGGCGTTTGCCGGGTAACCGGGAAGCTGATCGATAAGGCCCGCCTTCGTGCTGTGCCCCATGCCACCCTGAGCATTGAGGCTAAACAGATGATGAACAAATAAGAATATCTCCTTTAAGATAGTAAGAGCTCCTGAACAGGGGCTCTTTTTGTTTTACGGCTTATAGACTGTTCCGATAACGGGCTGGTACCGGATTAAGGCTTAAAATTTCAGACTCCTCCCGCAAGCTTCTGGTTTTTTTTGTTTTATCTTTAAAGGGCTCCCCCTCGAAGTACAATAGTACTAAAGTCATAATCAATATTAACTGTCAAAAATTATGTTATGAGAAAGTTCAGTTCCCTTTCCCTGCTAGTCATTGCTATTTCTTTTGTTGTCGCCGGTTGCAGTAAAGAAGGTCCGGAAGGTCCGGCCGGTGCTACTGGTGCTGCCGGTCCTGCTGGTCCCGCGGGTCCTGCCGGTCCTGCCAGTGGAGTTACCTACTCCCCCTGGTTTTTAACCGGAACGGGTTGGACAGATGTAGATGCGGAACCATATGGAGCCTGGGCTTTATATAACCGGACAGCAACAGCTATCACCCAGGCGGTGATCGATCAGGGTCTGGTTCTGGCTTATATAAAAGGCTACCCTTTATTAGCTGCGCCACAATCCGGTCAGGCTTTTCAGTTGCCATATTCCATTGGATATGGATTCACGGAAGAGTTCGTGGATTATTTTGAATATGTGTTGCCCGCGCCAGGCACGATCCGTTTCCTTTATAAAAGCACCGCTCCATTTGAAACCGCAGATCTTGCAACGATCTCTTTTCGTTATGTAGTGCTTTCAGGAACAATTGCCGCAGGAAAGGGAAGCGCGGAAAACATGACCTATGGTGGTTATACAAAAGCTCAGTTGAAAGCAATGTCGTATGACGAAGTGGCCACCATATTCAACATCCCGAAATAAAAAATCCGACTATTATTTATTTAAAACGGCTCCGCAGGAGCCGTTTTTTATGCGCCTGAAATTATATTTTCCACATCATTATTTCGATGCAGGATATTGGACCATTGTCGGTACGTTTGCAAGGAAAACCATTCAGATCAAGTATATGACCATTTATTTCGAGTACGATAAAGCCCAGGTGATCCAGGCACTCCGTTACCATTTTATCAGCAAGTCTGAAATCCGGATTATGATCATCCTGGTAAATGTTTTTGCAATCCTGTCCATCACCCTGTATGCATTTAAAAAGATCGGTCCGGGGCCATTCCTGGTTGGTTCTGTACTTTGGATTGTACTGATGATCAGCTTCTGGTTCCTGTTGCCCTATATCGTTTACCGGAGGGCAGTTACCTTCAAACATGCATTCAGCATGCATTTCCGGGACGATAATTTTGAACTGGAACATGAACACGGGTCAAGGCCATGGTCGTACGATGCCCTGATGTACTATCTTGAAAGCCCTCATTTTTTTCATCTCTACTTCGACAGCCGGTCGTTCCTGCTGGTTCCGAAGAATGCAAAAATGGGCGGGTCGGATGTCAGCGACCTCCGGAAAATACTGAGCGAAAAAGTAAAAAAGAAATAAGGAAGATCAGAGCATTTTCTCCATCAGGTAATGGGGAATGGTTACTTCAGTAAACTGGTCGCCCCTGACTTTGTAACCAACCTTTTCGTAAAACCCTACGGCATTAATGCGTGCATGCATCCGGATAGCACGATACCCGCGGTCCCGGGCAATGTTTTCTGCGAAATTAATCAGTGCCCTTCCCACACCCTTTCCCTGGAGGTCGTTCAGTACGGCCATTTGCCGGAGGCGGACCACCTGTGGTTCTTCTTCCACCAGCATGCAGCATCCCAGGATCTGGTCGTCTTCATATGCTGCAATCAGCATATTGCCTTTTTCCTCTTCAAGTTCTTCGGGAGTAAATACGAGGCCGAGTGGTTTACGCAGAACATCATCCCGGAGTTTAACCATGTCATAATATTCCGTGCTGCCGTGATCAATGATTTTAAGGGCCATGTGCAAAATTAAACGTTAGAATAGATCAAATTACAAAGTTCTTGCTATTCTGCCAACGAGGGCGGTTATTAATTTAAAATCCTATATCCGGGCCACCACAAGCCCATTTCCTCTATATTTCAGCGAATCCCGGAAAAAATGATGTTTCCGCTGTTGGTTTACTCAAAAAGTATATTTTTGCAGCCTATAAACTAAACTTATACGACATGTCAGACATTGCATCAAGAGTTAAAAAGATCATCGTTGACAAACTGGGCGTTGACGAAGCAGAAGTAACAAATGAAGCCTCTTTCACGAATGATCTTGGTGCCGATTCATTAGACACCGTAGAACTGATCATGGAATTTGAAAAGGAGTTCAACATCTCAATTCCTGATGAGCAGGCTGAAACCATCACTACGGTTGGTCAGGCAGTTGCTTACCTGGAAGAGCATGCGAAATAAGTGCATATAAACTTCTACTGGTCTCCAGAGATTTTTGAATGGAATTTACAATAACCCGCCTTCTGCCTGTAACCTGCAGCGAAGGCGGTTTTTTATCCCTGCATTTTTGTAGTTGCCAGGTTCGCCTGCTCCTATGATTAAAAACCGACAAACAGGCTATATGGAACTTAAGCGAGTGGTAGTTACTGGTATGGGTGCACTGACGCCATTGGGCAATTCGATCGATGAATACTGGGATGGCCTTATCAATGGTGTGTCCGGTGCTGATACCATTACTCAATTCGATGCGTCTAAATTCCGCACCCGGTTTGCCTGCGAGGTTAAAAACTTTGACCCCGTGGCCTTCCTGGACAGGAAAGAAGCGCGTAAGATCGACCGTTTTACGCAGTTCGCCCTCGTGGTAAGCGACCAGGCAATGGCCGATGCGGGATTGAACAAGGATAATATCAACCCCGACAGGATTGGTGTTGTATTCGGAAGCGGGATCGGGGGACTGATTACTTTCCAGAATGAAGTGACCGAGTTCGCCAAAGGTGACGGCACTCCCCGTTTCAATCCATTCTTTATTCCAAAAATGATCCTGGATATTGCCGCAGGCCAGATCAGTATGCGTCATAATCTCCGCGGACCCAACTACGCAGTGGTGAGCGCATGTGCAAGCAGTACCAATGCAATCATCGATGCACTGACCCTGATCCGCCTCGGAAAATCGGATATCATCGTTACCGGTGGCAGCGAAGCCGTAATCAGTGAAGCAGGAGTGGGCGGATTCAATGCGATGAAAGCAATGAGCGAACGTAACGATGATCCCAAATCTGCGAGCCGTCCATATGATAAGGACCGTGATGGTTTTGTAATGGGAGAAGCAGCGGGTATCCTCATTCTAGAAGAACTGGAACATGCAAAGGCACGCGGTGCCCGCATTTATTGCGAGGTAGTTGGTGGCGGGGCTTCAGCTGATGCACACCATATTACTGCACCGCATCCCGAAGGACTCGGTGCACGCAACGTAATGCTGGCCGCCCTCGATGATGCCGGTATGAAAGCGGAGGAGATCGACTATATCAATACACACGGTACTTCCACCCCGATAGGTGATGGTGCTGAGATCAAAGCGATCACCCATGTATTCGGGGAACATGCATATAAAATGAATATCAGTTCCACCAAATCCATGACAGGTCATTGCCTCGGCGCAGCCGGTGTGATAGAAGCAATTGCCTGCATAAAAGCGGTGATGCATGATATCGTTCCTCCAACCATCAACCATTTTACTGATGATCCTGAACTGGATCCCAAACTTAATTTCACTTTTAATAAAGCACAGGGCAGACCGGTTAATGCAGCGTTGAGCAATACCTTCGGTTTCGGTGGCCATAATGCCTGTGTGATAGTTAAAAAATATAAAGACTGATTTTTCCCGCAATTTTTTAACCCGCACATCTGGGGAGGATTGTTTTTGTGTGTCCGGTGCAAAGTCATAAATACGTTGGATAACAGCCTTCAGCGAGCTGAATTAATTTTTTTTTCGTAGATTGAATTTGTGGACTTTCTAACCAATCTTTTTAAGAAGCATACCGGCACAACATTCAGGAAGGAACTGAAAAATATCCTCGGTTTCCAACCGGATAACCTTTCCCTTTATAAGACTGCACTGACCCATCGTTCGGTCCGTGAGCGTGCCGACGAAAATAACGAGCGCCTCGAATACCTGGGTGATGCGGTGCTGAGCGCCCTCATTGCCGACTATTTATTTAAACGTTACCCGTATAAGGAGGAAGGATTCCTGACGGAAATGCGCAGTAAAATGGTCAATCGCCAGCAACTGAATGAAATTGCGGTGAGGATGGGATTAAAAAAAATCACCCTTTACAACAAGATGGACAGCTCGCTGAAAGTGAGCCAGATCTTTGGGAACACCCTCGAAGCACTTGTGGGTGCCATTTATCTTGACGCCGGTTACCGGAAAACCTCCAAATGGGTACTGCAATACATTATCCAGCCCCATATGTTTATGGATGATCTCGAGATCCTTGAGATCAATCATAAAAATAAATTATATGGCTGGGCGAATAAAAACGGGAAAGTGCTTGAGTTTGAAACACTGAACGAAAAGCTGGAAAATGGAAGGCGATTATTTACCGTTGCCGCCATGCTGGACGGTAAAAACATTGCAGAAGGGAAGGCCTTTAATAAAAAAGATGCTTCCCAGATTGCTGCGCAGGCTGCAGTGCTGAAGATGGGTATTGTAAACTCCGACAGTCTTGTAAACGGTGCTGGTGGAAATGGTGAAGGTGTTTAAAGGGAACGACTACCCGTTAAGGTTTCTCCATAACAAGTTCAATCAGCACGCCGTTGGTTCCCTTTGGATGTAAAAAACAAACCAGTTTATTGTCCGCACCAGGTTTCGGTTCTTCATTCAGCAATACAAAACCCGATGCTTTTAACCGGGCCATTTCGGCCTCCAGATCCGACACCTCAAAAGCGAGGTGATGAATTCCTTCCCCCTTACGTTCAATGAAACCCGCGATAGTACCCTGCCCACCAATAGTCTGCAGCAATTCGAGTTTTGTATCACCGGTTTTGAAAAAAGCAGTTTCCACCGCTTCTGAAGGCACCGTTTCTTTTTTATAACAGGATGTGTTCAGCAATTTTTCAAAAAGCGGGATTGACTCGTTGAGGTTCCTGACGGCAATACCGATATGTTCGACTTTTAGCATGGAGCCAAGGTAAAATGTTTGGACCGTTTACCCGTAAAAAATTAAACTAGCTTTGTCCTGTAACGTTATAAATCCATGAGCACTCTCCCCATTTATCTTGATAATAATGCCAGCACCGCCTGCGACCCGGGAGTATTGGAGGCCATGTTACCTTACTTCACTACCCTGTACGGCAATGCCGCCAGCAAAAGCCATGTTTTTGGCTGGCAGGCCGAAGAATCGGTGGAACTGGCCCGCGAGCAGGTGGCTTCACTGATCGGTTGTGATAAACAGGAAATTTTTTTTACTTCGGGTGCTACGGAAGGGGATAATCTCGCTATCAAGGGTGTATATGACATGTATGCCGGCAAGGGCAGGCACATAATAACCTGCATTACCGAACATCCCGCGGTGCTGGACAGCTGCAGACACCTGGAAAAACTGGGAGCGGAAATAACATGGTTGCCCGTAGACTCCCTGGGACTGATCAACCTGGATGAGCTGAAAGCCGCCATCCGCCCAGATACTATACTTATTTCAATAATGATGGCCAATAATGAAACCGGCGTAATAATGCCCATCCGGGAAATAGGGGCCATTGCAAAAGAAAAGGGAATCCTTTTTTTCACCGATGCCACTCAGGCTGTTGGAAAAATTCCCGTTGATGTACGGGATCTGGGTGTGGACTTACTAAGCTTGTCGGCCCATAAAATATATGGCCCAAAAGGAGTGGGCGCGCTGTATGTTCGTCGCCGGAACCCAAGAGTCAGGATCAGTGCGCAGATGGACGGAGGGGGTCATGAACGGGGCAACCGCAGTGGTACATTGAATGTGCCGGGTATCGTGGCACTTGGAAAAGCCTGTGCCATTTGCCAGGAAAAAATGGAAGGGGAAGGAGTCCGGCTCTCGGGTTTGCGGGATAAACTGGAAAATGCCTTGCTTGCCCTGGGTCATAACAAAGTAAACGGAAGTGGCGCACCCCGTTTACCACAGACCAGCAATATCTCCTTCCGGAATGTGGAAAGCCAGGCGATGATGATGGGTTTCAGCAGTGAACTGGCCGTTTCTTCAGGTTCGGCCTGCAGTTCAGCGTCCCTCGAACCCTCGCATGTTCTCCGGGCAATGGGGCTGCCTGATGAATTATCTCTGGGTTCGGTGCGGTTCGGACTCGGTCGTTTTACAACTGAGGCTGAAATAGACCGGGCAATTATGATCCTGAGTGAAGCTGTGACGAAACTCAGGGAGCTGAGTATTCCCTGAACCGGAACTGACCGGCCCTGTAACAAATCCGCATTCACCCGTGGCAGTATCTAAACGATAGGAGTACCCTTCATTACCCGATACCGAACAAACCGGCCCCGGCCTTGTTTTATAACTGTTATTTAATATAATTTTGAATCCATGAATATCACGACCGACAACTCCATATATATCAGTGACAGCGCTCACGCGAAAGTCAGCCAGTTACTCGCCGAAGCCGGTAACGGAAACGACCCTTCTTATTTCCTGAGAGTCAGTGTAGTGGGGGGAGGTTGTTCGGGTTTAAGTTATAAACTCGACTTCGATAATGTATCAAAGCCGATGGACCAGGTTTTTGAAGACAAGGGCATCAAGGTTGTTACCGATCTCAAAAGCCTTCTTTACCTGGTTAACACCACCCTGGAATATTCCGAAGGCCTGAATGGCAAGGGATTTTATTTTAATAATCCCAACGCAAGCCGCACCTGCGGGTGTGGTGAAAGTTTTGCAGTTTAAAGATTTCCTGTTAATATATTGTAAGCGGCTCCACTGAAGGACCGCTTTTTTTATGCTTGCTCAGCCCATTTACCTTATTTTGCAAACTGTATGTGGTCTATCTGTAAAAAAGAACTCCGCCAGTCATTCAGCAACTTAACGGGCTATATTGCCATAATTGTTTTCCTCCTGGTTAACGGGCTGATGTTATTCGTATTTGAAAATAACATACTGGATTTCGGGTATGCAACGCTCGACCGCTTTTTTGAACTCGCTCCCTGGATCCTATTATTACTGATCCCCGCTATTACCATGCGCAGTTTTTCGGAAGAATTCAAAACCGGCACTTTTGAGTTGCTTCAAACCAGACCACTCAGCCGATGGCAGATCGTTACCGGCAAGTATTCAGGCAGCCTGCTGGTAGTGATCATTGCGCTGCTCCCTACCATTGTTTATTACTTTTCGGTACAGTCGCTTACTTCCAACGAAGGCATTGATACAGGTGCTACTCTCGGCTCGTACCTTGGCCTGTTTTTCCTGGCCGCTGTTTTTACATCCATTGGGATCTACTTCAGCAGTATTACACAGAATGCAGTGGTGGCCTTTATCGCGGGACTGATTGCCTGCGTACTTTTATATTATGGATTCAACGCAATCAGCCGCCTGGCTGGATTGCGGGGCGGGGCCGACTACTATATAGAAATGGCCGGTATTGATTTCCATTACCGCAGCATCAGCCGGGGTGTGATCGATTCGCGTGACCTTATCTATTTTTTAAGTGTGATATTCCTGTTCCTCTCCCTTACCCACCGTAACCTAATCAAGCGATAACATGCAGCAGAAGATCCGAAACATTGGTGTTTCCAGATACGGCTGGCTCATCCTGCTGGTGATCCTGGTACTAGTGAATATTGCCTCATCATTTATACATGCCCGTGTTGATCTTACACGTGAAAAAAGATATACGCTGAGCAGGGCAACGGAAAACCTTATCGGCAAACTGGATGCACCACTGGTGATCGATGTTTTCCTTGAAGGGGATTTTCCTGCAGGATTCCGCAAACTGGCCAATAGTACCGACGATTTTCTCAGCCTGCTGAAAGACCGGAACGGTTCACTGGTCCAGTATCGTTTTATCTCTCCTGAAGAGTTGTTGGAAGGTTCAAACAAGTCATATGGCGATTCCCTGGTTTCGTTGGGAGCGCGGCCAATCAACCTGACTGTGCAGGCAAAATCAGGCGAGAGCAGTAATATTATTTTTCCCGTTGCACTGGTTCATTATAAAGGCAAACAATCGCTGGTAAATATTTACTCCGGTGCCAGTGGCCGTATTTCGCAGGAAGAAATCAATGGCTCGGAAGCAACCATGGAATACCAGTTTGCCAAAACGATTGATCGCCTGACTGATGATTCAAAACCGCTGGTGGCCTATTCTTTTGGTAACGGCGAACCAACCGATGCCCGGGCCTATGGGATCCAGGAAGCTTTATCGAATGATTACCGGCTCGCCCTGCTCAACCTGAACACACAGCCACTGATTCCCGATACGTTTAATGTGCTGATGCTGGTGAAACCCTCGGTCCCCTACACA
This sequence comes from Chitinophagaceae bacterium, assembly GCA_040510375.1. Taxonomy (GTDB): domain Bacteria; phylum Bacteroidota; class Bacteroidia; order Chitinophagales; family Chitinophagaceae; genus JBEVJC01. The sequence continues at coordinate 461,520 of JBEVJC010000012.1, forward strand.
GAAGCCGAAAAACTGAAGATCGACCAGTTCGTGATGCACGGTGGTAAACTGCTGATGTATGTGGATGCACTTATTGCCGAACAGGATAGTCTTCGTTTTAAACCCCAGACCATTGCCTACGACCGCAACCTGAACCTGACCGATCTTCTATTTAAATACGGAGCACGCATCAATCCTTCGCTGGTAATGGATCTTCAATGTGATTTCCTGCCTTTTGCCGTTGGGGGGAATGCTGAAACTCCACAATTTGAATTTCTCCGGTGGAATTATTACCCGTTGTTTGAATCGCGGGGTACCCATTCCATCAATAAAAGCCTGGGACTGGTTGCCGGAAAATTTGTAAACTCCATTGATACTATCGCTTCTCCCGGGATCTCTAAAACAGTGTTGCTTTCTTCATCACCTAATTCCCGCGTGATCAGTACACCTGCCCTGATCAGCCTGAATGAAAACAAGAATGTTCCGGAAGACGCGCAGTTCAGGAGTAATAATATTCCTGTTGCAGTATTACTGGAGGGCCGGTTTCCGTCGCTGTACCGCAACCGGGTTACCCGGGCGCAGAACGATTCACTGGCCGGTGCCGGCATCCGGTTTAAGCCCAGCTCCGAAGAAAACAAGATGATTATTGTGGGCGATGGTGATATGGCATTAAACGATGTATCGTCGAAAGAAGGCCCCCTGCCCCTGGGTATGAACCTGTTCACGGTCGGGTCGCAGTATGAATACACTTTCGCCAACAGGGATTTCCTGTTGAACTCCCTGGAGTACCTGGTCAACAAACCGGCCATAGTGGAAACCCGCAATAAAAATATCGTATTGCGCCTGCTCGACAAGCGTAAAGTGGATGAGAACAAGGGCATGTGGCAGCTGATCAATATCGTGCTGCCCGTGCTGCTGGTCATCATTGCGGGTTTCGTTTACCAGCGTATCCGCCGGAATAAATATGCCTCATAAATCCGGTAACAGTCCTACCATAGCACCATCCCGTTATCTTTGCCATCAAACCCCCGGTTAAGGATGAATAACGATAAGATTACCTATCTCGTTTTTGGTATTGTGCTCCTGCTTGCACTTATTGCGGATCTTGGAATCCTCAGTAAGAATGATAAGAAGGTTACGATCAGACAGGCATTATACCAGACCTTTTTCTGGGTATCACTCGCCATGGGTTTTTTTGTTTTTATGTGGATCGAGAAAGGCCAGACCCTGGCACTCGAATACCTCAGTGCCTACCTGATGGAATGGAGCCTGAGCATTGACAATATTTTTGTATTCATTCTCATTTTTGCATCCTTTGGCGTGAAGGAAAAACAATATGGCCGGGTATTACTCATAGGTATCCTTATGGCGATTGTGTTCCGCGTAATATTTATTACCATAGGAGTGGCGCTGGTGGACCGTTTCAGCTGGATCCTTTACATTTTCGGTGTGTTTCTTGTTTATACCGGGATCAAGATGTTCAGCTCGGGTGATGAAGAAGCCTTTGATCCGAAGGATTCAAAAATTTATAAGTTTGTCCGTCGCGTGCTTCCCATTGTTCCGCACGATGGTGGGGGAAAATTCACCGTGATCCAGAACGGCAAAAAATATTATACGATTCTTTTTGTAGTGGTGATTATGCTTGCAGGTATCGACCTTGTGTTTGCACTGGATTCGATCCCCGCTGTGATGGGTATTTCCCGTGATAAACTGGTGATCTATACTTCCAATATTTTTGCGGTACTGGGACTTCGTTCACTGTTTTTCCTGCTGCGTGGTGCAGTCAGTAAATTCGATTTCCTGCAGCAGGGTATCGCCATTGTACTGGTTTTTATCGGACTGAAAATGCTGGGAGAACATTGGATCCGCGATTGGATCAGCAAGACCACCCAGGTATTTATTTCACTGGGGGTAATCCTGCTTTGTATCTCCGGCTCTATCTTTTATTCAATTTTTATGAAACGCAAGGGCCTGCCCCCCGACCGCGTGGATCATAGTATCAATCAATAACATTTGTTGTATACCGCCAGGCATATCGCAGACATTGTTCATTCGTCCTCAGTAGTCAGCGACCGTGTGGTCGCGAATATCCTGGTCGATAGCCGGCGGGTTTATTCTCCCGGTGATTCTGTATTTTTTGCATTGAAGGGGAACCGCCGCAACGGCAGTAATTACCTGGCAGAACTTTACCAGAAACATGTCCGTTGTTTTGTGGTCAGTGAACAACCCGATAAAACAAATTTCCCGGATGCAGATTTTATCCTGGTGAATGATACCCTGGAAGCCTTACAGCAGCTGGCTGCGGCGCACAGGCGGCGTTTTAAAATTCCTGTGATTGGTATAACCGGCAGTAACGGGAAAACCATTGTCAAGGAATGGTTGTATCAGCTATTGCAACCCGAATTCAATATTGTAAGAAGTCCCAGGAGTTACAATTCGCAGACCGGCGTTCCATTGAGCGTATGGGAAATGAATGAACAACATACCCTCGCCATTTTTGAAGCAGGTATTTCCTTACCTGGTGAAATGGAAAAACTGGAAGAAATCATCCGTCCGGATACCGGCATATTCACCAATATCGGTGAAGCGCATAGTGAGGGGTTCAGTGATCTCCGTTTTAAAGTTATGGAGAAGGTGAAACTTTTCAAACATAGCAGTGCGGTTGTTTATAACGCTAATAACGATCTAATTACCGAAGCCGTAAGGGGCGAAATGCAGCGGAAGCAGGACTCCCTGCTCGATTGGAAATATAACTCAGCCGCATACCTCGATGTGGTGGAACGGATTCGTGAGACAGAGAGTTGCACACTGGTTGCGCTTTTCAACGGGAACAGTATCCGGCTGACCATTCCGTTTACCGACAGGGCTTCGGAAGAGAATGCAATTACCTGCTGGACCTTATTACTTCATATGGGTTATACCAATGAAGTGATTGCTGAACGGATGCTTCGGCTGCAGGCAGTGAATATGCGGCTTGAAGTGAAACGTGGTATCAACAATTGTATCATCATCAATGATAGTTATAGTGCCGATCCCGACTCGCTCCAGATTGCACTTGGTTTTATGCAGCAACAAAGCCAGGGCAGGGCGAAGACGGTGATCCTGTCAGATTTTCTCCAGAGTGCCAGTACCGATGAATCACTTTACCACGATATACTGGAGAGCCTTGCCGAACAGCGGGTCAGTGAACTGGTAGTGGTAGGTCCTCGTATCACGGCAGCACTGGCCAGGTTATCCGCCGAAGAATTACGCGGAATTAACCTGAGCAGTTTTGAATCAACAGAAGCCTTTCTTCGTTCCTTCCGTGCTTCTGCATTTAAGGATCAGATCATATTGGTGAAAGGTGCCCGCGTTTTCCACTTCGAGGAAATTGCAGCCATCCTTGAATATAAACGCCACCAGACACTGCTGGAGATCAATCTCCGCGCGATTGTACACAATGTAAAATTTTACCAGGAGCGCCTCCGGCCATCCACCAGGATCATGGCCATGGTAAAGGCGTTTGCATACGGGGCAGGTGGTGCAGAAATTGCGGGCATCCTGCAATTCCATAAAGTGGACTACCTGGGCGTTGCATATGCCGACGAAGGAGTTGAACTCCGCAAGGCGGGTATCACTCTTCCGATCATGGTGATCAATCCGGAGGAAGCATCATTCGAATCAATTGTCAACTACGACCTGGAACCGGATCTTTATTCCATGGAATTACTTACGGCGTTTGGTGATTTTCTTAAACAGGAAGGATTGCCATCATATCCCGTGCATATCGAAATTGAAACCGGTATGAACCGGCTGGGATTTGAATTATCACAGGTGGATACACTGGTTGATCTGCTTGTTGCATCTCCGCTCTTTAAAGTACAATCGGTATTCTCACATCTCGCTGCAAGTGAAGATGGGGCTGAAGATGAGTATACACGCAAACAATTTAAAGCCTACCAGCAGGCGGTAGCGAAAATTTCGGCGCGACTGGAATATCCGTTTATCCGTCATATCTCCAATACAGCGGCTATCTCGAGGTTACCCGAACTAGAACTCGATATGGTCAGGTTGGGAATCGGGCTATACGGTATTGACAGTTCCGGAAAAAACCAGCCCTTGCTGCAACCCGCAGCCACCCTGCGTTCTACAGTAGCGCAGGTAAAATACCTGAAGGCGGGGGAGACTGTTGGTTACAACCGCAGGGGAAAGATTGAACATGATACAATTGTTGCCACGGTGCGGATTGGTTATGCTGATGGTTATTCACGTCGACTTGGTTATGGTGCCGGTAAAATGTATATAAACGGGGCACTCGCACCCGTTATAGGCACAGTAAGTATGGACATGACCATGGTTGATGTAACCGATATTCCGCATGTTAAGGAGGGCGATGATGTGATCATCTTCGGAAAAGAACTACCGGTGCAGGAAGTAGCTGGCTGGGCCGGTACTATTCCATACGAAATCATGACGGGAATATCCCAACGGGTACAGCGGGTATATTTCGAAGAATAAACCGTTATTCCACTAGTTTTCGCAGCACCGTATTTTTCCGGTTTGTCCCGCAATCCCTTATTTATCATCACTTGCAAAAAAAAATGCAGATGTTTCCCAGTTAACTTATTTTTTCCGCAAAAGCATTTATCCATTGTAACCGGTAATCGGCTGCAGATTCACCTATGACTTGTGCGGGGATATATGCCGTACTATCGCTACAAAATATCAGGCTGAAACCCTCTTGTTCCATGTGGCTACATCCCGTAGTTTGCATCCTGAAATCCAACTTTGAAAAATTCATAATCCAACTATGAAAAAAACTTTACCTGTTCTTATTTTACCGGGTTTAAGAAGTAAGGGAGTCTTTTTTCTCTGGTCATTACTCTTCCTTTTTCTTGTTTCTGTCGCTAAGGGGCAAACCGTCACTACCGGCAGGAGTTATATCAATATTACACGTCCCAACGGAGGCACATTCCTGCCGGGTGATATCCTGGAAATCAGGTCAACCATTGCAGTTACCGGTGGCAATAGTGCCAATGCATCGCGGTTAAATTCGGTCCGTTTTAATGATACCATTAATATCGCCAAACTGAGTTATGTGCCCGGATCATTGAAGATGATTTCCAATGAGGGACGGTTACAATATGCCTACACCGATAATGCAGATGTTGATTCGGCCAGTATCAATACCGGTACAGGTCAGCTCAGATTTAATATTGGCGCTGGTGCCGGTGCATCAAATGTTTCCACAGAAGGCACTGCGGTTGGTAATGCGGGGAACCTATGGGGAGGTAATTTTTTCCGGCCATCTTTTTATGGTAATACCTGTATCCGCGTTTATGCCTACCGTGTGCAGATCCTGACTGTTCCTTCAGCAGTTGATATAGATACAACGATTGTGCTTAGTACAGGTAATTTCCGGTACAGGATTGGTACCTCAACAACCGATGTGGTTTCTGGTTTTAGTCCGTCACTGATGAGGATATCTCCCGATTATGGTTTATGTACCAATGCAATTGGTACCAATGCCATTCTTGGTGAGAGCGGCGGAACATTTGGTTCCGGTACTCCGCAGAACAGGGCTGGCGGCAGTACGTTTGTACCACCGCCTTATACCTATGCAGCTTTTGCATCGGGTGCACCTAATGATAATTACTATGGACTTGCCAACCGCACCAGTGCAAATGGTTCGGTTAATGCCAATGCTGCCATGCCTGGTCCGGCACGTGTATTTGATGTGTGGGATATTATCGGTGACCATACCGGTGCCACAAATCCATTGGCGGGGAATCGCCCTACCAATACCGGTTATGCTGTAATTATCAATGCCAGTTATCAGACAAACCGCGCTTTCACACAGAATATTACCAATGTGTGTGAAGAAACCTACTATGAATTTTCGGCCTGGTTCCGCAATATCTGTCGTCGCTGCGGATGTGATTCAACCGGTAAAGGTGCCGGCTCTACGGGGTATGTTCCTGCCCCTGGAAATGATTCATCCGGGGTACGTCCCAACCTGACATTCCAGATCGACGGACAGGATTGTTATACCACAGGCAACCTCGCTTATACCGGGGAATGGATCAAGAAGGGTTTTATTTTCCGCACCAAACCCGGACAAACTTCTTTCACTGTTACCATCAGGAACAATGCCCCTGGTGGCGGTGGAAACGATTGGGCAATCGATGATATCGGTGTGCTGACCTGTTTGCCGAGCATGCGTTATTCACCCTCACTTACTCCATCAGTATGTCGCGGCAATGCGTTGACCATTACGGATACGGTCAGGTCGTTTTTTCCCAACTATACTTATAGCCGCTGGCAGAGAAGTACCGATGGTGGTGCCACATGGAGTGATATCGGTGCTGTAACGGGACCCGCTTCCACTGTATTTGACGGACTTTATTACCAATATGTATCTGCATATACCGTTCCTCCCGCCAATACTTTACCGGTCAACAGCAATGATAAATACCGGTTGCTGGTAGGTACATCAGCGCTTAACGTTCAGAATGCAGACTGCCGGTCTACGGATGTTACCAATGTGGTCACGCTGAATGTGGTGATCTGCGATCCGGTGCTCGACCTTACTGTTGTGAACCTTACGGGTGCTTTGTTCAATGGCAGGGGCCAGTTGAAGTGGACTGCAAAGGGTGTAGATCCGGAAGGTATTTTTTATGTAGAGAAGAGTATTGATGGCAGTAATTTCTCAGTGATCGGTGAGGTAAAGGTCGATGCTGCACCCAATAGCCAGTATGTATTTACAGACCCATCGGTGCTTTCAGGAAAAGTTTGGTACCGGCTTAGTTCAGGTATGACCAGCGGAGGGAGGTCTTATACACGTGCGCTGGTAATGAACAGGGATGAACCGGTTCTTTCTTTCTCCTCTGTTGTCAATCCTTTTAGCCAGACCCTGTGGTTTGATATTATGTCGGCGAAACGGACAGTCCTGCAGGTAACCGTGCTTGACGCAGGTGGGCGGCCAGTCAGGAAAGGAAGTTTCCAGGTACAGGCCGGGACAAACCAGTTATCCTTCACAGATCTTGGTTCACTCAGGCCGGGGATGTATATCCTTCGGGTTGAACAGGAGGGCAAAACCATTTTCCATAAACTGATGAAACAACAGTAAGCAGGCTTATTATAATACTTCAGGGTTATCACTGATACCCTTATTGATCCCGGATTCCGGTTCAGGTAGGGTGGTAATGGTATTACGTTTGAAGAATCGTTTCTGGAAAACAAAGAGAGTGATCACACCGGCTGAGATAGCTGCATCTGCAACGTTGAAGATCGGACTGAAGAATTCAAATTCATCACCACCGATCCATGGGATCCAGGATGGCCAGTGTGCACCCTGGATGATGGGGAAATGTAACATGTCCACAACGCGTCCATGCAGGAAACCCGCATAACCTTCGGCTGGAAATATTCTTGCAACATGATCATATGAACTGGCTTCGAAGATCAGTCCGTAAAACATAGAGTCGATAAGGTTACCCAATGCACCCGCATAAATGAGCGAGGCGCAGATGATGAAGCCCCGGTGGTAATTCTGTTTAACAATCCGTCCAAGATACCAGGTGCCAAAGATGACGGCAGCAAGCCGGAAAAGTGTCAGGGCCATTTTACCCCATTCGCCGCCAAATTCCCATCCCCAGGCCATGCCTTTGTTTTCAATAAAATAAAGTTCGAACCAGTTAAAACCCATAACATTTTTGATATGTCCGAAATGGAAACTGGTCTTGATCCAGATTTTTAAAGCCTGGTCGAGTACAATAATGAGTGCGATGAGGAGGGCTACTTTTCTAAGTTTCACTTAGGGGTTTTTAATGCGCAAATATAGGCCAAAACCCGGGAGATGATCAAATTGACGCAGGTGATGGATGGCTGGAAAACGATGGCTGTACGGCGGTGCAGAAAAGACAAAAAAGTCTCCCGGGGGGAGACTTTCACTATCTTTTAAAGAATTTTTTTACCAATTTTTTCAGCTCTTCAAAAACGGATGTCTTGGAGTTGGTTCAGGCTGGATTGTTCCGGCCGGGTAAGGATCCACCATTGGAAAAACCCTTGCCTTGCTGGCTGAACGGGACTGTCCTTCCAGTAAAGCCTGGAGATAGGGAGTGAGATTCGGTTTTCTTTTTGAAGCTGATTGTTCAGGGATGGCTTTGAGCGGATACGCTGCAAAAAAGGATACCGGTTGATTAGATTGCATAGTCTTGGATTTTGATCGGATAATTTGAATTCGAGGAAGTAAGATAAGATGAGTCTGCCGCAGCTAAAAGTATTGTTATAAAAAAAGGGGCAAAATTGTTGATTTTACCCCCTTTTTAACGTGCTTTTACGAGTATCAGAGCTTGCCGACCATTCCCGCGGGTACTACCCAGGCATCGAATTCCGCAGGAGTTACATAACCTAATTTAACCGCCATCTCTTTAAGTGTTGTGCCTTCCAGATGGGCTTTCTGCGCAATTTCAGCCGCTTTATAATAACCGATTTTGGTATTCAGGGCGGTTACCAGCATCAGGGAGTTCTGTACATGTTTGTTGATATTCGCCTTGATGGGTTCAATACCAATTGCACATTTATCATTGAAGCTTACACAGCCATCAGCAATAAGCCTGGCACTATGCAGGAAATTATAGATCATCACCGGTTTGAAAACATTCAGTTCAAAATGACCGGTTGCTCCACCGATACTGATGGCCACATCGTTACCCATTACCTGTGCTGCGATCATGGTGAGTGCTTCGCATTGGGTGGGATTAACTTTACCGGGCATAATGGATGAACCTGGTTCGTTATCAGGTATGAACAGTTCGCCGATTCCGCTGCGTGGTCCGGACGACAACATCCGGATATCATTGGCAATCTTCATCAGGCTCACTGCAACTGTCTTTAATGCTCCATGGGCTTCAACAATCGCATCATGCGCTGCGAGTGCTTCAAATTTATTCTCTGCTGTTACAAAGGGAAGTCTGGTCAGTTTGGCAATATGTTTGGCAACATTCACTGAATAGTTCGGTGGGGTGTTGATACCGGTGCCTACGGCTGTGCCGCCCAGTGCGAGTTCACTCAGGTGTGCCAGTGAATTATTGATAGCACGCAGGCCATGATCAAGCTGGGATACATAACCACTGAATTCCTGTCCCACGGTAAGCGGTGTTGCATCCATGAAGTGGGTGCGACCAATTTTTACCACCTTCATAAAACTCTTGCTTTTTTTTGCAAGGGTATCGCGCAGTTTTTTTATCCCGGGGATTGTTTTTTCAACCAGGATCTGGTACGCTGCGATGTGCATGGCAGTGGGAAAGGTATCGTTGGAAGACTGCGATTTATTTACATCGTCATTGGGATGGAGGAATTTTTGTTTGTCGGTTAGTTTACCACCTTTTAATACATGTCCGCGATAAGCAACCACTTCATTTACGTTCATATTGCTTTGTGTGCCGCTTCCTGTTTGCCAGACCACAAGCGGGAATGAATCGTCAAGACTGCCGGCGAGTATTTCGTCGCAGACCTTTCCAATCAACGCTGATTTATTTTTTGCAAGGATACCTGCTTCCTGGTTGGTGATGGCTGCAGCTTTTTTCAGATAGGCGAATGCGCGGATAATTTCTTTTGGCATCCTGTTGATGTCAGTAGCGATCTGGAAGTTATCAATACTGCGTTGGGTCTGTGCTCCGTAATACGCTTTGGCCGGAACCCTGACTTCGCCCATGGTGTCTTTTTCTATACGATAGTCCATATAGTATGTGTTTTTAGGTGCCGCAAATTTACACAATTAGTGCACGTAATGACCTTTACAACCTTAACTTTACGTTCAACCTAAAAACGATTGAAATGCTTCAGGGCCGCCATTCCATTCCCTTCGCTCATCCGGGCAAGTTTCGCTTAGTCTGTATTTTATGTCTTGTAACTGTTTTTTGTATGATTGGTTTGGCTCCCGTACGTGGCCAGTCGTCCAGGGTAATGTCAAAACTCATCACGCGGGATCTCGCTTTTGCAGCCAGTCAGTATAAGATCCTGATGGCTAATACGCCGGACAGTGTGATGCCCCGCAATTATAATCCGCGGGAAAAGAAATTCGTGACAAGTAAAACCAGTTGGTGGACAAGTGGATTTTATCCCGGTTCATTATTTTATATCTATGAAGGTACGGGTGATACGGTGTTGCTGGCAGAAGCCACGCGCAGGCTGGGCATACTGGAAAAAGAGAAATTTCATAAAAGGGATCACGACCTCGGTTTTATGATCTTTAATAGTTTTGGGAATGCCTATCGCATTACCCGGAAGCCTGAATATAAAGAGGTAGTGCTTACTGCTTCAGTGACGCTTATGGGAAGATACAGGCCGTTATTACATACTATGCAGTCGTGGGATTCAAATGCCACTTACCGCAGTCCGGTTATTATTGACAATATGATGAATCTTGAAATGTTATGCTGGGCTGCCGACGAGGTGCGTGAGCCAAAATTCAAGGTGGTTGCAATTGATCATACGGAAACAACGTTGAAAAATCATTACCGGCCTGATTTCAGTTCGTACCATGTGGTAGATTACGATCCGCAGACAGGTGGTATACTTAATAAAAAAACTGCACAGGGTTATGCTGATGAATCGGCATGGGCGAGGGGTCAGTCATGGGGGTTATATGGTTTCACAGCCATGTACCGTTTTAATAAGGAACCAAGATACCTGGCGCAGGCAAGGGGCATTGCGAAGTTTATCCTTCATCATCCGAATCTGCCGAAGGACAAAATTCCTTACTGGGATTTCAATACCCCGGATATCCCGGACACATACCGGGATGTTTCCGCTGCGTCCATCCTTGCATCGGCGTTACTTGAACTGGGTCAGTATGTGGAAGGGGAGGAGCGGAGTGAATATGTATCTGCTGCCGCGACGATCCTGAAAAACCTGTCGGGTAAAAAGTATATGAGCGGAAAAGGAGAAAACGGTGGATTCATTCTCAAACACAGTGTGGGAGCCGTTCCGTATAATTCAGAAGTGGATGTTTCGCTGACTTATGCGGACTACTATTTCCTCGAGGCGTTACTGCGATATAAAAAATGGTATTTGAATTAATGGTATTGAGGTTGCAGTAAAAGGTTCATGGTCCGGCAAATTGAAATTACAGTGCATTGTAGGATGCACTCTGATAGATTGGCTCACGGATAGTGCATCATTGGATGCACACCAATAGATTGACCCCCGGCTGATCATTTTAATTGCTATAACTCAGCGGGTCATTATCCTTTGGTCTGGAAAAATCAGCCTTGCGTTTTTCAAGAAAGGCGGTGACCCCTTCTTTCATTTCAGGGGTGCCGAAGCAGTCGCCGAATAAACTGATCTCGATTGCATAACCGTCTTTATGGTTATCCAGTGAGGCGTTGATTGCGGAAATGGCGCGGCCAATTGCCTGGGGACCTTTCTGCATGATTATCGTAAGGATCTGTTTGCATTTATCAAGTAAGGCATCGGGCGTGGTGATATGGTTAACCAGTCCGAGCCGTTTGGCTTCCTCTGCATCAATCATGGAACCGGTCATGATAAGCTCCATTGCCATTCCCTTGCCCACCAGCTGGGTCAGTCGCTGGGTACCACCATAACCGGGGATCAGTCCCAGGTTGACCTCGGGTTGCCCGAATTTTGCATTATCCGAGGCAACGCGAAAATGACAACTCATTGCCAGTTCGCAACCACCTCCCAGTGCAAATCCATTTACCGCTGCAATAATCGGTTTGGGTGAATGTTCAATCCTGTCAAACACAAGCTCCTGGCCCTTCCTGGCAAGGGCAGCCCCCGCTCCGGGGTCGAGGGTAAGGAACTCTGATATATCAGCCCCTGCAACAAATGCCTTTGTTCCTGAACCGGTAATGATCACCGCCCTGATGGCTTCGTTGGTGTATACATCGGTCACTACAGTCTCCAGTTCTTTAATCACCGTTTTATCAAGTGCATTCAGTTTATCCGGACGGTTGATGGTAATAGTCAGGATCCCGTTTTCGATGGAAGTAAGGAGGGTATCGTACATAATTTTAGTTTTAATTTTAATTAGCAATGGTTTTTTGGGGGATGTATTTCCTGTAGTGAATCCGGTTAATTCTGAGGATGTATTTCCGAAAATAATCCGGGTTATTCTGAGGTTGTATTTCCTGAAACTAATCCGGGTTATTCTGAGGATGTATTTCCTGAAACTAATCCGGGTTATTCTGCATGGATTGAAACTGATCAGAAGTCGCGGTTTGTCTTCACCCAGTCTTTGATATAACTGGCAATATCTGAGGTGCCCGCACCTGGTGCAAATAATTTACCAACACCCATTTCGTGAAGTGATTTCATGTCTTCTTCGGGAATAATCCCGCCGCCGGTCAGCAGCACATCATCCATCTTTTTCTCTTTCATCAGGGCAATGATTTTTGGGAAGACGGTCATATGTGCACCGGAAAGAATGCTCACGCCAATTGCATCGACGTCTTCCTGTAATGCAGCATTCACCACCATTTCGGCGGTTTGCCGCAGACCGGTATAGATCACTTCCATACCAGCATCGCGCATGGCGGTTGCGATCACTTTCGCGCCGCGGTCGTGTCCGTCGAGACCGACTTTAGCAACTAAAATCCTGACGGGTCTGTTCATAATAGCAAGTTTATATCCAGTCACCAGTCATGGCCTCATTCGCTGAAAGCCTTAACTGCTGATTTTATACGTGCAATCGTTTCCTTCCTTCCTATGATAGCAGCGATATCAAAAACCGGTGGTCCGAATTTTCCACCCACCAGCATGATCCTGAAAGGTAATTGTAATTCGCCTGGTTTGATCTGTTGAAGTGCTGCGATGGTCTTGAAGGCATCTTCGATAAACGCACTCTGCCAATCGGGCGTTGCATCCAGTTCTTCAGCAAACAGGTGAAAGAATTTTTCCTTGTCGGCATTCCACTTGGGTTTAACAGCGGGAAGGTCCCAGCTAATTGGTGCTTTAAAGAAAAACGAACTTTGTGTTACAAAATCAGGAAGTAGCGTACAACGGTCCCTTACGGTTTTGATCACCTGAAGGATGAAGTCTTCATCCTTTGTTTCAATACCTTCTGCTTTCAGGAGCGGAACAACAGCCTTGGTCAGTTTATCAGCATCAAGCAGTTTGATCCACTCATGATTAAACCATCTGGCTTTTTCATAATCGAATTTTGCACCGGCGCTATGCACGCGTTCCATGGAAAACTGGTGGATCAGTTCGGTCAGTGTAAACAATTCTTTTTCTGAACCATCGTTCCAGCCAAGCAGTGCCAGCAGGTTTATAAATGCTTCCGGTAAAAATCCTTTCTCACGAAATCCTTCGGTCAGTTCATTTGTTTTCGGGTCTGTCCAGTTCATTGCAAAAACGGGGAAGCCATATTTGGCACCATCACGTTTGCTGAGTTTACCATTGGGGCCAAGGATCAGCGGAAGATGCGCCCACTTTGGCATATGTTCAAATCCGAAAAGATATTTCCAGAGCAGGATATGTACGGGTGCAGAAGGTAACCATTCTTCACCGCGGAATGCATGGGTAATTTCCATCAGTTTATCATCCACTACTACGGCCAGGTGATAGGTAGGCATACCATCTGCCTTCAGCAATACTTTATCATCGATCAGTGAGGTTTCAAAATTCACTTCGCCACGGATCATATCTGTAAAGCCAACGGTTTCATTCTCCGGCATTTTTATACGAACCACATAACGTGTCTTTTCGTCGAGAAGGCGTTTTGTTGTTTCCGCATCCAGTGACAGGGAGTTGCGCATCTGTTTGCGCAATTTGTGATCGTACTGGGGTGTTGGGTTCGCGTCGGTCCGGTGTAACTGGCGCATGGCTTCCAGTTCTTCCGGTGTATCGAATGCATAGTAGGCATGTCCATCACGGATAAGTTGTTCGGCATATTGCTGATAGATACCATTGGCCTTTCTTTCGCTTTGGCGATAGGGGCCGTAGGTTCCAGGATTTGCGGGGCTTTCATCCGGTTCGATGTTGATCCACTTCAGGCATTCCATGATATATTCTTCTGCGCCTTCCACATAGCGGCCCTGGTCGGTATCTTCAATGCGGAGCACAAATTTGCCGCCGTGTTTTTTTGCAAACAGGTAATTATATAAAACGGTGCGGATGCCACCCAGGTGAAGGCCACCGGTGGGACTCGGAGCGAAGCGAACTCGAACATTACTCATAGAAGCAAAGATAAACGGGAATTTGCATGGTCGGTCAGAAGATTGGCAGGTGTTATATTTGTATTGATGAAAAGTTATTTTATAAAAACTCCCTGGTGGCTTAAAAGGATTTATTCTTCGTATACCTGGGATATTCCTTCGAAGGGGAAAGATGTGTACCTGACATTTGATGACGGGCCACATCCTGTTGCCACACCCTTCGTGCTCGATGAATTAAAAAAGGCGGGAGCGCAGGCCAGTTTTTTTTGTATCGGGAAAAATGTGGTGGCGGAACCTGTTTTATACAGGCGGATCCTGGATGAAGGTCATACAGTAGGCAATCATACCTATAACCATCTTAATGGATGGAAGACCGGCAACATGGTATATCTCAAAGATGTTGCCGAAGCGGGAAAATATATCGATAGTGATTTATTCCGGCCGCCCTATGGAAGGATCGGTCGGTTCCAGGCGTCGGCATTGGCCAATGCATTGAAAAAACCGAATGTGAAAGTTGTTATGTGGGATGTGTTGAGTGGGGATTTTGACACTTCACTTACGGGTGAACAATGCCTGCGAAACATTGTGCTCAACATACGGCCTGGTTCGATTGTTATTATGCACGACAGCCAGAAAGCATTTGAGCGGCTATCGTATTTGCTACCCTTACTGCTGGTATACCTTCAGAAAGAGGGCTATGTGTTAAAAAAGTTATGAAATATTGATCAGTGTCAAAGTTGGGAGGAATGGGACGATCTCAGGTGGAAGAGATAAAGTGCTGACTATCACTCAAAAATTTAGGGCCTGGGTAGAAACCCTGGCCCGTTTTTAATCCGTACCCTATGAAAACTGGTTTAAAGGTAGAATATTTTTTCATTTAGCCAAACTAATTTAAATCTCTTTAGAGCCTGATTTCGTAGCCTGATAGCGGGTTTCAGGAAAATGATAATAATATGAAGCTGATCGATACACATTCGCATGTTTATTCAACTGAGTTTGAAAATGACCAGGCCGACATGATTGCCAGGGCGGTTTCGTCGGGGGTAGGGCCGATCCTGATGCCGGCAATTGATGGTACAACCCACAATGCCATGCTTTTAGCTGAGCAGCTGAATCCCGGCCTTTGTATAAGTATGATGGGGTTGCATCCCTGTTCTGTGAAAGCTGATTACCAGCTTGAACTCGATCAGATTGAGCGATTTCTGGGAGAAAGGAGATTTATTGCGGTTGGGGAAACCGGGCTGGATTTTTATTGGGATCTCAGTTTTAAGGAAGAACAATATATTTCTTTCAGGAGACAGATCGAGTGGGCAATCGGGTATGATGTGCCGGTGGTGATCCATTCCAGGAGTTCGACGGACGAATGTATTGCGGTGGTCAGGGAAATGCAGCGGGGACCATTGCGCGGCGTATTTCATTGCTTCTCAGGGAATGCCGGGCAGGCGAAGGAGATCATGGACCTGGGGTTTTACCTGGGTATTGGAGGGGTATTGACCTTTAAAAACAGCGGTCTCGACAAAGTGGTGAAAGAAGTCGGGCTGGAAAAAATTGTGCTGGAAACCGATGCGCCTTATCTGGCGCCTGTGCCTTTCCGGGGAAAACGGAATGAGCCTTCTTATCTGGTGAATGTGGCGCAGAAGCTGGCGGATATATTTGAACGGCCTGTGGAGGAGATCGCGGAAATCACAACGGCGAATGCGGAGAAGCTTTTCAGGCTTTAATGGTGAAAAGTCCGGTTCAGAATCCCACATAACTTTGCATCGGATCTATCGGTCATTTTCTGGTGCAGCCACAATCGTTGCAGACAATTAATTCTGCGTTTCAATTTCAAAATTTATTCGGTCTCTTTACCGTTAAACCTTATTTTTGCTGCCCCAAAAGGAGACGTGTCCGAGTGGTTGAAGGAGCACGCCTGGAAAGTGTGTATACGGGAAACCGTATCAAGGGTTCGAATCCCTTCGTCTCCGCTGAAGGAAATGATCGTTAAGACCATTTCCTTTTTTTGTTTAATTAATTGAGTGGCCGACTATGTTTTGCTGAGTTCAATTTTTCACACTTACTCCCATTCTGTTTTCTAATTCTTTCCTCCCATATTGACGCTGAAAGTAATAAAGTCCCATTCGATTATGTAACAACAATGGATCGGCTCCTTACGAAAAATGCCCCGCAGGTAGGCGAGGCGCTAAATGTTTTCACAGCGGAAAAATCCTTATTGTGAATTGCTTTCAACGCGAAGATATATTATTGTACTTAACCCATAATACGGATTCCCGTATTTTATTTTATTGAATTTGAGTATCTTAAAGTTTTAAAATTCACTAATGAATAAAATGATACTCGGTCTGGATTTGGGATCAACTTCTATTGGATGGGCTTTAATTGAAGTTGATGAGAACAATATCCCAAACAGAATAACTGCCATGGGAAGTAGAATCGTAAATCTTGATTCAAAAGAACGTGACCAATTCCAACAAGGACAGGCAATTTCTAAAAATCAGGACCGAACTGTTATCAGAACCCAGCGTAAAGGGTATGACCGAAAGCAGCTCAAGAAAAGTGATGACTTTAAATACAGTTTGAAGAAGGCCCTGGAACAACACAACATTTATCCTTCGGCAGATCTGTTCAACCTTCCAATGCTGGATCTGTGGAAATTGAGAAATGATGCGGCGTCTCATCCGATAGGGCCGGAACAACTGGGCAGGATATTGTTCATGCTAAACCAGAAACGGGGTTATAAGTCAGCCAGAAGCGAAGCCAATGCCGATAAAAAGGATACGGAATATGTAGTAGCAGTAAAAGGTCGATATGCACAATTGAAAGACCGCAACCAAACCATTGGTCAGTTTTTTTATGAAGGACTGAAAAATGCCCATGAGAAAAATCAATATTTTAGGGTGAAGGAAGAAGTGTATCCAAGAGAGGCTTACATTGAGGAATTTGATACTATCATCAATACTCAGAAAAATCATCATCCATTTTTGACTGAAGAACAAATTCATTCTCTTCGTAATGAGATTATTTATTATCAACGTAAGTTGAAATCACAAAAAGGGCTGATAAGCGTATGTGAATTTGAAGGCTTTGAGAAAATCATAAAAGACAAGTCAGGCAATGATAAAACCGTGTTTGTAGGACCTAAAGTAGCAACAAAATCCAATCCTTTATTTCAGCTTTGCAGAATTTGGGAAACTGTCAATAATATCAATTTTAAAGTAAAAAACCCGACAGGAGCAAAATACAAATGGAGTGATCGTTTGCCAAATCTTGAAGAAAGGCGACAAATTGCAGAACATCTGTGGAAAAATGAGCACCTCAGTTTTGTTGATTTATTGAAAATTCTGAACTTAAATAAGAACGATGTTTATAGTAATAAACAGGTGTTGAAGGGAGTTAAAGGTAATCCGACATACTGCGAAATTTATAAAGTGATTGGCGAATCAGCTCTTTTAAATTTTGATGTGGAAATAACGCCGAATGGAAATGATGCTTACATCTATGACCGTAAAACAGGTGAAATTTTAGAGGAACGCCAAGGTTCAACTGTTAGTAAGGAGATAGAGAAACAACCGCTTTACCAATTATGGCATACCATATACTCCATAAAAGATTTGGAGGTGTGTAAGCAAGCGTTAGTTAAACGATTTCAATTTTCAGAAGATATTGCAGAAAAACTATCCCGAATTGACTTTGACAAACAAGGATATGGAGGCAAGTCTATAAAAGCAATTCGCAAGACATTGCCTTATTTAATGCAAGGGTACAATCTTTATGAAGCTGAAAGCTTAGCGGGGTATTTGTCCCGATCACTTACCAAGGACGAGTTGGATAAAACCGGTACATCTGAAAGATTAGCCCTGTTACCTAAGAACAGCTTGCGTCAGCCGGTGGTAGAAAAAATCCTCAATCAAATGATTAATGTCGTAAACGCTATAATTGACAAATATGGCAAACCGGCAGAAATCAGGATTGAGTTGGCGCGTGAGCTCAAGCAAAGTAAGGACGAAAGGGATGCTGCGGATAAACAAAACTCCTTTAATAAAAAAGTGAACGATAAAGTAGCTGGTGTTTTAAAAGAATTGGGCGTGCCAGCAACAAAACGTTTTGTTGAGAAATATAAATTCATTTCACCTACAAAAGATAGGAATTGGAATGAATCGCAGGTTGTGAATCAATGTATTTATTGTGGCGAAAGTTTCAGCCTAACAGAAGCTTTGACTGGGGAGGCGTTTGATGTGGATCATATTGTACCTAAGGCATTGTTGTTCGATGATTCGCAGACCAATAAGGTATTGGTGCATCGCAAATGCAACGGTAACAAAACAAATCTGACCGCATACGATTATATAGCAAGAAAAGGGGAAGAAACTCTCAATAAATATTTAGCGCGAGTAGATGACTGGTTTAAGCGGGGAATTATTTCATATTCTAAAATGAACCGCCTGAGAGTTTCATTTGAACAATATCAGGAGCGTAAAAGATTGAAGACAGAAACCGAAGCCGATAAAAGGCTTTGGGAGGGTTTCATAGATCGGAATCTACGGGAAACTCAATACATCACCAGGAAGTCGAGGGAAATCCTGGGAAAGGTATGCAATAAAGTGAGTATCACAGAAGGAAACGTAACAGCAAAACTGCGCAAACTCTGGGGCTGGGAGGATGTTTTGTTAAACCTTCAGTTGCCGAAGTTTAAAGAGCTTGAACAAATGGAGGTCAAAGAATGGATAAGCGATCACGGAAGAAGAAAACACCAGAAAGAGGAAATTGTCAATTGGACTAAAAGGGATGATCATCGCCACCACGCTATTGATGCTTTGGCAATAGCTTGTACACAGCAGGGTTTTATCCAACGTATCAACACCCTGAATGCAAGCGAGGTGCGGAATGAAATGAATAAAGAAGTGGACGATGCGAAAATTAAATATCTGGAAAAAATGACTTTGCTGGAAAAATACTTACTGACAAAAGAACCGTTCGATACTGCACAGGTATCTAAAGCCGTAGATGAAATTTTAATATCTTTCAAAGCTGGCAAAAAAGTGGCAACTATCAGTAAGTTTAAAGCAAAAGGGAAAAATGAATCTACCGGCGTGCTTACACCAAGGGGGCCTTTGCACGAACAATCGGTATATGGGAAAATAAGAATTACTGAAAGGAATAAACCTTTAAAATTTCTTTTTGAGAATTTGGAAAATATTGTTGATAAAGATATCCAACGAAAGGTGGCTGATAGAATCAAGGAGTTTAATGGTGATGTGAAAAAGGCAATTGGCTCAATTAAAAAGTCACCAATTTACCTGGACGGGTCCGGGGAAAAGGTGTTGGAGGCTGCAGACTGTTTCAAAGAGCAGGTTGTCATAAAATATAAGGTGGAAAACCTGAAAGTAAAAGATGTTCCCTACATCGTCGACAAAAAAGTGAAGGAAATTGTTCAACAGAGATTGGAAGAAAATCATGGAAGGGAAAAAGAAGCATTTAAAACGACTCTTTGGTACAACCAGGCAAAACAAATACCCATAAGATCGGTCAGATGCTTTACCGGCAGTTCGGCAGTGGAAAGAATTAAAAAAGATAAGGAGGGAAAGGATATTGGTTTTGTGATTTTAGGTAACAATCACCACATTGCCATATACAAAGATAGTGATGGTAAAAAAGTCCAACATACATGCACCTTCTGGCACGCAGTTGAAAGGAAAAAATATAGATTTCCGGTAGTTATAGAAGACACAAGTGGATTGTGGAGCAATATAATTGGTAAAGAATTGCCTCAATCCTTTATCGAAAAATTGCCTGCCGATGGATTGAAACTGGAATATAGCCTGCAACAAAATGAGATGTTTATTTTAGGGTTAAACGAAGAGGATGCCAGAGAAGCCATCTCGGGAAATCGTAAATCACTCATCAGTAAACATCTTTATTTGGTATGGAGTATTGGGGAAAACGATTATTGGTTCAGGCATCACCTCGAGACAAAAAATTCAGAACTAAAGCAAGTAAGCGCTGCAAAGGAAAGCAAGCGATATTTCAGATTTAAAAGTGTCGGAGCTTTTTTAGCACAAAACCCTGTGAAGGTGAAGGTTAATTGTATTGGGGAGATTAAAATCGGTTGATTCTATGATCAAACGAACCTTATATTTCGGTAGTCCAACATACCTCAAAACCAGGAATGAGCAACTTGTAGTTGAAATGCAGGAGAGCGGGGAATTGAAGTTGGCGCCTATAGAGGATATTGGATTGTTGATTTTGGATCACCAGCAGATCACTATTACACAGGCATTGCTGGCAAAATTATTATCAAACAATACAGCGATTATCGTCTGTGATGATACGCACCACCCCACGGGCATGTTGTTTAACCTGGATGGGCACACATTGCAAAGCCAGAAATTCCAGGCACAGGTGGAGGCTACCACACCCCTGAAGAAACAATTATGGCAGCAAACGGTTACAAGTAAAATTGAAAACCAGGCTGCATTATTAAAACTTGTGAGGATGGAGAATAAACTGCTGCTTACGTATTCGAAAGAGGTAAAAAGCGGGGATAGTGAAAACCATGAAGCGAAGGCTGCTGCATATTACTGGAAAAGAATTTTTCCTGACTTTTTGGAGTTTAGAAGGGAGCGCTATGGCCCTCCACCAAATAATCTGTTGAACTATGGGTATGCTGTACTGCGGGCGTTGGTGGCCCGCAGCCTTACTGCTTCCGGCCTGCTCCCAACTCTGGGCATTCATCATAGAAATCAATATAATGCTTACTGCCTGGCTGATGACATTATGGAACCGTACCGTCCGTTTGTGGATAAGTTGGTTTGTCGGATCATCAGAAACAATGGAAAATTCCTGGAAATGACGCCAGCCATGAAGAAAGAATTGTTAAGTATTCCAGTAGTCGATGTGTTGATAGATGGACAGAAAAGTCCGCTAATGAATGCCATCCAACGCACTACGGCCAGCCTGGCGCGATGTTTTGAAGGATCGGCGCGGAAAATTGTTTATCCGGAACTTAAACCGGAATGGTAAATGTATATCCGGCTTAATGCTTACCGAATTATGTGGGTACTTGTCTTTTTTGATCTTCCGACGGAAACTAAAAAGGAAAAGAGGGTTTATGCCAAATTCAGGAAAGAGATTATGGCTAATGGGTTTAGTATGTTCCAGTTCAGCATTTATATGCGGCATTGTGCCAGTCGGGAAAATGCCGATGTACATATAAAAAGAGTGAAAAAAATATTGCCGTCCAAAGGACATGTCGGGATTATGTGTATTACAGATAAACAATTTGGCATGATGGAAATATTCCGAGGGAGGAAAATGATAGATGCCCCGGAATCAGTGCAGCAATTGGAATTGTTTTGAAATAGGATGTGAAAAATGAACATTATTACTCATTTTTCACATCCTAAAAGTGGCTTAACGATCTCCAATTCAAATAGTTATAGGCATTCAGTTGTAAAAGATCTAAGCTACAATAAAATTTGAAAGCAATTCACAACACTTAGACCAATAGGTTATTTCACCGGCCGGTTGTAAAAGATCTAAGCTACAATAAAATTTGAAAGCAATTCACAACGTTGAACACCTCTGTCGCAAATCCCTTGTTGTTGTAAAAGATCTAAGCTACAATAAAATTTGAAAGCAATTCACAACTCCGTTATTATTGTTAAGCCGCATTCGGCGTTGTAAAAGATCTAAGCTACAATAAAATTTGAAAGCAATTCACAACACTGAATATGCAGGGAGGAAGATACTTGGTGTTGTAAAAGATCTAAGCTACAATAAAATTTGAAAGCAATTCACAACAAGAAAACCTTGATGTTAAACGAGCGGCAGTTGTAAAAGATCTAAGCTACAATAAAATTTGAAAGCAATTCACAACAAATTTCGTCGTTGGCTTCATGAATACGCCGTTGTAAAAGATCTAAGCTACAATAAAATTTGAAAGCAATTCACAACCGTCGAGATATTCAATAACTTCCCATTTTGGTTGTAAAAGATCTAAGCTACAATAAAATTTGAAAGCAATTCACAACTCTCCGTTGGCTTTGGAGATGGCATCCCTTGTTGTAAAAGATCTAAGCTACAATAAAATTTGAAAGCAATTCACAACGGCGTATCGATCATAGCACCGATTTCTTCGTTGTAAAAGATCTAAGCTACAATAAAATTTGAAAGCAATTCACAACTACTTGGACCAGAAGGTAATTTCTCCCGCAGTTGTAAAAGATCTAAGCTACAATAAAATTTGAAAGCAATTCACAACAGGTACGACCTTGTTCCCGCTTCCGGCCTGTTGTAAAAGATCTAAGCTACAATAAAATTTGAAAGCAATTCACAACTTCGTACAGAGACGAATCCAGGGTAAGTATGTTGTAAAAGATCTAAGCTACAATAAAATTTGAAAGCAATTCACAACACTCAAGGCGAGATTGAGCCGCAATTGGCTGTTGTAAAAGATCTAAGCTACAATAAAATTTGAAAGCAATTCACAACAGCCGGATGTAAATGCGCAACTCGCTAAAAGTTGTAAAAGATCTAAGCTACAATAAAATTTGAAAGCAATTCACAACTGCGGCGGCTGTGTAACGTATTCGGCATAGTTGTAAAAGATCTAAGCTACAATAAAATTTGAAAGCAATTCACAACCTTACTGCCGGGTTTGATGAACCAACGATAGTTGTAAAAGATCTAAGCTACAATAAAATTTGAAAGCAATTCACAACCCTGTCCTGCTGATACACCCACGTCGAGGGTTGTAAAAGATCTAAGCTACAATAAAATTTGAAAGCAATTCACAACTGCGGACTGCGGAATCTGTGGCGCTGTTATGTTGTAAAAGATCTAAGCTACAATAAAATTTGAAAGCAATTCACAACTAGCCAGGAACAAATCAATCTGTGCAGCGTGTTGTAAAAGATCTAAGCTACAATAAAATTTGAAAGCAATTCACAACTGGAAATCTCAAGTGGAAAAATGATCCTTAGTTGTAAAAGATCTAAGCTACAATAAAATTTGAAAGCAATTCACAACGAACTGGAGCAAACTATCACAAGCAGACAGGTTGTAAAAGATCTAAGCTACAATAAAATTTGAAAGCAATTCACAACTGTTACCCCGTTGTGGGTTTTGTTGTAAAAGTTGTAAAAGATCTAAGCTACAATAAAATTTGAAAGCAATTCACAACTTCTCGTACACGCCATTGGTGTAGGTGGTGGTTGTAAAAGATCTAAGCTACAATAAAATTTGAAAGCAATTCACAACACGAAACAGAAGCAAACTGGATGCTTAACAGTTGTAAAAGATCTAAGCTACAATAAAATTTGAAAGCAATTCACAACACGAATCACAAGCAAACTGGATGCTTAACGTTGTAAAAGATCTAAGCTACAATAAAATTTGAAAGCAATTCACAACGACTTTTTGCAGGGTAGATAATGCTGCTTGGTTGTAAAAGATCTAAGCTACAATAAAATTTGAAAGCAATTCACAACGGCGGAAACTATGTTACGAGCAGCAAGGCGTTGTAAAAGATCTAAGCTACAATAAAATTTGAAAGCAATTCACAACCGCATTTGGAAACTATGAATGACTTCCATAGTTGTAAAAGATCTAAGCTACAATAAAATTTGAAAGCAATTCACAACGGAAGGTGTCAAGTTGTACCTTGTAGCTTGTTGTAAAAGATCTAAGCTACAATAAAATTTGAAAGCAATTCACAACCTCGCAGGTAAAGGTGTACTAAGTAAAAAGTTGTAAAAGATCTAAGCTACAATAAAATTTGAAAGCAATTCACAACTCGGCATCCGCGAGGGGGTCATCATGGAAGGTTGTAAAAGATCTAAGCTACAATAAAATTTGAAAGCAATTCACAACTCATTACCCGTTGTTTAAAAGTTTAAAATGTTGTAAAAGATCTAAGCTACAATAAAATTTGAAAGCAATTCACAACTGGCTAAAGCGCATGAACTACCAATCGATGGTTG
Source organism: Chitinophagaceae bacterium (assembly GCA_040510375.1). Taxonomy (GTDB): domain Bacteria; phylum Bacteroidota; class Bacteroidia; order Chitinophagales; family Chitinophagaceae; genus JBEVJC01. Next base: position 485,641 of record JBEVJC010000012.1, read on the forward strand.
TAAAAGATCTAAGCTACAATAAAATTTGAAAGCAATTCACAACTCCGACCGGTTGAAAGCCTACGAAACAGAAGTTGTAAAAGATCTAAGCTACAATAAAATTTGAAAGCAATTCACAACCCAATAGGTGTTGGCAAAAACGTTGTGATGGTTGTAAAAGATCTAAGCTACAATAAAATTTGAAAGCAATTCACAACTCCTGCGGGTGGTTTTAGCCAGGTAGTCTGGTTGTAAAAGATCTAAGCTACAATAAAATTTGAAAGCAATTCACAACAACGGAGGGGTGATTGGGTTAACGGACCGTGTTGTAAAAGATCTAAGCTACAATAAAATTTGAAAGCAATTCACAACGGAATGAACATGAGCCAAATCAAATTACCGGTTGTAAAAGATCTAAGCTACAATAAAATTTGAAAGCAATTCACAACTCTGGACAAAGTGAGTAAAACGAAGTTAAAGTTGTAAAAGATCTAAGCTACAATAAAATTTGAAAGCAATTCACAACAACTGGGTCAGGTTGTTCTGTATACCGATGTTGTAAAAGATCTAAGCTACAATAAAATTTGAAAGCAATTCACAACCTCTGTGGATGAAGGGCCGGCAAACAGGATGTTGTAAAAGATCTAAGCTACAATAAAATTTGAAAGCAATTCACAACGAACAAATTTCGGAGTTGCTATCCGGCATCGTTGTAAAAGATCTAAGCTACAATAAAATTTGAAAGCAATTCACAACTTTTTAGGAGTGATCTCAAAGTAACCATCAGTTGTAAAAGATCTAAGCTACAATAAAATTTGAAAGCAATTCACAACTCGCATCCAACCCTTTTACGATTTCAGGATGTTGTAAAAGATCTAAGCTACAATAAAATTTGAAAGCAATTCACAACAGGCGAAGGTAGATAAGCGGAACAAAGAGAGTTGTAAAAGATCTAAGCTACAATAAAATTTGAAAGCAATTCACAACCACTGGCTTTGCTATATGGCGACACGTCGGTTGTAAAAGATCTAAGCTACAATAAAATTTGAAAGCAATTCACAACATGTGAAACTCGCATTTACCAACTACTGTGTTGTAAAAGATCTAAGCTACAATAAAATTTGAAAGCAATTCACAACGTTTAATCCGCCCCCTTTGAAAACTCCTTGTTGTAAAAGATCTAAGCTTCAATAAAATTTGAAAGCAATTCACAACTCAATACTGCACCACGTTCGGGTACGATGAGTTGTAAAAGATCTAAGCTACAATAAAATTTGAAAGCAATTCACAACGCACCCCATTTGCGGGCGATTGATTTGAAGTTGTAAAAGATCTAAGCTACAATAAAATTTGAAAGCAATTCACAACGGTTGTTAGTTGATTGTATTTTATTGAAAGTTGTAAAAGATCTAAGCTACAATAAAATTTGAAAGCAATTCACAACCACCGGCCCGGTCTTCCGGCAAGGGAAAGTGTTGTAAAAGATCTAAGCTACAATAAAATTTGAAAGCAATTCACAACTCTTTTCCAGCGGGTCTTCCTGTTTTTTAGTTGTAAAAGATCTAAGCTACAATAAAATTTGAAAGCAATTCACAACACTTTCACACTCAGCAAAGCAGCGACCGCCGTTGTAAAAGATCTAAGCTACAATAAAATTTGAAAGCAATTCACTTAAGAGTGCGCACTTCGATGTAGCTGAAGAAATCCTTGGTTTAGCTATGAATGGTTCCATAAAAGCATTCGTCACCCCGTCGATTGTTCACATCTGCGGTTATTGGCTCACGAAAGCATATAATCAGGATAAAGCAAAGAAGATAATTCTTTCACTACTAGCTGACGTAAAATGTTTGGATATAACTCATGAAATTACTATCGCTGCATTGCATTCATCAATTAAAGACATCGGGGATGCGATGCAATACTATACTGCTCTTCATCACAAGGCAGACTATTTTATCACCCGGGATAAGCAGCTGCATAAAGAGGCGATATCCATACTTCCAGCTTATTCGCCAGAAGAATTTCTGAAAGAAATGCGAAATAAGTGATTAAAAAATGCCGGAGACTGAAAGTTCTATTCGCAATTCCTCCTAACTATCCATCAAGACAGTCCTTAACTGTTATCGGCGGTGCATTACTTCGTCATACAGTTTTTTTAACTGACTGTCACCCAAACCATAAATGCTTTCGCGGTTCCAGAACTCTTTGAAGACTTCATGAAAATCAGTAGAATTATTTTTTATGATGTCTTCAATAACTCTTTCAGGCCTTCCCTTTGTCCCATCTTTTGGAAAGCGGTCCACATGCGCCTTTACAACTTCTTCCAGATATGGAAAAGCTAAAGATGGATGTTTTGAGAGATTTGTTAACTCTTCAAGGTTGCCATTTTTGTAAGCTTTCCACAGTTCCTGGCCGGAATTCAGGTCAGCTTTACTTAATGAAATTCTGTTCGCATAACAAACTTTAAGTTCATCTGAGTTTGCTGGCCCAAAGCCATTCCAAAATTGCTTACTGGTTTTGTCTAAATAAGAAGTATAAACTGCAAAGACATTTTTCTTTATTGGCAAACTATTGATAATTGAAATAACAAACCACATATTTACCTGGCAAAACAAATCATACTCAAACCAAAGATTCAACTCTGAATTATCAGGCGCATTCATTATTTTTTCCAATTCCTTTACAACGGAATTATTGTATTCGGTTTCTGTGATATTCAGGTATTTGGCTCTTGATTGCCAAAAGTCATGAAGGTTGTCACCTGATAATTCACCGTCAATCAGCGCTTCTCTTATAACAACAATATTTCCTTCAATTTTTGTGTCTGGAAAACTATAAGCAAGCGAGTCGCCGTTTAAAATATTGTACACCATGACTGGATGTTTTTTGAATTACCGCTAACGGTCAGGCTTTTCTGAAATGATATCTCATTTGAGTTCTGAAAGTATCAATTTTTTCTGCTTTAATGTATTCTTCATTGCCTTATCCCTTACATTTGGGTCATCGCTATGTATCAGTTCAAAATATTCAGTGGGCACAACCTGCCATGATAGTCCATATTTATCTATGCACCATCAACAAGAGCCTTCATCACCCCCAATTTTCGTAAGGGCTTCCCAATAATAATCTGTTTCAGCCTGGTCCTTAGTATTGATAACGAACGAAACTGCTTCATTAAATTTGAATAGCGGGCCTGCTGCTAAAATACTAAACTCCATTCCTGCTATTTCAATTACAGCTGTTTCTATCCCTGCGTCATTTCCGCTTTCGTCAATATCGAACTTGCGAAAATCTTTCAGCTTACCATCTTTGAAAATGGATAAATAGTAGTCTGCTACAGCTTTGGCATCTTTCTCTACCCACAGATAGGGCGTAATTTTTTGAGTCATATTTTTATTTTTAAAGTTTTTGCCGGGGGCATTTGTAATTGCGAGTTGATTAATTTCATTATCAGGGTTATCTAGCTGATTTGGGCTTGAACAGCTGGTTATATCAATGATCTAATGCCCCTTGGATTCTTTATTTTCCGCAGCCTTTGCCTTATCATAGTCCGAAATAATGGTCAATACTTCATTGCTTTTGCCGTTTTCCCTCATCCACCACCAGACAATACCCAGTAAAAGAAGTAAAACAAATGTGAGAAGAAGCCGGATGATCGCTGATGGGAAAAACGAGATATTCCAGATAGCAGAAATGCTGACAACGGTAAGCAAACTTATACTGAGAAAATAATAGTACATGATACGGGTAGTGACATCTCCGGTCTCCTGGGATTTTACCATATTTATCCGGATGGGCCGCATCCAGGTAAAGTCCGCCTCCAACCTCACGCCTTCTTTGAAAAAAGTATGTAGTAACCGATGATAAACCTTGATGTCCATCATCCAGAGAATTGCGATACCAATGCTCCCCGCAAGTGATACACCTAGCACCAGCACCCAGTTTTCTACAAACGTTTTGGTATCTATTTTCATTAGCAGTCCGCAACCGCCAAGTGCCGCCAATAACCATTGGGACGCGAGTTTTCGGTATTCGGTTTCAAGATTGTTGAAGTGGATTTCGTGGACACCGATGGTTTCGGTGATTCGCATAACCCGATCGAACAGCTCTTTGTCGACCGTATCCAGTTTTATTGTCTCGTTCATACAGACTGAATTAACCTCCTGTCGGATGACGGGCAACATTGATAGCTAAAATCTGCACTGTTCTATAGGTAATAAGCCGTCTTTTAAGAAATAGGAGCCAATTGCTGTTGCCAATGTCAGAAAAGGATCCCGATATAAAAGGGTTATATGACGGGAAACAGGAATAAGTTAAAACATCCGGTTTAAATCTCCAAAAAAAATTACTCCAAAACCTCATACCAAATCCTCCCGGTGTAAATAATACGACACCACAAATATCTCTTTACCGCAACTCAATGTAGCACCGCATTTATTTACCAACCGCTGGTTTGCCTTTTATTTTATTTGGATGATGGGGGCAAACACTATCAATAAACCCTGAGAAATTTATACAACAAAATGATTTAAACAGACAACAATTATCCCCCGCGGCACCTGGAGCCATAAATGTTTTTTTAGAAAATAAAATATCCGTCGTTGTCGAGGTCTATAACAGAATGCCATATTCGTAAAACGACTTGGAAACATTGGCCGGAAAATAAGCCTTAATTTTATAACAGTGGTTTATAACAACGGCAAAGTAAAAACTTCCGGGAAAAATCGAACTGCAATAGTCTTCTATACAGATTTTAACCTGCTCTATAAATGCTTTTGAGCATTCAGTCAGGAAAAATGATTTTTTATAACCATTATTAATTTTTTAAAAAAATGATGGGTGTTGTTTTAGCAGGCGGACAAAGTATTAGGATGGGCGAAGACAAAGGCTTGTTACTTTATGAGCGCCTGACCTGGGCCCAGTTGGCCTTTAACAGGCTGACATCGATGCATCTCCCTGTCAGGATTGTAATAAATCAACAACAACTTTCATCGTACCGGGCCATTTTCCCTGATAGGCAGCTAACAATCGATAATCCCCATCTTACTATTGGCGGTCCATTAAAGGGAATCCTCACGGTTCATCTTCTCTATCCACAGGAGGACCTTTTTATTATCGCTTGCGATATGATCGACATGCAGGTTGACCTGTTAGCATTCCTGATCGAAATATATAACGACAGACCGGTTGAGACATTGGTGCCTGTAAATAATAAACAACCCGAGCCGCTATGCGGAATATACTCTGCAAACGCATTGGACAAAATATATGATTTATTTATAAACGGGTGTTTGGGAAAACACAGCATGAAATACGTGTTGGCAAATCTTGACACCCGTTATCTGCCCGTTTCAGGAGTATGGACGAATTATTTCACAAACTGTAATACACAAAAGGATTTGGCCCTGGCCCTGGCCTATAAATAAGGACTGGCCTGTGAAGTAATGTTTGTCCAGGAATAGAGGTAATATCTGATTGATAATTTTAGTTGGAAAGTAATTGGAACTTATGGAAATAAAGGATATCAAACCGGACTCCGTTAAAACTGTACAGGTTACAAGGGTGGATGGATTTACCCAATCAGGGTTTTCTGATATGCTTTCCATAGAGGAACCTCTTGAAATAAGAATCAGTTATGTATCAGGAGGAAACCGGGTGCAGAAGAACATTTCCGTAACCATGCGTACCCCCGGAAATGATTTTGAACTTGCCACCGGATTTTTATTCACGGAGGGTATTATTTCTTCCTATGGCAATGTCAAGGATGTATATCATACGGGCATTGAATGTTCTTCCCAGAAAAGAAATACAGTTCAGGTGGATCTTCAGGATGATTTTGTACCCCACTTAATGCAATCTGACCGGAATTTTTACACCACGTCGAGCTGCGGTGTTTGTGGCAAAAGCTCTATTCAGTCCATAAAAACGGTCAGCACTTTTAGTAATCTGGAGAAACCCCGGTTAGTGCTGACTGCTGATATATTATACCATTTGCCAGCCAGATTGAGATCAACTCAAAGCGGGTTTGCCACAACAGGAGGAATGCATGCATGTGGTCTTTTTAATCTTAATGGCGATTTGACTTATATAAGGGAAGATGTTGGAAGACATAATGCATTGGATAAATTAATCGGCTGTGCGTTGGCAAATGATACACTTCCGTTGGACCGCCATATTTTACTCCTGAGCGGAAGGGCCAGTTTTGAATTGGTCCAGAAAGCCGCCATGGCTGGTATCCCAATTGTTGCTGCTATCGGTGCTCCGTCCAGCCTGGCGGTTGAACTGGCACAGGAATTTGGCATAACACTTTTGGGGTTTCTCCGGGAGAACAGGGTTAATATATATAATTCAAGCGATCGCATATTAATACCAACATCAAATGAAAATTAGAATAAAAGGTAATTCACTGAGGTATCGGCTAAGTAAATCAGAAGTAGCAAATCTAAGAACCGAGGGTTTTTTGGAGGAGTTTACAGCATTCGGTTCCAAAACACTTGTATATGCAGTGGTTGTAACCGATAATGAACGGCTTTCAGCTGATTTCACCGGCGAGAAAATTGTGCTGTATATGCCGGATAAAATGATTGATGAACTTAACACTACTGAAACAGTTGGTTTTGATGACCATACAGGTCCGGTGAAATTGCTCATCGAAAAGGATTTTGCATGTATAGATAATGTTGAAGAAGATCAAACAGATAAATATCCCAATCCGCTGCTGGCGTGTAAATAATTAAGAAATGGAAAAAGACAATGGAAAGAATAATGGTAACGGAAAACCATCCGCAGAAAATCCGTTCAACCTGTCAGAGTTAAAAATAACCAAGGTTGAGAAATGGGCTGCAGGTGTTCCGGCTCTTATGGCCGTATTCAGTGACCTTATGAAGGAAAGGATACCTTTTCGGGGTATGAAGGCCTTGTTTAAAATGAATCAGTATGAAGGTTTTGATTGTCCGAGTTGCGCATGGCCCGATCCTGACGACGAACGTTCAGCCGTAGGCGAATATTGCGAAAACGGTGCAAAGGCCCTGGCTGAGGAAGCGACCAGCAAACGGGTGACTGCAAAGTTCTTCCAGGAAAATTCCGTGTATGATCTGGCCAAACTAACAGATTATGAAATTGGCGGGATGGGCAGGTTAACTGAACCAATGTACCTTCCGGAGGGCGGAACACATTACCAACCCATTAGTTGGGACGATGCATTTAAAAAGATTGCCTCGCACCTGAATGCCCTGGATTCTCCGGACGAAGCTGCGTTTTATACTTCCGGCAGAACGAGTAACGAGGCCTCATTTGTTTATCAGCTTTTCGTTAGGGAGTTCGGTACCAACAATATGCCCGATTGTTCAAATATGTGTCACGAAACATCTGGCACCGCGTTGGGGCCGGTAATTGGAATTGGGAAAGGGACGATACTGCTGGATGATTTATATGATACAGACGTAATTGTAATAATCGGACATAATCCGGGAACCAATGCTCCCAGGTTGATGAGTGCACTGGAAAAGGGTAAAAAAAACGGGGCAAAGATTATTGCTATCAATCCTTTACCGGAGGCGGGATTGATGGGGTTTCACAATCCTCAGGAGATTAGTGGCATAATCGGTAAAGGCATCTCATTCGCAGACCTTTATTTACCCGTCAAATTAGGCGGCGATATGGCCTTGTTAAAGGCTATAGAACTCCTGCTGATGGATTTTGAAAAAAAATCGCCCGGGGAGGTTTTTGATCAGGCATTCATTAAGGATAAAACGGTAGGATATGATGCCTATGCGAAACAATTTGAAAATTATAACCTGGAGGATCTTTCAGAAGCCTGCGGTGTTTCCGCATCGGCACTTTATGAGGCAGCACAGATGCTTGCATTCAAAAAGCGGATTATTTTTTGTTGGGGAATGGGTCTCACACAGCAACCCAACGGAGTTGATTTAATCAGGGAGATTGTCAATTTATTATTGCTTAAGGGAAGCATTGGTAAACCGGGAGCAGGCCTTTGCCCCGTCCGGGGACATAGTAATGTCCAGGGTAACCGGACTATGATGATTGTTGAACAACCTACCGACGCACAACTTGATCGCCTGCAGGCAGTTTTTGGGTTTAACCCACCCCGCAAGCATGGTTATGATGTTGTAAACTCCATTAAAGCAATGCATGAAGGTAAACTCAAGGTCTTTTTTTCAATGGGAGGTAATTTTTTATCTGCTACCCCGGATACTACCTATACTGCCGAGGCCATGAGAAAATTAGACTTAACGGTCCTCGTATCTATTAAACTTAACCGGGGGCACCTGGTGCATGGTAAGGAAGCGATTATATTACCAACCTTTTCGAGAAGCGATATTGATAAGACTAACGGCGAAATCCAGATTATCAGTACAGAAAACTCCATGGGGGGAATACGGTCATCAAAAGGAGTACTACCACCCGTATCGAAGGATTTTATTAATGAAACACATATTGTATGCCGGATGGCGATGGCAACCCTGGGCAGCCGATCCGTAGTCAACTGGCAACGTTATATGGATAGTTATGACGCGGTAAGGGATGATATTGAGAAATGTATCCCCGGATTTGAAAATTATAATGTCAGGCTAAGGGAAAAAAAAGGATTTTATTTGCCGAATGCCGCGCGGTATGGACAATTCATTACCAAGGAATTTGGCGACCGGGCACCCTTTACTCTTACTTCTATACCGAAGAATGTGCTTGCGGGGGATGAATACCTGATGGCCACCACCCGTTCACATGATCAGTTTAATACAACGATCTACGGACTGGACGACCGGTACAGAGGTATTAAAAACGGCCGGAGGGTAGTGTTCATGAATAAAAAAGATATTGAAAGCGGAGGATTCAAAGACGGGGATCAGGTGGATCTTTTCAATTATGATGATGGTAAGGAACGGGTGGCGCCCTTATTCGTTATTGTTGCTTATCCGATACCAGAGCGGAACACAGTTACCTATTTCCCGGAAACCAACGTGCTGATTTCTATTAACAATGTGGTGGGAGAAAGTAATATGCCTGCCGCAAAGTTTGTAAGAATTAAAATCAGGAAGCATAATCCTGTTTATTTAAGCCGGATGTGACCTATCCGTTTATGCAGGGCCAGTCCGGATTTTGCACACAGTATATTTTTTATAAAACGATACTATTTTTCGGCAACAATGGAGGTGGCAAGACGGTTTCACCCAACAATTGCCTGATATCTATTTCCACTGCCCTGCTCATCTGCGACAGCGGTACATCATTGGCACTTCCTTCAAATGGATTCTCTGTGCCTTCGCCCACCTGCTCCAGGGATGTGAAAACCCAGGAGATCAGCATGCTGAACGGTATCACCAGCCAGACCATATTGCCATACAAAAATCCGTCGACCTTATCATTGAGCTGGTCAAAATCCTCCAGCATACCAAAGGGGAGCAGGATGCAAAACAATTTTACAAACAAGGTACTGATAGTGGCGTACTGCCTGGGATATGGGAAGTTTTTGATCCTTTCGTTCTTTCCCTGATGATCAGAGAATTCCCTTAACACGGTATGCATACCCAGGAAATTAAATTCGTCAATCGATCCGTCATTATGAAGTTTTTTTAGCGTGCTTCCCTGTATACCCAGGAGTTGAGTTGCAGGATTATTGGTGGGTATAATGTCTTTTATTTCTTTGGGGGAAATATATTTTTCCAGTTCTTGTTTTAACGGAACTGTTTCTTCCGGAACTGAATAATATTTTTTGAACTCCCTGTTATAAGGCTTTCCGGCATTCTCCCAATCCCTTGGTGATCTTAACTGATACCGTAGGGCAGTGAGCCAGGCTAACTGTCGGTAAATTAATTCCTGGATTTTTTCCTTGTTGTCCAGATGGTCCCGGCACATGATCGCCCAGGAACGACTCGCACTTATTGTAGCTCCCCATATTTTTCTTGCTTCCCAGGTCCGGTTGTAGGTTTCCTGGTTTTTAAATCCGATTATAAATGCTGTAGCCGATCCAAGCATGGCTACAACCGTCCAGGGAATAGCAAGCCAGCTAAAATGAAAGAGCTGGTATAAGGTGGTTGGAATGATACCCAGTAATAATTGCCAATAAATATTTCGCCTGGTCCAGATTAAAAATTCGGATAGCTTATATGATTTTCCGGTGCGCATATTTTATTATTGATTTTGTTGTTTACCCGAACTTCCCAATAACTGCTCCTTCATCCTCAATGCATCATCCAGGAATTCACCACCATCGCTTATATTCTTTTCGTAAATGAGGGGATAAATACTTTCCTGGTACTCCTCCGATTGGGTGGGTGCTTTGTCAGCGCGCTCTTCGGGGCCTGGTGAAAAATATTTCATTTTTAATAATTTGTGGTGACAAAAAGAATGGACTAACTGGTAGTTCCTGCCTGCTGCAAGCCGCATCGTTGTGTTGCTGATCGGTTTTCGCAGACACACTGCGCCGACGTAGGTTGTACTGTGCACGAACGGGTGGAAAGTGCACCTCCTGTTACAGCTTCCTCAACGATCTGACACCCGTCTTCTTCGTTGCGACATGCTTCAGACAAGTCCGGCTGATTAGTTTTGAAGTACCGGTTTTTTATACTGGGTTTTAAACCATTCTCCGAATTTCATGGTACCCAATCTGGCATTGTCACCGGGGACAAGCGATAGTTCATCGATTTCTGTTCCAAAATATTTCGCATGTTTATCAGGCACCAACCTGCGTGGATCATCAGTAATGGTTAAAAACTCTCCGATGAACTCGCTCATTGGCATACGTACAGGTCCACCCACTTCTGCCACGCCATTTAAAGGCGCTCCAAGGGTAATATCCAATAAGGCATCTACAACATCGTCGGAGGCGATTGGCTGGATTGCGCCGATGGAGATATGAACTTCCTGGCCGACTGTTCCCGCCTGTGCAATTGATGTTACAAATTCAAAAAACTGGGTCGAACGAAGGATTGAATACGGAACACCGGATTCCTTAATGAGTTTTTCCTGCGCCAGCTTTGCTCTCAGGTAACCACTGTCCGGTAAACGGTCAGTTCCTACAACAGACAACGCAACGTGATGCTGTACGCCGGCGATGACCTCCGCGCGAAGAAGGTTGCGACCTGATGTTTGAAAAAATTCCAGCACAGCAGAATCTTCGAAAGAAGGCGAATTCGCTACATCCACCACCACCTGAGCACCCTTTAATGCTTCGGTCAGACCTTCACCGGTAATGGTATTTACTCCGGAAGCAGGTGAAGCAGCTATTACTTCGTGGCCAAGCTGGCGAAGCTTGTTACTGAGCTTTGAACCAATTAGTCCGCTCCCGCCGATAATTACGATTTTCATGTTTTATATTTTAAATGTTAATGACTAAGGATAGTAGTTGTTATTTAATCAACGCTTTGCGGATTGTGGCGGCTGCCTGCAGCAGCGCTGTTTTTACAGCAGGGATATGTGCCAGGGGATTAAGCAGGCCGTAGTCATGGATCAGTCCGCCATGCCTCGTTAGCGTGACAGGTACCCCGGCCTCATCCAATTTCCGGGCATATGCTTCCCCCTCATCACGAAGAACATCATTTTCCGCTACCTGGATTAATGTTGGCGGTAAACCCGTCAATTGACTGGTGGTTGCCTGTAATGGAGAAGCATAAATCTCCTTCCGTTGTTCTAAATCCGGCAGATAGTTATCCCAGAACCAGATCATCATATTTCGGCTAAGAAATCTTCCTTCTGCCAGATCTTTATAGGAACCTGTTTCAAATCCGGCATCCGTGACCGGCCATAACATTACCTGCAGTTTTATTTCCGGGCCTTTTTTTTCTTTTGCCATCAGCACTACGGCAGCCGTCATATTTCCACCTACACTATTTCCAACGACGGCAAGATTTTTTCCATTTACGCCTATTTGTTCACCATTTTCTGCCACCCATTTTGTAACAGAATATATCTGGTTGATTGCAACAGGGTACCTCGCTTCCGGAGATGGTGTATAATCAGGAAAGACTGCAACTGCTCCACTTTCTGTTACCAGATCCCTTACGAATCTTCTGTGCGTCGGGTAGTCACCCAGTACCCATCCTCCTCCATGGATGAAAACGAAAACAGGTGCGTTGGGTTTGATACCTTTTGGTTTTATAATATGGATATTTACAGTTTGTCCGTCCTGGGTTATTATTCTCTCTGTTTCTTCCACACCTGAATAATCAAATGAAACCGAATTTTGTGCATTGACCAATACGGCACGGGCATCGGGAACGGATAGCTGCTCAATTGGTTTCCCATCACCCGAATTAAGTTCTTTCAGGAAACCTCTTACCTGTTTAAAAATATGTGGATCGTTTTCTGCTTTAATAACATTGTCTGCCATAATTAACTTTTTTGTGTTTTTATAAATAATCAGATGATAATTGCCTTACACTTCGGATATTTATTTTTCCGGATTTTATTTCAAAAGGTCGGGAACATTGGAAAGGAGGCTTTTAATGTTTCTTCCAGATCCTGCCAGGGGTAAATCGTTCCGCTGTTTAAATGATTTTCTGCTTCCCGTTGCTTCAATATCTTGTGTTGTGTTCCATTTTCCCAATCGCTGGAGTAATATGATTTCGGCTCACCGAGGTCAGCGCAGATAAAATAGCCCGGTTGTATATATTCTTTCAGCGGGTAGCCAAAAAGATCATTGATGGCATTGTGGCCCGCCCATCTTCCTTCTAATTGGGCATACTGGCAGTCAGTGAATGGTGACTGGTCTGCTTCACCCGGACAATGCGCAACATTTCCGGCGGCAATAATATTATCGTATACAGCGGATTTAAGGTACCGATCAACGGATAATCGGTTATTTGCATCCTTAACTCCTTTAAAAAAATGGGTTAGCGGGCTTGCAACAATTCCTTCTGTCCAGATAACAGTCCTTGTTGAGATACGTATATTATTATCCAGCAGAACTGAGGCAGGTCCGATTATACATAATTGCGTATTGGATATGACTTCAATATTTTTCGATGCTAACACATCATTTATGTATTTCCGGTAATCAGGAGAGTATTGGGTGGCAATCTGTTTTTTTCCCTCCAGCAGGATTATCCTGAAAGATGTTTCTTTGAGCGGATTATACGAGTGTATGGTTGTTACCTTTTGTTCCATCCCGATAACAATTTCGAGGCCGTTGAATCCTGAACCTACTACAACAAACGTTGATGCTCCTTCTTCCTGAAAACCTTTATTGGAAAGTTCAATGATATGATCTTCGAGGCGCTGCGAGTTGCTGAAGGAATCAATATTGAAAGTATGGGAGATGCCGGGAATGTTCGGTACCTCCAATGATGCCCCTGTCGCCAGGATGAGATAGTCATAAATTATAGTCCTGATTCCCTGGCTTGTTGATACGATCACCTCATTTATTTCGGGATTGATAATTTCTGCACGGCCAATAACCTGATGAACTCCCATCGGCTTTAAATACTTGTCCAGGTCAAAGCGCAGAATATCTGAAGGAAGTTCATTTATTCCCGAACGAATCGTTACATGGTTGTCCGGATTAATCAGTGTAATGTCAACCTCGCCGCGTTTCTGTATTTCCCGGCTTTGACGAATGGCGCTGATTGCACTCCAGAAACCTGCAAATCCTCCACCGATTATTAATAATTGCTTTTTCAATTGCGTTCCTTTTGAAGTAATGGGAGGTGTTGTTTTTCTAATTCCTTTGTCCTGTAGCAGCCGCATTAATCACTGCAGCAATTTTTGCTGGTTGTGAAATGAAAACTGCATGACTTGCTTTTACCTCCGTGGTTATTGCGTTTGCACGTTTTGCATTGTTTCGCACAATCACAGGATTGATACTTTTGTCATCTGTAGCTACAACTGCATAACTTGGTTTTGACTTCCATGCTGCATAGGTAACCGGTGTAGTTAACGCCTTTGCCGTAATAGCACCCTGTGAATCGTAAAGGAAGGACGCTTTTTCTTTACTGAGGTCACCAGCAAATCCCTTATGGAATTTCTCTTTGGAATAGTATACAATGCCGTTTTCATCAGGAAGCATTATGCCATATTCAGGTAATGTGGGTGCAGAAGAAGCAAGGTCAAAGGCGGACTCACCCAGGTCCGGTATATAGGCAGCGACATATACCAATGCTTTAACTTTGTCGTCGCCACCAGCCTGGCTGATGACAACTCCACCCCAGGAATGGCCTACCAGTATTACCGGACCATCCTGATGTTCCAGCGCACGTTTGGTAGCAGTGACATCGTCTTCGAGTGAAGTCAGGGGATTTTGGACAATCGTAACATTGTATCCTTTTTTCGTGAGTATATTATAAACTGCCTCCCAGCCTGATCCATCGGCGAAGGCCCCATGAACAATGACAATATTTTTTACAGGCATTTTCTTTTCCTGTGCCGTTGCTTTGAATTGTATCAGCAGTGTACCTGCAAATAAAAACGTGAAAACAAGGATGTGAAATGTTGGACTTCCGGATAAAATTTCCTTTTTCATTTTGATTTCATTTATTGTTTACTGATTTATGTTATTGAATCTGGTGGTACAGGTTTGCAACCGATGTGCCACATTGCAACATGTTGTGAATAAGGAATTTGCAGGAAGTAGTCGATGAAATATCCACTCTATTTAGTGGAATGACTGTTAAGTACACTTTATAAAGTGCATTGCGGCTTCAAAAGAAATTGAAACCGCCGGAAAAGGCAGATGAGAAAAAAATGAGAAGTTGGTGTTGATTGTTACTCGCCCCTTGTGTAATAATCGGCTTTCGTAATACCCAGCTTTTTAATCTTGGAATGTAAAGTAGTGGAAGGGATTTCCAGCAGATGTGAAGCGCCGTCAGTGCCCGCTATTTTACCTTTACATTTTTTCAGGACTTCAATGATGTAGGAACGTTCAATGTCATGAAGCGATCTGGATGAGAATATTGTTGTGCTACCTTTAATTTCCTTACTGCTAACCGGTAATTGTACTTCCTTCAGCACCTTTTCATTGGTCAGCAGGATACTTCTTTCAATGAGGTGCTCCAGCTCCCGCACGTTGCCAGGCCATTGATATCCTTTTAATTCTTTAATTACGTTTGACGAAATGGCCATTACTTTCTTTCCGGTATTCTTACAATACCTCGCAAGGAAAAAATTGGCCAGGGGGGCAATATCTTCCATCCTGTTCCTCAGTGGGGGCAGGTGTATGGGAAATACATTCAGGCGGTAAAAAAGGTCTGAACGGAAACGGCCGGCAGAAACCTCTTCTTCCAGGTTTCGGTTTGTTGCGACTATAATCCGCACATCAACCTTAATGGTATTGCTTCCGCCCACCCTTTCCAGTTCACGCTCCTGGATTACCCTTAATAGTTTAACCTGGGTTTCAAGAGGCATTTCGCCAATCTCATCCAGGAACAGGGTACTGTTATTTGCCAGTTCAAATTTTCCGATCCGTCGTTCAATCGCTCCGGTGAACGCTCCTCTTTCATGCCCGAACAATTCACTTTCAATTAAACTGGCAGGAAGCGCAGCACAATTCACTTTTACCATCAGTTTATTTTTCCTCGGCGAAGCATTGTGTATGGCCCTGGCAATTAATTCTTTTCCCGTCCCGGTTTCACCAAGTAACAGAACGGTGGAATTTGACTCTGCAACCTGCGACATCATATGATATACCTTCTGCATTTCCGGTCCGCTTCCAATTATTTCTGAAAAATTATAAATAGTACTGATCTGCTCTTTCAGGTGATCGTTTTCAATCTCCAGCATTTGTTTATACGAAAGCACCTGTTCATTGGCAAGGATATTTGAGACAGCAACAGATAATTGCGCGAAAACCGCTTTAAGTAAACTGGTCTTTTTTTTAAGGTCTTCATTGGGATCAATATGCAGGAATGCACAACCGATCACTTTTCCTCCAACCCGCAATGCCGCCCCCATTACATAGTGCAGGCCGATTTTTTTCCAGAAATCAACATAGGATGGTATGTCCGTTTCTTTACCGAGAGCATGTACATTAAAAAGGACGGGATCTTCTGAATCAGCTAGCGTTGTAAATACGCGATCGGTGGTTTTATATTTAGCGGAGGTTATTTGTTCATAATTATCCTGCCGTTTAATATAATCTCCCAGATCCAGTGCAAAAGTGCTGTAGGTGCTGCTGTCTTCATCTATGCTTAATAAGCCAAAGTCATCTATACCAAATAATGTTTTTAATTTTTTATTCACCACATGTAGTAAGTCCGCCCGGCTGCGAAGAGCAGCGATCTCATCACTCAGAGAAAGAAGGATTGATTTTTCAGATTCCCTGCTGGCAATTTCTTCGTTGGCTTTTACATTGGCTATCGCAATAGATAACTGGGCACATATTCCGTCAAGAATGGTCATATTTATCTTGTCGGTCACTACCCATAATACACCGAGTTTTTCATCACCGGCACAAATGGGGGTACCGATTATTTTCTGAAATTCTTTTTTACGATCTCCAAGTGTTTTCCAGAATTCGATATAATAATCAGAATGTCCTTTACGGACTTCTTCTTCAAAATCAATAAGCACCGGGGTTGTACCCTGCATTACCCTTCCGGTGATGCCTTCGTTTACCGGGATTTTTGTTAGCAGTAATTTTTTAAAGGCTGGTTCATTCCGATAAAAGATCTCATCATCGTGCATCAGCGGACTCATTGTAACACCATCTTCATTTATAATTCGTATAAAAAAAGCCCTGACATGGGTTAGTTTTTTTAAAGAATTATTGATTACTGAACTGAGTTCACTTTTTGTCCTTACCGCTGCGATATTATGACTGAATTCGAGTAACGAGGATTTGTCCCTTTCTTTGTTGGCAATCTCTTCATTGGCGGATATATTATTTGCAGCAGTTGCGAACTGGCTGGCAATACGTTCAATAATCTCCAGGCAGTTTCCATCAAACGTATTTTCCTTATCGGAAAATAAAATGATACTATGCCTCCGGATATCTTCTCCAGGAAGGATTTTTATCAGCATTTCTTTGGCTCCGGCTTCATAATTTAATTTAAACCAGAGTGGTACTTTCTCCGGATTAAAAGTTTTCATATCAAAAACCAGGGGCTTGTACGATGAGGACGCAACATTATATATACCATCATTTACTGTCACTGGTTGGGTAACCATTTCTGCATACTCCGGAAATCTTTTCGCCCGGGAATGTGGGTCAGTCAGAAACGCCTGGTATGTTTCCCCGGATTCATTTAATACAGTCATCACACTATGCGTAAAATAGATTAGCTTCTTTAATCCAAAATTGATCACCTTCATAAGGTCGGCCCTGTCGCGGACCGTCACCATATCGTTGCTCAGGGAGAGTAAAATCTGGTTAATAAGTTCTTTACGCTTTATTTCCTCATTGATAATAATATTTGTTACCGCATTGGAGAGGTGGGGTGCAATTCCGTGGAGAACGCCCGTAAAGTCATCGGGAAAACTGTCTGTTTCATCGGAGTAAATAAAAACGTAACCGATTGTTTCCATTTTACTTTTTAACCGGGCCATCAGTACTTTTTTGATTCCTGATTCGATATAAAGTTTGATGAAACCGGGGACACCCGGTATATCAATGATCTGGTTCAGGAGAAAAGAAACAGGATTATCGGAGTCTGCCAGCTGACTGATAAACGGGTCATTTATGGAGTATCGTCTGGTCAGCATGGATGGCAGTTCACTCCGGTGCCTGATGGGTAATGTCTCGCGGTTTAAAAGAAATGGATAATAGGTATTGGTTGGTTTGTCAATCAATGAAATGACAGCATGGGTAAAATAAAAATAGCTCCTGAGCTTTGATGAAAAAATATCAACCAGGTCATCTTTCTCCCTGGCCTTGGTGATATCATTACTTAAAGCAAGAAGGATATTTTTTTCTTTTTCATATGCAGTAATCTGTTCCTGAAGTGTTTTGATATCAGTTTGGCTCATCCGGAAAGGATAACCCTTCCCGGCCTTGTCATCTTTTATGGTTGCAGTTTTTTTCAAATAGAATAAATTAAAACACCTGGTGCGACTATCGTATTCTGTAATAGCAGTCCCCGGCAGGGGGCAGAATGTCAGCTATGTATTGGGTGGTACCGGACGGTAGCAGCTTGAATGTTTCCTGCTTTGGATTCCAGCTATCAGGCGACTTAAATCAGGGCCGGATCCAGTTGCCTGTTACGGTGTCAAAATTAAGAAAGATGTTGAACAATCTTCCGTACATAAAAATTGTAAAAAAGAATCCAAAACTTCTCTACCGGGAATCACCATCTGGATGCGGCCCGGGGCCTGCCGGTAATACCATTATTTGTTATAGGCACTGGCAAATTCCTTCGCAAACGTTTCCAGTTTGGTTTTACTGGTTGGTTTGAGTTTGTTTTCCATATAATATTTTACCAGGATACCTTTATCGATCGCTGCGCCCATCTCTGCATAGGTCGCCGCTATCTGCGGAGGAAAACCGGCGGACTTCATTCCTTCGAGCGACTGCTCGTCTGTAAACTTTACCCACGGAAGATTGGGCTGACCGATGGCCGCACCGAGCACCGCCACTATTTCACTGATCACCCGTTCATCGCTGACAATATACCGGACCGACTTCCCGCTGAAATTGCCCTGGATTTCTTCCGCAACAGCATCTGCAATATCATTGGGATGTACCAGTACCAGCCTGGAACCGGCACTGTAATTACTTCCGATGATCTTGTTGTTTTTGATCATCGGTATATCATTATAATAATTGGTATAAAAGAATCCGGCGCGCAAGTGTTTTACATCGACGCCATCCAGTTTGTTAAGGATATTCTCCACATCATGCAGACCCGCAATCGGTCCGGTACCGGATGGCAGTTCGGCTCCGATACTGCTGAGGTTGACTACTTTTTTTATGCCTGCATTCCTGATCCCTTCCGCATACACCTCACCAATACCGGATTCGTATTTCCGGTAATCCGCAACACCAAAATTTCCCGGAACCATGGTATAAACAATATCAGCGCCGGCAAATGTTTTATTGATAAACGCCTGGTCTTCTACCGAACCAATCGCCGCTTTGGCACCAAGCTCTTCAATGGCTGCGGTCCGCCCTGCCGATTTACTGACAACCGTAACATCGTGACCGGATCCTGCCAGTGTTGCGGTTAAAGGTTTACTGATATTCCCTAAAGAACCAGTGATTATGATTTTCATAATTTTAAATTTTAATTGATGAATCACAAAGGTATCTTTGTACTTACTTATCTACAAGTACTTACCCCAAAGTATGTAACATGTCCAAAGTCAAAGTTAGTTCAACCCGGAATTTTAACAAGGGCCGCGCCGAACTGCAATGCCCTGTCAGCTACGTGGTAAACAAGATTGGTGGTTACTGGAAACCGATTATCCTGTACCAGCTGATGATGGGTACCAAAAGATATAGTGAACTGAAACGCGCTATTCCCGCCATTACTGAAAAGATGCTGATCCAGCACCTTAAACAACTGCAGGAAGATGATATGGTGATCCGTAACATGAAGGAAACAGTTCCGCCATTTGTGGAATATAGTCTCGGCCCTTCCGGTAAAACCCTTAAACCCCTGCTTAACCTTATGGCCGAATGGGCGGTGAATGATAATAGAAAACGGGCTCTCGAAGAAAGGAAGAAACAGTCAAAAGCCGTCATCGTCTGAATTGTATTATCTTCAGAAAAATAACAGCTGTTGGCAAAACCTGCGACCGAACTGAACCGAACACTAAACGCTACTATGCTCTGGGGATTGGGTGTGGGATATGTGATCTCCGGTATGTATTTCGGATGGAATCTGGGTCTGGAGAAAGGTGGCACCCTGGGTCTTGGCATCGCTACCGCCTTTATCATCATCATGTACCTCTGTTTTACCTTCAGTTACACAGAGCTGGCCTGCAGTATTCCCCGTGCAGGCGGGGTGTTTGACTATGCAGCCCGCGCCTTTGGTAAGGATATTGGTTTTGTCGCGGGACTGGCACAAAGTATCGAATTCATCTTTGCGCCCCCGGCGATTGCATTTGCCATCGGTGCTTATTTCAACCTGTTTTTTCCCCAGATCCCGGTTCTCGCTATTGCCATTTTTATTTATTTCGCCTTTACCGCATTGAATATCTATGGTGTAAAAGCAGCGGCTACCTTTGAATTGTTTGTCACCATTCTTGCCGTGGGTGAATTATTACTCTTTGCCGGGGTAAGTCTCCCCTCATTAAAAATAGAGAACCTTCAACATAATGCATTGCCGAACGGATGGCAGGGTATCCTTGCTGCAATCCCTTTTGCCATCTGGTTTTTCCTTGGTATTGAAGGAGTGGCAAATGTGGCGGAAGAAACAATCAACCCCCAGCGCACCATACTCCGGGGTTTTGGTTTTGCCATACTCACCCTGGTGGTGCTTTGCATTTTAACCTTTATCAGTTCAGTGGGTGTTGGCGGCTGGGAGGCAGTGGTGTATAAGGCCGATGGGTCTACTTCCGATTCCCCCTTACCATTAGCCCTGGGTCAGATCGTAGCTGATAATAATTTTTTATATCATCTGTTGATCAGTATTGGTTTGCTGGGACTGGTCGCCTCTTTCCATGGTATCATCCTGGCCGCAGGTCGCTCCAGTTTTGAATTCGGCCGGGTTAAAATGGCGCCGTCGTTCCTTGGTAAAATCCATCCGCGTTTTCACACACCGGCCAATGCCCTGATGGCTAACATGGTACTTGGCATCATTGCACTACTAACCGGTAAAACAGGTGATATCATAACCCTTTCCGTTTTTGGTGCCCTTACTCTCTATATCATCGCAATGTTGTCGAACCTTCGCCTGCGCAAAAGGGAACCGGATCTGACCCGGCCATTCCGGGTACCCTTTTATCCGCTTACCCCGTTGGTTGCCCTGGTCATTGCCCTTCTTTCCTTTATTGCTATGAGCTATTATAATTTTAATTTAGCCCTGATTTACTGCAGTGTGCTGCTGTTTGCATTTGTGTTATATAAAATAGTTACTGCAGGTCAAAAAAGACTTTCCAATCAACAAATATGAAATCTACCAACGAGATCATCCAGACGGTCAGGGAACATCCCTCGGGAAGAGTGAAAATCGCTTTCGTAGATATCGATGGTATCCTCAGGGGCAAGTATATCTCTGTCAAAAAATTCCTGGCCGCCGCAGAGGGAACAACCAGTTTTTGTGATGTGATCTTTGGTTGGGATTCTGCAGACCTGGCCTACGAAAATATAAATTATACAGGCTGGCATACGGGTTATCCGGATTCGGTGGCGCGACTGGACCTGTCGACCTTCCGCACCATTCCCTGGGAACAGGACATTCCATTTTTCCTTGGCGAACTACTTGATAAAAATCACCAGCCGTCGCCGGTTGATCCGCGCCAGCTGCTGAAAAAAGTAACAAATGATGCGGCAGATATGGGTTTTACCGTACTGGCATCACAGGAATTCGAGTGGTATAATTTCCTTGAAACACCGCAGTCGCTGAAGACAAAAAATTTCTCCGGTCTTACCCCGCTTACACCAGGCATGTTTGGTTATTCACAACTGCGCAGCTCGTATAACAGTGATTTTTTTGCCGACCTGTTCGATCTGCTGACCAGGTTCGGTATTCCCATCGAAGGCATCCATACCGAAACCGGTCCCGGTACTTATGAAGCAGCCATCGAATATTCCAGTTTAAACGAAGCAGGCGACCAGGCCGTTCTTTTTAAATCAGCAGTGAAGGAGATCGCATACCGTCACGGGATCCTTGCCACTTTCATGGCTAAGATAAATGAATCACTACCCGGTTGTGGTGGTCATATCCACCAGAGCCTGGCCGATAAAAAAGGCGTCAATGTTTTTTACGATGACCTGGGTGAACATAAAATGAGTGCGGTAATGCAGCAATATGTGGCCGGACAACTGTACTGTCTCCCGTTCCTGCTTCCGATGTATGCGCCAACCATCAACAGTTATAAACGCCTGGTTGAAGGGGCATGGGCTCCCACTACGCTGACCTGGGGAATTGATAACCGGACCGTTGCCTTGCGCATCCTCAACGGATCGCCTGCAGCCTGCCGCGTAGAAAACCGCGTGGTTGGTGCGGATGCCAATCCCTGCCTGGCAATGGCGGCCTCTGTTGCCTCCGGATTGTATGGAATCCGCATGAAAATGAGCCTTTCGCAACCCGTCAGCCTGGGTAATGGGTACCTGGATTTTTCCAATGGCCGTTTACCCTCCACCCTGGAACAGGCTACTGCACAAATGAAGGACTCAGCCCTTGCCCGCGAGATCCTGGGGGAGAAATTCACCACTCATTTTACTGCTACGCGGGACTGGGAATGGAAACAGCACCTGAAAGCCGTGACCGATTGGGAATTGCGACGTTATTTTGAGATCATCTGATCTTTTTTGAATAATTTCAACCGACCTAAGCCCTGACCACTGGCTTGCCTGCCTGCCATACCACTTAATTACTCATTTACTAAAACAGGTGAACCATCGTGTCATTCAAACAGGTATATCAGTATAATTTCCCCACCAATATCCGTTTTGGTACAACGGTTGTCAGCGAACTGGGCGACTATCTCCGCATTAATAACCTTCAACGCCCATTGGTCGTATCTGATCCCAATGTGGTGCAACTGGGTTTTTTTAAAAAAATCATTGGTGAGATCAAGGCAAAGGGAATTTCACCGGAAATTTTCAGTGATATTCATAAAAATCCTGTCAGGTCCGATGTATACAGGGGTACCGAAGTCTATGACGATAGCGGGTGCGACAGTATTATCGGTATCGGGGGTGGTGCTGCACTTGATGTAGCCCGGGCCATTGTGCTGAGGGTTTTTCACCGGGATGATCTTTTTAAGTATGACGACCTGATTGGCGGAGATGTGTATGTAACAGGTGAAGTGCCTCATTTTATCACTATCCCTACTACCGCCGGCACCGGCAGTGAAGTAGGACGCAGTGCCATCATTGCCGACGATATAACACACCAGAAAAAAATACTGTTTTCACCGAAGCTCATTGCAAAAATTGTGTTTGCCGATCCATTATTAACAATGGATCTTCCTGCTCCGATCGCAGCGGCAACAGGTATGGATGCACTCACCCATAATATGGAAGCATACCTGGCAAAAATGGAACACCCCATGTGTGAGGGCATTGCGCTGGAGGGTATTTCACTGATACACCAATCGCTCGAAGATGCAGTGCTCCGGCCTGATATTGAAAATAAAAGTAAGATGCTTATCGCTTCATTGATGGGGGCCGTGGCTTTCCAGAAGGGGCTTGGTGTGGTCCATTCACTGGCACATCCAATGTCTTCCCTGCTGGATACCCACCACGGACTTGCCAACGCGGTGAATATTCCTTACGGAATGGATTTTAACATTCCGGGTTCCGAACACAAATTCAAACGGATTGCACAGGTGCTTGAATTGAAAGAACAAACTGGCGAGGCTGTTGTTAAATATCTGCACGACCTCAATGCAAGGATCAGTATACCACACCGGTTACGTGATGTAGGGGTGCGGGACGAACATATTGACACCCTGGCTGACCTGGCTATTGCCGATTTCGCACATCCCAATAATCCGCGACCGGTGACCCGCGCTGATTTCAGGGATTTGTATTCAATAGCTCTCTGACTGGCCGGCATCCTGGTCGCAATTAAAAAACGTACATCAATGAAGATCGGTATCACCTATACGGGTTCGGAAGAAAAACAACAGAACTACCATAACTGGCTGCGGGGCGGAACGGGGGAATATGAATTCGTTACCCTTCACCACAACGAAGGCCAGCCCAACCTGGATGAGTATGCCGGGATCCTGTTCAGCGGTGGCACCGATGTGCATCCCGACTTTTATAATGCATCGGTATCCTACCCCAATGCTCCCGGGGAATTTGACCTGCCGCGTGATGAATTTGAAAAGGAATTGTTTTTCGCTGCTTCCAAACGCGGAGTTCCCATTCTTGGAATCTGCCGCGGTATGCAACTGATCAATGTATTGTCGGGCGGAACCTTAAAACAGGACCTGGGAGAACCTGCTAATGAATTGCATCGTGGTGAACCGGCCGATAAACAACATCGGGTTACCGTAAAACCAGGAACGCAATTGATGGAGATCCTTTCCGGCAATGCAGGGAAAAACGGCGATGTTGCAGGTAAACCAGGAGGCGAGGGCTTTTCCATCAATACGTCAACGGAAGTTGAAGTTAACAGCGCGCATCACCAGGTAATCAATGAGCCTGCTCCGGGTATGCTTATCAGTTCTTATTCCGCCGACGGACATGCAGAAGCGCTGGAAAGAAAATCGCCCCTGGGTCAGCCGTTTTTGTTGGGTGTCCAGTGGCATCCGGAAAGAATGTTTCGTTTTGGCCTGGAGGATACACCGGCTTCCGCCGCGATCCGTGGCCAGTTCATACAGGAAATAAATAAATACACCAACCGCCATGAAAATAGTTAACCCGGCAACCGAAGAGTTGATTGAAGAAGTGATAACAGACGACCGGCAATCGCTCGTTTCCACTCTTGAACTATTAAGGGCTGCCCAGCCCGACTGGGCCGCGGTGTCACTGCAGCAGCGAATAAAAACCATCAACTCGTTTGCTTCACTCCTCAAAGAAAATATTGAAGGGCTCGCCAGTGTGCTTACGAGCGAAGTGGGTAAACCACTCCAGCAGTCACGCAATGAAATCAATGGTGCCATAACACGTATCAACTGGATGTTGAAGAATGCGGAGAAATACCTTTCACCCGAAACAATGTCTGATGAACCGGGTATGGAAGAAAAAATTATTTATGAGCCCATCGGTGTTATCTGTAATATCTCTGCGTGGAACTATCCTTACCTGGTAGGTGTGAACGTATTTATTCCCGCGCTGCTGGCAGGTAATACAGTTTGTTATAAACCTTCCGAATATGCAACGCTCACGGGACTGGAGATCGCCCGTCTGCTGCATCTGGCCGGTATTCCGGATAATGTTTTTAAAACAGCAGTGGGCGGACCTGATACCGGTGAGATACTGCTGGGACTTCCATTTGATGGTTATTACTTTACCGGCAGCTATCGTACCGGACAATATATTTTTGAAAAGGTCTCGGCAAAAATGGTTCCCTGCCAATGCGAACTGGGAGGAAAAGATCCGTTGTATGTTGCAGACGATGTCACCGATATTAAGGCAGTTGCGGTGGCCACAGCGGATGGGGCTTTTTATAATAACGGTCAGAGTTGTTGTTCGGTGGAACGTATTTATGTACATGAAAAAGTATACGACCAGTATATCAATGAATTTATCCAGGAAGTTTTGTCGTGGAAGATCGGTGATCCCAATTCAGAAGGAGTATACATTGGTCCATTAACCCGCGGGCAACAACTTGACCTGCTGGACCTCCATGTCAGTGATGCAATAGCAAAGGGCGCCACCCTGGTGGCAGGAGGGAAGAGAATGGTTGGTACTGGTTACTATTATGAACCTGCTGTGCTTACCGGCGTGAATCACCAGATGCAGCTGATGAAGGAAGAGTCGTTCGGACCATTGATAGGTATCATGAAAGTAAAGGACGACCGGGAAGCTATCCAACTGATGCAGGACACAGAGTATGGTCTCACTGCAAGCGTATACAGCAATAGCCGCGAGCGCGCCGAAAAGATCCTGTCGGAAATAGATACCGGGTCGGGTTACTGGAACTGTTGCGACCGTGTCAGTGCAGCCCTTCCGTGGAGTGGACGAAAACATTCAGGTTTTGGATCCACCCTGTCTTACACCGGCCTGCGCGCTTTTACAAAAACCAAGGCCTATCACTTGCGTAAGGTGTAACACATAAACGTGATTTGAAGGATACATAGCCAGTCAGAAATATTGAACTCCTTATTAATTGTGCCCATTTGTACTAGTAATTGCATCGTTCGGTACAAGCAATTTCTTTAACTTTGATCCATAAAATTTACACTTGAACAGAACCACATTTTATATTATACCTGAATAGAAGCTCCCGACATATTGTTGGGGTTTTTTTTGTCAATAACCGACTATGGATGTAGAAATATTATCAAGGATTCAGTTCGCCTTTACCATTGCATTTCACTATATCTATCCACCGCTCAGCATAGGATTGGGACTGGTCATTGTTATCATGGAGGGCATGTACCTGAAAACCGGAATCAAGGCTTACGAACAGATGACCCGTTTCTGGATCCGCATATTTGCATTGATCTTTGGTATCGGTGTGGCAACGGGTATAATTATGGAGTTCGAGTTCGGTACCAACTGGGCTTCGTACTCAAGATATGTGGGGGATATTTTCGGAAGCGCGCTTGCAGCGGAAGGAATTTTTGCTTTTGCACTTGAAAGCGGATTTCTCGGTGTCCTTATTTTTGGGTGGAACAGGGTAGGACCGAAAGTGCATTTCTTTTCGGCCATCATGGTGTTTCTTGGTTCCATGTTCAGTGCAGTCTGGATTGTGGTGGCCAATAGCTGGCAGCAGACTCCGGCCGGATATCATATTGTAGGGGAGGGGTTAAATGCAAGGGCAGAGATAACCGATTTCTGGGCGATGGTCTTTAATCCATCGAGTGTTGACCGGGTGTTTCATGTCTGGATCGGTGCGTTTCTTGCCGGCGCGTTCCTGGTATTAAGTGTCAATGCCTATTATATCCGCAAAAAAAAGTTCCTTGAAATAGCGAAGCCAGGTTTTAAGATCGCACTGGCAGTTGCGGTTGTCAGCTCGCTTGCCCAACTTTTTATGGGTCATCGGAGTGCTGATGGCGTGGCAAAAAACCAACCGGCCAAACTGGCGGCATTTGAAGGTCATTACGATAGTTCGGCAAGAGCTGATATGTATTTGTTTGGTTGGGTCAATCAGGAAAGTGGGGAAGTAACAGGTGTCAAAATCCCCGGAGGATTATCCTTCCTCGTTCATGGAAATACACATGCCCCGATAGCCGGTCTCGATGCCTTTAAACCGGAGGACCGGCCCAGGCAGGTGAATGCCATATTCCAGTTTTATCATATCATGGTGTCGATCGGGATGATCCTCATCGCACTTACCCTTTATGCATGCTGGTTATGGCGGAGGGGGAAACTATTTAATAAGGACTGGCTGATGCTTGTATTTGTGTGGGCAGTCCTGCTGCCGCAGGTGGCCAACCAGGTAGGATGGTTCTCTGCCGAAATGGGTCGTCAGCCATGGGTGGTTTATGGCTTGCTCCGGACCTCTGATGCATTGTCAAAAAATGTGACGGCCAACCAGGTTGTTTTTTCGCTGATACTTTTTACTGTAGTTTATACTATGTTGCTTGTACTTTTCCTTTACCTGATGAATAAAAAGATCCAGCATGGCCCGGTTGAATATGCGGCAAAGGACCATATAGATGAAGGATCCAAAAGGGATAATCCCATAATGGATCATGAAGGCAATGAACCAGGAAAGGAAGATGATGTTCCCGCAGATAAAGAAAACTCCTATTGATCAGAACGTTGGATAGAAAAAAAATAGTATGGAAACACTTTTAGGAATTGATTATAATGTTTGGTGGTTTCTCATCTTTGGTGCAGTAATCTCGGGATACGCCATCCTGGACGGGTTTGACCTTGGTGCAGGTGCCCTCCATCTTTTTCTGAAGAAAGAAGAGAGCCGCCGCATCGCGCTGAATGCTATCGGACCGGTATGGGATGGGAACGAGGTGTGGCTGGTAATTGGTGGTGGTGCCTTATTTGCCGGTTTTCCGGTTGCCTATGCCGCCATCTTTTCTGCATTTTATGTTCCATTTTTTGTCTTCCTTATCGGAATCATCTGGAGGGCCGTAGCAATTGAATTCAGGAGTAAGGAACCGGGCCTGCGCTGGCGACTGGTCTGGGATGTTGTGTATTCATTTGCTTCCATTGTGATTGCCCTTTCACTGGGTCTCATGTTGGGTAATGTAGCATTCGGATTACCGCTGAACGACAGGATGGAATTTCATGGCGACTGGCTTAGTTTTTTCAATCCATTTTCTGTGATGGTTTCAATTACCACCCTTGCATTGTTTATGATGCATGGCGCTATTTACCTGGCCATGAAAACTGAGAACAGATTGTATGTAAAACTGACCATCCTGGCCAAAAACTTTACCATCTTTTTCGTACTTAGTTTTGTAGTAACCACACTTTATACATTGTTGTATATTCCGCACCTGACCGATCAGGTCCGTTCAGGACCGCGGTTTTTTATCCTGCCCATCATCATGTTGCTGGCCATTGCAAACATCCCCAGGATGCTGAAGAAAGGAAAATTTGGCTATGCCTTTATCAGTTCTTCCGTGACCATCGCTTCATTGCTGATCATGGTAGCCGTAGAAGTGTACCCTTACCTGCTTTATTCACCGGGCAGCGTCTCCAATAGTATCACTGTCCAGAATGGCTCCGCATCACCGGCAACCATGAAGATCCTGTTGGCTATTGCTGCTATAGGAACCCCGCTGGTTGGACTTTACACCGGTTTTGTATTCTGGACATTCAAAGGAAAGGTAAAACTGGATGAAATGAGTTATTAAAAAACCCGCCTTCAGTTACACAAAAAAAACCGTCCAACTTTCGCAGGACGGTTTCAAAAAATGCCGGTTGCCTATTCGAACAGCATTTTTTTAGAGAAGAGTTGTCCGGTATTAATATTTCTAATTTTAAGGATGTACATACCCGGAGCCATATTACTGGTTCTCGGGATCTGGAGACTTGCAGTCCTTGCCCTTGTTGTTGTCTGGCTGAGGATGCGCTGGCCGCCCATATTTACCAATGTGATTTCATAAGCCGATTCACTTTTACCATTGATACGGATCAGCAATACGTCCTTAACAGGGTTGGGTCCCGCGGTGATTCCATCCACATCATTCTGGACTGTTACGATACTACTGTAAGTAATCCGGCCATCATCCGTTACAATTTTCAGGCGGTACTGGATAACTCCGGTGCCAGGATTCAGGTCGGTATGGTTGTAAACTTTATCCCCGCCTTTGTTATCGGCAGTGAACGTGCCGATCTTTTCAAATGTTCCTGCTGTTTTGCGTTCAAGCTGGTATTCTTTTACTGATATTTCTTCAGCTACCTTCCATTTCAGAGGTACTTTTTCATTTTCCAGCCGACCTTCGAAATTCAGTATACGAACCGGAAGAATCATGCTGCATCCGCCTTTCAGGCGATAATACGATAGGCGCACAAGACACCCGCTGTTTACGATTGTTTTACAAACATACCTTCCGGTATCTGACGGATACAAAGCAGGGATATTATAAGTCTGCGATGAACCAATGAGAACGCTGTCGGTAGCCGTGGTCTTTTTATACCACAGGTAAGTGGCGTTAGGGATGGTATCTACCGAAAGGCTGATATTATTTGAATAACAGTCGATATTATTAACCTGGATAGTCAGGTTACCCAGCGGCAATACACTCACGTCGTTCAGCGTACCGTTACCGCATGCATCTACCGCCCTCATACGAACCAGTGAATAACTGGCAGCGGTGGTTATATTAAACATTGCACTTGATTGCATGGGTGAAACAATGCTGGGTCCCGATGGATTACTGCCGATGATCTCGTAGGTAAATGGTGCCACACCCTTACTGGCCACAGCATTCACACTGAAATTACTGTTGTCGCACTGGTATGCAGCCGAGTTAACCAGGTTGGGGTATTGATAGTTTGATACAATGATGGTATCATATACCTTTTTGGCACAGGTGGTGATATTATATTCCAGTATATACGTGGCAGGACTCAGGTCAGAAAACGTATAACGTTTATGGTTTGCTGAAATAGTCTGGTTAAGAGTGGGAGTTACACTTACAGTAACACCGTTCCTGCGGATAACAGTTGGTACGTAGAGACCGATATTCGAAACAAGGTCGGCCACGATCTCACCCGATCCGTTTTCCCATGCCGCACTCGGGCATTTGGATGAAACATTATTGGTGCGACTGAACAAGCTGGTTTTTGGTGATATGTAACTGGTGAGCGTTTCACCACATGCTCCCGTTACCACGATCCTGTATTCAAGTCCCGACGGAAGCCCGGCCAGGTCATTAAAAGTGTAAGTGATACCGCTGAAAGTCTGGGTGGCCACCACCATGTTCATCGGATTGTAAACGGTTGCTACAAACGGTGCGAGTCCTTTTGTAATATCCAGTTTGATATTGGTGGTAGTGAACGTACATGACTCTGTAGCAGTGGCGGCAAACACCATTGGTTGTGCCGTTGCAGAAACTGTCCGCTCAAGCAATGTTGCCGGGCAGTCGTCACGGATAATGATCTTATACGAACCATAGGGAACGTTATGGAAAGTGCCCGTAGTGTTGTTGGCAACAGGATTGTTGGAAAGATCGACCAGGTAATAACGTGGATTGAAAAGGTTCAACTCGCCGGTGATGTCGGCACTGAAAGTGGCGCAGGCCCTGTTGGAGATGGCTACGGTTGCATCTGCAGATGGCGTCAGTTTTGCCACAGCAAATGTTTTCGTTACCGGTGTGGTTGGGCATATTCCCGCCACATCAGTTGTAGCGATCCGGATTGAGTAAGTACCATAGGGCAGGTTGGTGAATGTTCCGGTATAATTACAGCCAAGCGGATTATTTGTGGCATCAAACAGGCAGTATTCCGGATTGGCGATGTTGGTAACTGAAGGAATCGATACAGTAAATCCATCGCAACCGCGTGCGGAGATAACCGGATTTGCAGCGGAAGGTTGTGGTTGCGCTACCGTGATACAACGTTCAATGGTGGTGTCATAACAAGGTGTCTGTGTTGTGACACGGATACAATAGCTGCCGAATGCAAGGCCAGGGAAGTTACCATCGCCATTACAGGCGATCAATGTATTGGTAACCGAATTGTACAGGCAGAAAGTCGGATTGGATAAAAACGTTCCGGTCAGGGAGGCGTTGAAACCCGCACAGGTAATATTGTTGGTGGTAATGGTCACAGGGATAACAGGCTTCGGTTGTGTTGCTGTAAAACAACGTTCGATAGTAGTATCGTAACAAGGGGCACTTGATAAAATCCGGATACAATAGTCGCCGTATGCGAGGTTTGGAAAAACTCCACCCGTACTGCTGGCAACAAAAACGTTACCCGCTGTATAAATTGAATAGGTAGGGTTGTAAAGGTTGAGCATACCTGTAACCGAAGCAGTGAAGGTGGAACAGGTCTGTGCCGATTGGGTAACAGCTGCGTTGGCTGCAGGTTTGGCGGCGTTAACGGTAAAGCAGGTGCTGATTGTTGTATCATAACACGCATCAACCATCTGGATGCAATACATACCGTAAGGGATATTATCGAATTTACCGGTAGTATTATTCTGGATGGTAACCGAGCCTTGTTTCAGGTAATACTGTGGGCTGGTTACATTGGAGATGCCGGTTACTGTTGCAGTGAATGTGGCACAAACCTGGTTGCTGAGGTTAACGGTATTGCCCATGGTTGGCACAGGATTGCTCCAGTTAAAGACCTGGACTTTTCCGCAACGGTCACGAACGGCAAACTTAACAGTACGTAACGGTGTGGCAGTATGGGTGAAACTGCGTGATGCAAACCAGGTGGTATCACCGGGAGCATTCACAACACCGTAGCTGAAACCGTTAAATGCTGTTCCTGTAAGATTGGTGGCGCCCTGGTTGTCCAGGAGAGTCACCGTTACTGAAAGTGTATTACAGGTTGATTTGGTTACCACCTGCGAAGTGATAGCCCATGTATAATCCATTATAGAAATCGATCTTGTCTGTATCCCTCCGCAGGAATCGCGCAGCTGGATATAATAATACCCGGCAGGCAGGCCGGTAAATACACCGGTGGTATTGCTTGTCCCAACGGATGCCGGTGAGGGCGATATGATGGTATAACTAAGAGGTGCCCTTCCGAACTGCTGGTTGGTAACTGTAATAACCCCGTCGCTCCCTGAAGTACAGCTGAGATCCGTCTTTGTCAGCTGGAAACGGGGATCGCCGTAAGAACCGGTTACTACTACATTCTCCTCAATCACCGTACACCCGGTCGTCATATCCTTTGTATAGACCGTGTAGGTTCCGGGAGGGAGACCACTGATCTGGGAGGTGGAAGTGAGGGGGGTGTTGAATGGTTCCAGGATTTTATAACCATAATTGCCAGAACCACCGGTAGCAGTAATGGTGATGGAACCGGTTGCGGCACACCTGGATTCGGTTGTTAAAAAGCTTACCTGGAGATTTTCGCAATTGGCAGATTGCGAATGGGAATTTTGCGCGAGCAACAGCAGGGCAAACACAAGAGTAATAACTTGTTTCATTTCGTTTTTTCTAAGGGTTGGGACGGTACAATTACTCGACTAATGTATAAGGAAAATACGTGGAGTGCAAGTCCAAACGGGCTTTTACGATAATACGAAAAATGGAACAGGTTTATTTCCAGCTATTTAGCCGAAAATATTTTTGCTGAAAATACGGTAGGGTGATAGTAATTACCAGTTGTTAGCCTGGTCGGGGTTGATCCTTTCTGAGACATCAGGAGCTTCGTGCATTTCCCATTCGGGGTCATAGGAAACAAACCAGGAGATCCAGAAACTGCGACTTATACGCATAAGCCAGGGCTGGAGACAGAGGAGAAATATGGCATTGAAGACCAGCCAGGCGAAGAAACGGTTATCGTTCAGGCTGAGACCAATAACAACCCACCAGGCAATCAGGCTGGCCACACTGATAGCGACTGTAAGTGCGTAGCTGACATAACTGGTACCATAATAAAAGCCCACTTCAATTTCTGTGGGCTGGCCACATACAGGACAATCCCTGTTCATTTCCATATTACGTTTAATACGGGCTGTGAGCGGGTGTTTAAACAGCTTTCCCTCGCGGCATCTGGGGCAACGGCATCCGAGTGCAGACGACAAATAACCTCTTTTAGTTCTAAGTTCTGCCATGGTATGGGGAAGGGGCGTTTTTAAAACGCGAAGGTCCTTATTTAAACTGATTAATCGAACAGTTGAATTAATTATAAATATTGGCTGGTCCGGCCGGGGTGGTAACATCCGGGCGAAAGCACTCACTCTATGGGGTCCGGGAACTGCACCCGCAATATACGGTTCTAAAAGCAGACCTGTTTTCTAGATAAACAATTCCTTTACTATAATGTATACACCCATACACATCACAAACCAGCCGAACCCTTTTTTCAGCGCGCCCGGACTGATCTTCTCCGCTATTTTACTGCCGATAAACAGGCCCGTTATGGCCAGCACTGTAAACGAAAGGATCAGGATCCAGTTATAGGAAAACTGGTTGAGACTAAAGAGAAAACCAAATAAAGAATTGATGGCAATTACCAGCAATGACGTACCCACGGCGGTTTTCATAGGAATCTTAAGGAACAGTACCAGTGTGGGAATGATCAGGAAACCGCCACCTGCACCGAGCATCCCGGTTATCACACCAATTGCCAGTCCGATAAGGATTACTGGAAATGCTTTATGGGATGGTTGAGCCCGCGGGTCACTTTCGCCGGTATCGGGGAGCCGCCTGATCATGGAGATGGATGCACCCAACATCAGGATTGCAAAAATGATCATGAGCAACATTTCCCTGGAAACTGCTTCGCGACCTATATAAAAGATATGGGCGGGTATTGCAGGCAGGAGATGATGACGGGTGATAAAAATGGAGAAGATACTGGGAATACCAAATTCAGTGACTGCTTTAAAATCGACCAGTCGTTTGAGATATGCACGTATGCCACCTGCAAGGCTGGTAATACCAACGATAAACAGCGAGCTGGTTGTGGCAAGAAGCGGATTCATACCCATCAGGTACACCAGTACCGGCACGGTCAGGATTGATCCGCCGCTACCTACCATACCCAGTGAAATGCCAATCAGAACAGATGCGAGATAACCCAGTAATTCCATGAAATATTTTTTCGAAGCAGGTACATTTTGAAACGCTTACTCTATTACTTTTTCCATTCCTGTACTCCTGCTTCCTTTAACCAGGACAAATGCATTGTTCAGATCCTGTTGCCGGTACCAGTCTCGTGCCTGTGCTGCATCAGGAAACGAGTGGTAAGGGTGGGAGAGACGGAGGAAATCACCTCCAACAAGTACTACGCTTTTCCATTTGTGTTTTCCAATCAGGTCAAGTACCTGGCGGTGTTCGTCCAGGCTATGTTCACCCAGTTCTGCCATGGCACCGAGCATCAGTATTTTATCAGCTGCATCTACATTGGAAAAATTTTCAATGGCCAGCTTCATACTGCTGGGGTTGGCGTTATAGGCATCAAGTATAATCTGGTTGGTGCCTGCCTTCACCAGTTGCGAACGGCTGTTGGACGGTTCATATTCTTCTATAGCTGCCCGGATCCTGCTTTCGGGAACCTCAAAAAATTTACCAATCGTTACTGCGGCCAGTATATTGGGAAGATTGTATTCGCCTACCAGTCTGGTTTTCACTGGTGCCCCGTCAAAACCAGCCGGGAAGGCCACTTCAAGCAACGGATCATTTTTTGACACCATTCCGCTTACATGCACATCAGCACCGGTACCATATTTTATAATACCACTGATCCCCTTACTTAATTCGTGAAGATATTCATAGTCCCAGTTCACAAATGCAAAACCATGCTGGAGGTTCCGGAGATGTTCGAATAACTCGCCCTTTCCTTTAATAACACCTTCCGGACCACCAAACCCTTCAAGATGTGCCTTGCCGGCATTGGTGATGAGACCGTGGGTGGGATTGGCATAAGCGCAATAGGAGGCGATTTCACCAAGATGATTGGCGCCCATTTCTATCACGGCAAATTGAGCATCGGGTTTTATACGCAGGATAGTCAGTGGTACACCGATATGGTTATTGAGATTGCCTGCTGTTGTATAAGTTTTATAAGTGGACGATAACACTGCGTGTACCAGTTCCTTGGTAGTTGTTTTCCCGTTACTTCCGGTGATGGCGATAAAGGGGATATCAAATTGTGCGCGATGCCAGGCAGAGAGATCCTGCAGGGCTTTTAAAACATCAGGCACCAGGATGGTTCGTCCGTTCACTTCATACTCTTCTTCATCGATCACCGCGTACGCTGCACCTGCTTCAAGGGCTGAGGCAGCAAAGCGGTTGCCATTGAAATTTTCCCCTTTAAGTGCAAAGAAAAGATCACCGGCTTTCAGTTTCCTGGTGTCGGTCTGCACGGACGGGTATTGTTTGTAGATCTCGTATAGTGCTGCTGTCTGCATTTGGCAAAATTAGTATAGCTAAAATAAAAAACCCTCCGGAACTCGTCCGGAGGGTTAATATAATTACTTAAACCTGATTAACGTTTTTGTCTTTTTGTAGGGAACGACTGACCAACTTTACGGCCATTACCTTCGGGGCTACCCATGCGGTCCATTGCGCAACGGAAACCCAGGGTGCTTAAAGCCTGGTCTTCTTCCAGGAACCTGCGTGTACCCGGACTCAGCCAGTATGCACGGTCATTCCAGCTGCCACCCTTGTACACCCTTGACTTGTCACTTACCAGTGTTGTTACACCATATCCGTAAGCAGCCTGTGAAGTTGTGTCACCATCGAGGTAGTTGATTACATTACCGCGCTGGTAGTTACGGCGGTTTTTACTTTCTTCGTCAGTGATATCAACCATACGAACGCGACCGGTAGTATCATTGATCTCTGCTTCGCCAGCATCATTTTTGAAAACTTTCTGGTATTTGTTACCACGGAAAGGAGCAGGCATATCATCGTAGTCGAGTGAAGAAAGTGGTCTGTACACATCCTGTACCCACTCGCTCACATTACCTGCCATATTATATACACCAAATCCGTTTGGCATAAAGGTATTCACTTCTGCAGTGTAGAAAGCACGGTCATTCAGACCACCAGCCACACCGGCATTATCACCTGCACCACGTTTGAAGTTGGCGAGGAACTGACCCTGCCAGCTTCCGTGACGGTTATCACGAAGGCCATTCACATTTGATGACCATGGATAAATCTGTTTGTTTGAAACCAGTTCCTCTCCGCGTTTTCCTTCTTTTTTGGAAGGGCGGGGATTCTGGTCGATCAGGCCATACGCTGCATATTCCCACTCTGCTTCAAAAGGAAGGCGATAGTCGGGCATCAGTAAACCATCTTCCATGGCAACCTTTGTGCGGGCCTGGCCCTGTGCAGTTCTCAGCGGATTACTCTTCTTGGAGGTAGCGCCTTTTCCTGGTGCTGCCTGGTAAAGATCAAACAGGTATGATTTTGTAGTAAAGTTATTGCTTCCCTGCTGGCCATTAAGGCTCTGCTGGTTTACATATCCTTTTTTCATAAGGATACCTTCGTTCACGCGGTCACTTCTCCAGAGGCAGAAGTCACTAGCCTGCTGCCATGACACACCTACAACGGGATAGTAGTTGAATCCGGGGTGGCGGAGATAGTATTCCACCATTGGTTCATTGTAGCTAAGCTCACTGCGCCATACCAGGGTATCGGGCAATGCACCTTCAATGATGGGAACGTTAACGGGATCGGTAGGATCGAAAGTTTTTGTAAGCCAGTACAGGTATTCGCGGTAATGGACATTGGCAACTTCGGTACGGTCGATGTAAAATGAAGGAACAGACACACGGCGGGGAATATTATTCCAGTCGCCCATTACGTCTTCTTCTGTCTGACCCATTGTAAAGGTTCCACCTTCTACAAAAACAAGACCCGGTCCGGTGGCCTGGTCCTTGGATTTTGCTACCTGGTAACCACCTTGTTTGGCGTCATTGTAATTCCAGCCTGTGACATCAGACTTAGCGCTTTTTTTCCCGAAAAGACTTTTGCCTTTGCAGGAACTGATCAGCGCAACACAGGATAAGAGGATAAATAAGTTTTTCACTTTCATTGTTTTTTTCATAAACCGACGAATTGGAACATTTTTAACGGATAAGGGCAAAGTTTTATTGCAGGAATGCTAAAAAACCTCTGCCAGGAACAAAGATAGACTCCGGATCGCGGAATTTATACGGACATCTACCATTGTACAACAGTAAATCAACCACGAACAACTGTTTGGTCTTCAAGGGCTGAGAAGGCGGAAAAAATTCGTTAACAATACAATAAAGGTTTTCGCTTTCCGTTCAAGGATTCTGGATAATCGGCTGTTTTAGAACCCAGCCATCTGGAACTGTAACCAAAACGGTACATTCACATTTAATAAATACTATATCTGATGAATTCAACTGCTTCAAAACTGACTGCCTTCCTGCTCCTGTTATGTGGTATTTCCCCGGCCATTGACGCGCAGGTAGAACCTATCAATGTAGTCACCACAGCGGTCCCTTTTTTACGCATATCTCCTGATGCCCGTGCCGGTGGTATGGGTGAACTTGGTCTGGCCACTTCACCGGATGCCGCTTCCAATTTCTGGAATATGGGTAAGGTTGCATTTAACCAGAGCAAGGGTGGAATTTCAGCTACCTATACTCCATGGCTTAAACAATTGGTAAATGATGTTTACCTGTTGGCGGCTTCGGGATATTATAAACTGGATGATATCCAGGCAGTGTCGGCCGGGATCCGGTATTTCAGTCTCGGAAATATCCAGTTCACTGACCAGAGCGGAAATCTTACCGGTAATGGTAAACCCCGTGAATTTGGACTTGATTTCGGTTACTCAAGAAAACTCTCCGATAAAATTGGCCTGGGTGTGGCCCTCCGGTATATCAACTCCGACCTTGCTTCAGGTGCATCTTCAGGTGGAGGAAATACGTACAAGGTTGGTAGCACTGTTGCAGGTGATATCGGACTTTATTACGATGGAAAAACAGAAGTAGGCGACGGATTCACGTTCGGGGCAGCTTTTACAAACCTTGGTGGTAAGATTGCCTACACAGATAACGCCGACCAGCGTGATTTTATCCCGGCAAACTTTGGTATTGGCGGTACCTGGAACAAGGCATTTGACGAACAGAATAAAATAACCCTGGGTGTTGACCTGAATAAACTACTGGTGCCTGCATTGAAGAGCAATGATCCTGCAGCGATCGCTGATTACCGCAGCAAAGGTGTTGTAAGCAGCTGGGGCAGCTCGTTCAGTGATTTCCCCGGACAAGCCAATGTTTCACTTGGTGCTGAATACTGGTACAATAACCAGTTTGCATTAAGGGCGGGATATTTCTTTGAAGACAAGAATAAAGGCAACCGTAAATATTTCACAGCCGGGATCGGTCTTAAGTACAATGTATTTGGATTGAATTTCTCGTACCTGGCTCCTTCAGGTAGCGGGACAACCCGTAACCCTTTGTCCAATACCGTTCGTTTCTCGGTGCTGTTTGACCTTGATGGCGGATCTGAGGGCGGAGAATAATATCAGAACAGGTTAGTAAGATAAAAAGAGGCTGATTTCAAAAGTAATTTTGATTCAGCCTCTTTTGTTTACCGGAATATTATCCGGGCGTAATCCTGTTTGCCCTTTCTTCAGGACCTTACCAATAAAATCGTTTACAAAGTCGGTCTACCATTATTTTATAGATATTTGCAAAAAATAAATATGGGATACCGCATCGGATCGGGCGTGGATTTTCATCAGCTGGCAGAAGGGCGTGATCTGTGGATTGGTGGCGTTAAAATCCCCCACCACAAAGGGTCGGTTGGGCATAGCGATGCAGACGTACTGTTACATGCGATCTGTGATGCATTACTTGGTGCCCTTAGTCTCGGTGATATCGGGCAGCATTTTCCCGATACGGATAATACCTTTAAAAATATCGACAGTAAAATCCTTCTTGCAAAAACAATGGAGCTGATCAATGCCAGGGGTTATGTGATTGTTAACATCGATTCTACCCTTTGTCTGGAAGCGCCAAAAATCAAACCATACGTATCACAGATGCAGGAGGTGATTGCGGGGATCTGCCAGGTAGATACCAACGATGTTTCCATTAAGGCAACCACTACCGAAAAAATGGGATTTGTTGGTCGCGAAGAAGGGCTGGTAGCCTATGCTACTGTGCTGTTAAGCCACGAAGTCTGATCTGGTTTTTTGAAAGGTTCCGGCACGCACCGTATGTATTGAAGAAATAACGAAGCACACACAATCCTTATATTTGTAACCATGGCAATCACAGAAATAAAAATCATTAACCAGTCTAACCACGGATTACCGGAATACGCCACCAGTGGCTCATCGGGGATGGATCTCCGGGCGAATATTGACCAGCCGGTAACCCTTCAGTCGCTGGAGCGTACCCTTATACCCACGGGGTTATTTATAGAACTTCCGATTGGTTATGAAGCGCAGATCAGGCCAAGGAGCGGCCTTGCTATTAAACAGGGAATTACCTGCCTGAATACGCCCGGTACAATTGATGCCGATTACCGGGGTGAGATAAAAGTAATCCTCATTAATCTTTCAGACGGACCACAGGTCTTAGCCCCCGGCGACCGCATTGCCCAAATGGTTATCCAGCAGGTGGAACAGATCTGCTGGAAGCTGGTACAGGAATTGGAAGCTACAGAACGTAATTCCGGCGGGTTTGGCCATACCGGTAAAAAGTAAATCTCACCTTATGATCAGATCAGTTGTTTTTACGGGCATTGTGGTTTTATTACTCGCGTCCTGCAGGTCCACCAAAAAGATCACAACAGCCATTGTGCGCAAAGATTCAGTGGCCACTGCGGGTCCAAAAATCGACGCACCCAAATTTGATTCTGCCAGTTTTATCCGTGAAACTGTGGCAAAACTTAATGCCAACCGGATTGAATACACCACATTTTCAGGTAAGGTGAATGTAGACTACCAGGGCACCGATGGAAAAAAATATGATGTGAATGCAAACATCCGCATGTACCGCGACAGTGTAATCTGGATCTCGGTGACGGCGGTGTTTGGTATAGAAGGGCTGCGGGCCTACATTACAAAGGATTCGGTTAAACTGATCAATAAACAGGACAAGGTAGTCACGCTCCGGAGTGTGGCCTATCTCCAGGAGATAACAAAGTTGCCGTTGAGCCTGAGTACACTTCAGGAAATCCTGATTGGAAATCCGGTATTCCTTGACAGTAATATTGTTTCATTCTCCAAAAATGCAAATACGGTATCGCTGGTCTGCCTGGGTGAATTTTTTAAAAACCTGCTGACGCTGAACGACGAAAACCGGATTGAAAACAGCAAACTGGATGATGTGGATACCAAACGCAGCCGGACCTGCAACCTGAGTTATTCCGACTATGAGACCAAAAAAGGCCCGGCCTTCGCCACCAAGAGACGGATCACGGTTTCAGAAAAAACCAATCTCGATATAAAGCTTGATTTCAAGTCGTACGATTTTAATGAAACGTTAAGTTTCCCATTCTCCGTTCCGAAAAATTATAAATCAAACTGATCATCATAATTTATCGGTACCGGAGGCGTTAAGGGAAGGTCTGCCATCACGTTTGTCCACGAAAAACACCATTAAATGAAAAGACTTCTTCAGACAATCATATTACTGCTTGCCACCGCAGGGGCCATGGCCCAGCCTCCGGAGACAAATGACAAAGCGGAGCTGGAACGCGAACGCCGCGAAATCCAGAATGAACTGAAGGAGATCCAGGGCATGTATAACCAGGTGAAGGGCCAGACCAAACAATCCCTCGGCCAGGTTAATATGATCAACCGCAAGATCGTATTGATGGAGCGGCTGATCAACAGCAACAATAAAGAACTGCGTTATATCGACGACGATATTTACCGGGGCAACCTGGAAATCTACCGGCTTGAAAAAAACCTGGATACTTTAAAAGCACAATACGCAAGGACGGTGGTGTACGCCTATAAAAACAGGAGCAGCTTCGATTACGTGAATTTTATTTTCTCAGCAAATAGTTTTAATGATGCATTGCGGCGTATTTCTTACCTGAAGAGTTACCGCCAGTACCGCGAGGAGCAGGTGAGCACCATCCGCGAAACGCAGCAGCTTATCCGAAACAAACAGGAGCAGCAATTGGGAAGGAAACAGCAAAAGAGCACGGCCATTACAGAACAGACCAAACAACGCGGGGAACTGACCGAACAGAAAAAGGAAAAAGATGCAGTCGTAAATAAATTAAAGACACAGGAGAAAGAACTGCAGAAACAAATCGCCAATAAAAAGAAACGCGACCAGAATATTAAAAATGCAATTACGGCAATAATCCGCCGGGAAATTGAAGCGGCTAAAAAAGAAGAGACCGCAAGGATCGCAGCAGCGAAGAAGGCCGAAGAGGAACGTAACAAAAGTGCAGCGGTGATAAATCCAACGAGGCCGGCAACCAATACCCCGACAGCTACTAAACCAGCTGTGATAGCAACAAAGCCGTTGGACAGGAGCTGGCTGGAGCTGAATGCAAAGGATGAGGCCCTGGGAAATGATTTTGCCAGCAACAAAGGGAAACTTCCCTGGCCGGTTGATCGTGCGATCGTTTCTATTCCGTTTGGTCCATATAGTATTAACGACCAGCTTAAAGGAAACAACCCGGGTATCACTCTGGTTACGCCATCTGCAGGCGTGCCGGTAAAAGCAGTGTTCGGTGGAACGGTCTCCGCCATCCATAATTATGGCGACGGACTGGCGATTATTATCAAACATGGTAAATATTATACTACCTATAGTAATCTTTCGGGCGCTTCGGTTACCAAGGGCATGTCTGTAAAGACGGGCCAGGTTATCGGGAAAGCCGGAGATAATGAAGAGGGTAACGGCGGGCAGATCGACTTTATGCTGATGATCGAATCGAAAGAAACCAATCCTGCGGGATGGTTAAGAAGATAATAATATCAACGTATCAAAAAAAATGCGGTCCTGCTGAATAGCGGGACCGCATTTTTTTATAAGTTAACCGGAATATTTAACGGATCCGTTAAATCACCGCAAGGCGGCTCTGGTTGTAACACCACTCGTATAATTTTTCGTACTGGGGAACGATATTCCCGATATCATATTTTAATGCATGTGCTGAAGCGCGTTCCTTAAAACCTTTCAGCACCTCATCATTTTTCAGGATAGATAAAGATTGCTCCGTCATGGAATCAATATCACCTACATTGGACATATAACCCGTATCGCCATTGATATTGATTTCACCAAGACCACCGGCATTGGTGGAGACTACAGGTACACCTGCGGCC
The DNA here is from genome assembly GCA_040510375.1 of Chitinophagaceae bacterium. Taxonomy (GTDB): domain Bacteria; phylum Bacteroidota; class Bacteroidia; order Chitinophagales; family Chitinophagaceae; genus JBEVJC01. Next base: position 527,681 of record JBEVJC010000012.1, read on the forward strand.
ATGGCTTCAAGCGCAGCGAGTCCAAAGCTTTCATAGTCGGAGGTAAGGAGGAACAAATCACCGATGGCGAGAATATCTTCCATCTGTTCCTGTTTTCCTACAAAACGGATATCGTCAAAAACGCCAAGTTCACGGGCCAGGTCTTCCGCGGTAGAACGGTCCGGGCCATCACCCACAAACAATAATTTGGAAGGGATCTCCAGCTGGATCTTGGCAAAAATCCGTACCACATCGTGTACGCGTTTGATCTTCCTGAAATTGGATGCATGGATAATAATCCGTTCACCATTTGGTGCAATTACCTTACGGAATGCATCAATTGGTTTGCGGCTGAAACGTTCTACATCCACAAAATTATAAATGACTTCGATTTCCTTTTCAATGGGGAAGATCTTGAAGGTTTCATCCCGCAGGTTTTGCGATACAGCGGTGATTGCATCACTCTGGTTAATGGAAAAGGCCACTACGGGAGCATAGGTCTTGTCACGCCCCACCAATGTAATATCCGTACCATGAAGGGTAGTAATCACCGGTATCGAGCGACCTTCTTTTTCCAGGATCTTCTTTGCCATATATGCCGCTGATGCGTGCGGGATGGCATAATGTACATGGAGAAGGTCCAGGTTATTGTTCTTGATCACGTCAACCATGGTACTGGCTAGTGCGGTCTCGTAGGGCGGGTAATCGAAGAGGGGATAGGTGGGTACCTGTACCTCATGATAAAATATATTCGGGATAAAGCCAGTGAGCCTTACCGGCTGCTGGTAAGTAATAAAATGAACGGAATGACCTTTTTGCGCCAGGGCCTTGCCCAGCTCGGTGGCCAATACGCCGCTGCCACCAAAAGTCGGATAACAAACTATGCCAATATTCATAATGATAAAATCCAATGAGGACCCTAAGTTAACAGTTTTGGGGGAGGAAGGTTCTGGGGATCCTAATTATTTAACACCGGGCAATATTGAATAAAGTTTAGTTAATCCTGCTTTAACTATTCTCCAACCAGCTCATCAATGGCGGCCTGTACCTTTTTAAACGGGAAAGAAGCCATTACTTTTTCCATCTGCGCGGCTATTTCCCTGGTATTGAGATTACCGATACTTCCCTCATGGGTATGTTGGACATTGATATCGTAGGTAAATTTTCCGGCTTCAATGTCGAGTCCAACCTGTTTATAGGCATCCCTGAAAGCGGTACCGTTTACTACCAGTTTGTTCACTTCTTCCACACTGAACAGGTATTTATATTTTTCATCCTCCAGGATATTTTCCTGGATATTGATATTGGATAACATCAGTCCAGCCATTTGCAGGCAATGCCTTAATATACCAAAGGCCGGAAACAGGTGTTCCTTCAATAACTGCAGATCGCGGTGATAACCCGAAGGAAGATTGGTGGTCATCATCATAATCTCGTTGGGTAATGCTTTCAGCCGGTTACAGTGCGAGCGGATCAGTTCAAAAACATCGGGATTCTTTTTATGCGGCATAATGCTGCTGCCGGTAGTCAGCTCAGGAGGGAAACTGATAAATCCAAAATTCTGGTTCAGATAAAGGCAGGCATCCATACTCAGCCTCGACAATGTATCGGCAATATTGGCGATCGACTGTGCAACTATCCGCTCGGCCTTACCCCTTCCCATCTGCGCGTATACCACATTATAATTCAGATCAGCAAAACCAAGCAGGCGGGTGGTGAGCTCCCGGTTAATGGGAAACGAAGACCCATAACCTGCTGCAGAGCCCAATGGATTTTTATTTACCACTTCATAAGCAGCGCGCAGGGTCACCAGGTCGTCCACCAGGCTTTCCGCATATGCCCCGAACCAGAGACCGAAAGAGGAGGGCATGGCCAACTGCAAATGTGTATAACCGGGAAACAGGAACGATTTATATTTTTCACTTTGTGTTTGCAGGAGTTCAAAAAAAGGAAGCACCGCATTGGCTGTCTCCTCCAGTTCATGGCGGAGATAAAGTTTTATATCCACCAGCACCTGGTCGTTCCTGCTTCTTGCACTATGGATTTTTTTACCGGTATCACCCAGGCGTTCGGTGAGAAGCAGTTCAACCTGTGAATGGATATCTTCCACATCGTCCTGCAGTTTAAAACCGCCGGCACCAACCTGTTTATAAATGTTCCGTAATTCAGCCTGCAATGATTTCCATTCAGCGTGGGTAAGAAGCCCCACTGATTCCAGCATCTGTGTATGGGCCAGTGAACCCAATACATCAAATGCGGCGAGGTACTGATCCATCTCCCGGTCCCTGCCCACGGTAAAAATTTCTACTTCCTTTAATGAGGCTGTATTTTTTTGCCAGAGTTTCATGCTGTTAATTTCAATGGCCTTGGCCGGTTACAGAATGGTATCCAGCATCCGGATATACAGTTCGATGCCTTCGCCAATTTCTTTTATATAAATATACTCATCTGCCGTATGGCTGCGTGCGGAATCGCCCGGTCCCATTTTCAGGGAAACGAACGGCATCAGTGCCTTATCGGAGGTAGTGGGAGATCCGTAGTAGCTGCGACCCAGACTGGTACCCGCTTTCACGATGGGGTGGTCCAGCGGGATCGATGTGGAACGAAGCCGCATACTCCGCGGTTTTACCTCCGACTTTACATTACCGCTGATCAGTCCGATCACGTCTTCAAATGAATACAATTCATTGATCCTGACATCCACCACAAAACGACAGGAATCCGGCACCACATTATGTGCTTTGTTATCTGTTTCAATTACGGTTACATTCATCCGGGAAGGGCCCAGCAGCGGGGATATTTTTTCAAACTGGTAACTGTGAAACCAGTTGATATCTTCGATGGCCCTATAAATTGCATTCTCCCCTTCATTACGTGCTGCATGTCCGGCCTTACCACGGCTGGTACAATCAAGCACCATCAGTCCGCGTTCGGCAACTGCCATCTGCATGAGGGTAGGCTCGCCTACAATTGCAAAATCTATTTCCGGTAAATGAGGGAGCAGGAGTTCTATACCACCTGTGCCGGAGATTTCTTCTTCGGCTGTGGCAGCAAATAAAAAATTATAGTTCAGGTCCGTCCGGTCGTAGTAATGTAGAAACACTGCCAGTAACGAAACCAGGCATCCGCCCGCATCATTCGATCCAAGTCCGAATAGTTTTCCATCCATCACCAATGGGTCAAACGGTGGATGGGTGTACTGGGGATTTGGTTTAACCGTATCATGATGTGAGTTAAGCAGGATCGTTGGCTTCTGTTTGTCGAAATGACGGTTTCGGATAAACACATTATTGGCGAGACGTTCGGCTTTCAAACCGCGGTCTTCCAGGAACCGGACCAGTATGCCAGCGGTATTATCTTCCTGCTTGCTGAACGAAGGTGTGGCAATAAGTTGTTGGAGTAGCAACACGGCATCATCAGCCAGCCGGTTCAGGGCAGAAGGCTGCAGGTGTTCAAAATATGGTATTGTTGATCCGGTCATATGATTACTTACTGATCTCGTTGTCCAGTGTGATGGTTGTGCCGGCCGCGCCTTCAACCAGTTTATCCAGCTCTTCGGCGTTTCCGATGATCACTTTTTTCACACCACTTTTCAATGCAGTAAAGGCATTATCCATTTTTGGGATCATACCTTCAAATATTTTTTGTTTTGTCTTGAGCCACTGATAATAGTCCGGACCGATCCGGGGGATCACCGTGTCATCATCATTTGCATCAAGAAGCACTCCGCGTTTCTCAAAGGAATAAATCAGTTCCACATCGTACTGGCTGCTCAATCCTTTTGCAAGTTCCTGTGCAATGGTATCGGCATTGGTATTTAACAGTTGCCCCTGCTGGTCATGGGTGATCGGGGCAAATACCAGGGCCAGTCCGAGTTCAAGCAGTTGTGCCACCAGGTTTGTATTTACCAGGTCCACATCACCTACAAACCCATAGTCCATCAGCGCATTTTTCCTTTTATGGGCCAGGATGGAATCTCCATCAGCTCCGGTGAGGCCGAGTGCATTACAATTTTTTGACTGCAGCCTGGCTACGATATCCTTATTGATCTGGCCTGCATAAACCATGGTCACAATACGCAGTGTTTCCGCATCGGTGATGCGGCGGCCATCCACCAGGGTTTGTTGTATGCCCATCTGTTCTGCCATCCGGGTGGCCAGTTTACCGCCTCCATGAACCAGGATTTTTTTCCCGTTAACGGAAGAAAAGGAATTCAGGAACTGGCCGAGCCTGGTATCATTATCAATAATGTTACCGCCGATCTTTATTATATATAATTTATCCATTGGTCTTTAGTATCCGGGAAAGGACAGACTGTGCGGCCCATACGCGGTTGGCTGCTTCGGAAGTGACCAGGCTGTTTGGCCCGTCCAGTACCTCATCGCTCAGTTCCACATTACGTCGTACGGGCAGGCAGTGCATCACTTTTGCATTGTTGGTTGCTTCCAGTTTTTTGTTTGTCAGCATCCATTTGGGATCACTCTCATAGATTTTGCCATAATCTTTATAGGTGCTCCAGTTCTTGACATATACGAAATCTGCATTTTTCAGGGCTTCGTCCTGGTCGTGCGTAATGGTGGCGCCCTTCGTGAATTCTTCGTTCAGTTCATAATCCTCGGGGTGGGTAATCACGAAGTCGGCCTTATCCCAGGCATTCACCCATTGGGAGAAACTATTGGCCACACATTGTGGAAGTGCCTTTACATGCGGCGCCCAGCTCATCACGATTTTAGGGCGACGGGCCGCTGTATTGAAGTTTTCTTCAATGGTGATGATATCGGTGAGTGATTGCAAGGGGTGCAGGGTGGAGCTTTCGAGACTCACAACCGGGATGCCTGCATATCTGATAAGCTGTTTAATGTAGAGTTCACTGTAGTCGTCGTCCCTGTTTTTGAGTGAGGGAAATGTCCTCACGGCAAGGATATCAAAATATTTTCCGAAAACGGGGGCGGCGTCTTTGACATGTTCGACGGTGGACCCGCTCATGATGGCTTCTTCTTCAAATTCCAGGGCCCATCCTTCGCTGCTGATATTAAAAACCAGTGCTTCCATTCCCAGGTTCTGTGCCGCTATCTGGGTACTCAGCCTGGTACGCATACTGGGGTTCAGGAACAGGCAGCCGATACGTTTGTTGGCGCCAAGTGTTTTATCGGTTAGTGGAGAAGCTTTGTAAGACAACGCCTGTTGTACCAGCGCGTCTATATTTTCAACATCATTAACAGAAATAAATTGTTTCAACTTATCTGGTTTAAATATTATGCTAGTTTAGTCTTCCTGTTTGCCATCTTCCAAATTGCCGGTTTCCGGGTTACTATCGTCCGGTAAAGCCTCCGGTTTTTCCTCTTCCAGTTTGCCAACTTCTTCAAGGATCGCTTCGATCAGGGACTCTGCATCGCGTTTCTTCAGAGCAAGGGAGGGGAGAAGCCGGATCACGTTTGGTTTTGCTTCACCGGTAAAAATTTTTTGTTCAAACAATAAATTCTTTTTAAGGTCAGCCAGTTTGGCACTCACATCGAAGCCGATCATCAGGCCACGGCCGCGAACGTTCTCTATACCTGGGATCTTTGCCAGTTCATCTTTCAGGTATTTGCCGATCATCACGGCATTTCCCATCAGCTTTTCTTCTTCGATTGTTTCAAGTACAGCAAGGCAGGCAGCACAGGCAAGCGGGTTGCCACCAAAAGTAGTACCCAGCTGGAAATATTTTGGTTTTATAAACGGTGCGATGATCAGTCCTGCCACAGGAAAACCATTACCCATTCCCTTGGCCATTGTGTAGATGTCGGCATTAACACCGGCGAAGTCGTGGCTGAAAAACTTTCCACTCCTTCCAAAACCGCACTGCACTGCATCGGCAATATATATGGAACCATATTTATCACAAAGGGAGCGGATGAGTTTCAGGAAAGATTCGTTTGCCACGTTGATGCCACCCACACCCTGGATCCCTTCAATGATTACGGAAGAAATTTCGTTGCCGTGTTTTTTAAATGCGGCCTGCAATGCAGCTTCATCATTAAAAGGAAGGAAGATCACATTTTCGTTCTCGTTAACAGGGGCAACATAATTTTTATTGTCGGTTACCGCTACTGCGAGGGAAGTGCGGCCATGGAAGGATTTGGAGAAAGCGATAATTTTTTTGCGGTCGTTATGGAAGGACGCGAGTTTAAGAGCGTTTTCATTTGCTTCAGCACCGCTGTTACAAAGGAACAGCTGGTAATCTTCCTTGCCGGAAACCTTGCCCAGTTTGGCGGCAAGTTCCTGCTGGATCGGCATCTTAACCGAGTTGGAATAGAAGGCGATCTTTTCAAGCTGGTCTTCGATCCGTTTCACCCAATGAGGATGTGTATGTCCGATACTGATCACAGCGTGGCCACCATATAGGTCGAGGTACTGTTCGCCGTTGCTATCCCATACGTAGGAGCCCTTGGCTTTTACAATTGAAACGTCTTGCAGTGGATAGACATCGAAAAGATTCATGCTGGAAATTTATTGCGATCGGTCGTCAAAGCTTTCGCCTCACTTTGATTCGCGTTGTTTGAAATTCGGATTATGTATTGATCGTATGGCAAACCGGAAACAGCTTTCGTTGCGTACCGTTAAAAATAATTCGCTTTCAGTCTCAGTCCGGTTTGTTCGTCCAGCCCAAGTACCAGGTTCATGTTTTGTACAGCCTGTCCGCTGGCTCCCTTCAACAGGTTGTCCAGTGCAGAATGTACCACCAGTTTATTACCCGCTTTTTCCAGCTGGATCACAACCTTGTTGGTATTCACCACCTGTTTCAGGAAAATTGGTTCTTTACTTACAGCTACAAAGGGGTGGCCGGAATAATAATCATTAAAAAGAACAAACAATTCAACCGCGCTCAGGTCGGTGGCGATGGTGGAGCTGACAAAAATCCCCCGGGTGAAATCGCCCCGCCAGGGTACAAAATTAAGGTCTATCCCGCCATCTGGTTCCAGTTGCAGCAATGATTCACCGATCTCTGCAAGGTGTTGGTGTGTAAGTGTTTTATAAGCCTGGATATTGTTCGACCTCCAGCTGAAATGGGAAGAGGCGGATAAAGACTGCCCTGCACCGGTGGATCCGGTGATCCCTGTTGTATAAATGTCCTTAAGGAGACCTTCTTTAGCCAGTGGCAGCAGGCCCAGCTGGATGGTAGTGGCGAAACATCCCGGGTTGGCAATATTGCCTGCCTTGCGGATCTTGTCGCGGTTCAGTTCGGGAAGTCCGTACACAAATTTCCGGTCGCCAATGGAAGACTGGGCCGATAAACGGAAATCATTGGCCAGGTCAATAATCCTGACAGACGCCGGGAACTTATTTTCTTCCAGGAATTTCCTTGACTCGCCATGTCCCAGGCAAAGGAACAGGATGTCGATACCGGTTTTTAATTCATCGGTAAACCGGAGATCGGTATCACCAAGAAGATCCTGGTGCACGGTATAAACCGGCTGGCCGGCATTACTGCGGCTATGGATAAAGGAAAGATTAACGCCAGGGTGGTTGACGAGTAAACGAATAAGTTCGCCACCGGTATATCCTGCGCCACCAATGATCCCAACATTTGCTTTACTTTCCATATCCGTTTTCATTGTCGGTTTTGACCAGGTGATACATCATGGTCTGGTTACCAAAAATCCGGCTGAAGCCTTTTACGTCTTCACCGGTAAAACCGGTATTCATTTCACCATATTTTCCAAACCTGCTGTTCATCAGGTCGTATTTACTTTCAATACCAATCACCTGGAAACGATAGGGCTGGAGGAGTACAAACACATCACCGGTTACATTACGCTGGCTTGTTTCCAGGTAGGCTTCTATATCGCGCATCACCGGATCAAGGATCTGGCCTTCGTGTAACCAGTTGCCATAAAATGTGGCAAGCTGGTCTTTCCAGTTCAGCTGCCATTTTGTAAGCACATGTTTTTCCAGTGCATGGTGTGCCTTGATAATAACCATGGGCGCTGCAGCTTCAAAACCAACACGCCCCTTGATACCGATAATGGTATCACCCACATGGATATCACGGCCAATGCCGAATGGTCCTGCAATTGCCTGAAGCGACCGGATTGCATCGGAAGGATGTTTGTATGAATGATCGTTGACACCGGTCAGTTGTCCCTTTTCAAAATGTAATTTAACTTCTTCCGGATCGGTCTTTGTTACCTGGGTTGGCCAGGCTTCTTCGGGCAGCACTCCTTTCGATGAAAGAGTTTCCTTTCCACCTACACTGGTTCCCCACAGACCTTTGTTTATTGAGTACGCCGCTTTTTCAAAATTCATATCCACCCCTTTTTCACGGAGGTATTCGATCTCGGCCTCGCGGCTCAGTTTAAGATCGCGGATCGGGGTGATGATCTCCACACCTGGGATCATCACATGGAAGATCATATCAAAACGAACCTGGTCATTACCCGCACCGGTACTTCCGTGCGCCACTGCGTCTGCGCGGATTTCCTCTGCATATGACGCGATGTGTAAAGCCTGGCTCAGCCGTTCTGCCGATACACTCAGCGGATAAGTATTATTCTTCAGTACGTTTCCGTAAATAAGATATTTCAGAATGCTATCGTAATAGCTGTGAACAGCATTAACTGTTTTATGGGATTTGACCCCGAGTTTATAGGCATGTGCTTCCACCGCACGCAATTCATCTTCTGTAAAACCACCTGTATCCACGATGATACTATGCACTTCATATCCGAGATCGCCCGCGAGATATTTAACGCAAAACGATGTATCCAATCCTCCACTGAAACCTAAAACGACTTTTTTTGACATCTGCTAACCCTGATTTAAAAATGTAAAAAGTAATGCAGCAATGATTTTCTTGGGCGGCCGCTGCCCCCTCTGTTATCTTTATCTTTTTTTTCGTTGTCTTTCTTCATGAATGGTGCCAGTAGTTTCCATTGTTTAAAACGCAGCAGGCGTTCGAAAAGTTTTGCGTTGTCCTGGAAGTACTCCTTTGTTTCCTCGGGTTCATAATGATCCTTCGGATCGAAGAGCATGGCTGTACACATACAGTTCTTACGATCCTTCCCCATCAGGATCTCGTAGTTCACACAACTTTTACAACCGGCCCAGAAAGCTTCATCCTGTGTGAGCTCTGAATAAGTAACAGGTTCGTAGCCGAGATCGCTGTTGATCTTCATTACTGCAAGTCCGGTGGTAAGTCCGAAAATTTTTGACTCCGGATATTTTTCCCGGGAAAGTTTGAAGATGCGTTCCTTGATGGATTTTGCCACGCCGCTTTTTCGAAAAGCCGGTGCAACGATCAGGCCACTGTTGGCAACATATTCGCCATGGCTCCAGGTTTCGATATAACAAAACCCTACCCATTCGCCGGTAGCTGTAACCGCGATCACGGCCTTGCCTTCGCCGATTTTATCTTCAATGTATTGGGGCGATCGTTTTGCAATGCCGGTACCGCGGGCCCTGGCCGAAGCTTCCATTTCGTCGGTGATGATCGTCGAGTATTTTTTATCATCAAGAGTCGCAACTCTTACAATGATCTGTTGATTGTCCACTATTAAAAGAATTAGAATAAAAGGGCCACCATTCCTAAAAAACAAATTACGGGGAGAAATTCACTGACAGGGACCAGGTGAGGGGTTCGTCCTGTCAGAATTCAGGACGGCGTCGAGGGAGGCAAAAGGTGAACAGGTCGTAACCTACGGCATATACGCCACTGGTTATAGGTGCGTGAAAGGCAAACTGCTTGGTATGTGTCAATATATTGTTCACGTTTACAAAACAATTGTAAATTGAGGTGTAAAGGTATATCAATAAATCAATTGACGACATAAAATTTTTGTTACAAAAACCCGGCTATGGAAGGTATAAAACCTGCTAAACGATCCAATTTTTCCGGTATCCGGAAGTTTGTACTAACAGTTGTTATTTTAGTGGTGCTGGTACTTGCCGGTTTCGTCTACTGGAAATACTATTTCCCCTATACCAGTGACGGGGTGAAATCGGGTTACCTGAACTTCGCAGTAAGAAAGGGGCAGATCTTCAAAACCTACGAGGGCAAACTGATCCAGGAAGGGATCCGCAGCCGGACTGCAGGAGCGATCCAGTCAAACGAATTTGAATTTTCTATCAGGGACAAAGCGGTGTTTGAGGTGCTCAAGCTGAACAGCGGAAAGATCTTCGACCTGCATTATAAAGAGTACAACGGGGTGCTTCCCTGGAGAGGTAATAGCCGGTACATAGTGGATAGTATTATCAGTATGAGGGCGCCAAATTAGGTCGCACTGTCACCCAATGGACAATCAACTGCATAATTTGTTAACGGCTTCAGTAAAGAAGTCGCAGGACACTTGCGTATCCTTTACCCCGCCATCAATAAAAAAATAGCCGGACGTTTATGCAGGTCTGTCTTTTCATTTCTCCAGGAGGCGATAGTCCTGGTCTTCACCCATTCTTTCTCGCCTGTCAGGTCTGCAGCAATGCATAACAGGGTAGAGTCGGCCGCATTTTTAAGGATCGTTTCAATCAGCTGGTTATTCCTGTAAGGCGTTTCTATAAAAATCTGGGTGCAGTTGTTTTTTTTAGAATCCAGTTCCAGGTCGCGGATTGCTTTAATGCGCAGCTGGTTATCGATTGGCAGGTAGCCGGTGAAACGGAACTGCTGGCCATTCATGCCACTGGCCATCAGAGCCAGCAGTATGGAACTGGGTCCGGTCAATGGTTTTACCAGTGCATCCAGCCGCTGTGCGGCAGCCACCAGGATTTGTCCCGGATCGGCCACACCCGGGCAGCCGGCTTCACTGATGATACCGATATTCAGTCCCGACTTCAGTCGCTCATTAAACATTTCAACCACTTCCCCTTCGGCTTTGTGAATAGTGAACCATTGGTAATCGTCGATTACCATTTCTTTCCACCATGATTTCAGGAACCTTCTTGCTGTGCGTTCATTCTCCACAAAAAATACCTGGCATTGTTTCACCGCATCAAGCACATAGGGTGGGATGGCAGCCATTCCATTCTCATCGAGCACGGTCGGGATCAGGTACACTGTTCCGGTAGCCATAATTATTTTTTTACTTTGTGAACGGTGAGTGTGCCTGCAACAATTGCATAGGCAGGGGCAACAACAATCACCACATGCAGGAGATAGAAAAGTATCCCGTTACCGGTAGCAAGGCCTTTATGTTGTCCGATGAAATGGATGGCCTGCGGCCGCGTGTAACCATTACGTGCGAAACCATAGTCGAGCATGGAGAATCCATAGTAATAACATTCCATGAGCAATACCACCAGGGGCATAATCCATCCAATAATGGGGATCAGCGAAAGGAACAGCAGGGCTACAAGGTAAAATGTTTGCCAGCCACAGTTGCGCAGGGCAGTGAGGATGCCTCTTGCCGATTCGGATTTGATATTTTTCCAGGACGGATTTTCCTGTTCATGTCCTTCAATAATGGATTCGGTCTTCCTGCTCAGCATGGCAAACAGCGGGGAACCGATGATCAGGCAGATATATTTGAAAAAGGAAAAATAAAAAAGCAGCAGGGTTAACCAGAACATCAGTCCCGAAAGGGTGAACAGGAAACCCAGGAAGCTGCTCTGTAATTGCTGGATCCAGTCGCTCAATCCGAGGATATGGGTAATATATTCCAGTACACTGGTGGCCGACTGGACGAAAAAATACATGCCGGTTATAAAAAGAATAGCATAGATCAGGCCAGGGATCAGCACCCATCTCCATAACTTATGCTGGATAATAAAGCGGTGTGCTTCCCCCCAGGATTGGGCGGTTATGACAATTTCTTTAAGCAATGACTAATTTTGTGCGGTAAATATAATAAGAGAACAGCTACAATGGCGTCATTAAAAAAGATCCCGCTTTCATTTTACCAGCGCGATGATGTATTGCTGGTGGCCCGTGAATTAATGGGCAAGATCCTCGTTACAAACCGCAACGGGATCCGTACATCCGGCCGCATTGTGGAGCTGGAAGCGTATGCAGGTGAGCACGATAAAGCATCACATGCAGTTGGTGGCCGTCGCACCGCACGTACCGAAGTCATGTATGAAGAAGGAGGTCTCGCCTATGTATACCTCTGTTACGGGATCCATCATCTCTTTAATGTTATTACAAATAAAAAAGACCGGCCGCATGCGATCCTTGTCAGGGCTATCGAACCGATCGACGGAATAACCGATATGCTCATCCGCACCGGGAAAAAAAAGGCTGATTATACGCTCACCCGTGGTCCGGGTAATGTGAGCAAGGCTCTTGGCATTCATACCATTGATACACGCACACCGCTCAATGGCAACGAGATTTACCTGGCTGACGATGGTTTCCGTTATCCGAAAGATTTAATCGGTACCTCACCAAGGATCGGTGTCGATTACGCGGGCGAGGATGCAAAACTGCCCTACCGGTTTTATGTAAAGGGTAACCCGTATGTAAGTGGTAAGCCGAAGTGAATTATTTTTCAATGGTATTTCCTTCGATATTGTCTTCTATCAGGTCCTCCGTTTTGCTTACATTACTAAATGCAAATTCCATTTTATTCCGGTCGAATTCTTTTTCGTTATTGGCCAGCCAGATCGTTGCAACACCATTGCCGATAAAATTGGTGATTGCCCTTGCTTCTGACATGAAACGGTCGACGCCAACCAGCAGCGCCAATCCCTCAATCGGGATTACTTTAACGGCCGACAAGGTGGAAGCCAGTACCACAAATCCGCTGCCGGCTACGCCAGCCGCACCTTTTGAAGTAAGCATCAGTAAACCGATGATACTGGCAATCTGTGAAAGGCTGAGATCAACATGGAAAACCTGCGCCAAAAAAATAATACACATGGACAGGTAAATGGTGGTGCCGTCGAGGTTAAATGAATAACCGGTGGGCACAACCAGGCCCACCACGGGTTTGGAACAACCCATCCGTTCCAGCTTTTCCATTAGTGTTGGCAGGGCTGCTTCTGACGAAGAGGTACCAAGCACCACCAGTAATTCTTCCCGGATATATTTAAGGAAACGGAAGATGCTGACTTTATACATCCGGAGTATATAATAAAGTACTACGAAAATAAAAACAGCCATGGTTACGTAAACAGTAGCCATCAGTTTGAATAAGGGCAGCAGCGTGTCGATTCCGTAAGTACCAATAGTATAAGCCATGCCGCCGAATGCTCCGATGGGTGCCAGCAACATCACCAGGTGGAGGCCGCGGAAAATAAGTTTCGACAGCCAGTGTAATGGATCAGTGATCCATTTGTTGTTTTTATACAGGCTGAGTAATACTCCGCAAACCAGGGCAAAAATCAGGACCTGTAAGGTTGAATTGTCGCGCAGGAAATGCAGCCAGCTGAACGAAGTATTGGTTGTGTATCTGGAAATATCACCGGTTTTAACGGTGGAAGAATCAACACCATGGCCGGGCCGGATCAGCAGGGCCACAGCTACCCCGATCACCAATGCGAAGGTGGTCACCACTTCGAAGTAGAGCAATGCTTTTGCACCAACCCGGCCCACCTTCTTCAGGTTGCCCATACTGACAATACCCAGGGTAATGGTTAAAAAAATGATCGGGTTGATAAAGAGTTTGACAATACTGATGAAGATGCCGCTCAGTACCTCACTGAGACTGGTTTTGATCAGGATTTCCTGTCCCAGGAAATGCCGTTTAACCTCTTTCGCCAGTAACTTCTGTAAAGCAATCTCCGGGAAAAAATGACCGATCAGGATACCCGCCGTGATTGCAATAAGGACCCAGAATGTAAGATTGGTAAGAAGTTTTTTCATGTGCTGGTAACAAGATAATAAACACGGATCGTTCCGGCATAAAAAAAACCGCCCTGGGGGCGGTTGATATTTCATTAAATAATGTCAGAATTTGGGACAGTTCAATAATCGCATCGACGGATCCGAATACTTACGGATATAAATCAGGGATAGTTCAATCCCGCCCCTGGAAGCAGATGCTGCCTTGAGAGAAGAAGTATTGACATCGTATGATGCACCAAAATGCCATTCATCGAATTCAAGTCCCATGTAAGGAATCACCGCGTCATTAAAACGGTACCAGGTTCCCAGGTATACATTGGTTGGATTTTCTTCGTCGTTGTTGACATTTAGGGAGAATGCGCCACCGAGCATGGTATTTTTTGCCTTTGCCTGCATGCTGTGGTTGGCCGACAGGTGTAGAGCATTGTAGGTTCCCACGGGTAGTTTAGCTCCGGCCTGCAGGGTAGTCCGGGCACTCAGGATAAAATCGCCGCCATCGAAATTTTCTTTTGGCCGGTTAATATGGTACATCGAAGCACCGAAATAAAAATTGTTGTAGCCATTGGTAGTTCCATTATAAATAAATCCGGCATTCAGGTCAAAATAATTGATGCTGAATTGTCGGTTTGCATAAGGATCAAGGCTGATATTGGTAAAACCAAATGGGGTAAGCTGGTCAAGGAATTTCAGGTTGGCAGTATTCAGTCGTTTACTGACGAACGTACCCTGGAAACCGGCGCCAATGGAGTGATATCCGTTTTCGTCAAGAGCCTTATGGTAAGCGGTAGAAAATCCGAGATAGGTATTTTTCAGTGCCCCGTCACCCGCCTGGTCGCTGAAACCCAGGAAACCAATCCCGAACTGGTCGTTGGTGGCAATCCTGTTTTTTAAAATCCCCATATCAAAGGAAGCAGTAAAAGTGGTATAGGCATTACTGATGGTGGGCCATTGATTCCGGTAGTTTCCGGCAACCCTGAAAACACCGTCAAATTTCCCCGTCTGGGCCGGATTTAATGTTAATGGAGAAGAGAAAAACTGGGAAAAGTTGGGATCCTGTGCAGCAGCAGTTCCAGCCAGGGCAACACAACAGGTAAGGGTATAAAGGATCTTTTTCATTAAAGCGTTTAGTTTTTTCACTGGTCTGGTTTTCGGCTGGATCATGGCCCTGGGCTTTAACGTTAATAAAAGCGAAAAAATTGCCCGGACACCCGATCAGAATAACGGTGCGCCGGCCAAAATACAACAAATAGTAGACCTGCAAAAATTGTGATCCGCTGCGTGGGTTGAACGTGTTCGTAAATGTGATCGTAGGCGGGAAATTTTTGGATGGGGGCAAGGTATTTCCGCGGGCAGGGGATCTTCCTGTAAATACCCGTAGGCCTTACATCTGGACCTTTACCCCGAAAGAAAGGTCGCCGGCATCACCCAGGCCTGGTACGATATAACCTTTTGCAGTGATTTCATCATCGATATCACCACACCAGATGGAAACGGATGGTTCATTCCTGATAACGTACTCTATTCCAACGCTGCATGCAATGGCAGCCACAATATGGATTTCTTTGGGGTGACCTTCTGCTTTCAGGAAGCTGATTGTTTTTACCAGCGATGCACCCGTGGCAAGCATTGGGTCCGAGATAATGATGGTCCGGTTTTCCAGTTCGGGGCAGGAAATATAGTCGAGGCTGATATCAAAAGTACCGTCCTTATTATGTTTTCTGTACGCAGAAATAAAAGCGTTGTCGGCTTTATCAAAATAGTTCAGCAATCCCTGGTGGAGTGGCAGGCCTGCACGCAGGATAGTGGCCAGCACCGGCTGTTCCACCAGCATCTTGGCACTTGCAATACCCAGCGAGGTCTGCACTTCCTTCTCTGCAAAAGGAAGTTTTTTGCTGATCTCGTAAGCGGCAACCTCACCAAACCTTTCCAGGTTGCGGCGGAACCGCATCCGGTCAGCCTGGATGTCCTGGTCCCTTAGTTCACTGATCCAGTTACTGACCAGGCTGTGTTGCTCGCTTAAGTTGATGATCATAATCGTAATATTTACAGCCGCAAGGTTTAGCCGTCCAAACCTTTGTACTTTTGACAAATCTAAACTAAAATAGGTTTCATGCTTTACAGGGCGATAGGATTAATGAGTGGAAGTTCACTGGATGGATTGGATATCGTTTGCGCAGCCTTTCAGGAAAATGGCGGCAAATGGAGTTTCGAGATCCTGGCGGCAGATTGCCTGCCGTATGATGAAATATGGACAAGCCGGCTTTCACGGGCCACTTCACTATCGGCACTCGATTACCAGTTATTACATATTGATTATGGTCATTATCTGGGCGAACAGGTTAATAGTTTTATCAGGGCAAACGGACTGGAGTTCAAAGTGGCACTCCTCGCATCCCATGGCCATACCAGTTTCCATCTGCCCGAAAAAAGAATGACTGCCCAGCTGGGCGATGGTGCATCCATAGCTGCAGTAACCCAATTACCGGTTGTATCGGATCTCCGCGCCATGGATGTGGCGCTCGGTGGACAGGGAGCACCCATTGTCCCGGTGGGAGAACAATTGTTATTCAGTGACTACGATTATTACCTGAATCTCGGCGGTATTGCCAACCTCTCCCTGAAAGAGGGATTCAGGGCCTTTGATGTATGCCCCGCAAACCGCGTGCTCAACCTGCTGGCCGCCGAGGCAGGCGTGGATTATGATGACAAGGGTTATCTCGCTTCTTCAGGTACGGTTAACCATCATTTACTCAACGAGCTGAATTCACTTGAATATTATAACAGGCCATTCCCTAAATCACTGGCAAATGATTTCGGGACCGATATCATTTATCCCCTTATCCGCCAGTATGCGCTCAGCGTTTATGATTCCCTTGCAACATACGTGGAACATATCTGCATACAAATTGTAAAACCGCTAACAAAGAGTATATCTGATCATACAGGGAAAAATGCGGAGCCACAAATAACAGGTGCCGCAAATGAAGAACCTGTAATGAAAAAAATGCTCATAACAGGTGGCGGTGCTTTCAACAGTTTCCTGGTAGAACAACTTATTAAAAAAACAGAAGCCATTGGTGTCAGTGTTATAGTTCCCGACGACCAGATCGTAAAATACAAGGAAGCGCTGATCATGGGATTGATCGGTGTGCTTCGCTGGCGCGAGGAAACAAACGTGCTTTCATCTGTTACCGGTGCCCGGCGCGACAGTGTGGGCGGTGCATTCTGGATGGGGCAGGAGGGTTGATTTGCGGAGGATAGTTGCGGGGTTTGATAACGGGAACGGGGTAATTTCTGAAGAAAATGCCGGAAAGGTTGCCTGTGAACAAGCGCAGATTTTCGGATATAAAAGCAGGAAATGATGCAGTGCATGAGGGTTTGCATTGGATTAATTATTATATTATCTTGTCAACGCCACCAAAACCTTACTCTGTCTCATGAGATTTTTTGCCATCTGCCTTCTTCTGGGCATTTTCCCATCATGCATCCAGGCTCAGATAACTGCTGCATTTACATCTGATAAACAGGGCGATTGCCAGCCAGCAACTATCCGGTTTTCGAATACAAGTGCCGGCGTATCTGCGGCCGCTGTTTATTTATGGGACTTTGGCAATGGCAATACTTCGGTGCTCAAAGATCCGTCAGCAGTATTTACTGATGTTGGTACCTACAATGTAAAACTGACTGTTACCGATAATGGCAGGACCTCGGAAAAAACTTCCGTCATCACGGTTTATAAAAAACCCGGTATAGCTTTTACGGTAGATGATGACAAAATCTGTATGCCCTCACCTGCTGTGTTCACCAGTACATCCACTCCGGGTGATGGATACCTGAATACCTATCACTGGGATTTCGGTGATGGCCAGACCCAGGTAACGAACAGCCCCACAGTGTCCCATTATTATTCATTCGAACAACAGGCAACCGTTAGCCTTACCGCAACCAATAATTTCGGTTGCAGCCAGTCACTTATAAAACAGGACATCGTACGCATTTATCCCGAATTGGTTGCAGGGTTCGTAGCAGATAATTATATTTTCTGCAATGCACCCGGGACTGTTAATTTCACAAACAACAGCAATGGTCCGGGAACACTTACTTACTTATGGGACTTTGGAGATGGGACCACTTCCACCCAGTTGAATCCATCACATACCTATACCAGGAACGGGTTGTATACAGTCAGGCTCACCGTAACAAATGATATTGGTTGTACAAATACTTCGGTCCGGCCGGACTATATCCGGGTTGGCGGATTTACAACTGCATTCCAGGAACCGGCAGTTATCTGTGTCAATTCACAGGTCTATATCAGTAATACCAGCTGGCCCGCTTCACAACGTGTTGAATGGAGAGTAGACGGTCAACCTGTATATTATTATGGTAACGACGGATTTAATTACACTTTTAACACAACTGGTGAACATACCATCGAACTTCGTTCGGAGTTCGGACCCTGCACAGGTACGTTTACGAAAAAGGTCGTGGTGAATGCCTTGCCTGACCTGAAAGGTTTTATCGCAGATATTAAAGGTCTTTGTGGCGCACCGGTTTCTGTTCAATTCCGTGATACCACAGCCGGGGCTGTTGCCTGGCGTTGGTATCTTGAAAACTGGAACGTATCATCCAGCCTGCAGGCGCCCACCCGACTTTATACCAGCGATGGCAACTATTATGTATCATTGGAAGTGACGAATGCAGCAGGTTGTTCATCAAGTATTGGCCAATACGTACCTATAAGCGCACCCCTTGTTGGTATTTTCGTTGATTATACTATACCTCATGAATCATGTGGCCCGCTGACAATACCATTTGAATATCAGTCAACCGAAGAGCTGGCTACGCTAACCTGGGATTTTGGAGATGGCACCACATCAACAAATAAGGCACCTACACATATTTACAATAAACCCGGCAGTTACAACGTAAAACTGACTTACCGGACAATCAACGGTTGTACTGGTGTAGTCCATTATTATCGTACGCTTTACGTAAGGGAAAAACCAAAGGCCGACTTCTCTGCACCCCAACTGATTTGCGGTAATACACCCGTGGTGTTTAACCCCGGACTCAGCACCGGTTACGTTCTGAATTATGTGTGGGACTTTGGGGATAACACCGGGCAGCAATGGAGTTACAACCAGCATATTTATGAACAGGATGGAATCTACGATGTACAACTCATCGCCCAAAATGGATTTTGCAATGATACAGTCATTAAAAAAGCGTACATAAAAGTCAACCCGCCCTTTGTCAGTATCGGGGGTACCACTAATACCTGCGATGGTAACAGGGGTATTGTGGAATTCACGGATAACAGCCGGTTTGTCAATTCATGGAGATGGGATTTTGGCGATGGCACTTCCACCACATACACCACATATCAGCCAACAATCAAACATGAGTATGCACTTACCGGAAATTATACCGCAACCCTCTATGTAACCAACGGTACATGTACACTCAGCAGATCGGTAGGGGTAAAGGTTCTGCGAAAGAAAACACCGGTGCTTGGCGTCACGGTAACAAGTGCCTGTGGCGTTGATTCCAGGGTAAATATTACTGTCACCGGGTTGGATGCAAATCCATGGGTCAGCTATTACTATCATTACGGTTATTCGTTTTATGACGAAAACAATAACCTGATGAACAACTTCCTTGAAATCAGTCCTTCCTATCTATTCCCCTGGGCAGGTGTTATGGCCCGGCTGCCTGCGGGCACTTACCGCATCCGGGTGGTGGCCGTTTCCTATGTCTTTGGCTGCAGTGATACCAGTGCCTATGTGAGTTTTACCATCGGTGGTCCAAAAGCTGCAATAGCACCGGTACCAAAGGATATCTGTTACAAAAGTCCGGTCCGGTTTCTTGATGTTTCAAAGGCAACGAACAATGTACCGTTGAAAAGCATCAACTGGAGTTTTGGGGACGGTACAAGCAGCATCTCAACACCGGGAGCCACTGTTGACCATATCTATGCCAATCCCGGAAATTATTACGTAACTCTTCGCGCCATTGATGAACAGGGTTGTTCATCGGAAGCCACTACCACCGCAATGGTGACCGGTCCCAGGGCTTCCTTCCAGATGTCTGGCGGGCCCGTAGTGCAATTGAATACCACGGTAAACTTCTTCAATTACACCAACACTTACAATGCACCCAATACAAGTTACCGATGGATAATTGACAACCTCGCAGAGTATACAACCTATTCACCGTCGCATACTTTCCCCGTTGCCGGTACCTATACCATCACCCTCATTACTACCAATAATGACAATGGTTGCGCTGATACCGTGAGGCAGGTATTGACGGTAAAGGAATTCCGTACCGGTTTCGAGACCGGGCAATCATTTATCGGGGACCATGGAAACTGTGCGCCGGTACTTGCCCGTTTCCGCAACACATCTGTCAACTATACAAGGTTGGTATGGGATTTCGGCGACGGACAAACGCTGGAGAATGCCTATGCACCTTCACATATTTATAGCCAGCCAGGTACGTATTATGTCAAGCTCGAAATTTATGGATACAATGGCCTGCAGGAAACACAATATGATTCTGTAAAAGTATTCCGGCCAACAGCTGTTATAGATGTACCATTGCTCGAAGCCTGCAAGGGCGTAGGTCTTGAACTTAACTCGCCAATGGCGGGCACAACGGGAACATACCAGTGGGATTTTGGTAATGGTTTTATAACTGAGACAACGGATAGCCTGGCGGTGCATTCTTTTGCAGCAGCGGGAACCTTTGTACCAACACTTATCATCCGGGATGAAGCAGGTTGCGAAACTGCTGCCAAGGGTGATCCGATCCTGATTCACCCCGATCCGGTAGTAGACGTAGCACCCGCCATTGCCGCAGTTTGTAAGGGAGTGGCGGTTGAACTGGTTGCAACCGGTGGTGATAGTTATGCCTGGTCTCCTGCAACGGGTCTTAATTCAACAACATCATCCACTGTACTGGCATTGCCCGTCACTGCTACCCGGTACCGGGTTGACGTGACCGACCTGCACGGATGTAAAGGATGGGATGAAATACTGGTGGAAGTGGCCACGCCAATCAGCCTGAACGGGACAAATGAATCAGATCTTTGCAAAGGCAGTTCAATGCAACTGAATGTAACGGGTGTTCCGGATATACGATGGATCGGTAATACAACTGGCCTGAACAATCCATCCATCAGTTCACCCATTGCCTCACCAGCTTCTGATATTATTTATACAGCAGTGGGGTACGACCGGTTCCTCTGTTATACCGATACCCACCAGGTTAAAATAAATGTACGGCCCGTACCAACTGTAAATGCCGGTGCCGACCTCCAGGTATTTTATGGTTCCGAAAACCAGCTCAACGGTACAGGCAGTGCAGAAGTTACCAGGTGGAAATGGAGTCCTGCTGATTACCTCAGTTGTACAAATTGCAGGAATCCGGTAACCCGGCCTTTTTCTGATGTATTGTATGTTTTCCAGGGTACAACGGCCTATGGTTGTATAGCGCGCGATTCGTTATTTGTAAAAGCAAGTTGTGCGCAGGCGAATGTTTTCATACCAACAGCCTTCACCCCAAACCGCGATGGTATAAATGATCTGTTCAGTATCGTAGGTTACGGAGTAAGCCGTGTGAAATCATTCAGGATTTTCAACCGGTGGGGAAATGTAATGGTAGACCGGAAGAATTTTTTACCAGGTGATGCCAACGCATCCTGGGACGGCCGCTACCAGGGGGTAGAGGCTGAATCAGGGGTATATGTTTTTATGGTAGAACTGGAATGCGATGAGGGCGGAATTTTTATGAGGAAAGGAACCGTTACACTGATCAGGTAATTCCACGCCGTACATGTGCTGATGATATAAACATACAACAGCTGTTATAAACCAAGTACTGCTTTAAGTTTTCCGTAGCCACCGCGGCTTACGGGAACTTTTCCTCCGGAACGAAGGATGGCCACATGGTTATCCTTTTCATACGGATCGATACGGGTGATCTGCTGGATATTGACAATATACGACCGGTGCGATCGCACAAACTGTTGCTGGTCGAGCGCCTGTTCGAAATGGCTCATTGTTTTATTCTTCAGGAAATAACCTTCCGAGGTATGGATCTTCACATAATCATCAGCAGCTTCCAGGTAATAGATATCATGAACCGGGATTATCTTGATCTTACTGCCATTCTTTACTACCACCCGCTGGTTTTGTGAAGGGGAAAAGGAAGCAGTTTCCAGCAGCTCGCTGGTTTTTGGAACGGCTTGTTTTGCTTGTTGATCCTTCCATTTGTTGATAGCCTTATCGAACCTCTCCTGGTTAAATGGTTTCAGCAGGTAATCAATTGCGTGGGCTTCAAACGCTCTGATAGCATATTCATCAAATGCCGTGGTAAATATAACAGCAGGAGTCTGGTCCACCAGTTCAAGCATTTCAAATCCGTTGATCTTGGGCATTTGTATATCGAGGAAGATCAGTTCGGGCTGGTATTGCTGTATTGCTTTCAGTCCTTCGAATCCGTCTCCGCATTCGGCCACCAGTTCAAGTTCCGGAAATTGTTGCAGGTATTCCCGGACGATGCTTCTCGCAAGCGGTTCGTCATCTATAATCAGTACTTTAAACATCACTTGATATTAATGGTTTTTTAAATTGGGTATCCTTCAGGTAATTCAGGAATCCGGACTGTTGTGGTAAAAATATCATTTTTCGCTTCTACCACGAGCAGGTCGCTCCGCGCAAATAAAAGATAAAGCCTGCGCTGCACTGAATTAAGTCCGAAACCCGTGCCCTGCCTGGGTGCTGACGTTTCAGGATCGTAGGGATTACAAACGGATATCACCAGGTGGCCATCCAGCTTATAGGTCTTGATACTGATGACGGTATCTCCGATCGTATCATACAGGCCAAACTTGATGGCGTTTTCCACGATGGGTTGCAATAAAAGCGCGGGCAACTTCATCATCAGTGATGATTCGTCTGTTTCAATATGGGTATCAAGCCTGTTGCCGAAACGTACTTTTTCTATATCCAGGTAAAGCTGCAGGTAGGCCAGTTCTTCATGGAGTGTCACCCATTGTGTTTCTTCTTTTTTAATCGTACCCCTCAGGAAATCAGAGAGCTGCTGTACCATTTTCCTTGCTTCCTGTGGTCTTGTTCCGATCAGTGCGTTGATCGAGTTAAGACTGTTGAACAGGAAATGGGGTTGTAACTGCTGACGGAGTTTAAACAGTTCGGCCTCTTTCGCCAGCCGCTCAGCATCTGATTTCCGCAGTTCGTTTTTTTGTTGTTCCTGCCAGTTAAACCAGATTATGGCGACCATTGTCAGTATCCCCATCACGAGAAACCCGAAACTTCCGCGGATGATCAGAGATTTTTTCAGGAACAGGGAATAATTTTCAAGATGGATGGACCCGCCCAGAATCCATTTACATAATACCAGCCAGAGTATGGTCAGCAGGATGCACATACAAAGTACATTCAGGTACTGGTTGATGGTTGGCACGTAATAACGGATGGTATTCATCACCAGCAGGCAGGCCAGCAGCAGTAATGTATTACTGATAAGGCTGTCGATGACCGACTCCCTGATAGGTAATTCAAACCAGTACAGCAACGCTGCATGGTCGATCATCAGCAACAGCCAGCTGATACTGAAAATAATCGTAAACCGCCTGACAGAAAATAAGGATGCGGGCATGGTTTGCTCAGGCGAGTTTAAGCAACTGGTGCGTATGGGTAAAATAAATATTTTCAGCTTTCTGGTGCACCATCTGGATGTAGGCATCCGCGCTGTCACGCTCTTCTATACGTGAATACAACTCAGCGCCATCTATCAGGTCAGTAAGCTGGTACAATTCGCAGACATTTACAAACTGCCAGCGTACCAGTTGTTCCCTGGAATTATAGAAAACATCTTCTTCCTTTTTGCCAAGTTCCTGGGCTTTCAGGAAGGCTTCCTCTTTTGATTCTCCGGAAACCAGGCGCAGTTGTTCATCAAACTGAGCAGTATGTGCGCCATCACCGCAGATGATCTGGAAAACGAGTTTTGAAAGATACCAATTCATAAAATTCAGTTGAAAGTTTAAAAATTCTGGTGTTCTTATGCTGGAATGATGGCTTAGTAACTTTTTATTTCCATACCTCCGAAGATCATGGTGCCTTTAAGGACCAGGGTTTTCTTTGGTCCGTCGGTAAGTAACGGCATCTTCCTTTTGTCAGATATGCCGCCGAAGATGGTAACCGCTTCCGATTGGATGGCCCAGTTGGATGGGACAATCAGGGTGGCTCCCCCGAAAATAGCGGTGACTTCCAGTACAGCAGGAACGGTCATGTCGGCCTGGGTCAGGTCTACTTCACAACCACCGAAAATATTTACGAGGTCGCCCCCGCGGAAATTTTTGGAAAGGATAATCTTTTTATTACCGCTGAATATGCAGGTACTGTCGATATAATCATCGCTGACATGGGCGGTACTGGCTGAAAACACTGAATCAACCGGTGGAATGTTCATTGAATCACCTTGCTGGTCGAGCGGCACAGGATGTTTTTTTTTTGGACGCAGGATAAACACTGCTCCCACTACAATTAGGACAAGGGGCCAGATATGTTTTCGAAGGTCGCCAAGAATGACATAATCATTGACAAGGAAGGCTCCGCCTACAATAATGGGAACGAACCAGCCGCCGTCCCGGAAATTTCTTTTAAATCCGGTGAAAATACCAATGCCGATCAGCAGCATCTGCCAGCTGAATAACCATTTTGGAACCGGTACCCCGAAACTTTTAGCCATTGCGATACCACCTACCAACAGAATAAAAACTCCTGTCCACACGTGACTGATGCTGGATTCATGTGTCCAGTTATGCATCATCCTGTCGCGTCTCTCTTTTCTGAAATCATTCATGGTGCCCCTATTTTTCAGTAAATCTAGGCGTGTAAATGACAATAAACAACCGTCAACAGTCAACCAGCATGGAAAAGTCGGTGAACGGTGGAATGGCTCGGGTCAGCGGGGATTTCTTTATCTTTCGTCCCAAAAAAAGTACCCGATGGTTAAAGCTATTTTCCCGGTTTTTGTGTTTTTACTCCTGGCTGTACCCGGCCATTCGCAGGAAAAAAAATGGGATGTATCCGATGCAGGGACATTCGCGCGGACGGTTTCGTTTACCGTAAATGAAGGTACCTGGATGAACCTCGATGTGTCACCCGATGGTAGGGAGATCGTGTTTGACCTGCTGGGCGATATTTATTCCCTGCCCATTGGCGGAGGGGAGGCAAGGATCCTGAAAGGAGGTCATGCTTTTGATGTGCAACCAAGATATAGTCCTGACGGAAAAAAAATCCTGTTTACATCCGATGCCGGCGGCGGCGATAATATCTGGGTAATGGATACAGATGGTTCCCGGCCCCGCCAGGTTACAAAGGAAACATTCCGGTTATTGAATAATGCAGTCTGGACCCCCGATGGCCAGTATATAATTGCCCGGAAACATTTTACATCGGTGCGTTCACTTGGTGCCGGTGAAATGTGGATGTATCATCTGAGCGGTGGCAACGGTTTACAACTTACCACCCGCAAGAACGACCAGCAGGACGTGAATGAACCCGTGGTTAGTCCCGACGGTCGTTACCTTTATTTTAGTGAAGACATGTATCCGGGTGGATCATTCCAGTACAACAAGGATCCGAACAAGGAGATTTTTGTTATTCGCCGGTTCGACAGGCAGAACGGTAAGATCGACTACGTTACAGGCGGACCGGGTGGCTCGGTAAGACCGCAGCTTTCCCGTGACGGCAAACTGATGTCGTTTGTGAAAAGGGTCCGGACCAGTACTGTACTTTTTATCCGCAACCTGGAAACCGGGGAAGAATGGCCGATTTATGATCAGCTAAGTAAGGACCAGCAGGAATCATGGACCGTCTTTGGTATTTTTCCCGGTTATGCATGGACACCGGATAATAAAGCAATCATTATCTGGAGTAATGGAAAAATCAATAAGGTGGATGTGAATGCAGTCAACCAGTCAGTAGTAATACCATTCACCTGCAAGGTCACCCAACAGGTAACCGATGCAGTGCGGTTCAAACAAACATTAAGTAACGATCAGTTTACCGTGAATGTAATCAGGCAGGCCATTACTTCACCCGATCAGAAGATCCTGGTGTTTAATGCGCTTGGATCGTTGTGGAAAAAAGACCTTCCTTCAGGCATACCGGTAAGAATCACGACCGATAAAAATTATCCGGTTATCAATTTTGAAAGTGAGCCTTCTTTTTCGCCTGATGGTAAACAACTGGTGTACAGTACCTGGAATGATTCGGCTTCCGGAGCCATTTATAAACTGAGCCTTACGCCCAATTCCAAACCTATCCGGCTGACTTCAAAACCTGCCATTTATCGTCAACCCTCTTTTTCACCCGATGGAAAATGGATCGTGTATCGCAAGGAGTCGGGCAGTGATGCATTGGGTGAAGCACATACTGCCCAACCGGGTATTTACATTATGGGTGCAACAGGCGATGGAGAAACATTTGTTCGCAGCGGTGGTGATCTTCCGCATTTCAACCTGGAGAGCAACAGGATTTATTACCAGTTGGGTGGTGGTATGAACCGGACATATGCAAGTTGTAAAACAGATGGAACCGACGAACTGGTGCATTTAAAAAGCACCTATGGAAGCCAGTTTGTTCTTTCTCCTGATGAAAACTGGGTTGCCTTTATCGACCTGCATAAAGTTTATATCGCTGCGTTTCCAAAGACTGGCCGGACCATTGATATAGGAAGCGGTACGGCCGACTTCCCCGTGAAACTGGTCTCACGCGATGCCGGATTTAATCTTCACTGGAGCCGCGACAACCAGCAACTGTTCTATACCCTGGGCGAACAATATTATAAGATCAGGCTGGAGGACCGCTTCAGTTTCATAACAGATAAACCTGATTCACTTTTCAAGTTACCGGAAACCGGTTTATCTATCGGGCTGAAAGTAGCGGTGGACAAGCCTTCGGGACTTATAGCTTTTACCAATGCGCGGATCGTGACCATGAAGGACGATGAAGTAATTGAACAGGGTACACTCATTGTGGAAAATAATCTGATCCTGGCGGTAGGCCCATCTTCTGGTATAACTATTCCGGCTGGTGCGAGAACAATTGATTGTAAGGGTCAGACCATTACTCCCGGGTTCGTAGATGCGCATGCACATGGTGGCCATTTCCGTGGAGGTATCCTTCCGCAAAAACACTGGCCGTACCTGGCCAATCTCGCGTATGGTGTCACTACCATGCATGATCCGTCTGCCAACAGTGAAACGGTTTTTGCGCAAAGTGAAATGGTACGTGCTGGTCGTATGGTTGGACCGCGTGTATTTTCCACCGGGACCATTCTTTATGGTGCTGACGGGGATTTTAAAGCGGTGATCAACTCAATTGAAGATGCGAGAAGTGCACTCAGGAGAACGAAGGCACTTGGTGCATTCTCGGTCAAGAGTTATAACCAGCCTCGCCGCGAACAACGGCAGATGGTTATACAGGCCGCCCGCGAACTCCAGATGGAAGTGGTGCCCGAAGGCGGTTCGACGTTTTTTACCAATATGAATATGATACTTGATGGCCATACAACCATTGAACATAACCTGCCCGTTGTAACAGTCAACGATGATGTGGTCCAGTTATGGAAAAATTCAGGCACGGCTTATACGCCAACACTGATTGTCAGTTATGGTGCTGTGAGTGGTGAATACTATTGGTACCAGCATACAGATGTCTGGAAGAAAGAACGGCTGCTTCGTTTCACGCCAAGGTCGGTGATCGATACAAGAAGCCGTCACCGGATAATGTTGCCCGAGGAAGAATATGAAAACGGCCATATCCTGGTGGCAAAGACTGCAAAAAAATTAATGGATGCCGGTGTTACCGTAAACATGGGCGCACATGGCCAGATCCAGGGTATTGGTGCCCATTGGGAGATCTGGATGATGGCTCAGGGTGGCATGACTCCGCTTGAAGCTTTACGGACTGCTACTATTAACCCGGCGAAGAGCCTGGGACTGGAGAGTTATATCGGAAGCCTGGAACCAGGTAAATACGCTGATTTGCTCATCATGGACAAAAACCCGCTGGAAAGTATTTATAATACGGAGACCATCAGGTACACGATGGTCAATGGTCGGTTGTATAATGCAGAAACGATGGAGGAGTTGGGTAGCCAGGCAAAACCAAGGACAAAGTTTTATTGGGAGCTGACAAAAAATGCACAGAGTTTTCCCTGGCATGAAGAAGGTGAAGCGGAGACCTGCAGTTGCGGCAATCATTAAATTAGTCAGGATGATCACCATCAAACAAACCAGGCAATCCTGGTTTGTTTGATGGTCACCAGTAAAACTATTTGCAGCGTCATTTAATAAGCTCGAATGAATCGCCATCAAACAAACCAAGATCGCTTAGTTTAAGATGGGGGATCACCAGTAATGCCATAAACGACAAAGTCATAAATGGGGAGCCAAGCCGGCTTCCCATTTCTTTTGAAAGGATATCGATTGCCGTGTAGGCTTTGGCTACTTCATAACCATCTGCGTTACTCATGAGTCCGGCCACAGGAAGTGGCACAACCTGTTCCTTTTTTCCAAAAACCGCACTCACGCCACCTTTATGTGCGATCACCAGGTTTATAGCACGGCATAGACTCTCATCATCGGCACCCACTGCAACAATATTATGGCTGTCGTGAGCTACGGAAGAAGCGAGGGCGCCGGCTTTCAAACCAAAATTCCGGATGAATGCAATTGCAGGCGGGGAAGACTTGTAACGGTTTACCACCACGATTTTCAGTACATCAATACCAGGCTGGCTGACCAGTTCGGTTTCGTTGGTATGAAGTAGTGGTTCCACATCAAACATCAGTTTTGTGGTGATCAGCTGGCCATCGAGTGCTTCGATCACGGGGATGCGGGTTGTAAACGGTCTTGGATAGCGGAGCTGTTCTCCGGTAACGGGTTCGCAATTAAACTGGTTAATTAAACCAGGAGTGTTGGCCAGGATCAATGAGTTTCCATTTGACGCAACCAGCTGTCCGTTGATATAGGTTTCCAGTACATGGAAATGTTCGAGGTCACGGACAAGGATCAGGTCGGCCGGGTCCCCTTCCTGCAACAGGCCCACATCAAGTTTATAGTGTAATACGGGGTTAATACAGGCTGCCCTGATAACATTGAAAACATTGATACCCCTGGCCACTGCACGGGCGCAAAGCTGGTTGATATGTCCGAGCAACAGGCTATCCGGATGTTTGTCGTCACTACAGAACATCATACTGTCAGGATGATGCTGGAGCAGTCCGATCAGTGCATCAAAATTCCTTGCGGCACTTCCTTCGCGGATAAGGATTTTCATGCCCCGGTTTAGTTTATCGAGTGCTTCTTCTTCGGTGAAACATTCATGATCTGTAGATATTCCTGCATCGATATAGGCCTGGGCTTCCTGTTCCCGAAGACCGGGAGCATGGCCATCTACGGGTTTATTAAGCCGGTGAGCTGCTGCAATTTTTTTCATTACTTCCGGGTCCTTCATCAATACTCCGGGGAAGTTCATCATTTCGCTGAGGTACCTGATCTCGTTGCGTTGTAGAAGCAGATCCACTTCATCGGAATCAAGGCTGGCTCCCGCTGTTTCAAAAGCCGTAGCCGGTACACAGCTTGGTGCACCGAAATTAAATTTGAAGGGAACTGTATTGCCGTTGTCGATCATGAATTCCACGCCCTGCATTCCGCATACATTGGCAATCTCGTGCGGATCGCTTACAGTTGCCACTGTGCCATGTACTACGGCCAGCCTTGCGAATTCGGAAGGTACCAGCATGGAACTTTCAATGTGTACATGGCTGTCAACGAAACCCGGAAGGATAAAGGGAAGTATGGATTCATCTTCCCCGGGTTCGAGTGAAGTTATACGCCTGATATGACCATTTTCAATAACGATGGTTGCTGCATAAATGCGGGAGGTGAATGCGTCGGCAATGCGGCCTTTAATAGTAATTGATGACATGCTGTAAACTTAATTCATTCGAGTTGAACAGATATCTGGCAGGGGTGAAATTCCGGGGATAAAACGTCGGGTCTGAAAGTGGTTTTACGCCTGAGGGGTATTTCTTAACGCCGTAAAAACTGAAATCCGGACTATTTGCACCGGCCCGGAGCCCCTTTGGCAATCCTTTTGCAAACTATAGTACATTAAATCCGGCTTATGATAAAAACCTGTGCAATCAATGTGGCGTTAATCCTGGTATATTATTGTGTGCTGATGCTTATGTTCTGAGGTCAGTCTCCTGTACGAGGTATCGTCCACTGATGTAGAAAATCATTCTTCCAGCAGGTCGGGCCTGCGGATCCTTGTTCTTTCCAGTGCCTGATCATGGCGCCAGTCCTCTATTTTCCGATGGTCGCCGCTCATAAGAACCGGTGGTACCGGCCATCCCCTGAAGTCAACCGGCCTCGTATAAACCGGAGGGGCAAGCAGGTTATCCTGGAAGGAGTCGAACAGGGCGGAGGTTTCATCATTGAGAACACCCGGAAGCAAACGGCCGATACTGTCCACCAGTACGGCGGCAGCCAGTTCACCGCCACTGAGTACATAGTCACCGATAGAAATTTCCATGGTCACAAAATGTTCCCTGATCCGTTCATCAATCCCTTTATAATGTCCGCAGATCATCAGCAGGTTTTCTTTCAGTGAAAGGGTATTGGAAGTTTGCTGGTCAAGCGTACGTCCATCAGGTGTCAGGAAAATGATCTCGTCGTATTTTCTTTCGGACGATAATTCTTCAATCGCTTTTGCCAGTGGTTCACACATCATCACCATACCAGCACCGCCGCCATACTGGTAGTCATCCACCATTCCGTATTCATTCACTGCCCACTTGCGTAACTGGTGTACGCGGATGGTCAGCAGGTTTTTTTCCTGGGCCCTTTTCATAATGCTATGTTCAAATGGGCTCTGTAAAAGTTCAGGCAAAACGGTGAGTATATCGATATGCATGCTGCAAAGATAAAGGGGTACTGATTACAGCGCACTGCAGGTTCTGTAATCGGCGCTGCGGGCGGTCTTTATAATGGGCCAGGTATGACCGGCGACATTTATGATGAAGACAGGTATGACCGGCGGCCTTTATGATGAGCCCGGTGTAACGGATGACCCTTATAATGAAGATCAATATTTCAGGCGATCTTAACGATTAAATCCGGTGTACCGGATCAGCCTTCGTTTTTTTCTTCGGGTCCCATAAAATCATCCAGCTCACGTCTTTCTTTTTTAGTAGGGCGACCGATCTTACTTTGTCGTTTACCAGTATGGAAGCTGGCCGATTGAAACTGGATCCGTTCCACTTCTTCGGGCGGTGTGATATCAATATAGTTATTGATGGCTTCTGCGTAAGCCACACGTTTTTCAAGCAGCCCCGTTACCTTGATCCGCCATTTTTTGGCTTCCGTTTTTACTTCGTATTCATCTCCGATGTTCACATTCCGGGAAGGTTTGGCCTGCAGGCCATCAAATTTCACTTTGCCCGAATCGCAGGCATCGGCGGCCATTGATCTTGTCTTGAACAGACGGATGGCCCAGAGATATTTGTCGAGCCGGAGTTTTTCTTTCATCACATTTCATTTGTGGGCCAGGGTACTATCCCTCCGCAAAAAATTTATGGAAATAGGGGATGGTCTCAATGCCCTTGTAATAATTTTCCAGGTTAAATTTTTCATTTGGACTATGGAGATTATCATTATCCAGGCCGAATCCCATAAACACAATCTTGATGCCCAGTTCTTTTTCAAGGATAGAACAGATGGGAATACTGCCACCACCGCGAACAGGGATGGGGGCCTTACCAAAAGTCTGTTCTACGGCCTTTACAGCCGACAGGTATCCCTTGCTGTTGATCGGGGTCATATACGGTTCACCGCCATGGTGCAGGCTCGCTTTTACCGTTACGGCTGCAGGGGCAATGGAGGTAAAATAATTGAGCAGTATTTCGGTGATTTTTTCGGACGACTGATTAGGAACCAGGCGGGCCGAGATCTTGGCAAATGCTTTTGAAGGAAGAACAGTTTTTGCGCCTTCGCCTGTATAACCGCCCCAGATGCCGTTGATCTCAAGGGTAGGGCGGATGCCGGTACGTTCGTAGGTAGTAAAACCCTTCTCGCCCCATAATTCTTTTACGCCCAGTTCGGCCATATATTCTTTTTCATCGTAGGGTGCTTTATTAAGCAGTTCGCGTTCCTGCGCAGTGGCGATGGCCACATCATCATAAAAACCCGGGATGGTGATATGGTTATTTTCATCATGACAGGAGGCGATCATCTGTGCAAGTATGGTAATCGGATTGGCAACTGCGCCGCCATATGTGCCGCTATGCAGGTCGCGGTTGGCCCCGGTGATTTCCACTTCAATATAACTCAGGCCTCGGACGCCGGTGTCCAGTGAGGGATTTTCCATGCTCAGCATTGAGCTGTCGCTGATCAGGATCACATCGGCTTTCAGCAATTCTTTATTTTGCGAAACAAATTTGCCGAGGTTGGGCGAGCCGATCTCTTCCTCGCCTTCTATAAGGAACTTTATATTGGTGCTCATGCTATCGGTCTTCACCAGGAGTTCAAGGGCTTTCACATGCATGTAAAACTGGCCCTTGTCATCGGCAGAACCGCGTGCAAATACTTTACCGTCCTTTATTACCGGCTCGAAAGGCCCGCTGTGCCAGAGTTCCAGCGGTTCAGCAGGTTGCACATCATAGTGCCCGTAAACCAGTACGGTTGGTTTGGAAGGGTCAATTATTTTTTCACCATAAACAACCGGAAAACCATCAGTTGCCATTACAGCTGCCTTGTCACAACCTGATTTAAGCAGGCTGTCTTTGACAGCAGTTGCACATTTCTCCATGTCTTCCCTGTGTTCGGTCTTGGCACTCACGGATGGGATGCGCAGCAGGTCGAGCATTTCATTCAGAAACCGTTCCTTGTTTTTGTCCTGATAATCTTTCCAGATTTGCATAGCCATTTTATTATTGATGATGGGCACGAAGATACCGATACTGTATTTTTTATTCTTGTTTTGATTTGGAAAGTGTCACCAGGATCACACCCGAAAGGATGATCACCAGGGCCACTACCTGCTGGTTGGAAATTGTTTCCCCGGCGATAAGCCATCCAAGGAACACCGCAACGATGGGATTAACATATGCATAGGTGCCCACGATGGCTGGTGAACGGACCGTCAGCAGCCAGAAGTAAGCCATGTACCCGATGAGGGAGCCGATGAATATCAGGTAAAGCAGGGCCAGGATGGACGATTGGCTGATGGAATTGAGATCGAACCGGGCAGGTTCGCCATAAATAACCCCTGCGATAAGAGAAAAAATACCGGCGGCGATCATCTGGATTGAAGCCTTCATCAGGGTGGAGCCCTGCAGGTCGGCGTACTTGGTATACAGTGAACCAATGGCCCAGCATACGGTACCGATAAGGAGGATGACTACACTCCAGAGCTTCATCGGATCACCGGAAAAATCAAGCGATTGTTTGTCGGCAAAAAGGGTGAGTACCCCGATAAATCCGATAAGTAATCCGGCCACAATCCACTTGTTGGAAAAGTTGTTTTTCCACTGGCGTTTGTCCAGCAGGATAAACCAGATGGGTACCGTTGCCACAACGATGGCAGCAAAACCACTGGTTATGTATTGTTCAACAAAGGCCACAGCACCTGTACCCATGAACAGGGTTAACATGCCGGTTAATCCCGTACGGATAGCGGAACCTGCCGATGGTACAGCATGTTTTTTCAGCCGGGCAAAAACGAATAACAGCAAACCTGCTGTAGTAAACCGGGCCCCACCCATAAGAAAGGGAGGGATCTCGTGAATGGCGATCAGCACCGCAATAAAGGTGGATCCCCAGATTATGTAAATGGCTGCGAAAGCGGCGATGACAAGACTTTGTTTTGGTTGCCGTTGGTCTGTGAGCATGTATAGTTCGTTTAATCGGTCTGCTGGTCAGTGTTAATGTAGTACTATCCTTCTTCCTTTCCTTTTTTCAGTGTTACAGCCTTGGTTACCGATTTGATACCGAACCGGTCTTTTATATCATCCATTGCTTTATACAGGTTCATCTTTTCCATCCTGTTTTCAAAGAGACTCATCTGCATGGTGAAGGGTATGAAGTGTGAAAACCGTACTCCAAGAAGCCGGACTGGCCGGTTCTTTTCGCAGAGTTTATTAAAAAGGTCTTTCACTTTTGCATTGAGCACATCGTCGAGTGCAGTATAGTCGATCGTTTCCTGCCGGGATACTGTTTCAAAATCGGAATACCGGATTTTTACCGTAATGCAGCCCGTTAGTTTCTCGTCTTCCCGGAGTGAATAAGCCGTTTTTTCAGTAAGCCTTACCAGTTCACTATGCAGGAAAGCGGTATCGGCCGAGTTGCTGTTAAAGGTGTTCTCGTGACTGATACTTTTCTGTTCCCAATCGGTGGCGATCTCTGTACTGCCCATTCCTTGCGACTTATGCCAGAGTTCATGTCCCAATTTGCCGGCATATTTTTCCATCAGTTCAATGGGTGTCCTTGCAATATCCTCAATGGTATAAATGCCGAAATTTTTCAATTGCTGTTCAGTCTGTTTTCCTACTCCGTTTATTTTTTCGACACCAAGCGGCCAGAGGAAATCTGTTTCCTTACCGTGCGGAATCTCCAGGAAACCGTTTGGTTTTGCTTCATTGGTTGCCATCTTACTGATAAAACGGGCAGAGGAAAGACCGCAGGAAATAGGGAGTCCGGTTTCGCGGGTGATCAGTGAGCGAAGCTCTTTCGCATAGGACGACACACCGAAAAATTTATCCATACCACTGAGGTCAATATAAAATTCATCGATTGATGCCTTTTCGAAAAGCGGCACTTTTGACGCGATGATTTCTGTTACCAGTCGTGAGTATTTACTGTAATCGCCGCGGCTGCTGTTGGTGACAATTGCGTGCGGACAAAGTTGCATGGCCTGTTTCATCGGCATGGCGGAATGGATGCCGAATTTCCGTGCCTCATAACTGCATGCAGCCACCACACCCCGTTCGAAACCGCCTACCAGCACGGCTTTTCCTTTAAGTGAAGGATTGTTCAGGATCTCAACCGATACAAAGAATGAATCGAGATCAAAATGGGCGATATGTTTTTTTTGTTCCTGCAATTTTTTATCCTGCTGGTATCAGCATTTTTAAGGATATAATTTAACATGGCTGATCCTATCCGAGGTAAATGTCCAGCAAACCTTCCGGAAGGGTGGCCACTACTTTTTTATTTTTATGATCTACTTTGTCCAGTGTTTCGTCATGAAGTGGTATCAGTACTTCCCGGCCCTGCATTTCAATGCGGCAAAGAACCTGGTGAGGTTGTTCTATAATCTCCAGGATTTCACCAAGCTGGTCTTTACCGTCGAAGATCATATACCCCAGGAGGCTTACCGGTGCCGACTTTGCCGCGTACTTCTTAAATTCTGTTTCCGGTAACCAGAGTTCTTTCCTGGTCATCCGCATGGCAGATTCTTTGGTATCAATGGTTTCAAGTTTTATATAAATCTCGTTGTCGCTTTTTATCCTTGCGCTTTCAATAAACCAGGGCAGGAAAGAATTTTTTTTATCCTCGGTGAATACCGCCTGTAATCCTTTAAGGGATGATTTTTTTCCAAGGTTATGCGAGAGAATCAGCTCACCTTTCAATCCAAATGATGCAACCAGCTTGCCAAGTCTGAAATATTCCATAATACAATGTTGAACAAATTTACCAAACAAAAAGGCCACTATCGGGTGATAATGGCCTTGGAAAAGATTTAAAGGATTATTTTATTTATCCCTGGTTACCACCTTCACCCTGCGTACGTGCTTCTGGTCTGCGACCTGGCATCGGACGGCGGGTTCTTCTGTTGCGGTAAGCGTCTTCCTGGCGTTTTTTGATCTGGGCGTCATGTTCTGCGCTCCATTTCGTAAACTTCTCCATTGCAGTTGCATCATCAAACAAACCAAGTCCGACACCGCGGAGAAGGTGTTTCAGGTACAACACTCCTTTAAAACTCAGGATACGACGAACCGTGTCGGTTGGTGTAGCGCCTTTGCTCAGCCACTCGAGGGCTTTCTGACGATCAAGCTGAATAGTAGCCGGAACGGTCAGTGGATTGTAAGTACCTAGTTTCTGGATGAATTTACCATCACGTGGTGCACGTGCGTCGGCGATCACAATGAAGTAGAAAGGTCTCTTTTTAGACCCGTGACGTTGAAGTCGGATTTTTGCTGACATTAAATAGAAATTTAACAGCGTTAAACAATAATTGTTAGTTCCGGTCGATACCGGAAGGGCGAAGGTAAGGCCCAATGCCGGAAATGCCAAAGGGTTTCTCCTTCATTTTTTATCGGGAATCACGGACCATCCATAACTGCAGAATAACTTAACAGAACCTGTAGATTTCCGCCGTTGCGGAAGTCAGAATTGTTGTCATTATCTCCGCATTCCAGGCATCATCTTGCCGAACATATTCATTTTATTCATGCCCTTCATCATGTCCCTCATCTGTTCAAACTGTTTCATGAAGGCATTCACTTCGCTGATGTCTTTGCCGGCGCCCTTCGCAATCCGCTTGCGGCGGTTTCCATCAATCAGGTCGGGGTCGCTTCGTTCGGCCGGTGTCATGGAGTTGATCATCGCCTCAATGCCTTTGAAAGAGTCGTCGTTGATATCAAGATCCTTGATTTTGCTTCCCACACCGGGGATCATACCGAGCAGGTCTTTCATATTACCCATCTTCTTTATCTGTTCAAGCTGGGTCTTGAAATCTGCGAAATCGAATTTATTCTTGCGGATTTTGCTTTCAAGCTTTTTGGCCTGTTCCTCGTCGAACTGTTCCTGTGCTTTTTCTACCAGTGAGGTGATATCTCCCATGCCCAGTATCCGTTGCGACATCCGTTCGGGGTAGAACACATCCAGGGTATCCATTTTTTCGCCGCTGCTGACGAATTTGATGGGTTTATTTACCGTGTATTTGATAGAAAGGGCAGCACCGCCACGTGTATCACCATCGAGTTTGGTAAGTACCACACCGGTAAAGTCGAGCCGGTCATTGAAGGCCTTGGCTGTATTAACTGCATCCTGGCCGGTCATGCTATCGACCACAAACAGGATTTCGTTGGGGTTGGCGGCTTTTTTTATCTCCGCCACTTCGGTCATCATTGCTTCATCGATGGCCAGACGGCCAGCTGTATCGATGATCAGTACATTTTTGTTTTTACTTTTTGCTTCGCGGATGGCATTACGGGTAATGGATACCGCATCCTTGTTTTCCAGTTCTACGTGCACATCGACCCCGATCTGTTCGCCCAGTACGCGCAACTGTTCCATGGCCGCAGGGCGATAGATATCAGCCGCCACCAGCATGGGCGACAGGCCCTTTTTTGTTTTGAGATAGTTGGCAAGTTTGCCGCTGAAAGTGGTTTTACCGCTACCCTGGAGGCCGGCAATCAGTATGATGGCCGGATTACCTTTTGCATTAAAGGGAGCTTCCTGACCACCCATCAGTTCGGTCAGTTCATCCTTTACGATCTTGGTCATAAGCTGACCCGGGCTGATGGCATTGATTACTTTTTCGCCTGTTGCCTTATCCTTGATCTTGTCGGTAAATTCCTTGGCTATTTTATAGTTCACATCGGCATCAACCAGTGCGCGGCGGATTTCCTTTACGGTGGTTGCCACATTTAATTCGGTGATCCTTCCCTGGCCTTTCAGGTTTTTGAAGGCGCCTTCCAGTTTCTCCTGTAATGAATTGAACATTTGCTTGGATTGATAGGTGAATACCGGAAAAAAAGAATGTGACCCAGAGATCACATTCTTTAAAATCGGTCAGCAAATATACTAAGTACTAAAGTAAAATTGAATTCAGGGTCGGATGCTTTATTGATAAAATTAATTAACCGAGATAAACGCGTAACTGCTGTGTGCGGTTGGTAGCGCGGAGTTTGGTGATAGCCTTGTCCTTGATCTGGCGCACCCTTTCGCGGGTGAGGTTGAACTTTTCACCGATATCCTCCAGGCTCATGGGGTGATCAACACCGATGCCGAAGAAATAACAGATCACTTCTTTCTGGCGGTCGGTCAGGGTTTTAAGCGAGCGGTCGATCTCCAGTTTCAGGGACTCGGTATGTTCAAGCAGCACATCGGTTTTGTCGGCGTTGGGATTGGCCAGCACATCGATCAGGGTTCCGTCTTCACCTTCCGACAGCGGAGTATCCATACTCACGTGGCGAGACGAAAGTCCGAGTGTGGCAGTAACCTCATCCAGGTCCATCTCCAGCATATCGGCCAGTTCCTCGGCCGAGGGTTCCCTTTCAAACTGTTGTTCCAGTGTGGAGAACGCTTTCTGGATGCGATTGGTGAGTCCAACCTTATTGAGCGGCAGGCGAACGATCCTTGATTGTTCGGCCAGTGCCTGGAGAATGCTCTGGCGGATCCACCACACAGCATAGGAAATGAATTTGAAACCCCTTGTTTCATCAAAACGTTGCGCAGCCTTGATCAGGCCAAAATTACCTTCATTGATCAGATCGGGCAATGAAAGGCCCTGATTCTGGTACTGTTTGGCAACTGAGACAACAAAACGGAGATTTGCTTTGGTGAGACGATCAAGGGCAACCTGGTCACCCTGTCTGATCAGGGCGGCTAAGCGAACTTCTTCCTCAGGGGTTATAAGTTCAACTTTCCCGATCTCCTGGAGGTATTTCTCCAGGCTTTGAGACTCACGATTCGTTATCGACTTCGTGATCTTCAACTGGCGCATGCTCATAGGTTTGGTTTTTAAGATAACCCGTGGATCCGCTCTGCGACTGGTTTTTCTTACGAATAAGAAGCAGAATCCCCTGAATTATCCCTGGTTTTTCGACGATTATTGGATTTAAGGCAATATATGGTTTTTCGAGACGTGGCCAATGGAAAACTTGGCTTTCCTTTAACGCCACTGCTATCATTTTATTTTAAACAATAGGGAAAACACGGAAAATAAGCGGAAAAATATAAGACAAATAATTTTGAGGGGTCGTTAATTTATTTATTATTGCCACTGGAATCGGATTTCCAACACAATTACAATGAGCAAGCAATTATATACCTTAGAATTTCCCGTTAGATGTTCACCTTCCATACTTTATGAGTTCCTTTCTACCCCTGCCGGACTGGGGGAGTGGTTTGCGGATAAGGTGGATGAGCGGGATAATGTGTTTTATTTCGGATGGAATGGCTCATTCGACAAGGCTGAGGTGCTGGAATTTGAGGATGATAAATTCATCAAATTCAGGTGGCTGGAAGCACCAAAGGGCGAATTTTTCCAATTTGGCATCGAAAAATCGGAAATAACAAACCAGACCATCCTCGTGGTGACAGATTTCGCGGAGAAAAAAGATATCAAGGACCAAAGCCTTCTTTGGGATCATCAGGTCAAGGACCTGTTTCACCGTTTAGGTAATTAGCATTCCCATCAGGAAGCTGAATTCTTCCGACATCTTTTCCCTTATTTGTTCCCAATCGCTCAAAGGCGTTACTGACGTGAGTTTCACGAAGGGATGATCCTTTATGTGATTGGTAAAACTATCGGCATTCATTAATGAAACTGCCCGGTAATGATCATCTGCGGGATGATGTAACCATCGGTTACCGGTGACAGCTACCAGGTAATTCCTGTCAGCCAACGTTGCGTGGGATAATGTGTGCTGGTAGCTGGTCTTGTAACTGCCTTCGAGTTGCAATGTGATGCTGAAAAAATGACCCCACCAGAAAAAAATCCGGATGGCAAATGTATCGGGCTTTCCAAAAATGCGGGGCTGGTCAAGCATCATCCAGGGCAGGCCATGATAGTTTTCGCCCCTGGAAATTTTGGGTGAATGGCTTGCAAGGGCAGCTGGTAGCTGGAGTTGCCGGGAAAAAAGCCATTCGGTCTGGTCGGCCATAATGCCCGTCAGCATTGCGTTTACCTTCAACAGGATATCGTTCTTTGTTAAAATCCATTTGCTGTTGGAGATCAACTCTTTCTCCTCTTTCGAAAGCTGTATTTTTGCACCATCCATAACATTAAAGATAAGTGTTCAAAAAACTAGATAAGCTCATCCTGAAGGCATTTGTTGGTCCGTTCATTGCCACATTTTTCATCACACTGCTGGTGCTGGTGATGCAATTTTTCTGGTTGTACATCGACGATTTCGTTGGAAAGGGTTTGGGCATCAGTCATATCCTTAAATTTATCTGGTACCAGAGTGCGGTACTGGTGCCACTGGCCCTGCCCCTGGCTGTGCTGCTTTCCTCGCTGATGACATTCGGCAACCTGGGCGAAAGTTTTGAACTGGTGGCGATCAAGTCGTCCGGTATTTCCCTGCTTCGTTTTATGCGGCCCCTGTTCATCGTATCCGTGCTGATCAGCGGTGTTGCGTTTATGTTTTCCAATTATGTGATCCCGGTGGCCTGGCTGAAATCAAGGACCATGCTCTCGGATATTGTATGGGCAAAACCCGCATTTGATCTCAGGGAAGGGGTGTTTTACGACAAGATCAACAATTTTGTGATCAAGGTTGGAAAGAAGGAACCGAATGATAGTGTGATCCGTGATGTGATCATCTATGAACAGGGTAACCCGCTGCAGGATAATTTTATCATTGCCAAAAGCGGCGTAATGAAGGTGTCGGCAGATAAACGATTCCTCGAATTTTATTTAAAGGACGGAACGCGTTACCAGGAAAAAGGGGATGACAGTTATAATGCAAGCAGTGGCAGGGGTGATTATATCCGGCTTGGCTTCAGGGAGTATAAAAAACAGTTTGACCTGAGTTCTTTCCAGCTGAATTTTTCAGACGACAGTTCCAATGTAAATAATGAAAAGGTGTTCAGTGTGCGCCAGCTGAACAAGGCTATTGATTCGTTGAAAAGAGAGAACGACCTGGTGCGCACGCAGCTCACCTCAGGTATTTACCAGTCCTTACCCTTCCAGGGTTTCATGGATAGTACCAACAAATCGCCACTGGCGGGCGACAGCATTTTCCGCACTGCCACCCGGCTTGAAACGTTGATCCCGGATTCCGCAAAAGTGTCGGCCCATCTCCGTGCAATCGGCCAGGCCAGTACACTTAAATCTACAATCGCAACGGTAAAACAAAACCTGAAAGACAAAGAGCGCATCTATCGTAAACATAAAATTGAATGGCATAAAAAATTCGTGCTGTCCTGTGCATGTGTAATCCTGTTCCTGGTGGGAGCTCCACTGGGATCTATCATCCGGAAAGGCGGGCTGGGTACACCATTGATCGCGGCGATTATTTTTTTCATGGTGTTTTATTTCACCACTACCATGGGAGAAAAGCTGGCGAAGGAAGGAACCTTTACACCATTCTCCGGCATGTGGCTGGCAGCCTTTGTGCTGGTGCCCATCGGCTTGTTCCTGACCTATAAAGCTATGCGTGATTCACAATTGTTCAATAAAGAATGGTATACCCGAAGGGCGAGGATTTTCCGGGCATTTCTCCGGCGCGATAAATTAAAGCACATAAATCAGTAAACTCAAAACCATCAGTAACATGGAAAAAAAACAGGACAATTCGCGCCGGATATTCTTGGGCGACTCGGCAAAAGTTATGATCGGTGTGGGCATCGGCGCTTCTTCGGTAGGTTCCCTGTTGC
Source organism: Chitinophagaceae bacterium (assembly GCA_040510375.1). Taxonomy (GTDB): domain Bacteria; phylum Bacteroidota; class Bacteroidia; order Chitinophagales; family Chitinophagaceae; genus JBEVJC01. The sequence goes on from JBEVJC010000012.1 coordinate 569,125, forward strand.
AGTCATGCAGCAGTTCAAAAGCGGTAGCTAAATCGAATGCATTTCCCACGGGTTTCACACAGGCACCGCTTGCTTATTCATACAATGCTCTCGATAAATCGATCGATGGTACAACCATGGAGATCCATTATACCAAACACGCGGCCACCTATGCCACCAACCTCCGGGATGCTGCAAAAGCAGAAGGCGTAGATGAAACCAAACCGCTGGAAGATGTGCTGCGGCGTATTTCCAAATATTCGGTAAAGATGAGGAACAACGGTGGTGGACATTATAACCATGAATTGTATTGGAAATGTATGTCACCCGATTCAACCGGTAAACCATCCGGTGCACTGATGACTGCGATTGAAAAGGATTTTAATTCGTTTGATGCGTTTAAAAACCAGTTTGCCGATGCGGGTAAAAATCGATTTGGCAGCGGATGGGCATGGCTGGTTGTTGCAGATGATAAAAAATTACTGATCGGTTCTTCACCCAACCAGGATAACCCGTTAATGGATATCAGCGATTTTAAAGGATTCCCGTTGCTGGGTATGGATGTGTGGGAACATGCTTATTATTTACGGTACCAGAACAGACGGCCCGACTATATCAATGCCTGGTGGAATGTTGTTAACTGGAATTATATTCAGTCCAGGTTTGAATCTGTAAGCTAGTCTTGGAAAAATCAAAACAAAATCTCCGTTTGCAAAAATGGGTGGCAGTCATTTCCGTACTGTTGCTCATAGTAAAGTTCGCTGCCTGGCATATTACATCCTCAGTGGCCATACTCACCGATGCCTGGGAAAGTATTGTCAATGTAATGGCTGGTGCAATTGGATTATACAGCCTTTATGTGGCCGCCAAACCAAAGGATGCTGACCATCCCTATGGACATGGTAAAGCAGAATTTGTATCAGCTGCGGCTGAAGGTTCCATGATCAGTGTGGCCGGTGTGCTGATTATCTACCAGGCCATCCAGCAACTGGTTCATCCGGTGATGTTAAAAAAACTGGATACCGGGATCTGGCTGGTTGCCGGGGCCGGCTTCCTGAATTTCCTGTTGGGATACTGGTGTGTTAAAGTGGGCAGGAGGAATAACTCACTTGCGCTGATAGCCAGTGGCAGCCACCTTAAAACCGATACATATTCAACGGTCGGGATTATTGCCGGACTGCTGTTATTATATTTTACCGGATACAAATGGATCGATGGTGCGGTGGCTTTGATCATGGGCGGGGTAATAATTTATACCGGATATGGCATCATGAGAAGGTCAATTGCCGGGATCATGGACGAGGCCGACGAAATCCTGCTTTCTGGTTTGGTTGAAATGCTTAATAAAGACCGGCAGGAAAACTGGGTGGACCTGCATAATCTCCGTGTCATCAAATATGGCAGTATCTTGCATATTGATTGCCACCTTACCGTTCCCTGGTACCTCAATGTGAACCAGGCCCATTCGGAAATTGATACGCTGTCAATGCTGGTCAGGAAAGAATACGGGGAATCAGTCGAACTGTTTGTGCATACAGATGGCTGCATCCCGGTCCAGTGCCCGATCTGTGATAAGCGCGACTGCCCGGTAAGGCAGCATCCGTTCCAGCAGGAGATCACCTGGACGCTGAAAAATATTTCAACCGATAAAAAACATCAGTTAAACGCATAGTCAAGATGAAAACAACTACTACCTGGAAACGCGAACATAGTTTTGAAAGCCAGTCGGAAGGAAATGTTTTCCAGGTCGACGGCAACAAAAAAGAAGGTCCCAACCCAAAATCCCTGCTGCTGACGGCAGTAGCTACCTGCTCGGGGATTGATGTGGTGGATATTTTAACAAAAATGAAGGTCGATTTTTCCGGACTGGACATCGATGCCGAGGCGGAGCAAACCGAAGAGCACCCCCGGGTGTTTAAAGATATACTGGTTACTTACCGGATCCGGACCGACGAGGTTAACAGGCCCAAAGTGGTCAAGGCCATTGAGCTTTCGCTCGAAAAATATTGCGGTGTGTCAGCAATGCTGCGTAAGAATTCCGGGATTAATTATACTTTAGAACTGTCGAATTGAGCCTATGCTTTCCAAAAAATCACAATATGCCTTTAAAGCACTGACCTACCTCAGTGAGAAATACGAACAGGGTCCGGTACTGATCTCGGAGATCTCAAAGAAAAAAAAGATCCCCCTGAAGTTCCTGGAAAATATCCTGCTTGAACTGAAAAAAGCGGGAATCCTGGACAGCAAAAAGGGTAAGGGCGGGGGCTATTTCCTGCAAAAAGCACCCGACCAGATCACCATGGCAACCGTAATCCGGCTGATCAATGGTCCCATCTCCATGCTCCCCTGCGTGAGCCTCTATTTTTACGAACGATGCAGCAACTGTAACGAAAAAGTCTGCGGCCTGCATGACATGATGGTGGAGGTTCGCGACGCCACCCTGAATATCGTTGACAACCGCACTATCAAGGACCTGCTGGTAAACGGTCGCGGCTGATCAGGCCTACAGCGGTCCATTCCAGCATACGATATTCCAGTCTTTTCTTCAAGAGACCAACTGCCCCCGGAATACATGGTTTATAACGACCGTTAGTTCAGTCCAATTATAAGTCTATAAAGTTGGTGGGCTATATTTTAAACCCTATTTTTGATAACACAAATTTTAATTTTATGTCATTACGTTTAGGTGATACAGCACCCGATTTCAACGCCCAGACTTCTGCAGGCGATATTAACTTCTACGATTTCCTTGGAAAAAGCTGGGGTGTGTTGTTTTCGCATCCGGCCGACTATACACCTGTGTGTACAACGGAACTTGGTCGCACCGCATTACTGAAAGAAGAATTTGCCAAACGTAATGTAAAGGTCCTTGCTGTAAGTGTGGACCCGCTTGACAAACACGAAGGCTGGATCAAAGATATCAATGAAACACAGAACACCACGGTTGATTTCCCGATCATCGCTGATCCGAACCGTGAGGTGGCCAACCTGTATGATATGATCCATCCCAATGCATCTGCAACTGCTACCGTGCGCTCCCTGTTTATCATCGCACCGGATAAAACGGTTAAACTGATCATCACCTATCCTGCTTCTACCGGAAGGAATTTTGTGGAAGTATTAAGAGTGATCGATTCCCTGCAGCTGACTGCCAATTATAGCGTGGCTACACCAGCCAACTGGGTACAGGGTGAGGATGTAATCGTTGTGCCTGCTGTTTCAACTGAAGATGCCATTAAAAAATTCCCGAAGGGTGTGAAAGTAGTGAAGCCCTATCTCCGTTATACACCGCAACCCGATTTTGAATGATCAATGAGGATCTGATACAGGAAATTGAGCAGTCTTCACTACCTGAAGCACTGCGTATCGTTTCGGAATTGTTTCCCTGCAGTACGGTGTTCTCCTCGTCGCTTGGCCAGGAGGACCAGGTTATTGCAGATAGTATCTTCCGTAACGACCTCCCAGTGCGGGTGTTTACACTTGATACCGGACGTATGTTCAGCGAAACCTATGAATTGTACGACCGCACCATTGCGCGTTATAAAAAACCTGTACAGGTTTTTTTCCCTGACCACGCCGATGTGGAGACCTTTGTCACCGAAAAGGGGATGAATAGTTTTTATGAATCAGTGGAAAACCGCAAAGCCTGCTGTTATATCCGCAAGGTGAAACCACTGGAACGGGCACTGGAAGGGGCAAGGGTGTGGATCACGGGTCTGCGTGCGGAACAATCATTAAACCGGTCCGGCATGCGGATGATCGAATGGTCGGAAGAAAAACAATTATACAAGTTCAATCCCCTGATCCATTGGAGCCTGGATGATGTACTTGATTACCTGAAAGAATTTAACGTACCATACAATCCTTTACATGATAAGGGATATATCAGTATTGGCTGTGCGCCATGTACCCGCGCAATCGGGCCGGGAGAAGACGCGCGTGCCGGACGCTGGTGGTGGGAAAGTTCACAGAAGGAATGCGGACTGCATGCCTCTGTGGTAAAGGTGGCTTCGTCAGAAGACACAACTTTCCTGATTAAAAAGTGAACCTGAATATGAGCAATTATCATTTGGATTACCTGGAACAACTGGAGTCGGAGAGCATCCATATCTTTCGCGAGATAGCGGCACAATTCGAACGACCCGCCCTGCTTTTCAGCGGTGGTAAGGATTCTATCACACTGGTGCACCTTGCAAAAAAAGCATTTGCACCCGGTAAGATCCCTTTTCCACTGGTGCATGTCGACACCGGCCACAATTTCCCTGAAGCACTTGAGTACAGGGATCAGCTGGCAAAGGAAGTAAATGCAACGCTGATCGTACGGCAGGTGGAGGATACCATCCGCCAGAAAAACCTTACTGAACCAAAGGGCAAGTTTGCCAGCCGTAACTGGTTGCAGACTTACACCCTTCTTGATACCATTGAAGAGTTCAAATTCGACGCCTGTATTGGTGGTGCACGTCGTGATGAAGAAAAGGCCCGCGCTAAAGAGCGGATCTTTTCTATCCGTGATGAATTTGGTCAGTGGGATCCAAAACTGCAGCGACCCGAAATCTGGAATATCTATAACGGAAGGATCCATAAAGGAGAGAACGTACGCGTATTCCCGATCAGCAACTGGACAGAACTTGATATCTGGAATTATATCCGCAAGGAAAAAATCGGACTGCCATCCATTTATTTCTCACATGATCGCGAAGTGATCGAACATGAAGGCCAGCTGGTGGCCATGTCGTCGTTTGTGAAAGTGGACGCAGGTGATAAGATCAGTACGCGTAAAGTTCGTTACCGTACCGTAGGTGATATGACCTGTACCGCGGCTGTGGAGTCCACTGCATCCAACCTCGACCAGGTGATCGAAGAGATTGTAGCCACCAGGGTGAGTGAGCGTGGTGAGACCCGGATCGACGACCGTGTGACAGAAGCAGCCATGGAAGACAGGAAGAAGAACGGGTATTTTTAAAAGACAACTGATTAAAAGATATACATGGACCTTTTACGTTTTATAACCGCTGGCAGTGTTGATGACGGCAAGAGCACGCTTATCGGGCGTTTGTTGTACGACAGCAAGAATATCCTGATCGACCAGCTGGAAGCGATCACGAAACAAACGAGGAATAAGGAAGCCGGCGTTGTTGACCTGGCATTACTGACGGACGGACTCCGCGCCGAACGTGAACAGGGTATTACCATCGATGTGGCTTACCGGTATTTTTCTACCGATAAACGCAAATTCATTATTGCCGATGCACCGGGCCATGTGCAGTATACAAGGAATATGATTACGGGAGCATCCAATGCCAACCTGATCATTATACTGGTGGATGCCCGTCAGGGTGTGGTGGAACAAACCCGCCGCCATTCCATTATTGCATCATTGCTGAAGATCCCCCATGTGGTGATCGCTATTAATAAGATGGACCTGGTGGGTTACTCGCAGGATGTGTACAATAATATCATCATCGACTATTCGGAAGTGGCGAAACAACTGGGATTAAAAGATATTACCTACATACCGATCAGTGCATTGAATGGTGATAATATTGTTGACCGGTCGGCGCAGATAGGATGGTACGAAGGGAAACCTTTACTGGATGTACTGGAAGAAGTGGAGATCGAAAATGATATAAACCTGACCGACGCCCGCTTCCAGGTGCAGCTGGTCATCCGCCCGCAGACCGAAGAGTTGCATGATTACCGGGGATATGCAGGTAAGATCATCAGTGGTATTTATAAAACGGGCGACCGGGTAACTGTTCTGCCGGCGGGAACTGAAACCACTATCTCCAAACTGGAAGTAGCCGGGGCAGAGGTACAGGAAGCATTTGCACCGCAGGCGGTCGTGATCCAGCTTGCCGATGATATTGATGTAAGCCGCGGTGACAGCATTGTACTCAGTGATAACAAGCCGCGTGTCAGTAATGAAATTGAAGCCCTGCTTTGCTGGATGGATGAAAAACCATTACAGCCCGGCAACAAATATTATATCCAGCATAACAGCCGCCTGGTACGTGCCGTGGTGCGTAGCATCGAATATAAACTGGATGTAAACTCCCTTCAGCAACAACCTGTGGAGGGCGTGGTAAAACTTAATGAGGTGGTGAAGGTAACGCTGAAAACCGCTTCACCACTGGTGTTTGATGCCTATCATAATATCGGTATGAACGGAAATGCGATCCTGATCGACGAAACAAGTAACAGTACTGTAGCAGCCGTGCTGCTGCAGTAAATTTTTTTAGACCTAAACTATGGTAAAAAAGTAGACTATGCAGATTCCCCGTTTAATTGGAAAAGTTGTCCTGGCTGGTGCCGGTCCGGGCGACCCGGAACTCATCTCCGTGAAAGCCGTTCGCTGGCTGCAGAAGGCAGATGTGGTTCTGACCGACAGGTTGGTCAGCCCCGAGATCCTGAATGAATATGTGAATCCGGGTGCAGAGATCATCTGTGTTGGTAAACAGGGAAGGTATGGGTCGTCGACCCCGCAGAAGAAGATCAACCTGCTGATGGTGGAATATAGTTTGAAAGGCAAGATTGTGGTTCGGTTAAAAGGTGGTGATGTGTCGGTTTTTGGAAACCTGCTGGACGAACTGCAGACACTGGTGGAAAATAATATCCCGTATGAGATCATTCCCGGGATCTCTGCTGCATTTGGTGCTGCTGCCTATGCCGGAATCCCGCTGACCGCCAGGAATTATTCCAACGCCATTCGCTTCCTGACATTTTATAAAACAGATTTGTTGCAGGAAAAGTACTGGAAAGAACTGGCCGCAACGGATGATACACTTGTATTTTATATGTCGACCGGAACACTTCATGACATTGTGGAGAACCTGCAACGATATGGCATTACGTCCGACAAATACATGGCCGTAGTTGAACAGGCTACTACCCGTTTGCAGAATGTGCATGTGGCAAATATTTACCGGTACAAGGAAGAGCTGGGTGACCGCGAATTTGCTTCACCCTCCCTGTTGATAATTGGTAAAGTGGTTGCACTGCATGAACAGTTCGCCTGGATCAGGAACAGCAATAGCCATGAACCATATTTCGGTCCTGCAGAAGCGCTTCGCAGGGCAGCTGTATAAGACTTTATAAAGTACAACTGAATTAACGAACGATTTAAATAATTTCTATGCTCAATGATCCAAAATTAAAACTGCTGAATGACCTGGTGAATAATTCCACCAGGGAGGAGATCAGCTGGATCAACGGGTACCTTACCGGGATACTGAAGTCCGGACCGGGAGAGGTCCCCGCTAACCAAACACCTGCTGTGGTATCCCAACCTGCTGTTGTTCCGGGACCCCCAAAAAAACTTACCCTCGCTTACGGAACCGAAACAGGTAATGCGAAGAAACTGGCAGGTAAACTGGCAGCAACCGCAAAGAAAAAGGGGATTAATTTTAAACTGACTGCACTGGATACCTACCGGTTTAATGAACTGGAGAAAGAACAATATTTTTTTGTGATTATCAGCACACAGGGTGAGGGTGAACCTCCAATTCCTGCGAAACCGTTCTATGATCACGTAACAGAAAAACAATTGCAGCTATCGGGAATGAACTATTCCGTGCTGGCACTTGGTGATACATCGTATCCGCTTTATTGCAAAACAGGTGAGGAAGTTGATGTGGCTTTTGAAAAACATGGAGCCAGACGGGTACTGGAAATTCAGCGCTGTGATGTGGACTATGATTCAGATGCAGCAGCCTGGTTTGAAAAAGTGATGCAGCTGGTAAGTACGGAGACTTCAGACGCGGAAGCACGGGCAACCTCGAATGCGGAGGGTAAGGCAACCATGAACGTGGAAGGCAAGGTAACCATGAATGGGCAGGACAAGGCAACCATTAACTCGGACGGCAATGCGACCACGGCCCCGGCCATCACGGACCCATCTCCGGTTAAACCAAGGCCACCTGCAGGAAAAAAATATTACCAGGGTAAGGTACTGACCAATATTATCCTGAATGATGTCGGGTCCGACAA
>JBEVJC010000013.1:0-213650 GCA_040510375.1 Chitinophagaceae bacterium
GATGGTCATTCCGATCCGGTGATCAGTAACGCGGCCCTGTGGAAAATTATAGGTGCGGATTTTGGCCGAACGGTCGCCCGTGCTGACAAGGCTTTTCCGGTGACGGGAAATTTCTTCTTCCTGTTTCCTTACCTGTTCTTCATAAAGTTTGGTCCGCATCATGCCCATTGCTTTTTCCCGGTTACCCAATTGCGAGCGTTCGGTCTGGCAAATAATCACGGTACCAGTGGGGATATGCGTCAGCATTACCTTGGTCTCTACTTTATTTACGTTTTGTCCACCTGCTCCACCACTTCTTGAGGTTTCCATTTTTACATCGGCGGGATTCAGTTCAAAGTCCACTTCTTCGGCCTCGGGCATTACTGCCACGGTTGCTGCCGAGGTATGTACCCTGCCACTTGTCTCGGTATCAGGTACGCGCTGCACGCGATGTACGCCACTTTCAAACTTCATCACTCCATATACATCGTCGCCTGTTACTTCGAGAGACACTTCTTTGAATCCGCCAACGGTCCCTTCGTTCTCGCTGAGGATGGCGGTTTTCCAGCCTCTTCGTTCACAATACCGGACATACATGCGCAGCAGGTCGCCTGCAAAAAGGCTGGCCTCATCACCACCTGTACCGGCACGGATCTCCAGGATGGCGTTCTTTTCATCCTGCGGATCCTTCGGAATCAGCATCTGGCGGATGGCTGCCTCCTGCTGGATCTTTCGTTCCTCGGCCGCCGGGGCCTCCATTTTTGCCAGTTCGCGCATTTCCTCATCGTCGCCGTTCAGCGCTTCGCGGTAGAAGGAAATATCTTCCAGTATTTTTCTATAATCTGAATAAGCGTTGACGATTTTTTCAAGGCTGCGGTATTCCTTACTGGTTTCCGCATACCGTTTGTTATTGCCGACGATCTCGGGATTCGTCAATGCAATTCCAAGCTGGTCGAACCTGGCCTTAATCGCTTCAAGTCTGTCTAACATAATTTGAGATAGTAATATTCGAAGTCCGAAATTTGCAGTCCCGTGTTTAAAAAGAAACCCGGGTTTGCAAAGTTAAAAGAAATAGCGCATGGGATATCGAAAATTCAAGGCTGACCGGCTGTTTGATGGTTATCGTTTCCACGATGGTGACCAGGTACTGGTGGTGAAGGAGGATGGCGAAGTGGAGGGGATCCTGGGAAGTGCTGATGCCGGGGAAGGAATCGAAGAAGTAGCGGGAATCCTTTCTCCGGGACTAATTAATTGTCACTGCCACCTCGAGTTAAGTCACCTGAAAGGCCAAATTCCCGAAGGCACGGGCCTGGTTTCGTTTGTGGGCCAGGTTATGTCGCAGCGTTCTGCGCCGGAGGAAGAAATCCTGGCCGCCATTGAGGCTGCGGAGGCAGAGATGACGGGCAACGGCATCGTGGCCGTGGGAGATATCTGTAACACAGCATATACAATAAAGCGGAAATCGGCCAGCGGGATGCGTTATTATAATTTCATCGAGGTAAGCGGGTTTGATCCGGCGGGCGCAGGCCAGCGTTTTGGGAATGCAATGGAGCTGGTTTCCCGGTTCGGTAGTATCAGGGTTAATGGCCAACCCATACCGTGCAGTATTGTGCCCCATTCGCCCTATTCCGTTTCGAAAGAATTATGGGAACTAATTATTCGCGAGGGTGCGGGTAAAATAATGAGTATCCATAACCAGGAAGACCCGGCCGAGAATGATTTTTTTATTAATAAGGAAGGCGCGTTCCTGGGTCTCTATGAAAAATTGAAACTGGATCTTTCTTTTTTCAGCGCCACGGGGCAGAGCAGCCTGCGTACCTGCCTGCAGCGATTCCCGGCGGGTCAACCGGTGATACTTGTCCATAATGTTTTTACTACAGCCGGGGATCTCGCCTTCATTGATCAGCTTAATCATTCCCCTTCTTTATCCTGGTGTCTTTGTCCGCAGGCAAACCGATATATAAATGGCGTGTTGCCTGATATCCCGTTGCTGATGAAGGGTGGGAGAACAATGGTGCTGGGCACCGACAGCCTTGCATCCAACCATCAGCTCGACCTGATGAGTGAGATCGGCCTTATCCGCCGGTTTTACCCGGAGATCAGCGATGCTGAAATGCTCACCTGGGCTACGTCGAACGGCGCGCGTGTTTTGCAGATGGACGATAAACTGGGAAGTTTTGAAAAAGGTAAAAAACCGGGAATAACAGTCATTGCACCCGATCTGGGTAAGGCCAGGAAATTAATATAGGACTACGAAAGGATCTCTTTTAACACCGGCAGGGTGCGCATAACACCGAAATCGGGAATATGGAGGGCGTAGTAACGTTCGAACGATTGCAATAGGGAGCGGCGGAATTCATGGTTCAGTTTAATGTCTTTCAGTTCTTCCGGTTGCATTACTTTAAGCAGGCTGGAAGTGGCAATGGACTCTTTTTCTTCCAGGAAATAGATATGGGTGGGGTGCTGGGGGACAAATTCCCCTTCCTGCAGGTCGAGTATATTGTTTTGTGAAGAGTAATTATCGGCGATGCGGAAGCCAAAAAATACAGGCAGGTGCAGGGCGAAAAAAAGCGGGAAGTTGGCCATTACGCTGTCTTCCGCCTGATCAAGATGCTGGAAGCAGTCTTCCACAAAATTATAGAGGTCGGGATTTGGTTCGGGTTGTTTGAGGCACTTGGTCAGCAGTTCGATCATAAAAACAGCCACCGCATTTTTCCTGATATCGGAAAAAATGGTCCGGTATAAATGTCCCCACCTGAACTCTTTGATGCGGTTAAGCTGTCGTTGTTCGTTATGGTATACGATCAGGTCCAGCAGGGCAACCGGCTGGAAAAGATTTGCCTTTCCCGATCCTTTTTTGGTGGATGTACGTACTCCGTTGACCAGGTATGACTGGATTCCGAACAATTCCGTAAAAATGCTGACGATAATACTTGTTTCCCCGTATTTGACGGTGCGCAGTACGATTCCCCTGGTATGATGAAGTTTATCAGGCACGATTATTTGGCTTGACCTTTAGCGCAGCCTGTTCAAAAGTACCGAAAGCCACAATCAGGTGGCCGAAATGGGTACTGCTTTTATTTTTTTGTGTTTCTTTGCGGTTCCGCGGGAGAAATTGAAACCGCCGGATCTTAAAATATCTAATATGTGGAGGAAAACCGGTCAGTTCATTTTATCATATCGATGGCCTTTATTACTTGTCCTTGTTATATCGACAGCTTTCATGTCGTACTGGGCATCAAAAGTAGAACTGAGTTATGAGTTCAGCCGGGCCATCCCGGTCAACCATCCGGCAAATATTACATATCAGGCTTTCAAACAAAAATATGGTCAGGACGGGAACCTGCTGGTAATCGGTATCCAGACCGATCAGTTGTTCAATGAAAAAATATTTAACCAGTATGCGCAGCTGCAGCGTGACCTGAAAAAGATTGTTGGCGTAACGGATATTATATCCGTGCCTTCTGCAGTGGACCTTGTCCGGGATTCCGCCACGGAGAAATTGAATGCGGTTCCGATTTTCCCTGATGGAAAACTCACGCAGGCGCAGATTGACAGCAGCAGGGATATTTTTCTCTCCCTTCCGTTCTATCGCGGCCTTTTATATAATGCAGACACAAAAGCCTGGCTGATGGGTGTAAGCCTGGACAGGCAGGTCATGAATTCAGAAAAGCGGAATGGGGTTGTAGATGGGATTGACAAACTGGCAACGGCATTTGGAAAAAGTACAGGCCAGGAAATTTATCTGAGTGGGTTGCCGCTGATCCGTACCGAGATGTCGACACGTATTGCCAATGAAATGAAATGGTTCCTGCTGGGCAGTGTATTGTTATCTGCATTGATCCTGTTATTATTTTTCAAGTCGTTCAGTTCAATGTTGCTTTCACTTGTGGTGGTCATCATGGGAGTGGTATTTACACTCGGTACCATGCACCTGCTGCATTACAAAATCACCTTACTCACAGCTCTTATTCCGCCGCTGATTGTGGTGATCGGTATACCCAACTGTGTTTATTTCCTGAATAAATACCATACTTCTTATAATGATACGGGCGACCGTCACGATGCATTGGTAACGATGGTTGGCCGGATGGGTATTGTGACTTTGTTCTGTAATCTTGCAGCGGCAATCGGGTTTGCAGTATTTGCCCTTACCAAGAGTGAAATCCTTCAGGAGTTTGGTGTGGTGGCCGGGATAAATATCATGTTGCTGTTTTTTATTTCGCTTGTGTTTATACCGATCGTTTTAAGTTTCCTGCCTCCGCCAAAATCGAGGCATACAAAGTACCTCGACAATCCGCGGCTCAACCGTTGGCTTGACAGGTTGGAAAGATGGTCGCTCAATCACCGTCTCACTATCTATATCACTACTGCTGTCATCGTTTTATTTTCCGTTGGTGGGATTCTCCGTTTGAAGAGTGTTGGATATATTGTTGACGATCTTCCAAAGACAGATAAAATATATACCGATTTAAAATTCTTTGAGAAAAACTTCAAGGGGGTGATGCCATTGGAGATGCTCATCAGTACAAAAAGTAAGGCCGGGATCATCCGTGATTTTCCGGCGCTCAATAAAATGGACAGTATGGCGTCGTTCCTGCAATCGATTCCGGAAACTGCCCGTCCGCTCAGTATTATAGAAGGATTGAAATTTGCCAAGCAGGCTTTTTATGAAGGAGACAGTGCCAATTATTCAATGCCCAGCCAGTATGATATGCCGGGTATGATGGGGTATCTGAAATTCAGGTCGGAGCCGGGTGCGCCGAAGAACTCTTTTACCAAACTTGTATCAACGTTTGTTGACAGTTCAAGAATGGAAGCGAGGATGAGTATCAATATGGCTGATGTGGGCAGCAAGCGCCTGCCGCAGATCCTGGATACGATCCGCCAGGAAGCTGATCAGTTATTTCCTTCCGATAAATATACGGTGCAGCTTACGGGAACAAGTATTACGTTCCTGGAGGGAAGCAGTTTTATTATCAACGGGTTGAAGGAAAGTATTATGTGGGCGTTTTTGCTGATTGCTTTATGTATGCTTTACCTGTTCAAATCGGTCCGGATATTATTTTGTTCATTGATCCCGAATATAATTCCGCTGGTGATCACAGCCGGGGTAATGGGCTGGGTGGGCATTCCATTAAAGCCATCCACGGTACTTGTATTCAGTGTGGCATTGGGGATTGCGATTGATATTACCATCCGGTTCCTTGTAAATTATAAACAGGAGTTACCCAACCAGGGATTTGACATGAAGAAAACGGTTATCAGTACGATCCATCATACGGGGATCAGTATTATTTATACATCGATGGTACTGATAGCGGGTTTCATCATTTTTAGTTTCAGTGGATTCGGTGGGACCCAGGCGCTGGGATGGCTGACATCACTCACTCTTATAACCGCTACGTTCACCAATCTTGTATTACTTCCCGCACTATTAATAAATCTCGGTGGTGCAAAAAAGAAAATGATTTCCTGATTTCGTTTTGGCTGTATTGACTTTTCATTTTATATTGAAGCCCTAAAAGAACGAGGGCTGCCATATTAGAAGGATATTAGAATGGAGAGAAGAGACTTAAGATGTTTTCTTTTCCTGTAAGGGAGAAGGATACTTTTTATTATACACCAAAAACTACACACGCATGAGAAAACTGTTAGTCGGACTAACGGCATTCCTGTTATTTACAGGACAGCTGTTGGCCCAGAAAGTCATTAGTGGAAAAGTCACTGATGCAGGAGGGAATCCCATTCCCAACGTTTCGGTCCAGGTAAAAGGTTCAAATACCGGAACGGTTTCAGCCCCAGACGGATCGTATAGCCTCACGGTCCCGGCAAACGCCACGGCACTTACATTCAGCGCAGTTGGTATGATCTCCGAAGATGTAAATATCAACAACAGGACATCGATCAGTCTTTCATTGAAAGAAGGTGATCGTACGATGCAGGAAGTTGTTGTTGTGGGTTATGGAACCCAGCAGCGGAAAGCATTTACGGGTTCAGCCTCCAAGGTTGATGTAAAAGAGTTCTCAAACCTGATGACACCTTCGGTAGACAAGCAGCTTGCCGGTCGCGCAGCCGGTGTTCAGGTTACCAATTCAGGCGGTCTTGTAAACACACCTGCTACTATCAGGATCCGGGGTATAAACTCTGTAAATCAGTCCAACTCGCCGCTTATCGTGTTGGATGGTATCCCGATGATTGACGGGAACCTTGCTGGGTCAACCAACTCAAATGCGTTGGCGGATATCAACCCGGCAGATATCGAATCGATGGACGTCCTGAAGGACGGGTCTGCCACGGCGATTTATGGATCACGAGCAGCCGGTGGTGTTATCCTTATAACTACCAAGAAAGGGACCAAGGGTCGTTCACGCGTGTCGTATGATGGATTCTATGGTTTTGCCAGTGCATTGAAAAAATTTCATTTACTGGATGCCGACCTTTTCGTGATTGTTGCTAACGAGAAACTGCGCAATGCCAACCTGGCCCTTAGGGCAAATCCTTCACCTGATGGAGTTAATACGGATTGGCAGGATGAGGTAATGGTTGACCAGGCCCCTGTTCAAAGTCATACAGTGAGTGTATCGGGTGGAACTGACAAGACAAATTTTTATTTGTCGATGAACTATTCCGACCAGAAAGGTATTATCCTGAGTAACTTCAACAAAGCTTACAGGGTGCGTGCCAATCTTGAGCATACTGCAAATAAATTCGTCAAGGTAGGTAATAACCTGACCATCAGCCGCCAGGAAGATGGGGACCAGAACAATGGATCCAATGCTCTCAGCGGTGCGATAGCTTCGGCGCTTCGCCTGCTTCCGAATGTATCTCCTTACAATCCGAATCATCCATCAGGTTATAATATCAATTACCCTGCAAGTAATGCGATGAATCCGGGTTCCAATACCACATCACTGGATGACAACTTTACGAATGTGGCGTTTACTGTTAATGAAAACAAGTTTTATTCCGATAAATATCGCATTATCAATAACACCTTTATAGAGGTGGCGCCAGTTAAAGGCCTGAAATTGCGTACGCAGTTCGGCTTTGATTATTTTGGCGATTTCAGCTATTCGGGAACAAGCCCATTCCATGGTGATGGTTATGGTACATCCACTGGCGGTACCAATGGCCGCGTGGTGAATACCAGTCAGAATATTACAAGGATGGTGTGGCAAAACTACCTGAACTATAATATCACTGTTGGAGACCATAGCATTTTTGCTACGGCGGGAACCGAACTCCAGACAGATAAAAACAAGTTCCACCAGTTGAATAACAATAACATCTCTGATGCGTTCTTCATAAAGGAAAATTTTATCACTGGTACTGCGGCTATCCAGTCAACGTCCGGTGGCTTTACCGAATATACTCTGCAGTCGATCTTTGGCCGGGTGAATTATGATTACAAGGGAAAATATTTCGTTCAGGGATCTATCCGTCGCGATGGCCAGAGTTCACTTGCTCCAGATAAACGTTATGGGTCGTTCCCCGGTGTTTCGGCTGGATGGAGAGGTTCAGAAGAATTATTCTGGAAGAATTCATCGTTTCTTTCAAAATGGATCCCGGAAGCAAAGTTAAAAGCTTCTTACGGAAGAGTAGGTAATCCCATTGGTGGTTATGCATACCTGACAACTTATGGCTCACGTCCTTATGGTAATATCCCTGGTATTGCTGTTGGTAATATCGGTAACAAAGAGATAGTTTGGGAAACCAACGATAAATATGATGTGGGTGCTGAATTAGGAATTTGGGGTAATCGCCTGACCCTGACTGTTGACTGGTTTAAAAACTCGATTAACAACCTCATCTTTGGTGTACCTACGCCATTAAGTACTGGTATACCAGGTAACTCTATCAACCAGAATATTGGTACGATGGAAAACAAGGGTATCGAAATTTCGATCGGTGGAAATGTACTTCAGAAAGGCGAATTCCGCTGGGATTTCAATTTTAACTATACCAATGTTAAAAACAAAATGACCAGTTTATATCAGGTGGCTGGTGCTCCGGTTGAGTTTACACAGAACGGAGCATACAATATTTACCGTGTTGGCGATCCTATCAATATTATATATGGAAATGTATGGGCAGGAGTTAACACTGCCAACGGTAACCCTATGTATTATAAAGCTGACGGTTCCCTTATCCAGCTGAATCTGGATCGAACTGCAGGAACTGTTGGATCATATTACGGAGCCAGTGGTAAGGACAACCCGACCCTGGGTGCGCAGACATCACTTACATTTGCAGATCGCAAAAATCTTGGTCTGGCGGCCCCGACATATTTCGGTGCACTCTCAAATACGTTAAGCTGGAAAGGGTTTTCGGTTGACTTTATGTTCCGCTATTCAGGTGGAAACAAGATCATGAATATTACCCGTCAGGAAGCGCTCCTTAACCAGAGTTTCCAGAACAATGGTAAGGAGATCCTTGAACGCTGGATGACTCCGGGTCAGGTGACTGATGTACCTAAGCTATACTATGGTCAGGGTAACAATATTAACCAGAATGGCCTGGCTAACTCCCGTTTCGTAGAGAAGGGTGACTTCATCCGTTTCCAGAACATGGTAGTAAGTTATACAGTGCCAGCTAAAAAACTGGCGAGTTTTACCAACAATTTTGTTTCAAGTTTAAGAATATATGCACAGGGCCAGAACCTGGCTGTTTGGACAGATTACAAAGGAGCTGATCCTGAAAATATCAGCACTACTGGACTTGACAATGCTGTTTCTCCACAGGTCAGGACATATTCATTTGGATTATCTGTAGGTTTCTAGTCATCATGCATAAAAAATTAATTATGAAAAATATATTTAAGAGAGGAACCGGGGTCCTGCTTATTTCCCTGGCTTTATTTGCCAGTTGTAAGAAGGAGTTGAACCGGCTCCCGTATTCCGGGATCGCAGACGAGCTCGCGTTTGAAACTGCAGAAAAATGTTTATTAGGTCTATATGGTGTATATGATGCTGCTCAAAGCAGTCCGTATGTTGACGGTGGTAACCGCGGTTACCCGTTTGGCGCTGCCAACATTGAGCAGGGT
Organism: Chitinophagaceae bacterium; assembly: GCA_040510375.1. Lineage (GTDB taxonomy): Bacteria > Bacteroidota > Bacteroidia > Chitinophagales > Chitinophagaceae > JBEVJC01. The sequence goes on from JBEVJC010000013.1 coordinate 9,026, forward strand.
GACGCACGCGGTGAAGATATGATCAACCTGCAGGCGTTCTTCCAGATCACTTACCAGGGGACATATAATGCAACAACTGCCAACAACAATGGTATGTTCGGATCGTTATATGCAATGATCAACAAAGCAAATATTACCATTGAAAGATTCATTGAGGCAGAAGAAGCCGGTGTGATCATACCAGCCGTGTCACAGCAGTACCAGGCTGAGTGCCGGTTTCTCCGTGCCATGGCCCATCATGAGTTGGTTATTAACTATGCCCGTCCGTACCGGGATAATGCAGGAAGCCAACCAGGCATTACCTACCGCGAAAAAGGGTTAACAAGTCTGGCTTCGATCGATGAGGCTAAAACACTGGGACGTGGAACCGTTGCAGAAACATACACCAAGATCCTGGCTGATCTGGACTTCGCCGAAAGCATTCTTGGTAATACCAGTACACCCGCAACTGTTCGCGCATCCAAGGGGGCAGCGATAGCGCTTAAAATGCGAGTGAAACTGCATATGGGAGATTGGCCCGGTGTGATTACTGAGGGTGCCAAACTGGTTCCTGCCGGAGCTGGTCCATATACAAGTCCTATTGGGGGCTGGAAACTGACTGCACTTCCTGACGGACCGTTTATCGATAACAGTTCTACGGAAAGTATTTTCTCTATCAGAAATGACGCCCTCGATAATACTGGTGTCAATGCAGCACTTTCCAACATGCTTGGAGCTGCCAATCTCGGTGCACGCGGACTGATGTCAATCTCGCCGATTATCTTCAACAATCCAGGGTGGTTGTGCGACGATAAAAGAAGGGACACACTTACAGTTGAAGGAACCAATGCCAACGGTGGTGCTAGTGGAAGGAGTGTATTCACAACCAAATATCGCAAGTATACTACCCAGGACGATTTTGCACCGCAGATCCGGTATGCAGAAGTATTACTCACACTCGCCGAAGCGGAAGCACGGCAGGCGGGTGCAGTAAGTACACGTGCCCTGGACCTGCTGAACGCAGTTCGTAATCGTTCGCTGGCTAACCCCGCAACTCAGGCTTATACAATTGCAAGTTTTGCTGATAAGAATGCCCTGGTACGCGCGATACTTCTGGAGAGAAGGATCGAGTTACTGGCAGAGGGTAAAAGATGGGGTGATATCCATCGCAACGCGACCGATCCGGATTTCACAAACGGCGGTATTCCTGCGAAGTATCCCAACGGTGCCCAGACACTTGCGATCTATGGATGTTCGGTTGCTGCCACTGGCGCAACACAGACTGCAATTCCCTATTCCGATTACCGGTTCATCTGGCCGATTCCTGATACAGAGGTTATACAGAATCCGTTATTTGCGCAGAACCCGAATTATTAAGATTTAGTTTGATTGATAAAAGGTCGCCCCAGGGCGACCTTTTTTGTTTTAGCAGACATACCCGCAAACCAAACCGGGCTTCATCATAATATTACCGAATGCCCATTCTAAATAGCTAAAGATGTTATACCATTTATTGTTAATATATAATAAAAAGATATATATAAATTTAAAGTAAACGTGTCATTTTAAACTCATTAAATCGAGATGATTGTATTTTCAAATAGAATTGAAATTTTAATTATCTTCTACGCAGCAAATTTTAACGTTCCATTGTCAGTACGCTAGGTTAAGGCTTATAAGGCTCAAAAGAGACTCATAATCCACATTTTTACTACGAGAATTTAGATTTCAACCTGTTCATTCTACAGGTTGGCGGGGTTCATTTATTTTATTTTATTAAAAACTAATGCACATGAGAAAACTGTTGCTTGGGTTAATGGCGTTCCTGTTATTATCGGGACAGATATTAGCTCAGAAAACCCTCACCGGTAGGGTAACCGATGAGAAAGGGGATCCCATCCCCAATGCCTCTGTCGTTGTTAAAGGGGCCTCTACAGTTGGTACAACAACTAGATCCGACGGTACCTACACCTTAACAGTGCCGGCAACTGCAACGATTCTACTCGTTTCATCGATAGGATCCGAAGACAGGGAGTTGACTATCGGTACTGGATCAGTACTGGATTTTACATTGATTCCAACTTCACGTGATCTTAGTGAAGTAGTGGTGACCGTGCCTTACGGCTCCATTAAAAAAACCGCATTTACAGGATCCGAATCAACCATCTCGGCCGTCCAGATCCAACGCCAGCAGGTAACAAGTATTACCAAGGCATTTGAAGGACTCGCTGCAGGAGTTGTTACCAGCACGGGTACCGGTGCACCGGGTACCGGCGCAGCGGTTACAATACGTGGTATTGGTTCATTTGCTGCCAACTCCGGCCCACTTTATGTATTGGACGGGGCACCTTATTTTGGACCAATCACAGCTATTTCTACCGACGATATAGAATCAGTAACATTCCTGAAAGACGCAGCTGCATCGGCACTATATGGGTCCAGGGCAGCAAACGGGGTTATTATGATTAACACCAAACGTGGAAAACGAGGGCGTTCATCTGTTACTGCTACCGTACGTCAGGGATACATGGACCGTGCAGTTCCCGAATACGACCGTGTTGGCCAGGCACAATATTATGAATTGTCATGGGAAGCAATCCGCAACAAATATGTGGCAGCCGGCGAATCTGCAACCGCTGCGGGAATCAGGGCTACCAATGAACTGACTGACGATAATAATCTTGTATACAATGCCTATAATGTTCCGGGTAATCAGTTAATCAATCCGGCAACTGGTAAAATTAATCCTTCTGCACAATTAAAATGGAATGATAACTGGGAGGATGAATTATTCAGGACCGCTCCAAGAACAAACGCAACCATTAATATTTCCGGAGGTTCTGATAAAAGCGACTACTCTTTATCATTCGGTTACCTCGATGAAGACGGTACTGTTAAGAACAGTAATTATACCCGGTATAATGTGCGTTTGAATGTCAACGCGGCACCAATTTCCTGGTTAAATGCCGGAACAAGTGTAGACGCAGCGTACGCAAAGAGAAATAACCTTACAGGTGAAAGCGGCGGTAGTGCAGGCAGTTCGCCGTTCTTCTTTTCAAGATCCATTGGACCAATTTATCCGGTGTATGAATATGATCCGGTAACAGGTGTACCCGTGTTGGACCCAATTACAGGCGAACAGAAATTTGACTGGGGGGGATCTATCCTTAATCAGAACCAACAACAGGTGGGAAGTAATATGGGTACCAGACCATACCTTTCCATTGTTAATCCGTTGGGACAGCTTATTCTTGATGAACAATCTACCCAATCCCTTATTGCAAATGCCAATACCTATCTGGAGATAAAGTTTTTAAAAAACCTGTCGTTACGTACCACTCTCGCAGTTAACTTCTGGGATGACCGGTTTACCGACTACCAGAATAATCAATATGGTGATGCTGCTTCAAACGGTGGCCGTTCAACAAAAAGTTCTGACAGGCAATTTACGTTAACCATGAATGAAGTTCTTTCCTGGAACAAGTCATTTGGTTTGCATAATGTTCGTGCACTTATAGGACATGAAAATTACCGGTACCAATATTCGGTCGTATCAGCAAATAAAACCGGCTTTATTATTAATGGCGTTACAGAGCTGACAAATGGAACTGAAATTTTCGGTCCGCCAACTTCAAGAGATGATAATCATAGACTTGAATCTTACTTCGGCGGGGTGAATTACGATTATAACCAGAAGTACCTGTTGTCGGGTAGTTTCCGCCGCGATGGTTCTTCCCGTTTTACACCGGAGCAACGCTGGGGTAATTTTTATGCAGCTGGAATCGGATGGAGACTTACCGAAGAATCTTTTCTACAGAATGTCGGTTGGTTGAACGAGTTGAAGTTTAAGGCGAGTTATGGTGAAATGGGGAACGAAGACCTGGGCGATGAGTCCCGTTATTATATTTCACGGACCTATTATCCGGCAGACGGTCAGGGTGGATATAGTCCCCCCAATACGGTAGGTAATCCAAACATGAAATGGGAAGGGAATAAGACCACCAATATCGGGTTTGATTTTGCGATGTTCAACAATCGCTTTTCAGGTACTATCGAGTGGTACAACAGAATTTCATCAGACCTTTTGTTTTTCCTGCCGTTGCCAATTTCTACCGGTAACATCGAAACACCAGTCAACATAGGTACATTCCAGAACAGGGGAATCGATCTGCAACTTGGATACAACGCAGTTCGCACACGTGATTTCGACTGGAGGGTTGACGTAAACCTGACTCATTATAAAAACAAGGTCAATAAACTTCCTGCCATCCAGGTCCGTAACAGCGAAGGTGTGGTTGATGGTTCATTTAAGTTGAAGGAAGGCCAGGACAGGTACCGGTTCTGGCTGAGGGAGTTTGCAGGTGTTGATCCGGCAACAGGTGAAGCAATGTACTATCGGGATGTTTTGGGTACTGATGGCAAACCGAATGGAGAAAGGACCCTGACAAACAATATTGCCAACGCATCTTACAAGTATTTCGGAACAAGTATTCCAGACCTTCTTGGGGGAGTAACAAATTCCTTCAGGTATAAAAATTTCGACCTTTCAATACTTTTGTCCTTCTCTGTTGGCGGCCTGTTCCTGGACGGAAATTATGCGACCCTTATGCATTCCGGCGAGTTTGGCCGGGCCTGGAGCACTGATATTCTGGACCGATGGCAGAACCCCGGTGACATGACTAATGTCCCCAAACTTCAGAACGGTACGCAAGCTACCCAGGATGGATTAAGTAACAGGTTCCTTGTTGACCGTTCGTACCTCAATATCAAAAATATCACACTTAGTTATTCTTTCGACAGGTCACTTTCTAATCGTCTTGGAATAGCAAACCTTCAGGCATTTGTAAATGTGGATAATGCTGCAGTATACAGTGCGAAAAAAGGACTTAATCCCAGTTCAAATATTGCTGGTACATCCATACAGGGGTATCCTATTTTCCGTACCATGACTGCAGGAATTACTGTTGGTTTATAACTAAAACGAACTATAATTATGAAACATAAATTGAAAAAGCTTAGCCTGATACTTGTGGTAACTCTTGTATTTGGAAGTTGTAAAAAAGATTATCTGGAAACTGCCCCTACAGATGCAGTGCTGGAACCAGTATTGTTCAACAGTACAGATGTTATAATTCCGGTACTGGAGTCCAGTTACAGGACAATGTTTGCTTTTCTTGTGAACGGAACAGATGGGCATGACCAATTTGGTCAGAAGTCAAACGATCTCGCCTCGGACCTGATGGGTAATGATATGGTTGTTCATTCACAGGGTTATGGTTGGTTTAACGGTGATTATCGTTTAACAGAATGGATCCAGCCTAATCCTTCGAACCGTCGTTCGGATATTGCCTGGTTTTTCTATTACAATATCATCAAACAGATGAATACCCTCATCAATAACGTGGATGCTGCATCCGGTGACTTGCGGGTTAAGGAGTCTTTAAAAGGACAGGCACTCGGTCTGAGGGCTTACTGTTATTTTAACCTGGTTAATTTTTTCCAGCAGACATATAAAGGGAATGAAACCAAACCAGGTGTTCCTATCTACCTTGAATTTGCGATCGAAGGTCAGCCCCGTGGTACAGTTCAGGATGTTTATGACCTGATAATTGCAGACCTGACTGCAGCAGAGACTTTGCTGACCGGTAAAACAAGGCAGAGTAAAGTAAATATTGATGTTAGTGTGGTGCAGGGTATCCGTGCGAGAGTAGCATTAATTATGGAAGACTGGCCAACTGCTGCAACAAAAGCTGCCGCTGCTCAAACAGGTTATACCCTGATGACTGATGCGCAGTACCAATCTACAGCTGCATTCTCTTCGATTGCGAATCCTGAATGTATGTGGGGCTCGCAGATCACAACTGATCAGGCCACAATTTATGCATCCTTTTATTCGCATATGGATATAAGGACAAGCGGATACGCAGCATTGGGCGGTCAGAAGAAGATAACAAAGGCTTTATATGATCAGATTCCAACAGGTGATAACCGGAAAGACAGGTTCGTGGCACCGGGTGCCGGAGATGAAGTCGATGTGGACTATAACCAGCACAAACTTCAGGTCCCCACAGCAGGTAGCTGGGCAGCAGATTATTTTTATATGCGTGCTGCTGAAATGTATCTTATACAGGCTGAGGCGCTGGCCCGCCAGGGTGGGGCATCCGAAGCAACTGCAAAAACTGTACTTGAAACATTGGTTAGATCACACTACCCGGCATACAGTGCTTCAACATTTAGCGGTACAGCATTGCTCAATGAAATCCTGCTTCAAAGAAGAATCGAATTATGGGGCGAAGGTTTTTCGCTCACAGATATTAAACGTCTTAATCAGGGCCTTGCCCGTCCTTCGGGGGCGGGTAACCACGGTTCGCCGAACCTGGATCCCATCGTTTATACCACTGGCGCGGCAGACCCTCGTTTTCTTATGAAGATCCCACAACGAGAAATTGATAACAACGGAAATATGACACCGGCAGACCAAAATCCATAATTGTAAACTGAAGATGCTAAATAACTTAATATGAAGAGTTCAATTTTTAAATATACACTTGGACTAATTGTCCTGGTAAATATTATATCGTGTAAGAAGGATAACCTCGTTATCGATAAGGATCCGCTGATTCTTCCGGAAGTTGCACGTTTTGTTGCTAAGCCGGCAATTCCATCGGGCGGAGCCCTTAATTATTATATCGTTGAAACGCCAGCACCCGGTTCTATGTTCAATATCGGAGTTGGTGTTTCAACTGTTTCAGGGGTTGAAAGGAAAGTTAAGATTAGTTACTCAAGCACGACCGCCATCGCCGGCATCCATTACACTGCACCAACGGAGGTAATAATTCCTGCCGGTAGTTCAACTGGTACCCTGAGTATCCAGGGTTTTTTTGATGCCTACCCGGTCGGGAGAAAGGATGTACTAAAGGTTAAAATAGTAAACGTTGACGGTTTTGTCCAGCCTGGCGTCCTTCAGGATTCCTTTAACCTCTCCCTTCAGCGTTATTGTGAATTCGATTTTGCCGATTTTGAAGGTGATTATGAGAACACACTTGAATATACTGCCTCAGGCGCCGTAGGTTATGGCCCGTATACCACCAGTATGACTGACATAAATTACATCGCTGGTGCGACCGATGCTATCGTGAGGCTTAATAATCTTTATGACTATGGCGGGTCTGTATTGGCCAAATTTGATTGGCTGGATAAAGGAAATTTTAAGGTTTCAATTGCGGAACAAAACACGGGAGCTACGGTTGTCAGCGGCGGCGTTGAGTATGCACTCTGGATCCGTACAAATTCATCGAGCGTTAGTACATTCTCGTCTTGCGAAAACACTATTACAGTATATATTGACGCTATCGCTAAAGATCCCGATACTGATGAGGCAGCAGGGAATTTTTCGACAAATTATCGCATCGTGATGTACCGGTAACAATGGTTCAGATTGAGGTCGATAAAGTCGGCACTTTTAAATGCTGGTCATTACTGAGATAAATATTTATTTAAACACCGCCATCAGACTGCTCGTGAGGTTCGCACCCCGAAGATCCTGGGCAATCACATTGCCGTCCGGACCCACCAGCAGGCTGAATGGAATTCCCTCGATTCCATATAATGCCACCACAGGGCTTGACCAGTACTGCAGATCGCTGACCTGCGTCCATGTTAGTTTATCTTTTTCAATAGCTTCAAGCCACTTGTCGCGCTGGCCCGGTCGGTCCAGCGAAACACCAAGCACATTCAGTCCTTTTGATTTAAACTGATTGTAAACACGCACCAGTGATGGATTTTCCTGCCGGCATGGTCCGCACCAGCTGGCCCAGAAATCGACCAGTACAAACTTACCGCGATAAGAACTTAAGGAAACAGGTTTACCGTTTACATCAGGAAGTGTGAAGTCGGGAGCCGGTTTGCCGATCCATGACTGACCTCCTGATTGCTGCGTTGTTTTATCCTGCTGCGACTGCTGTTCCAGCTGGGCCCTGACCGCCCTGAGACCTTCATGCGAAGGATTGGCCGCAGCAGTTTTATTGGCTATTGCAAGTACGGTATCAAGAGTAAGACCTTCCAGTCCGAACCCTTGTGAATTAGCCATCGCCTGGTAATAACCAAGCTCATATAAAGTAAGTGCAGGATCCTTCGCCCGGTCGATCGATTTCAGGGAGAATGTTTTAAGATTACCTGCAAGTTCCTGTTGTTTGGTTTCCAGTTCCATGACCAGGCTATCCGAAGCACCGGCATTCTGTAAGGAATCACGTTCCTTTGCAATGACAAAAATTTTCTGGAGTTCAGTATTCACGGTCTCCATATATTTTTTCATCTCCTCACTTGCGGGTGAACCTGTTACCTCATACTTGTCGGCTATTTGCTCAGGAGCCGGACTCATCGTGATCTTCAGGTTGATCAACGGTTTATCATTTACAATACTCGCCACGGGTACACGCATCTGGTCCAGACGGATATTATATACAACCGACTCACCCATATCACCCTTCAGTGAAAAACTTCCATCCTTACCAATCTGTGCAGAATCCACAATCGTTGGATCAATGGTAACAGGCACTTTTTCCAGGTACGCCCATTTTGCATTGTTATTGGTGATGGTTCCCCTGACTACCAGTTTCGATGTATCCTGTTTACTGGTACAGCTAAACATTACGAGCACGGTAAGTAATAACAAATTTGTTACTACAATACGGGAACGGTTCAGATTCTCAGACATAACGCTAATTAAATAAATTAAGATTTCAGTTTTTCCAGCAACAACTGGTTGGTGACCTTCGGATCTGCCTTACCTCCCGATCGTTTCATCACCTCACCTACGAAGAGCGACAACAATCCCTTCTTCCCCTTTTTATACTCGGCAACTTTATTGGCAAGGGCGCCGAGTACCTCATCAATCAATGGCTCAAGGTCAACTGCGCTTGATTGCTGGATAAGTCCCAGCGAAGCAGCTGCTTCTGCGGGCATATCGGTGGGGTGCAATAATAAATGGCTAAAAAGTTTTGATGCGGCAGAACTGTGACTGATTTTATTATCATCAACCAATGTTATCAGTCCGGCGATTTTAACAGGTGGTACGGGAAAGGAGCTCAGGGGCGCGTTTTGTTCATTCATCCACGACTTGATACTACCCAGCATCCAGTTTGCCGCTGCCTTATAATTGGTTGTGAACTCACAGATTTTTTCAAAATAATCTGCCATTTCAATGTCTTCTGTAATCACCCTTGCATCATATTCCGGCAGGTTCCAGTTGTTAATATAATGTGATATCCGTTCACGCTGCAGTTCCGGAATGGTGAGCCTGACCGATTCTATAAATTCATCGGTGAGGTTAAATGGAGGCAGGTCGGGATCGGCAAAGTACCGGTAATCATCCGCATCTTCTTTATCCCGCATGGCAAAGGTCCTGCCCGAGATAACATCCAATGTACGGGTCTGCTGTTGTATAGTTTCATTCCGGTCCAGCATTCCTGAAAGGCGTTCGGTTTCATATTCAACCGCCTTGCGGGCATTACGGATCGAATTCAGGTTTTTGATTTCTACCTTGGTTCCTAATTTTGTTGAACCCCTTGGCCGGACCGAAATGTTTACATCACAACGGAAACTGCCTTCCTCCATATTACCATCACAAACACCCAGGTACCGGACCAGTTTCCTTAATTCGGTGAGGTAGGCAGCAGTCTCCTCGGCACTATGAAGATCCGGTTCACTCACAATTTCAATAAGTGGCGTACCCGCCCTGTTATAATCGATACATGTATTTTCTTCGTCAATATCATGAAGGCTCTTTCCGGCATCTTCTTCCATATGGATGCGGTTGAGTTGGATGTCGCGGGTGCCAGCCGATGTGGTAATGGAAATAATTCCGCCTTTACAGATCGGCGTGGTGTGCTGCGAAACCTGGTAACCTTTCGGAAGGTCAGGATAGAAATAATTTTTACGGGCAAAATAATTCTGCTTCACAATAGTACAATGACAGGCAAGGCCCATTTTTATTGCGAGGCGGATCGCTTCCCGGTTCATTTTTGGGAGGGTGCCGGGGAGGGCAAGGGTTATGGGACTGACTTGTGTATTCGGACCTGCACCAAACGCGATCCCGTCGCCGCAAAACAACTTGCTCCTGGTGAGAAGCTGGGCGTGGACCTCCAGTCCGATTACCGTTTCATATTTTGATAATTCCTGCATACGGTGAATTCGCAAAAGTAATCCATTTTGCCGGGTGCTGGTAAGAAAAAGAACCCCCCGCTGGAAAACGGGGGGGTATTACACACGGAGAGAATTAAAAAATTTATCAGAGATTGGCTGTTTTGAGTTTGCGGGGAACCTTCACTTCAGCTGATTTTGTTTTCCCGTCGCGTTCGTATTTAAATTTAACGGAGACCTTGTCCTTACTATCCTTCATCACTTTTGCGATCTCATCGGCACTGTTCACTGCTTTCCCATCTACTTCAAGTATCACATCATCTTCTTCTATCCCCGCTTTTGCTGCATTTCCCTCATCACTTACATTCAACACCTTCACACCCTTGCCATCATCGGTGTCCTGCACCGTAAGGCCCAGGCGGGGCGCGCCACCAAACGCATTGAATGTCTGACCGTACGACCTGGGGATCATGTCAAACTTCAGCTCCCGCAATGATTGTTCAAGATTTTCCGAATCAAATTTGAAGTCAGAATGGTCCGTGGTTCCCGAACCGGTTACAGTAATTACTTCTGTTTTACCTAGTTCGGCGGTTGCTTTTTCTGTTTTTCCATTCCGGAGAAAACTGACTATAACCTTATCACCCGCTTTATGGTCGCGGATAGTCCTGGACAGCTCATCAGGAGAATCAATAGTCTTATCATCGATGCTGGTGATTACATCATTTTTTTTCAGACCAGCTTTTTCCGCACCACTTCCCTTCGTTACACTCAGGATGGTAACACCGTTGTCGGCAGATGAAGTGGTGACACCAAGAACGGCAGTGTTAGCCGTACCTATAGATCTGACTGAATAACGTGGAGTACTATTCAGGGCGGTAACGTCCCGTACCTTACGACGGGTTACTGTTACATCCCTGTCTTTTTCATCAACGGGTTTGCCGTTAACCAGGACTTTGTCACCATCCAGTTCGATTGTCAGTTTATTACTCGAATCGGCTTTCATGGTGATAATGATCTGCTCGCCATTATTCTTTGACCGTTTTGTTGGATAACCCTCAACAGTTACATCCTGTGCAGTTGAACAATAAGGGATAACAGATGCAATCAATAGCAGCAGGGGGGTCAGTTTTACTGGAAATTTTGTCATGGAGTATATTTTTTTACTTGTCTACGTGATCTTTCGTAGATCAAATATAGGGTATTTTATGAAATACGAAACATTTCGGAATTGTTAAAATCCCTATATCCAAAAAATGTTTTTTTCCCTCGGTCCGGACGGCCAAACCCGTACGGGACGCAGAACCATGTGGTTATAAAAAAAATTTGGCAGGGTTTTGTAAATCAGATAATTATAGTAAAGTTACCTCGTATTTTTACACCTTCCATTATGTGGAAAAATGGAACTAAATGTTCATATTTGAGATACATTAACCTAATAAGCGATTACCCTTACAATGAAAATTCTTTCCATCTGTTGTATCGTTTTATGTCTTGCCACTATCACTTACATGATCTACATCTATTGGGAGTCCCGGTCATATAAGTTAAGTGAGGACGAAGAAGACACTTTACGTTATTGAGCAGCCACAACTTTACGAACGGCATCAATAACCTCCTGCAAACGTGAACTATCCTGTCCACCTGCAGTAGCCTGATTTTTTTGTCCGCCCCCACCACCTTTTATCAGTGGCGCTACGATCTCCTTAATCATCTTTCCGGCATCAAGTGTACCTGCTGCCGTTAACTTATCGCTCAGGCTGATGGCAACAAAAGATTTTCCATCAATACCTGCGCAGAGCACAGCGGCATAATTATCCAGTTTGTTTTTCAGTTCGCTGCCGATCTTCCTTAATCCGTCAGCGGAATTGAGATCCAGTATTGCCCCAACAAAATCTATCCCGTTGATCTTTTCAGTTTTTGAAACAAGTTCATCACGGATCACCAGCAATTGCCTGGCTTCTGCACTCTCCAGTTTCTTTTCCAGCGCATGTTTATCATCCATCAGTTTTTCAACTGATTTCAACGGTTCCTTTGTCTTGAGCAGTTCTGTCAGCTTTTTCAGCTGGGCAGTCGAAGAAAGGTAATGGTTGATTGCCGCTTCGCCTGTCAATGCTTCGATACGGCGGACTCCTGCTGCAACGGCCGATTCACTGGTAATGCTGAACAGGCCAATCATACCCGTTGCTCCCACATGGGTGCCGCCGCAAAGCTCTACGGAATAATCCGGATCGATAGTAACAACCCGGACCAGGTCTCCATACTTTTCGCCAAACAACGCAGTGGCACCGGATTTCAGGGCCTCTTCCTTCGGCATTTCCCTGATCACCACCGGAATATTTTCCCGTACTTTTTCATTTACGATTTCTTCCACGCGCCGTATTTCTTCATCCGTCATTTTTGAAAAATGGGCGAAGTCGAACCGCAACACATTTGCTGATACCAGTGAGCCTTTCTGTGCCACCTGTTTTCCAAGCACAACTTTCAGTGCAGCATGCAACAGGTGTGTTGCAGTATGGTTACGGGTAATGGCAGCCCGGCTGGATTTGTCAACCCTGGCAATCACCGTTGAATTAATCTCTGCGGGCAATTCATCTGTGAAATGTATGATAAGGTCGTTTTCTTTTTTTGTATCATTCACCCTCACAGGGCCCGACGGGAATTCAAGCTGTCCTGTGTCGCCCACCTGTCCGCCACTCTCTGCGTAAAAGGGAGTTGAATCCAGCACAAGCTGGTACTGTTCCTTACCCTTCGCCCTGATCTTCCGGTAACGTGCCACCCTTGTCTCCGCTTCCAGTTCCCTGTAACCTGTAAAACTTGTCTTTCCCGAGTCACCCAATTCGATCCAGTCGTCTGTATCAACAGCAGTAGCTGCTCTTGAACGGTCTTTTTGTTCTTTCAATGCTTTTTCAAATCCGGCTTCATCTACCTGCAGGTTGTTCTCCAATGCGATCAGCCTTGTCAGGTCAATCGGAAATCCATACGTATCATATAACTCGAAAGTTTCCGCTCCTCCCAGTCTACCATCCTTTGCAGACTTAACAAGATCATCAATTCTTTTCAATCCCTTTTCCAGTGTGCGCAGGAACGACTCTTCTTCTTCGCGGATTACTTTTGAAACAAACTCTGCCTGCTCATACAATTCAGGGAACACATATTTGAATTGCAGCGAGAGTTGCATCACCAGCTGGTGAAGTAAGGGTTGTTTAAAATCGAGATAAGAATAATAATATCTCACGGCCCTGCGGAGGATGCGGCGGATTACATATCCCGCACCTGTATTGGATGGCAACTGACCGTCGGCAATAGTGAAACTGATTGCCCTGATATGATCTGCCAGTACGCGGAAAGCCACGGCCTGGCGGCTGTCACTGTTATCGTATTTTTTACCGGTGATCTCTTCCACTGTATTGATGGTGCCGCTGAATACATCGGTATCATAGTTGGATGTCTTCTGTTGTAATACGCGAACCAGTCGCTCGAAACCCATCCCGGTATCTACATGTTTTTCGGGCAAATGTTCCAGGCTTCCGTTTTTTAACCGGTTAAATTGGATGAATACATTATTCCAGATTTCAATCACCTGTGGATGATCATTGTTGACCAGAGTTTTTCCATCTGTGGCCTTTCTTTCTTCCGCACTGCGGCAATCCACATGGATCTCCGTACAGGGACCACAGGGACCGGTTTCACCCATTTCCCAGAAATTATCTTTTTTATTTCCCAGCAGGATGCGGTCTTCCGCGATTACCTTTTTCCATTCATTATATGCTTCTTCATCACGGGGCAGGCCTTCCGTTGCGTCTCCTTCAAAAATCGTCACATAAAGGCGGTCCTTATCAATTTTAAAAACTTCTGTTAAGAGTTCCCAGCTCCAGGCGATTGCTTCTTTTTTAAAATAATCGCCAAAACTCCAGTTCCCCAGCATTTCAAACATGGTATGGTGGTAGGTATCAACCCCCACTTCTTCCAGGTCGTTATGTTTTCCGCTGACCCGAAGGCATTTCTGTGTGTCGGCTACGCGCGGGTTTGGTGATTTCCGGTTACCAAGGAAATAGTCCTTGAACTGGTTCATTCCCGCGTTGGTGAACATCAGTGTCGGATCATTTTTAACAACTATGGAGGAAGACGGCACAATCACGTGCGCCTTCGACTTGAAAAAATCCAGGAATTGTTTACGTATTTCGTTTGAAGTCATTGCTAAGGTATTTTACCAACCCAACCTGCATTTTATACCTGGCCAGGGTGCTTAAGAGAGAATTGGGTTGATTTTTGCTAAAATGCACCCTATATTTGTTTACCCCTGTTACGGGTGGTCGCAAAGTTAAATCAAAAGGCATTTGAAGTCTGCAATCAGACTAAGAAAGCTTTGGTATGAAGAAAATCAAATATTACTATAACACCAATACTCTACGCTATGAAAAGCTGGAGATTCCGTTGCGCGTAAAGATGCTCCGGATCTTCGGGTTCCTTGCCGCCGCTCTTGTAACTGCTGCCCTCATCTCTTTTTTCGCTTTCCGGTTTGTAGGTTCACCGCGCGAAAAAATCCTGGCCTTACAGAAAGAACAACTGGAAGACCAGTATACTTCCATGCAGGATAAGGTGAGCCTTCTCGATCAGCAGATGAAAGAACTGGAAAAAAGGGATAACAATGTTTATCGTTCCATCTTTGAAGCGAACCCCATACCCGATAGTGCAAGGCAGAAACAGATAGAAAACCAGCAGGAATTTGCAAAGGTGGAAGGAATGGGTAATACTGAATTATTATCGTCCATCAGTTCGATCATGAATAACCTGGGCAACCGGATCAGGGTGCAACTGACTTCGTATAACGAAATCGACGGACTGATAAAGAACAAGGAAGCCCTTCTGTCGCATACCCCCGCCATCCAGCCTGTAAGTAATAAAGAACTCTCCCGCATCGCTTCGGGATTCGGAACAAGGGTGGATCCGGTTTATAAGACTATGAAGATGCATGCCGGTCTGGATTTTGCAGCACCACAGGGAACACCTATTTACAGTACAGCCGATGGCACCGTGGCCATTGCCGGTAATATGGGTAACGGTTATGGAAATTATGTGGTTGTCCGTCACGGTTATGGATATGAAACCTTGTATGGCCACATGGTAAGGGTGAAAGCCCGGCCCGGCCAGGTGGTTAAACGTGGCGAAGTAATCGGCTGGGTTGGAAGCAGTGGTAAATCCACCGGTCCGCATTGTCACTACGAGGTACATAAGAATGGAAATAAAATAGATCCGGTTTACTTTTTTTATAATGACCTTACACCCGAACAGTTCGACCGGCTGTTGAAACAGGCCGCAGCCTCCAACCAGAGCTTTGATTAACTGCTGATGAAGATGACCCCTATCTTTGCACAGACATGGCTAAAGGACTTTCACAGATAACACTCGACTTCGTTGCACCCGAAGAACCGAAGCCGGTTCCCCGGGAGGAGATTGCTGACCAGGTGCTACAGGATCGCAGCGGGCCGGTATCTGAAGAGCCAGCAATTCAGAAACGCACCGAACCGGATTTTCCTGTACCGGAAATTCAGGATCACGTAGATCCAATACCCCAGGAGCGGGAATTTCAACATCGCATCGGGCCAGCTCCTCATGAACCTGAAACAGAAGTCCCTGCCGTTATGCAGATAAAACACGACGGGCTGTTTATAGATGAACCGGAATCAATTACTGTATTGGAGTTGGAGGTTCAGAGTTCGTCAGGACGCGATGCTGGTATTGAAATATCTGCAGACACCCTGTTCCAGCCCGAAGATCAGGCAGTAAAGGACCAGCCAGGTAATGTAAATGAAGCGGAACATACTTCCGTTGAACCAGGAAATGAAGAAACCTTTCCTGAATCATTCCATTCCGGCCAGTCTCCGGCATCACCTTCGGTGAAAAAAAACCCATCGGGCCGTGGCCGTCGTTCACTCAAGGATATGCCTTCCGCCGGCGACTTTCCCGAAATTCCGGATGATGAAATCCTGTTTTCCAAACAGTATTATTCGATGGGCGAAGTGGCCCTGATGTTTCACGAAAACCAGTCACTGATCCGTTATTGGGAAACGGAATTCGACATTCTTAAACCGAAGAAAAACGGGAAAGGCGACCGCTTCTTCCGACCAGCTGATGTGAAAAATCTTTTTATGATTTACGACCTGCTGAGACGCCGCAAATTCACGATTGAAGGAGCTAAAGAATACCTCAGGGGTAACAGACAGGCAGAGGAACGATTTGAAATGATCCGGTCCCTCGGAAGGATCCGCAACTTCCTGCTTGAACTCCGTGCCGGACTTTGAAGTGGGGTAATAAATCTTCAGTCTGTTGCCACGATTCCATAAAATCACCCCAAATGATGATCGCCCTGCCTCTTTTTTGACAGACTGGCACGGTCCCTTGCCTCCCTTCTGTGCCCCTGCAATGCGATCCAGGGCCTATTTCATTGATTTTCAAAAAATTCCGGATTTATTCACCTGCCTTAACAAGTTTTTAATAGAATGGCTGATTTGCATTCTAACTTTTGGTCTGATTTATGGATAAAGGAATCAGGACAGATGATAAACGCTCTTTAAGTTTCCCGGGTCTTTAATTGAAGTAACCGAAGTGTAATTACGGAGACCAGAAGTGGAAGTACGTTGTTTTTGATTTAGATGTTCGTTAACATCAAGCGATACACTATTCAACGTAAATTTGCGTTATCAAAATAAGAACAATAAGGACGAAAGTCCTCATTATAAATCAGTCAATTTTCTCATAAGCAGTTAGTTTTGGTTGCGACCCCTGTTTCCACAGGGGTCTATTTTTTTATAAACCTGTACCTGCTATAAAGAAAACCTGCCAGGGATCCGGCTCCATCCGCCAGTATATCACCGCTATCAAATGAGCGGTTCGGAATGAAATCCCGCTGCACATATTCCATAATAATCCCGTAAAGAAAAGTTACCATAGCTGTTAAGATAAATGCGCGGAGTAACGAACGTTGCTCCAGCTTACGTTCAGCGTCATGCGCGTTCACCTGGTGATGCCTGCGGTAAAACCCCCAGCAGTAAAGGAATGTGAGCATGGAAAACAGGCCAATATGGATAAACTTATCAAAATGGATTTTTCCCATCCAGTTTTCGTCGGGAAATGCAGAGCCCGGAAGGGTGAGAAGTACCACTGTTATAATGAAGAAAAGTATTGCCGGAATAAACAAACGGATCACTGCTATTAATTTCCTGCAAGTATAATTCATTCCCTGCTCGTAAAAAAGATGGAGTTCAATGTAAAAAAAGAAGCCCCTGAAAAGAGGCCTCTTACCAACTATAGAACCAGTACGTCTTCGTTGCCGAAGATGACTGGTTTATTTACGAGATGATCTTTTGCGCGGATTTGATGGAACGGTAATATTATAATTTACCCATCACGTACATTGCTCCTTTTGGCTGGCTGCTGCCACCCTTTTTTTCCAGGGTAATGGCAAATGCTTCAGCACCCTGTGCATTCTTTGCACGGATCAGGAGTTTATCCTGTTTAAGATCGAACACACCAAGGTCTACCGGCTTTCCTTTGAATATAGCCCAGAGCTGGTATTGTTTATCACTGGCAGGAACCGGCAGGTTCTGTGCAGCCAGGTAAACATCATGGGAAGTTGTATCCCAATAAACGGTAGCAAAGGCTGTTGGAGCAATTTCCAGTCCCTTCATCACCGCCATCCGCAGATCCGGCCGGTTAGTGACCAGGGCCAGGTTCTTAATGGTGGTATCCAGTTCCTGTTTAATTGCGGTTATACGCAGATCGCGGTTTTTTATTTCATTGCCAAGATCCCGGGTAGTAGTGATCATTGTAATATTCCAGATTACACTACCAATCAGTAATACAACAGAAGCAGCAGCCACATATTTCCAGAAATTCATCCGGCGCACAGGTGCGGAATGCGAATCCCCCAAATCCTTGATGGTAGCGGGTTGCGTAGTTATTGCTCCCGACTGTCCGGCAGGGAACAGCCGTAAACGGATTTCTTCCCTTAATGATTCAGGAGGAAGGATCGCATGTGTCTTCGACTGCTGTTCGAGTGCAATCTCAAACGCCAGCCGGGCCTGCAGCACTTCGGGATGCCGGGAAGCCATATGTTCAAACTCTGCCTGCTCTTCAGCAGAAGCGAGTCCGAGAACATAACTCTCGACAATACCACTTAATATGTAGGCCTGGACGTTCACTTTATTTGATCAATGTTCTTAAATGAGTCAATGCGCTTCTTATCCTGGTTTTAACGGTGCCCAACGGAATGTCAAGTTGCCTGGAAATTTCATCCTGCGTGTAACCCTGGAAATACGATAATTCAATCAGCACCCGGTGATCTTCCTTCAAGGTGCTCAATACCTTTCTTAACCCCACATCATCTACCCTGGGCATCACGCCCAACTCACCGTTGATTGAATCGTTATTATCGGGAATGGCTTTATTTTTCAGGGAATCCTGGTAACCTCGCGACCTGATCTTATCGATCGCCGCGTTCCTTGCTATATTCAGCATCCAGGTGAAGAGCCTGCCTTTGGCGGGATCATAGGATTCGATCCGTCGCCAGATATTTACAAAAACTTCCTGCAATACATCCCTGGCGGTTTCCTGATCACTCACAATTGCGCCCACAACACCCAGTAACGCTGCCGAATAGTTTTCATAGAGATAACTAAACGACTGGTCAGTACGTTGACGCAATAATGCAACAAGCTCAGGTTCACTGTATGTGATTCCGGGATTCAAATAGTTGGGTAATGGAGTGAAAAGAATGGTGCAATTTTCACTCCACGTAATTTACGGATAAATAACCAACGCGGATTTACCCAACAACAGATTGATATCCGGCTGCATCCAGCAGGGCATCCACTTCGGCCGGATTATCCACTTTCATTTTAATCATCCAGCCCTTGCCGTAAGGATCGTTATTTACCAGTTCCGGTGCGCTGGCAAGCGCAGGATTCAACTCAGTAACGGTTCCCGCAACGGGGAGAAAAAGATCGGAGACTGTTTTCACCGCTTCCACAGTGCCAAATACTTCGCCTGCAGCCAGGGGTTTACCAATAGTTTCCACTTCAACGTAAACTATATCGCCCAGTTCGCCCTGTGCAAATTCAGTGATTCCGATGGTAGCCACATTGCCTTCAAGGCTCACCCACTCATGATCCTTTGTATACCGTAAATTTTCAGGATAACTCATATTGCTATTTATATACAAATATGAGAAAAACCCGCGGACAAACTGCCCATCGACTGATCTTTTTTCGCATTTCGCCGAAAGCCGCATGCCGCTTACACCGTATTATAAGCCGTTTGTCGGCTTCATCTTCGTTGCGTCAGCAGTAGGGAATATATTTGCCGAAGCATTATCAAAACACCAAAACATGAGAAAATTAACTACTTTGTTTTTTACAGCAATCCTGTTCCAGTCTGCACTTCAGGCGCAAAACGTAACAGGGCTTGTAAAAGACTTACAGGGCAATCCGATGGAGAAAACTACGGTTAGCCTGTTGAACGCCAAAGACAGTCAGCTGGTAAAAATGGCTGTCACCGGTAAAGACGGTAAGTACTCTTTAGCTACTACACCTGGAAGTTACCTCCTGAGCACTTCCTACACCGGTCACACTACTCTTCTTTCAAAAAGTTTTGAAATAACCAATACCGATATGGTGATGGCCGACCAGATCCTGGCGGGTAAGGAAGGATCTTTGTCCGGAGTAACAGTGTCGTCAAAAAAGCCAATCGTGGAAGTGATGGCAGATAAAACCATCCTCAACGTGGAAGGAACAATTAATGCAGTGGGAAATGACGCACTGGAACTTTTACGTAAATCACCCGGCGTTATGGTCGACAAGGACGATAACCTCAGCCTGGCTGGTAAAAATGGCGTACAGGTTTTCATCGACGGTAAACCCAGTCCGCTTTCCGGTTCCGACCTTGCCAACTACCTGAAGTCATTACAATCCGGACAAATTGAAGCCATCGAACTTATCACAAACCCTTCTGCCAAATACGAAGCAGCGGGTAATGCAGGGATTATCAATATCCGGCTGAAGAAAAATAAAACATTCGGTACAAACGGATCGGTAAATGCCGGTTACAATATCGGCACCTATGCCAAGTACAATGGCGGTTTTTCACTTAACCACCGCAACAGCCGCATCAATGTATTCGGGAATTATAACTATAGCCAGGGGTTGAACATCAGTTCTATGGTATCTTACCGGGAACAGGCCGACTCAGTGTTTATGCAGAACAACCAGCTACGTTTCAGGAACAGAGGAACCCATAATTTCAAAACAGGGATCGATTACTTCCTGAGTGCAAAAAGCACTATCGGCGCAATGGTAAATGGTAATATTTCAACAATGGAAGTGGTGGCCAATGGTCCGATGGAGATTTATAAAGAAGGTAATACTGATCCATCACGCATTCTTGATGCGCTCAGCGACAGTAAGATCGACCGCTCCAATGTTAACTTCAACGTGAATTACAGGTATGCACAATCTGCATCAAAAGTGCTGAACCTCGATTTAGATTATGGTGTGTTTGATCTTGGAAGCAATCAGTTCCAGCCCAATTATTATTTTGATATTGTGAATGGGATCCGGATTCCTTCCAACAGTAATATTTACCGGATGATCTCGCCAAGTGATATCAGTATCTATTCCTTAAAGGCCGACTACGAACAGGATTTCAGAAAAGGAAAGCTGGGTTTTGGCGGTAAGCTTGCCTATGTAAATACCGACAATGATTTCAAACGGTATAATGTAGTAGGGAATAATGAATCATTGGATAACGAACGGAGCAACCGGTTTAAATACACCGAAAACATCAATGCTGCATACGTAAATTATAATCGCGCCTATAAGGGGTTTATGTTCCAGGTCGGATTACGCGTGGAGAACACTCATTCCGAGGGAAACTCAACCGGTGTTAAATACAATAACAACAGTGGCAACTACGATCTTTACGATTCTTCCTTAAACCGGAATTACACCGACCTGTTTCCAAGCGCAGCGGTAACATTTAACAAGAATCCTATGAGCCAGATAGGGCTGACTTTCAGTCGCCGTATCGACCGCCCTGCTTACCAGGATCTCAATCCGTTTGAATTCAAGATCAACGACTATACATCCATGAAAGGTAATACCAGACTGCGTCCCCAGTATACCAACAGTTTCGGTATCACCCATACATATAAATACAAATTGAATACGGCATTGAATTATAGCCATGTCAAAGACATATTTACCCAATTGCCTGATACAACAGAAACCTCAAAAGCATTCATGAGCAAGTCGAACCTTGCCACACAGGATATCGTGAGTCTCAATATCAGTTATCCGTTCCAGTACAAGTGGTATAGTTTCTTTGTCAACCTGAATTCCTATTACTCAAAGTACAAGGCTGATTTTGGTGGCGGCGACAGAAAAGTAAATCTTGATGTGTTTGCCTTTAACTTTTACATGCAGAATACTTTCAAACTCAATTCCACCCTTTCGGCCGAGCTGAGTGGCTTTTATACCTCGCCATCGATCTGGCAGGGTACATTCAAAAGCGCTGCGATGGGTGGTATCGACGGAGGATTCCTGAAAACCATCATGAAAGGAAAGGGAACAGTGAAGGCATCGGTAACGGATATATTCCACCTGATGAAGTGGAAGGGTGAATCCAATTTTACCGGCATCACGAGTATTGCAAGCGGTCGCTGGGAAAGCCGCCAGCTCCGGATAAACTTTACTTACCGCTTCGGTAATACCCAGGTAAAAGCATCGCGTCAGCGGAAAACCGGACAGGAAGATGAGAACAAGAGAGCAGACGGAGGTACGGGGACATCACCTGCAGGTCAGTAAACCCGGAAGGACATATCAAAGCAGCTCGCAAAAGGACATAGCGGCAGGCAGTAACCGCGGTCCATTATATTAATTGTATTTTTTACGCCTGATCAGTTTCGCTCGCAGGATGACAACATCCTGCAGCGGCCTGTCCAGGTCTGTTCCTTTACTGGTGGGTGTTTTGGAGATACGCTCCAGCACATCAAAGCCCTTGATCATTTCGCCAAATATGGTATAGGATCCGTCAAGAAAGGGCGAACCACCAATCGTAGTGTAAACATTACGCTGAGCCTCGGGCAGTTTTTTTTTGAGCCGACGGGTTTCCACAGAATCGAGTCCGCTGTTGGTGTATACCTTTCCCTTCACAATATAAAACTGGCTTCCACTGCTGCTCCGTGATGGGTTTACATCATCGCTTTCCCGCGCAGCTGCCAGCACTCCTTTTTTATGGAACAATCCCTGGCGGAATTCGGGTGGAACTGTATAACCGGGATCTCCATCGCCCAGCGGTTTTCCAGGCGTTGCATTTTTACTGGAGGGGTCGCCGGACTGGATCATAAAATTATCGATTACACGATGGAAGAGCAGACTATCATAATAATGACGTTTGACCAGCACAATAAAATTATCCCGATGAAGTGGTGTGGAGTCTGAGAGCCGGAAAATCATTTCACCCATATTGGTTTCAATCAACACATCACGTTTCCGGTCTTTCTTTTTTATAACTACCTCCTGTTGGGCAAAGACCATGTTAAGTAAACAACTGGTGACAAGTGTCATCAGGATTTTTCTCATAATTGAAAGTTTTATGGTGTAAAATGGATTCTTATAGTATGATCTGCCAGTTTGAAAATCCGGAAGTAACTCAGATGCCGTGCTCCTCAAAATAAAGCAGGACATGGTCTTTCAGGAAATTTTCCTGTGCAATGGGGTCCATATCGGGCATTTGTTTAATCTGGCGGTAATGGGGCCATCCCTCTTCGTCGGTCCGCTCCAGCTCATAATAACCACTGGGGGTAAGCAACTGGCAGATGGCCACATGCATCAGGTCCTGTTTTTGTTCCTTGGTAAACTTATCGCGGATATGTCCAAACTCCTGGATGCCGATAAGGAACAAAATAGTCTCCATATCAGGTTTTTTACCAAAGCGTTCCACCAGTTTTGCTTCAAGGTTCCACCACCTTTGTTGTAAGTCGTCAGTTGCAAACATAATTGCAAAGATAAAATACACAGACCGATTATCTTTGCCACAAATTCGTAAAGATGTTGCAGCTACAGGTAATACGGCAAAACCCCGATGAGGTCAGGAAAAAACTCGCCGTAAAATATTTCCAGGAGCCCGAGCTGGTGGATGAAATCATCCGGCTTGATGACGAACGTAAACGCCTGCAACTTGAATTTGATAACACCCAGGCAAAAGTAAACAGCACTTCCAAAGAAATCGGTGCCCTGATGGCCAAAGGCCAGAAGGATGAGGCCGAGGCTCATAAGAGTAAGGTGGCTTCCCTGAAAGACACGCTGGGCCCCATTTCCAGCCAACTGGAAAAGGTCGGAAAATTACTTGGTGACACACTGATCCGGCTACCGAATCTTCCTTCCGACCTGGTGCCTGCAGGTCGCACACCAGCAGAAAATGTATTGGTCAGGGAAGGGGGAAACAAGCCTGTACTCTACACTGGCGCTGTGCCGCATTGGGAGCTCACCGGCAAATACGACCTGATAGATTTTGAACTGGGCAATAAGATCACGGGCAGCGGTTTCCCGGTTTATAAAAAAAGGGGTGCAAGACTGCAGCGTGCATTGATCCAGTACTTCCTCGATTTTAATACAGCAGCAGGTTATGATGAGTTCCAGCCACCGCTGATGGTTAATGAAGCTTCAGCGTTTGGGACCGGCCAGCTGCCAGATAAAGAAGGTCAGATGTACCATGCCACTGAAGATAATTTTTACCTGATCCCCACTTCGGAAGTACCACTTACCAATATTTACCGGGATGTAATTGTGAAGGAGCAGGAACTGCCAGTCAGGATGACGGGTTATACGCCCTGTTTCCGCAGGGAAGCTGGTAGTTATGGTAAAGATGTACGCGGACTCAACCGCCTTCACCAGTTTGATAAAGTGGAGCTTGTGCAGTTGGTTCACCCGGCCACCAGTTACGATGTGCTTGACCAGATGGTCAATCATGTGGAAGAATTGCTGAAGAGTCTCGAATTGCCATACCGGATCCTTCGGTTATGTGGCGGGGACATGAGTTTCACGTCTGCACTTACCTACGATTTTGAAGTATACAGCGCGGCACAGGAACGTTGGCTGGAAGTGAGTTCTGTATCAAATTTTGAAACATACCAGTCCAACCGGATGAAAGCAAGGTTCAAAGACGCGTCGGGTAAAACACAATTACTGCATACATTGAATGGCAGCTCCCTGGCACTTCCGAGAATACTGGCCTGTTTACTCGAGAACAACCAGGGGCCTGATGGAATCCGCATACCCGCGGTCCTTGAAAAATACTATGGCAATAATTTGATAGGTTGATAAAATCCGCACCAGGTAATTATGAAACTTATATTGTTCGTGTTCATTTGCTCCTTTTTGATATTGGTAGCATGTAACCGTAAAACAAGCCCCTCTGTTTCTCCTGTAACTACAGCAGACAATCCGGTTCCACCGGTAAACAGTTCAACCGGCAGTTCCGGACAGTCAATTGGTGGGGTTACTCCCGCATTGGTTACACCGGTAACTGGTTCGGCAGCCGATATGGAGGCAGGCCGCGTAATTTATACTACCAAATGCATTAAATGCCATGATGCAAAGCCCCTGGAAAAATGGACACAGGCCGAATGGCAGCCGATCCTGAAGTCGATGATCCGTAAAACAAAACTCGATAGCCTGGAGAATATGCAGGTCCGCCTTTATGTAAATACACATGCCAGGAAGGGGTGACCTGATCTCAAGACCTTAAGTAATGTCCTTCCGTAGTTTTACGAAGATTAACTGCATTTTTGCAGGCACCCGGAACCCGCGCCTGGAGCGGTTCTGGCCGGAAATGCCAAAAGTATCAGCAGATCCGGCAAGGTTTTTTCTACATTGAGCGGGTTGTCTTAAACCTGTACCTTTTTTTAAGGTCATAACGCAAACTAATTCCTGAATGGCTCTATCCGATCAGCTGAAAAATCAGCACCTTATGTGGCGCGCAGGCTTCGGGCCGGCGGTTGAACAACTTGACGACCTATCCCGCTACAGCCCCAGGCATTTTTATAAAGCCCTTGTAAAGGCATCTGCCAAAAGACCCGAGTATATCAATGTAGCTGACAGTTACCTGCAGGGTTTTTTTATGGGAGTGGAGCAGATCAGCCGGATGGAGAAACAGCAACTGACACCGGATGAGAAAAAGATGATCCGCGAGAAACACCGGGAAGGAGAACGGAACCTCAATATTTACTGGCTGAAAGAAATGGTGAATAGTGGCGCGCAGCTGCGTGAAAAAATGTCGTTGTTCTGGCATGGCCATTTTGCCTGCCGGAACCTGAACGTTTTTTACGAACAGGCGCTGCTGGATGTTCTCCGCAAAAATGCACTGGGAAATTTTGGTGTCATGTTAAAAGAAGTGTCGCGAACAGCGGGCATGCTCAATTTCCTCAACAACCAGCAGAACCGGAAAGGCCACCCCAATGAAAACTTCGCACGTGAGTTGATGGAACTGTTTACTATCGGACGGGGAAATTATACCGAGTCGGATGTAAAAGAAGCGGCGCGTGCGTTTACAGGATGGACGGCCAATGTGCAGGGCGATTTTGTGTTTAAAAAAAACCAGCATGATTACGATTCAAAAACGGTGTTGAATAATACCGGCGACTTTGATGGGGATGATGTAATGGATATCCTGCTTGAACAAAAACAAACCGCCCATTTTATCTGCACCAAATTGTTTAAGTTCCTTGTCAACCCCGTTCCCGATGAAACGCGTATCAGTCAGATGGCGGACAAATTTTATTCATCGGGGTATGATATTTCCACGCTTCTTGAATTTGTATTTACCAGCGACTGGTTTTATGAACCCCGGAATATCGGTGTAATAATAAAATCACCCATTGAACTCCTGGTAGGAGTTCAGCGAATGATCCCGATGAAATTGCAGGACGACCAGCCGTTGATCACATTGCAGCGCTTATTGGGCCAGATACTTTTTTCGCCACCCAATGTTGCGGGCTGGCCAGGCGGAAGGACATGGATCGACAGCAGCACGCTGATGCTGAGGATGCGGGTACCGCAGCTGTTCAACGATGGCGATGAATTGAATATAACGCCCAAGGCGGATGACGATAAGATGATGGGTAAAATGGATGATGCCACTGCAGTTGCAGCTTCAGCAAAGGTGAAACCGAAAGCCGCGTACAAGGGAATGAAACTGATTGATGCCGATATCGATTGGAGTATATACGAGAAATATTTTGCAAAAACGGGAAGGGAGCGGCTGGTAAATGCCATGGCTGCTGTTTTGTTGCAGACCAATTCAGCTGTAAGCGAATCCGTTTTAAGATCGTCATCAGATGAATCAAGCCGCGAGGCATTTATCCGTTCAGTAACTATCCAGATCATGAGTACGCCGGAATACCAGCTCTGTTGAGAGTAGGGCCGGAAAATGCCTGGTCGTTAATGGTTGACCATTTCGTTTTTTTTATACGATCAGGATTCGCCGGCCGGGACTGGAAAGTATCATTCAAAAATTATTAAACGCCAATCGATGCTTTTTAAAAGAAAAGAATTTATTCAGTTAGGATCGCTCGCCACGGCTTCGATGATGATCCCGAAGTTCCTGAAATCACTTGAAGCCCAGGCAATGGTACCCGCGGGTAATAAAGTTGTGGTGGTACTCCAGCTGAGCGGTGGGAATGATGGACTCAATACCATCATTCCTGTGTCGAACGACCTGTACTATAAAGCACGCCCGAGATTGGGGATCGAAGAATCAAAGGCGTTGAAGATTACGGATGACGCGGCATTACATCCTGCCCTTCCGTTCTTCCGTGAGTTGTACGATAATGGCCACCTGGGAATGCTCAATAGTGTGGGATATCCAAACCCCGACCGGTCACATTTCAGGAGCATGGATATCTGGCATAGTGCAAGCCAGAGTGATCAGTATTTAAATTCGGGGTGGATCGGCAGGTATCTTGATGCGCAATGCAGCGGATGTGATAAACCAACCCAGGCAATTGAGATTGATGATGTGCTGAGCCTTGCCATGAAGGGGGATATTAATAAGGCGGTGGCGGTTCGGGATCCGGCACGACTTTATGGAACGGCCAATGAAAAATTTTTCAAGGATGTGATGAAGGATCACCAGTCGGGTTCAGCCGATCAACCTGTCGACTACCTGTACAAAACCATGGCGGATACTTTATCATCGGCTGATTATATTTTCCGGCAGAGCCGGCTACATCCAACAGCCGCATCTTATCCGAAAACAGAATTGGGTAATCGTTTAAAAACAATCGCCAGCCTGATTTATTCGCAGATCAATACGCGGGTATACTATGTTTCACTTGGAAGTTTTGATACACATATAAACCAGGATGCGCAGCAGTCGCGGCTTTTCAGGGATATGAATGATGCGGTTTCTTCTTTTGTAAACGATTTGAAATCGAATAACCGGTTTGATGATGTGTTGCTGTTTACCTTCTCCGAGTTTGGCAGGAGGGTTTCGCAGAACGCCAGTAATGGGACAGATCATGGTACTGCCAATAATATGTTCCTTGTAAGCGGCGGGTTAAAGGAAAAGGGACTGATCAATGGAATGCCCGACCTGGCTGATCTGCAGGACGGTGATCTTAAACACCGCGTTGATTTCAAAAACGTTTATGCCACTGTGCTGGAGAAATGGTTACAGGCAGACCCGGTAAAAATCCTTGGCGGCAAATATGCCAGTATGAATTTTATCTGATGGTTTGAATTACGTGGGTGCCGCGTGCAGTCTGGTGTTCCAGCTATAGATAGGTGTTGATTTTTTCGCTGATAGTAGTTGGTTTCACTATCGATTGCTTTTTTTGTTGCAGATAGCAGTTCGCTCCACTATCGATCACTTTTAATTTTTGTCACCGATATAGTTCGTCCCCTGCAAGAATCGCTGAGATTTGTGCGGGGGACGAACCGTTTATAATCAACCTTTACCCTTTCAGGGTTTCAATTCATCCAGGTTATTCTTTTTGCTTGTGCCTATTTTATAAAGGGTGAAGCCCATGATGGCAAAGAACAATACACCGAGGAGGTAATAGCCGCCTACGCCGAGTGATGATTCCAGTGCTTCTTCAATATTTATTTTTCTCAATAACGGAGCGGTACCATCCAGCCCTGCCAGTATAGCGAATATAACACCAGCCACAGCGCCGCCGGCAACCAGTCCGGTGGCAAAAAGATTACCCTTTCCCAATTCCTCTTCTTCAGATGTTTTTGCTTTACCCATTTTTTTATCCGTGAAGCCGCGAATCAATCCGCCTGTAAAAATTGGAAGGGTGGTTGCCAGCGGGAGGTACATACCAACGGCGAAACTCAGTGACTTGATTCTGCAAAGTTCCATTACGATGGCCATGAATACTCCCACAAGCACAAATTGCCAGTCCAGGTTAAACGACAGGATGCCCTTTGCAAGGGTTGCCATGAGAGTGCCTTGTGGTGCGGGAAAAAATTCAGAACCAATGGCGTGATCAGTAACGCCTTTTGCAATCATTTCCGCAGTCGGTTTATCGAGGAACTTCACAGTAAGACCGATCACGATTGATGATACGATGGCACCAATAAACAAAGCGATCTGCTGGTATTTTGGTGTAGCACCAACCAGGTAGCCGGTCTTGAGGTCTTGCGAAGTGGCGCCTGCATTTGCAGCCGCGATACAGATCAAACCGCCGACAACGAGTGCCATTGGTTCATATACCTTACCGGTCCATCCAACAGCGATAAAGATCAGGCAGGTACCCATTAGTGTGGCAATGGTCATTCCACTGATAGGATTATTGGAGGAGCCGATCAGTCCAACGATTCTTGAAGAAACAGTCACGAAAAAAGCTCCGAAGATCACAACGAGAATACCAATTAATAATTTCTGTGCAATGCCGTTTCCAGGTAGTTGTGGCAGCAGGGCCATCAGGATAACCAGCGCGATACTTCCGAATAAAACAACCTTCATACTCAGGTCCCGGTCGGTACGTTGGGTTTCCTCAGCGACGCCTCCTTTTTTTATGGAGCCCAGGCTTCCGCTAAAAGAGGAGATAATAGTTGGAATTGTTTTGATCAACGTGATAAAACCGCCGGCAGCCACAGCTCCGGCACCTATTTGCCTGACGTAAGCAAAATATACGGCAGAAGAGAAGTCGCCGAATGTCCGGGCCGCCGGATCCCAGCCCCCTTTACCACCGGCCGTGGCAAGGTCTTTCAGGTAGCCGAGCTTCACCAGTTGTGTTGCTATTACATCAGGTGCCACCAGCGTTGATAACAAAGGGATCACTGCAAGGGAAGCGAAGATTCCACCTGCCACCAGCACTCCGGAAATTTTCGGTCCGATTATATAACCAACTCCCAGATACTCGGGTGTAATCTCTCCGCTAACACGTGCAGAGGGATAAAATCGGTTCGCCTGGTTTGTCATGTACGTAGGCACTTCAGCTATAAAATGAAATACCTTCTGCAATGTTGCGTAGGCAAAAGCAAAACCTAGTCCCCAGAAAGCAGTCTTTGCAAAATCACCGCCTTTCTCACCGGCTTTCAGCACATCTGCGCAGGCAGTACCTTCCGGGTAGGGCAACGTTAAATGTTCTTTTACGATCAGCGATTTCCTCAGCGGGATCATCATCAATGTGCCCAGGATACCACCAAATATGGCGAGGGTCAGGATCGTCATATAGTTAAAGAACTGGTCGCCGCCTCCGTCAGTAAGAAACAGGAAACCCGGTAGCGTAAACACTACCCCGGCCGCAATACTTTCGCCCGCTGAACCGGTGGTCTGGATAATATTATTTTCAAGGATAGTTGTTTTCAGGAAACGCCTGCCCAGGGTGATGGCAATAACTGCAATCGGGATCGACGCGGATACGGTCAGACCTGCTTTCAATGCAAGGTATACAGTGGAGGCACCGAAGATGATTCCGAATACAGCTCCGGTGATGATCGACTTCAGGGTGAACTCGGCCATTTTTGTTTCAGGGGAAACGAAGGGCCGGAACTTGGTTGGTTCGACTGACATAGCTGGCTTGGTTTAAGTGGGGAAGTTAAACAAAAAAGCCATCCCGCCTTGCGACGGAATGGCTTTCGTTTTTATCTGGATCGCTGTTTTGCGATTGTATCCAATGATTGGTTTCACCAACTAAAGAATCACGGTTGATTCCGCTTACTGATCCTGGTCTGTACTGTCAAGTGCAATGATCAGAAAGCCTTCTTTTCAACCGGCTTACCATCGGCATCCAGTTCAATGATCTCGTAACCTAACTTCTCCAATCCGGGGAGTATTTTTTCCTTGTCACCAACCACCAGGATATTTAATTTTTCTGTGTTCAGGTATTTTTTTGAAAGGCCATCAATTTCATTCTTGGTTATACCACTAACGATCTTGTTCTGCTGGTCAACAAAATCAGGAGGCAGGTTATTATCCAGGATCAGCCCAATGAAATTTGCTTTCTGGAAACCAGTCTCATAACGGAGTGCATCGCGCTGCCCGATTGAACTTTTCATGAAGGCGAGTTCTTGGTCGGTAATACCACCTTCATTATAACCCTTGATCTCCTTGATCACTTCTATCAGTGCACTATCCGTTGCATTGGCACGGATGCCGGAGCTGAATACGAAATCGCCTGTTTGTTTGTCACCGGAAAATCCGCTTCTTGCACCATATGTCCATCCCTTGTCCTCGCGGAGGTTGAGATTGAGCCTGCTGTTGAAAGCCCCGCCCAGCGCATAGTTCATCAGTCCTGATTTATAATATTCGCCGGTGGCGTCATATTTCAGGCCAGTTACATAACCAACGCGGAACTCAGACTGGGCTGCCTTCGGTACATTTACCAGGTAGATCTTTGTCTTCTCTACTTTTGTGTTTACATCGATCTTAGGGATAGTAACCTTTTTATCAGGCAGGTTATTCAGGAACTTCAATTTGGGGAGGATCTCATCTTCACTCACCGCACCAACCACTACTACCTGGGTGCCGCGCGAAGTCATGTAGTTATCATAGTACCACTGGATATCAGGAAGGGTGAGGGCAGCAACTGTTTCCTCTGTTCCTTCTCCGGAAATTCCAAGGATATGACCGGAGCCATAATTCACTTTTGCAAACACCTCATCCGCCACAGCGGCTGGTTGTGTTTTCGACATTTTGAAACTTTCCAGTATCTGCTTTTGGAAACGCGTGAAGGCATCCTGGGTGAACTTTGGATTAAAGATCCTTTCTTCCAGCAGTTTCAGGGTTGCGTCCAGGTTTTTCTTCTGGCTCTGGACCTGGAATGTGATGTTCTCATTGTCACTGTATACGTTGATTGTGCTGCCGAGTTTCTGCAACTCGCGGCTCATTGATTCAGCGGTATAATTTTTTGTATCGTCATTCATCATGTCGGTGAAGAACGATGCAATACCTGCTTTGGAAAGATTATTGGCTTCCATGAAATGGCCGCCCGGGATCTTGATTGCAAGTGTAACGGTGGGCAGCTCATCATTCTCCGTTCCGATGAGTTTGATTCCTGAAGCCCATTCTTCTGTCCAGAAAGCGGGAACCTTTACCACAGGATTTGCGCCGTTTCCGGGAGTGACAGAACGGTTGAAATTATCTGTTGCCTTTACATAAGTGAGTTTGGCATAACCATAATCAGGCGGATTGTAACTGGAGGTATCAACCACATAATTGTTTTCTCCAACAATCAGTTTCTCCTGGCTTTTCGGAAGAACACTTACTGTCAGTGAATGTTTGTTTTTAATGTACTTGTTGTATACGCGCATCACATCATCCTTTGTTACTGCCTGGTACATGGCCAGCAGTTTGCCAATCTGGTTGGGATTACCGGTGAAAGTCTGGAACGAGGCCAGCTGGGAAACCTTACCAGACACGCTTTGCAGGCTATTGATCATTTGTGATTCATAACCACCTTTGAATTTTGCAATATCGTCGTCGGTTACACCCTTTACTTCAAAACTGTCCAGTGCATTATCAAGCAGGTAATACATATTGGCCAGTGATTTACCGGGAAAAGGCACAATCTGGAATGTAAAAGAACCGGAAAGTTCCTGCAGTCCGCTGAAACAGGATGCATTTAATGCCACCTGTTTCTTGGTAAGTTGCTGGTAGAGGATCGAATTATTTCCCTGTCCCAGGATCTGTGCCAGGCAGGCAAGAGCAGCCATATCCGGATGGTAGTTGGGGACGGTGGGATAGGTCCTGACCATCAGTGGCAGTCGCGCATAGTTATCTGTATACGATGCGAAACGATGTTTGTCAAGCGTTGGCACAATGGGTGACATATTCTTTACGGCAGGTCCCGATGGGATGGGACCGAAATATTTCTCCACCAGTTTCAGGGCCTGGGAAGAGGTCACATCACCACCAACGGTAACAGTTGCGTTATTGGGACCGTACCAGCGCAGGAAAAAGTTTTTAAGGTCGTTTACATTTACCCTGTTCAGGTCTTCGATATATCCGATAGTCAGCCATGAATAGGGATGGCCGTAAGGATACATATTCTTCGACATTACTTCTGCTGCCAGTCCGTAGGGACGGTTATCATAATTCTGGCCGCGCTCATTCTTCACCGTTTCACGCTGCACTTCAAATTTTTTCTGGGTAACCGCATCGAGCAGGAAGCCCATACGATCGGCTTCGAGCCACAACACTTTTTCCAGTTGATTGGAGGGCACCGTTTCAAAATAATTGGTCCGGTCTGTATTGGTAGTACCATTAAGCGTACCGCCGGCTTCAGTTACTATTTTAAAATGTTGTTCGTCACCCACATTATCGCTGCCCTGGAACATCATATGTTCAAAGAAATGGGCGAATCCCGATTTGCCGATCTCTTCGCGGGCTGAGCCAACATGGTATGTAACGTCCAGGTGGACAACCGGATCGCTATGGTCCTCGTGGATAATCACGGTGAGTCCGTTTGGAAGAACATATTTCTCATAAGGAATGACCAGTTCGTCACCTTGTTTGGTGACTTTCTCGATCAGTTTCGCCTGGGCAAATGCGGCACCGGTGGTAAGGGTACTGCATGCGACCAGCAGGAGCAGTTTTTGTCTCATATGTGATTTTGATTTTGGAGAAACAGCAATGTAAAGAATTATACGTTTATTTACTGGCCATCCATCATTTTCTAAGTATAAATTCGTGGGGAGGTCGTCCCTCCGTGGTTATCGGATCACCCCCGTACCCGTCAAAAGGGCTTTTTACCCTTATTCGTAAGTACTTTAAGCCGGAATACCGGCTTCGGTACACGAAACTGTTGTAGTTTCGCAGCCACAATTTTCAATAATGAGTAGTCGTAAACAGGAGGTCCTTCAGGAGGTAGTAATAAAATTCGCGGGAGATAGCGGTGACGGTATGCAGCTTACAGGTACACAGTTCACCAATAATACCGCGATGCTGGGCATCGACCTGTCTACCTTCCCCGACTTCCCCGCTGAGATCCGCGCCCCGATAGGAACCCTTCCGGGCGTAAGCGGTTACCAGCTTCGTTTCTCCAGTAATCCCATCTTTACTCCCGGTGATTCCTGCGATGTGCTGGTGGCAATGAATGCCGCCGCATTGAAGGCAAACCTTGGGGCATTGAAAAAAGGTGGACGGATAATCGTAAATACCGACGGATTTGATTCACGTAACCTGCGGTTGGCCAATTATCCCGATGGGGAGAATCCGCTGGAGAACAATTCCCTTGAAAATTATGAGGTGATCCGTATGGATGTCACCAAGATGACCCGTGAAGCATTGAAGGATTTCACCATGGGTATGAAAGAAAAGGACCGGGCGAAAAATATGTTCGTTCTCGGATTCCTTTACTGGATGTATGACCGTGACATGGAAAATACCACCAATTTCCTGCGCGAGAAATTTGGAAAAAAACCAGAGATCTTTGATAGTAATGTCAAAGTGTTACAGGCCGGATATAACTATGGTGATACTACCGAAACATTTACCACGACCTATAAAGTGGAAAAAGCCAGGATGGAACCCGGCGAATACCGTTCGGTAATGGGAAACCAGTCGCTCGCCTATGGCCTTATTGCTGCGGCGCAGGTAAGCGGTCTGCCCCTGTTTCTGGGTACCTATCCAATCACGCCGGCTTCGGATATCCTCCACGAGCTTAGCCGTCATAAAAATTTCGGGGTCCGTACATTCCAGGCCGAGGATGAAATAGCTGCGATCACCTCCGTTATCGGAGCTGCCTATGGCGGGGCACTGGGCGTAACTACAACATCCGGTCCGGGAATGGCATTGAAAGGTGAGGCAATGGGACTTGCCGTTATGCTGGAAATCCCACTGATCATCGTGGATGTACAGCGGGGCGGACCTTCTACCGGTCTTCCCACAAAAACTGAACAGTCGGATTTATTGCAGGCATATTATGGAAGAAATGGTGAATGCCCGATGCCTGTTATCTCGGCTTCCACCCCTGCAGATTGTTTTGAAGCTGTATATGAAGCGGTGCGTATCTCTGTGCAACATATGACTCCGGTAATTTTCCTGAGCGATGGTTATATTGCCAATGGAGCAGAGCCGTGGAAATTTCCCAATGCTGAACACCTGCCACCGATCCACGTTAAATTCAAAACGGAACTGGGGCATGGAGAAGAAAAACTCCAGCCATATATGCGTGATGAAAAACT
Source organism: Chitinophagaceae bacterium (assembly GCA_040510375.1). Lineage (GTDB taxonomy): Bacteria > Bacteroidota > Bacteroidia > Chitinophagales > Chitinophagaceae > JBEVJC01. Next base: position 43,834 of record JBEVJC010000013.1, read on the forward strand.
GGCGCGGCCCTGGGCAATCCCCGGGTCACCCGGATTGGAACACCGTATCGGTGGTCTCGAAAAACAAAACATCACCGGTAATATCAGTTATGATCCGGAAAACCACCAGCTGATGGTGAAGATCCGCCAGGAAAAAGTTGATAAAATTGCGGACTATATCCCCGAACAAAAACTCGACAGCGGCAAGGATAAGGGAAAGGTGCTGGTGCTTGGATGGGGCTCAACCTATGGCTCCATCAAATCGGCCGTACTGGAACTGCAGGCAGAAGGACTGGAGGTCAGTCACGCCCATTTACGGTATGTACGTCCATTCCCAAAAAACCTTGGATCCATTCTCCAGAATTTCGATACCATCCTGATTCCGGAAATCAATAATGGCCAGTTAATAAAGATCATCCGGGATATTTTCCTGGTCGATGCGAAAGGTTATCATAAGATCATGGGTGTTCCCATTACCAAGATCGAACTGGTGGAAGAGATCCGTAAATATTTATAGTAGCGGGAATAAATTAACTCCAAGCTTCAGCACCAGACTGAAGTAGGCGTCATTTTTTTTTGGATTTCCCCTCGGCTGATTCACCGGCACGGCGGAATTCATAATCTCGCGGGTTCGGTACTGGAGTTGTGTTGCCAGCCGGGCGTTCACCGGGTCCAGGTATTTATAAAAAAGGGAAGGATCAATATAACGTCCACTGACATCATCCAGGTAATCGGTAAACAGGTAACGGTAAATTAACTCAATCCCGATATTCGTTCCATTGGTGAAACCACGGCTGACAATAATTCCAACAGGAATGTTCACCTGTGTACGCCGGTAGGCTTTCAGATGAGGGTATTCTTCAAAACCCTGGCCTTCAAGACGAAGCCCATATAAGTTTACCCATTGGTTATTCCACCTTGTTCGGGGATTGAAATGGAAGTATCCAAGACCGCCCAGCAGTGACGCCTTGAAAATATTTACTCCATCATCTCCATACCACCAGTCCTGGAATACCCGCCATTCAATTGCGAGATGTGCTTCTGTTATCCCTGACCGGAAACTCAGGTTTCGGCCATAACGTCCCGTAAGATCCGGATCCGTTTTTTTCAGTGAATAGTCTGCTCCTGAAACAGAACCATAATAGAAACCAAATCGAAGTGCAAATCGACTTTTATACTTTAACACAGCATACAGGGTAGCGGCAGCACGTGTATGATTTGCATTTATATCCCGCAGGAGAAAATCCTGCCTGCCCTTATTGCCACCCAGGTCAGTCAGGCAATTCATGCCTCCCGCACCAAGCCCCGCCTCAAAACTCAACTTCGGAAAATCAGGCTGGGCAATGGTTTGAGCCACATCAATCAGGAAACACAACAGCAATGGATAATATGATCGCATAAAATTTGTTTAAGGCCGTAGTTAAAATTAAGACGGACAACGGGCGGGGCAATGTGAAAATCACTGGGATTTATACAGAATAAAACGCCGGTTGAAGGAGGAAGAAACAGGAGAAAAATGATGCGGCGTGAAGAACAATAGCTATGTGAAAGAAATGCAATCAGGAAGAAACGTTGTAAAGTGTAATTGCTATCTGGAATGAAATGCAATCAGGAAGAAACGTTGTAAAGTGTAATTGCAATCTGGAATGAAACGCAATGAAAGAAGACACGTTGTGGAGTTAAATAGCTATATGAAAGAATCCCGGTGAGCGAAAAATTTTATGGGGTGTAGTAAGTTGAAAGTAACGCATTGCAGAAACTCAATAGCGAAAGAATCGCTGTGGAAGAACACCCGTTACATGTAGGGAAATACTTTGAATAATGTAAGGGCGTCAACCTGCCTTAAAGAAACGCTATATTCTTCTGGAAGTATAGACAGGCCGGTTGCAACCCGCATTCCCGGCACTTTGGTGTGCGGGCCACGCAGATATATCTGCCGTGGAGGATTAGCCAGTGATGTGCTATATGGATCAGTGAAGGCTCAATATTTTTCACGAGTTCTTTTTCAACAGCGAGTGGGGTTGTTGCCTTTGGTGAAACAAGTCCAATCCGTTTACTAACCCTGAATACGTGTGTATCAACCGCCATATTAGGTTGCTGGTCAACCACCGAGGTGATAACATTGGCTGTCTTGCGACCTACACCCGGCAGTTTTACAAGCTGGTCAACTGTCATCGGGATCTGCCCGTTAAATTCCTCCACCACCATACGCGCCATACCGATCAGGTGCCTGGTTTTATTATTGGGGTAAGAAATACTGCGGATAAATGGAAAAAGTTCTGCTTCGTTTGTCCGGCTGAGCGACTCTACATCGGGGAATTTTTCGAAGATCGCGGGCGTGGTGAGGTTAACCCGTTTATCGGTGCATTGAGCCGACAGGATCACCGCTACCAGCAGCTGGTACGGATTATCATAAATGAGTTCGGTTTCCGCGTCGGGAACGTGTTGCTGGAAATAGTGGAAGACGAATTCGTAGCGCTCTTTCTTAGTCATGACCGCACAAAATTACCTGCCTTCTGTTGTATTCGATACAGAATTCATCCCGGATACCAACGCAGCGGGTTAACAGGGAAAATGCGGGGGCTTAATTAACGATCTCTTCTGAACTTGCTCTCGCGTAGTTCAGGACATTCAGCACCACTTCCGTTCGTGGTGATTCCTGGATCGTACTCAGCCTTACCATTGATGCACTTAAAACAGCAATCTTTTCTCTCAGGGTCCAATCTTCTTCCAGCGCCTTTTTAATTGCAGCGGCCTGTGCAGGGGAGCTCTCTGCGTACAAATACTGTAGCAGCTCCTCAGGAGTAAACTTTGTCATTAGCAAACCATTAATATCCAAAAAATGTGTCCAGTGAAATGTCCGTTTCTTAAACGGGTGGGTATCGGCCTTATTGTACCCGTTGTCTTAATTCTTGGACTTTGAGGATTTTTCCGGCACGATGAATAGGTCTTCCTCTTCTTTTTTCATCAGGTATTTTTCCCTGGCATATTTTTCAAGAGTTCCCGGATTGGACTTAAGTAATTGTAATTCTTGCCGTTCGGTAAAGATCCGGTCGCTGTAATACTGTTTGCTCTGCCGCAGCTCTTCCAGTTGCTGGCCCCGCTCCCGCTGGGTGAAAATATCATTTTTATCAAAAAACAGCATGATCGCAGCAAAAACCCCAATGGAAATCAGGTATTTATTGCGCAACCAGGCAGGAATATGACTGAATAATTTCATTAATGGGAGGTTAAAAAAATGCAGCTGGCAACTAAAAATATACATTTTCCGGTTGCCAGCTGCAGGTTATCCGTGCTTATTTTCCGAATTTGATCTTTCCTTTTGGGTAGAACGCACTTGCTCCAAGCTGCTCCTCGATGCGGATCAACTGGTTGTATTTCGCGATCCTGTCGGTCCTGGATGCAGATCCGGTTTTGATCTGTCCGCAGTTCAGTGCAACGGCCAGGTCGGCGATCGTGGTGTCTTCTGTTTCACCGCTGCGATGACTCATAATAGTATTGTAGCCATTGTTCTGGGCCAGGCTTACCGCATTGATGGTTTCGGTTATGGTACCAATCTGGTTAACCTTTACAAGCAAGGCATTTGCAGTACCGGTATCAATACCCTTTTGCAGGCGGTCAACGTTTGTAACAAACAGGTCGTCCCCAACGATCTGGATCTTGCTGCCCAGTGCCTGTGTCATATTCTTCCATCCGGCCCAGTCATCTTCCGCCATTCCGTCTTCGATAGAAGCGATAGGGTATTGTTTCACCCATTTCTCCCAGAATTTTACCAGCTCATCGCTGCTGAGTTGTTTGCCATCACTTTTATGGAATACATATTTTTTCTTTTTGGCATCCCATAATTCACTGTTCGCCGCATCCATTGCAATCATGATCTGTGATCCCGCTTTGTAGCCAGATGCCTGGATCGCTTCCATTACGGTATCAATGGCTTCTTCGTTCGACTGGATATTTGGTGCAAATCCACCCTCATCACCAACGTTTGTACTAAATCCTTTTTTCTTCAAAACAGTTTTCAGCGAATGGAAAATTTCCACTCCCCAACGTAAACCTTCACTGAAACTTGGTGCACCAACAGGCATGATCATAAATTCCTGGAAGTCGATCTTGTTATCAGCATGTGCTCCACCATTGAGGATATTCATCATCGGGATGGGAAGGGTCTTTGCATTAGTACCACCGACATAACGGTACAGGGGCAGTGATGCCTCTTCCGCTGCGGCCTTTGCTGCAGCCATACTCACCGCAAGCAGTGCATTGGCGCCAAGATTACTTTTATTTTCGGTGCCATCCAGTTCGATCATCATCGCATCGAGACCGGTCTGGTCCGATACATCATAACCAAGCAGGGCAGGAGCAATGATCGTATTTACATTCTTCACCGCCTTGAGCACACCCTTACCAACATATTTCTTTTTATCATTATCGCGCAATTCAACGGCTTCATGGATTCCGGTGCTGGCACCACTTGGTACAGCTGCCCGTCCCAGTACGCCTTCGTCTGTATATACATCCACTTCCACGGTTGGATTACCGCGGCTGTCTAATATTTGTCTGGCAAAAATTTCGGAAATGTAACTCATGGTCGATGCTTTAGTTTTTCTTGTTTTTTAATTGTTGACTGGTTGATCCGGTCAGCCGGCCTTAATCCCTATGAAGGAAAGAGGGGCCAAATGTACAAAACAATAAGTTCTGTTTGCCCAGGGCCTATTTTGAGGTCAGGTTGCGGAACACATCTTCCAGGCTTTGTGCGCCTGATTGCAGTGCCACAATGTCCAGGTGGTGCTGACCGGCCAGTTCCTGGAGTTGTTTACGGACAAATGCCGCATCACTGGTTTCAAATTTATAAGTCCTGTCCTTTAAACGGCTGAATGAAGTGACTTCCCGGAGTTGGGACAACCATTCTTCATTCACTTCTTTATCAAATTCGGCAATTACCACATGGCTTCCCGCATTTGATTTCCTGAGATCGGCGAGTTTATCGTCGGCAACCAGTTCACCCTTATTGATAATGATAACCCTGTCGCACACTGCCTCTACTTCCTGTAATATATGGGAGGAGAACAGCACAGTCTTACTGGAACCCTGCCTTCTGATCACATCGCGGATTTCGATGATCTGGTTGGGATCAAGCCCGGTGGTTGGTTCGTCGAGAATAAGAACCTCGGGGTCGTGGATAAGCGCCGCAGCAAGGCCTACGCGTTGTTTATAACCTTTTGACAGCTGGCCGATTTTTTTCTTTGATTCGATGGTCAGTCCCACCGTTTCAATCACCCGGTCAATAGCCGCCTTTTTATTTTTAAGTTGAAATACTTCTGCCACGAATCCCAGGTATTCCTTTACATACATATCGTAATACAGGGCATTCAGTTCGGGGAGATAACCAATGAGTTTTTTTGTTTCAAGCGGCGACTCATTTACATTGATCCCGCAAACATAAACTTCACCACCGGTTTGTTGCAGGTATCCGGTGAGGATCTTCATCGTGGTTGATTTGCCCGCTCCATTGGGACCGAGGAATCCGACTATTTCCCCTTTATCCACTTTAAATGAAATATGGTTCACCGCCTTTTGTGGACCGTATTCCTTCAGCAGGTCTTTTACTTCAATTGACATGTTACAAACCTACATAAAAAAAGCTGTCCCGCCCGGAGGGGCAGGACAGTCAACGTATTTACAAATCATCGTATTCGTAGAGTTCATCAATATGCGTTCCGGCGGGCATCTCAAAAACCGGTTTGATCAGACCGTCTTTCAGGCCATAGACCCACCCATGAAGATGCGGGCCCTGCCTTACTTTCCAGGCACGCTGGATAATGGCTGTCTTGGCGAGGTTGAATACCTGTTCCTGCACATTGAGCTCAACCAGCCTGTCGGATTTTATATTTTCATCGGTGATTGCATCGAGTTCAGTACGGTGGATCCGGTATACGTCCTTGATATTACGGAGCCATACATTGAGCATGGCCGAAAGGTCGTGGTTGGTAAGCGCCGCCTTCACACCGCCACAACCATAATGTCCGCATACAATCACATGTTTAACCTTCAGGTTATTCACCGCATAATCAAGTACCGCCAGCAGGTTAACATCTGTATTCACTACCAGGTTGGCTACATTCCGGTGCACGAAGATCTCACCAGGTTGTGTGTCGGTGATTTCATTGGCAGGCACACGGCTGTCACTGCAACCGATCCACAAAAATTCAGGATGCTGAACATCGGCAAGGCGATTGAAAAAGTCCGGATCATCGGAAACCTTTTCCTTCGCCCATACCTTATTTGACAATAATAGCTGGTTATATTTTTTCATTCTCGCATTAAAAATACGGGATTAACGATTCACCGGCAATTCCTGCAGGTCTTTATCGTGTTCACGGATGATCTGGGTATTCTTTTCATTCTTTTTTACAAGCAGGGTATTAAAGCCCTGGTCCTTGATATTACTTTTTTTCAGTTCGACAATTATATTTTTCAGCGGCGCGGCGATCATAAAGTCCTCGATAGTTTCAATAACATCGCGGTCGATATAGTCGGCCCTTGTTGTATCAATAAACACAACCGAATTCTTTGGCACTTCCTCCAGTTTTCGTTTAATGATGGCCTTGTTCAGGAAACTTACATCCTTTCTCAGCCGGAACAGGAACGTATTATTATCATTCACCACAAATACCGCCGTGCGGAAGTTGCTGCGGAATGAGAAGAACAGCCCTACACCAATACCAATGATTACTCCTTTCAGCAGGTCCGTTACCAGGATGGCAATGATGGTGATAATAAAGGGAAGGAACTGGTCCCAGCCTTTTTTATAAAAAGCCCTGAACAGGCCTGGTTTTGCCAGTTTGAAACCGGTATAAATCAGGATGGCCGCAAGGCAGGCTTTTGGAATCAGGTTCAGGATATTTGGAATAAACGCTACGCATGTCAGCAGCAGGATACCGTGATAGATGGTGGACATCTTGGTTTTTGCGCCGGAGTTAACGTTGGCCGAGGAACGGACAATAACACTGGTGACCGGCAGTCCGCCGATCAGTCCCGATACCAGGTTACCCAGCCCCTGTGCCTTCAGCTCACGGTTGGTGGGGGTTACCCGCTGGTAAGGATCAAGATCATCCACTGCCTCAATACTCAGCAGGCTCTCCAGACTGGCTACCAGTGCGATTGTTACGGCCGTTATCCATACCTGTGTATTGGAAATCTGTCCCCAGTCGGGCATCGTGAAAAACGAAAGGAACTGGTTGAATGAATCAGCCTTCGGTATATTTACCAGGTGGTCGCCGCGTAAAGCCGGATTACCAGACTGCGTGAGAAAATAATTGATCCCCACACCGATAAATACCACCAGCAGCGGAGCCGGAACCAGCCGGATAAATCCCTTTTTATTTGAGACGAGTTTCTCCCAGCCGAAATAGGTAAGCAGGCATACCACACCGATAATCATCGCCAGCGGAGTGATATGTGCAAAGGCGTTGATAAAATTGGAAAACAGATTTCCTTTTTGCTGTGTTACACCTTCGTCTGTTTCAAAATGTGAATCATCACCGAGCAGGTGGGGAAACTGGTTCAGGATAAGAATCAGCCCGATTGCAGCCAGCATCCCCTTGATTACCCCATTGGGTACATAATCACCGATCACACCGGCTTTGGCAAAACCCAAAACAATCTGGAGTGCTCCGGCAATAACGGTGGCCAGTAACAGGGCTTCGAACGACTGAAGGTTGAGGATTGCTGCGGCAACAATGGCTGTAAGACCGGCCGCAGGTCCGCTCACACTAAGATGCGAACGGCTGGCGAGTCCAATCACAACTCCCCCTACAATCCCCGCGATGATACCGCTGAACAACGGTGCATTTGAAGCAAGGGCTACACCTAAACAAAGGGGAAGTGCCACCAGGAACACAACAATTGATGCGGGCAGATCACTGGAGAACCCTTTGAAATAATCTTTTACACTTGGACGTGACATTGGTCTTTATTTTAGTTTTTAATTTATCGTTTCTTGTTACCGTGCCAGCTCGAGCTCGGCCAGTTGCGCGTCTTTACCAAACATCTTTTTTATAAAATTCACTTTTCCGTTTTCAACGCTGTAACTGGCACCCACCATACCAATCTTCCCTTCCAGGAACATTGTGCGGAGGATTTCACTACCAGCCAGGATCTCTTCAATACTGTTGAGCACGTTGGCATGAGAAACCAGTTCTACATAAGTATCGTGGGACACTTCATTTCTTGCTGCACTTGTTTTTTCCAGTGCAGGCTGAACCTTTTCCAGCAGGCCGCTGAGGCTTCCCATCTGTACATTATCTACGGCTCCCTTGATAGCGCCGCAACGGCTATGACCCAATACCACAATCAGTTTGGAGCCGGCTACTTTACAGGCGTATTCGAGACTGCCGATAATATCATCATTAACCACATTGCCTGCAATACGGAGACTGAAAATCTCACCAAGGCCCTGGTCAAAAATATGTTCAACACTTGTGCGGCTGTCCATACAACTCAGCACAGCAGCGAATGGAAACTGGCCGGCAGCCGTAGCTTCCATCTGGTCAAGCAGGTTGCGGTTCAGTTTAAGGTTATTGACGAAACGTTTGTTCCCGTCTACCAGTACTTCAAACGCTGTTTCGGGAGTCAGGTTTTGCTGGAATTCTTTAGTATGTGTTCTCATGATCTGAGGGTTATAGTGTCAGGTAATCGCCAGAATCAATTGCACGGGTTTCCGGCGTTAATTCGTGTTACCGGAGATGATCCGGTCAGCGGTTCTTAAATAATAATTGTAATCTGGAGTGAACAGGCAGGTTGCCTGTAGCGATCAGGATAACCTGTTGGGCGGAGGACATAACATTTCGCCGTGGAACGAAATATACTCATCAACCGAGTGCACGGAATGATGGCTCAGGAATAATTCAACAGCATGGAAGAGATCATCGCTGAGATGCAGGAATTCTTCCGATAATGAATTGATACCGGAAGAGGGTGCTTTTTCTTCGGTGTTATTACCGAAGGGATTGCAGGACTGGTCGCCACTATCCTCGTCCTGGTGATGAACCTGTTTGGAAATTTTTTTCTCCGCTGCAAGTTTCTGCTGACCTGCATATACAAACGGAACACTGACAGTCAGCCAAACAAGGGCCAGTATCATAAAGATACTCGCTGCCATCTGGAATTTTGTATGTGTTTTAGTGCCGGTCATGGAGGTGCAAATTACATTATAACCGACAGTTTTTATAATAGTTCAGATTAAGTCTCCTTTAAATTTCTGTGGATTTTGTCGGAAGACGGTCATATTCCCCCTTTATCGCATAAAATCCAAATATGACCAGGCCAATACTGATGGGGGTAAAGATGGCGATGATAATTACCCAGATAACCGGGTTGTTGATATCCCGGTTACCTGTGCTGCTTATATTCATTGCGGCCCCGGCTACAAGGAGTACAAAAACCGCGACTCCCGCCAGCATCCAAAGCAGTCCCAGCATTTTTTTCAACTTATTCATATATTATTTTTAGTCATTTACTTCGGGGTCAATCCGGTTTGAGAGATAAATAGTGCCGATGATAAAACAAAGCGCTGCCACGCCAATGGGATACCAGAGTCCCACAAGGTCATCGCCGGGGAAACTGCTGGTAAGCAACAGTCCAATAAAAGGTACCAATCCTCCGAAAACCCCATTACCGATATGATACGGAAGCGACATGGACGTATAACGGATCCGGGTGGGGAAGATCTCTACGAGGAATGCAGCGATTGGTCCATATACCATGGTTACATACAGGATCAGCAGGAAAACCAGTCCTACAAACTTCCAGTAAACCGGTCGCGGTAATTCAACCTGCTGGAAGGTATTGTTTGAAGAATGTAATTGTCCTGATGAAAATACGGTGTCGGTGCGGAATCTGGTAAATGCGGTCCCGTCAGTCAGGCTGATCCGTTGTGACACCGCTGTTACATGTCCTGTTCCACCCGCCAGGCTGGTTGTTTTTTCCTGCACAGCTTCTGTTTTTGCTGATGCCTGGCTGGCCATTTCTTTTGTTACAATACTGTTGTTGAGAAATGCCTGGAAAATGGGGCGATAGGTCAGGATCCCCAGCAGCATCCCAAGAAGCATGATCCATTTGCGGCCGATCTTGTCGCTTAACCATCCGAACACTACAAAGAATGGAGTAGCAAACGCAATTGCCCATAACATAATGGTGCGGCTTTGTTCAAATCCTATAAAACATTTATTCTCCAGGAAACTCTGTGCATAAAACTGACCGGTATACCAGATCACTCCCTGGCCCATGGCTGCACCAAAGAGTGCAAGTAATACCATTTTAAAATTGGCCCTGTTGCGGAAACTTTCTTTTAATGGATTGACAGAAGTTTTACCAGCCGCCTTGAGTTTGGTGAACAGTGGTGATTCTTCCATTTTCATCCGGATATAAACCGATACACCCACCAGGATGATCGAAATCCAGAATGGATAACGCCATCCGCCCCATTCTGCGTTGAACTGGTCGTCGGGCATATTGGTGCGCACCAGCATGATCACACCCAATGCAACGAATAGTCCAAGGGTTGCCGTGGTCTGGATCCAGCTGGTATAAAAACCCCGTTGTTTAACCGGTGCATGTTCCGCCACATAGGTGGCAGCACCGCCATATTCACCGCCGAGTGCCAGTCCCTGTACCAGGCGCAGAAGTAATACCAGCAGGGGAGCGGCGATACCGATGGTCTTGTATCCGGGTACCAGTCCGATCAGGAAGGTACTACCTCCCATCAGTACAAGTGTCAGGAGGAAGGTATATTTCCGGCCGATCAGATCGCCCAGCCTTCCGAATACAAGTGCTCCAAATGGTCGCACAATAAACCCCGCTGCAAAGATTGCGAGTGTACTGAGTAATGCAGCGGTTGAATTTCCTTCGGGAAAAAATTGCAGGGAGATGGTTTTGGCAAGCATCCCGAAAATGTAAAAATCGTACCACTCGATCATCGTACCAACGGATGATGCGGTGATAACCTTACGAATGTTGTTGGTCTCGTTCATTTCGTTAAAATACAAATTCATGGTGGTATGGCGATGAAAAGATTGTATTCGTACTTTTAGGGACAATTGACTGAACTATGTTTTATCCCTATCAGATCCGGAGTTTGGAAGAATATCACAAAGCGTATGACCGAAGTATTAAAGACCCGGAAGGATTCTGGTCGGAGATAGCAGGTAATTTTACGTGGCGGAAAAAATGGGATAAGGTCCTGGACTGGAATTTCCGCGAACCAAAAGTGGAATGGTTTGCCGGGGGTAAACTTAATATCACGGAGAACTGTCTTGACCGGCATCTTGATACGCTGGGCGACAAACCAGCTATTATCTGGGAGCCCAATAATCCCGAGGAGAAACCCAGGATCGTTACCTACAAACGGCTCCACAAGCGGGTTTGCCAGTTTGCCCAGGTATTGAAGAATAATGGTGTGAAGAAGGGCGACCGTGTATGTATCTATATGGGTATGGTTCCTGAGCTGGCATATGCAGTGCTTGCCTGCGCAAGGATCGGTGCCATTCACAGTGTGATCTTTGGAGGCTTCTCGGCACAGAGTATTGCCGACCGGCTGGAAGATGCACAGGCTGCCTTCATCGTGACCTGCGATGGTGCGTACAGGGGAGCAAAAGATATTCCATTGAAAGCAGTGATCGATGATGCACTGATCGGCAACAAACTGGTTAAAAAAGTAATTGTTTATACCCGCACCCGTACTGCGGTGAGTATGCTTAAGGGCCGCGATGTATGGTGGGAAGATGAAATGCGCACGGTGGCCGAAGGACCGGAAGCATTACCACTTGAACCGGATGAACAGAATCCGGGTCTTGTAGAAACAGAAGTCATGGATGCAGAAGACCCGCTCTTCATACTTTATACTTCGGGCAGCACCGGGAAACCGAAAGGAGTGGTACATACAATTGCGGGTTATATGGTGTGGACCAATTACACATTTGTAAATGCGTTCCAGTACCAACCCGGCCAGGTGTTTTTCTGTACAGCTGATATCGGCTGGATAACGGGTCATAGTTATATTATTTACGGACCACTGAGTGCGGGTGCTACCAGTGTGATGTTTGAAGGAGTACCAACCTGGCCCGATGCAGGAAGGTTCTGGGAGATTATTGAGAAGTATAAGGTCAATATCCTGTATACCGCGCCCACAGCCATTCGCAGCCTGATGGGATTTGGTCTGGACCCGGTCCGTGGTAAGGATCTTTCTTCGCTGAAGGTACTTGGTACCGTGGGTGAACCCATCAACGAAGAAGCCTGGCATTGGTATGATGAGGAGATCGGGAAAAAGGAATCACCCGTGGTGGATACCTGGTGGCAGACAGAAACAGGTGGCATAATGATTTCCAACCTGGCAGGAGTTACGCCGGCCCGGCCATCATGGGCTACCCTGCCCATGCCTGGGGTCCAGCCATTACTGGTGGATGAAAAAGGACAGGAGGTTACCGAGCCCGGCGATGATGGTTTTTTCAAAGGTAATTTATGTATCAGGGCTCCATGGCCTGGAATATTGCGGACTACCTATGGTGATCATGAACGTTGCAGGCTGACTTATTTTGCCACCTATCCGGATCTTTATTTTACGGGCGACGGGGCTTTGCGCGACAGCGAAGGTAATTACCGCATCACCGGAAGGGTCGACGATGTATTAAATGTAAGCGGCCACCGTATTGGTACCGCCGAAGTGGAGAATGCAATCAATATGCATGCGGGTGTGGTGGAAAGCGCGGTGGTAGGGTATCCGCATGATATCAAGGGACAGGGTATTTATGCCTATGTAATCTTCACGGGCAAAAGAGACGATTTTGAATTATCAAAAAAAGATATCCTGGCAACAGTCTCCCGGATAATCGGACCCATTGCAAAACCCGATAAGATCCAGTTTGTAAGTGGCTTGCCCAAGACGCGCAGTGGGAAGATCATGCGACGTATTCTGCGAAAGATTGCCGAAGGCGAACTCAATAACCTGGGTGATACGAGTACCTTACTTGATCCGGGTGTGGTGGAAGAAATTAAAAACGGGAAAGTTTAATGGAGCAGGTGGATGGGAAGGTGTCCTGATGGGTGACGCTTTCGGCTGTTGCTGAAATGGTCAGGTATTATTTACGGATAAGGACCTCGGTTCCTGAAGGGATAAATGAGAAGATTTCCTGCACATCGGCATTCTTCATGGAGATACAACCCATGGTCCAGTTCTTGAATTTGTCGATCATGAAGTCTTCATGAGGCCATGTACCATGGATACCAATTGATCCGCCAATGCTGGCGTTGGAAGGGATCTCTCCATTTTGTTTACGTTGCCTGAAGCGGTCCCAGCTTTCCTTTGTAGGATAATCGATCCCCATAAAACGATGCCATTTCTCGTGCACTTTTTTATTGGTGATATGGAACCTGCCTTCCGGCGTTTTTTTATCGCCTTCCATTTTTTTATCGTCTAGTGAATTGTTTCCGAAGACTACAGGGTATGTGGCATACCAGCCTTTTTCATCGTAGATGCTGAGTTCGTAATCCGATTTGTCAATGACGATGGAAACAGTACCAACCGGACCAGCTTTATGTGGTCGTTTGGTAAGTTCGGGCCTGGGTTCCATCACTGTCCGTGAGGGTGAAGTGATAAGCAGTCCGCTGCCGACAATAAAGGTTAGGAGAACAGCAACACTTTTCATGGAATCAAATATGTTTTTCTAACGGGATGCGGATAAAAATAGTATGCGTAAAATTTCTTTAACGAAAACTTTACAAGTATACGCATTAGGTAAAGAGGAAACAAAGAAAAATCCCGCTGTAGATTTCCAGCGGGATTTTTAAAAAAAGGTCGGGTATCGCTTATTTTTTTCTTTAATGTCAATTACATCTGGTTCAGTGTCAGCCCCGGTACTTTAAGTAACAGCGGGAACATTACCAAAATCACACGTAGATCCACTACCAGTTGCTGAAACGCAGGCCCACCGTGTATGGCTGAAGATCCAGTCCGTCTTCAAACATATTCTTGAAAGCATACGAACCATACAGTTTGATCACTCCGAGTGATACTTCGCCCACATAGGAAAGCTTCCATTTGCGAAGATTGAAATCGCTCTTTACTTTATTCACATCACCGTCGGCCTTTGTCTTCTGGCGGGAGCTGTAGAGATAACCTGCGCTGATCCCGGCGCTGAGTCCATAGGCGCGTGATTTATTGGGAGTGAAATTAAAATTCAGCATCACCGGCATGGTAAGGTAATCAGTTGCCAGTTTGTTTTTGCTTGGGCTGAGATCCTTGAATCCATCGATATCGACAATGGTTGGATTCTTGGTGAACATGGTGGCCTTGTCTTCAAAAAAGTAATTGTTCAGTTCCAGGCCCAGTCCGTATTTCAGGTTCACCGCATGTTTGATCAGGTTGATCCGTTGCATGAACACCCAGATGTTTACACTTCTGGATTTACCTCCCCTGAGTTTCAGGTTGTCTTCAGTTGCTCCGGGAGCGAATGCCTGTGTTTGTGCGCTGGCATAATTCGTTTTATCATTCCAGTTAGCAAACCCAAGATCCAGGATCCACCAGTTGGTGCTGATATTGGCGGGTTTGTCATTATTACGTTTACGACCGCTGATTTTGAAGATACCATGACGGTTCCTGGTGCTGTCTTCGCTTTTACTTCCTGCTTCGCGGATGATCACCATCCCGCCGATCTTGAGAGTGTCAGGGTTTTGTTGTCCGGTTGTGTCTGTCTGGGCAATGCTGGTCAACATTGTGCATACTGTGATGCACAGGGTAAAGATCCTCTTCATAAAATTTTATTTAAAATGGGTTAAAGCCTGATCGCCAATCCTCCTAACAACAACCGGTCTTCGTCATCGGTTGCTTTGATGTTAGTAGTCTTTTCAAACGTCCGTGTAACTTTCCGGAAAAATCCACGGAGTTTGCTTTTCTTCGAAGAATGGCCCTGATCCTCTGTTTCATCTGCAGGATCAGGTTGTTTGATTACTACTAATTGTAACGGATCATCTGGCTTTAGTGTTACAGTTGTAACGGGATTTATTTGTTTAGGTGTTACTGTTGGCACTTTATTCAGCTTATCAGCAGCTGCAATATTTTCCTTTTCGTTTACAGGAATGTTTACGCCCGGATTTTGCACCGGTGATGGTAATTCATTATTCTTCCTGGCTACTTCTTCCTTAATAATGTTTTGTGGACGCTGATTTTGTTTAACAGGGGAAATTGTTTTTTTATCAGCATTCTTATGTCCAACAACCAACACTTCCTGCGCTGGATTATAAGTTGGGTTGGTTACCGGTGAATCAATAACCTCTGCCCCGGAGTTTATACCAACAGGTTGTTTCACCACCGGTAATCCGGTTTTTGCTGTGCCGGTAAGCGGTTCAGTTGTTTTCACCTGCGGTGTTGTTGTAACTGCAAGCCCCGCATTATCCTTATCATTGAAGACAATAAATGCAGTAACCGACACAGCAATAAGGACCGCGGCTGCAGCTGCAAAACGACGCCAGCCAAATGGTACCACGCGGGCTGGTTCATTATTCCGGTACAATAAAGTTTTATCGGGGAAAACGATCCGGTCATTGGGATCGGCCTTTGTTTTCTTGTAGAGCGCCAGCTCCGCCTGCATATCGGAATCGCGTTTCAGCAATTCAGCCAGCTCAGCCTGGTCAGTTGCGGAAAGTTCGTTATCAACCGAAAGAAGTAACAATTCCTGGTTCCTGGAAAAAGAATTGCCGGAAACCCGCAGCAGTGACTCCTTATTTGTAAATGATAACTCCTCGTCCGGAGTAAACTTTAACTGGTTCAGTATCGCAAACTCCGGTTCAAGGTCATTGTTTTCGCGCACAAATTCTTCAACGCGGATGCGGTCCTCGCTGCTCAGTTCATTATCCCCGTAAAGGATAAAGAATTCTTCGTAGTTATCGCGGTTGATATTCATATTAAATATTAGCAGGGGTTGAGCCCGGGCTAAATAACATTTTCAATTTTGACTAAATATTCCTTCAGTTGCACCCGGGCACGGTGCAGGTAAACCTTCACCTGGCTTTCGCTCAGTCCCGTTATCTTTCCAATCTCGTCGTAACTATATCCTTCATAATCTTTCAGCAATACCAGCGATCGTTGCGTTTCGCTTAAACGTGCCAGTGCATCTTCCAACACCTTCTTCAGGTTATTTCCCGGTTTGTCCTGCACACTCAGGTTCTCATTAAAATCTTCTTTCAGCTGCACCCTTTTTACCTTCCTGATATGATCGATCATCTGGTGGTAAGCCACCGTAAAAAGATAAGATTTCGACCTGGCCGCATCTACCTCCTCCCGGTTACGCCACATTTTTTCAAATGCAGTCTGCACCACATCCCTTGCATCTTCCTCGTGCCGGAGATTTTTCAGGATGAACCTGTAAACATTATCAGCATATGTGCTGACACATTCGTTATAGTCCCTTTCAGTCATAAAACAGCCGGTATTCCGTTGCAGGGCGAATTTACTGCACCCTCACGGTATTTTAAGTAATACGGGCGACAAACCCGATATGTTACAGTGGAATCGGAAATTTTTTTACACAGTGGCCGGAATGGCCCTCAAACCCCATAATATCCGGGGTGTTTTCAGAAGGAAGAGAAAAATTGGCTGGGCAGGGATTCCCAAAGCAGTTTACCTGAGGTTTTTTCAGGCTGGTCAATTGACTCCATATCCTTGCTGCAGGAATCCTGCTGGCAGGATGGGCTTGCGGGCCGGGGCCAGGCCAGCGCCAGGGCGCCCGCGCTGAAGACGAGGAACGCAATAATTATGAGTGTACGCCGGTGCATATCGGTTGGTTTAATGGTTTGACGCATGCTGGCGTCCAAATGTTACAGCAAAACTAATCAGAACTTTCAATTATTTTCTGAACAACCTTATAACCGGCTGTAAATGCCGGATGAACAGCGCCTTTTGGGGGTTAAAATGCAGCCGGATGATCGTCACATTAAAATATATTTGCCAAAATTTACACTATGAATGGAAAATTCGCCGATCGTATTGGCAGGGAAGTAGAGGAAATCAGGGTAGCAGGATTATTTAAAAAAGAGCGGATTATCAATAGTCCGCAGGGACCCGAAATCGAAGTCAACGGAGCCACCGTTCTGAATTTTTGCGCAAATAATTATCTCGGCCTCTCCGATCATCCAAAGGTGATCGAGGCGGCACATAAAGCGATCGATACGCGTGGTTATGGAATGAGCAGCGTCCGTTTCATCTGCGGTACGCAGGATATCCACAAGGAACTGGAAAAGAAAATTTCTGATTTTCTCGGCACGGAGGATACGATCCTTTACGCTGCCGCCTTTGATGCAAATGGTGGTGTGTTTGAACCATTGTTCAATGAAGAAGATGCCATCATTTCGGATTCACTTAATCATGCATCAATTATTGATGGGGTGCGGCTTTGTAAGGCCAAGCGCTTCCGGTACGAACACAATAATATGGCCGATCTTGAAAAACAACTGATCGAAGCAGCAGGTTCAAGAAGCCGGATCATTGTTACAGACGGTTCATTCAGTATGGATGGTACCATTGCCCAGCTCGACAGCATTGTTGCCCTGGCAGAGAAACACGATGCAGTGGTGATGATCGATGAATGCCACTCATCCGGATTTATTGGTAAGACCGGTCGCGGTACGCACGAATACCGTGGTGTGATGGGAAAAATCGATATCATTACCGGTACCCTGGGTAAGGCGCTGGGCGGTGCTTCGGGAGGATTTACATCAGGAAAAAAAGAAGTGATTGAGATGCTTCGCCAGAAATCGAGACCTTATCTTTTCAGCAATACCCTTGCCCCTTCCATTGTGGGTGCTTCAATTGCTGTGCTGGATATGCTTACAGAAACAACGGATCTACGGGATAAACTGGAATTCAATACCACGTACTTCCGCAAAAACATGACCGAAGCCGGATTCGATATCAAACCAGGTGATCATCCCATTGTACCTATAATGTTATATGATGCAGTGGTGGCGCAACAATTTGCATCACGTTTACTGGAAGAAGGTATTTATGTAATCGGGTTCTTCTTTCCGGTGGTGGCAAAAGGCCAGGCAAGGATCCGGGTGCAACTGAGTGCTGCCCATGAACAACATCACCTGGATAAGGCGATCGCCGCCTTCACCAAGGTTGGTAAAGAACTGAAGATCCTTAAATAAAGTTCCGGAAAGCGGGATCCCTGGACGCTATTCCTGAAATCCCGGTAATCATTCCCAATAAATACGTGCCCCGACACCGGGGCACGTATTTTTACGAATAAATCCAGTATAAATCCGGCCATTTAACATTTCATTGGGAATATATTTTTCCAGGCACTTCGACATACAAACCGGGTGCGCTATATTCGTTTCACCTCCGATGAACTAATTCTACCCAACTTTTATTTTTACAAGTCGCTTCACTCAAAATTTATTTGGATGAAAAAATTAGTTCTGTGCCTGATGACAGGGTTGGTAATTGCCACCACATTCACCTCCTGTTCCGCTACAAAAAAAGATTGCCAGGGTGTACGCCATACCAAACAGAAAGGCGGGTTCTATATGTGATCGTGAGAAATGAACCGTTAACTTTGCGAAAATTCCGCACATGAGGTTCATCTCTTCCATCTTTTTACTGGCCATTATTTTTTCTTCCTGCTCTCCGAATAATGTAAATGAAGATGAAAGCATTGGTAAATATTTTACTGAAAACAATGTAAAAGGATGTTTTGCCCTCCTGGATAATGGCACCGGCGAATTCACTGTTTATAATCTTTCCCGTTACCGCGACAGCGCTTATATGCCTGCCTCTACTTTTAAAATAGTCAATTCCCTGATAGGCCTGCAGACGGGCCGCATCAGCAGCGACAGCATGATCATTAAATGGGACAGTATTACCCGACGGGTAGAAGCATGGAACCACGACCTCAACATGATCCAGGCTTTCCGCGTTTCCTCAGTTCCCTATTACCAGGAAGTAGCCCGCCGGATTGGCCGCGACACCATGCAGTCCTGGCTCGATACCCTGGAATACGGCACCCGCAAAATCACTTCTCCGATTGATACCTTCTGGCTCGACAATTCGCTCCGGATTACTCCCGATGAACAACTCGGACTGGTAAAGCGACTGTATTTCGACCAGCTTCCTTTTTATAAAACTTACCAGGATGAAGTAAAACGCGCAATGGTAATTGAGGAAAATACCAATTACCAGCTGGCATATAAAACAGGATGGAGCGGATATGATGCTAAAACCGGAAAGCATATCGGCTGGGTACTGGGATGGGTCCGGGAAAATAACCATCCGTATTTCTTCGTGTTGAATATCGAATCGGCTGAGAAAAATTTCAATATGGTGGAGGTACGGAAAAAAATGATCACGGATATTCTCCGCCATCTTGGTTTCCTGGAGGGTAAAATGTAATTCTCTGGTTTAATCTTTGTAATATAGCGGAGACATATTCATCCATCCCTTTACCAGTGAATCTCCACTTTCAACATATTCAATACATCTGGCTGCTGGCCTTCGTACTGCTGTTCATAGCTCTTTATTTCCTCAGGGCGGGATGGAGAAAAAAAGTTATTAAGCGGATTGGCGACCTGAAGCTGATCCAGATGCTGACCGGCGGTTTTTCATCCACCCGGTTTGCCATAAAATTCTCAATGCTGAGTCTCGCATTTGTAATTGGTGTGTTTGCACTTATGAACCTGCAGAAACCCGGGCCGGCCGACGGACTTTCCCGTAAAGGAATCGATGTGGTAATTGCGCTGGATGTGAGTCGCAGTATGACGGCCACTGATATGCCACCCTCGCGTCTTGAACGGGCAAAGGAACTGATCAACCGGCTGATGAATGCCATGCCTGATGACCGTTTCGCGCTGATTGTATTTGCCGGCAGGGCCTACCTGCAAATGCCATTGACAAATGATCATGGGGCAGCCTCACTTTTTGTATCATCCGCCAGTCCGGATGCCGTACCCGAACAGGGCACAGTAATCAGCGAAGCCCTTCTGCGCAGCGCTTCGGTGTTTAATGCCAACGAGCGCAGGTTCAAAGCCGTAATACTTATTTCTGACGGGGAAGACCATGATCCCGAAGCCGTGAAAACCGCTACAGCACTGGCTGAGCAGGGAATGATGATCAGTACGGTAGGAATTGGTTCGGTTGAAGGTTCGTATATCCCTGATCCGGTTACCGGTGAAAATAAAAAGGATGAAACAGGCAGCCAGGTCATCTCCAAATTAAATGAAGACGAACTTAAAGAAATAGCAAACGTTACCAGGGGAACCTATATCCATCTGGACGATAGCGCTGATGCAGTGGCAAAACTTCGCCAGCAGTTATCACAAATAGAAAGTTTTGCAACGGATGATGTGTCACTTCTTAATTTCAGGACTTACTACTGGATTTTTGCCGGACTGATGTTCCTGTTGCTGATCGGTGAATTCTTTTTACCCGAAACAAAAAAGATAAAGGCATGAGACAATTATTGATGTTGACGGGATTAACCTTTTTTTGCCTGGCCCTGAAGGCCCAGGATGCACAGTCGGACCTCCGCCGGGGCAACGAGCTTTACCGGCAGCAACAATATTCACAGGCCGAAGTTTCCTTTACTGAGGCTGAGAAAAAAGATCCCGCCAATCTGAACAGCAAATACAATAAGGCAAGTGCGATGCACCGGCAGAACAAACAATCGGCCGCCATCCGCGAACTTGACGACCTTTCATTCAAAACAACCGATAACGACCTGAAGTCAAAAAGCCAGTACAATAAGGGCGTGATCCTTTCCGGCCTGGGCAAAACCGAAGAGAGTATTGATGCTTATAAAAATGCGCTTCGCCTTGACCCTGCCGATACCCAGGCAAGGGAAAATCTCCAGAAAGCATTAAAAGAGCTGGAGAAGAAAAAACAGGAGCAGCAGCCAAAGAAAGACGAACCAAAAAAACAAAACAAACCACAGAAACAACCCCAGCCCCAGCCCCAGATGAACCAGAAAGAAGCAGAACAGCGTTTGAAACTGCTGGAACAGAAGGAAAAAGAGGTACAGCAGCGGCTCCAGAAAGAAAAAGCCAAACAAGGCGGTGGTACTGGGAAGGACTGGTAATTAGTGTTATTTTTGCCCAATTATCAATGCCCCCGGGCAGTCCACTTATGGAATTGTATACAACTTCCCTTACTGAATATAAACGCCTCCCCACCCGCGAAGTGAAAATCGGTGATCTGTCGGTTGGAAATTTCAACCCGATCAGGGTTCAGACCATGACTACCACCGATACCATGGATACCATGGCAACAGTGAAACAAACCATCCGTTGTATTGAAGCGGGTGCAGAACTGGTGCGGATCACAGCTCCATCAAAAAAAGAAGCGGAGAACCTGCGGGTTATCCGCGATGAGCTTCGCCGGCGCGGTTATAATACACCCCTGATTGCTGATATCCATTTTACCCCCAATGCTGCAGAAATCGCTGCGCGCATTGTTGAAAAAGTGCGGGTGAATCCGGGTAACTATGTTGACAAAAAAAAATTTGAACTGATTGAGTATACTGATGCTGACTATGCAGAAGAAATCGACCGCATCCGCGAACGGTTTACTCCATTGGTCAGGATCTGTAAGGAATATGGAACGGCTATGCGGATCGGTACCAACCATGGGTCCCTGAGCGATCGGATCATGAGCCGTTATGGTGATACGGCAATGGGTATGGTGGAAAGTGCAATGGAGTTCTTGCGGATCGCCCGGTACGAGAATTATCACAATATCGTATTGAGCATGAAGAGCAGTAATCCCCAGGTAATGGTACAGGCGTACCGTTTGCTTGTAAGTATTATGCAGGACGAATTTGGTGAAGCATACCCGCTGCACCTGGGTGTGACGGAGGCAGGCGACGGGGAGGATGGCCGGATCAAATCTGCAATCGGCATCGGCACTTTACTGGAAGACGGTATTGGCGATACCATCAGGGTTTCGCTGACAGAAGATCCCGAGTTTGAAATTCCCGTGTGTAAAGACCTGGTGGAACGATATCCCAAAGCGGTTTTTGTTGACACCATACAGCAGCAATTAATCCCGGCCAACCTTACCTACGATCCCTATCATTACAAACGGAGGATCACAAATCCTGTCGGTAATATTGGTGGCAGGCAGGTGCCGGTGGTAGTGGCCGATCTCAGCAAGATAGAAAAGATCACTGCCACAGATCTTCAGAGCATCGGTTATTATTATGACGATGTAACAGATAAATGGACCATCCGTGATGCGGCAGCCGATTTTATATTTGCCGGTCACCAGGTGCTTCCCTTCCCGTTACCGGGCACGCTGAAAATGATTGTTACTCCGGCTGCATGGGCAGAAGCGGAAGACAAAAACAAATATTTCCCCATCTTCCAGGACAGCGGTTATGCCATGGCCGATTTCAAAAGTCCGGTGATGAATTTTGTAATGGTCGATGCGGAATCAGTTCTGCCGGAAAAAAACAACGGGCAGGAATATCCTTACTGGGACCAGTTAAATGATCCAACCGTGGTGATCTGCATCAGCAGCACAAAAAGTAATGCAATGCAAACCTGCCGGACGGCGATCAGCAAATTTTTATCGAGGCAGATCATGAACCCTGTAATCCTAACAACCGACAGCAGCTGGGCCACACCCGATGAACACCTGATCCACTTTGCAACGGAGACGGGTGCTTTATTACTCGATGGTTTTGGCGACGGGATCTGCCTGGGATATAGTGCAAGGCTCGAACAGATCCAGAGTACGGGTCGCACTTATCTCGATGTAAATAATATTTATCAGTTCACCAATAACACGGCATTCAGTATACTCCAGGCAACAAGAACCCGGATTTCCAAAACGGAATACATCAGTTGCCCGAGTTGCGGCCGCACCTTGTTCGACCTGCAGGAAACCACGGCCCGGATCCGTTCGGTGACCAATCACCTGAAAGGGGTGAAGATCGCCATCATGGGATGTATCGTTAATGGTCCGGGTGAAATGGCCGATGCCGACTTTGGTTATGTGGGAAGCGGGCCCGGAAAGATCACGTTGTACAAAGGCAAGGAAGTGATGAAAAGAAATGTCAACAGTGATACTGCCGTGGAAGAACTAATCCAGCTGTTGAAAGAAAGTGAGGCGTGGATTGAACCGGCTTTGTAAACCGTTTGTGATAATCATCCGAAATGTTACAGCTGGTAACGTTGTGATTCCATCTTTCAAATAAAATATTGAAACAAAATTATTCAAGGGTTTGGTTATATCTGTTCTGGATTGCATTGTCGGCCGAACTGCTTGCGATCCTGTTTGATATTCCATTCGCCAGGTTCCTGACCAAGCCTTTGCTGATGATCGGACTCGCAGCCTGGTATCTCAGCCAGCCCCTTCCGGATCGGAAAGCTGGTGGCAGCCTGATCACCATTGCACTGATCTTCTCCTGGCTGGGTGATGTGTTTCTCCTTTTTGAATCGCGGGTCCCCTTGTTTTTTATCATTGGTCTTTCCTCATTCCTACTGGCCCATATCTTTTATATAATTTATTTTAACAGGCTGCGGCAAAACTCCTCCATCCCGTTCAGTTGGGTATGGATCATTCCTGTTGCGGTATACCTGGTATTGTTTATGAAACTGTTGCAACCCGGTCTGGGAGCGCTTACCTGGCCGGTAAGGATTTATGGTTTAACCATCTGCCTGATGTTGTTTACTGCGATCCAACTGATTTACGGTTCACATAAAAAGGCCGCGTGGATGATGCTGGCAGGGGCTTTGTTATTTGTTTTGTCCGACTCATTACTGGCGATTAATAAATTTTACCAGTCGTTTCCTTTATCAGGGTTCTGCATTATGTTTACTTATGGAGTTGCACAGTTACTGATCGTTACCGGTGCAGTAGCCCATTACCGGGTTTATACCCGGCAGGTGTTATAACCTTCACTTAAATTTGCCTTACAACAGGAATTATGAAAACAGATTTTTTAGTAATAGGATCAGGAATAGCGGGTCTTACCTATGCCCTCAAGGTAGCTCAGCAATTTCCGGATAAAAAAGTCCTTGTCATGACCAAGGCAGCCGCAGATGAAACCAATACCAAGTATGCCCAGGGTGGTGTTGCGGTGGTTAACGACCTGGAGAATGACAGTTTTGAAAAACATATAGAGGATACACTGATTGCGGGCGACGGACTATGTAATAAAAATGTGGTATCCATTGTTGTGAAGGAAGGTCCGGACCGTGTACGTGAACTGATTGAATGGGGCGCAAGGTTTGATAAGGAAAAGGATGGCGATTACAAACTTGGCAAGGAAGGAGGCCATTCGGAATTCCGGATCATACATCATAAAGACATTACCGGATGGGAAATGGAACGCGCATTACTGGAAGCGGTCACCAGGCAACCGAATATTGAACTGAATAAACATTCTTTCGTAATTGATATCATTACCCAGCATCACCTGGGTTACCTGGTCACAAAGGCATCGCCCGGTATTGAATGTTACGGGGTATATGCACTCAACCTGGAAACAAACCGGATTGAAACAATCCTTGCGGGGATCACCCTGCTGGCAACCGGTGGCAATGGACAGGTTTACCGGACTACTACCAATCCCGCCATCGCTACCGGCGATGGTGTTGCAATGGTATACCGGGCAAAAGGAAGGATTGAAAATATGGAGTTCATCCAGTTTCACCCCACCGCTTTATTTGAACCGGGTTTGAAAGGCCAGGCCTTCCTGATAACCGAAGCTGTTCGTGGCGACGGGGGAATTCTCCGGAATAAAGATGGTGAAGCTTTTATGGAAAAATATGATCCGCGCCTGGACCTTGCTCCAAGAGATATAGTGGCGAGGGCCATCGATAGTGAAATGAAAAGGACCGGTACTGAACATGTGTGGCTGGACTGCCGTCATTTTTCCAGGGAAAAGTTCACCGAACATTTCCCCAATATTTACCAGAAATGTTTATCCATCGGGATTGATATTTCGGTAAACATGATTCCTGTGGCTCCCGCAGCGCACTATAGTTGTGGTGGTATTAAAACGGATGAATGGGGACGCACTTCCATCCATAATCTTTATGCCTGCGGCGAATGTTCCAGTACCGGGCTTCATGGCGCCAACCGGCTGGCGAGTAATTCGCTGCTGGAAGCCATGGTATTTGCCCACCGGTGTTTCATTGATGTTTCCGAGAAAGCGTCGGGGTTGAGGATTGAATCCGGTGTTCCCGAATGGGATGCCCAGGGTACGGCAGAACCGAAAGAGATGATCCTCATAACACAGAGCCTGAAAGAGCTTCAGCTGATCATGAGCGATTATGTGGGTATTGTGAGAAATACAGTCCGGCTTGAACGGGCACTTAAACGACTGGATCTCCTGTTTGGTGAAACGGAAACACTTTACCAGGGCTCTTCGCTTTCAACTGCATTACTTGAACTGAGGAACCTGATAACTATCGGTTACCTGATTGTTAAGGGTGCGTCGTTCCGTAAAGAAAGCAGGGGACTGCATTTTGACACGGATTATCCGGAGAAAAGTCAAATCGTACAGAACATCGTGTTATAGTTTTTATCTTTGCGACTATGTATTATGTTGTTTACGGGTTCCTGTACCTGTTTTCCCTGTTACCGCTTACGGTGCTCTATTTATTCTCCGATCTGGCGTATCTGGTACTTTATTATATAGTAGGATACCGAAAGGAAGTGATCCGCCAGAACCTGGCGATCGCATTTCCCGAAAAATCAGAAGAGGAGCGGAAGAAGATTGGCCGGCAGTTTTGCCGTAACCTTACTGATACCTTTATTGAAACATTAAAGATGTTATCGATCAGGCCTAAAGAGCTTGCCCGTCGCACGGTCTGTGATTTTGAACATATAAACGACCTGGTGGCAAGGGGTTTCAATGTCCATATTGTGGCGGGACATCAGTTTAACTGGGAACTGGGAAACCTGGCCTATGGCAGGGAGTTCAAAATTCCGTTTATCAGCGTTTACACGCGGCTTAACAATAAAATCTTTGACAAGATATTTTACAAGGCCCGGTCCAGGTATGGATCGTTCATGATTTCAAAAGAAGATTTCCGCCTGAGGAAGGATGAGTTGCTTGCCAATCGTCATATCATGGCTCTTGCTGCGGACCAGAATCCAAGTAATCCGAATAATGCCTACTGGCTTAAATTATTTGGTAAACTGGCTCCATTTATTACCGGTCCCGCCCGAGGCGCAGTTAAACAAAACAATGCGATGGTCTTTGTAGGGTTCAGGAAACTGAAGAGAGGTAAGTACCAGTTCAAGTCAATCCCCATGACGGAACATGCAGCCGAACATAACCCGGAAGAACTGACCATCCTCTATCGTGACCTGCTGGAAAGAACCATCCGGCTTGATCCGGCCAATTACCTGTGGAGCCACCGCCGGTGGAGGCATGAGTGGAAACCAGAATATGGAAAGCCGATTGATGAGGCAGTTTAATTCAGCACACTTGCTTCTTTAACGATCTCCACATTTTCCTGTTCCTTGATTTTACCCCAACCGCCCATTACGTTGCGGATATTATGGATACCCTGGCGTTTAAGCAGGGAAGCAGCGATCACACTGCGGTAGCCTCCGGCGCAATGAACATAAACATTGTGATGATCGTCAATATTTACCATGGTAGCCGGATCGGTCATGTCGCTGAGAGGCAGGCTGACAGCGTCTTTTAAATGGCCTTCGCCAAATTCAACCGGTTTGCGTACATCAAGCACCACCAGGTTATTATCAAATGGAATATCCATCATCAGTTCATCAGCTTCCACATCTATGATCAGGTCGATCGTTTCACCGCTGGCAGCCCATGCCGGGTAACCGCCCGCCAGGTATCCCTGTACATGATCCAGGCCTACACGTGCCAGCCTTACAATACTTTCTTTTTCCTTTCCTTCATCGGCTACCAGTAACATTGGTACATCAAAGGGGAGCAGGCTGCCTGCCCATTCGGCAAAACGGCCATCGAGACCAATACTGATTGATCCGGGGATAAATCCCTGTGTAAATTCTGCGGAAGCCCGTGTATCAAGAATGACGGTGGCTTCATCCTTCATAAGCTCTTTAAATTCTGCTATACTTAATGCCTTCATTCCTTTTTCCATGATTTCATCCAGGCTATCGTAGCCTTCTTTATTTATGCGTGCATTGATGGGGAAATACTGCGGGGGTGGCGGAATGCCATCCGTTACCACTTTTATAAATTCCTCCCTTGTTTCTGCCCGGAGGGCATAGTTCATTTGTTTTTCTTCCCCGATTGTACTGGAGGTATCGGGTCCCAGGTTCTTCCCGCAGGAACTGCCTGGCCCATGTGCAGGATATACAATTACGTCGTCGGCAAGCGGTACGATCCTCGAATGGAGGCTATCGTACAACATACCAGCAAGATCAGCTGTGCTGAGTTCATTCCCCTTCTGAGCCAGGTCGGGCCGCCCAACATCCCCTACAAACAGGGTATCACCGGTGAAAATGCAGTAGTCTTTCCCGTTTTCATCCTTGAGCAGGTAACAGGTAGACTCCAGGGTGTGCCCGGGGGTATGTAACACCTCGAGAGTGAGTTTGCCGATGCGGAAAACCTCCCGGTCCCTGGCGATATATGATTTGAAACCCGTGTGGGTGCCCGGTCCATAAACAATGGGTGCATCGGTGGCCTTGGCAAGGTCCAGATGGCCACTGACAAAATCCGCATGAAAATGGGTTTCGAAAATGTAATTGATCTTAGTCTTCCTTTCGGCTGCAAGGGCCAGGTACACTTCGATATCCCGAAGGGGGTCGATTATTGCTGCTTCTCCTTCACTTTCAATGTAATATGCTGCTTCACTGAGACAGCCGGTGTATAGTTGCCTGATATACATATGTCGATTTGGAGCGAAATTACTCCTTTTAAATTATCTGGTTCCAGGGAAGGGCAGTTGATTTAGCTACCATTTTCCTGGTATACTTCAGAAATGTCTAATATATTCCACACTATGTATAAACGCGGGGATGAAGGATTAGTTCAACAGGGAATCCACGAAACGGTTAAGGTCCTCGATCCTGGGGGAGTTGACAGTATAATAGATGAATTTTCCATCCCGTTCTGTATTGACAAAGCCGGCCTTCCGGAGTATGGCCAGGTGCTGGGAAGCGACAGATTGTTCGAGACGTAATTTGATATAAATTTCGGTTACGGTGATCTTCTTTTGCTCGTCGATCAGTTTAAGAATCTGTTGACGGAGTTTATGGTTGATGGCACGAAGAACCAATGAAGCCTTCTTAACATTCAGCAGATCTACTTTAATGGATTCTCCTGACTCTGCCGGTGTATTAAATGCAAGGGTATAGTTGTTCATGGTGTCAGCTTGTAGTTATAAATTCTTTAAGAATAATCTGTTTTTAAATAAGTGAACTGAATAATCATACAGTAGGTTTAGTGTCTGGCCTGGTAAAATTCCTTTACATATAATGGTTCGGTGTACGCTATATCGTTAAAGTCATTTTTCCTGAATCGCCTGAAAGCAGGTGCTGTCATGGCTTTCGCAGTTGGCATTCCATCAATGAATAATACATTATCGTGCCTGATTACCTTTTTCAGCTTCTGGACTGCGTTTCCGGTAAAAATAACACTGCCCTTGCCTAAAAGTTCCGGGAAGCTGTTTTCATCGATAATCAGTGCATGAGGTTTCTCTACCTCCTTCAGCGTTTTATCGAAAACTGCTGTGAACACTTCCATCCTCCTGGCATCTATCACAGGAACAATAAAGTCTGCAGATCGTTCTGATGTTATCACATTACCTGCCATCAGTTCCAGGGTATTGATTCCAATAAGCGGCAGACCTAAAGAAAAACAAATCCCCTTGGCAGCTGCCATTCCCACCCTTAGTCCGGTATAGGAACCAGGTCCAGTTGTCACTGCAACTGCATTGGTATCACTTATTTTTTTTCCGGCATACTCAAAGATCCTGTTGATAGCGGGATGTAACCAGGAAGAGTGTTCCTTTTGAATCTCATTCAGCTCAAACCCAATTACCGCCTCATTTTCAGCCAGGCAAACGGATGCAGTTTCCACCGCCGTATCTATATGTAAAATAATTGCCATTATTGTGCCAAAGCTTTTTCTTTCAATAACATGGAAACCTGGTAGTCAGGATTTTCCTTTTGCATTCGTTCCAACTGGCGCAATACGTTTACAAGCCCTATAAAGTCTGCCCATTCAAAGGGACCATGGGGGTAATTAGTACCCAGTTTCATTGCCGTATCAATTCCTTCCCTGCTGGCTGTACCTTCTTCCAGTGCCAGATATCCTTCGTTGATAATACAACTGATGATCCTTGCACTGATGAATCCATTATTTGACGGGATCCATTCAATCTGCCTGTTCAGGAGTGCCGCGTTGTTATCTGCCTGTTCACGTAACACGCTATCGTGGCAGGTAGCCTCCAGCAGGGCACGTCCTGTAAAACCCGGCCAGCCGTTGATTGCAATGAAGTCCTCGGGTACAGGGTCCATGCTATGCACCATTATCAGTCCTGCGCCTGTATTACGCAACCAGCTGATGCGGTCTGTTCCGTTGTCAAATAGCAGGTCAATAACCATATTGGCCATCAGACTGCCGGGGTCCGCAGGCAATTGATCATACCATTGGAGATTGCAGTCCGATTGGACCGGAAGGCTTAAAAATTCGATTTTCCGGGCATTGTCTGCAAGCAGCACAAGGTTCATAACCGCTTTTTTGCAAAGAAAGTGCATAAAGCTATATTCGTTGTATCAATTTTAAAACATTCAATGAATAAAACGATCATTCAAACCAAGGGTGCGCCTCAGCCCATCGGACCTTACAGCCAGGCTGTAATGAACGACAATACACTCTATATTTCAGGTCAGATCTGTCTCGATCCAGATACAAATGAATTGAAGAATACCGATATCCAGGAAGAAACTCACCGTTGCATGCAGAACCTTAAAGCGGTATTGCTGGCGGCGGGGATGGATTTTAAAAATGTAGCGAAGGCTACCATCTTCCTGACCGACATGGGTAGCTTTTCAGAAGTGAACGAAGTATATGGCCGTTATTTCGACGGCGATTTCCCTGCACGCGAAACGGTACAGGTATCTGCCTTACCCAGGCTGGTCAATGTGGAGATCAGCATGATCGCGGTAAAATAATGAGTAAATAAAAATGCCGTCCCTTCATCATGAGGGGACGGCATTTTTATTATTAGTATCCTCTAATGTGCGACCATCAATTTAAGGCTTTCGAGTTTGCCATTTAGACGTACCGCAAGATGATAAATACCGGCCGCCAGCGTTGAGGTTTCGATAGTGCGGAGGGTCTGGCCTGCAGGGAATGTACCATGACTTACCGGTTGGCTTACCAGTTTTCCACTGAGGTCATACAAAGTAACAGACAGGGTATATGGCTCGTTTGAGATGATTTCCAATCTTGAATCTCCCACTGCGGGGTTGGGGAATAACCGGAGAAACACCCCGCTGTTCAGCACCGTTGTATTAATACTCTGGAGTGCGGAAGGGAGGAAAATTGCAGTGCTGGTGCAAAGGGAGGTCACGGTAAATTCATAATTACTTCCTGGCTCCAGTCCGTTCACTTCATACGAGTCACCGGTCACCAGTATTTTAGTCCAGGTTGACTCACCAACCTTCCGGTACTGGAGGGTATCAGTGGTTACGCCCTCGGGATTGGTCCAGGTAACAAGCACACGCGAAGGACTGAGGTTGATGGTATCTATATCGGTAACCTGGCCACAGCCGATTACCGTGATAGTGGCCGTTGCTATGTCCTCACAGCCATTACTATCATACCCACGGATTGAATAAATGGTGGTGGCAGGCGGGCGAACGGTTACACTGTTGGAGGTATAGGTTACCAGGTATGGCTGCGCAGCAAGATCATAAAACGGAGCACCCGAAACGGTGAGGGTTACGGTATTGAATTTTTCAATCGTGACATTTACCGGTGTTACTGTTACATCCGGCGTGGCGAATACCGTTACCGTTATTGCCTGTGAGGTCACTGTGCAGGACCCGTCCGTAACAATCACCCGGTAAGTTCCTGCAGTGTTTGCCGTATAGGTAGCTGTGTTTGCACCTGGGATGGGGGTGCCGTTTCTTGTCCATGTGTAGGTATAAGAGGCGTCTTCAGTCGTGCTCAGCACTACATTTTTTCCCATGCAGAAACTGGTGGCGCCTGCCGCAGCTAGACTTACAAGTGGTAACGGATTCACCGTTACTATGGTGGCGGTTGAATTTGCCTGGCAAGTGCTTCCCGCTGACACACGTACCGTATAATTTCCGCTGGTTGTAGCAATATAGGTGTCGTTTGTTTCACCCGCCAGCACTGTTCCGTTCCGCGACCATTGATAAGTGTAGGAACTTCCAATGCCTGCATCCAGTATCACGGAGTCGTTGGCGCAAAAAGTAGTGGGTCCCGATGGGGTAATACTGGCAGTGGGAGTAGCTACCTGGGACACAACAATTGATTTGGTGCCGTTGCAGGTACCGGAAGTAATGGCGATGCTATAGTTACCGGCCTGTGTTGCAGTATAGGTACTTGAACTGGCTCCGGGAATGGTTGTTCCGTTCCTTGACCACACATAAGTATAACCGGGATTACTGGTAGCTGATAAAACCACATTTCCGCCCGCGCAGAAACCGGCGGTGTTGCCTGGACTCACTTCAAATGTAAGGCTGGTTCCGGCATTGCCAATCACCACATCTTCCATTACCTGGCAACCTGCAGCATCTTTTACTGTTACAAAGTAGGTACCGGGAGCCACGTTCAGCAGCGAAGCGCCGGTCTGGCCATTACTCCAGGTATAGGTAAGTGCGCCGCTGTTGGCTGTTGTGACAACGGTAGCAGAACCATTATTCTGGTTACAGGAAGCATCGAATTTGTCGACGGTAATGGTCATCCTGCAGGCACCCAGACAGGTAGCTGCACCGATAACCTGCCGAACCCTGTTACCAGGTTGGACACCGAAACCATTATTGAAGTTTACACCATAACTGGTCAGGTGACAATAACTCATGATAGTACCCCCATTTACCGGAGGTGGTCCTGGAACACAGGCTGCCGAACCATCTGTAACCGGTTCTGTTTCGAAGCAGTTATCCAGTGCGCCTCCGGTCCATCCGCACCACTGTGTATGGTGTGATCCAAAATTATGACCCAGCTCATGCGAGACCACAAATACGGTCCATGAATAGGTAGGGTATGCGAGATAAATATTATCAATGGCACTGACCGCAGTGCGGTATTGTCGCGTGATACTTGAGCTACAGGGATTACCCAGCAGATACGCGATACCGCCGCCCAGTGCGCGCCCTGAAAGATAGTGGGCATAATCGCCGATATAATCGGAGCCCAGCATCCGGTTGGAAAATGACTTGAGTACCGTATCGGCTGTGTTTAGTCCACCCGCAGCCTCGGGGTCCTGCGTGGTCCATACAGTAATCTGCGATACCTGTACTTTAATATCTTCCCTTTCGTAAATCGCTACTGTATTGTTGAAAAAGCCAAGGACAAAATTCACTACATTATTGACATTACTTCCCCTGTTGGTATACACGCGATAATCACACTCAAAATAAATATCAATCGGTTCACCAGTCTGGTTTTCTTTTGATGAGGAAGCGTCCGGAATGCTGCCGATCATTTCATCGCTGGTAAAACAACTGGATGGATTTTTTATTTTAAGAGCGGATTCACGGTAGAGAGTATACTCATCAGTGGCAAAACCTTTTTCGGATATAGCGCCCAGTACTATATTTCCGCGATCGTCGGAGATGATGCCCATTACCTGGCCACCCACAATGCTCACTGTTGCCGTGGACGTTTCATTTCCATGTACTTTGCCACGATAAAACAATGCGTCATTGTACGCTACTATTTTTTCTGTGCCGTTTGATTGTTTTTCTGTCACACGGAAATTGGGAGATGTGATGACCGTTTTTACAAGGTCCAATTTAAGGTTGGAGTTCTCAAAAGGAAATTCAAGGGTAAGGGTGGCAGGTGCTTCTTTTTGTATAACAGAAAACCTGTTTTTATTCAGGGTAAGTGGCTGGCTGGAGCTGGCGATTTCCGCAAAACTCCTGGAAAAGGAAGTTTTTGGCTGGAATAAATCAGTTACTGTCTGGGCAAAAATAATTTGTCCCATTCCCAGGGTCAGGACCAGGATCGCAGCTAATTTTCTCATGTTTAATAATGTTAACCAAATGTAAACGATTCCCCCAATGGCGCAAAGTGTAATAATGGCGGGCATTTGCGACGATTAGCCATTGATTCAATACATTTACGGTTCCTTTTTATGAGAAGATTCTTTCGCGCTATATTTCTTCGTCCGGTACTTTGGGCTACTTATAAGTTTTCTTCAAGGCCTCAGAAGGAGCGGATCTTTGAGGCACTTGAACGGCTTTCAACCCATATACGGGAAGAGCCGGGGAAGAAAGGCCTGTTACTGTCAATGGATAACACATCTCCCGGATTCATCATATTCTCTGACCAGCATAAGGGTGCCCGGAACGGGGCCGACGATTTTACACTGTCGGAGGGTAATTACCTGGCAGCGTTGGAATATTATAATTCGGCCGGTTACTCGTTTATAGCACTGGGTGATAGTGAGGAATTATGGGAAAATACGCTGGGCCAGGTCAAAAAATATAATGTGCAGACTTTTGAAGCGGAGAAAAAATTCCTTCAGCGAAAGGCATTTTACAAGATTTTAGGTAATCACGACCTGTACTGGACAAATGACCCGCTGGCTTCCTGGGAGCTGAAAAAGATCTATGGCGAAGAAGTAAAAGTGTACGAAGGTCTGGTAATTGAGTACTTCGTTAACCAGCAGAACCTGACTGTGTTTTGTACGCATGGCCACCAGGGGGATGCACAAAGTGATGGTAACTGGTTCAGTAAATTTTTTGTGGCCCGTATCTGGGCGCCCTTCCAGGCATACCTGAGGATCAATCCCAATACTGCTGCCTATGATACGGGCAAGAAAATCCTGCACAATGAAATCATGTACGAGTGGTCGTCCACCCAACAGGATACAATTCTGATTACAGGCCATACCCATCAACCTGTATTTGCATCACTGACCCATATAGAACGGTTATATAAGGATCTCCAGAAGGCACAGATCGATAAGCGACCCGATGATGTGATGGCGCTGGAGACCGAGATCCGGAAACGGGAAAAAGAATTCACTGCAGTGTCGGTCGATTACCAGATCATGCAGCCTTCCTATTTCAACAGTGGTTGTTGTTGTTTTGTGGATGGCGATATCACCGGGATAGAAATAGCCGATGGTTACATACGCCTTATCAAATGGGAAGTAATCGATGAAAAGCCCACCCGTGGCGTGTTGGAGGAGATGAAACTTTCTGATCTGCAGCCGTTACTCTAGCTACCCGCGAGCAAATCAAGCGTTTCAATCGCGTACAAGGGAACATTGACCATCCAACTCTCAGGCCTGTAATCAGAAAGCGATGTACGGACGGCAAGTACAGGCTGAAACTTATCACAATACACTTTCAGACTTTTGGCATGCAAATTTTCAGCCGCCTTTACTTCTATAGGTATCACCTTTCCGCTGTGTTGCACTACAAAGTCCAGTTCTGCTTTTGCATGCTCAGGCGTCCAGTAATAAATAAGCAGTTCTGGCATGGTCACGAGTTGCTGCAGTACATACTGTTCGGTCAGCGCTCCTTTAAAAGTTTCAAAGATATCATTGTCTTCCAGTAGTGTTTTGACATCCAGGCTGGTCATTGCAGACAACAACCCCACGTCTCCCAAGAAGAGTTTAAATGCATTCAACTCTTCATACGCTTTTAAAGGGATGCCTGGATGTGAAAGGTTATGTATTTTATGGATCAGTCCACAGTCGATCAGCCAGGACATCGCCAGTTCGTACTCTTTTGCCCGCGCGCCGCTCCGGATCAATCCATAGATGAATTTCTTATTTTCCTTCGCCAATTGAGATGGGATTGAGTTCCACAGCATCCGGATCCGCGGAATAATTTCCGTGGGGGCATGCCTGGAGAAATCGTGTTCGTAGCCAGTCAGTATTTGTTGCTGGATTGTTCTGACCTGTGTGAAATCTTCATTTGCGGCAAATGAACGGACGGCCTCCGGCATTCCACCAATAAAGTAGTACTGCTTCAGGCGTTCCATGAATTTTGTCTTAAAGGTGGTGATTAACGGCCAATCCGGTATTTTCAGTAAGTCCGCCAGTGGCTTTTCTCCCACCGCTTCCAGGAATTCAGAAAAACTTAAGGGATAAAGGTTCATGAATTCCACCTTGCCCACGGGAAAGGATTGTTTATTGTTTAATGCGACGCCAAGTAAAGAACCGGCAGAGATAATATGATATTCCGGAGCATTTTCCTGAAAATACTTTAGCGAATTAATGGCTCCCGGCGCTTCCTGGATCTCATCAAAGATCAAAAGTGTTGTCTTGGGTATAACGGTGACCCCTGTCTCAATTTGGAGAGCGGTAAGGATACGCCGGATGTCGAAGTTATCGCTAAAAAGGCTTTTCAAGTTGGCGCTACTTTCAAAGTTGACATATGCCACCTGTTCATATTGCTGTCGGCCGAATTCTTTCATCAGCCATGTTTTCCCAACTTGCCGGGCACCTCGTATTATTAGTGGTTTTCTAACTGCAGATGCTTTCCATTGTTCCAGGATCTTTATTGACTGACGCTTCAAGTAACATTATTTGGTACGAATTTACGGAAGAAATTACATAATTACGTACCAATTTATGTATATAAATACACTAATAAGTGCCAATTTATGTAGTATAATTATAATTAATTGTTTATTAGGTGTATAGATAGACTGATATATAATTATATGAAAATCGAATTTCCGTTCTAACTGATCCGTTTAACGGCTAAAATGCCGAAACCAGCTACAGAAGCTGGTTTCGGCATTTTAGAATGTTTTTAAGTCTCGTTAAGAGAGCTATCAAAGTAGTCCCGACAGGACCCTTGTCTACTGGCTTTTTCTCCAGGTATTATTTTTCCGGTTAAAATCGGGTAATAAATTTTCGGGATCAAGCACTACTTCGGTAACCTCACTGGTGGTCTCTACTGAAAATGTCCACTCAGGACCACGTTGCCATACCTCTACGGGAAGGTTTATGCGGTGTTCCTTACCATTTGATTCCTTTACAAGGACAGTCACCGGCATTGCCATTTTCTGAAGGTTTTCCAGGGTGATATCTGAACCATTAGCCGGGATATTCTTGATATACTTAACCGCCTTTACTGTCTGATCCAGTTTCCAGTTATTAAATACCCATTCCCTCCAGAACCAGGACAGGTCTTCACCTGTCAGGTTCTCAATAGTGTGAAAGAAATCCCATGGTGTAGGATGTTTGAATGCCCATCTTTTCACATACTCCCGGAATGCCATATCGAATCTTTCTTTGCCAACCACCACATTGCGGAGCGCATGCAGCATCTGTGCAGGTTTAAGATAGGCCACAACACCAAGGTTGTTCTGCTGGATCACGTCCGGTGTGGTGAACAGTGCGTCCATTTCATCGCTGAAGACATACTTCACCATCATTTCCGCATTGGGATTTCCCAACGCGCCTTTATCCTGGAATTCACCATTGTGAAAGTTTGCGGTAGACAGGTCATTGATAAACGTATTGAAGCCTTCATCCATCCAGGCATATTTGCGTTCATTACTTCCAACGATCATGGGGAACCAGGTATGCCCCAGTTCATGATCTGTTACGTTCCACAGGTCAGCACCCACGGATGTATAACTGCAGAACACGATGCCGGGGTATTCCATTCCACCAACAATACCTGCTACATTGATTGCGGCCGGATAAGGGAACGGAAACCAGTTGGAGGAATAATGTTCGATGGATGCCTTGATCATTTCGGTTGATCTTCTCCAGTCGTTCCCGTTTTTTTCTTTGGCGCTCTCGATGGGGTATGCACTAAGCGCAAGGGATTTTTTCCCATCGGGAAGGTTGATCCTTGCTCCATCAACTATAAATGCCCTCGAAGCTGCCCATGCAACATCCCTGGTATTATTGATTTTATACTTCCAGGTAAGGGTCGGTTTTTTCTGATAAGCTGCAGCAGTGCTGATATCTTTTTCACTCCGTATGGAAACGGTTTTATCACTTTCCTTTGCTGCATTATAACGTTTCAGCTGGTCGGCAGTGAAACATTCTTCGGGGTTCTGTAATTCCCCCGATCCCATGATCATAAGATTGGAAGGGGCTGTTACACTGAATTGAATATCGCCATACTCCAGGTAAAACTCACCTGCGCCGAGATAGGGCAGAACATTCCATCCCTGGATATCATCATATACACAGAGCCTCGGAAACCATTGTGCTACCTGGTAGATCCATCCATTCGAGGTAAGCAAACGGCCAAGGCGGTCGGTGCCATATTCAGGTACTTCAAATGAAAAACGGATTTTAAGTTTAACCTTACTGCCACCCGTTTTCATGGCATCCTGCAACCAGACCTGTAACCGGGTATCGGTAATATTAAATCTGGGATTATACTTTTTGCCGTTTGATTCAACAGATATTTCTTTGATAACATCACCTTCCGTGAATTGGTTATTGGCCCATCGTCCACCGGTTTGTGTGGTGGTGGATGAACCCCTTGAATCTTTTTTATAAATGTTCTGGTCCAGCTGCAACCACAGGAATCCAAGAGTATCGGGACTGTTATTTGTATAACTGATCTCCACTTCAGCGCTCAATTCATTTTTCGTGGTATCCAGGGTACAATTGATATTATAATCGGCTTTGTTTTGCCAATAACCCGGACCAGGTTGACCACCGGAACTGCGAACTGTGTTACCGGGATAAGGAAAAAACTGAGGCCCGAATAATTCCTTAGCATTGTAAACTGACTGGGAAAAAGCAAGGATGGCCATTGCAGAGGCCAAAATCGAAAGCATGATTTTTTTCATGTTACGGATTTAATTTAACGATTTGTAAAGCTAGTTTTAATCTGTTAGCGGTTAAATGCCAGTCAAGCTAATTTGGAAAAATTTATGAGTTGCGGTAAAACAGTTTTTATCAAGGGAATAAAGTTTCGGCAATCGCCACGCTTTCAGGACGGCCAACATCTACCCATCTGGAGCCACTATGATCAAAGCCCCGGATCGGATGATCGGCAGCGAGGGATAACCAGGCATCAACCAGTGAGAATTTGCCGGTTTGTTCCACATAATCAAAAAAATCATAACTGAATACGCTGATACCGCTGAATGCTTTTGCCTTGTTATGGATGGTCGGGATCACCATTTTTTCTTCGCCGGTCGCCAGGTTGCGCCAGCCCGTAAGCCGCTCTGTATCATCAAAGGTAAAACAGCGGCTGCTCGTACGTCCGGTCACAGCCAGCGTTACAAATGAATTCAGTGAGCGGTGCGAGCGGATCATTGTTTTAAGATCGAGGTCACAAAGAATATCGACATTGATACACAGAAAGTCGTCGCCCATGGGAAACAATTCCCGTGCAAACAGAAGGCCGCCACCGGTTTCGAGCACTTCCTGTGATTCATCACTGATGAGGATATCCGATCCCCATCCGTTACTGGCCTCAACGGCTGCCCTGATCTGATCAGCAAAATGATGAACGTTAACAATCACCCTGTCGATGCCAGCCTGTTGCAGATATTCGACATTCCGTTGTAAAAGTGATTTACCATTTACCATGGCCAGTGCCTTGGGATGATGATCGGTCCAGGGTTTAAAACGTGTACCCAGTCCCGCGCAGAAAATCATTGCATACATAAAGATTCATTTTTTGTCCAACCATCTTTTCCAGTCACCGGCAACGCGGTCCCAGTTAAATTCATTGTAATCGGGATTTCCTTTTTCATCGGCTTTGAAGTAATTATGTTCGAGTAATGGATAGCTGATGAAGGCGATATTGTTTTTTTTCAGGCGGATCATTTCCAGTTGAAGGTAGTCGTTGGCGGTTACCGCTCCCTGGTCGTTCGTTCCATAACTTACCAGGACAGGAATGGATAGCTTCCGGAAGTGACCGGTAAAATCCTGCGAAAAACCATACACTGTTTTGAAGGGGTCGCCCTGTGAATAGTCTGTTGATGTGGGATCGTCAACTACAGCTTTCCATAGTTCGAATTGGTTTTTAACGTCCTCATCAGAACCAGGATTTTTTTTCCTTAGTCTGGTGATAATGGTCATGGTCCGGCCAAGTGGATTCCCGCCGGAATAGATCATCCGGCTGACTTTCGGGGAACCTGCGGCCATACTCACAGCAATAGCACTTCCTTCCGAATGTCCTGCCACCACTATGTTGGAAGGATCAACCCATTTGCGGGAGCTTAGCCAGTCGACCACTCGAAGATTACGGTCAACATAATATGAAAGGTTATTTCTTTTCTGAAAGGCATCATATAATTTACCTGTGCTATCCCTGAAAGTCAGGTCGGGCTGCAGTATAGAGGCATCGGCAACAACAGGCACATTTGGTTTGCCGATTATCACCAGGTGGTAACCGGATGTAAATATGTCCGGATTGAAAGGGAATGTACCATAGGTACCTGCTGTATCATAAATAATCAGGGGTATGGGAAGGCTGCCCTGGCAGAACAGGATAACTGGCTTTTGTTTTTGTTCTTCTCCTTTTTGCGACCTGACCAGGATATTGATGGTGTCGGTCCGGTAAACCAGGTTCTCCAGGCGATAACCAAAATCTTCAGGTGATTTTACTTGTGAAGCGGAATCCATACCATTGAGGAGAAGTAATAACAGGATAATATGAACCCGCACTGACATCGTCAAAGGTCCTTTTGTTGTGCGGGTAATACGTTGATCCAGTTTTTACTTTCCTGCACCAGGTGTTTCACTTCGGTAGTTACCTTGAATTTATTGCGTAGATGCCTGGCCAGCGCATCGGCAGCGTATACACTACGATGCTGGCCGCCGGTACATCCGAAGCTGACGGATAAATTATCAAAACCGCGTTTGATATAATCTTCCACCGAAATATCAACCACATCGAATACGCTGTTGAGGAATTCGGGCATTTTTGTCTGTTGTTCCAGGTAATCCATTACTTCCTTATCGCGGCCGGTCTTTGTTTTCATACTGGTAATCCGTCCAGGATTCAGCAAGCCCCGGCAATCGAATACGAATCCGCCCCCGTTGCCCGTCTCATCAATAGGATGTTCAATTTTATAAGAGAAGCTGTGAATACGCACTACCAGTGGCGTTTCAGCGTTTGCCTGCACGGGAGTGAACTGTTCAATCACCCCGTCGGATATACAAAGTGCCAGCACCCGGTTGAATTCGGGAACAGTAATACCAAGCGTACGGTTCTCAAAAAATTCCCGGAGGTTACGCAGGGCAAGCGGGATACTGGTAAGGAATTGTGCCTTTCTTTCAAAGAGGCCCCGGAAGCCGTAAGCACCCAGCACCTGCAGCAGGCGGATCAGTACGTAGCCATTATATTGCGACCGGAATACTTCACGGTCAAGTGGTGAAGGAACCAGTTTTTCAAATACATCCATATAATGTTCGAGTAGGTCCTTCTTCCATTCGTCCGGAAGATTGGCCCTTGCCTGCCATAACATACTGGCCACATCATACTGGGGAGCGCCTTTCATGCCACCCTGGTAGTCGATAAAATGAACGGAGTCGTTTTCCTTCACCATGATATTGCGGCTCTGGAAATCGCGGAACATAAAAAATTTATACTCCGTATGGGTAAGATAATTACTCAATGCTTCAAAATCATCCAGCAGTTTCTGTTTATCGTAAGGTTTACGGAGGGCATCAAGAAAATAGTATTTAAAATACAGGAGATCCGCCATGATGGCCTGTTTGCCAAATTCCTTATTGGTCAGGCATTTTGAGTAGTCGAGTCCGTTATCACCAAGTACCTGCAGGTTGGCAAGTGCTGCCAGGCTTTTTTTAAACAGCCCGTATACGTCTTCACTGAAACCACCTTCCTCCAGTTTATTCAGTAAAGAAGTTGAACCGAAGTCTTCCTGCAGGTAGGAAGAGCCATCATCGCTTACCGCATAGATCTCCGGAACGACCAGGCCTTTTTTGTGGAAATGCCGGGAGAAATAAACAAAACATTCGTTCTCTTTTATATTGGCACCAGCGGTACCGATCACTGAAGACGAAGGTCCATGTAACCGGAAGTAACGGCGTTCACTGCCCGACTGCGGCAGCAGGTCGATACTGTCCGGTTCATTTTTTTTCCATTGAACATATAGTTGCCGCATGGCATCGATGGTTTCCAACATGGGACAAATTTAACAGTAAATGGGAAAGCCCTCAGCAATGTTTGAGCCACTCGGTCAGAACCGCCATTTCCCTTTTTTCAACTATTCCCAATCCAAGTAATGATTCATAGGCAGCCCAAAGGTTATCTTTTACGGAACCCTTGCCCATAGCTGATGATACGGCTTCCAGTGCTGTTTCGGTATGGAGGTACATCGGCACTTCACTTTGGAAATCCTTGAAGTAATCGTGCACATTTCTTTTCTGGATCACTGTTGCTTCTGTAAATCCGAGTGAAAATCCTTCCTGCCAGAGAACCGGCTGGGCAATGATCCCGCGGAGGATATCAGTGAAACGGAAGGTTACAAACGATGGAAGGAACAGCAGGGGAAACAATTCTTTCCGGTAGGCTGTATTCTGTGAATTGAAAGGTGACACTGTTCCGCGTCCGAGAACCACGGGTTGTTCTTTCCTGAAAATGCAGGGAGTATCGGAAGTAAGCCGGTAAATAGCGTCCACATCAGGATCTTCATCGGCAAGACCCTGCCAGATACCAATTCTGGCGGATTGTTCGCCGTTGATCCATTTCAGTTTATCGCGGCTGTCGCGGATATTCCGGAGTGGCAGGCCCCTTGGCCAGATCGGCTGTTCCGTAAAATGATGGTAGATATTAACCCAGCCAAGATCCTGCTCAGACGTACGGAAGATACCATCGAACTCGGGGAACTGCCAGGAGGGATAGGGTATATTATCATCATCGGTATCGATAATGACACTGGCGCCCTGTTGCATGGCATAAATATATCCCAGCATTTTTCGTCCATAATGGTTGAAGGGGATCACTTCGGCGAGGCCGGGGGCGAGGTCAAGTTGCGACTGGATATCCAGGTATACAACATTTTCAAATTGCCATCCCGCCGGAGTCTTTTTATCACCCACCACTACCAGCTGGTAATCGGGCAGGGATGAAAAGGATTCAATAGCTGTTGTGGGTTCGAAGATGCTCGTTATGATTATAAATTTTTTCAGAGATCGTTGTTCCATCGGGAAAGTTTTACGGGATGATAGTAGAGCTGGTTTTGTGGGAACTGGCTGAGCAACCGGCGAAGGGAACGTTCATAGGTCGTTTCTACCGCTGCAATTTCGGTTGCGGTCCACAGGGCCGTTCCCTTTAATCTGAGATCGGGTTCCTGCACAATTTTTTTTGCGCTCAGCAACAGGGCAGTGGGAATGGCGATCTCCACAAACAGACCAGCTGCCGCCATGATGCCACAATAACGGCAGAAGGGCCTGAGGGTTTCAGCTGTGATAATCAGGATATCGCTGTAGGCGCCTGCAACAGGATAAGGCAATTCGATCCTGCCGTTCCGGCGAAAGCGTTTCCACTTATAATTAAAATGGTAACGTGCGCGTAGCCATTGGGTAAATCC
The DNA here is from genome assembly GCA_040510375.1 of Chitinophagaceae bacterium. GTDB lineage: Bacteria > Bacteroidota > Bacteroidia > Chitinophagales > Chitinophagaceae > JBEVJC01. The sequence continues at coordinate 86,517 of JBEVJC010000013.1, forward strand.
TTTTTTGTGCAGGGAAGTGGGGCCAAAAATATTACGTTGGGTCAGGGGGTTGGTGTTTATGCCGTGCGATTTAAACCGCTTTACGGCTTCTTCACGTGAAGGCAACTCGTTTTTGATCTCGGCGCCTTTCCGGTTGCCGAAAAAATCAATGCCCTTGAATGTATGCCACCAGTTGTCGCCACCAAGTTTATCAAATTCAATGATGCCCGGGATGAAATCGGCCCCGGCCGGTAATCCGGTTACATCCATTACATTCGACTCATTGATTGAAGGGTGAAGGATACAGTCGTCGCCCAGGAATATATAATGGGAATTTGAAGGGTTTGCAAAACGGTGGTATGCCTGTGCAAAGTACGACTGGAAATAATTGGAGCTTTCATATACGGGAATCACCCGGGGATGTTCGCCATCGTAAAACGGCACCAGGAACCAGATTTCTGAAAATCTCCCGGCATACATTTTTTCCAGTATGGGGATATTCTTATCATACCGGTGATTAAAAACAATTATAAGGGCGGCTTTTGACATAAAGTCGCCAAAAATAGAAAGAATAGGTTAAACCTCCGGGTTTAACCTATTTCGATGTCTTTTTGATAAGATGCTTTCATGATATTTTAGTTAAGGTGATGTTCAAATTTAAAATATTTTATATTAAGTCAAACTTAGTACCGGGTTTAAATTTTCCGGCTTTCAGGTCTTCAACATTGCCAAATTCCTGCTCTACAACTCTTGCCAAACCAGTTAATCCATGCTTCAGACTGATTTTCAACGCGATTGCATTAATATCCACTTTTAAAATACTCTTCAGGTCATCACCACATCGAATCACAAAACAATGCGGATTCTGGGGCGACTTCCTAAAGCACATTGCACGCCCTGGCATATGGGATATTTTACTTAGCAATAGCGGGATCGGTTCATATTTATTATTAAAAAGGCCTCTCCCCATAGATATTTTTCTAACAGAAAAAAGCTCAATCTCAACATCATGCGCCGGGAAAAACGAAAAGTTTACCAATTTGAAGTAATAAATGGTATTAGCTCCTTTAAGTTGATTGAAACATATAAACGGACAGATCTTGACATTTGGACGAAATAAGATCAGTACGATGAAAAGAAAAATGAGAGCACCGATTGTACCCCCGATAAGTTCAATCACAAATTGTCCATATAAAGAGTTCCAAAAACTATTTGCGCTGCTTGTCATAATGGAGCATTATCATGATTTGTATAAGACCAGCATGAAAATATAATTCTTAACCAGTATGGCAATCGTCACAAAACATGCGTTTCCTGGTTTATTCCACTTCCGATACTGTACAAAACCGGTAATTGTTCGGAGGATAAAAGCTAACAGTTGTTTGTAACGCCTTTGTTTTTATTACTTTTGGGTCCGTGAAAAGAATAATATGAGTGAAAAGAAGAGTCAAAAAATCCGCATAGTTACAGCCGCCTCCCTGTTCGACGGCCATGATGCTGCCATCAATATCATGCGCAGGATCATGCAATCGAAGGGAGCTGAAGTAATACATCTTGGACATAACCGGTCAGTGCACGAGATAGTGGAAACCGCTATTGAGGAGGATGTTCAGGGCATTGCCATCACCAGTTACCAGGGTGGGCATCTTGAATTTTTCAAATACATGAAGGATCTGCTGGACCAGAATGGTTGCGGCCATATCCGGATTTTTGGCGGCGGCGGCGGTACCATCCATCCCGAAGAAATCGAGGAGTTACATCAATATGGTATAACGAAAATTTATAGCCCCGATGATGGCCGCCGGCTTGGACTGGAAGGCATGATCGGGGAACTGATCGACGCCTGTAAGTCTGATAGCCTGTACTGGCAGGCAGACAAAAGCTGGAACGGTATTTTGCCATTGGGCGAAAGGGCTGATATCCGTCGGATCGCAAGGGCGATCACCATCGCAGAATTGGAGTTGCAACCCGCCGTTATACCTGATGGGAAAAATGCAACGGAAAGTAAAACGGTTCCTGTGCTGGGTATCACCGGCACCGGTGGGGCAGGTAAATCCTCGGTAACAGATGAGATCGTTCGCCGGTTCCTCCAGAATTTTGCCGGTAGTTCCATAGCTGTAATCTCGGTTGATCCATCTAAAAAGAAAACAGGCGGCGCCTTGCTGGGCGACCGCATCCGCATGAATGCCATCTCGCACCCGCGCGCTTACATGCGGAGCCTGGCAACAAGGGATGATAACACAGCACTTAGTTCTGCTGTGCAGGAAGCGATAACGATTTGTAAGGATGCGGGGTACGACTTTATTATCCTTGAATCGGCCGGCGTGGGACAAAGTGATGCATCTATCCTTGATTTCGTTGATGTGAGCATGTATGTGATGACACCTGAATATGGTGCTGCATCACAACTGGAAAAGATCAATATGCTGGATTATGCCGATCTTATCTGTATGAATAAATTCGACAAGGCAGGTGCGCTGGATGCACTGGCCGATGTCAAAAAACAATATAAACGGAATCACCAGTTATGGACAGCACGCGATGAAGAACTGCCCGTAATCGGTACAATTGCCAGCAAATTCAATGATGAGGGTGTTAACCGTCTTTTCAGCCTGCTGATGTTGACGATCCTGGATAAAACCGGCATCCGTTACGGAGATATTTCTTTCTCCGAAACGGCGGAAATGTCGCAGGCAATCATTCCTTCCTCCAGAACGAGGTACCTATCGGAGATTGCCACACAACGCAGGGATTATGATCAGCTGGTAAAGGAACAATCTGCACTGGCAACACAGTTGTACCAGTTGCAGGGAACACTTGATCTTTTTGCCAGTCAGGATCCCAATCATTCGCTCATTGTTGCACTGAAGGAGAAGATCGGTAGTATCAATAACAAGCTCAATGCCGACAGCCGGAAATTACTGGACGAATGGCCTGCCCTGGTAAACCGCTATCGCCAGGATTTTTTTGAATATGAAGTGCGCGATAAAACCATCCGGCAGCCTATGTCCTCCAAAAGCCTTAGTGGTACCCGCATTCCGCGGGTGGCATTACCTGGCTTCAGTGACTGGGGCGACCTGCTTACCTGGCAGGCTAAAGAAAACCTGCCCGGTCATTTCCCCTTTACCGCCGGGGTGTTTCCGCTCAAACGCGAGGGCGAGGATCCTACAAGGATGTTTGCCGGTGAGGGTGGACCTGAACGAACAAACAAAAGATTCCATTACCTGAGTTTGGGGCAACCTGCCAAACGCCTGTCGACTGCATTTGACAGTGTTACACTGTATGGAGAAGACCCTGACCAGCGTCCCGATATTTTCGGAAAAGTGGGTAACAGCGGAGTAAGTATTGCCACGGTCGATGATGCGAAAAAATTATACAGCGGGTTCGATCTCTGCAACCCCATGACATCAGTGAGCATGACGATTAATGGTCCGGCTCCCATGATCCTTGCATTCTTTATGAATGCAGCGATTGACCAGCAATGCGAAAAATGGCTGGATGAAAACAATCAGTGGGAACTGGCGCAACAGGCTTTCCGAAAAAAATATGGCAAGGAAACGTATCCGGTTTACCGCGACGGGAACCCAACATCAAACGAACAGCCTTCCTTACCGGAAGGGCATGATGGGTCGGGATTAAAACTGCTGGGACTTTCAGGTGATGAAGTGTTACCGGCAGCGGAATACGCGCGGCTCCGTGCTTATGCCCTGGCGCAGGTGCGGGGTACCGTCCAGGCGGATATCCTCAAGGAAGACCAGGCGCAGAATACCTGTATCTTCTCCACCGAATTTGCCCTTAAACTAATGGGCGATGTGCAGGAATTTTTTATCCGGGAAAAAGTCCGGAATTTTTACAGTGTAAGTATTTCCGGTTATCATATCGCTGAAGCAGGCGCCAATCCAATCACACAGCTTGCATTCACTTTATCGAACGGATTCACTTATGTTGAATATTACCTGAGCCGCGGTATGCAGATAGATGATTTTGCACCGAACCTGTCTTTCTTCTTCAGTAATGGAATGGATCCGGAATACAGTGTTATAGGAAGGGTTGCAAGGAGAATCTGGGCCACTGCAATGAAGTATAAATACAAGGCCAACTCCAGGAGCCAGATGCTGAAGTACCATATCCAGACATCCGGAAGAAGCCTGCATGCGCAGGAGATCGATTTTAATGATATCCGCACAACATTGCAGGCATTGTATGCGATTTATGATAATTGCAATTCACTTCACACAAATGCCTATGATGAGGCTATAACCACACCAACCGAAGAAAGCGTAAGAAGGGCCATGGCCATCCAGCTGATCATTAACCGTGAACTGGGTACAGCAAAGACGGAGAATTTTACACAGGGTAGTTTCGCATTGGGGGAACTGACCGACCTGGTGGAAGAAGCCGTGTTACTGGAGTTCGACAGGCTGACCGAACGTGGTGGTGTGCTGGGTGCAATGGAACGTATGTATCAGCGCAACAAGATCCAGGAAGAAAGCCTGGACTACGAACACCAGAAACATACAGGTGAGTTGCCATTAGTGGGGGTTAATACCTTTTTAAATAAACAGGGAAGTCCAACGATTATTCCCGCCGAAGTAATCAGGAGCGCACCGGAAGAAAAACTAAGCCAGATTTCCAACCTGCAACTTTTCCATAAAGTCAATAAGGACAGGTCCGCTGCCAGTCTCGACAAACTGAAACAGGTTGCCATCCATAACGGGAACCTGTTTGAAGAGTTAATGGAAACCGTAAAATACTGTTCACTCGGACAAATCACCCATGCGCTTTATGAGGTGGGAGGGCAGTACCGCAGGAGTATGTAAAAGTTGTATCCCGGGCGGTGTTTTTGAGGCGTATCGCCGGAAAACCGAAGTCGGCAGGTCTGTAAGGCCATCCCACCGGGACTTTCGCCAGGTTGTTGGAAAACTGTTAACGCTTCCTCATCCTACCTGATCTTGACGTAAATTAGGCGCGAAATCAATCACTAAACAAGACCCTGATGAACAGATCGATCCTTGCCGGTTTATTCCTGCTTTTTTCCGGTAATATTTTCTCCCAGAACATTGAAGCGAACATTGCCATATACGCCGAAAAATTTCCACAGGAAAAGGCGTATATCCATTACGATAAATCAACCTATACACCCGGGGAAACTATCTGGTTCAAGGTATACCTGATGGAAGGGATCAATGCCGCAAATGCCAGCAAGAACTTCTATATCGACTGGACCGACGAGGCTGGCAACCTGGTTTACCGTACCACCAGTCCACTGGTCAATGCAATGTCCGGAGGCCAGTTTGATATTCCCTCCACCTATACCGGCAGGTTCCTGCATGTAAAAGGATATACCAAGTGGATGCTGAATTTTGACACTGCCTTTATTTACCGGAAAGATATCCGGATCCTTGGTAATACAACATCGTCCAACCAGTTTAAGAATACCGTTTCCCCTACCCTCCAGTTTTTTCCTGAAGGGGGTGATGCCGTGGCGGGACTGGTAAACAAGATTGCATTTAAATCAAACGACCAGTGGGGCCGGCCCGTGAAATTTACCGGTGTGGTGGTGAACGATGCGGGAAAAGTAATCGATAGCCTGCGTCCGCTTCATAATGGTATGGGATTCGTTTTTATTAACCCGAAGGCAGGCGAGCGATTTACTGCCAAATGGAAGGACGATAAGGGTAATGCGTTTGTCACAGCCTTACCGGAAGTGAAACCTTCAGGTGTAACATTACAGGTATCGTCAGCTTCTGATAAACGTTTTTTCCTGGTTAATGCATCCCCCAATTCGACGTTGAAGACATTACATGTGATCGGTACCATGAACCAGTACCAGGTGTTCAGTGTTACACGTGATGCAGCAGCAGGTGAAGTAAAAGGAGTGATCCCGATAAAACAATTACCAAGTGGTATTCTCACAATCACGGTTTTTGATGAGGCCTACAAACCGCTGGCAGAGCGGATCCTGTTTATCAATAATGAAGAATACAGTTTCCGTCCCGAAATGACAGTGGAACATTGGGGCCTGAATAAACGTGCAAGGAATGACCTGCAGATAGTAGTACCCGACAGCCTCGTATCCAATCTTTCCATTTCAGTTACCGACGCAGGAATTGATTCTGATAGTTCGCATACCATTATTTCGGACTTTTTATTATCGGCTGACCTTCGCGGTCAGGTATACGATCCCGCCTTTTATTTCAGGAACAACAGCGATACCATTGCCCGTAAACTTGACCTGGTGATGCTAACCCACGGATGGCGTCGTTTTAATTGGGAAGATGTGGTCAGGGGTAAATATCCCGAGATCCGTTATCCACGCGATACTTCTTACCTGACGCTTTCCGGCCGCGTATTTGGTGCGCTTCCTTCACAGATCAAGGAGTCGGGAGCAATCATTTTACTTATTAAACAAAAAGGACAGGAAGAAAATAATATCAGGTTACTTCCATTAAATGCTGATGGTACATTCAGGGATCCGCAGACGATTCTTTTTGATTCGGCAACCATTTACCACCAGTTGCAGAAAAGTAAAGGAGGCTCAGAAGTAGCCGTTAATTTTTTTGAAGATAAACTTTCACCCTTCCGTACAAATGACCTTGCCAAAGGAACATATTTTATTCCGTCGGATGATACTACAGGATATGGACGGCATACGCGGCTTGCAGATGAGACTGCAAAACTGCTTAAACGTTATGAAGGGGAACTTCTTGCCAATGTGATTGTGAAAAGCAAGGCTAAAACCCCTCTCCAGCTGATGGATGAAAAATATGCATCGGGACTTTTTTCAGGTGGTGATTCGTATAATTTTGACCTGGTGAATGATCCTTTTGCCGGTTCAGCTATGAATGTTTTTACCTATCTCCAGGGTAAGGTGGCCGGACTGCAGATCAGCAATCCCAATTCACAGGATCCCACGCTGAGCTGGCGTGGCGGGTCGCCTTCATTGTACCTGAACGAAGTACAGTCAGATGCCGGAATGATTAGTTCAATGTCGGTTAATGATATTGCATATATTAAGGTGTTCCGTCCACCGTTCATGGGAGGATTTGGAGGTGCAGGTGGTGCCATTGCAATTTATACCAAACGTGGTGGCGACCAGAAACCCGAGCCAGGAAAGGGTTTAAGCAATAGTAAGGTTACCGGCTACAACGCAATCAGGGTTTTTTATTCACCCAACTATGGCACCTACCAGCAGGAGAACGAGCGGCCCGATATCAGGACCACCTTGTACTGGAATCCGGCAATCGAAACAGCACCCGGACAAAACAAGGTCAAGCTGAGTTTTTACAATAACGATATCACCAAAAGCTTCCGGATTGTGATAGAAGGGATGACCACAGACGGCCGGCTGACGCATCTGGAAGAGATCATGGAATAAGTTGCACGCTTCTTGAATGGTAACAGCAATATCAAGATCAATGTTCCACACAAAAATGTTTTTATTGCAGGCCGGGGGATTCAGCTGGAAAGAATTGTTACTCGGCGGTGAGGAATGGCATTTCCTGCCGGAAGTAATAATCCGCACCCTCGTCATGTTCACCATCCTGCTGGTCAGCATGAGTATACTAGGAAAAAGGGGAGTCAGCCAGTTATCTGTTTTTGAACTGGTGGTGATTATTGGACTTGGTTCAGCTGCAGGTGACCCGATGTTTTATAAAGATGTTGGATTAATCCCCGCGATTCTCGTGTTCAGTATTGTAGTAGGCCTTTATTCTCTTGTTACCAATCTGGTTGGACGGAATAAAACCGTGGCCAACCTGGTAGAGGGTAAACCCATCTGCCTGATTGAAGAAGGAAGTTTTGCCATCGAAAATTTTTCAAAGGAGAACCTCGGGCAGGATGAATTTTTTGCTGAATTGAGATTACGTGGTGTGAGTCATCTGGGGCAGGTATGGAAGGCGATCATCGAAACCAACGGACAGATCAGTGTATTTTTTTATGAAGAAAAAGATGTTCTGTATGGCCTGCCCATCATGCCGGATTCACTCCATGGACAGTCCGCTTCCATTGAAAAGAAGGGACATTATGCCTGCACCTTCTGCGGATATTCAGAAGAGATAACACCAACAGCCAGTCATGTATGCAGTAACTGTGGTAAGGCAACATGGATCAAGGCGAGCAATGCGGTGCGGGTTACATGATGTAACTCGGGAAATTAAAATGGCGTCGTTCACTAATTGTATTATAAAGTTCCGGCACCATTATCCCGCCTGTGCTTTATTTGATGAAACACTTTCTATCCATTCCCTGATTTCTGTATTACTCTTGTTAAGTTTATCTGCCAGCCGCGCAATCATTTCATCTTCTTTGCCGGGTGTATATTGCAGGTCTTCATCCGTCAGGTCAATCTGCACTTCCTTCAGTTTTTCCTTTACTTCTTCCCAGGGTTTTTCAAGTTTAAGTTTATCGCTCATATGATATGATTTATGTGTGGTCCTGCTTATACTGATTGCCGGCACACTTTTTAAAAATTACGATGCTACATAATGCGATTGGGTCTGGGTAAAAGAAGAAGTAGGTTCGTGAACACCTTCACGGATTTCTTCAATCATTTTTGAGTTGAAGGCATCGAGATCGGCCGGACTCCTGCTGGTCACCAGACCATTATCAGTTACTACTTCCTTATCCTCCCAGATTACCCCTGCATTCATCATATCTGTTTTAACAGAAGGATATGAAGTCATATTCCGTCCGGTGATCATTCCTGTTTCGATCAGCAATTGCGGACCATGGCAAATGGCGGCCAGCGGTTTGCCGGTCTCCAGGAAATGTTGAGCAAATTCCACACATTGCCGGTTCACGCGCATTTTATCGGGGTTGAGTACGCCGCCCGGGATCACAAGTGCGTCATAATCCTCCGGTTTTGCTTCATCCAGCACAACATCCACCGGTACTTCAATTGACCAGTGGTCGTGATTCCAGGCTTTTACACTACCCTGGTTTGGAGAAATCACATGAACGGTGGCTCCCTCGGCTTCCAGTGCCTGTTTGGGACTTGTAAGCTCTATTTCTTCAAAACCATTTTCTGTAATAATGGCAATCTTTTTATTGGTAAGTAATCCCATAATTGTATGATTTAAACGTGAACAGGTAAATGGCCAAAAACAATACCACATCATAAAACTCCAACAAAGTAAATTGCAGTTATGAAAATGCCGTTTGTTTTATGTGGGATCCTTCTGCTATCAGCCTGTTCGCCTGGCGCTTACCGGTCCACCAATAAAATATATAAAAAGCAGGTAAAGGAATTTGCCCGGCTGATCCGCGAATATCCGTTGACAGATTCGGCGGGATTACCATTTGCAGGTCAATGGGTGGGCGCTACCAATTTTGGTTTACGCCGACCCAATGTGGTGGTGATACATTATACTGCGCAGAACAGTTGCGGGCAGACGCTGAAAACCTTTACTACGCCTGCTACCCAGGTAAGCGCCCATTATGTGATCTGTAAAGACGGGACGGTCCACCATATGCTGAACGACCTGTTACGGGCCCATCATGCGGGTGCAGGTAAGTGGGGGAATGACACGGATCTCAACAGTGCCAGTATCGGGATCGAGATTGATAACAATGGTTCTGAAATTTTTACCGAACAGCAATTGGTCAGCCTGACCACCTTACTGGGCCGGTTAAAAAGGACATACAATATACCGGTGGCCAATTTTATCGGTCATTCTGACCTTGCACCCGGACGTAAGGTGGATCCCGGTAATTTATTTCCCTGGGCTTCCCTGGCGCAGCAGGGTTATGGTTTGTGGTACGATACCTCGATGGTGCAGCTTCCGGTTGATTTCAACCCGTTGCTGGCGCTCCGGGTAATTGGTTACAATACCAGGCAACCGGAAACAGCTATCCGGTCGTTCAAGCTCCATTATGTACCTGGAGACACCAGCAGGGTATTATCAGATGGCGACCTTAAAATACTGTTTAGCCTTCAGGGGCAGACCTTATAGATTTTTTTTACCTTTACCCCACTTGTGAAGGCCTTGCAGCTGTGAAACTGTATGGCCTTTTACGTTTTAATCCATTATCCGCAGATAAAATTAATAGATGACAGCAGAACACCAACGTCTGGCCGTTAATGCATCCAAATCAGTTCCTCTTGCCCAATGGGGGCCCTATCTCAGTGAGCGGCAATGGGGGACGGTGCGGGAGGACTACAGTGAATATGGTGATGCATGGCAATATTTTCCTTATGATCATGCCCATTGCAGGAGTTACCTGTGGGGGGAAGATGGACTGGCAGGGATTTCTGATTTTTTCGGAAATCTTTGTTTTGGTCTCGCCCTGTGGAATGGCCAGGATCCGTTATTGAAAGAACGGTTGTTCGGACTCAGTAATCCACAGGGTAATCATGGCGAGGATGTAAAGGAACTGTATTATTACCTGGATAACCTGCCCACGCATTATTATATGGAGTACCTGTATAAATATCCGCAACAGGCATTTCCCTACGATTTACTCAAAACAGAAAACAGGAACAGGAACAGGCAGGATGCGGAATATGAAATCCTCGATACAGGTATATTTAACGATAACCAGTACTTCGATATCAAGACTACTTACGCAAAACAAAGTTCACAGGATATTTTTATCCGGATAGAAATTACCAATCGTTATAGTAAGTCTGCAGAGATCACCGTGTTGCCGACATTATGGTTTTACAACAGGTGGAAACATGGAACACTGAAAAAGAAACCTTCCATCACTGCATTGAATAAAACATCGGTCAGGGCTGAACACGAGCGGCTGGGTGATTATTATTTTTATTTCCAGCATGCGGACAAATCCATGTTCACAGAAAATGAAACAAATACGGAAGTGGTCATGGGGATTCCCAACGAAACCATTTTCACCAAGGATGCTTTCCACCAGGCTGTAATAAATGGAACGAATATGGCGGAGCTTACGAAGAAAAAATCGGGCACCAAGTTCTCTGCCATGTATAAAATGAAGGTGCCGGCAGGGGCCACCAAAACGATCTATTGCAGGCTTTCAAGTAAGGAAGCAAATAATCCTTTTGTCAATGGTTTTGCCGATGTGTTTAATCTCCGTAAAAAAGAAGCAAACGAGTTTTATGCGGCAATCCTCCCCAAGGGAATGAGTGAAGAGATGGCCAATATCCAGCGCCAGGCACTTGCGGGAGTTTTATGGAGTAAACAGTACTACCATCTTGATGTGGAGAAATGGCTGAGTAACAGCGACGGGATTTCACCGGTAAGTGCAATTAAACAAACGGGCCGCAACAGTGACTGGACACATCTCAAAAACCAGGACGTGATCATGATGCCCGACAAATGGGAGTATCCGTGGTATGCCGCGTGGGACCTTGCTTTCCAGTGTATTTCCATGGCAGTGGTGGACCCCACATTTGCGAAGCACCAGTTGCTGCTGGTGATGCGTGAATGGTATATGAAACCCGATGGACAGCTGCCGGCCTATGAATGGAATTTCAGTGATGTAAATCCACCGGTGCAGGCATGGGCTACCATGCAGGTCTATAATATTGAAAAGAAACAGACGGGCACGGGCGATATTGCGTTCCTTAAAAAGATGTTCCAGAAACTGCTGATCAATTTTACCTGGTGGATCAACCGGAAGGACATTGAAGGCAATAATATTTTCGAAGGGGGCTTTCTCGGGCTTGATAATATCGGTGTGTTCAACCGTAGTTTCCATTTTCCGGGTGAAGTGCAGCTGGAGCAGGCGGATGGCACCAGCTGGATGGGTACCTATGCACTTGATATGATGGATATGGCATTGGAGATTGCCATGTATGACCGGTCGTTCGAAGACACTGCTACCAAATTTTTTGAACACTTTGTGCTTATCGCCGGTTCACTCAATGAACATGGACTGTGGAATGAACAGGACCGTTTCTTTTATGATGTATTATGTGTAAGGGGGGCGGATAATGTTCCGTTGCGGATTCAGTCGGTCGTAGGGATCACTCCGTTGTTTGCGGTATCAACCATCAGTAAAAAAATAATGGATAACCTGATTGACTTCAGGAAACGTACAAGCTGGTTTGAGAATTACCGTAAGAAAAATGCGAAGTTCTGGCCAAACGAGGAGCGGAGTAATGATGGGGAGATATTGATGTCGCTGGTGCCAAAGGACAAACTGATTGATCTGCTGAAGCGATTGCTCGATGAAGAAGGTTTTCTTTCGAATGGCGGGATCAGGGCCCTTTCGAAGTATCATGATCAAAATCCTTATTCAGTAACAGTTGAGGGGAATACCTATAGTATAAGGTATGATCCGGGTGACAGTACTTCAGATATGTTTGGGGGGAATTCCAACTGGCGTGGCCCGGTGTGGATGCCGATTAATTTCCTCATCATCCAGTCGATCAGGCGATATGGTGAATTTTATGGTGATACCTTGACAGTTGAATATCCCGAAGGATCGGGAGTAATGATGACGCTTGAGCAGGTGGCTGACAAGCTGACAAAAAGGGTGATCAGTCTTTTTGAAAAAAATGAAAACGGTGATCGTCCGCTCAACGGTGACTATAACTGGTTTTATAAACGACCCGAAAATGCACATCTCGTCACCTTTTATGAATATTTCCACGGGGATTCGGGTCGCGGACTGGGAGCCAGTCACCAGACAGGTTGGACAGCACTGGTGGCAGAACTTATCAGTGAATATGGGGAAAAAAGGACGGGCACTGTTCAGTTATAATCGGGGGACGTTTAATTCTGGCATGTATATTTCTTATAAGCGAAAAAAATATTATTATGAAAAGTACCTGGTTCGCCGGCGGTTTAATGGTCGTGTTGTTATCCTGTAACAATGCGGAAGAAAAGGTTAGTGATAACGGAGAAAATATGGTTGCGGACTCAGTAACGGCAGCAAAGCCTGTGGTAACTGATTCCACGTTGACCGGTTGTTATGCATATGTGGGTGGCAGGGACACGGTGCTGCTGCAAGTGGAAAAAAACGGTGATAATATTACCGGTTCACTCAGTTATAATTATTTTGAAAAGGACCGGAATGACGGATCGATCCAGGGAAGTATTTCGGGAGACCGGATCTCAGGGTTTTACCTGTTTAAATCCGAAGGGGTGATGTCTGTGCGGCAGGAGATCTGGAAGATCAGTAACGGACAACTTATACCCGGTTCGGGTGAGATGATCCAGCGGAATGACTCCCTCTTTTTCAAGGATCCGGCTGCCGTTGGGTTTGATGAAGCCAGGTCGCTGAAGAAGAAGAATTGTACTACCTGATTTAATAAACCAGATGTAAATAACAGGACCCCGGAAGGGGTCTTTTTTTATGTCCATCGGTGTAGCCCGGGTAAGGGAAGGAAAATTAAATTTGGATTATGCTAAATTTTTTAGTAAGTTTATGCTAAATAATTGATCATTGGATATGCCTATCGAAAAACAGCAGGAGCCGGATTATTTTAACAGACTTCGCCGGTACAGGCTGGTGGTAAGGCCGGCTGCGGAGATGGCAGAAATTTTAATAGAGGAGAAACGGAAATTCAGCAGGGAGTACCAGTTGGAGGGCGAGATCAGCGCCCCCCTGGTGGTCCTTACAGAATTCCTCGCAAAGGATGAAATGGAGGAAACCATTATCAGGTGGTTACAACGGATAACAGGTGAGCACCGGTCCTTTGCAATCACCCTGAATAATTTTGGCGGTTGTCCGGCACATAGTGTGTTTCTCCGGATCCTGGACCATGAACCCTTGCGTGACCTGGCCCGGCAGTTACAGCCGATTGATCAGTATGTACGAAGAAATGATTGCCCGCCGGTGCGGTTCATGGTGCAGCCGTACCTGCCGATTGCGGAAAACCTGACGGGAACATTATATGACAGGGTGATCGGGGATTATTCAAGAAGGGATTTCCATGGATCATTTGAAGTAACAGAACTGATGCTGGTCCGGGCGAGCGACGATGGAGGTTCATCTGTCCGCAGGGCAGTACTGCGGTTGCAGCCGGGGCATCAGTTACAAAATTAAATAAATCAGATATGCAACAGGATCTTCTCCAACTTCCGGGATACCGGGTAAGTGACTACCAGCTGGTGCTGGTACCGCATGAAGAGCTGCGGAACCGGATCATTCAAACAAGGAAGGAGTTTTCAGAAAAATATAAAACGGTATTCAGCCGCTTTTCGAAACCCTATCTGCCGTTGGTTTATTTCACGCAATATGAGATGATGGAGGAGCGGATACTGAACAGGCTGCGGACCGTTGGCCTTGGCCAATATCCGTTCCGGGTTGAGTTTCGCGACTTTGGGAGTTTTCCTTCCCATAGTATCAATATCAATGTGCCAACCAAACTGCCGGTGCAGGATCTTGTGAAGAGGGTAAGGGAAGAGACGCAACGCCTGATGAAATTTACAGACGAACATAAACCACATTTTATAACAGAGCCGTATGTGAATATCGCTTCGAAATTAAAACCCTGGCAGTATGAAAAGGGATGGCTTGAATACAGTCATTTGCATTTCACCGGTAAGTTTATTGCAGACAAAATGTTACTGTTAAAAAAACGGGTTGGTGACCAGGGTTTCCGGCCGGTGCAGGTTTTTGATTTCGAGAATATGCCGGTAAACACGAAGCAGGGTGAATTATTCAGGTAAAGGAAAATGAAAAAGAAATTACCACAGGATCACTATCGCATCAATATTTCAGATAAAACGGAAGAGCAGCAGTATTTGCAGGGGCGGGGTGCCCAGATCAACACAAAAAACCGGTTCCTGAAACAGGAAACGACAAGGGAACATATTGAGGGAATCGATGACTGGTCGGAAGATAATATTCCAACACAATACATCGAACAACAATCAAAAACCATTGTCAACAAGGTGGATAGTCCCGACGTGGGGATGGCCTATAGTATGAATGCATATGCTGGTTGTGAACATGGATGTATTTACTGTTATGCAAGGAATGTGCATGAATACTGGGGTTACAGTGCAGGCCTGGATTTTGAAAGAAAGATCCTTGTTAAGGTAAATGCGCCGCAGCTGTTGAGAAAACAACTGATGAATCCCAAATGGGAGGTAATGCCCATAATGTTAAGCGGCAATACGGATTGTTATCAGCCTGCTGAACAGAAGTACCGGCTGACACGCGGACTGCTGCAGGTATGTAATGAATTTAACCAGCCCGTGGGTATCCTTACAAAGAATTCCTGGATTGTGAAGGATAAGGATGTACTGCAGGAGCTGGCAGCAAAGAACCTGGTGACAGCGATGGTTTCCATTACTTCGTTCAACGAAGACCTGCGCAGGGTGATGGAACCCCGGACCACCACTGCTGAGCAGCGGTTACGGGTGATTGAAGACCTGAGTAAGGCAGGCATTAAAATGGGCGTCATGCTTGGACCCATGATCCCCGGATTAAATGATCACGAGATGCAGCGGATCATGAAGTCAGCTTCAGATGCGGGTGCTACATTTACTGCATACACATTCATCCGGTTGAATGGAGCCATAAAATTGTTATTCCATGACTGGTTGTATAAAAATTTTCCGGACAGGGCCGACAAGGTCTGGCATCTTATTGAGGATAGCCATGCAGGAAAAGTAAACGATAGCCGTTGGGGCCTCAGAATGCGGGGTGAAGGCTCAGTGGCAGAAATCATTGCGCAGCAGTACCGCACTTACGGGCGCCTTTACAACATGAATGAAAACCGGTATAAACTGGATACCGGTTCTTTCAGGCGACCCGGTCAGCAGGGGACGCTGTTTTGAAACCTTTTATTTTAGCTATTTCTTCCTGAATGGCCCGGGGTATTACATCTACGGGTTCTTCCTGAAAATTGCCTGGGTGTTTTACATCTATGGGTTCTTCTTAGTGAACCCTGGTTTTTGTCATACCTATTTTTTCCTGAATGACACGGGGTTTTTCACGGCAAATTTCCGTTTTATACCTTTTGGTACGAATCCCTCTCCAATTACCTTACAGCAGGTAACAAATTACTTTACTTAAACCTGCAAAAAATGCGACAAGCTGGAAAAGACCGTTCCCGGAATGAAAATCTCCGGGCGGACAATGACTACATGAAAATGAAACTTATGCTGGAAAGGGGAGCAAAGTTTGGTGTAGTAGGTCCTGATAAAATTCTTCCTCCTGAAATTGAAAACCTGTTCCTCCGGCAGGTGATCGAGTTTGAATCACTTAATGATACCAGGGCATTCATCCGGGTGGGCGACAAGATTGGAAGGCCGGCCAGGTTTCTTCCTGCGGATCAGATACCAGAGGAAGAGATCGGGAGGTTCTGCCGCGACCTGCTTGAGTTCCTGAATGATCACCAGATTACTATTGGGGTGTGCAGTCCGAATGTTTCGCACCGGGAGTTGTATCGTTTTGTTACGGAGGAGTTGTTTGAACTCAACATCAGTAATGTCGATATGCCTGGTTTGGTTCATGGATTCGTTTACGATGAATTCCATCCGGATCCGCTTTATGATAACCCCAGGTCAGTCATCAGTGGTTGTATTGAACCCATTTTTTGTATAAAGCCAATTGGTTCGATGCATTTTTATCGCCGGTTTGATCTCCGGTTGAATGATCATTATCCGTTAGGCCAGCAGGAGTTTATGAACCTGGTGAACCATTTCAAATCTGGTTATGAAGAGCTGGATGAATTATATATCGGGGAAGTGGGTTGCCAGGTTGAGGGCGTACTTTCCAGCGTAACAGGTAACTTTAAAGTACACACAGTGAAGGGTGGGAACAGTACATGGCTGGAAGGTCAGTGGAAGGTTGAGCTGGTTGAACATCCCGTTACAGGTGTATGGGATATCATTTCCGTGCAGATTGATCAGATCAGGTTTTGATATTTTTTTTAGTCGCTTGGTTTTTTTTTCGGCCTCAGGGTATATAGAGTAAGAAGCATTCTTAAACTGCTTCACCTTATATATGAAACTTCAAACAACAACCGAACGCCCGGTTATACTGGACGAACGGAGCGCCTTTATCCGGTCTATGATTATTAATTTCAGGAAGAGAACATTGACCCTTGCGGATCATCATTACATTCATTGTTGGCTGGAAGACAATGAAGCCAATCAATTGCTCCTGGAGAAATGGATTATTGAAAGGCCGGTTGATGATGAGGCTGAACCGGCAAATACGGGAGGGCCAGATATAAAAATATGCAGACCCCGCCGAATGTTCTACAGGCAGAGCAGCGGATCAATTTTGGAAGCGCTGCTGATTCTGGTCATCTCTGTAATTATATTGTTGGTAATTATTGAGGCTTTTTAAACACGGATATAGAGTTTTTTCCTGTCCATCAGATAACATAACAACCACATAAAAGCAATCACGGTCAGGGCAAAAAGCAGTGATCCAAACCTGGGGTCACCAGGAATTTTTGAGTAAACCTGACCATACAATACTGACCAGGGAGATTCACCGTCGGGCAGTCTGATCAGGCCCAGTGTTTCCGGAAGAAACGCGCTCAGGGCATAAACGAACAAGGCATTTTTACCGAAAACGTCAAAAAAGTGCGTGATCCTGCCTTCTGCTTTCCGGAATTCAATAAGGTAGATCATCGTTGCAAGGGTCAGGAATGCCAGTCCTGATGTATAGACGGTGTAGGAACTGGTCCAGATTTTTTTATTAATAGGAAAAACCAGGTCCCAGCAATAACCGGTGATCATCAGGATGACACCGGTTACAAACAGTCCGGACAGCATTTCAAAGTTCTTCCCTTTCTTTCGGATATAGTCGCCCGCCAGGTAACCAAAGATGACGGAAACGATCGATGGCAAGGTACTGGCCAGACCTTCCGGATCAAAGGGAATACCTTCTCCCTTATATAAATGGGCAGTCCCCAGTAGGGGCAGATCCACTTCACTGGTGCCAAACCAGCCTTCGATACTAAAAGGGTCTGTGGGGTTGGCAACCAGGCAGATTGCCCAATAAACCAGCAGGATAATCATTCCGGCAACAAAAGTTCGTGTGGGTTTGAGGTAAAACACGAGAATGGAGGCCAGCAGGTAGCAGATTGCTATCCGTTGGAGAACACCCATGATCCGGATTCCCGAGTCAGGATCGGTCGGAGCTACCCAGTGCCTGAAGCTCAGTCCGGTATCGGTAAAATGAAAGAAGGGCCACCAGTTAATCAGGAGGCCGATGGCAAAGATCAGGAAACTCCTGCGAAGCACTTTTCTCCAGAAAACTGCGCTGCCAGCGGCTTCCAACCGCGGCATCACAAATGCCATGGCGTTTCCTACAGCAAAGAGGAAAAATGGGAAAACGAGGTCGGTGGGTGTAAGTCCGTGCCAGGAAGCGTGTTCGAGTGGGGGGTAAATATGGTTCCAGCTACCGGGATTATTAACCAGGATCATCAGGCAAACGGTGGCACCCCTGAAAACATCGAGTGAGTAAAAGCGTTGGTTCAAGTTAGTCGGGTTAGGGTCTCAAGTTAATTAACCGTGGGTTAATTCATTCGTTCTCTGCCAATTTTATTCTTTTGCCACTCCCATTTGCCCTGCTATATTTGCAAGCGAACGGATAATACTAACAAAGTTTTATCGTTTAAAGCTGGCAAATTCTAACCGGTCCGTAAAAAAAACTATGTGACCGAGGTGGCGAAGCTTTTTAAAACCTCCAATGTGACCAGAAAATGGCTTGCAATATATAGTCGCCCCCGGTGGGAGAAAAAGGTCAGCCAGCTGCTCACTGAAAAGGGGCTGGAATGTTACTGTCCGTTGAATAAGGTCCGCCGTAAATGGAGCGACCGGGTGAAGGTGGTGGAAGAGCCGTTATTCAAATCGTATGTGTTTGTTAAAGTGACTGATGAGGACCGGACATCGGTGCGTATGACGCCGGGTGTGGTGAACTTTGTATATTGGAACAGCAAACCTGCAGTTATCAAGGAAAGGGAGATCAATGCTATTCGAATGTTTATGAATGAATATGAAAATGTGGAGGTGCAGCCGATGGACTTCCGCGTAGATCAGCGGGTGAAGGTGTTGAAAGGGCCGTTGATGGATTTACAGGGAAAGGTGATTTCGCTCGGACACAAAACGGTAAAAGTTGCAATTGAAAGTCTTGGTTATATTTTGGTGGCCATTGACAAAAACAAATTAACATCAGCAGACTGAACTTCCTAAACTCCAAATGGGTTCTATGAGATATTTCCGGTTAGTTTTATTTGTTTCCATTGTATACCTGTCATCCTGCACTTCGCAGAAACACCTGGCCAATTATATCAGTAATACCAGTGACTCTACCGGTATGGAGTTGGATATTCCTGAACTGCTGATCCAGCGGAATGATTTGTTATCCATCAATGTGTACAGTGCCAGTACCAAACCGGAGCTCACCGATGCAATTTACAACCTGCCCTGCGCCACGATCGGGGCGCAGTCGTCCGGACAGGCAGGCAGTAACAGTCCCTGTGGGTTTCTGGTAGATGCTGCCGGTAATATTGAATATCCCCGGATCGGATTGCTGCATGTAAGCGGTTTGAATAAACAGCAGCTGAGCGATCTGATTAAAATGAAAATAAATGAAAAGGATTCGGTGTTAACCGATCCTTCTGTTATTGTTCGCTTCCAGAACCTGAAAGTGACGGTAATTGGCGAGGTCAAGGCGCCGGGTGTGCAGGCTTTTCCAGGCGAACGGGTCACCATACTGGAAGCTATTGGTCTTGCCGGCGATGTCACCGAGTTTGGGATCAAGGACAGGGTAAAAGTTATAAGGGAAGTAAATGGGAAACGTCAGATAGGGATTGTTGACCTCTCGTCTACAACACTGTTTGAGTCGCCTTATTACAACCTGATGCAGAATGATGTGGTATTGATTGATCCCAGCAATCGCAGGTCGCAACAACAGGACCAGGCGCTTGTTTACCAGAAGATCGGGTTGGGTTTGAGTATTATTACAGCCTTTGCCTTATTATATAATATCTTTCAGTGATCCTTATTCTGAAATTCACAAACCACTTTCATGGACGAACAGGTTACGAAAAGTAAAAATGATCTCTGGAGTCTGAGCATCAGGGATCTGTTTTTTAAATATCTGCGTTATCTGCCACTGATCATCCTATGTGTGGTGCTGGCAATGGCCGGAGCATTTGTCTACCTGAGATATGCAACTCAGGTATATAGTTCTTCAGGACTTATGCTGATTCAGAACGACCAAAAGAATAGTAACAATTCGGATAAAGTTGAGGATATCCTGTTGGGTACAGGAAAATTGCAAAATATTGCGAACGAACTTGAGATCCTTAAATCAAGGCCTCTTATGGCGAGGGTTGTCAGGGGGCTCGACCTGTCCTTCAGTATTGTAGCCAATGGGAAAATCAAGGACCAGAATGTTTATAAACAGGTTCCATTTCAGATACAGGCCCGACAAATGTCCGACTCTTCGCGGTCGTTCACATTGGCGATACGTTTCCTGACCAGTCAGCAGTTTATAGTAAATGGTATGCAGCTTGGTTTTAACGAGGCATTCAAAACGTCTTCGGGAACCTTTATATTAAAAAGGATATCTGAGGCTGTACCAGATGCAGAATACACAATAAGGTGGAGCCCCGTTGCATCTGTTGCCGCAGGCCTGGTTGGTGGGTTGACAATTCAGCCAAAGTCGATGAACTCCGGTATAGTAGGTGTATCAATGAGAACAACGAACCCAATCCTGGCAGCGGATGTGGTTAATAATCTGATGAAGGAATACAGTCAGATGAACATTGAGCAGAATAACTTTTCAACCGACCAGATGCTTAAGTTCATTAACGGAAGACTTGTAATCCTGAATAGGGAACTTGATAGCGCCCAGCAGAAATTGTTGGTTTATCAACAAACCAATGACCTGATAGATATAGATATCCAGTCCGCTGATTATTTTGCCAATATTACTGAGGGTGACCGTGCGCTCATTGGTCAGGAAACCAGTCTTTCCATGGCAAGGATTGTAGATACATATCTCCAAAACACCAATAACCAATACGAGAAAGTTGTCGTGCCTTCATCATTAGGGCTGGAAGACCCGGTGCTTAACCAACTTATCCTGGAATATAATAAATCACAGATTGCACGTCAAAGCCTTATTGAATCCGGAACCCCGGCTGGGAACCCAATGGTAAAGTCTGCTGAAAGCGAGATAGAATTACTTCGAAAAAGTATTTTGGAGAACCTGAATAATATCGAGAGCTCATATGAAGCAACCATAAGGCGCTTGCAATCTGGTCGGCGATTAACTCAGTCTAATATCCAGGCGCTTCCATATAAAATTAAGGAGTATATCGAATTGAAAAGACAGGTCGATATCAAAATGGAACTGGTTAAGCAACTTGAAGGAAAACGGGAGGAAGCGGCCATTGCCAGGGCCTCAACCATTTCCAACTCAAGAATAATTGAAGAAGCTGGAAAGGGTGGTGCTGTTGAACCAAATAGCCTGTCCATCCAGATATGGGCTTTCCTGATAGGATTGGGGATTCCTGTATTATTCATCTTCATGAAGGAGTTGATTAACGATAAAGTCACCAGTCGCAATGAGCTGGAACGTATAACTTCTGCGCCAATAGTCGGTGAGATTGGGCACTCTTATAACGACAATGTTCTTATCGTTAATAGTAACAGCCGATCAATGGTTGCGGAACAGTTCCGGATTATTCGGTCCAACTTACAGTATATCATTGGAAAAGTGGAGAAGCCTGTAATCATGGTGACTTCTTCTCACAGCGGAGAGGGTAAATCTTTCGTGAGTATAAATATGGGAGCGGTAATGTCGGTGACTGGAAAACGAACTATCGTACTTGAATTTGATATCCGTAAGCCAAAGGTGCTGGCAGGACTTAAAATGCCGACCCGGAGCGCGGGGATCTCAAATTTTCTTGCGGGTAATGAGAATATTGAAAAATTGATTGTTGCTGTTCCAGGAATGGACAACCTTTTTGTACTTCCTTGTGGTCCGATACCACCAAATCCTGCAGAACTGTTGCTGGAAAAGCAGGTATCGGACTTATTTGCTTATTTGAAGGCAAACTTTGATGTGGTAATTATTGATACGGCTCCTGTAGGAATGGTTAGTGATGCCGTCACTCTAGGTAATTTTGCTGATTGTACGCTATACATCGTAAGGCAGGGGTATACTTACAAAAAGCAGATATCTCTGATAGACGAATTATATTCCGCAAAAAAAATCCCGTCAATTGCTATCGTTATCAATGATGTCAAAATGAAATCCGGATATGGCTATTATGGTTACGGGAGGTATGGATATGGTCGTAATTATGGAAATAGTTATTATGATGACCAACTTTCGCCCTCATTATGGCAGCGTATCATGAACTCTATTGGAGTCGTCAGAAAAAAATAACAATATTGGAATGAATATTCTAGTGACTGGAGGTGCAGGTTTTATAGGTTCAAATCTTGTATCCTCGCTGTTAAATAACTCAAAGGTTACCAAATTAAGGGTGCTTGATAACTTCAGTACGGGCTTTCGCGAGAATTTAGAACCCTTTATAAACCACTCAAAATTTGAGTTAATGGAGGGCGATATCCGTGACTTCCACACTTGCATCAGGGCTTGTGAAGGGGTTGAACTAATATCACACCAGGCAGCGTTGGGGTCGGTGCCGAGATCAATCGCGGATCCGATGACCACCCACGACGTAAACATAACCGGCACACTTAACATTTTTACCGCAGCGAAGGACCTTGGTGTGAAAAGGATTGTTTATGCTGCGAGTTCCTCCACCTACGGTGATCATCCCGACCTTCCCAAGGTCGAGGATAAAATTGGTCGGCCATTGTCACCATATGCGGTTACAAAATTTGTAAACGAGTTATATGCAAAAGTGTATGGTGACCTTTACAATATGCAATTTATCGGGTTGAGGTATTTTAATATATTTGGCCCCGCCCAGAATCCGCAGGGTCCATACGCTGCAGTCATCCCACTTTTCATCAAACGCCTCCTGGCCAATGAAGCACCCGTCATAAATGGTGACGGAAGCCACTCACGTGATTTCACCTTCGTGGGTAATGCGGTCGAAGCGAATCAATTAGCTTTGTTTACCGATAATGTCGACGCAGTTAATCAGGTATATAACATCGCATGTGGCGAACAAACCTCCTTGTTACAGTTATTTAATTTATTGGCATCGTCAATTGGTTCAAATCTTCGGCCGGTATTCGGACCTGATCGCACAGGTGACGTCAAACACAGTTTAGCTGATATTGCCAAGGCAAAATCACTGCTTGGATATACTGGTGCGGTCTCCATGGAGAATGGTTTAAGGTCAACAGTTTTATGGTACAAATCAAATCCTCATCGTTTATAAATATTATGAATAAATCAATCCTTATTACCGGCGGAGCCGGGTTTATTGGGTCACATGTTGTCCGCCTTTTTGTAAATAAGTATCCCGATTACAAAATTTATAACCTTGATGCCCTGACCTACGCAGGTAACCTTGAAAATCTCAGGGATATTGAAAATGCATCCAATTATAATTTCCTTAAGATAAATATTCTTGACGTGTCGGGTCTGGATCAGGTATTTGAAGAAATAAAACCCACATCAGTAATCCATCTTGCAGCGGAAAGCCACGTGGACCGCAGTATCAGTTCACCTATGGATTTTGTTCTAACGAATGTAGTTGGAACGGTCAATCTGTTAAACTCTGCCAGAAAACATTGGTCGGGCAATATGGAAGGCAAGCTTTTTTATCATGTGTCTACTGACGAGGTATATGGCGCACTTGGGGAAACAGGTTTATTTACCGAGTCCACCAGGTATGATCCACATTCTCCCTACAGTGCATCAAAAGCTGCGTCTGATCATTTTGTCAGATCCTACGGCGATACCTACGACCTGCCAGTAATACTCAGTAACTGTTCAAACAATTATGGCCCCTTTCATTTCCCGGAAAAGCTGATACCGCTTTTTATCAATAATATCATACAGAACAAACCATTACCGGTATATGGCGATGGACTTTACACCCGGGATTGGTTATTTGTAAAAGATCATGCTACCGCTATCGATACTATCTTTCATTCGGGGAAAACTCAGGAAACTTACAATATCGGTGGCTTTAATGAGTGGACCAATATTGCCCTGGTAAGATTGATGTGCAAGTTGATGGACCAGAAACTGGGTCGACCCGAAGGTGAAAGCGAAAAGCTAATCACCTATGTTAAAGATCGTCCCGGACATGACCGACGCTACGCTATTGATGCTTCAAAACTGAGCGGTGAACTTGGATGGCGTCCATCTGTGACCTTTGAGCAGGGTATCGAACAAACAATAGAGTGGTACCTCCAGAATACAGCCTGGCTACGGAATGTGACCAGCGGCGATTACATGAATTATTATGAACAACAATATTCTAAACATTGATCTATGAAAGGAATCATTCTGGCAGGCGGTTCGGGTACAAGGCTTTATCCGATAACAAAAGCGATCTCGAAACAATTAATGCCGATCTACGATAAACCAATGATTTATTATCCCTTGTCTACCCTTATGATGGCTGGGATTAATGAGATTCTAATTATAACTACTCCGGAAGACAGTGCCTCATTTTTAAGACTTCTTGGCGACGGTTCACAACTGGGATGTAAGTTCAGTTACGCTGTCCAGGAAATTCCAAATGGCCTGGCCCAGGCTTTTGTACTTGGATCTGATTTTATCGGCAGTGACAAAGTTGCCCTGATTCTCGGTGACAATATATTCCATGGATCTGGTCTTGGACGACAACTCAGTGAGCTTCGTGATATCAAAGGAGGCTATGTATTTGCTTACAGGGTTTCCGACCCCGATCGTTATGGTGTTGTAGAGTTTGATAAGGAAATGAAAGCTATCAGTATAGAGGAGAAGCCGGAGTCTCCAAAGTCTGACTATGCCGTACCCGGGCTTTATTTCTATGATAATTCCGTGGTGCAAATTGCAAGAGACCTGAAACCGTCTGCCCGCGGGGAGTACGAGATCACTGACGTGAACAAAGTGTATCTGGCAAATTCGACCCTTAATGTTTCCGTTCTCGACCGTGGAACAGCCTGGCTTGATACGGGCACTTTCGATTCCCTAAGTGATGCGAGCGAGTTTGTTCGTGTTATTGAAAAACGTCAGGGTACTAAGATCGGTTGTATAGAGGAGATAGCATACCGCCAGGGTTTTATTTCAAAAGATGACCTTGCCCGGCTGGCCCAGGCTCTTAGGAAGAGCGGATACGGAGATTACCTTCTCAAAGTCCTGCATGAATCAACAAGCTGATACTGATCAACAATACATTGCCCTTTCTTTTCTACTTTTCCAATGAATAGCCGGTACTCCCAATTAGCAATTAAGTCGACAGCATTTAAATCTATCGGTGTTTATACATTTAGTAACTTTCTGACAAAGGCGGTATCCTTTGCATCGTTGCCCCTGTTCACCTACATTCTTTCGAAGAATGATTTTGGGATTATCAGCATTTTCAGTTCGTCCATTAATTTTCTCACGCCTTTTATCGCCCTCGGTGTGTTATATTCTACATCGACAGATTTTTTCAAACTGGAGAAGCGGGAATTTTCTTCATTCGTTAAAACAACCAGCGCGATTCCGGTTGTCATGACTTCAATTGGTATGGTGGCCTTCCTGATCTTTTTTCCTTTTTTCAGGTCGATAGGATTTCATTACTCGTTTGTTTTCCTGGTACCGTTGATCGCCTATCTTAATTTTTTATTTGAGCAAAATATAACCCTTTTAAGGAATAATAACCAGACCCGTCAATACCTCATACTTACTATCTGTAAAGTAGTAATCGAGCTGAGTTTTGCTTTTACCCTGATAGCGGTTTTTCGGATGGATTGGCATGGTCGCGTTTATGGTATTATTGCCGCCTTCCTGTTTTGTGGCATCGCTGCATGGTGGTACCTAATTAAAAACGGGTTGCTTGCCGGATCATTTCAATGGAAAATAATCAGGCAGGAGCTAATCTTTGGACTGCCTGCCCTTGTGACCCAGTTCAGCATTATATTTCTGAATTCCTCGGATCGTTATTTTATCAATCACTATCTCGGGTCTGATCGTACGGGGGTTTATAGTCTTGCTGCGACATTCGCTTCAATCATTTTTATTTTCAATTCAGCGCTGTTACAGTACATCTTTCCCAGGCTATATGCTTCCTTCGCGAAAAACGAGTACGGAGCTGTTGTGAGAAAAATTTTTGTGAAGTACATTCTAATAATCCTTGGCTGCTCGATCTTGCTGCTAGGTTTTACCTGGATCTGCTACAACTTCATCCTTAATCCCGTATTCATTTCCGGTCTGAAATATTTTTATTTGTTACTTTTTGGCTACCTGATCTGGGCAATAACCTATTTTTTTTATTCTATCCTGTTATATTTCAAACAAAAGGTGAAAATGATTATCCTGGCGGTTTTATCCGTTACTTTCTGTTCGATTTTGATGAATATTTTGGTATCACGCTACCAGGAGGCGGGTGCGACATGGGCGGTAGGGGGGGCATACGGGTTTATACTGATTCTTATGGTTATAATCAACTATAGACAGATCAGGCAAATCATGGTGGGTTAAACAATAATTCCTAATCCCGAACTACAAGTGCGCCCGCCAAATTCTTTATATGAGTTGTTTGTTTTGTAAAAATACTTCTTCGAAACCGACGGTATACCCTGTTAACAGGTTCAATGGGAAGTTATTCAATTATAAAAAATGTAGTAACTGCTCCCTCGTTTACTTACAGCCCCTGCCGCGAGCTTCAGATTATGAGTTGATGTACCCCCCATCCTATCAACAGAATACTGTAGAGAAGGACATAGTGGCTGACCCATTTCTTAAGCTGTATGGACTGAGATTCAGTTATGGTTTTCAATATGAGGCGATCAGGAAGATTTTAGGTCTACGAAGGATAAATATCCTTGATTATGGTTGCGGTACAGGCCATTTTGTGGCCAATGCTACGTCTGCAGGGTTTTCATGCGACGGTGCTGAGTTCAATTCTGACTTTCTGGAGATTCTTAAACGGGAACTGCCGGAATCCGCTTTTTACCAGGTCAATGATGTGCTTGAAGGGAAGATAGAGACCAAGTACGACGTTATTCGCCTCAGTAATGTGCTTGAGCATCTGGACGACCCCGTTAAAATCATAAAACAGTTGACTTCCAACCTTCAACCAGACGGGATATTCTTGGTGGAAGGTCCGATCGAAGAGAATTTTTGTTTAGCCACGTTTTTCAGGAAATTTTATCTTTCCGTATCAAAGATGATCCAACCTGGAAAGGAGGTTTCAGCGCCTCCCTTTCACACTTTCTTTTCCAATGCAAAAAATCAGAAGGCATTTTTTAACGAGTATTGTGATCTGAAGGAAATTAGGTTTAACGTTTCTGAATCTGCGTGGCCCTTGCCAGCCCAACTTAACAGGGCCAAGACATTTTTTCAGGCTATCGGCTTTTTTGTAGCCCGGGTAAGTATATTTTCCTCAAAGACATTCTCAAAGAGCTGGGGCAATACATTTATTTATTTCGGTAGGAGGAAAGATTGAACAACCTATCAGTCATCTTTACACTCTCGTGGAACCTATGAAAATTCTGGTTTATACACCAACAAACGCAAGAGCGGTTGATCTCCAAAGCGTAATTGAATATTTTGCAGGAAGGGGACATGAAACATTTCTCTTATCACAACTCAGGCGGGGTGCCCTACACGCCAATGTTGAAAAATATAATGTTCAGGCATTCGGGACCGATTCCGATAAAGGAGACGGCCTGAAATTTTACATTATCTCAATGGTCAGGCTGTTTTCTTTCGTAAGGAAACATCGCATAGAGGTTGTATTTGCGCACCTGCAGGGAGCAGGTGCCCTTGCAGGATTGGTTTCGTGGTTGCTGCCGTTCAAATTATATTATATCAGACATAATACAGATGAACATATCCTTAGTGGCAATCGTAATGCAACTATTATGAACAGGATTACCAACAAGGTTGTAGGTACAATCATAGCACCTTCAGAGAAGGTATTCAGGTATATAACCGGTGTTGAAAAGATTGATCCATCCAGGATCATCCGGATTAATTATGGGTATAATTTTAAGCAATACCTGGAAACCGATCGCACCGGTAATTCGTGTGAGTTACGCTCACAATATAATTGTCAGATGCTCATAGTGTCAGTGGCCAGGATGATCCCGGTTAAACGGCACTATCTAATGTTCACGGCAGTCCGGGCGTTAATCGATAAAGGATATGATATAAAGTTTGTGTGCCTCGGTGATGGCCCGCTCCGGAGTTCACTGGAGTCTTACATTGCTGAAAACGATCTCGGGCATCATATATTCCTGACGGGTGCGAAATCAAATGTTTTTGATTACCTGGAAGCCGCAGATGTATTCCTCCATCTCTCTGCGACGGAGGCCAGTAACAGTTCTGTTAAGGAAGCCGCATACTGCTGTAAGCCGGCCATTGTATGCCATGACGTCGGAGACTTTGACGATTATCTTGAGAGTGGTATCAATGGATATCTCGTTGACAAGGACGATCCTGTGCCTGCAGCGACTGCGGCGCTGGCAGAATTATATTCTGATCTGGGAAAAGCCAGGCGTTTGGGGTATGAGCTTAAGAAAAAGGTACTTTCCGAATTTGATATAAATAATGTATCTCCGGCATATGACTCCCTATTACAAGCCTGAAATCCGCGAATCCAATATGCCCTTTTTTACCGTGATCATACCTACATATAACAGGGCCGATCTCATTGTTCACTCGATCGAAAGTGTGATCAATCAGACTTTTAATGACTTTGAAATAATTGTTATCGACAACAAATCCACTGATGATACGGTGTCCCGTTTACAACCGTATCTCAAATATGATTTTTTCAGTCTCGTGGTCCAGGAAAGAAATTATGAGAGAGCCCGGTCAAGGAATAAAGGATTTGAACTGGCACGCGGTAAATACGTGACCCTGCTCGACTCGGACGATATCCTATATCCCAACTGTTTTGCGGATGCGGTTGAATACCTGAATCAAAACCCAGACAGGAAATTTTTTCATTGCAATTATCAGATTATTGATCAAACAGGAAGAACCCTTTACAAGGGCTCAGGTAAAAAACCACGTAATCCATTCAGGGAACTAGCAATGGGAAATTATATTTCCAACATCGGCCTCTTTATGGAACAACCTGTGATTAAAAAGATCAGGGTTGATGAGACACCGGTACTTATCGGCATGGAGGATTACGATTTCATACTTCGGGTGCTTTATGAAGTAAAGTCAATCGGGTACATTGACAAGGTTAACTGCGGGGTACTCCAGCATCCGGGGCGTACCGTTATGGTGCAGGATTTACCCATAATCGAAGACAGGGTGAGGTATTTTTTAAAGAAGAATCTCTCCAGCGAATTATTTGAACATGATTTTCGCTCTTTTCGAAATTCATTTGTTTCAAGTAATATGCTTTATCTCTGCGGTGCCGCCGCGGTAAGGGGTCTGACTTTCAAAGCCATCGGATATTGGTTCAACTCGGGTGCGGCAAATGTCCGTGATATATTTACAATCAAATACTGGAGACACTTCTTAGTAATAATAAAAAACATGTTCAAATGAAAACCATTTTGATAACTGGCGGAACGGGATTTTTAGGTCGCAGGTTGGGATTGGCACTCAAGGGTGAGTTTCGGGTAATCCTCACGGGTCGTAACAACAAGCAAAACTTCATGGCGGAAAAATTTACCGGTTGTGAAGTCCTTCCTCTTGACATTACAAATATTGAAGCTATCAGGGATATTGTGAATGAAACCAGGCCAGATATAATTATCCATGCCGCTGCCACAAAATTTGTTGACCTCGCGGAAAAGCAACCCATGGAATGCGTTGATGTAAACGTGCTGGGTTCTCAAAATGTGGCGCGGGTTGCCGTAGACAAAAATATTGAAATTGTCATTGGGGTTTCAACTGACAAAGCTTCACCCCCTGTAAGAAATACCTATGGGTTGAGCAAAGCACTGATGGAACGTGTATTCTGCTCTATGAACCGGAAGGGTACTACCAGATTTACTTGTGTGCGTTATGGAAATGTGGCATGGTCAACAGGATCCGTATTGACGATTTGGAATAAAATGATTAAGGATACAGGAGTTATTGGGACGACAGGTCCGGAAATGCGGCGCTTCTTTTTTACAGTCGATGATGCAGTCAGACTTGTGATTGCCGCCTTAAAAAATATTGATAAAGTGGAAGGCAAAGTGCTTTCGATGAAAATGAAGGCAGCCCAGATATCGGACATATTAAGGGTTTGGACTGATAATAAAGGGGGGAAGTGGGAACATATCGAAGGTCGTCCGGGTGAGAGGCTCGACGAGTTCCTGATAGGTGAAGCTGAACTTCCATATACGGAGGAACTGGAAATCGATGCCATCACACACTACCTGATTTCATTTAATGAAAAAGTAGCTAAGCCAGTTGAGATTGGTTTGTCATCTTCTAATACTGAGAAGCTTACTGACGAGGAAATCCTGCGGCTAATTAATAATCCACCGATTGAGGAATCAAACTGAGCAGCCAAATGAGAATAAATCATACACTTATCATGGCGGCTGGGAGGGGTTCCCGCATGATGCCTCTCACAGACGCGATCCCCAAGGCAATGGCGATCTATGGATCAAGTACGTTGATAGCCAATTCCATTGATAATCTTAAAAAGAGTAGCCTTAACATCCACATAACTGTTGGTTATAAGGGGGCGGACCTGGCCAAACATGTCATTGAACATGACGTCGCTTCCATTTTTAATACGGAAGGCAAGGGAAACTGCTGGTGGATATTCAATACTCTTCTTAACCAGCTTGATGAGCCGGTGTTGGTTCTGACATGCGATAACATTATTTCAATTAATCTTGATCTTATCTACAAAGACTATATTAGTCTTAATAGTCCTGCCTGTATGGTGGTACCTGTTAAACCGGTACCTGGACTGGAAGGTGACTATATTTTTGAACAGGAGAATCGGGTAACTGAATTGAACAGGCATAAGCCATCCGAAATTTATTGCTCGGGAATCCAACTGATCAATCCCAGAAAAATTAATGAGGCCTGTAGCAGGACCGATGATTTCAATGATCTCTGGAAGCAACTTATTGGGAAGGGGATGTTATACTCTTCCAATATTTATCCGGACGCCTGGTTTACAGTAGATACCATGGAGCAGCTTGCAATCGCAAATCAGAATAAATAGGTATGTGTGGAATCTCCGGATTTATATCGTCTAAACTCAGTAAAGATAACCTGGCTTGTATGGTTTCGTCGCTGGCTCACCGCGGCCCTGACGCAAAAGGTATCTATTTTGAAAATATCGGTGAATTAAATATTGGGCTCGGACATAACAGACTCTCCATACTTGATCTGAGTTCCGAAGCAAATCAGCCAATGGAAAGTCATTGTGGTCGTTATACGATCGTATATAATGGGGAGGTGTATAATTTCCTGGACCTCCGGTCAAAGTTGCCAGACCACGTCTGGAAGACATCCGGCGATACAGAGGTTATCCTTGAATGTTTTGCGGCATACGGAGTATCCTGTTTGCCCTGGTTCAATGGCATGTTCGCTTTCGCAATCTGGGATAAGCTCGAACGCCGCCTGTATATTTCCCGGGACAGGATAGGGATTAAGCCACTTTTCTATTTTGTGCAGGGAAATGAGTTTGCATTTGCGTCTGAATTAAAGGGACTTCAATCGCTGAACTTTAAACATCAACTAAATCTAAGTGCGGTAGCAAATTTTTTATATCTGGGGTACATCCCGAAAGACCAGACAATTTATGCTGATTGTTTCAAACTTTTTCCCGGCCATTATGCCATAGTTTCGCAGGAAGGAATAGAAAACCTGAATCCGTATTGGACGCTGGAGGAGAATATTGAACCATCGGTTCAAACGGATGAAATATTATCAAAGGGTAAATTGAAGGAGCTTTTAGAGAATGCTGTAAGCAAGAGTATGATCAGTGACGTACCCTTAGGGATTCTCCTTAGTGGAGGTGTTGACAGTAGCCTGGTGGCGGCTATCGCGCAGAAGATCAGCAAATGCAAGGTTAAAACCTTCTCCATCGCATTCGAGGAGGGAAGGTACGATGAAACAAAGTATGCCCAACAAGTTGCGGATCATATCGGCTCTGAACATCGAAAATTTACTGTCAATGAGGAAGAAGGAATAAAAATCATCGAAAGTTTTCTTGACATTTACGATGAACCATATGGCGATATGTCGGGAATTCCAGGTTTTCTTGTTTCGCAACTCGCAAGGCAGGAGGTAACCGTAGCGCTTTGTGGTGATGGAGCGGATGAACTATTTATGGGTTACGGATCCTATACATGGGCCAAACGTTTGCAGAATCCAATAGTTAAGCTTACCCGACCTGTTTTACAAAGGATGCTTTATCATTTTGATAAGAATAAATTCAGGAACAGATCGTTCCTGTTCGATTACAAAATGGAAAATCAGCTGGGCAATATTTTTTCCCAGTCACAGGGTAACTGGTCCATCAAGGAGCTTGCCGGGCTACTAAAATACCCATCAGAATTCAGCTTTGAGGAATCGCTCAACAAAACTGCAAGGCAATTATCACCAGCGGAGTTGCAAAGTTTTTTTGACCTCAAAAACTATCTTCCGGAAGACCTGCTAACCAAGATGGATCGGGCTAGTATGCAACATGGACTTGAAGTTCGTGTTCCCTTTCTTGATAATGATGTCATAAATTTTGCACTAAACCTTTCTCCTTCGCTTAAATATAAAGGAAAGACCCAGAAGTATCTTTTAAAAGAGGTATTGTATGAATATGCCCCAAGAGAATTTTTCGACCGCCCTAAATGGGGCTTTGCTGTACCAATGCAGGAGTGGCTATCGGGCAAACTATCTTATCTGATCGACGATTATCTTAGTATTGAAAAGATAGAGCAGGGCGGGCTCCTAAATCCATCCGTAGTTCAAGGTTATGTGAGAAAATTCCGGGCAGGAGAAACGTTCAGGTATCACCGTATCTGGCTCCTGATAGTATTACAAAAGTGGCTGCTTGAGAAAAAGCATTCATATATTCTTTCTTAGTTCAATTTTAAATGAAAGGTCAATGGCATCAGTAAAATCATCTTTGCGAACACTTCTGAAACCCATTCTGTTCAAGGTACTGGGAACAAAAGGCTACAAATGGGTGCAATTTCAGGCAAAAAAAAAGGATATTAGTAACCGGCTTGTAGAAGAAATAGAAATGCAGCTGTTACCCCGGATTGTTGGAAAATCAGATGAGGTGATCGACATTGGTGCGAACTATGCATACTATACAGAGCGCCTGTCCAGGCTGGTTCCTGACGGGCGGGTTTATGCTTTCGAACCGATCCCGTTCACATATGATGTGGCTATGATGATTATACGTTCATATCGGCTGAAAAATGTGCGGCTGTTCCAGAAAGGCGTTGGTGAAAAGAATGAGACTATGAGGTTCAAGGTCCCCAAGATGGACTTTGGTTCATTAAGTGCAGGGCAGGCACATATGGCAGCCCGGGATAACACAAAGATCAATAATACTGTTTACTATGTTTCCGAAAAAAATGAAGAATTTGACTGCGAAGTGGTATCGATTGACAGCTTCCTGCTCCCGGAGTTAAAAAATGTTAGTTTCATTAAAATTGATATTGAAGGAGCTGAGTACTTTGCATTGAAAGGTATGTCAAAGACACTTTCCCGGTTTAAGCCTGTCATCCTGATTGAGATAGTCCCGGTGTTCCTGAAAAGCTTTAATATTGATATAGAGGAATTCCAGTCATATCTGGCAAATGACCTTGGGTATAACATTTATAAATATGACGATAAGTCAAAAATGCTTTATCTCTCCGCTGACCTGAAAGCCGATCGCAACTATATATTAATCCACTCGGATAAACTGCACCAATATGCACATTTAATTGCAACATATGAATAAGCTTGATGAATACATTAAAGAGATAGCTGGCATATTTGCCGGCGAACCCAACCGGTACAAAGCCCATGAAAAGGCGACACCCGTATTGCTTGCTATGGGCAGGGACCGGGAGGTATTATTTGACGTATTCCGGAAAAACCTCTCAGATCCCGCATTTATAAATAAAGAACGCCATTATCCCACGCTCGCTTTCGATATCTTTCAGGATGATAACGTGGGAATAAGCGGAAATTGTTTTATGCCTTTGCCTGACCGGTCAACTGACCTTAGTTTCCAAAGTATTCATCACCACGGAAAATTACTATTATCAACTGTCGCAGCATTTGGCCCAGGCTATCACTCGATCGTTTTTAAAAAGGGATTTACGTTTAACAAAGATTCGCTGGTAGCGGATATTCAGATGGAAAAGAGCTATCAGTTTTCCGAAGGCAGTATCGAATTCATTGGAAGCAACCAGCCGCATGTGGTATTCTTTCCTGAAGAGGTATCGATCACTTTCGCCATGTGGGCTTATGAAGTTGTGAATGAGAGAACTCAAAAACTTAAGAATAACTTTCTCGTCAGGAAGTTCAAAGAACCGATCAGGTTTGCTCTTAAAAAGTTACGCTTACTCGATAAAGCCGGAATCAATGCTGTTGAATATTTTGATTTCTATCCGGAGGGTGATAAAATAAAAGTTCTCAGAAACAGGGTTAATTTCGAAGCGGGATCAAATGAAAATTTTCTGGTAAATGTGTTTTATGTGCTTCAACGTGCGGGTTTCCAGGACTTTGAATTTCTGCGCTCCCTAAAAACAAGGTTTCCCGGGAACAACGCCCTCGGAAATCTTGTTGACAAATACATCGGGGGGAATAAGATTATGGATGAGTTTTATGATTTCCATAAAAATGTCCGCTATGCAAACCTGTCTAGAAAAGATATCCTAAACGCGCTCGGCGTATGAAAGTGAATGAAGAGGCGCCGCGTGTGAGAACAGTACTATATATTTCATATGATGGGATGACAGATCAGCTGGGGCAAAGTCAGGTATTACCGTACCTGATAGGCCTCAGTAAGTACGGATATAAATTCCATCTCATCAGTTGTGAAAAACCGGAACGTTTTGCCAAATCAAAACACATTATCGAGAAAATCTGCTCTGATAACGGCATTATCTGGCATCCGGTTCGATACAGGAAGTCCCCTCCGGTATTATCAACCCTTATTGATGTAAGGTCGATATTCAAAAAGAGCAGGGAAATATTTGATGCAGCTCCTGTGGAAATGATACATTGTCGTGGTTATATCTCAGGATTGATAGGGCTTAAAATGAAGAAACAAAAGGGATTGAAATTCCTTTTTGATATGCGGGGACTTTGGGCGGACGAAAAGGTAGATGCCGGTACATGGAGACTATCCAATCCTATTTTCCGTGCAGTTTTCAGATATTTTAAAAGGAAAGAAAGGGCATTTTTTGAAAACGCAGACTATTCTGTAAGTCTGACCCATGCGGGCAAGAAGGAGATTCATTCGTGGAAACATCTTTCCAATAATCCCGTAAGAATGAAGGTTATTCCTTGCTGCGCAGACCTCAACCTTTTCAGCCCCCTTTCGGTGGATGAAAAAATGCAGGAATCCATCCGTAAAGAGCTTGGAATAAGCGCTGGTGAGCATCTGATCGCATATCTTGGAAGTATCGGAGGCTGGTATATGCTGGAGGAAATGCTGGATTTTTTTACTGAATATTCCAGGCGATATCCAGCTTCAAAATTTTTATTCATCTCAATGGACCATCACGACCTGATCCGTCTGAGAGCCAGGGAGCGCGGAATTAAATCGTCTTCCATACTGATACGCGGAGCTTCCAGATCAGAAGTAGCCGCTTCCCTGTCTCTATGCCGCCACTCTGTATTTTTTATCCGACCCACCTATAGTAAGATCAGTAGCAGTCCCACAAAGCAAGCCGAGCTGATGGGTATGGGTATTCCCGTAATATGTAACGATGGCGTAGGAGATACCGGGGTGATAGTTTCGAAGTACTCCAGTGGGATTGCAATAACTGATTTCAATAACAAGGAATATGTGAAGGCTATAGACAAGCTTAGTTCAACTGAGTTCGACAGTAACAGGATACGCGCCGGCGCAAGAGATTATTTTTCCCTGGAGGATGGTATCCAATCTTATCTGGAGATATATCAAGAGGTGTTGACATGAAAAAAATTCTGGTCATTTGCCCCTACCCTGAAAACAAAGCCCCCAGCCAACGACTAAAATACGAACAATACTTTCCCGCTTTCAGGAAACACGGGTACGTACTGACCGTAGCGCCATTTATAAATGAGAGTTTTTGGAATATTGCTTATAAACCAGGAAATTTCATCTTAAAGCTTGTTAATTTTCTATATGCTTACTGGAAGCGTCTTATTCTCCTGGTCAAAATAGCCAGGTTTGATATTGTTTATATCCATTTGTGGGTTACACCTGTTGGACCGCCATTTTTCGAATGGTTGGTGCGCTCGCTCGCCAGACGTATCATTTATGATATTGATGACCTCGTCTATCTCCGCAACGAGAAGAGTGGAAAGTGGTATGTGAATTTGCTCAAAGGTCGTCAGAAACCGAAATATTTAATAAAGCGGGCCGATCATGTAATTACCTGCACACCATACCTTGATGCATTTGCAAAAACCTTAAATCCAGTTACCACAGATATCTCTTCCACAATAGACACTGAAAAATATTTACCTGTCAATTGTTACACAAATGACAAGATACTTAACCTCGGATGGAGCGGCAGCTTTAGTACTGTAAGATATTTGCGTTTGTTGCAACCGGTGCTGGCAGAACTTTCGCAGCATATAAAGTTCCGGTTACTGGTTATGGGTGATTCCGGATTTGAGATGCCGGGAGTGGATGTGGAATCTGTGGAATGGACCCAGGAGAACGAAATCCCTTTTTTACAACGTATTGATATTGGACTGTATCCGCTCCCCCTGGATGAGGAATGGGTATATGGCAAGAGTGGACTTAAAGCACTCCAATATATGGCACTCGGAATTCCGACGATCGCAACAGCTATTGGTACTAACTTCAGGATTATGGAACATAATGTCAGTGGTTTATTAGTTACTACCCAGGACGACTGGCTTGCAGCTATTCTGAGACTGGCAAATGATCCCGGCTTACGGGA
Organism: Chitinophagaceae bacterium; assembly: GCA_040510375.1. GTDB lineage: Bacteria > Bacteroidota > Bacteroidia > Chitinophagales > Chitinophagaceae > JBEVJC01. Next base: position 123,569 of record JBEVJC010000013.1, read on the forward strand.
AAGGATGGGGAAATGTGGGCGGAGAAATGTCGAAGATAATTTTTCACTCCATGCCAATACCGGGAAGTATCTGAGAATCCTTGGCGAACAGCCTTAAACCAAACCAGAATTTCTGTGGATAAAGCAACAAGAAACTACAAATTTCAGGACATTTCAGCCTGCGAGATGTGTGGTGCTCCAAAAGTAAAACACAAGTATCTGGGACAAAGACTAAATAAGTCACAGGGACTTTCTCCAAAAAAAGTTAGTGGAATCAGTATTTCGGTAATGAAATGCACGGTATGTGGCCTCATTTTTTCCGACCCGCTTCCAATACCGGAAGATATTCAGGATCACTATGGACTGCCAGCGGAGGATTACTGGAAGGAAGATTATTTTAAGTACCAGCCCGAATATTTCAGGCATGAATTGGAATGGCTTGAAAAATTATTGGTATTTAAGCCGGGTATGAAGGCGTTGGATATCGGAGCAGGTCTCGGAAAGTGTATGATTTCCTTACAGAACAGTGGATTTGACACGTTTGGTTTTGAGCCATCTAAACCATTTTATGAAAAGGCGATAGAGAAAATGGGGATGTCACCAGATCGTCTGACTTTCAATATGATGGAAACTGTGATGTATCCGGAGAACGTATTTGATTTTATCACATTTGGCGCAGTTCTAGAACACCTGTATCACCCCGCTGAGAGTATAGAAAAAGCAATGAAGTGGCTAAAACCCGGGGGCATTATCCATGTTGAAGTTCCATCGTCTGATTATTATATTTCGTCACTATTGAATAAATATAACCGTTTGCGTGGTACCAATTATGTTTCACATCTAAGTCCGATGCATCCGCCTTTCCACCTTTATGAATTCACGGCAACTTCATTTGAACTACTAGGTAAAAGACTTGGTTACCTGCTCGCCGATAAAAAGGTCTTCGTCGGAAAAACAATATTTTTTCCCGGAGCGATTCGCAAACTTGTCGATTCTTACATGGAAAAGACCGATAGGGGAATGCAATTGACAATCTGGCTCAGAAAAATATGATCCTGAACCGATCAAACCAACTCCCCCGATGTATTTATTAACAAGGTTCTTTTTTGTTTCAGATTTACTTTTTGTACCGATCTGTTTGATCCTGCTGTTCGCGATCATCAGGTTTAAAGCAAAAAAACAACCTGATCACATCTGCCGACTTTACTATAAAGCATTCTTCTACAAGACATTTTTTGTTTTCGCCTTTACCCTCATTACTGAATATTATTTTAAAGGTGGTGATACCGGGTTATATTACCAGGGTGTCACGGATCTTCGAAATTCGGTAAAAGATAATTTTGGTCATATTTCAGATATACTGTTTTCTCTCAAGCTAACTTCAAATTCTCCGCTGTTTCCATATTTTTTTTATGACAACTACGTCGATGATATTACGGCCAACTACATGATTTCGCCGAGCAATTTTTTTATACCCCGACTTGCGTTAATCCCTTCATTTCTCTTCAACAATAGTTTCCTGTGTATTAACCTTTGTTTCTCTTTTTTTGCCCTCGGAGGAGCCATCCGCCTCTTTAAAACGTTTAACCATTTTTTTCCTGACTACTGGAAAGAGATCGCACTCGCAACCCTTTTTCTTCCTGACGTCTGTTATTGGAGTGGTGGACTGCTGAAGGATCCCATTTGTTTCGGAGCTATCGGATTTATTACTTACGGGATACTTAATATTTTTATCAAAAAGGAGAAAGTCTTTAGTTCCATTTTACTTATCCTTATTTGCTGCTATTTACTTTTTTTTATCAAAATCTATATTTTGCTGGTATTGATGATCAGCATTATACTCTGGCAGTTCGCCGAGTTCAACAAACTAATAAAAGATGTTGCCTACCGCAGGCTATTTTCCTTCCTGTCATTTGCAGGATCACTTCTGGTCGCTTTCCTGTTGGTAACTTATCTTACGTCCAGTGAAGGCGGGCAAGCATATCGGATTGATAGGATCATGGAGCAATCGTCCAACCAGCGCAGGCAGTTCGGCCTCCTGGCAGAACAACAAGGGGGATCTTATTTTGCGGTAAATAACGATAATGTTTTTACATTGGTATTCAATGGGATCATCGCAACATTTTTCCGGCCCTTCCCCTGGGAGATCAGCTCGCCGATTATGCTTTTCTCGGCTATTGAAGCATTAATTTTGCTCATCCTGACAGGATTTTTTGTATTAAAAAGAGGCTTCCTTAATTTTTTCAGGTTCTCGTTCAAAGATCCGAGGACGCTGATGTGTTTTAGCTTTGCGATGATTTTTGCTGTTGCAGTGGGGTCAACTACTTCCAATTTCGGGGCAATGTCAAGATACAAGATCCCCTGTATGCCGTTCTACCTCTTATTGCTGCTCTTGCTTTATCGTAATTCCCGATTGGCATATCCAGGTTGGTTTCAGCGAATACTAATTTTAGTTAGCAAATAATAAATCTATGTGTGGAATTGCAGGGTCGGTCAATCTTGGGCTTGATTTTCAAAAGTTAAAAGGGGATTTGTGGCACCGGGGACCCGATGAACGGAACACCTTTTCGCTTCCGGGCCTTGAACTATATCATTTCCGTTTGTCGATCGTCGATATTGCCTGTGGAAAGCAACCAATGTCGTTCCATGACCTCACCATCATTTTTAATGGTGAGATTTATAATCATCTTGAGCTTAGGAAGAGACATGGTTTGTCCTGTGATTCCGGGTCTGATACCGAGACCATCCTCCGTCTTTATGCACTGATGAAGGAAAAATGCCTCAATGAATTGGATGGAATGTTCGTATTTGCTATTTATGACCACTCTGTTGGCGAACTTTTTATTGCCAGGGACAGAGCCGGGGAAAAGCCTTTATATTATTATTCTGCAGGGAATCAGTTTGTTTTTGCAAGTGAATTGAATGCAATACGCAATCAGCTTGACCTGACCATAAGGGAAGAGGCAATCCACCAGTATGTCCGTATGGGATATTTTCATAAAGGGAATACTCCTTATATGAATGTACACGAATTACAAGCTGGTTCGTTTGCAAGAATCCGTATTAAGGATGCATCTGTAGAGACAGTCAAGTGGTGGGATATACATTCGGTTTATCTCAGATCTTCGCCGGATAGTTTTGAGGAGGCGCTCGAAAAAACCGATGCATTCCTGCACACATCAGTTAAAAGGCGTGTTGAATCCTCGGATCTTGAAGTGGGTTCATTCCTAAGCGGAGGTATCGATAGTGGCATCGTCACAGCTGTCGCCAAAAAATATAATCCGAATTTAAAAACCTTTACCGTTTCTTTTGAGGGAGAGTATGATGAGGCTCCACTGGCAAGGCTGGTATCGGAAAAATGCCAAACCAGCCATCATGAGATTAAAATCAGTTTCGATTCTCTTGAAAAAGATATTGAACAGATACTTGTAAATTATGGAGAACCATTTTTTGACAGTTCCGCAATTCCAAGTTACTACGTAAGCGAAGCCGCAAAAAAGCACCTCACTGTTATTCTTAACGGCGACGGTGGTGACGAGTTGTTTGGCGGCTATCGTCGTTATGTTCCCTTTGCAAAGTTTGATTTTTTTAACATGGGACCACTCGCCCGTGGAGCTTCATCGGTCATGCATTCCATTCTGCCGCCTCCACATAACAAAAAGTCAGGATATAATTTTCTGTACAGACTCATTGATTTGTCAAGAAAACAGGGACTGGACACCTATCTTTCAGCTACCATTGATAGTTTTGAGGGATATGAGTCGAAATTGAGTGGCGGTCCGCAATTGCTTGAAACGATCGAGAACGATTTTAGAAAGATCAGTTTATCAGGTCTCCCTGGCCTCAAAAAGATAATGAACCTCGATTTCGACAATATCCTTGCAGGTGACCTCCTTGTAAAAATGGATATTGCAACTATGGCTCATTCCCTGGAGGGAAGAAGTCCACTTTTGTCAAAAGAACTGCTCGAATACATTCCCACTTTGGCCAGCGACTATCTTATACGTGGGCGCACAACCAAGTATTTATTAAGGACACTTGCGGAGCGATACCTGCCAAAAGTGGTTATAGACCAACCGAAAAGAGGTTTCGAGATCCCATTAAAAAAATGGATTGACCACGAACTCAGGTCAATAATCGCTGACTATATATTCTCTCCGGATGCATATTGCTACACTTATGTTGACAGGTTATTCGTGGAGAAGCTCTGGAAGCGTCAGGTCAGTATTAGTGATGAGAAAAGGGCGAAAATGATCTGGACATTGTTTGTACTTGAGGTCTGGTATAATAAATGTTTTCTAAAAAATGCCTAAACTTATCCGTATCACTACCGTCCCCATGTCATTAAAGCTGCTGTTGCCTGGCCAGATGCGTTATATGTCTGAACAGGGCTTCGAGGTTGTTATGGTTAGTTCGGATGGACCAGAGCGTGAACATGTCATTGTTAACGAGAAATGTCCACATGTGGTTATCCCGATGACGAGAAGCATTACACCACTGCAGGACATTCGGTCACTCGTGGCGCTTTATCGTCTGTTTAAAAAAGAAAAGCCCGATATCGTTCATTCACACACCCCCAAGGCGGGATTGCTTTCAATGGTTGCAGCGAAGATGGCGGGAATAAATGTCCGGATACATACAATCGCGGGACTCCGTTTCCAGACTACCTCCGGTTTGACCCGCAGGGTACTTGTGGGTATGGAGAAGCTGACTGCCGCCAGCGCAACCCATGTATGGCCCAACAGCGAGTCGTTAATCGCATATATTCGTCAGCATAGGCTTGTGGCTGAGTCCAAACTTGCGGTTATAGCAAAGGGATCCAGCAACGGCATTGACCTTACACGTTTTAATCGTGAGTCTCTTTCAAGCGATGGTATTGAAAGAGCAAAAGCAATTGCTGGTTATGAGCCTGGACTGATCTACCTGCTGGTTGTTGGCCGGCTCGTAAAAGATAAAGGGATAAGTGAGCTGGCAGTGGCTTTTGAAACGCTTGCCCGGAAGGAGCCCAAATTGAGGCTACTTCTCATTGGCGGGATGGAAGAGAAACTCGACCCCCTCGACCCACACACATTGAATATAATTAATACAAATCCAGCTATTATTGTTGCCGGATGGCGAAATGATGTTGAGAATTATATGGCGTTCGCATCAATGCTGGTCCATCCTTCATACCGCGAAGGCTTTCCGAATGTTATCCTGCAGGCAGGGGCTCTTGGACTTCCTGTTATTTGTTCCCGGATAGAGGGGAATATCGATCTTGTTACGGATAAAGAGACAGGAATGCTATTTGAGGCAAAAAATGTTTTAAGTCTTGAACACTGCCTTACCTACGCCATTCTCCATCCTGAGGAAATAAATGTCTTTGCATCACAATTATCCCAAAAGGTAAAGAACTATTACAACCGTTCTTTTATTCATGAGTCAATTAAAAATAAATATCTTGCTATACTAAATGCGGGAACATAACCATATACCAGTCGCCATTATTGGTTATTCGGGACACGCCTATGTTGCCATTGACATATTACAGTCAACCGGCATTGCCGTTGCCGGATATTGCGAATTGCAGAAGAAAGACTTCGATCCATTCTCTATCCCGTACCTTGGTTGCGATGAAGAAGACGACACGATTCGGAAATTGCGGGATCTGCGTTACTTTGTGGCGATCGGCGAAAACCAGGTTCGGCGCAGTGTAATGGAAAGGCTAATGAATAAATTACCTCCCCCCGTTAACGCCATCCATCGCGCGGCAATTGTAGCAGATTCGGCGATTATTGGGTCCGGTGTAATGATTGCTGCGGCGGCTGTGATAAATCCGCTGGCTGTGATTGGGCTCGGAGTGGTCTGCAATACCTCGTGCAGTATTGACCATGAATGTAGAATCGCTGACTTCGCACATATCGCGCCCGGCGCGGTTTTAAGCGGTAATGTAACGGTCGGTGAAAATACATTTGTGGGAGCCGGCGCAGTAGTGAAACAAGGGGTAAGGATCGGAAAGAATGTTGTGGTTGGTGCAGGAAGTGTTATAATCAGGGATATCCCTGATGGACAGACCATTATTGGTAATCCAGGATATGAACTAAAAAATATATAATATGAGTAAGATTCTTATAACAGGTGGAGCCGGATATATTGGTTCAGTGCTGGTGCGGATTTTACTGGACAAAGGTTACGAAGTGCGGGTGCTTGATTCATTGAAGTTTAGTGGTGATGCGCTTTACGACGTGTCACAACACCCATCGTTTGAATTTCAAAAAGGAGATATACGTATTGGCGAAGATGTTGACAAGGCCCTGAAGGGTATTGATGGCATTGCACATTTGGCAGCTATCGTTGGTGATCCTGCCTGTTCGAAGTATTCAGATGAAGCGAATGAGGTTAACTGGGATAGCGCCGTTTTACTTTTTGAAAAGGCAGAAAAAGCCGGCATTAAACGTTTTGTTTTTGCGTCTACCTGCAGCAATTATGGAAAAATGGCCGATCCGGAATCATTTGTTAATGAAGAATCAGAACTTCGTCCTGTTTCTCTATACGCGGAATTAAAAGTAAAGTTCGAGAACTATTTATTAAATGAAAAAAAGGATGCGAAGATTTGTGCCACGGCTCTTCGTTTCTCAACTGTTTATGGTTATTCACCGCGGATTCGTTTTGACCTTACTGTGAATGAATTTACCCGCAATGTAGTACTCACGGGTGAACAGGAGATATGGGGACCGCAATTCAGCAGGCCTTACTGCCACGTAGACGACCTCGCGCGCGCCGTTGTGCTTGTTCTTGAATCGCCTGTGGAGAAAGTAAAAGCCAATGTTTTCAATGTTGGGGATACAAGGGAGAATTACAGCAAGCGCATGCTTATGGAAGAGATTCAAAAACAAATTCCTGCCGCAAAAGCTATTTATGTAGAGAAGACCGAAGACCCCCGGGACTATCGTGTAAACTGCGACAAAATCCGCGATGAACTTGGATTCACGATTACCAAACGAGTTCCCGATGGGATCCGCGAGATCTATAAGTTAGTAGATTCCGGACTTATTGTTGATGCTCATTCAGCCAAATTCAGAAATACCTGAAAGCAGACAAATCACGATTGACACTGGGCGGAAGGGTGAAAACCTATTCATGCTACAGGAAGGATTTGCCTAAAATGGAAAAAGAAGATCCCGACGATATTGCCAGGTAAGTAGAATTTTTTTTAGTTTGATTTTAATATGATAAAAAACTCCACCCTTAAAAAATCTGTCAGTCCAGTTACCGGAAAAGAATACATAATCCCAGACAGTCCCGCCGACCAACGGGGTATTGAAGCGTTCATCGAAAAAAATCATGGTAAGAAAGTAGTCGTTGTACAGGGCCTCGGTTTCGTTGGGGCTGTGATGAGTCTGGTAGTGGCAAATGCACTAACAGAGGAATATGCAGTAATCGGCATCGACCTTCCTTCCACTTCATCATACTGGAAGATCATGGGGATCAATGAAGGAATATTTCCGGTAGTGGCAGATGATCCAAAAATTGATTTGTTCTTCAGGGCAGCAATCAGGAAAGGAAACCTGTATGCAACTTTTGATCCATTTGCATATTCAAAAGCAGACATTATTATAGTTGACATTAACCTGGACGTCCAGAAGCAGTCGGATGCGAACGGGAGACTGGAGCATTATGATGTCAATCTGGATCCGTTCAGGAATGCCATGGGGGATATCGGATCATTTTGTAAACCGGATGTGCTGGTGCTGGTAGAAACAACGGTCCCGCCCGGAACCTGCCGTAAAGTCGTTAAACCAATCCTGGAAGAACATCTGGAGAAGCGCGGACTTCAAACAGGTCGACTCCGGATAGGGCACTCATATGAAAGAGTAATGCCGGGCCCCAAATACATTGATTCCATTCAGAATTTCTTTCGCGTATTTTCCGGTATAGACGAAGAGAGCGCGACCGCTACGGAAACATTCCTCCGCACAATCATCCGTACTGACGAATATCCTCTCACACGTCTCGGTAATACGCAGGCCACCGAAATGGCCAAAGTGCTTGAAAACTCCTATCGTGCCATGAATATTGCATTCATTGTTGAATGGAGTCGTTTTGCAGAAGAAGCCGGTGTGGACCTATATGAGATGGTCCAGGCTATCCGTCTCCGCCCCACGCACAGGAATATCATGTTACCGGGTATTGGAGTAGGTGGATATTGCTTGACTAAGGATCCGTTACTGGCAAGCTGGGCAAAATTGAATTTATATAATAGTGATGAGGCACTTCTGCAAAGTGAGACTGCAGTAAGCATTAATGATCGGATGCCTTTATATGCGTTTGAGTTTCTGGAACGCCAGTATAATATGGATTTGAGGGATAAAAGTGTATTACTGCTGGGCGTCAGTTATCTCAACGATGTTGGTGATACCCGTTATTCACCTGTTGAAGCTTTTTATGAACGTTTACTCAACGTTGGAGCCCGCGTTTCCCTTCAGGATCCGCATATCTATTACTGGGAAGAGAAAAAGGAACTGGTAAACCAGGACCTCCATTCCGCACTGAAGGGCTCCTATGATATTATTATTATTTCCACTGGTCATAAGGAATATCGCACTGATTCTTTTATAGATAAACTTCTGAATTTGCCTGCCTCCCTCGTTTATGATACAATCGGTGTTTTGAACAAGGGTCAGATAGCCAGGTTACAGGTGAAACATACAGTAAGGGTACTAGGCCGGGGCGATATTTCCTGAATCTGTTTCAATTAATTTACTATGACAACTAATCTCCAGATTATTTCCCTGCAACATGAATAAAAAAGTTTTACTACTCGGCGGAGCCGGGTTTATTGGTTTTAATATCGCCAGGTTCCTTTCAGAAAACCGCGAATATGAATTAACGATTGCTGATAATTTCGCAAGGGGAAGGCAGGACCAGTTATTTAATGATCTTGTTGCCAAACATTCGATCCGCGTAATTGAAGGGGATTACACGGATCCTGCAACGTATAACCAACTCGATGATCAGTATGACCAGGTTTACATGCTGGCTTCCGTTGTAGGAGTCGATAATGCCAATTCCATCCCGCACGAAATTATCCGCATTAATACCGCATTGATTTTTAATACCCTTGAATGGGTTAAGCGATCCAGCATCGGAAAAGTCCTTTTCACTTCAACCAGCGAATGTTACGCGGGGACCATCGATGCATTCGGATACAAGATTCCCACGCCCGAAGAAGTGCCGCTTTGTATCGAAGATATCAGCCATCCGCGTTTTACCTATGCAGTTACAAAGATGCTTGGTGAATCAGGTTTCCTGAACTATTCAAGGATACTGGGATTTGAAACCACAATCGTCCGATACCATAATGTGTACGGACCGCGAATGGGTTTCAAACACGTGATCCCGCACCTGGTAGTCCGTTTCCGGAAAGGGGAGGAACCTTTTAAGGTATATGGACACGACCAGACCCGCTCTTTCTGTTATATCACCGATGCAGTAGAAGGCACTGTCCTTGCAATGGAACAACCAGGCACAAATGGCCAGATCTATCATATCGGCACAGAGGAAGAAATCAGTATCGGTGACCTTATCCACTATAGCGGCGAGCTGATGAAGTTTGAGGGTAGCTATGAGAATGCCCCAACATACCCTGGTTCTGTATCGCGGCGCTGTCCCGATATAACAAAGGCCCGTACCCAACTTGGTTTTGAACCGAAGGTTAGCTGGAAACAGGGACTGGCCCGCACAATCGAATGGTACAATTCCTACCTGCAGCAGGGTAACAAAGTGTACGAATAAAAATGGCCGGATCACCGGCTGTCAAAAATAACCTGGTGTAATAATCCTATATGAGTAATAATCGATTGATCCCGCTTAGCCTGCCGAACATCTCTGGAAACGAATGGAAATATGTGAAGGATTGCCTGGATACGGGCTGGATCTCCTCTGTAGGCGCCTACGTTACACAGTTTGAACAAATGGTTGCCGATTTTGCTGGAGCGAAATATGGCATTGCTGCGGTCAATGGAACAGCAGCGCTTCATATCTCGTTATTATTACTGGGTGTAAAGGCAAATGATTATGTGATCCTGCCCAACCTCACTTTTGTCGCTTCTGCCAACGCTATCCGCTACCTCGGTGCAGACCCGCTGCTGATTGATGCAGATCCGGATCTCTGGCAAATGGACCTCGACCTGCTGGAGTTATTCCTGGAGGAAGATACAAAAGAAGAAAACGGGGAATTGTTTTATAAAAAAGATGGTCGCCGGATAGGTGCCATCATGCCCGTACATATCCTGGGAAATCTATGCGATTTGGACCGGTTCCTTTCCATTGTAAAAAAATATCCCCTGCCCATAGTGGAAGATGCAACAGAAGCGCTGGGGTCGTCTTTTAAAAACAAACATGCGGGAACATTCAGTCCCCTTGGTTGCTTCAGCTTTAACGGCAACAAAATAATTTCGACTGGCGGTGGCGGGGTAATCGTCACCAACGATGAAACACTTGCAAAAAAGGCAAAACATATTACCACTACCGCCAAGGCCAGTCCTGATGAATATTACCATGACGAAGTGGGCTACAATTACCGGCTTGTAAATATCCTGGCAGCAGTTGGTGTGGCACAGATGGAACAGCTGCCATCATTCATTCAGCGGAAGAAAGAGATAGTAGCATTTTATAAAGATGCTTTCAGCGGCATAGAAGAGATCGGTTACCAGAAACAGCTACCGGAGGTGGAAACAAATGGCTGGCTGTTTACTATCCGCACAACCTTGTCCGAAAAATTGTTGCAGCATCTCAATGCCAACAAGATCCTCAGCCGCCGTTTCTGGATGCCGATGAATAAACTGCCGATGTATTCCCCCAATCCTTATATCAGCCGGAAGGACGAGGCCACCAACATCTATAACAGTTGCCTGAGTATTCCAAGTTCCACCAATATCACCGATGAGGATCTGGAGATCGTGGCCAATGAAGTTAAATCCGTTTTCAAGAAATAATATGTACCCCTTTTTCAAAAGAGTGGCGGATATCCTGTTCGCACTGATAGCCATTATAATTCTTTCACCATTGTTGATCCCGATCGTAATTATTTTATTACTGACGGGAGAACATCATGTCTTTTACAGACAGGACCGTGTAGGTTACCGGAACCGCATCTTCGGTATATTAAAGTTTGCCACCATGCTTAAGGATAGCCCTAATATGGGTAATGGTGATGTGACTACACGTAACGATCCAAGGGTTACAAAGGTTGGCCGGTTCCTGCGTAAGACAAAACTCAATGAACTTCCGCAACTACTGAATATCCTCAGTGGTGAAATGTCGTTTGTAGGGCCAAGGCCATTGATGAAGGTGGGTTTTGACCGGTACTCGGATGATCTTAAAGAAAAAGTGAACCGGGTGCGGCCAGGTCTTACCGGAATTGGTTCAATCGTTTTCAGGGACGAAGAACTTATTATTACAAGAAGCAAACTTCCTCCACACGAATGTTACCGGGATATAATATTACCGTTTAAAGGAGCATTGGAAGTATGGTACCAGCAACATTATTCTTTCCGCACCGATTTCCTGCTGCTTTTCCTCACTGGCTGGTATATCATTTTTTCTGAAAGTGAACTGGTTTACCGCGTGTTCCCGGATCTCCCGGGACGATTGGAAGTACCTGTTGTTGCAGGCGCAGAATAAAGATTGTAATTTAGGCGGTTGAAACCATCATCATGTTCGGATTATTCTCGAAGAAAACTACAAAGGGCGAAAAGTTCAGGTTTGAAGATATTGGAACCGATATGCACTCGCATATCCTGCCGGGCATTGATGACGGGTCACCTGATCTTGAAACTTCACTTAACCTAATCCGCGGACTGCAGGAGCTGGGATATTCAAGACTGATCGCCACTCCGCATATTCTCTGGGATATGTTCCGCAACACGCCGGAGATTATAAAAGAAAAACTGGATCTCGTACGTGAAGCGGTACTGAAAGCAGGAATAGATATCCGCATAGACGCAGCTGCGGAATATTACCTTGATGAACACGTAAGCGAACTGCTGGCAAAAAAGGAACCACTGCTGACCATCGGGGATAAAAAAGTGCTGATCGAATTTTCGATGGCCTTCCCGCCGTTCAACGTTAAGGAAACACTTTTTGAATTACAGATGCAGGGATACCAGCCGGTATTTGTACATCCTGAGCGATACAGCTACCTCCAGCGCAACAGGGAGTTCTTTGATGAAATGAAAGAAATCGGCTGCATTTTCCAGCTGAATATACTTTCATTAAGCGGGCAGTACGGGAAAGGTGTAACCGAACTATCCCATTACCTGCTCAAGAAGGATTATTACGACCTGCTGGGTACCGACCTTCATCACAGCAACCACCTGGCAATGCTAAAACAGTTCCATAACGGGTTGTTTCCGGCCGACTTCAACCACAACAGCCGCTTTCTGAACAAAGAGCTGTAATCTATCCCCATAACCGAACTTTTTTGTTCCGGCTGCGTAGTATAATTACCATGAACGCTTTTACCATAAAGGATTTGGAGAATTTATCGGGTATCAAGGCCCACACTATCCGGATGTGGGAACAGCGTTATAATTTCCTGAAGCCCCAGCGCAGTTGCACCAATATCAGGTACTACAGCAACGAGGAACTGAAGACATTACTGAATATCGCGCTACTGAACCGTTTTGGATTCAAGATCTCCCATATCGACAAGATGGATCCGAATGAGATCTGTGCAAAAGTACTGTCATTAAATGATGCCGAAGCCTTGCAGGAGCGTGTGGTTAATTCACTGGTGAGCCAGATGATCGACATGCAGACCGATAAGTTTGAAGTTACACTGACCAGGTATATCAAGTGTAACGGGCTCGACCAGACTGTCCGCGAAATCATTTTCCCCTTCCTTGAAAAAATCGGGATCCTCTGGCAAACCGGTCATATCATGCCGGCACAGGAACACTTTGTTACAAATGTGATCCGCCAGAAAATCATTGTAGCTATTGATAACCTGGGAATCAGTACCGGCGAACGCACTTGCATCCTGTTCCTTCCCGAAGGCGAGTATCACGAACTCGGACTCCTTTTCCTGTCTTACCTGCTGAAAAAAAACAATCACAAAGTCGTTTACCTGGGAAGTAATATCCCCTTCTGTGATTTTGAAAGTATCGTACATACCATGAAGCCCGACATGGCCTTTATCCACCTGACCAGTACCAGTCCCAACTTCAACTTCGAACGGCTCCTCAACAATATCCGGCTGAAAACCGGCCATATTCCTACCATTATCTCCGGATTTCCCACCCTCAGTTTTTATAAACCCGTACCCGCCTGCATCGAGTTCAAAACAAGCTTCCGGGAAATGACCGATTTTATCGCAACTCTTTGAACTGCAACACCATTTTCCCGGGTTCATTCCTTTATGTTAAAGTTTGAACATTAATTACTTAAGCTCCTGCTTATTGTTTAACTTTATGCTCTAATAAATTAAACAATTAAATATGTCCTCCAAAGATTTTGATGAAGTACTGGTCGAAAATGCCGACTTCCTCAAGCCCTTTGCCATTAACCTGACAAGGGACACCGAGGCTGCCAACGACCTTTTCCAGGAGACCTTGTACAAGGCCCTGGCGAATAAAGAGAAGTATTATACAGGCACCAATATCAAGGCCTGGTTGTTTACCATCATGCGTAATATTTTTATCAATAATTACCGCAGGAAGGCTAAACAGAAAACTATTTTTGACAACACTCCGAACGAATACCTGATCAATATGAAGCAGGTGTCCGTTAGTAATAACGCAGAAAGCGGATTAAGGTTGAAAGAAATCCAGGCGGCTATCGAGCAATTGCCCGAGATCTTCAAAACCCCCTTCCTCCTTTATTTTGATGGCTATAAATACCAGGAGATTGCTGATGTACTGGCTGAACCCCTGGGTACAGTAAAAAGCCGGATACACTTTGCACGTAAGCTTTTGAAAGAACGGATCAGTCGTTATTGATCACGTTGAATTGGAATAGATTGTCCGTTCGTTGAATGATGCCCGCAATTTTGCATCAAATCGTTCAACGAACGAACAATCTATTTTCTTTTTGGTCTTACTTTCCAGTAACCAACGTTTAGCATGACTGATCCCAAAAAAGCGGTAATTATCGGAAGCGGATTTGCTGGTCTTTCAGCAGCGAGCTTTATGGCAAAAGCCGGATGGGATGTCACCCTTCTTGAAAAAAATGCCGGACCCGGCGGTCGCGCACGCCAATGGATCAGTGATGGTTTTACTTTTGATATGGGTCCCAGTTTCTACTGGATGCCGGATGTCTTTGAACGGTACTTCGAACAGTTTAATAAAAAAACGACCGACTACTACCAGCTTACCCGGCTCGACCCTTCGTATCGCGTGTACTGGCAAAACGACCATACAGATATCCCCGCATCGTATGAACAACTAAAAATTGTATTCGATTCATTTGAACCTGGTGCCGGGTCCAGACTGGACACTTACCTGAAAGGGGCTGCCTATAAATATGAAATGGGGATGAACCGGCTGGTTTATAAACCAGGGCGTTCAATTACCGAATTTATGGACTGGCAAACCATCAGCGGCATTTTCAAACTCGACGTCTTTTCCAATATCAGGAAACATATCCATAAGTACTTCAATAATCCGCAGCTCCGCCAGTTAATGGAATTCCCGGTACTGTTTTTGGGGGCTTTACCCCAGGACACACCCGCCCTGTACAGCCTTATGAACTATGCAGACATCAGGGGCGGAACATGGTATCCCCAGGGCGGTATGTATTCGGTTGTGAATGGCATGTACCAGCTGGCAGTGGAACTTGGCGTGAAATTCCGTTTTAACGAAGAAGTGTTACAGATCAGCATCGAAAAAAACGCAGCTAAAACGGTAATCAGCAACAAGGGCAGGTATGATACAATGGCCGTGATCAGCGGAGCCGATTACCAGTTTACCGAATCAGCATTGTTGCCTCCTGAAAGCCGGACCTATTCCAGTTCATACTGGGATAAAAAAGTGATGGCCCCGTCCTGTTTATTATACTTTGTTGGCATCAATAAAAAAATGGAGAACATACCCCATCATTCCCTGTTTTTTGATGCGTCGTTCGATCAGCATGGAAAAGAGATTTACAGTGATCCCAAATGGCCGGAGAATCCTTTGTTCTACGTAAGTATTTCATCGAGGACCGATAAGGACTCCGCTCCGCCGGGATGTGAGAACCTGTTCTTCCTGGTGCCGGTGGCTTCGGGTCTGACGGGTGATACAGAAGAATTAAGGGAAGTATATTTTAACCGGATCGCCGACAGGTTTGAAAAACGCACCGGCCAGACGATCCGCGATTCAATCATCTGTAAAAAAACCTATAGCCTGTCCGATTTCGTAAGTGATTATCATAGTTACCGCGGTAACGCATATGGCCTTGCCAATACATTGAAACAGACCGCTATTTTTAAACCATCCTGTAAAAGCAAAAAAGTTAGTAACTTATTCTATACCGGTCAGCTTACAGTGCCGGGACCCGGAGTGCCGCCCTCACTGATCAGCGGTGAAGTGGTTGCCAGGGAAGTAATCAAAACATTTGTCTAGTCCTCTATGATCGAACTCTTCCATACAAGTAGTACCCGTTGCAGTAAGGTCATCACCGAAACCTACAGCACTTCGTTCGCCTCTGCGATCAGGCTGCTGCATAAAGACCTGCGTGCACCGGTGTATAATATTTATGGGTTCGTGCGACTGGCTGATGAGATCGTTGATACATTCCATGATCACGATAAACATTACCTCCTTACACGATTTAAAGAAGATACTTTCGATGCAATTGAAAGGGGCATCAGCCTGAACCCGATCCTGCAAAGCTTCCAGCTGACCGTCAACAAACACGCTATCAGCCTGGATCTTATCAGGGCTTTTTTTAAAAGTATGGAAATGGACCTGGTGCGATCCACCTATGATGAACATGGTTACGACGACTATATCTACGGATCTGCGGAGGCCGTGGGACTGATGTGTCTGCAGGTTTTCTGCGAAGGACGAAGGGAACTTTATGAAGAACTGGTAACTCCTGCACGTGCGCTGGGTTCAGCGTTCCAGAAAGTCAACTTCCTCCGGGATATACGGGCCGATCATATTGACCTGTCGCGTACCTATTTCCCTTCCATTAACCTGTCTGATTTTACCGAAACGGATAAACGTAAAATCGAATCAGAAATCGCTGCTGAATTCCAGGAAGCCTGTAAAGGGATTATCCATCTTCCCCTTAAAGCAAGGTTCGGAGTTTATGTGGCATACAAATATTATCTCAGCCTTTTTAAAAAAATAACGCGGCTTAAACCCGCAAGTATGATGGAACAACGGATCCGCATTCCCGATTACCATAAAATGCTCATCGTGTTAAGGGCAGGTATCAAAAACCGTTTGCGAATGATAACACCGCAGGCGGTTTCACCGGTAACGGAGAACAGGTCCTGAAAACCATCACCGGGAATAGCCCGATTAACAAGAATAAACAGAAATGACGCAGGAACTGATATTAGTGAACGAATTGGATGAACAGATTGGAACAGGCGAGAAGATGAAGATCCACCGGGAAGGATTGTTACACCGGGCCTTCAGTGTTTTTGTGTTCAACGAAAACGGACAGATGTTGCTGCAGCGAAGGAGCCTGTCGAAATACCATAGCGGCGGACTGTGGACCAATACCTGTTGCAGTCACCCTGCACCCGGGCAGGACCTGGAAGATGCAGCTGGTAAACGATTATTCGAAGAAATGGGATTTAATACCCCACTCACCAGGGTCTTCGATTTCATTTACCGGGCAGGACTTGGTAATGGAATGACAGAACATGAATTTGACCATGTTTTTGTTGGCGGTTATAACGGACCGGTAAATTACAATACTGATGAAGTGATGGATTATTGTTACCAGACAATGGATGAACTGAAAGAATCAATCCGTTTTAAACCGGATGTGTACACGGAATGGTTCAAACTTGCATTCCCCCTGGTGGAGAGCTGGTGGCTGGAACATTTTAAAAAAGATTAGTATGCAGGTTTTATTATATATCGCAGTGCTTACCGGCACCTTCCTGGTTATGGAGGGCATAACCTGGCTGACCCATAAATACGTGATGCATGGATTTCTCTGGTATCTCCACAAAGACCATCACCAGGTGCAGCCCGGTTTCTTCGAAAAAAACGATGCGTTTTTTATCATCTTTGCGATCCCCAGTATCACACTGATCTTCCTTGGTACCTATAACTATACCTGGTGGATGCAATCCATCGGGTTCGGGATCATGGCCTATGGCGCTGCTTATTTCCTGGTGCACGATGTGATCATCCATCAACGGTTCAAATGGTTTACCAGGAGTAATAATTCCTATGTACGTGCCATTCGCTGGGCACATAAAATGCATCACAAACATCTCGACCGTTTCCATGGCGAAAGTTTTGGTATGTTGCTGGTGGCAAAAAAATACCGCGATAAGATCAGGCGCGATGAGAAATTAATGGCCGGCGCACAGAAGGTCAGCTATGCACCCGAAGCAGAATAGGTATCTGTTACCGGCATTCTACCCCTTTATTTATTGATAAGTATTCCTCCCTGTATTGAATAAAAATTCCCGATACGATATAATCATCGCCGGCGCTGGTTGTGCCGGGCTCAGTCTGCTGGTGCACCTGGTAAAAAGCGGGTCGTTCAAAGAAAGCAGGATCCTTGTAGTGGACCGGGCAGAAAAAAAATCCAACGACCGTACCTGGTGCTTCTGGGAAAAAGGAACGGGTGTATTCGAACAGGTGGTATCGGCTTCCTGGAAACAACTGTATTTCCGGTCGTTCACTCTTTCACGTTTGTTCGGTCTCGATCCCTATTCCTACAAACTGATACGTTCGGCGGATTTTTACGGGTATTGCCTGGACCTGCTGCATCAGGCACCCCATGCGGAATTAATCAACGGAGAGATCACGCAGGTGGGGGAAGATGGGGAAGGGGCCTTTATCAAGGTTAATGGTGAAAAGATTTATGGCGGATATGTATTTAACAGTCTTCTGGATGGCAAGCCGGTTCTTGCAAAGGACGAATACTACCTGCTGCAACATTTCAAAGGATGGTTTATTGAAACACCAACGGATACGTTTGACCCGGCACAGGCTACCATGATGGATTTCCGCACCAGCCAGCAATCCGGCGCCTGTTTTGTTTATGTCATGCCATTCTCCCCCACCAGGGCATTGGTGGAATATACTTTGTTCTCCGGTGAAGTATTGAAAGACGAAGAGTATGAAGAAGGACTTAAAGAGTATATCGGAAACAAACTCAATATTCCGGTTTATAAAATCCTGGAAGAAGAAATGGGGGTGATCCCGATGACTAATCACCGGTTTTCAAAGGGGAAAGGAAAGATCATCCATATTGGTACAGCAGGTGGACAAACAAGGGCTTCCACGGGTTATACCTTCCAGTTCATCCAGAAACATTCGGCGCAAATTGTCAAGGCCCTGCAAGCGGGCCGTAACCCGCTGATCCCATCCTCCGCCAGGGAAAAACGTGCAGCTTTTTATGATAGTGTATTGTTGAATATCCTTCACCACGAAACAATCCCTGCACATGAAATTTTTACCCGCCTCTTTGCCAGGAATGATCCCCGGAATGTACTCCGGTTCCTTGATAAGGAAAACAACCTGGCTGAAGATTTCAAACTCGTATCAACCCTTCCCACCCTTCCGTTCCTGAAAGCTGCGCTGAACCAATTGTGAGTTGTTCCTATAGTTGAAACTGTCACCACAAAGCCGGGACCATAATTGAACGGCCGGATGTCAATTGAAAAAATACCGGGTTTTTCTTCCGGATTAAAACGGGCTTATTACTGGTCGGGATCCATTTGCATAAACTCACGTTTCACTGCTTTCAGCATGCTGAACAGTTGTGCCACCTGTATCAGGAGCATCACTACAAGTGCCAGTAATACATACCAAGGCAACTTCACCTTCTCGGCATTTTCAACATGTTCAAAACGGTTAAGGTGCCAGCCTGCAAGCGCTGCCCCGATAGCCGCACCTACCAGCAAAAAGGAAAGCAACGAATAAATTACTTTCCTGAACATTACGTTCATGGTAGAATAACCAATCTTGAAATTCTCAAAGATCGCTGCGGGAATAATCAGGATCAGGGTGATCCAGCTCCAGTTGGATCCGAACCAGGTGGCGGAAAGGAAAAAGTTAAGGGCAAGGATCAGGAAAATGGAGAGCAGCCCCCAGGGAAATAACAGGAAGGCGGAGGTTTTGTGGTTGGTTGTGCCGGCCATAAGATCAGTTTGACTGTAATGTAAATAATTCTCCGGGTTCTGGATTTTAACACCAAAAGTTTTGAATAATATACCGATCGGTATATATTTGCATTCTGATTATGTCAAAAGCCGAAGAAACAAAAGCCTTTATTATCGAGCGTACCGCTCCCGTCTTCAATAAGAAGGGGTATGCGGGTACCTCGTTGTCGGATATTACGGCTGCTACCGGTCTGACAAAGGGCAGTATTTACGGGAATTTTGCGGACAAGGATGCGGTTGCCCTGGCGGCTTTCGATTATAACCTGAACAAGGTCAATGCGCTTTTTTCCGCTGAAATGGCGAAGGAAAACAGTTCCCGGGACAAACTCCTGGTATATGTAAAGTTATATACCCGCTTCCATAAATATCCATTTCCTGAAGGCGGATGCCCGGTGATGAATACAGCAATTGAGTCGGACGATACCCATCCCCGTTTGAAAGCCCGCGCAGCCGGAGCGTTGATTAGCTGGAAAAACCAGATTGTGGACCTGATCCGGAAAGGGATCAGGGAAGGGGAATTTAAAAAGGTAAAAGATCCGGAGCAGGCCGGACTGACCATACTGGCTACCATTGAAGGGGCAACCATGATTGCATTCGCTACCGGTAATCCGGCACTACGAAACAGTATTATGCGTTCGGTTAAAACAATGATTGAAGAACTATAAACTTTTTTTTCTGATTAAATATACCGATCGGTATATTATTAAATATTAAAAACAACAAAAATGAAAACATCAGGTAATACCATTCTTATTTCTGGCGGAACTGCAGGGATCGGACTGGAAATGGCAAAACTCCTATCGAAAGACAATAAAGTGATCATTACTGGTCGCGATGAATCAAGGCTCCGGAAAGCGCTGGCGATCCTTCCAGGCGTTACCGGAATACAATCGGATATTTCCGATAATAACCAGGCCGACGAACTGGCCGAACGTTTGAAGTCTGAATTTCCGAAACTGAATATTGTGATCAATAATGCAGGTCTCGCGTTCCTTCATGACCTGTCAGTTCCCGGAACTGCTTACCAGTTTGCAAAGGATATAATGGTTACCAATTACCTTTCCATTGTCCGCTTCAACGATCTCCTGTTGCCATTGCTGACAAAGCAGCATGAAGCTGCAATCGTCAATGTTTCGTCCATAGTAGCTTTTGCAGGATCAACAAATCTTTCAACCTATTCTGCCAGTAAAGCAGCATTACATTCATACACACAGTTGCTGAGACTTTCATTGAAGGATACATCAGTAAAAGTTTTTGAATTGATGCCTCCACTGGTCAATACTGAATTCTCCAAAGAGATTGGTGGGGAACGTGGCATCGCACCAGAAACCGTTGCAGGCCACCTGCTTGAAGCATTTGCGAGCGATACATATGAAATCCGGTCCGGCGATACAGAACATGTATACCGTCTGTACCTGAGCTCACCGGATAAAGCGCTCGAATTAATGAACCAGCCTCAGGAACAGGCGCAGGCATGAAAAAAAAGATAACCTTCGCGCTCCTGATGGGGATTATCACCACCGGTATCATTTCGTTCACGTTGATTTCTGTGAATGTGGGATTACGTCCTGATTTCGGTTTTATCTGGATGCGGTCATGGGTGCTGTCGTATTGTATTGCCACACCCTGTATCCTGTTGTTTGGACCGATGATTCAGCGGGTCGTGGACAAGATGTTCCGGAAGCAGACCGCGTAGATTGGACCAATGATTCAGCTGATCGTGGACAAGATGTTCCGGGAGCAGACTGCGTAGATTGGGCCAATGATTCAGCTGACGTCGACAAGATGTTCCGGGAGCAGGCCGCGTAGATTGGACCAATGATTCAGCTGATCGTGGACCGGATATTCCGGGAACAGACCGTATAGAAGAAAATATAAAAAATGAAAAGAGTAGTTATTACAGGGATGGGTGTTATCAGTCCCCTGGGCAATAGTGTATCGGAATTCTGGTCGAACATTTTAGATGGACGTTCCGGTGTGGGCTCCATTACCAAATTCGACACAAGCAAATTCCGCACAAAGATCGCTGCTGAGGTGAAAGGTTTTGATCCCCTTCCATTCATGGAGAAGAAGGATGTACGTAAGTATGATCTTTTCACCCAGTATGCACTGGCTGCTGCCAGTGAGGCGGTAATTGATGCGGGTCTCGATTTTGAAAACATGCCCGACCAGGAACGGTACGACACCGGAGTGATCTGGGCTTCCGGCAACGGTGGTATCGGCACTTTTGAAGAACAACTGAAAGAGTTTCACCAGGGCGACGGCACTCCCCGTTTTAACCCTTATTTCATTCCAAAAATGATCGTTGATATCGCCGCAGGGGTGATCTCGATCCGATATAAACTGCACGGGCCGAATTACTGTACGGTATCGGCCTGTGCTTCTTCCAATACAGCCATCATCAATGCATTTGATACCATCCGGCTGGGCAAGGCAAAAATTATGATTGCCGGTGGATCAGAAGCCGCCATAACCGAATCTTCTGTAGGTGGATTCAATGCATCGCAGGCACTTTCAAAAAATAATGCGGATCCAACTGGTGCATCGCGACCGTTTGACCGAACACGGGACGGTTTTGTAATGGGAGAAGGTGCAGCAGCAATTATTCTGGAAGACCTGGAACATGCCCTGGCACGCGGCGCAAAAATTTATGGAGAGATGTTGGGTGGTGGTATGGCAGCAGATGCATATCACCTTACAGGCACAGCTCCAGACGGGCTGGGCGCGGCACTCGGTATGTCTGCCGCATTGAAGGAAGCGGGAATCACTCCTTCAGAAATTACCTATATCAATGCACACGCCACTTCCACTCCCGTAGGTGATATCAGTGAACTGCATGCGATAAAAAAATTATTCGGGGAAGTACCGGCGCTGGTTACTGCGCCGAAATCGATGACCGGTCACCTGCTTGGTGCTGCCGGTGCTATTGAAACAGTGATGTCGGTGTTATCAGTCTACCATGACCAGATCCCGGCTACCATCAATACCACGCAGGTTGATGAAGCAATCCCTCCAGGTATTACCATCCTCACGGGAACTCCTGTTAAACGCGAAGTAAACTATGTATTGAATAATACATTTGGATTTGGTGGACATACGGCCAGCTCTTTATTTGGAAAATACATGGACCGATCCTGAGAAACCATATGACCAGGTATAGGAAAACCAATTGACCGGTTTCGGGGAAGCCAATTGACCGGGTCTTGAGAAACCAATTGCACGGATCCAGAAAAACCAAATGACCAGGTTCGGTGATGCCAATTGACCGGGTCCTTATTATATTTCGTAAACTTCCAGCGGTAGCCCGTCCGGATCTGCAAAAAAAGTAAAACGTTTTCCTGTGTATTCATCTGTGCGGATGGGTTCCACCACTACGCCCATTGATTCGAGCCGGAGTTTCATGGCTTCCACATCAGTTGTGGAAAATGCAAGATGCCTTAGTCCGGCTGCCTCTGGCCTGGACGGCCTTCGCGGCGGATCAGGAAACGAAAACAATTCGATGATGTAATGCCCGTCCAGCGCGAGGTCCAGCTTATAACTCTGCCGTGCTTCCCGGTATACCTCGCGGATAATCACCAGTCCTAATACCTCCGTATAGAATTTCTTCGATCGCCCGTAATCGGAACTGATGATCGCTATATGATGCACTGCTGAAAGCATGTTAAGAAGTAGGCGTCAGCTCTGGCCTTGTAACACCGGTTGCTTTGATAATTTCCTTTTCTTTTTTAGCTGCAATGTATTTGCGGATAAAATCTTTTTTGGAATCGTGATAGGATTCCACGGCACCGATTTTATATAAACTGTAGATATAAACCCATGCAAGATCCAGCTGGCCTGGCAGGAAACCTGCTCTCGCGCTGCCGGGATAAAGATGGTGGTTATTATGCCATTCGCCAGCAAACAATCCCGGACGGGCCTGGTTGATGCTGAGGTTACTCCTGTCGAAATCCAGGCCCTGTACGTGTTTCACTTCGCCCTTACCATGACCGGTATAGTTGAATGCACGAACACCAACAAACCATACCACCGCACCAGTGAACAGCGCAGTGGCAAGTGCATGACCGCCGATCAGGAATAATGTGCCATACCAGAAAGCCCAGTTCAGTAACCACAGCCCGATTGTATACACGGGCGATGCAACCGATCCCCATTTCTGGTATTGTTTGTAACTGTTGATCCAGACACCGGTATGTTGCATGAAAAACGCAACACGTTTGTAATCTGCTTCACTCAGGTTTTTATTGATGCTTTGGTGATTCACATCTGAAAGCATACAATACATCAGTCCACCCTTTGGATTGTATGGATCACCGGGAGTATCACTCTTTACATGGTGAACGTGATGGGAGATTACATAGATCTCTTCAGGAAAAGTTTTAATGGCAAGGTTCTGCGTAATGATCCGGAAAATCGGATGGCTGAACTTAAATGCCTTATGGGTACAGTAACGGTGAAACCAGATGGTGGCATGTGTACTGATCATTATAAAAGTGTAAACAACTGTCACGGCCAGCAGAGGCCATGAAAAATTAAAGAAAAAGAAAGCAATCACGAATGGCGCCATCAATGTTGCCATCAGCCAGCTGGTCAGGGAAATCCAGTTCCTTTTGTCTTTGAAAATATTGATCCTTGAAAATGCTTCGGACCATAATTGTTTTGTAGTGGGTTTAACGAGTTCACCATTTTCGTCTTGCCAGCCGTAAGAAGGGGTTTGGAGGATATTGTCTATAAAGGCCATAAAAAGTGAAAAATTTCTAATAAAAAAACAGATATGTATAAGCGAATCCAGTAAATCTAGGATAATAAACGTTGCAAAAACCATATCGGATGTAAGGGTTTGAATCTTAACATCAAAGAGGCTATCCCGGACGATACTAACGGGTTATAAAAATACATTATACGATTGTTAATCAATTAGTTATATTAAAAAATCCATAAATTATTTTCCCAAACGCAATAAAATAGTTAATGAATTGCGTCGGGTTTTCCGGTCCTTATCGGGGAAATGCAACAATATATAATTTTATCAGCTTCTTTTCCAGAGACCGGTATATTTTTTCTGGTATTTCGGGTCAATTTCTTTCGCGATAAGATCCAGTGCCCTGGCTTTTACTGTTTCATCCCTGAACTGATCAAAGATTTTCCTGAAATTTTCCAGGATATCATAACGTATCAGGGTGTAATTTTTCTCACTTACACATTCTTCATACCGTTTGGTAAGATGGGAAATGATGAGTTCCTGCATTTCTTTACTGATCACTCCGATTTTCCAGAGTGATTGAATGGTGTGACGGGCTGTAACAAATTTTTCGTCTTTCGTTACGGCAATTATTTTATCGAGGTCAGCGATGATCTTTTTTTGGGGATCACTTTTCGCCAGGTTGGTGAGAAGTTGTGTGGCAATGGCCCGCTCGTGGTTATCACCGGTGCGGGTAAGTTCAACCAGGTCGTCCCAGACTTCATAAGTCCAGTCAACCTGGTTTTGTGTTTCCTTCATCAGGTATTTATATCCTTCGTACCGTACATTGGGGTCGTTGGATTTCAGGTCGGAATAATATTGCCTTGACAGCTCGTCCATGGGTCGGTTCTTTAGCGGCAATAATACAAAAAAATTATCCGCCCGACTCCACCACTTCTTTCAATTTGGCCAGCACGGATGTCCAGTTGGAGATCATATTTTCCCGTTCCTTATCGGATGTGATATTATCCTGTGTCAGTGTCAGCTCAGTGGTATTTCCTTTTTCTTCCAGCAGATAGGTTACGGTGTTGTAATTCTCCGGCAGGTCTTCCTTACCTCCCATAGAACTCCAGTAGGTGCTTCGTAAACGATGGTTGGGACTGAACTCCAGGATGGTGCCCTTGTCTTCATAAGACTTTCCATTGTATTCTCCTTTATAAACGATAGGCGCACCTTCTTTCCAGGTGCTTGTTACGTTGGCACCAAGCAGGTATTTCCTGATCGTGTCCGGAGTTGTGATGGCTTTCCAGACTTCAGATACGTTCGCATTGATAAGGGTTCGTACCCGGGCAATAAGTGTTCCCGTCATAAATTAAAATTTAGATGAAAAAGAGGGTTTGTACCAGAACGGCAAATGCTGGGCCAGAAGGGCAATGTTTATTTTTCGGGCTCGGAATCATTTGTTGGTGCAGGGCCGGATTGATGGTTTTTTTTTATCTTCAGGATACCGGCGCGACCGGATTATCAAACCATAAAACCTAAGGTCATGAAAACGGCGACACCCGAAACAATTGATGCTTACATCTCAACATTTCCTGATGGAGTACAGAAATTACTGGAAGAAGTAAGGACTACCATCAGGAAGGCCGCACCCGATGCAGTGGAAGCAATCAAATATGCAATGCCAACTTATATTCTAAATGGAAACCTGGTGCATTTCGCAGCCTTTAACAATCATATTGGATTCTATCCTGCTCCGGTAGGAATGAAGGAATTCCAGGGAGAACTTTCCAAATACAAAACCGGTAAGGGTTCTGTGCAATTTCCGATTGACCGACCCATGCCTGTTGCGCTTATAACGAAGATTGTCAAGTTCAGGGTTGCCGGGAACCTGGCAAAGCCGATGAAGAAGAAGTCCGCCTGATATAGTCCACCCAGCCATCACTCCAATACAGCTCGATTGCATCAAATTGCCCGTCTTTTGTTCGGGTGAATTTCACCTGCATCCCTGAATCGACCTGGAACAGCGTGGGTGTTATTGCAACAAGCCAGTTTACATTTGCAGGCTGGTTGGCAGTGAAACATATTAACCGTCCGCCCCTCGATTCAAAAACAAATTCCTCAAATTTCCCGGTTAATGCAGAGCTGTCAATTTTGTCAGGATCAACCAGGGAGGTTTTTGAAAGCAGAGAATTGATCAGCCAGTTTATCTTTCGTATTTCAATACTGTCGCTGATATTAACCAGCTTTTTTTCCAGTATCAGTCGCTGCGCCGTATAGAGGCTGGTGGATGCATCCGGAACATCAGGTATCACACCGGTGCCTTCCCAATCGGTGCCGCTGTATTTATTCTCCGACCTGGTGAACGGGACAAACGCCACGAAACCATTTCCGATGCTGAAACTCCTTGTCAGGTGTGCTCCGCCGCGGGTGCTGTCGCCCACTACGATACCTCTTTTCATTTGTTGCAATGTATAAGCCAAACCCTCAGCTGCTGAAAATGTTCTCCGGCTTGTAAGGATATAGATTGGCATGGCCAGGTAGATTCCCCAATCGTTTTTTATAAAATTTTCTGTCCATTTATTACTGATGCGATTAAAACTCCTGCCGGTAATCGTTTTTTTATTGACAAAAAAGCCTGCTATTTCAGAAGCCATTGTTGCATTACCACCGAAATTATTACGCAGGTCGAGGATTAGTGCTGAAGAGTTCGACAGGAATTGCATTGCTGCACGCACGGTGGCGCGGGCCGCCGCACTGGTGTCTGCAAAATTGGTGAATTCAAGATAACCAATATTGGAAGGAAGGATTTCCAGTTTCCTGAAATAATAATTCTGTTCCCGGTCGCGGTTGGTATCTTTTTTATCGGGAATGGAAGTGGCTACATAGGCCAGTATTCTTTTCTGAAGGTCCGGGTCATACCGGACCAGCAAATGTTTGTCGCGACTTATTACTGAAAGATCCGAAATCAGGTTTTTGGTAAAATCATCGGTGGTACGGATACTGTCATATGACCCTGTTTTCATTTTCTGCCGGATTACAGCGGTGATCTGCCTGCCGGTTTCGGGATACACATAATAGTTTTCTATTGCCTGCACCAGGCTGTCGGTCACCTGTTTTTTTATATTATCTGTCAGTTTTATTGAACCAGGGGTTTGGGCCATTGACCGGCCCTGGGAAGTAACAAAAAAACAGGAAATTGTTATCAATCCGGAAATGGTCCTGTGAAAGGATCCATTTATAGTTATAATTGACATAGACAAGATTTTGATCGGTTTATTTATTCTGCTGCAGCCTGATCCTGTGCCGTATTCATGACGATCCTTTGCAGGACGGACTGCAGGTTTTTGATTTCTTTTTCACTTACATCTTTCAGTGCTTTTTTCCTGTTTTTGTTGATCACGTTTTGAACGGACGACAGTACATCCAGACCCTTTGGCTGGATGGTGAGTACAAACCGTCTCCGGTCTACCGGATGGTTGTTTCGTTGCAGGTATTTTTTCCGGACAAGCAGTTCAACGATCCGGGTGATACTGGCGAAGTCTTTAAAAACCTGCGATGCCAGCTGTTGCTGGGTAATAGAGGGGTCTTCCTTCAGTTTTTTAAGAACAAGCCACTGGTCGATGGTGATATCGTAGCCGGCTGTTTGGATATTCCGCTGGGCGAACTGGCGGTAACTTTTAATTGCAGCTTCCAGCTGGTAAAAAATGATTTCGTTTAATTTTTCCTCCACCGGGTATTATTTGATATAAATATAATTGATATATCAAATAAAATAAAATATTTTGTGTTTCGCCATTGAGGGATAGTTGAATTGTTTGTTTTTCCAGTAAAAGGGATGGTTGAATTATTTATTTTGACGGAAGAGGGATTGTCGAATTGTTTGTTTTGCCGGTAGAGGGAATGTTGAATTGTTTGTTTTGCCGTTAAGGGATGGTTGATTTTGAATTTCCTGGCCTGGCTGTTTAATTAATCCCCGATCGTGTATAGTTCAACTTTTTCATCCCTTCCACGAAGTTCACTTACCCCGAGATTAATAAATTGGATATCGGGCCTGGTTTCCAGTTCATTTACCAGGTCGCCCGATAAAAGGATATCTACCTGGTAGCTGTTGCACAGGCTCTGGATCCTGGCCGTGGTATTGAGTACGTCGCCTGTGAAGATGATTTCTTTTTTTATAACTCCAATTTCGCCTGTTGTTACCGTGCCGAAATGGAAACCCGCTTTAAAACTGGGGGTTACCCCGAACTGCTCATCATATTCAATTGCCCTTTTTTGCAGGGCGGTTTTCATAGCGAAAAAGCACCGGATGCAATTGTTATCCTTCAGCCCGTTTTTAAGTCGCCAGGATACCACGATCTCGTCGCCCACATACTGGTATATTTCACCCGAATAATTCACGATGGGGTCTGATAAATCGGCATAATAATTCCTGAGCAGTTCGAAATACCGGGAATGGCCCAGGTGTTCGGCGATAGTAGTCGACGACTTCATGTCCAGAAACATGAAGATGCGGACCTCGGAGGTTGCCCGGTGGTATTTGCCGGTGAAAAAATTCAACAGCACTACCGGGCCGATATTATCACTTACCTCGTTATAAAACTGGGAAATAGCGATGATCGATGCCATGTAAACTGCAACACTCAGCACTGAATAGTCGCTGAAAAATGCGCTGGTATTATGCCAGGCATGTTTATCAAGAAAACCGGTACCCAGTTCCATTGCATTTGCATTAACGGTAAGGGCGATAAGAAATGCGGCAATGATTGCCAGGTAGATCAGGGTCTTGAATACGATTTTCTTAGTAAAACTGCGATGGAGAAAAAGCTTGTTGAGTATATAAACCTCGATTGTGCCAATCAGGAGACCCGTTACCAGTCCAAACACAGGCGTCAGGAAAATATTCCTTTCAAAGTTGTATGGATTATCGGTGGCGGGATAGTAGTCAAGGCTGCCAAGCAAACCCTTTTCCAGTTGTGTATACACAAGACTGAATACAAACCAGATGATTCCAAAGGGTATGATACGTAAAATATTTCTCCTGGTTGCCGGTGAGAACATGCTGGTTGTTATTGCATATAATTTACAACAAATAGTAACTGGAAGTACGAGGTGGCATGTATATTGTACAAAATGTCAGGTTAACTTGACATTTTGATAAGTTTACCTAACTTTGGTTTTTTAAACTTAAAAATGAAAATCATGGACAATCAAAAAAAGCATCTGGGCAGCCGTGTTGGAGTATATGCCGTAATATGGTTGTTTAGTTATCTTGGTAGTTTTTTTGCCCTCCGGTCGCTTGATGTTCCCCGGGAGGCCGGAATCATGCTGGTTATAGTAACCGGGCTGGCGTTTGCAGTTTTTATTTACAAGTACTACCGGAATATCTCCTTCATGGATGAGGTGCAGGTGAGGGTACAGATAGAAGCGGTAGTAATAGCGTTTTCCCTGGCGTTACTGCTGGTTATGATCCTGGGGCTGCTTGACCTGGTAGTTTTATTGAATAAAGAAAATTGGGGTTACCGGCACATCACTCCGGTGTTCGTCATTTTTTATTTTATCGGTCTTTTTATCTCGAAACGTAAATACAGTATGGACGATGAAAAACACGATTAAAGTAGAGCGGGCGAAAAAAAACTGGACACAGGCAGAACTCGCAGAAAAAATCGGTGTGTCGAGACAAGCCGTTAATTCCATTGAAACCGGTAAGTATATTCCTTCCACTGTTCTTGCATTAAAAATGGCCAGGGCGTTCGGCACCACCGTGGCCATACTTTTTCAGCTGGAAAAATCGGACTGACCTGTCATACAACTCCAGGCCGGGTAAATCCAGAGCAGCCACCACCCTTGGTTTAATGGCAGAACGATGATCCGGGCAGAGAGTTACACTCCTGAACGTCAGTATCGTTTTGCTATCGTATAATAGTAAAAATCGGGAACACCTTCCACACCGGCTTCCGCCATTTTAGCCTTCAGTTCTTTTGACTTCGCGAAATTTCTGGCCTTTTCCAGATCTGCAACTGCAAATACCAGTGTTACTTCATGATCGTCGCCAATTGTATGTGAAATCACCCTGTCGGTAAGACCCGCCTCAACCCTTGCCTGGTGGTTACTGTCGAAGGATTTCTTCCAGGAGTCCCAGTCCTTCACCTTGTGTTTAACCATGAGTCGCACGGTTTGTTGTATCGCCGCGGTATCATTCATTACACTTTCCAGGTAGTCAATCGAGGTCGGACCTGTTACTCCCGCTTTTTTCATCTGGTTTTTCATTCCCGAGGTAGCAGTCAGTTCTTTTGCCTTGTTTACATCATCCATTATTAATGCCACCATTACCAGATTGGAGTCGTCGACGCCCCTTGCAATAACATAATTATGCAGACCGTAGGCGAGCCTCATGGAATCATGATCTTCATAAAAGGGTAACCATTTGTTGTAGTTGGCAATCTTGTGCCTGATAGTCATTACCATTTTCGGACCGGATGGTGCAGGTGTAGTAACGGCGGGTGCTTCGCTCGGGACCGCAGTGGTGTCGGAGTCGGTAGTTTCAACTTTTTTCTCCTCGGCAGAATTGCAGGAGCTGATGTACAGCATACCCGTAGCAACCAATACGGTTGCGAAAAACCTGAATTGTTTCATTGGTTTAAATTTTATTTATTAGATAAAAGAGGGAGGGAACAGAAGAAGCTTACAGAAGATGCGGAGGGGCAAAGTAGAATTATTAATCATTTTGGCAAAAAAGACTTTTATCCTGCCCGGATTTCTTCACAAACAAGAGGAAGGGGCCGGTCCGCCAGCCATGCCGATATCTCCAGCGGCGGGCAGGACCGGGAGGAAAGTTATTCTACCACCAGTTCCTTCAACAAATGATAATTAATTGAGTTATTTTATCGACCGGTATCCCGCTACTCCTGATAGCTGAGGAAGTCAAGCATAAATGTTATGGTGATCTTTGTTCCACCATCGTTCTGGAAAGATAGTGTGGCGCCAATTTCCTTACTTAATCCTTTTATCAGTGAGATGCCCAATGAATCGCGGTCACGGTTCATAATCTCTGGATCGATACCAATACCGTTGTCTGCAATTACCAGTTTGATCATCTGATGTTCTGATTCAGTAAGTGAAATATTGATTTCACCTCTCTTGTTATTGGGGAATGCATATTTTATTGAGTTGGTGACAGCCTCGTTCACCATCAATGCTATTGGTATGGCCTGTGAAGGACTCAAAGTTATGGGGTGGATATCCGATATGAAATGAATCTGGTTGGATGCACTGAAACTATCATCGAGGTACTGGATGAATTGGGCGAGATAGGTATCCATTTCTATTGACATGGATTCGGATTGATATAACTTCTGGTGGATAAGGGACATCGCATAGATGCGGTGCTGGCTATCCTGGATAGCTACGAGTGCATCGTCTTTAAGGTACGAAGCCTGTGACTCCAGCAGGCAGATAACGGTATGAAGGTTATTTTTTACACGGTGATTTACTTCTTTTAACAGCCATTCCTTTTCTATCACCAGGTGTTCCAGTTCCTTGTTTTTACCGGAGATATCCAGGTTCTTCTGGCTGATAATTTCATTTGTCTGGGAGATGATCCGGGTGCTTTTTTGTTTCTGCCTGTACTGCCGGTATAACAGCACGGTGATGATCAGCATCATGGCAATTCCCCCGGTGGTAAAATTCCGGATCAGCATTGCCTGTCGCATCTTACTTTCATACAGTATTGCATCCTGTTCCAGTAACCTGATATTCTGGCTCATCAATTTAATGGAATCCTGTTTCTTGGCCGTGCCATATTCCACTTCCAGCTGCTGGAATTGTCGCGCCCTGGTTGCATTGAAAATTGAATCCATTATCGTTTTATAAGAGAGCAGATGTTCATAAGCATCCCGGAAATTTCCCTGCGCACTGTCAATTTTATACCATAATAACAGGTCCAGTGAAATCCGGAGTGCTCCCAGGTTTTTCACCAGCGTATCATTTTTTGTTAGGTAGGATTGTGCAACCGGATAATTTTTTGTTTTTAAATAGTAGCCGGCTGCCAGGCGGTTTACCGTGCTTTTCATTTCGTTGGAGAGGGTTTTGTTGGATGCCAGTTTCAGCAATGTGTCCAGATAGGGTTTGGCTTTTACCGGATTTTTTGAGTCCTTGTATGAAGTGAAATAAGGAATATTGACCAGGATCTTTTGTTCATCATTTGTTGGACGAATGAATTTTTTCGGGACGGAATTTAAAAATTCAAGTGCCTTTTCATGCTGAAGACTTCCGTTATATCCCGAGGCCACGCTGGCCATCAGTGGGATAATTGCAAAACTGTCATCGTACTTTTTTGCAATTTCAAATGCAGCCAGGTAGTAGTTGATTGATAATTTATATTGATGGAGGCTATTGTAAATATCACCCAGGTTATTATAAATCGCACAAAGCAACATGCTGCTGTCGTGATTGGCCAACGCCGTATTCAAAGCCAGCAATTCATATTGTAATGCATGTTTATGATCGCTTTGCCAGTTATAGGTCCTTCCCAACAAGGCGTATACTTCCTGGAGGTCGGTGTAATGAATGGAATCATAGGCGTTGAGTGACCGCGTCAATGCATCTATTGCTTTTTCGTTATTACCAAGGATATTTTCCAGGTCGCCCAGCATTTTGAGACTATAGGCTTTATCTTTAAGATCGCCTGCCTGCTGGAATGCAACGATCGATTTTTCAACAAGTGATATCATGGTAAAAATCTGGTCGTCGTCCGCACTCCAGTCGTAATATTGGGAGAGGGCATAGTAGGCTTTTCCCAGATAGGATTTATTGGTAGATTTTTCAAGTAAACCGATTGCTTTTTCTGTCATCCTGCGGCCTTCATCGCGCTGCCCTTTTTCTTTTTTGATATACGCTTCTGTCAGCAGGAGGAAACCTGCGGCATCTGGTGATTTCAGTCTCACATTTAATGCTGTTGCCTGATTAATGAAAACGTTTGCGCTGTCAAAGTCCACCTGGTATTCCCCCGGTTTGAAAATATAATACTGCGCCAGGTTAAGGAGCAGGTCAATACGTTCCAGAGTTGGCGGACTCTTATCCAATGCTTTAAACATGGAATCGGCATCCTGCCTGGTAGGTCCCTGGGCGGCCGGAAACAGGGATGCAAATAAAAGCCCTGTCAACCAAAGAAATCTGGTCGTCATTTCGAATATTTTTTGTTGTGTGTTATGACCGGGCGATAAAAAACAGATTTCGAAGGGGTTAAGATCCTATTTAAGGATTCTTTATAGCAACGTTACAGGGCCCGGCGTATACAAAGGTCCGTACTCGCGGCCACCTGGCGTATCAATGTTTTCCTAATTTTCTTTAGCAGTAAGGTATGGATAAATTATTTCAGATCCGCAGGGATCCGCGGAATGCCCGGGCCGCATAATAAGATTCGGCGCCATTGTGATAGATAAAAATATTGCCATAGCGAAAATCCCCAAAGATGGCACCACCGAGTTTCCTGATTTCCGCCGGGGTTTTTAACCAGCTGGAGGTCTTTGTATCAAAGTTTCCAAGCAATTGCAGGTCGCGATATTGTTCCTCAGTTAATAGTTCAATTCCCATCTCGGCAGCCATACCCACGGCGCTGGCCTTCGGTTTATTTTCTTTCCTTGAATCAAGCGCCTGCTGGTCGTAACAGATACTTCTGCGGTCTTTCGGACTTTCAGCTGAGCAATCACAAAAAATATATTCACCGGTTTTTTTATCAAGACCTGTAACATCGGGCTCACCACCTGTGCCTTCCATTTCATTTAGTGACCAGAGTTTTTCAGGAGCAGCTTCCAGTCTGGCCCGTACCCTAGCCCAGTCGAGACCTTTATGACGATTCATGTTTTTTTCAAAACGGGATTTCAGGATGCCGATTAGTTCATCCCGTTTTGACGAAGACAATTGCTTTTTGTTGTTTTTGGTGTTGTTCATGTTTCGATTTTTTCTCGATGGAATCCGGGATTAAGATAAAAGATCTGGCAGGCTTAACGATGCTGATCGATATAAATCATATTCCCGTCAGGATCCTTTATAACAATACTTGCCGGTCCGGATGTATTGGCTGTTATTTCAGTTTCCGGTTTGATGCCATTCTCTATCAGCAGGCGCTGGATTTCCCTTACATCATCAAATGATTCTATGTTCTTTCCATTCTCATCCCAGCCCGGGTTAAATGTCAGGATATTTTTTTCAAACATATCATGAAACAGGCCAATCAGGGAATTCTCGTTTTTCATAATGAGGTAATTCATTTTGATATCCCCCGCCAGGACAGCAAATCCAAGTTTCTCATAAAAAAGTTTGGATGCCTCAATGTCTTTTACATTCAGGCTTACTGAAAATGCTCCGAGTTTCATGTTTTTTGTATTTACAGAATTATCTAAAAAAGATTCCATTTGTATTCCGCTGTTTTTTGAAGCATTATTTTTTGGGGAGCAACCCGGTAGCAGGGCTGTACCAATAAACAGGCAGGTGATGAGTTTCTTCATGGCAGTATGGTTTAGAGCTGATGAGGCATTACGAAGTTACCCCTTTCAAACACCCACTTGCCGCGATTTCAGTTTATTTATTAGTGGTCCCG
The DNA here is from genome assembly GCA_040510375.1 of Chitinophagaceae bacterium. GTDB lineage: Bacteria > Bacteroidota > Bacteroidia > Chitinophagales > Chitinophagaceae > JBEVJC01. The sequence continues at coordinate 158,147 of JBEVJC010000013.1, forward strand.
AGGGGTTTTTTTAACCGGCGGGCGTTCGCAAGGATCTCGAGGGTCACACTTATGTTTTGTTCCGATTGTTTAAGGTACTGTTGCTGGTCCCTGGCGTCTTCCTTTTTAATCCTGTTGTAAAAGGTTTCGGATTCAAAAAGAAAACCGTCGCCAAAGGGAACATGGAAAGTCCGGGGCTCGTCCGGCCTGGGCTCGCCACTTATTTCAATGCTGGAAAAATTGGCATTGGTATGGTTGGCATATCCGCAGCTGATTGTGCCCCTGGAACCAATTACACGGACATAACGATGATACGAGGCGAAAAAATTTGTATAAAGCGAAGCGATAATCCCATTTTCATATTGAAGTGTGGCGCTCATCGCCGTATCAATACCATCCCCATTAAAAGTTCCTGTGGCAAATACAGCGACAGGTAATTCCCCTGTAATGGCCTGGATCATGCTAACGGGATAGATACCTGCATCCCACATACAACCTCCGCCCAGTGCGGGGTTCATCCGGATATTCTTCTGGTCCCCGCTGATTGTAAATCCAAAATCGGCATAAATATTTTTCACTTCGCCGATCTCTCCTTTTTTTATCAATGTCAATACTTCAATTGTCTGTGGCTGGCTGAGGTAAGGGAAGCCTTCCATCAGTACAACATTGTTCTGTTGTGCTGCATCGTACATTGCCCTGACTTCGGTCACAGTTATAGCGATTGGCTTTTCGCAGAGGATATGTTTTTTTGCCCTGGCTGCCCTGATTGCCCATTCTGCGTGTAATGAATTGGGCAAGGGAATATAAACGGCATCGATACTGTCGTCGTCCAGCAGTTCCTGGTAATCGCCGAATTGCTTTTCGATATTAAATTCAGTGGCAAATTGCTGAGCCTTTTTTATATCACGGCTTGCAATAGCAACTACTTTAACTTTGTCGGATGGAGCCACGCCTCTTGCGAATGCTTCAGCGATATTGGCAGCGCCAATTATTCCAATGTTTATCATGATCGTTCAGATGTATATCGTGTGTTAACTGTCAGAACCAGTTTTCCCGGTGGGGTTCCTGTTGGTTCAGGTTGATTCAAGATACGAAGATAATGTCCGAAAAATGGCGGGTTTAGCTAATAAGAGAGAGTGGATGTTTGCTGAATGGGGAGACCGCGTTTATCGCCGGTTATAAACAGTCTGAAAAGCCCGAAGCAAAAGAAGTAGAAAAGAAAACTACCGTTGACCTTTTGAAAGAAAAAAAGGAAATTGGGGATGAAAACCGGGTTTTTATGGAATTGTTTGCCAATGGGGGATTCTGTTGGAATAGGGAACCTTTACACCATGCCAACTAATACTTATCGATATGCCGAATCTACTCACGGAAAAAGCGCAGATGAATATTTTTATTCAGGCGCTGTATGGTGTTGTTCTTGGTGTAAGCCTTGCCAACCTGCGTCTTGATTGGAATGTAGTGACTACCTGCAGAGGAGCTGAACCGGTCAGCCAGCGGTTCCAGCTTTTTCTTACACTGTTTACAACGGTGATTACAGCTCACGACTGGTTTATTTTTCATCTTAAATTTCAACGGGATCGCGGCGGGTTCGGGCATTTCCTTCCTCAGATCGGATCACTTTTTTTTGTTGCGTTAATGTTTAACTTCAGTAATTATGATCATATTCTTGAGTGGTACATAGCTGCAGGTGGTTATACGCTCATGAACTTTATTGATGTTGCAATTAAAGCCGGGACATTTTCTGAAAGGCCATATTCATATCCCAAATACGTTCTGCATGCTGCGGTTGTGACTGGAGTAATTTGTTTAAAGGGATCCATTGAAGAACTGGCAAACATTACAAATACGCAATATTATACAGGTGCGCTGGCCTTAACAATCGCTGTGGTGTGTTTGATGTGGCTGTACATTGATCCAAGGGCATTGGAAAAGGAGAAAAAACGTTATGAGGCAGGTCAAAGGACAATGCCGCTTGGCTTTCTAAGCTCTTTCCAACCAGTTACGAAAGTAAACTTTGAGTCGCCCGTTTCCACACTTGGTTCCGAAGAGAAAATATTTGTCCTGGATAAGATGAAAAATGGAATTGTTGAAACAGGTGGGATAATTGTAATACTGGTCAATGAGGGTCTGTTGGATAGCAATGATGAAGTTAAGAAGAAGTTGTATGAAGAATTTATCACACAGTCCAATAAAAACATGGCGGTTGCCGGGTTAAATTATCTGATTCAGGAGATCAACAAGTTTAATCCCAATATCGTACAGAGATGATAGAACCGGTTGTCGTGTGCGCCCCTGTAGTTTGTCGCGGTTACACCCTCTTTGTTTAGCACTCAGTATTTAGTTTTGTATTATCAACAAAATGAAATGGTATGCGAAAAATTATCGTTCCCACCTTTTTGACAATGGATGGTGTATTGCAGGCCCCGGGCGGACCTGATGAAGATCCATCGAACGGCTTTAAATGGGGTGGCTGGCAGTTCCCTTACTGGGACGAGAGTATGAATGGCTCCCTGCGCAGGATCATGGAAAATCCTTTTGACCTGTTACTCGGCCGTCGTACATATGAGATATTTGCTGCGCACTGGCCTTATCAGGATGACGAGATCAGTGAAAAATTCAATCGTATCAATAAGTATGTGGTGGCTACAACACCCATTGACCTGTCGTGGAAAAACTCTATACTGATCAGCAGGGATGTGGTGAATGAATTGAAAAAATTGAAGGCTCAGGATGGACCAGACCTCCTGGTGCACGGCAGCGGTCGTTTAGTCCAGACATTACTATCAAATCATCTTGTAGATGTGTTGCATACCTGGGTATTTCCCATCACGCTTGGAACGGGGAAAAAGTTATTTGAGGAAGGCACCCGGCCACAGCAATGGAAGTTGACGGATTCGGTGGTATCAAACACAGGTGCAATTCTCGCGAGTTATGTACCCGATGGTGAGGTAAAGTTGGGTTCGCATGTACCGGAAAAAGTAAGTGATGCTGAACTGGCCCGAAGGGAAAAATGGAGTCGGGAGGTAAAATGACCGCTTCAACCCAATGGCCATAATCAATATTAATTCGTTTAACCGGATTTTCGGACAAAGCCTCATTCAGGTCGATATTTTCCCTGGCCTGTGGCACTCTCCAGAATAACCCGAATAGGGTATTGTTCCATATCGACTTATTAGCAAACTTCAGGAAAAATAAATATCATGAACAGGGATAAGTTTCTAAAAGTATGTCTAGCATCTGTCATGTTTGTGTATGCGCCAATTAAATCCACAGCAAGGTTGATAAAAGCAAGGATAGATAAGGGTTTTTTAGTAAAGGCTGGAAAGGACAGATTTGACAATAGCATCAGTTTACTGGAAGGAGATATCTTTTATACAAAAATTTCTGCAAAGGATACTGACGGTGATATATATGTTTTTGAATCCTCACGGATTAAAGAGGGAGGGCCTTCGCTTCATTATCATTTTGACCAGGATGAGTGGTGGTATGTATTGCAGGGTGAATTCCTGATAAGGGTGGGAGATATTACTTATGAAGCGAAAGCTGGTGACAGTGTTTTTGGACCAAGAAAAATACCGCATAGTTTTTCAAAAGTAGGCGATGGAGAGGGCAGGCTATTAATGTTCTTTCAGCCTGCTGGCAGGATGGAGGAATTTTTTACCAAGTTAAGTAATGGAATCGCTAAAAATATGACGGAGGAGGAGCAGGATAAATTAAGGGAGGAGCACGGCTTCAAAAGAGTAGGTCCGCCAATAAAATATTTTAAAAAACTGTAGGGCAAAGCATTTACCATGGCCCGCTTCCTGTACACAGACCCCGAAGATAGAACCCGATTGTGCGGTTTAACGGATTATCCTGAATAGCTTGAAGAGACCATACTACATTTAACAAAAACTCAAACGCACTCGGGTGAAATCATTACCGTAATATTCCGATAATAACCTGCCTTATAACAATATCAATCTCCCAGGATTGAAAATAACAGACAGGAATAATCTATTTCCCTACATTTGCGCTGCTTATCGGTTTATCATGCCCCAGGCGTGATGATTAAAAGGGAACCCGGTGTAAATCCGGGGCTATCTCCGTAGCTGTAAGCCCGGTACAGTAATTACTGTATCATTTTCCGGCATCTCCAACGCCACTGTTCCGATCTGATCGGGATGGGAAGGCCGCCAGGAAAAAGGGCAAGCCAGAAGACCTGCCAGAAGCATTATGCACTCATTGTTTTCGGAAGAAAAACATAAGTGGTTTGACTTTTGGCTATATTATCCGAAATGGCTCCAGGGCTTTTTCTGGCAAACCATCTACTGTATTTACTTCCGTTGTAATGATGTGATTTTTTTTAATCACCCGTTAAAACATTACAGGGATGAAATTTCGTTACTCACTTCTCGCTTTTATTTCAGCAGTTATTTTATTTGTAGCCTGTCGCAAGGACAAAGAAGAACACGTTCCAGCAGCACCTCAAATCATCAGTTCAGGAGTGGCTGGTGATAAGGATACAGTCACCGTAGGCGAAACAGTTGTTCTGCATCCCGTCACTGGTGTAAAAGAAGGTACAAGTTATAGCTGGGCGGTAAACGGTACCCAGGTAGGCACAGATTCAGTCTACACATTTACAGGAACGGATCGCGGCGTATATACTATCCTATTCAATATAACCAATGTCAGTGGCAGTTCATCTGTTACCTATACAATTGTGGTTTATGGAAAATATGAAAATGGCTTCTTCATTGCCAACGAAGGCTGGTTCGGTACCGAACCCAGTAGTGTGAGCTTTTACCGCTATGGCGCCGACACCCTGGAGCTGGACATTTATAAAAAGGAAAACCCAACCAATAATATCGGGGCCAGGGCGTCTAACCTCCAGTACGCCACAATTCATAATGGCAGGATGTATCTCGTCAATAAGGTTGGCGGATCTGTCATCGCTGTTGATGCCTACACGCATAAGGAAATTGCGCGTAGTGCCACCGGTAACTGGCTTGCACTGACAGCAATTGATGACACAAAAGGCCTTGTGACTTCCACTACCGGCGTCCATCCGATTGATCTCAATACCATGACCATCGGAACTGCAATCGCAGGGGTTACTGGATCGATGGGTGACATTCTTAAAGCTGGTAATTATGTTTTTGCAATCCGTGCAAGCGGTACAGGGGCGGGCGCCGTTATTCTGAATGCGAGTGACTATAGCATAGTGAAAACAATTAAAAATGTGCGCATGGGATTTGCGCAAACTCCGGATGGTAATGTGTGGTGCGCGAGCAGTACAGGGTATGTTTTTAAGATAGATGCTACTACGGCATCTTACGATTCAACCCTTGTTACGTATACTATACCTTCCAATTCACCCTGGCAATCCACAGGTATAACCGCGTCAACAACTGAAAATGTGGTATTCATCCGAAGCGGAAAGAATATATACAAGTTTCCCAATACCCTGAATACCCCTTTTTGTAGCATTGCTTCCGACCGCCAGTTCTACGGTAAAGGAATCGGGTATGATCCCATGTCAAAACAATTGGTCGCAATGACCATCAAAGGTTTCGGAACCAACTCCGCATTCAATGATCTCTTATTCATTGATCCGGTGACTGCAGTGTTGAACAAAAAGATTAGCTACGAACACATTTATTTCCCCGCCATGGCAGTTTTTCATCAGTAATTGAACCGGACTGTAACCATATACCTTTTAGCTATCCTGCTGCACAGGCAATTTGTTTGTGCGCAGGATACGCCTTATATAAAGCCTGACAGTATGCGCCATCTTGGTGGCGTTACTGTCAGAGCTTATATATTACCCCAGCATATCGCTATTACTCCCATGCAATACCTGAAGGGCGAAGCACTGACAAACCTCAATAATTTATCGGTGGCTGATGCGATGCGTTTCTTCAGTGGTGTGCAATTAAAGGATTATGGGGGTATTGGGGGGGTCAAAACCCTTGATGTGCGCAGCATGGGCACGAATCATCTTGGGGTTTTTTATGATGGAATTGCGGTCGGAAACCCGCAGAATGGTATCGTTGACCTGGGGAAGTTTTCGCTGGACAATATGGAGGAGGTCTCACTTTATAACGGCTATAAAGCTGAACTGCTGCAACCCGCCCGGAGTTTAAGCTCTGCGGCGGCGTTATACCTGAAAACACGCAGACCCGTATTCGATAAAAACGAACGGACAAATATAAAAGCATCATTCAAAACGGGATCATTTGGGCTGGTGAATCCGTCGGTATTGGTTGAACAGCGAGTTGATAAAAGGCTCTCTGCATCGCTTAGCGGCGAGTTCATTCATGCAGATGGACGTTACCGTTTCCGTTATACCAATGGAATGTATGATACATCAGCCACCCGTCATAATGCGGATATACGGTCATTTCGCATTGAACCGGGCTTGTTCGGGTTATTACGGGACAGCAGCCAGTGGCAGGTAAAAGTATATTTCTATGATGCGGAGAAGGGACTGCCCGGGGCAATTGTCGCCAATAAGTTCCAGCATCCGCAGCGGCAATGGGACCGGAACTTTTTTGTGCAGGGAAATTACCGGAGCCGGTTTAAAAATGACCGGTATCGATTATTATTGAATACGAAGTATGCAAACGATTATACCCGGTATGTGGATCCTGAGTACAACAATTTACAAGGCTATCTTGACAACCATTACACGCAACGGGAATATTACGTGTCGCTTGCACAGGAGTATAAAATTACGAAGTGGTGGCAGGCATCGGTTGCAACAGATCTGCAGTATAATACCCTAGACGCTAATTTGTACCGCTTTCCTTATCCTGCCAGGATAACAAGTTTGGCAGCTTTATCTTCCTCTGTTCATCTGTCACGCCTGGATATACAGGCTAGTCTTCTTGGCACATTCATCAATGAAAAGGTAAAAGAGTTTGAAGGTGCAGAAGATGCAAGAGAGTGGATGCCTTCCGTCGCCTTTACGTGGCAGCCACTTCAAAAAAATGCCGACCTGCGCATCCGTGGGTTTTATAAATCTATTTTCCGGATGCCGACCTTCAATGATCTCTATTATACATTTATCGGGAATGCGAACCTACAGCCGGAATATGCGAAACAGTATGACATCGGAGTTTCATGGATGGATATTAATCCCGGCGCCCTGCAATATTTATCAGTCCAGGCCGATGTTTATTATAACCGGGTAACCAATAAAATTGTTGCTATACCAACAACCAATCTGTTCCGGTGGATGATGATCAACCTTGGGCAGGTGGAGATCAAAGGACTGGACATAAACTTGCAATCACTCTGGAAACTCAATCAGTTCCAGATTACTGCAGGGATAAAATATACATTCCAGCAGGCTGAAGATATAACCACTGGTGTTTTTAATTACGGTCAGCAGATACCATATATACCTCAACACAGCGGCTCTGTTATCGCTGGTGCCGGTTACAATACATGGAACCTGCAGTACAGTTTTATTTATACTGGTGAACGGTATAGTCAGAAAGCAAATATTCCTGTCAATTATGTCCAACCCTGGTACACACATGATCTCTCAGTGTCAAAAAATTTTATGTGGCAGCAGAAGCAGGTAAAGATATCAATGGCTGTCAATAACCTGCTGGATCAGTATTATGATGTAGTAATCAATTACCCTATGCCTGGTCGGAATGTGCGGCTGGGGGTTCAGTTAAGTTTATAACAATGAGAAGACTGTTTTATATACTTATGGGGGCACTGGTTCTTTTAACGGCCTGCCGGAAAGAAGTGGGCGTAATCCCATACGAGGAGGAGCAGGTGCAGCTGCCCGGCGGCAGTGAAGCCAGTTTCTATGTGCTTAATGAAGGCAATATGGGAACCAATAAAGCATCGCTCGATTTTTTCAGCAGGGAAAGCGGGACCTATAAACGAAATATCTACGGATCCGTTAATCCCACTGCCACAAGGGAACTGGGTGATGTAGGTAATGACCTTGAAATCTATGGGTCAAAGTTATATGCGGTTATCAATCTTTCTGATAAAATAGAAGTGATGGAGGCAGGCACTGCCAGGCGAATCGGGCAGATCAATGTGCGCAACTGTCGCTTCATTACGTTCGGCAATGGTAAGGGATATATAAGCGCCTATGGGGTTTCAGTCGGATCACCGATGCCTGGATTTGTTGCGGAGTTTGATACGGCTTCCTTACAAATAACGCGACGGGTGTATGTAGGACGCCAGCCTGAGCAAATGCAGATCATCGGTAATAAGTTATATGTTGCCAATTCGGGAGGATACAGTCCTCCGGATTATGAACGGACTATATCGGTCATCGATCTTGTTAATTTTACAGAGATCAGCCGTATTGATGTGGCGATCAATCTGGGTGGACTTAAAAAAGATCGCTACAATGATTTATATGTTTCCAGTCGCGGTGATTATTATAATATAAAACCAAAGTTGTACAGAATCGACGCGGAGACACAGACTGTGAAAGATTCCTTTGAGATAGCGGCAGGCAGTTTTGCCATCTATGGAGACACAGCCTATATCGTCAGCTCCTCGTGGAGTTATCTCACCAATAGTTATACAACGTCGTATAAGTTATTTGACCTTCAGAAAGAAACGATAATCAACCAGTCATTTATTAGAGACGGTACAGAAAGGGAGATCACTATTCCTTATGGACTGACTGTAAGTCCCGTGACCGGAAATATTTATATCACTGATGCGAAGGATTATGTTTCGCCGGGGACACTTTATTGTATTGACAGGATAACAGGCCGCAAACTCTGGTCGGTTGTAACCGGTGATATACCCTCCGGTTTTGCTTTTATTCCCTAAACAAAAATGACAATGAAAAAGAAAATAGGTTTTGTATTGTTGATTACGCTGGCGGTCATCGCTGGCTGCAAGAAAAAGGATGTTCAGCCGCCCGCCACAATCGGGCCCAGGCCTATTACGGCATCAAGCAGTAAATATGTCAGCCGGATCATTGAATACCGTCCTGCCCCGGGGCAATTTATTAACGAAAGCATTGGAAACGCTACTGCTGCGTTGCAACTGATTGGAGCCGCCGGTAATATGATCACGCTGGGCGGATATGGCGGCTATGTTATCGTCACATTCGATCATTCGATCGTGAATAATCCGGGCAACGATCTTGCTGTTTACGGAAACCCGTTGATTGGCGACGAAGCCGAATGGTCAGAACCCGGTATCGTAGAGGTAATGCAGGATAAAAATAACAACGGTCTTCCGGATGATGAGTGGTACGAGTTATATGGGAGTGAGCATGACAAACCTGAAACTATCAAAGGTTACAGGATCATTTATTACAACCCCCATGGTGCGCTGGATGTGCCGTGGAAAGATAACCAGGGGCATACGGGGGTGGTGAAAATTAATACCTATCATAATCATAACTACTATCCGCTCTTTGTGGCTAACCAGGATTCACTTGTATTCGAAGGAACATTACTGAAAAGTACTTTTCTCGATGGACCGATTGCGGTGAATCTTCCTTTTACATCAGGTTACTCAGACAACGGTTCAATTGATGTGGAAGAGCAGTCAGCACCCCGTTACAACAGTCTGGATATAACATCCGCCAGGGATCGGAATGGCAATGCCGTAACGCTTGATTATATCGATTTTGTAAGGATTTATACCGGGCAAAATCATCCGGGGAATGACCAGACTGGTGAGATATCAACAGAAGTATTAGGCATTCGTGATTTAAATATGCAATAGCAACTAAAGCAAACAAAATGGAAACAAAGAAGATTTATTTACGATTTACAGTCCTTACGGCAATGATACTTATTGCGGCATTCAGCAGACTTGTTCCTCATATGCCCAATTTTTCCCCGCTTGGTGCGATTGGACTATTTGGTGCCGCTCACTTTCAAAAGAAGTGGCAGGCATTTTTAATACCCATAGCAGCGACCTGGCTGAGTGATCTGTACATCAATAACGTGGTATATGCTCAATACTACCCAAGGTTTACCTGGTTTTATAGTGGCTTTTACTGGACATATGGCACATACCTGTTAATTGTGCTGGCCGGGATCCTGATCTTGAAAAAAATATCCGTTCAACGTGTACTTACCGCATCACTTACTTCTACTGCCTTGTTTTTCCTGATCACCAACTTCATTTGCTGGCCGGGAAACAATACCGATTCACAGGATTTTAGCGGATTGATGAATTGTTATGTTGCTGGTATTCCTTTTTTGAATGGAACTTTTTTGGGAGATTTGTTTTATTCCGGGGTGCTGTTTGGAAGTTTTGCGCTGGCGCAAAGGAGTTTTCCAATTCTCCGGCCGGAAACGCCCGCTTTTTTAATGAATAAAGTATAAAAGCTTCTCACCCGAAAAAGGGCCCGTGTTATTGCGGTGTGATGCCTGCCTGCTTTATCTTAAATCCAATTTAATTCATTGTTACATGGACTATTTTCCCAAACGAATTATCTGTCTCACGGAGGAAACTACAGAGACGCTTTATTTACTGGGTGAGCAGGAACGGATTGTGGGAATTTCCGGGTTCACTGTCAGGCCCGCACAGGCCCGTAAGGAAAAACCTGTTGTATCCGCATTTACGGATGCCAATATTGAGAAGATTGTTTCATTACAACCTGATCTTGTAATTGGCTTTTCAGATATTCAGGCTGGGATAGCACAGCAGCTGATAGCGAGGGGTATTACCGTATGGATCAATAATCAACGTACAGTAGCAGGCATTTATGCCATGATCATCCAGCTTGGCAGCTTGGTTGGTAAAACAGATGATGCAACTAAGTTGGTTAGCCGGTATCAGGCGATAATTGAACAGATCAAACAAACTGGTGATAGTTTCACCACGAAGCCGAAAGTATATTTTGAAGAATGGTACGATCCACTCATATCGGGTATCGGGTGGGTCAGCGAATTGGTCGAACTCGCAGGCGGAATAGATATCTTTCACGAATACCAGCCGGGATCCCTTGCCAGGGACCGGATTATTTCTAACCCTGATGAAGTTATTCAACGTAATCCCGATATCATTATCGCCTCCTGGTGCGGGAAAAAATTTAAAAAAGAAAAACTCATAAACAGGCCAGGCTGGGATAAGATAAGTGCTGTTAAAAATGATGCGATAGTGGAGATCCGGTCATCGGAAATCCTGCAGCCCGGTCCGGCAGCACTTACGGCGGGCATCCAGCAGATCGCGTCCATTATACAAAAATGGCATACAAATCAGTTTTGATAATTAGCGGCTCTGATAGAAGCATTGCATCGCGCTTTATTAAAGAGAACAGCACCATTGCTTATATAAAATTATATCGTGTAATGCGTGTACATTGTTACGAGGATGCCTGCAGATATTGCGCGTATAGTTCAAATAAGGTTACTGATGCAAAAGCCCAAAGCTATTTTTTGTTGGAGTGGCGGTAAAGACAGTGCCTTTGCACTCTTTAAAGTGTTGCGGGAACAGCGTTATGAGATCGTGTCACTCCTCACCACGCTCAATAAAAATTATAAACGCATATCGATGCACGGAATCCGGGAAGCTCTTCTTGATAGCCAGGTGGAAGCAATTGGTATCCCGTTGGTGAAGGTATGGGTGACTGGCAGCAGTAACGAGGAATATGAAAGACAAATGGAGCAGCAGTTACTTGGTTTTAAAAATCAAGGTGTAAACCATATAATCTTTGGTGATATATTAATGTTACCGAACTGGATGTGCAGAAGATTATAAAAAAGTCAAACGGGGAGTTTAATTAGTGATTGATAATTAATTAACCTTGATTATTACTAACGAAGTGCTAGAAGATGAATTGAAAGAAACAACCGCTACAGCTATAGGGCGAAAAAATCCGAACGAGAACGATCAAACAGTATCTATGTAATTATATATTGCTTCGATTTATGCAATGTTAATGTTAAATTAACCTTGATGCGGTAGCTTTGTATCATCGATATTATAGGAAACTAATGGCTAAAGCGTTTCGGGACTTGACGGATGAAGAATTACTACAGCAATGTGGAAATGACGACGTTCGCGCCTATAACGCTCTTTTTGACCGCTATGTAGGTAAGCTTCATCGCATGGGTGTTCGTTATGTAAGGGATCAAAATGCTGTTGAAGAGCTGGTGATGGAAATTCTGCTGGATATTTGGGATCGCCGGGCAAGCGTTCAGTTAAAAGGCAAGTTGTCTTCTTATCTTTTTCAGGCCATGCATAACAAAGCGATTAGTTATTTGCGTAAAGCGGTTCCGGTCATGGTCGATATCGCGGATATGGATGAGAATAGTTTCGTTGCCGCTAATACAACAGATCAGCGTATCAATTTCCGAGATGCGGAAAATATTCTTGCCGAGAAACTCGCCAATCTAAGCCCCCAGCGCCGTAAAGTTTTCCAGTTAAGCAGGGAACGGGGCATGACCTATGCCGATATTGCTAACGAAATGAATCTATCCCAAAATACGGTGCGAAATCACATGACTGCCGCACTTGATTACCTTCGAGAGCACTATAATGATGGTGTCACAACGTCATTTACCATCTTTTACATTACTATTCTGATTCGTTGATTTGAGCCTTTGCCATTACTCTATCTAGCATTCGGCAACTATACAATCCTACTATTATCTTATTACTGATTATCAGTATTTCACAATAATTATTAAAAATAATCGAATCTTGATTAGTCCTATCCTACGCTTTTTTGCGACTATACTAATAGAGGGCTATGTGATAGAGTGAATTGTGATTTGATTTTAAAAGCAGCGGTTTTAAATTGGAAAATCCAGACAAAGAATTATTACTCAAATACCTGCACAATTACAGTCAGTGTACGTCCTATGAGATCATCAGGGCACAAGCCTTGCTGGATCTTCCCTGGGCTCAGGAACTGATCAAGTCATTGTCATGGGAGGAATGGGAGCAGCCTTTGCTGAATGACGAAAGGGCCAATGAGTTGCACGGGCAATGGAAGGAAAAGGCTAATGCCCGTATCCAGTTCGGAAAAAATAAAGTAGTCGGCAAAATCACGGTACTGCATAGGTTGGCACGTTTGCCATATGCAGCAGTTTGGGCAAGTATATTTGTTATTGCCGGATTGGCAATATGGCAAATCAGGAAAAATCCAACTGATCAGTTTGTCATGATCGAAAAGGTGAATACAATCGGCACTCCGGTTAGGTACGTGCTGCCCGATAGTTCTGAAGTTTACCTGGCCAGTGGCAGTAAAGTATCTTACAGTGCTGAATTCAAAGGTAAGACCCGCGACATTCAATTGCATGGTGAAGCTTTCTTTCAGGTTACCCACGACAAGGAGAAACCTTTCATAATCCACACGGGTGATATTGAGACTCAAGTGCTGGGTACTTCTTTCAAGGTTACTGACTATGAAGGTAGGCCACTTGAGGTTGCGGTTGCTACCGGAAAGGTTAGCGTAAGCATGATACAACCTGACGATCACAAATTGTTGGCGACTTTGACACCGGGTAATAAAGTATCCTGGGACAAGAAAACACAAAAAGCTGAACTTGGATACACTGAAGTTGATTACCTACAACAATGGAAAACGGGCGATCTCATATTTGACCGCTTGGATATGCAATATATCGCGGCAGAATTGCAGCACCGTTTCGGGGTGAGCATTGTATTTGCCGATGCCGAAGTTAAGGACAACAGGGTAAGTGCGACTTTCTCAGCTAATAAGCCGATCGATAAGATTATGAATACTTTGAAAATAGCAGGAAAGTTCACTTACTCCACCAAAGACAATAAAACATTTACGATTTACACGCCGGAGTAATGCCTATGTGAGATGATATATTATAGTTAAAGCGCCCTGCATGAATACAGGACGCTTAAAAAGGATAAACCGTGTGATTTGGCGATCTGGTCGGCTTACCCTTTGAATACCGGATTGATCCGGACATTACAGGAAATTCATATTTGATTAACCTATAACAAATACAATTATATGCAAAAAGTAGTACAACTACTTCGTGACTCCGAATTTTTAAAAAATAAAGCATACAAATTTTGCCTCCTGTTTATCCTGATGCTTTCCATGTTCTCGGGGAGACTTTACGCGCAGGACGTGCTGAGCACAAAGAAAATAGATCTTGACTTAAAAGATGTTACGTTGCGATCAGCGTTGATGTCTGTGCAGAAGCAAAGTGGGCTTAATTTCGCTTTCAGCCAGGATTTCGAAAAGCATAGTCCGGTAAAAGTTTCGATTTTCCAAAAGTCAGTTACGGTAAGGTCTGCAATCGAAACACTTTTAAAAGGCACCAATCTACGTTATGTATTGACAGACGATCAGATTGTCATAGACGAAATACCAGCTTCTAAAAGCCCAAACGTCCAAGCCGGCGGCGGCCCCGGCACGATTAAAGGCCGTATCGTTGAATTTGAAACCTCACAGCCGCTGCCAGGCGCTTCTGTATATATCGTAGAACTGCAAATAGGTATGCAGTCCAATCTCGATGGCTACTACGCTTTTAATAATATACCTGCTGGCAAATACACTTTGCAAATATCGTATGTAAGTTTTAACACCGAAAAGATTAGCGTAGAGATAAAAGCAGGTAAGGAAGAAACTTACGATATAAAAATGCATGGTTCTAATAAATTGAATGAGGTGGTGATAAGTGGAACAAGAATAAGCAGGGCGCCTGTTACTCACACTACGGAAAAGCAAATTGTCGCGGAGATTAAAAATGCCCAGTCAGTGGTGTCAGGCATATCTTCAGAACAAATTAGTAAAAGTGCGGATCGTAATGCTGCCGAAGTAGTAAGAAAGATCGCCGGTGTAACCGTAAGAGATGACAAATTTATCGTCATTCGGGGTATGAACGAACGGTATAATCTTACTTACCTGAACGGTAATGTCGCACCGTCCACAGAATTGTATTCCAGGGCATTTTCACTTGACCTGGTGCCCAGCCGCATCATCGACCGTATCCTGATCTATAAATCACCTGCACCAGATTTGCTGGCCGACATGACAGGCGGTGCAGTGAAAATATTCACTAAAGATGCCAGGAATGTTAAACACTTCGATATTGAATTCCAGACCGGATATCGGGGGAATACCACTTTTAATCAAAACTTTTTGACTTACCGAGGCGGCAAGTTTGATTTTTTAGGGTTTGATGACCGCACCCGGAAATTACCATCATCTGTGCCCAAGTATGGCGACTTTAACAAAGCGAGAATCAGTCAGTCAGATTATATTAAAAGCTTCTCCAGCATTCTGAATTATGGCAAGCAGGCAGCGGCCGCCCCGGTACAGCTAACTGCTAATTATTACAATCGTTATAAACTGGCGGGTAAACGTTTATCTATACTTACATCCTTCAGTTACAAAAATGAACCTTTGCACCAGGATGTTGATCGTTCCCAGGGGCTAACTTACAATGTTATTTCAAAAATGACGCAAGAAAGCCAGAACAGCCAGGTCGCGCAGCTCAGCTTGCTTCAAAACTTTACTTGTCATTTGCGTGACAGCAGTACTCTATATTTCAAAAATTTCTTATTGCAACAAGGTCAAAACAGCACGATATTGACCAACACAAAAACTTATCAGTTTTTAGATGGAAATGGTCAATGGGCTCAAGGAGCTAATCCATCAAATACAAGTACATCTAATGCACCCGCTCTGCGTAACATTATTTTATCGTACAGCCAACGATTTTTATATAGCGGAAATTTAGGTGGTCAACATTATTTCGGAAAGAGTGGCAAGCAAAAACTGGAATGGAACGGAGGTTACACTTACAGTCACCTGGAAATTCCCGACCAACGGGTTATTCGCTTACAGAATAACCTGACTCCAGACCGTACGAACAGCGCAAGCGGAAACTATGAACAGAATTGGGTGCCTGTATTCAGAAATGAAGATCCATTACAACAAGTTGCTGATAATAAATTAGCCCTTGGTATGATATCCAGAGTTTGGATACGTAATAATGAAAGTGTTTATAATGCTTCGGTGGATTATACTTATAAACTCAAGCCATGGTTGACATTAAAAACAGGTACCTATCAACAATTCAAGCAACGTATAGTATTCCGCCGTTCATTTACAGTTAATGAGGGTGATTTAAACAGCGTTGGTTTTCCAAGCTTTAATCCGGGTATTGGCAATAACGGGCAGTATATGGATTTTAATAATGTGTTTTTCAGGCAGCAAGATCTGGATCATGTTTGGGGCAATATATACCTGAAAGATGACGGAAGCGGCCTCAAAGTTTATGATCGCACCAGCGGCAGTGATGCATATACAGCTACCGAACAGAACAACAGCTTTTATATGGCGGCCAGCCTTTTGCCATTCAACGGCAAACTGGATATTTATGGCGGGGTACGGATAGAATACAACCGCCAAAAGGTTGCCGGTGCTATCGCTTCAATTGATGCGGGTGGTGTCAATGTGCCCGTTATCGCAGATTTAAAAGCCACGCAGCTTTTGCCGTCATTGAATATCGGTTATCGTCCGGATAATAGTTTTGTTTTCAGGGCAGCTTATGGGAAAACAGTGAACAGGCCTGAGTTCCGGGAATTGTCACCCTATAACGAATTGGATTACCTAAACAACCAATCTATAAAAGGAAACCCCAATTTGATTTCCGGCAGCATTTATAACTATGATCTGCGAATGGAATGGTATCCTAATGGGAATATTAAGGGAGAGTCCGTCAGTGTGGGCGCATTCTATAAGCAACTGAAGAACCCTATTGAAAGGATCATTTCCAATGATTTATTTTCCAGCCAGGCAGCAAATATCGGCTTTCAAAATGCGGATCAAGCAACAGTCAAAGGATTGGAACTAGATATTCGTAAAAATCTGGATTTTATTCCGGGCAATTTTTTCAGAAATATATCCTTGATTGCCAATGGTTCGTATATGTTAAGTAAAGTAACCAGCAATTTAGATTCGCTAAGGGATATTAATAAAAACCTTGTTAAGCCGGTCATCAACCGTCAGTTACAGGGGCAGGCACCCTATTCAGCCAATGTAGGTTTGTACTATGAAAATGCTGGCTCTGGTACTAAGATTTCCATAATTTATAATCAGGTCGGGCCGCGCATTTATGCTGCCTCTATAGGGCAACCAGCATACACCAGCATGTATGGTAAAATGCCCGGAGATCAGGGCAGCCTAATAGAACTAACACGTAAACAACTTGACCTTTCTATCAGCCAGCGAATAATTAAAAGCTTGCTGGCAAAATTGAGCGTGCAGAACCTCTTTAATAATCCGGTGCAAATGGCGGAGGACGCAAATTTCACTTATAAATATGAGAAGGCTACATTCTCGCCGGCGGCTCCGTCTGCGCCTGGTACAGTTAACCGGGGTGTGATAACCGGCGATGTTTTATCTACTGATTATAAACCGGGGCGTTTCATCTTATTAACCTTTACTTATTCATTATAAGGCCATGATAAATAATTTAATAAATTATAAATACTGCTTCCTTACCTGTTGTCTGCTTTTTAGTCTGGCCGCATGCAAAAAATCAGAACAATTCTATGATCAGTTAAAAGGCTTGCCGCAGATTGATCAACGGCCCGAATTTGCCTATAAACCCGCTTATATTACCGGGGATACGATGGTGATCACCGGGTTGATGAAGCCGTTAAATACTTTGCTGGTAAACATTGGTGGCACTAAAGCCAATATTATATCGGTTGATTCTGTAAAATATAGGTATCCCAGCGGTGGCGGCGTTTACGGGTATGATTCCACCTATCTGGACCGTATAAAAATTGTAATCACACAGGCGATGGAAGGTAAAAGCAAAGAAGTTAAACTGACTAATAATGGTCATAGTTTGATAGGTTCTACGATTGATGTTTTTTCGATCGGTGGTAAAGGAAGCTTTAACGATAGCCTTAAACTTGTTGCCATGAAAACATTTTCCAATACAGGAAATATTTTCTTATACGGCAACAATGGGAAAGGGGACATCTATTATTATGAGCAGAGCAGTAAGAGCTTACGACATATCAATAAAGATGGCAGTGAGGAAGCGCTGTTCGACTTTTCTATTTTAAACGACCAGTTTGGCAATTATACGATTGGTAACTTCTTAACCGGTGGTGTTAATCCGCAAGGCACAATAGCCTACCTGGCGGTGACTACCAGTAGTGGAGATTATAAACTTTTAAAACTGGATATCAAGGCAAAAATATTATCAACATTGAACAAATCGGCTGCTATCGGTATCCCGTATGAAGGAAATATTCAGGATGTAAAAATTGTTATAAAAGGAATTTATCCTGATAGCAAAGGAAATATTTATATGACTATTGGAAATAATAATGTTGAGCAAACGCCGAGCGCTGTTGCTGTTTACAATGATAAAAACGGTCAATTTGCTTACATATTTCGGATTTTAGACCAAAATATCGAAAAGTTCCCCGGAATGCCGGGCGTGGGTCTGGAAATGCCGGCAACGGATCAGCACATTCAAGGTATTCGATTCAGTCCCGAGGAGAACTTATTATATGCCCTCACTTTTGTTAATACGCCCGGACAAGGCGGTGTTAGTGTTTATGATTTGTCTGCGCGGGTAAAACTGGAACAATTTCAACCAAACCTGCCTTCTGGTGCTGTAAAACCTTTGGATATTCTGGGTGCGTTTTCATCACTTGGGATTTTCTGGGATAGTACACCTGACCGATGCTTTGGTTTTCTCCCCATGCCGGGTAAAAGATTACAGGTTATGCAATACCAGTTTTTCGGACCATTCGGCGCTAATCCGAGCGAAACAGCAAAAAACGGACTGCCAAAATGGACAGTGTTAGATTTTGCTGAACAACGAATCTATGCGTATGGACTTGGGCGATGTAACGTAGGAAACAATGCCTTTGGACCATACAGCCGTTATAACGGTGCCACTGTTAACATTACCGATCAATTACTCAATTATGACGAGGAAGGTAATCTTTATATGACCGCTAACGGGAAAACAGCTTTGGTAAAAACTCAGGTTATAAATTAAATAAAGCAGAAATGAAAAGAGGGTATAATAAAATAAAGTATGTAATGTTTATAGGGGCCTCAGGTCTGCTATTTTTATTTAATGCGTGCAAAAAAGAATTTACATCTGCGATACCTGGTGATAAGGAAAGCATTTCGCTTAATTTCTATGCGGCATCTGATGTTTTGAAAACGATTGGCAAAGGGGTTGTGCCTGTATTCATTGATAAGTATGAACCCAATCGTGTGATTAATTCCTTTAATTCACCCTATCCTTTTTTTGATTACGACGTCCAGGGTCAGAAACTGGATTATCCTTATATATTTGGCACACATTCGGGTCTATACTATGCCCGTTTTGATGCCGGGTCGCACCATTATATGTTTACCGATACTACCCGATGTATTGTAGTAGATACCACCTTAATGTTGCCAGCAAAAACCTATACCTGCTTTTATTTAACGGATGCAGCGGTAGCCGATAACTCCCCGGCAAAATATATCGTAAAGGCTGTTAACGAATTGAGGTCGGTGCCGGACGGAAAAGTAGGTGTTCGGTTCGTTCATATGAGCGCCGATGCAGGAGATCTGACCTGTAGTTTTCAAAAAGCCGATGGCAGCTTGGTCAATAGCCTACCTGAGACCTTGAAATTTGGAGAAGCCTCAGCGTATCAATATTATGATGCGAATGATGTTTCTGCTAATAAGCTTTTGCTTTTTTCCTTAAATAATACTAATACCGGCGCAACCATATTAACTGGGGTGTCTTTTAATCCGGGGAGGAGTTATATAATCGTGATAAGCGGATTTTTAAGAGATCAGATGCGGCAAATACCTACCGTAAAAAATCCGGATGGCAGTTTTAGTTACGTTTCTGCCACCATTGGTAAAAATTTACGAGCGGAAATACGAACTAGCTATTAAATCGGCCTAAATAATTCTGACGAAAATAAAGGCAGTTAGCTATCCAAAAAGTGATAGCCAGGCCACTTCCTTGCCCTTTTATTTGACAGTTAAGCGATCCTCAAATTTTAAACAGAATAATAAAAACTATTAATTAAAAAGAATAATACACAAATCAATAAAAAAAATGAAAACAACTACTACGATTAAACAGGGTATTCTGGCACTGGGGATTACATTTAGTATCATAGCGTGTAAAAAAGAAAAAAAGGATCCAGATCCTACACCGCCTACAGAAGTAAAGGCTATTACACTAACCGATTTAAAAGCGCTTAGCACAGATGCTTCTGTAAAAGTGCCTGATGGTAAAAAAATCAGCGGTATCGTAATCTCTGATGTATCGGGTAAAAATACGGATAGCAAAACATTGGTATTGCAGGAAGCTACGGATAAACCGGGTATTATTATCTATTTTGATGCTGCGCAGACCTTTGCATTGGGTGACCAGTTAGAAGTGAATATTTCTAACCAGACAATGGCACAGGTTAATGGTGAAATTGTATTGAATAATGTTCCTGTTATCAATGCGAAAAAGACAGGCACTGGTATTATTGCTGCTAAAATGACTACAGCAGCCGCCATTGCAACTAATAAAGCTTCGTGGGATGGTACGCTGGTGCAATTACCGGCGGGTGCCTATAGCGGCGGTAATGGTAAATTTATCGGAACTTTGACTTATACTGATACAACCGGTGCCGTAAAATCAAATGTACTTGCAGGAGCATCTTTTGAAAATACGGATTATTCAACTAGTATCGATGGTATAACTGGTATTGTAAGGATAAATGGCAATGACGTAAGGGTTGATGTCCGTAATGCTACTGATGTTAACACTGCTGTAAAATATTTGGTAACGGAAGATTTTAAGAACGTTACCGTTAATAGGCCCAATGGCCGGGTTACGTCTTATACTACTACTAACGGGCAGTATAATGTTTTGAATGCTGAAAATAACTACATTTTCCCGCTTGCAGGCGATGACTTTTTAGATCAAAGCAAAAAATACATTTATTTAACACAACCAGATTATATATCGACCGTCACTTCCGAAACGGTAAACCTGAAAGGATTAAAAACAATTGGGGTCAATTTTGCCGGTTCAAAATACACAGGCAATATAGATATTAATGCACCTGGTGAACCCAATGGCAGCGATATAAAGAACGTGTTGCCATTTGACCCTTCGAAACACAAAATAGGGATCAACTTATACGCCTATAGTGATAACTTTGGTGCCTTCCCGTTGGAGACATATGAATTTAATGCTGTTGGTCAGTTCAATACTATCACATTTAAATTCCCGACAAGTGTAGATGAATTTGCTAATATGATTGTAACTACAAAAATTCCTGATTGGGCGGGTGTTTTTTCTTTGGATGATGCGAAATTGCTTGCGGCTGATTTTATGGCTAATATAAAAATCGGTGTATCAAACCATTCTGTTAACAGGGTAACCAATAAAGATAATTATCAAGGTGACAACCCGGCAGCTAAGAATGATTCACAACCTATTGTCATAGATAAAATCGTATTTGGTTTTAATGTAAAACCATAAATTATAATGCAGGGCATCCGTAAATCAAGGCATACGCATTTATTAAAAGCCCTGCTTCATCTGGGGATTTTGTTGGGCCAAAAAGACGAATGCACGATTCAGTCTGTAAATATCGGTCGGAACTGGAAGAATTGCACAGCAGCTATGAACGCAAGTTGGAGGAACTTTCCATGATGATCGATATTTATGTTATGTTATATGATCCCCTAAAGGTGTGGTTTCCTTTGATAAAAAGATTAGAGAGTTGAAAAAAGGCCTTCCGGCGGATACGCCTGTCTTTATTTTCCTGCAAACGAACCTCCGGCTTATATATAATACTTAGCGATCCGATTAATTAATTGAATGTTCCAGAGGGCAGTGCAGAAATGCCTGCCCTTTTTTAAATCAATAATAATGAAGAATCCTGCTATCATCGGCCTCTTATTAAAATTCCAAACTGATGCTCGACGATTTGTTGCCTTAATTTGTAATAATCAGGAGGAGCCAGTACCGACGGGAAAAAACTACACTCGAACCCAGGAAGTAAAAGTGCAAGGAGTTACCACAGTACAACAACGTCCTACAATGAAGTCGTAGTATACACCGATCAGGGAACACCCGTTCGTGCACTGCAACAGTTCTCTTCCAGTGTTGGAAAAGTTGAAAATGATGGAAGCACAACGCCTGTCGCAGATGCGCCGGTAGACGGTTCAAAAAATTGCCACGGCACCACTTTTGCCAATGGGAAAGTGGTTATCGTGGATCAGTCGGAAGGTAATGAAAGCTTAACAACTATTTTAAATGAAGATGGGTATTCGAAATCCTCCGATGGACAGTTGGCTGACATTTTTGTTCAAAAAGGAGGATCCGATATCCTGCATTCTGGGATAATCAATACAGAGGGAAGTGTATTTTCAGGCTATGATTTAGAAAAATCACAGCAGCCCATTATGACTATCGAAAGAAATCGGGTAGACGTGGATGTAAAAACACAAGGATATTCTAGAGAGGGTACAGACAAAAAAGTGAAAACTAAGGCAAGGTAAAGTTGAGAATGGCGTCAGCGACTGTATCAAAAGCCAAAGCTATGATATTCGAAATAAAGCAGAATTAAAAACTATTAACAAGCCAGTGAGCGAAATTCCTAAAATTATTTATGAACAGTCTAAATAAATGGGCAATGAAAATAGGGCTGATGTGCTACTTGCTTCATGAATTCAAATGGTAGAAGTTTCAATGGGACTGAAGGTTGTCGTGGTAGTTCGGATGGTAAGGCTACATACACCTTACAGGTAGATGCATTGTATACGATCAATCGTCTGTGCTGGTCCAAATTGATGGAATTATATTCGTGCGCTCAGGTGATATACGATAAAAAGAGAAAGTCTGATCCAATTTAATAGTCTCTTCACAATTCTCAATTTTATGAAAATTGAAAAAGCTACCAGGGTACTATTGCCTGGTCGGTAGAACCCTGGTAGCTGTTGACGAATTAATTCCGTTTGAAAAAACTAAGCTCCGATAAATGAAGATATCCAGCGCCACCCCATGTCTCCAACACTTTGATGCGCAAATATCTCACGTTTGGAATCCCAGCGGGGAAGACAAATTTTTCTCCGGCTTGTGCAAATGTTTTGTCTGCATCGCTGTTCTGCCCCGGAGGGAGACCTGATGGTTTGAAAGAAGTAAATGTCTGCAGCTTTGTCCAGCTTTCCCAACTGCCATCTGACGCTGGACTGTCACTGCCCCAGACCTCAAACACTTTAGGGTTTCCGACGTCATACAATGCATTTTCCCGCTGCCACAGCCTGAAATTATCAAGCTCTGCAGTCAGTCCCAGATCAATGCTGAACCACTGGGGCATACCAGATCCTCCGGTATGAAAACCCTGATCCTGTCCGGTGATATTGTCCCAGAGACGGGATAGTACCCAGCCATATTCAGAGCCAATATCAGTTGGAAGATGTACTTCCTGAAAGAGGGATTTATCGCATTCTGTAATCTTTATGATTGTTGGAAAATCCGAGAACTGTACCACGTTAAAAGTGTCAATTGAGCCGATAGCAGGAATATAAGAAGATTTGTATTTAATCGTTGTGCCCAATTTATAATCCGGAATAGGGATCGCATTATCATCGGCCGGTAATTGTCTTTCTTCCAGCTCTCCGGCGGCGTTGGTATATTGTATAGTGGTAGCAATATTCATTGTATCCCTCTTATTAAAGTTCAACTGCAATGTCCCATCTGGCAAAAACTGATAGGGATTGCCTTCATTTACTCCCCTGTTCAGCAATGTGGCAGCATAGGAGCTGCCAAACACTCTTACATTATTGATCTCGGTGGCAATGGATTTGTTCCCTTCATTGTCATAAGCCACCACTGAAAATGAATACACATACTCATCGAGATCAGGTATAGTGACCTTCACCACGTTGTTGGGATCAGGGTTCGAAATTGGCAGTTCCAGGGTACTTGCGCCGTTATTCCAGGTTACTACAAATTTTGTGATACTGGGATCAGGGCTGGGATTCCAATAAAGTTGCGCACGCAGATTACCGGTATTATAACCCGCCTTTGTAACCTTTCCGGGATATTTGATTTCCTTTTCTTCCAGGAAACCTTTATAGTCATCGGCGTATTTCTTACAGGCGCCAAGAGTGAGTAGTACTAAGCAGATACAGCTAATACCGATCGTAGTAAGCTTTC
Organism: Chitinophagaceae bacterium; assembly: GCA_040510375.1. GTDB lineage: Bacteria > Bacteroidota > Bacteroidia > Chitinophagales > Chitinophagaceae > JBEVJC01. The sequence continues at coordinate 182,272 of JBEVJC010000013.1, forward strand.
TTTGGTAATTTATAATGAGTTGATTCATGTTCGTTTTATTTTAAATTGACGGCTAACATTACTGGGGACTTCCATACAAACTTATCTCCAGTGCATTGATATAGTCCAGGCCTCCCCATGTTTGGGTGCATTCATATCTGATATATTTCACGTAGGGAGCAATTCTCGGCATTCTGAAGTTGACACCTTTAGCTACAAAATCTTTATCCGCGGCATTGGCTTGATTTGGAGGTAATCCGGATGGCGGGTTGGGGAATACAAAATTGCCGAGATTAATCCAGTCGCCCGCAATAGTACCTTCTGCTGAATTCTGTGGTAATGTAACATCGGCGGGACTATCCTTGTCGGAACCCCAAAGTGTAAACTTGCGGGTATTTTGATAGCCGTAAAACTCCGGAGGCCTTTGCCAGACTACGAACCTGCTTATTTTAGCCAATGGTCCAATACCAAATGTTCCAATTGTTTTTGGTGAACTTAATGTATGCCATCCCGGCTCTCCCAGGTTCCCGTCAAAGAAATAACGAAACTCCCAACCATAACCAATTGTTGCATCGGTGGGGAGTCGGTAAGTAAAGAACTGGCTTTTATCGAGCAGGGTTTCAAAGAATGGAGTTACCGTCTTAAATACGGTATCGGAAGTGTTGCCAAACCTGTCGGTAGTGTATACGGCAACTTTATGCGGCGTTGGATCCAGGTTTCTGATAGACAGATCAATGGTATCTGTACTTACGTATTCCGGTTCCTGTTCATCATATTTTGCAGTGGCGTCATTATAGACCAATAGATGCACTGCAAGCGGCGCCTTGTTTGAATTCAATCCAAAAAAATTAGCGCCACCAAAATCCGGGGTAATCTCAATTCCATTATTGGTTACGATATAGTTGGGTGTCAGCGGATTTACTTTCACAAGTACAGGGTCAGACATTACATTCGCCCGGCTAACCGTATATAAGGTGACTTCATATTCCTGCGCCCGTGCAAAACCATCAACAAAAACAGTATCGTTGTAGTAACTCGATTTAGTTTCCCTTATCCGGTCAGCATTAATAGAATACCGCGCCAGAACGTACAGAATGTTTTTCGAATCGGGCAGGGCATAGGAGATATATGCCGCGCCATTTATATTTTCGACCTTAACATCGGTGACCACTCCTGGTTTTGTCATGTCAGTGGAGACAGGCCCGAGGTCAGAGTCCAGTTTTTTACAACCAGCGATCCATGCCGTTGTCAAAATCAGGACCACCATAAAAAATGGTAGCCTTTTTGTATAATTTATTTTTTTCATGATCTATAGGTTAAATTAAACTGTAAAAGAGTATTTGTTTACCAGAATGGATTTTGAACGAGGTTTTCGTTAATAACGACTTCTGAATTTTTTATTGGCCATAAATAATCTTTTACTCCAAAGAATGGAATGGCAATTGTTGTAGGCCGATAATAATTTGCAGCAGAACTTTCATTGACGTTCCAGCCCTGCGATGGCCTGCTCAATACGGCCTGTAGCTCTTTCCATCTGCGCAGGTCCCAGCCGCTTTGCCCTTCAAAACATAATTCAATCCTTCTTTCCTGGTGGATGATCTCCCGTCGGCCTTCTTTGGTATCAGGCTTGTTTGGTGTTTTGGAATACATCGCCCATGCGTTTGATGTACCCGGTAAACCTGCTCTGGCACGGACTTTATCAACCCAGGTAAGGATATCCTCTTTTGATGCGGTTCCTGCTTCATTTAACGCCTCGGCATAAAGTAAATACAAACTTGCAAGACGCATTACCGGGAGAAAGAAACTTTGGTACTCGACACCATTGTTCATAATGGACAGGTAGTTCACCAGTTTCTTGGGCCAATACCCTGTGATATTGGTTGCATACTGACTTTTAGGTCCTCCTGTTGCAAAAGGCCCCCTGGCCTGTACATAAAATGCGTCACTTTCATTGCGTTGATCATTCCCAAACCAGATACCTCCATCAAAACCAAGAGCAGCATAATATCTCGGTTCCCGGTTGAAATTTGACTTTGCAGTTTCATATCCCATTTTGATGTAGGACTTGTTGTCATTGTCGCCAAGCTGCGGCGTGTATCTATCCGCATAGTCAAAAACCCCGGTTTTATCTTCATCAATGGGAACACCATTTTTAGTATAGAATAGTTCGGTAGTAGAAATGGGTACCGACCAGTTTGAGGGGCGTTCATTGCCAAATGCAACAGCGTTGGTAGTCAATTTAGGAAATGCGAAACCCTGATATGGAAATTCATACTGGGACGACCAGATAAGTTCCGGGTTCTGATCGCGTTTTTCAGTAATGACAAACTGAAGCTTTAGTACGTTCTTTAATTCCGTAGAAACATTTTCAACTTTATTTGTTGGAATTCTATCCAGCAACATTCCTCCGTGAAGTTCAAACTCTTCAATAGCTTCTTTACATGCCGTGGCTGCTGCAGCCCATTTCAGAGGATCAGCTGTTGTTGAAAATAAATTAATACCATCTTTATCTTTAAAAGACGCATAATCCGGATTCCCATTGAATAACGGACTCGCTTCTGTTGTCAGCTCCAATGCTTTTAATGCCATCGCCATGGATTTTGTGGTACGTCCGTATTCTAAAAGCTGGTTTTCAATTACGGATGGCAAATCAGGAATAGCTTCATCCAGCAATTGAGTTACATAGGCAAATGACTCGTCTACAGTGGACCTTTTTGCCTTTGTGTCTTCAATGTGGCCGTCTATCGTGCGGTTTTCTTTAATCAATACAATTGGTCCATACAGGCGGATTAAGTAAAAATGATAGAAAGCTTTCAGGAATTTTATTTCGGCAATCCATCTTTTCTTTTCCGGTTCTTTCAGGTCGTAAGGTTTATCAATATTTTCCAACATGATGTTACAGCGTCTGAGCGCGACGTAGAGCGCCTGACCTCCATTGGCACCACTCCAGTTGTCGATAACAGGGTTTGACACATTTTGTATGCCACCCCTTATCAACTTGAAACCGGGTCCGGTTATGGTATTGAACGGATTATCGTCAAGGTTGGGATATACAATTTCAGAAGAGGTGACGAAGCCGACATTGTTGACAACTTCGCGGTTTAATGATTGAAAAGTATTGTAACAACCGAACAGGTAATTCTCTGCTTCATTTCTATTGGAAAATGCATAATCCAGTGTGCCCACGTTGTTGGGAACAATATCTAAATATTTTTTACACGACATGCCGATTGAGCAGAGTGTAATCAGGCATATTAGTTTATAATTGAATTTCATGTTTCGTTTTTTAGATTTAATTCGGTCAGCAATTATAAATTCAGGTTCAGGCCGAAGTTGAATACCTTTTGAATGGGGTAAGAAAACCCGTTGCCACCTAACTCCGGATCCCAGATATCGAATGCACTCCACGTAATCAGGTTAAGACCGTTCAGGTAAAAGCGGCAGTTCGAGATCTTTAATGATTTAAGAACTTTCGCTGGCAGGGTATAGCCAATTTCAAGCGACTTTAAGCGGATAAAACTTCCGTCCCTTAGCCAGTATGAGCTTGGCTGCAGGTTATTTGCTATTACCGCTGAATTTGTCCCCAGCCTGGGATATGTTGCGTATAGATCCTGGTTTTCTTCTGACCAGTGGCTATTTGCAAAAGCCTGCAGCACTTGTGCCCTGCCATCAACATATTTTACGTTCCGTTCGAGGAAAGGACTTGTTGTTCTTGGATTGATAAAGAACGAAACCCTTGTCTGCCCCTGGAAAAATCCGGAGAGGTCAAACCCTTTATAGGATGACGAGATCCCGAAGCCGTAAACAATTTCCGGCGTAGTGGGATAACCCATAAACGTCATATCCAGGTCGTCGATTCGCCCATCTTTGTTTAAGTCCCGGTATTTGATATCGCCACCTTTGGGAGTTGCTCCGGTGATGGTATTATCATAGGCATCGACTGTATTGAATGCCTGGGTGGGAGAATTGGTAACCTCCCCATCGTCAACAAATAGTCGTTCTGCAATAAATCCGAAGCCCCTGTTGATCGGTTGTCCTATAAAATGTCTCCATGTTTCGGGATAGTCAGGTTCTTCTATGTACGAATACTTGTTTGTTGAATAGGTTACATTTCCGCGACCGGCTACTGAAAACCCACTCCTGAATTGTTTTTTATAATCGAGTGACAGGTCGAGCCCTTTGGAGTCTACAACACCGAGATTGGTCAGCACATCTGCTTCAAATCCTTCGGTAGCTGGAATATTGCGCGAGCGTAGGATATCGTAGCGGTGATTTTTGTAGATCTCGGCGATGATATTAAAGTCCCTGGCGATAGTTATTTCTGCTGCCAGGTTTGTTTGCCTGGAAGTTTCCCATGTAATATTTGAGTTGGCATAACTTCTTATGGTTACGCCGTTGAGTTGATTTTGGTTATTGATTCCAAACTGCGCGAAATTGCCTCCATTCAAATTAACATCCGAGAGATAAAAGAACCGTTGCTGGCCGATAGCATCATTACCAACCAGGCCATGACTGAAACGGAACTTTAAGCGGTTAACAATATTGTTCTTCGGCCAGAAGGTTTCGTTAGACGGCACCCATGCAAGCCCAACGGTTGGGAAAAACCCATACCGGTGATTGGAAGAAAAACGTTCAGAACCATTGTAACCGAAGTTGGTTTCTACAAAATACCTGCTCATGTATGAGTAGGTGGCTCTGCCGGCAAGGCCGAGATTTCGAAACGGTAAAGAATACGGTAACGTTGTTGTATTTGTTCTGGGATCTCTGGCACTTGAATAAAGTGTTTGCTGCGCGGTACCAATAAGTGTGGAGCTGATGGTATGATTTCCAAAACTCCTGCCATAGTCCAGTGCTGCCTGAAAATAGAGGAATGAATTGGCATTCGGTTCATTCTTATTATAGACCAGGTATTCCGTAGGTACATTGTTGGCTACGTTATTTTTTGGATTTAACCAGGTCAGGGAATAAACATTGCTTTGGGGATCATGACTACCGACACTATAGAAATAGGGGGAATAGGAAAGTTGGGAATCGAAATAAGAATACCTGTTGGTATTGAAGATGGCCCTTAGTTTAAGTCCGTCTGTGATAAACCTTAAATTTTGATTCATCTCCAGTTGCGCAGACATCCGCGACTCCGATGAGTTTCTATGTCCTTTCAGGAGTTGCGCATAGGGGTTCCCATTGGGGTACAGTATACTGTTATTTTGTGTTCCGTCGGGTCCGCCAACATTTCCAAACAGAATATGATTTGCACCTGCATTTGCTTCATCCGCCGGATAATATGCCGGGAATAAGACAGGACTGGCGTGTGAAGCGATTGCATACAAATCGGAGGCAAATGATCCGTCTAAAGTAATGGGGCCATTGTAGTCACTGAAGGTTCCTGAAAGCCTGATGATCAGTTCAGTTGATTTAGTGACATTGACATTGACGTTTGAGCGTAGCTGGTAGTTTTTGAAATTGACGTTGTTCTCATTATTGTTACGGATATCCGTTTTCAGGATTCCATTGTCGTTGTTATAAGAACCCGAGATATAGTATTTGGCGATAGCTCCCCCTCCACTGAGGCTTAAATTATTTCGTTGTGTGCTGGCCCTGTCCTTGAATAACATGTCCATCCAGTCCACCGCAGGATATACATAGGGATTGCTACCCGGTGCACCCGACAGTGTGGCCCTGGTATTATTTATTTTAGTTGGGTTAAATGGTAAGGGTAAGGCCGGATTGCGTGTTAATGAGGCTTCATTGAAGAGTGTCATGTATTCAATCGGATCTACCAGGTCGAGTGTCTGGGTAGATTGTGAAAGTGAATACTCTGAACGTAAACTGATTCTGGCTTTGCCTTCTTTACCTTCTTTGGTACTTACCAGGATGACCCCGTTGGCGCCGCGGGCTCCGTAAAGGGCGGTTGCGCTCGCATCTTTGAGGATGGTGAAACTGGCGATATCATCAGGCTGCAGGCGGGCAAGGTCATTCGCCGTTAATTCTACGTTATCAATAAGGATCAATGGATCCTGTTTATATCCAAATGTAGTTACACCCCTGATAAAGAAGGAAGCATTATCCTGTCCAGGCTGGCCGCTACGCTGGTAGGAAATGATTCCTGCGGCCTGACCGGCAAGTGCGGTCGTCAGGTTACTGGCAGGTATTTTCAGGTCTGCCGTTTTAATGCTTGTTACAGAGCCGACAATTGCTTCTTTACGTTGTTTTTGCCCCATGGCAACCACTACCACTTCCTCTCCATCCGTTTGAGCAAACTTTAATACTATCTCAAATTCGCGATTGGTGGCAGTGGCAGTCACTATTTCGGTCCGGTATCCAACATAACTTATTTGCAGTCTGGTACCCGCCGCTACATCTAAGATGAATCTGCCGTTGGCATCGGTAGTGGTACCAGCATTCTTCCCGCCCACGATTGTAATGCTGGCTCCCTGTATGGTTCGGCCGGAGGTATCCGTCACCAAACCCGTCACCGGTATTTTTGCTGCGGCTTGTGAAAATGCATTGCCTGTAATTGCCAGACATAGGCAAAGGCAAAAAAACAAGGGGACTGTGAGGCGTCCTTTTTTCCTGTAATGTGTCATAAATGGCAGCTGTTTTGATTGGTTTTTTAAAGTAATGAGGTGCAAATAGTTTCAGGTATACATAACCGGTATTCCGGTAGTAAATCGGGATAATCATTTATATGAAGTAGGGGAAACTAAGGGGGAGGAAAAAACAGGTGTATCATATGCAATCGTTTGGTGAAGCCTTGGCGAGCTTCATTGGTTTTGGTAGTATTCTATACGGCAGAGGAAACCTTACCGGCTTCCTGCTATAAAATTGGAGGATTGCAATGCGCCGATCAATGTACATTTTTATGGAAATGATGGATTTTACTACGATTTGGCCATTTTATAACAGGTTGCGGGGAACACAGGGTAGTGATTATTGTCTAATCTCAGGCGCAGGCTTCAGTGATTTTTTTGGCTAATCTAAATCCCCAGTATAAACGCCGGGGCAATTTATTTTAAACTGAGACACTACTCTGTTTCTACCCCGCTTTTGCTTTTCACCTAAATGCATACCTTTACTACGGTTTGAATTTTGCAAATGACAAAGAACAACGTAACAATAAGAGAGTTTTATCAGGACGTCTTTGGGGGCAAATGCCCCACACTGGATAGTTTCCTGGAGGATCAGAACAATAACGACATCGGTCATTTCAATGTATTTGACATTGCCGGGATATATGAAACCTGTGCCGCCAAACCAATCATGCCCTACAACAGGCGAACCTATTATAAGATCAGCTTGATTCATGGCAGGAACAGGGTGGAATATGCGGATAAAGTTATCGATATCGCGGACTACGCTGTTCTTTTCGCGAGCCCTAAAATACCATACAAGTACACGCCGCTCGATCGTGATCAGGGTGGGCATTTTTGTGTATTCACCAGTGATTTCCTGACAAAATCAAAGAGCGGGTTGTCGCTGAATGAGCTGCCCATTTTTAGCGTAAACAGCGATTTTGTGTACCAGATCAGTGCGCAGCAATACAGCGAAATAGACAAGCTCTTCGGCAAGATGCACGCGGAGATCAGGTCTGACTATTCTTTCAAGTACGATCTCCTGCGCACGTATGTGATCGAGATGATCCACACCGGCCAGAAACTCAAACCGGCGAAAATGGCGGAAAGCCGCCTGAATGCTTCTGCGAGGATATCCACTTTATTTATTGAGCTGCTTGAACGCCAATTTCCTATTGAATCGCCCAGGCAAACATTACAGTTGAGATCTGCTCACGATTTTGCCACGGCCTTGGGGGTGCATGTAAACCACCTGAACAAAGTGCTGAAAGAGATCTCCGGCAAAACGACGACCGAGATCATCAGCAGCAGGGTAAATCAGGAAGCGAAGGTATTATTGAAGCAGACCAATTGGAATGTATCGGAAATAGCCAGTAGTCTCGGCTTTGAAGAAGTAGCTCATTTCTCCAATTTTTTTAAGAAACAGACCAGCTTGTCACCGCTTTCTTTCCGGAACTAATTATTTGATTTTTGCAAATAATACACTGAATTTCGTAAAGGCTGCATTCTCCGATCGTGTCAATTTTGCATTGTACTAAATACAATGAAAATGACAAACAAATCAAACAAGATCGCCCTGGTAACAGGAGGCAGCCGCGGGTTAGGGAAAAATATGGCCCTGCAGCTGGCACAAAAAGGGATCGATATGGTGATTACCTATCACAGCAAAAGCGCAGAAGCGGAAAAAGTCGTTAACGAGATAAAGAGCAGCGGAAGAAAAGCGGCAGCCCTGCAATTGGATGTGGAAGACGGTAGTTTTGATCACTTCGTGAACGAATTCAGGTCGGTGCTGCGCAACGATTTTCAAACTGAGAATTTCGATGCACTGGTGAACAATGCCGGATCAGGGCTGCATGCCAGTTTTGGTGATACCACGAGAGTGCAGTTCGACTCGATGGTGAATATTCACCTGAAAGCACCTTTTTTTCTGACACAACAGTTACTCCCTTTTATGAACAGGGGTGGAAGCATTGTGAACATTTCATCCGGCCTGACAAGATTTAGCTTTACTGGTTATGACGCATATGCCGTTATGAAAGGAGGGGTGGAAACACTGACCAGTTATCAGGCAAGGTTCCTGGGCGAACGGGGAATACGGGTCAACACCGTTGCGCCGGGTGCCATCGAAACAGACTTTGGAGGCGGAGCTGTAAGAGACAATAAGGGGTTGAACGACCTGATCAAATCCTTAACACCACTGGGCAGGGTTGGCTTACCCGATGATATTGGCGGAGTAGTTGCCTTCCTTTGTTCCGACGAGGCGAAATGGGTAAATGCTCAGCGAATCGAGGTCTCGGGTGGAATCTATGTATAGCGGGGAGGTAAATAATTATTATCCCGAAAGGCTGGCATGGAGGATGCCAGCCTTTTTATTTGGTGCAAGATAAAGGAAGCGGTACCAGATAATACCGGACATTAATGGGTAATTAAAAGTTCGAGGTTTTTAGGTAGATATTTGCATGAATTAGATTGCCGGTGGTTAGAAAAATAAATTATTTTTAGTAGCTAATATCTCAGTCTATGCATATTATAGCTACCACAATATTGTTGTTGTTTATGCATGCTTCTATAGCACAAACGGTGTCTTCTTCTCTTCCAAAAACCATTGATAAAAAAGGCCGCTATCTGTTTTACCTGCATGGTGGTGTAGTAACTGTCCTTGGTGATAACGCCATTAACAATGGTGCGCCCGAATGGGGCCCTTATGAATACTCGAATATATTAGACAGCCTGCAACTGCGGGGTTTTTATGTGGTGAGTGAAAGAAGGTTTCCGGAAGTGAAAGATTCATTGTATGCTGTAAAGGTCTGTAGCCAACTCGATAGTTTATTAAAAGCCGGTGTACCGGTTCAAAATCTTCTGGTAGTGAGCGCCAGCGCGGGCTGGGCAATCAGCTACCGTGTTTCAGACCGGCTAAGGAATGATTCATTGCATTTCGTTAAAATGGGTGGTTGCCGGCAGGATGATTACAAGGAAGTTGAACAAAGCGAATTGCATGGCCATTTCCTGTCGATCATTGAAAAAAGCGATTCGCGCGGTTCTTGTGATAACCTGTTTCAAATGCAAAAACGTGTCATAAGTTATAAACAGGTCGTGTTAAACACAGGTTTGAGTCATGGATTTTTATACAAGGGAAGGAAGGAATGGATAGATCCGATTGTAGAGTGGGTTGGTAAGAATTAGATATGATAAAAGTCATTATATGGATAATTTAGATCAACAAATGTTGGATGCAGCATTGCAAAACGACCTGAATACTGTAGAGAAACTGGTGTCTCTAGGTGCAGATATAAATTATAACGACAGATGGGGTAATTGCGCGATATTTTCTGCAGCCTGGAATGGCAATATTAAAGCCCTCGATATGTTTTACGGTTTAGGAGCTATTATTGATCTTGGAGATAAAAATCTGTTGTGTAATGCTTCCTACAATGCGCAGTTGGAATCCGTTAAATGGCTCATTCAAAAGGGACAAGATCCAAATTATACATTGGAGACAGGCGAGAATGCTTTGCATTATACCATTTCCAACACGAGCAGCCTATATGAAAGATCTGAAATTGTAAGGGTTTTAGTGAACGCTGGAACGGATGTAAATAGAAAAACAATACCCGGTAAGGAAACGCTCTGCTTTATGCGTGATGCTTTTCTTAAAGGAGAAACCCCTCTGCATCGTGCTGCCGCATACGGAGACGAGACCATAATTAAGTTACTTCTGGAGGCTGGAGCCGATCCCTCAACGAAAGATGCAAATGGCGATACACCAATTTCCTGGGGGAGCTGGTATCTAAGACCTTCAAATGTGTTGGGTTTATTGCTTTATGGTAATGTACCCGGTATTTCCGGATTTCCCTAGTCTTTCATGTGATGGTAAAACCGGACGAATACGAGTCGATTCCGCAACGCTTCTCCAAAAGCAGTTACCGGAAATTCAGCGAGTATGCCAGGAAGGTATTATTGCAGGAACCTGTAGTCGAAATGCTGTTTAAAATCTTCAGGGTTATACTTTTCGGCCGCCGCAGCGAAACAGCTCGGACGGTGGGTTTGAAATCAATGCGAACGACCCTACACTCTTTGGCCGAGTAGCTCTGATGCACTTGAGTCACTAATGATCTCAAACTTGTTTTGGTCGGAAAGGTTTTCGCTTTCGCCAAACTCTGCATTTTTTTCTTTAACATACAATGGATGTTTGTGGTAAACTAATTTGGGAAAGTTTTTAAAGAGGTTACCCAAGTGTTGATCCTACTGCAGTATTTTAAACCAGATGTTATAGTCGCATTTTTTCCGTACCCAATATACCGGATTTCGTTCGCGCTACTCTCAATGCCTTGCCAAATTTGTGTTTGAGTCCGAGTGAAACATATCGGAAGTCGTAGTAATTATATCCCTTGCTTAGAAATACTGGGGTACTGGTGCTGAACTCAGGAGAACTTGATTTGAAGATGTCTTCTACAGCGAGCCTGATCTCAAATCGATTTTTAAAGAAGGTTTTTGTAGTGGAGAAGTCGAGTTTGTAGCTGCCGTTTTCGCGACTAATATTATAACCTCCACCTGAGATTGCAGCAGAGAAATTAAGTGCCGCAGAGAAGCTGCTGCTGATATCAATTGATTGATTGGTATTGAACGTTATTATCAACGGCTTTTTGGGAAGGCTATACTGGTAGGGTGTTTTAAAGGAATAGGAACCGACAACCACACCAAAGCTGCTTTGTAATATTTTCACCGGGTTCAGGTTGAGATCCATGGTGATCCCATAATTGCTGATCCTGCCTGAATTCAGTTTCCTGTTTTCTATTGCCAAACCACTGTTAAACGGCAATGTGAGAATTGGATGCTGCTGCCGGTTATAATAGATACTGGTGAAGAATTTATTATTGATGGTAAGTGATAGATCAACATTATTCTGATACGCCGGGGTCAGGTAGGGGTTGCCGGCGCTAAACGAATAAATATTGGAATACCAGCGATAGGGGTTGATGTCCCAGATTCTTGGGCGACTAATACGTCTCGAGTAAGATATCCCGATATTGTCATCGTCACTGAGTTTGTATTGAACAAATGCCGAAGGAAAGAGATTATGAAACCTGCGATTTGGAACATCGCTCTTTGTATCCGAATGCCCCTTGGTGAAAGTGCCTTCGTAGCGCAGGCCGGTTTTCAATTGCCATTTTTTGAGTTGCCGGCCGATTTGAAAATATGCCGCGACGTTATCTTCCTGGTAAGAGAATCGGTCGCTGGTTACAATTCCCGGGAAAATAGTTTCATCATTAATCAACTGATCATAGCTAACATCACTATGGTTATCGAAGTGTGTATATTTTAACCCGAGTTCGGTGTTCCACTTGAAGAAGAAAGCGGGCAACGTGATATCCCATTTCAGACTGAATATGTTCCGTGGTGCGTCACCGGAACTCAAAAGATCGATGACGGTACCGGTTGGAGCTTCGGTATTACCGTCTTTGTTGATTGTCGTTGAGCGGAGATCCGTGGTACTGCTTTTTCTAAAGATATCGGCAGAAAAATCCCAGGAACCCTTACGTGATTTCAGGTCCTTGTGCAAGGTGGTGCTGACGGTGAATAGTTTATTACTCGTGAGATCATTTCCGGTAGTGGCACCAAGTGAATCGGTCAAGGAATTAAACTGGTAAAAAATGGAACGACTCAGCCGATTATTTGATTTGAAGCGTGTGAAGCCTACGGTAGCATTGATGGAGCTGCGCTTGCTGATTTGATAGTCGATGGCGAGGTTTGCGCCGGCATTATCATAATGATTTTTATTTGACGCCCGATCAAACCATCCTGATTGATCCGCCAGGAAAACGTAGGATTGGCGGATTGTTTCTTTGTAGTCGCCCTGTCCGTAACTTAAGCCAAGTGCGACATTCAAATTCTTATTGCGATAGCGAAGATTGGCGAAACCATCTTGTTGCCAATAGCTATTACGGGTAGTGACGGATTGGATATCACCAAAGAAGCCTGTTGCCCGTCCTCTTTTCGTGACGATATTGATGATGCCGCCACCTTCGGCTTCATACTTTGCGGGTGGATTTGGTATGACTTCGATACTCGCAATCTCTGTACGAAAGATGGAGAGATAATCGATCAACTCTTTACCTGTCATATAGACGATACGATTATTGATCATGACGGCGGCGAGGCCCTGCCCGGTGATACCGATATTAAAGCCGCTAACGGTGACGCGGGGAATGGATTTGAAAAGATCGACTACGGGTTTATTCTCGAAGGCCGCGTTCCCTTCAATGTTATAGATGATACGATCTTCTGTGCGTTGTATCAAGGGCTTCTGGGATCTGACCGTAACGTTTTGAAGAGCTGGGGTGCCGATGTTGATATAAATGGCGGAGCCGTCAGTAAATTGACTAGCAACGATTGTGTCTGATGTTTTTTTGAGATAGGTAGCTACGAGACGAAGATTGTGCGTTGCCTCAGCAATTGCGAAATCAAATCTGCCAAGGCTGTCGGCATATTGTTGCGACAATTCCTTCGATTCTTTAATAATCGAAACGCTTGCAAATGGGAGAGGTAAGGAGTCTTTCCCGAGGATCTTTCCTTTGATATGACTTTGACCTTTTCCGTTAAATGCAAAAAAAAATGTGAACGATAACAAGACGAAGTAACGAAACATGCGATCCAGTTTAAGTTTACACATTATCGATAGTCAATCAGTTTATAGTGTTGGCAAACGAGTCAGAGCTGAACGCTGTTTAAATTTAATGCATAGGCGATTACATAAACAATCAAAATAATTTGTGTTCTGCTTTTAACGAGTCAAAAACGTTTCGCAGGAATTAGCAATAAAATCATTGGTGGTAAACGACGAAATAATTCAATCGGATACACATATCGTAGGTAATGGAAACTCCTTAAAAAAATGCAGGCCGGAAACATTTGCTTCTCCTCTCCAGTTCACTACGACGGCAATCTGGGGTAAATACATAGTCGGAAAGTTTTACAGCAATGGATCATTAGTCAAGATAGAAAGGTGATCCCATTCGCTCGTTATGAAAAAGCGTAAAACAATCCGTAAAACATTTAATGGGAATAAACGGGAATCGAACCGGGTCAAAAAATGAAAAACCCCTTACCAATCAATGTTTTGGTAAGGGTCTCATTCTCGTTAGTTCCCGTTAAGGAGCCTTTAGGTAGCCTCGACAGGAATCGAACCTGTATCTGGAGCTTCGGAAACTCTTATACTATCCATTGTACTACGAGGCCGGAATAACTAGTTGTGAATCAATCCCGGGGCATTGGTGCTAAAGATTTTAACCGCAATGGCGAGCAAAATTACGCCAAAAAACTTTCTTACAGCAGTTAATCCTCCTGTTCCTAAAATTTTTGCAATATGATCGAGCGATTTCAGCACCACATAGATAATTACCAGGTTCAAAAGAATGGCCAGAAGCATCAGGCCGGTGGGATAATCGGGTTTGAGCGACATTAATGTAGTGAGAGTCCCCGATCCGGCAATGAGCGGAAAAGCAATGGGCACAACGGTTGCGGCCTTAATATCACCGTCGCCTTTGAAAAATTCAATCCCAAGCACCATTTCCAGTCCCAGGATAAAGATCACAATCGACCCCCCAACAGCAAAAGAACGGATATCCAGACCCAGCAGGTTGAGGAATGGTTCACCAATATACAGGAACAGGATCATCAATGCACCCGAGATTATGGTCGACCTCAACTCCTTCATCCCACCCATTTTTTGTTTGAGCGAAATAAGGATCGGCACCGAACCAATGATATCGATCACCGCAAACAGCGTAAAAGAAACGGTAAGCAGTTGTTGAAAGTATGTATCCATGCGGTGAATTTGCGCAAAGGTAACGGAAGCAAAAGATATGTCACAACCGGCATGATCGCTTGAGCAACAACCGGAATCTCCATCGTTCTGGCGCAGTGATACAGCTTATTCCTGCATTCGAATCACGAACAAATACCTTTTAATTATTTCTTGCCGGAATCACCCTTCACCCAATTAAACCCAATACCGACATAATAATTCCGCCGGGGTGCTGCATTATAAAACCGGTTGGCCGCCGCATTGATGTCATTGCCCAGGCTGTATGTCTCATCCAGCAGGTTATCTGCACCGCCATATAAATTCAACCGGATGGAAGAAAATGTTTTTTTCCAGCCAACCCTTGCTCCCAATAAATGATAGGCTTCTGCCACCGCCGTGTTGGCATCATTGAGGTAAATCTTCGATGCCGCATAATAGGTAAGACCTACATACGCACCATTGCTGAACTGGAGATCTGCAAGTGTAGAGAATGTTTTTGCCGGCACAGAAGGAATTGTTTTACCCGAAAAATCGTCCGTGCCTTTTACAAAACTTCCGTACCTGAAATGGTTATAGGTGAATGCCGATGTTACCTTTAAATTGTCTATAACCTTTCTCACAGCTGGATAATAGGTATAGTCGGCCTGTAATTCCAGCCCCTTCTGTTTTACATTCCCTGCATTGGTGAAAAAATCAGCTCCCGAAAGATCGCGGCGCTGCACCAGCGCGTCATTCAGGTCAAAATAAAATCCCGTTGCTTCCAGACGCAGACTTTTATTAAATAATAAATACCTTACTGTGGCCTCATAATTCCAACCGGATTCAGCTTCCAGTTCGGTACTGATCACGCCAGTAGATGGTAATAATTCGGCCACCGTCGGTGGCGAAAACCCGCGTGCAATACTTCCCAGTACATGGAAATCGTCTGTGATCTTTTTCATGATGGCCACCCTCGGCGCCACTTCATTATTAAATGAAGTCTTCTGTTCCAATACAGGATACCTGCTTAACCGCTTCAGCGTGATGATAGTTTTATTGAAACTTACACCAGCAGTGAGGTACCAGTCATTCTTCAATACCAGGTCACCCTGCGTGAAAACTACTACGGCACGGTTATCAATATCGTCATTGGTCTGAATGGTATCGGGCCTGCCTCCGCGGTTATTGGCTACCTGCGTATTAAAATATCCCTGCTGTACTTCCGCACCGGCGGTGAGTTTAAGTACTGATTGATGAATTGTTTTTGTATAACCTAGTGTGGTGCGCCCCCCGAACTGCGGTTCATTTCGCCGTTCATAATTCCGGATGGCGGAGTTTTTAACCTGTGCGTACGCGCCGTAGAGCGTGATCACATGTTCGAACGAAGGACTGATCTGGTAACGACTGGTGAATCCGGCCGTGAGTGTTTTCTGGTAGATCGCGGCCAGTGCATTCACCGCACTGGGAAAACCGCCACCGGCGGGCCTTGCAGCCTTCGGATCGGTTGCAAACTCTGCAGCCGTCAGGGCGCCGGGAGTCTGGTAATACAGGTCAGTGTATAACAACGATGCACTAAGCTGCTGTTTGTCTGATAACTTCAACTGCGACTGCCACGATATATTATCCCTTTGCATTTCCGATTGCACCCGGTAACCATCACTCTTATTATGTGCATAGGTAACCTGGTTGCGGTTGTCGCCATTTCCAAATCGCGCCGATGTAAGAATATTTTGGAGATTATAACTACCCGTGACATAATCCACGGATACACCCGGCTTCCACTGATCAAAATTATTTATCAGGATCAATCCGCCTGTACCCGCACCATACAGACTTGATGAGGGGCCCTTAAAGATCTCAATACCCGAAAAGTTATTATAGGCAAACTGGTTAAAATAGGTATTGCCACTGGGATCAGTGACCGGCATATCATTCCAGTAAACTTTCACATTCCTGACCCCGAATGGCGACCGGAGTGAACTGCCACGCATATTCAGCCGGTAACTTCCGGGCGAACGTTCCTCCATGCGCACACCAGCAATACTGTTGAGTCCATTGACAAGCGACATTTTATTATACCTGTCGCCACTTACTGCATCAATAATCCGGATATTGGTAGTACCCGAATATAAATCACGGTTCTGTTCAAACGCGCGGACGCGCACTTCCCCGAGTGTTTGAAGGCTGTCAACGGGCGACTGTGCAAAGAGCGTGTTATAAACAATTAGTGAAAGGGAGAAAAGAAGGTAGTTCTTCATGGTAGGTTGAGGTGCTTCAATGGGCAAGTTAAACCGTTTTTATTATCTTCATCGCATGGCAGAAAAGAATAAACTGGGAGTGTTTGACCTGACCATGATCGTGGTTAGTCTTGTCATCGGAATGGGGATTTTCCGCACCCCTGCAAACGTAGCGGCAAATACGCCAACCCCCGCCATTTTCTACCTTGCCTGGATCATGGGTGGCGTGGTGGCTTTTTGCGGAGCATTGACCTACGCAGAGATTGGTTCCCGTTTACCGGTTACCGGCGGTTACTATAAGGTTTTTTCCTACGCATACCATCCCTCCATTGCCTTTGCCATCAACTGTGTAATACTTGTATCCAACGCTGCATCCGGAGCGGGGGTAGCGCTGATCGGAAGTGAATATATTTCCAGCGTGTTTTTTCCCGGTCAGCAGGATCCGGTATTCATGCAGAATGTCCAGACCGGTATCGCAGTGACATCAATCCTGTTGTTTTACGGAGTGAATATGCTTGGATTGCACCTGAGTTCCAGGACTCAAAGTGTATTGACCGTGGTGAAAATCTGCCTGGTGATCCTGCTGATCACTCCCTTGTTTTTAACGGCTGGAGCGCCACCACCAGCTGATCTCCCGCCTTTACAGGATACTATTTCCCCGGGTTTCCGGGAATATATCCGGGCATTCGGGATCGGACTGGTTGCCGTTAGTTTTACTTATGGCGGATACCAGCAGTCGATCAATTTTGGCGCGGAAGTAGAACGGCCAAACAGGAACGTACCACGCGGAATATTCTTTGGGATCTTCCTGATCATAATATTATACATGCTGATCAACTATGCGTATGTACATACTATCGGCTTCCAGGAATTGAAAACATCAAAGAATATCGCCGCCATCATGGCTTCAAAAGTGCTTGGGGTGAATGCCGAACGGGTTCTTTCCATCCTGTTGTTCCTCGGAGTGCTGGCCTATATAAATGTATTACTGCTTAGTAATCCAAGGGTGATGTATGCCATGGTGGATGATAAAATCCTGCCAGCTGCATTCCAGAAAAAAAATTCGCGCGGCGCACTCACGGTTGGCCTGTCCGTTTTTGCCGGACTTGCGACGATCATTGTATTCTGGGCAAAAGAATTTGATACCCTTCTGAGCTTTAGTATTTTCCTGGATTGCTTCGGAATGGTATTATCCGTCGGTGCCATTTTTATCCTTCGTAAACGTACTGCCAATCTGGACAACACAGGCATTTACAAGATGAAGTTGTTTCCGTTGCTTCCTATCATTTTTATGGCTGCTTATACATTTATCGCGATCAGTCTCCTGCAGACCGACACGAAACTTTCCCTGATCGGATTGGGAGTTATGGCGGCATTTATCATTATTTATTTCCTGATCAAGGGTATAAAACCGGCCAATCCAAAAAACTAGAATGGTAGTCCCGTCAATATAATTACCGACCGGAAGCAGGTTTTTGCCAGTACAGGACTTTAGGTTTTTCCGGGTACCCGTTGCCCAAACCGGCTCGTTTACCGAAAATGCTTACTATAACGCCTGATTTCTACTAAATTTGACGCATGATCACGCGCTGTCTGCTTTTGTCGATACTCTTATACACCTTCAGTAGTCCGGTCGCGGCACAGACCGCCGAAAAATGGGACCTGAAAAAGTGTATCGATTATGGAATGGAACACAATATCTCGGTGCGCCAGGCAGATGTCCAGGCCCGGATTTCAGCAATGACCTACCGGCAATCGCAGCTGGGTTTATATCCGGTCCTGAATGTGCAGAACAGTGCGGGTTTCCAGTTCGGCCGGTCCATCGATCCGGTGTCCAATCAATTCACCAACCAGCATTTCTTCTCGGCCAATCATTCGGTAAATGCCAATGTTGACCTGTTTAACTGGTTCAGCAAGACCAATGCCGTAGCCGCCAATAAATATGCTTCGCAGGCAGCAGATGCCGGCATCGATAAAGCAAAAAATGATGTGGCACTGAATATTGCCAATGCATACCTGCAGATCCTTTTAAATGCAGAACAGATAAATATCAGCGAGGTCCAGGTTAAACAAAGTGCCGAGCAGGTGCGGACGGTAAAGATCCAGGTTGATGCCGGTTCACTCCCCGAACTGAATCTTGCCGAACTGGAAACACAGCTCGCCAACGATAGTTCCAACCTGATCACTGCCAATTCCAATTATGTTTTATCGGTCTTACAATTAAAAGCGATCCTGAATATCGCAGCCGATGCGCCATTTGATGTGGCCATCCCACCGGTTGAATCCATTCCAATTGATCCATTGTCGGAGCTTGATCCGGCAGCAGTGTACAAACTTGCCGAGGTGAATATGCCACAGCAACAGATCAACCTGCTTAACCTGAAAGCCGCGCAGCGTAATGCCCGTTCCCTGAAAGGCAACCTGTACCCCGCTCTTGGCCTTTTCGGAAGTGTTGATACACGTTATTCCGACCAGACCGCCATACCCGGAATAACCAAGAACAGTTACTTCAGGCAACTAAATGAAAATTTTGGCCAGGCAGTCGGCGTGTCGCTGAGCATTCCTGTTTTCAATGGAAATGTAAACCGTACCAACTGGAACAAGGCCAAATTAAACATCGTCAGTGTTGAGCTGCAATCGGAACTGGATGCACAGACACTCAAGCAGGATATCTGGCAGGCGTATACCAACGCAGTTGCCGCCCTGCAAAAGTTTCATGCTTCGCAGACCGGTGTGGTCAATTCACAAAAGGCATATGACTTTGCAAAGGCCCGGTTTGATATTGGCCTGCTGAATTCACTCGACCTCATCACCAACCAGAATAACCTGTTCAGGGCCAAAATAAATCTTGTACTGGCACAGTATGATTATGTGTTCAAGATGAAGTTATTGGAGTTTTACAAGGGACAGGGTCTGAGATTGTAATGGTCACTGCATAAAAACTAATTAGAACATATGCGAAAATCACTAAAGTGGATCCTTATAATAGTTGCCGCTATCGTTGTGATCCTGCTTATTAAAAAATTTGCCGGCAAAGGCGAACAGGGCGAGAAGGTTTCGGTGGAAAAAGTTTCCCGCCGCACCATCATCGAATCCGTTACAGCATCCGGACAAATCTATCCTGAGATTGAAGTGAAGATCAGTCCTGATATCTCCGGGGAAGTAACGGAACTCAACGTTCAGGAAGGGGATAGTGTAAAAAAGGGACAGGTACTTGCCAGGATCTATGCAGACATCTATGCGTTGCAACGCGATGAAGCAGCTTCAAGGGTAAGCCAGTCGCAGTCAACAGTAGAGAACAGCAGTGCAGCACTGGAAGCACTCCGCGTTTCAATGGAACAGTCGCGCCAGGCATATGAGCGTAATAAAACCCTGTTTAACCAGAAAGTTATTTCAAAAGCAGAATTTGAACAGATTGAGGCCACGTATCTTTCTGCACAGGCGAACTACAAAGCCGCACAACAAAATATCAGGAGCCTGCAGGCTGGTGTGCAGACAGCACAGACAGGACTTACATCCGCCAACAAGAACCTGGGTCGCACCACAATTACGGCCCCGATGGACGGAGTGATTTCTTCCCTGATCATTAAACAGGGTGAACGGGTGGTAGGAACTGCCCAGATGGCCGGAACAGAAATGATGACCGTTGCCGATATGAGTAAACTGGAAGTAAGGGTGGACGTGGGAGAAAATGATATCGTGAAAGTCAATATCGGTGACTCGGCAGATGTGGAAGTGGATGCATACAATAATCGAAAGTTCAAAGGTGTGGTGACCCAGATCGCCAGCAGTACCAAGACCAGTGCAGCCACCAGTACATCAAATGAGGTAACGAATTATGAAGTGCGGATCCGGCTCGA
Source organism: Chitinophagaceae bacterium (assembly GCA_040510375.1). GTDB lineage: Bacteria > Bacteroidota > Bacteroidia > Chitinophagales > Chitinophagaceae > JBEVJC01. The sequence continues at coordinate 202,703 of JBEVJC010000013.1, forward strand.
CCGGAATTCATATGAGGACCTGCTCGATCCTTCGAAGCCAAGGAAGTTTCCTTTCCGTCCTGGTATGAATGCCAATGCTGATATCAAAACGCAACGGAAGGACAATGTTCTTGCTGTGCCGATTACGTCTGTGAATGCAAGAGTGAGGGGAAGCGATCAGAGTATTGATGATAAAAAGAAGGAATTATCCAGCACCGCCAATCCGGACCAGTCGACCGGCCAGGCAACTCCCGCAGTGGAAAGTAACGACCTGGAAGAGGTAGTATTTGTTGTTCAGCCCGATGGTACAGTAAAAAAAGTAGTAGTGGAAACGGGGATACAGGATATCAATTATATCGAGATAAAGAAAGGTCTCACCGGTAACGAACAGGTAGTCACCGGGCCATACAATGCCATCAGTAAAACATTAAAGGATGGTATGAAAGTTATAATTACAGAAAAGGATAAATTATTTGTCAAGTAAATTATGGATCACACATTTGGGATATTGGGGAGTGGAAGTTGGGCGACAGCACTGGCAAAAATCCTTACGGACAACCAGCATCATGTTAACTGGTGGATCAGGAATGAAAAAAATCTCCGGCATCTGGAGTCGCGTTCGCATAATCCGCATTACCTGCCTTCGGTAAATTTTGATACATCATTACTTCATCTGTCGACTGATATCAGGGAGATCATCCGTCTGTCAGATGTTATCGTGATCGGTGTTCCTTCGGCATATATTGAAGAAAGCCTGGCCGGCACGGAAATGAACGACTGGGTCGGGAAAAAAATAGTATCTGCCGTTAAAGGAATCCTTCCCGGGCGTGATATCCTGTTGAACTACTACCTGGAACAGGAGTTTGGTTTTCCGCTCGACCGGTATTTTGCGGTACTTGGTCCCTGTCATGCTGAAGAAGTGGCGGCGGAAAAATTATCTTACCTGACTTTTTCCGGTACTGATGTGCAGGTTGCAAAAGAAATCGCTTCGCATTTCATGACGGATTATATTAACACGGTGATCAACCATGATATCCTCGGGGTACAGTATGCAGCAGTATTGAAGAATATTTATGCCGTTGGTGCAGGTATTGCACATGGACTGGGATATGGTGATAATTTCCTCAGCGTATATATTGCAAACGCTGCCGATGAAATGGCGGAGTTCCTGCGGCATTTTGGTGCAGAACACATCGTGGTGGGACAACATGAGGGCAACGACCCCGTGACGATGCGTAAGACACCCAACTATGCAGCGTCTGTTTACCTGGGGGACCTGCTGGTTACCTGTTATTCTTTATATAGCCGCAACCGGACATTTGGTAATATGATTGGCAAGGGTTATTCCGTGAAGGGTGCACAACTGGAGATGAATATGGTGGCGGAGGGGTATAATGCCTCAAAATGTATCCATAATATAAACCAGGCGATCGAGGCCAGGATGTGGATCGCCGAAAACGTTTACCGGGTTCTCTGGGAAAATGTTAATCCTGCAGAAGCTTTTAAACAAATTGAAGAGGTAATGGTCTGACAAGTGGAAACATCCTTTTATTCAGCCTTCAAGGCTCAAATTTTAAGTTATGCCACTTTCATATCAAGGTTTTGGTCCCGCTGCCATCCTGATAATGCTGGTATGTGTGGTGGTTTTCTCCCTTTGCAAATCTTTCCGGGAACGGAAATCTTCGCACTAACTTCTGGAGGTGATAGCCTCTCCGCTACTAAATATTTTTGCGAACGGAAATCCTGGCATTAGCTTCTGATGGTGGTTGCCATCTACTAAATATTTTTCCGAACGGAAATCTTTGCATTAGCTTCCTTCTGCAAAGAGATCGGAGGCAATACCATCAGCCAGCAGTTTTCCTTCCATTGTCAATATTATCCGGCCATCGGTTAATTGTACCAGTCCCCGGGCTTCGTGATCTTTCGCCTTTTCCAGCAGGTCGTTGACCAGCATTTGATGTTCCGTTTTGTCAAATCCCCATTCATTGTCCAGGATCCGGTCGATCCGTAACCCTTCGCCTGTCCGCAGGGAAATCATGATATATTCATTGTATCGTTGGATGGATGTCAGGATTTCCTTTTCCACCGGCACTGCGCCATCATTGACCGAGGTAATATACCTGGCGTTGTTGGCGATATTCCACCACCGTTCCCTTCCATTATATGAGTGGGCAGAAGGGCCGAATCCATAATATGGTTTGCCCTGCCAGTAAGAGGAGTTATGCCGGCTCCGGAAACCGGGTCGGGCGAAGTTGGAGATTTCGTAATGTTCAAAACCTGCGGTTTTAAGCCAATGCATCAGGAGGATAAACTGGGCCGATTGTTTGTCGGGATCCACGTCCTCCCGTTTGTGCCCGGAGATCAGTTTCTGAAGCGGGGTATTTGGTTCGACCGTCAGTGCATAACAGGAAAGATGGGGTACGCCCAGTGAAATTGCCTTTTCTACATTAAACTTCCATTTTTCATCAGTAAGACCGGGTGTTCCGTAAATCAGGTCCATCGTGATATTATCGAAATGTTTTATTGCCAGCCGCAGGGCGGTCTCGGCCTGGAAAGCGTTGTGGGCGCGGTTCATCCAACGCAGGTCTTCTTCAAAAAAACTTTGTACACCAATACTCAGCCGGTTGATCCCGGCATTTTTCCATTCAATTAGTTTGTCCTCCGTGATATCATCAGGATTTGCTTCCAGTGTCACTTCAGCATTATCCGACACCCGGAATACCGATCGGATCTTCGCCAGGAGTCCTGTGATCAGGGTGTTTTCCAGCAGGCTGGGTGTACCGCCACCGATATAAATTGTTTCCACCAACGGGGCCAGCGCCCGGTCACCGGCCTGTCCAATTTCTGTTACCTGCAACATTTCGTCGGGGAATACTGTGGGAAATAGTTCAACCTCCTTCAATAAAGCCGCCATTAATTCGTTCTTGTATCTTAGCGATGTACTGAAATGAAAGTTACAATAGTTGCAGGCCTGCCTGCAGAAGGGGATATGAATATAAATGCCCGCCAAAAAAATTTCTTTTACGATTATACCTAAACTCGCGGTTACCTGGCCGCGGCTCCAGAGGATGACAAAATTAAGACTGCTTATACTGGTTTCCGGATTTTTGTTACCGGGCTTCCCGCTTCTTGCACAGCAGCAGTATCCGTTGTATCTCCGCGGTGTTGACAGGGATTCAGTGTTCCTGGCCGGACTTGGCATTCCGGGTGGCTTTACTTCCAGGAATGAATGTGTACAATTTATCAATGAACTTCCGGTTACATTGCGGTCTCGCGGATACATTACCACTTCACTCGATTCGGTTATTTATGATTCTTCCTATGCCCGCCTGGTGGTCTTCCTGGGAGCAAAGTATGAATGGGAGACACTGGACGTTTCCGGTGTGGATCCGCTGGTGCTGGATGCATTGGGCTGGAGAAAATCTGGTTTCAGTGGCAGCATCTACGACCAGCAACAGATAAATGACTGGCAGGATAAGATCCTTTCCCATATGGAAAACAATGGTTATCCGTTTGCGAAAGTGTGGGTCGATAGTCTTTCCATTACAGACGACAGGGTTCATGCAAAACTTCATCTGGATAAAGGACCTGCGTACCAGGTGGACAGTATCCACCTGATGGGGAATGCCAAAATCTCCAATGAATTCCTGCAGCGGTACCTTGATATCCGCAATGGCAGCACGTTCAGCCGGCAAAAGCTGACGCAGGTCAGTAAGCGTATGCGGGAGCTTTCCTATGTGGAAGAAGAATTCCCCGCGAAGTTGGTATGGCTGAATTCCGGATCATTCCTCGAAATGTATCTTAAACAAAAAAAGAGCAGTCAGGTTAATGTACTTATCGGGTTCCTGCCAAATACAGATGCATTGGCATCTAAAAAATTACTGGTTACGGGTGAGGCTAACCTGAACTTAAAAAACGCCCTGGGTGCGGGAGAAACGATTGGTTTGAACTGGCAGCAACTGCAGGTTAAATCGCCACGTTTAAACCTGCTATATCAGCATCCATATCTTTTCGGTTCCCCGTTCGGACTGGATTTTTCTTTTGATATGTTCCGCAAAGACAGCAGTTTCCTCAACGTGAATTTCCAGCTTGGGGTCGAATACAAGGTAGATGCATTCCGCACCGGTAAGGTTTTTATGCAACGGTTCCAGACGATTGTCAATGGTGCGAATACAGCGTATGTGCTGCAACAACACCGCCTTCCGGACGAAGCGGATGTCAGTACCACCAACCTTGGGTTCGATTATGAATACATCAATACCAATTACCGGTTTAACCCGACAAGTGGAAACGAACTTCGCATAACAACCACTATCGGATCCAAAAAGATTGGCAGGAATACGGAGATCGTTGAACTCAAGGATCCCTCCAACCCATTCCTGGATTTTAATAGCCTGTACGATAGTCTGAAGCTGAAGTCGTACCAGTTCCGCATCAGGGGATCTGCGGCAAAGTTCTTCCCGATTGGCCAGCTCAACAGGGCCACATTAAAAACTGCCATTAATTTCGGGTATGTCCAGAGTGCAAACCTGTTCCGCAATGAACTGTTCCAGATCGGAGGATACAAGCTGCTGCGGGGTTTCGATGAAGAGAGCCAGTATCTTTCCCTGTTTGCCGTAGGTACGCTGGAATATCGTTTCCTTGTTGGCCAGAACTCCTACTTCTATGGTTTTACCGATGGGGGATGGGGCCAGAACAATAGCCAGAATGCAGATGTAAATTATTCCTATATTTCATCAGGACTTGGCCTTTCGTTTGAATCGAAGGTGGGTATCTTTAATCTCGCATGGGCGGTGGGAAAAAGAAGTGATCTTCCATTCAACCTTCGTCAGTCCAAAATCCATTTTGGTTTCCTGAATTATTTTTAAGTGAAAGGAATTAATCGTTCATCAACCAATATGTCGGACGGACGACTATTTTTGCACCACAATTCTTACCATTTGCGCCGGATCATTTCTTCCTTTTTTTTAATGCTGGTCTTTCACCTGACTGCTTCCGCTCAATCAGTGGAGGATTCGATCTATATCAATGACAGCATCCGGGCCATAGTTGATACATCAGTAACAAACGACAGCATCGGGACAGGAATCGTAAGCCAGGAGGTTTCCCGACGTCCTTCCAACGCCGGACAGGAATGGGAATGGGCACCGGGTATTCCTGTTGACCAGCAGATCCGGGCAAGGCATCCTTATTTCAGGTTTGGAACAAGAGCAGTACTGATCCGCAGTAACCTGCGCCAGGTAAAGGGTAAGGAAGACCTGTTTTATGCTACCCTCGGGCTGGTTTTCCTTTTTGCGGTGCTTAAACTGGCGTTTTCCAAATATGTCAATGACCTGTTCAGGGTTTTTTTCCGGACTACGATGAAGCAACGCCAGATCCGGGAGCAGCTCATGCAGACACCCCTTCCATCCTTATTATTCAACCTGTTTTTTATACTGACTACCGGTTTATACATCGACTTCCTTTTGCATGACAGGGGATACCAGCCCGTCGGAAATTTCTGGATCATGTACCTGTATTGCTGTACAGGCCTTACATTGATCTACCTGGTAAAATACATCGGACTGAAGATCTGTGGCTGGATCTTCAATGTTAAACACGCAGCGGAATCCTACATTTTTATTGTATTTATCATCAATAAAATGATTGGGATTTTCCTGTTGCCGGTTACCGTACTTCTGGCATTCAGCCGGGAACCAATGTTCTCCGTAATCATGGTTCTTTCCTGGTGCGGGATCGGTATCCTGTTATTTTACCGTTTTGTTTTAGCTATTTCTGCAGTACGTAACGAGGTCAGGTTCAATCTTTTTCACTTTATTTTGTACCTGGCGGCACTTGAAATAGCCCCCCTGCTGCTGATTTACAGGGTTTTACTATCGTTTGTTAAATAAGAAACACTACCTTTGCACACAATTTAGCCTGATCGCACATGGTAAAAAATGGGGAGAATCGAGCCGATCAAACGGTTCAAAACATACAGAGGATCCTGATAACCCAACCGAGGCCTGAAAGCGATAAGTCACCATACTTTGAGCTTGCACGCAAATATAATGTCCAGTTGGATTTTCAGCCGTTCATCCGCCTGGAGGGAATCCCGGCAAGGGATTTCAGAAAGCAGAAGATCGAGATAGCCAATTATACGGGTGTCATTTTCACCAGCCGCAATGCTATTGATCACTTCTTCCGCACCTGCGAGGAAATGAAGGTCAGTGTGTCCCAGGACACGAAGTACTTTTGTATCACCGAAGCAGTTGCTCTTTACCTGCAGAAATTTATTCTCTATCGCAAACGCAAAGTGTTTTATGGCGCTGATGGCAGCAATAAAAGCATGTTTGATGTGATCAATAAACATAAGGGCAATGAAAAATTCCTTTATGTATGTTCCGAGAACCAGCAGGATAATGATATTGTCAGTTACCTGAAAGCCAATAACTGTGAGTTTGCACTGGCCTTTATGTACAGGACACAAAGCAATGATATCAAAGAACTGGTCAGCTCTAATCAGTTTGACGTAATCTGTTTCTTTACTCCAAGTGGCGTGCGCAGCCTTTTTGATAATCTTCCCGGCTATCAGCAGAACGGTACGATCATCGGTGCTTTCGGTGGAAACACCGGCAAGGCAGTTGAAGATGCCGGACTGAAGCTGGAGATCAGGGCTCCCCAGCCCCAGGCACCCAGCATGGTGGCTGCTCTCGACAAATTCCTCGCAACTGCAGTTAAAAAATAAGTTGTACGGAACTTCATTCCCTATCTCTTAAATTAAAAGACAAGTAACTATTTTCTTTCCGTGATGGTAAAGTTAAAATAAGTAGTTGCAATGCGCCTTGTGTAAATCGACAACATTTACTGGTATTTTAACGATGGTTTCGTTTTCTTTTTTAGCGAACTTCGGGTATGCCCGGATATACCAACCAACTCATCAATGAAACAAGTCCCTACCTGCTGCAGCATGCGCATAATCCGGTAGACTGGAATCCCTGGAGCAAGCAGATTCTTGAAAAGGCCGCAACAGAAAACAAACCCGTGCTGGTGAGCATTGGTTATGCTGCCTGTCACTGGTGTCATGTGATGGAGCGTGAAAGTTTTGAGAATGAAGAGACGGCTGCTTTCATGAATGAACATTTTATCAATATAAAGATCGACCGGGAAGAGCGGCCGGATCTTGATCATATTTATATGGACGCGGTACAGGCAATGACAGGAAGTGGCGGATGGCCGCTGAATGTTTTCCTGACACCTGAGGGTAAACCATTTTATGGCGGCACCTATTTTCCTCCCGTTAAAGCTTTCAACCGTTCGTCCTGGCTGGAAGTGCTGTCGGGTGTTTCCGCGGCATTCCGTGACCGGCGGGGGGAGGTGGAGGAGCAGGCCGAGAACCTGACCAGTCACCTGCACCGGGCCAATCACCTGATGGAAGATCAGTCAGTTGCAGGCAAGTTTTTTAACCGGGATGAAATGGACGAGTCGCTGGACAACAGCCTGAAAAATGCGGACAGGGTGTGGGGTGGCTTCGGTAACGCACCAAAGTTTCCGCAGACCTTTACCATCCGTTTCCTTCTCCGTTACGTATTTGCCAACGGAAACTCAGAACGGTCAACTTCAGCCCGGGCACAGGCAGTACTTAGCCTGGATAAAATGATCGAGGGCGGGATTTATGACCAGCTGGGCGGTGGCTTTGCCCGTTATTCCACCGATACGGAATGGCTGGCACCTCACTTTGAAAAAATGTTATACGATAATGCACTACTGGTTAGTGTACTGAGTGAGGCTTACCAGCTTACAGGTAAGCAACGGTATGCGGAGGTGATTGAAGAGACAATGGAATTTGTGAAGCGTGAATTACTTTTTGAGGACGCTGCATTTTATTCGGCACTGGATGCGGATAGTGAAGGGGAGGAAGGGAAATTTTACGTGTGGGATAAATCGGAAGTGGATGAAGTGCTGGGTGAAGAGAGTATTATATTCTGTGAATATTATGATATAAGTGAGGTGGGAAACTGGGCGGAACAACCCGGTCATAAACGTACAAATATCCTCCGGGTGAGGGAGCCCCTGGCCAGTTTTGCCGCAAGGAAGGGGATGGATGAAACAAATTTGAAGGCGATACTGGAAACCGGCAGGGTAAAATTGCTGGGGCATCGGGCCAAACGGACTCGTCCCGGCCTGGACGACAAGATCATTCTTGGATGGAATGCATTAATGAATACGGCCTGTTCCCAGGCATACGGTGCAACGGGTAATCCGGTTTACCGGGACCTTGCCGTGAAAAATATGGAGTTCCTGCTGGAGAAATTTGGGAATGGGGAAAACCTGAAACTATATCATACCTGGAAAGGGGAAGGGCGGTATCCAGCATTCCTCGATGATTATGCCTATCTGATCCAGTCCCTGATTTACCTACAGGAAATCACTTCTGAACAAATATGGTTGGAGAAAGCCGCTTCAGTGGTCCAATTTGTGCAGGATAATTTCAGTGAAGACGAAGGCGATCTGTTTTACTATACCGGTCGTGAGCAGGATGACGTTTTACTGAGGAAGAAAGAGATTTACGATGGAGCTGTGCCCTCAGGGAATGCCATAATGGCTTCCAATCTCTATCAATTGGGTATAATGCTTGACAAACGCGACTGGAAAGACCGTTCGTTCAGGATGCTGGCAACGATCGGTTCTCTTGTTATAAAATATCCGGGAAGTTTTGGCGTTTGGAATAGTGTGCTCCTTGAAATGGTATCAGGAACAAGTGAGATTGCAGTAGTTGGTCCGGAGGCAGGGAGGTTGGTCAGGGAAATCCTGTCGGGGTATATTCCCCACCGGGTATTGGCGTCGTCGGAGCGAGGGCGGGAGGATTCCCCCCTGCTGGCAGGAAAAAAACAGGGAAATGAGACGCTGATTTATTTGTGTAAAGACTTCGCTTGTTTACAGCCAGTTAGAACAACCGAAGCTCTTAGGGAGCTGATAAACAGCGCAAAAATGGTCGATTAAACTCAATGAATACAATAAGTGCCCGTCCGTAATCGTTAGAATAATCGCGTAAAAACCGCTTTGACCTTCCAAAAATAAATTGTAACCTTGTGCTGACGAAACCAAAAATTTATATTCGACCAATACCCTTCAAGTTTATGAAAATGAAAAACCTTAACTACGCGATTTACGCAGTTGCATGCCTGGCCGTGCTTTCGTCCTGCGGTATCCTGGGAAAGAAGAATAAAAGCGGTGGGTCACTTCCCGATGACGGACAGGTCCACGGCATATCGGCGGGTAGCCGGTATTCGCTTCCCAAACCTCCGGGTATGGTTTACATCCCCCAGGGAACCTTCCACATGGGTCCATCGGATGAAGATCCGGCTTACGCATTCAGTTCACGGAACCGTTCAGTGTCGATCAGTGGTTTCTGGATGGACGCAACCGAGGTTACCAATATGGAATACCGTCAGTTTGTCACCTGGGTCCGGGATTCAGTTGCAGCGCGCAAAATGGGTTTTGTAAAACCTGATGCCAACGGAACAGAAATGGTTGACTGGCAGAAAATGAAAACGCTGAAATGGAATGATCCCAAGACCATCGAAGCCCTGGCTGGTACCGACCTTATTCTCTCCCCTGATGACCGCGTTTTCGGAAGGAAAGAGATCGATGTATCCAGGCTCGTTTACCATTCTGAAGTATTTGACCTGAAAAAGGCAGCCATGCGTGAAAATGCCGGCAAGCCAAGAAGCAAATTCATTGATAAGAAAGATACCCCGATCTATCCTGATACACTGGTTTGGATCCGCGACTTTTCCTATTCTTACAATGAGCCGATGACCAAACGTTATTTCGCTCATCCATCATTTGATAATTATCCGGTTGTAGGTGTTAACTGGAAACAGGCGACTGCTTTTTGCGAGTGGAGAACCCATTACCTGAATGCCTGGCTGGATGGTAAAAAAAGGGTACAGGAATCGGATTTCCGTTTGCCAACCGAAGCACAATGGGAATATGCAGCCCGTGGCGGCCGCTCCCAGTCTATGTTTCCATGGGGTAACTACTATCTCCGTAATAAAAAAGGATGTCTGATGGCCAACTTCAAACCTGGTCGCGGTAACTATCCGGAAGATGGTGGTTTCTACACGGTACGTGCCGATGCTTACTGGCCTAATGATTTTGGTCTGTATTGTATGGCGGGTAATGTTGCAGAATGGACTTCGTCGATTTTCTATGAAGGCCGTAACAACTTCCAGCATGACCTGAACCCTGATGTTCGCTGGAACGCCAAAGATGACGACCCTCCGCTGATGAAACGTAAGATCATCCGTGGCGGTAGCTGGAAAGACGTTGGTTACTACCTGCAAACAGGTACAAGCACCTACGAATACCAGGATTCAACCAAATCATATATCGGTTTCCGTTCGGTAATCGATCTTCCTGCAGCTCCGGGCCGCAGATAATAAATCTTCTTAAAAAGAGGTCGCCTCTGGCGACCTTTTTTTTTCCTCATTCGGAACCTGAACTAACAATTTTTTACGCATCAGGCCGTTTTAAGTAAAATTTAATAATCTATAAAAAGAACCCGTTTATGAAACGTTTTTTCAAAACCAAAAAAGGCCAGCAATTTTTGAACATGATGTTCAGCCTCTTTGCGGCCGTTGTTATTTTCGCTGCGATGATGAAGATCCTTCACTGGCCTGGTGCTGACTATGCAATCATGGCTGGTCTGATGGCTGAAGCTCTTATCTTTATCGTAATGGCGTTCCTGGTAGAACCACCGGAAGAACCACATTGGGAGCGTTATTTCCCAGGTATCAACCACCACCCGGATCTCGAAGCCAACTTCAAACCAACCCCACTTGCAATCGGCGGAACTGCTTCTAACGGCAACCCTGCGCTGAGCAAAATGGAAGACATGCTGCGTGACGCCGACATCACTCCGGCTAACCTCGGTCGCCTGGGCGAAAACTTCAACAAATTTGGTGGCACAGTAGATAAAATGGCC
>JBEVJC010000014.1:0-233627 GCA_040510375.1 Chitinophagaceae bacterium
CTAACCCGATCATGTCGCGGAAACCTTTTTTTGCTGGAAATTGAGCCTTGGTGAGTGATGTTGTCCAAGAATAGAAGTTAAGGTCTAACGAAGAAGACTTTCTAAACTGCGTTACTCGAGATAATACCGTATCTGATGCACTTTCGCCAACCTTGGGGGTACAAATTCCTTTTGGAAACAGTCAATCCGTCATCCCCCATTAAACCAACAGACCTGTCCAGAATTGCGTAGGCTTCAAAATATAAACTATCGCCTTGTGGAAACATATCTATTTTAGGGGGTGCATCACTTGACGAGAACACAGACAAAATTTTATACCCTTTCGACGAAAGAATTTCTGTCCGATTGGTGAGGAAATTCACCATCAGGCTAATTTTTTCATTTCTGCCTTTCTGGCAATAGGAGGTGCCCGAACTCGCTACAAGTAGAAAAAGCAATGCGATCCCACGCATAAAGAAATTTTAATCTAGTTTATATTCATTCTGACACTTGTACATACATTTAAAACGACCCGCTCAAAGTCATGTTTCTTAATTATTTCTTGAATTATATGTTTCTGCCGGCCAACCCCAGCTAAGATTGTTGCGTGGACAAAAATTTACACGTTATGTAGTGGAACACTTGTTTGAGTCAGTCTAAACATCTACTCTGCCCCATTCGGCCCTGACGAGCTTAAAGAATTACTTACATGCACAATTAAACATTTTATCCGCAATTGAACCACTGCCGAGCTTTATCTCTATCCATTTCTGATCCCATATATAAATGTATTTTTTTCGGACCAATTTTCCCGCGCTATTGTAGTCGCTAATGTTTAGCATTCGATATAGTCCCTTTTCACATTCAAACTCATTCAAACTGATCTCAATTCCATCAACCAACTTTATTTCCATTCCAGTGGAATCATGGTAAAGAATTTCTTTTGCCCCCTTCCTTAGCCACAATTTGGCTCTCGTACCTTCGGGACTGTTGTAGCGCATTGCATCCCAAGCCTTATCAGGAGTGGCTGCCAGTTTTATCCAAACTCGTTCTTGAGAATATGTATCCTCTATAACAAGTAAAAGCATAAAAGCAATAGTGAACTTAATCATCTTATCATCTGCTTTGGAGCACTAGAAAAATTCCCAACCACGAAATGTTTAGGTTTGGGCACCAGACTATCGTTTATGATTGTTAATCCTACACTGCTCAAAAACGGCTGTTTATCTTTGTATTTGTATAAAAAGGAGATTTCCACCTTTTGAGCTTCCCGGTTGAAGCAATTAAAAGTTGCATCGTAACTACTGTCCGTTGCCACTTCACTTCGTGATGAAATCCTTCCCTCTCTAAAATACACATTAACAGCGTCGCAGCGAACCTCAACATTATTAAGATTTCCCCCTTTCTGGGCCATGCTTTCCACGCGCATCCTTCCTTCATGCGTGATATAGTATTTGAAATCCTGTGCGACCGCCCACCTGCAGCCATAACATTCCATCGCCACGCAGGTAGAATTCCGGCAGGTAGGACAATCTCTTCTCAGCTTCGACTTCCAGACAGCGTCCTGTGGCCAGCCGCCCTTAAAAAGGCACTGCGACAAAAAGTTGGTGCAATCCCCGTTAGGGTTTGAAAAATCGCAATAGGCTGCGTTTCCATTCTCCCAATGCCTTTCTGCATAGGCACGTGCGTTTTCAGGGTCATATGTATACATGAGAGCCTGGGTGGTGTCGGGCAGTTGTTGCTCAACTACAATTTTTGGTGATGCATTAAAAGAAAACCGCGAAATATCCTTGCAATAAAAATTCCGAATGAGCCAGCTTTTTTCAGCCTTTATAAATCTAACTCTGTATTTATAGATGCCATTAGTGACAATGAACTTTGTCGTATCACGCGGATCGCGATCCGAACTGGTAAGCGTGTACCTGTCAGTACTAAATACGGTTGCTGAATCGCCGTTGAAAATGGCACTGTCAATAACTACTGCGCTGGTAAAAGCCGTATAGATTAATTGGTGAGAGGCCAGGTTGGTTTTATATGCCTGGATCCGGGTAAGCAATATATCACGGTTTTTGTCCTCCATATAGCTTGTCCAGGTTGCAGCGGTATCCTTCATTAGGAAGTTGTATTGCGCATGAACAAATTCCTGCAAAATCCTCTGGATGTCGGCTTTTGCTTTCTCCCTGTCGCCAGGAGAAATTCTATCGCTGTTGCAAGCAAAAAAAAGGAAGGATATGCAAAAAAAAACAGTGAAATTTTGAATGTTTCGTATCATAAACAAGTTGTTTGGCTTCCTATTTTTATTCTACCGTTTTATCCGGACAATTGTTTTGTATCCTTATCCTGATTTTTTGGAGGGGGATGCAATCAATTTGTGAATTCAGCAATGTTGATCAAACGCAATCCTTTACGGTCAAAAAGTGGATTGTAGTTGACAAACTGAGGCTGAGCGCAGGCAGTTACATCGTTATTTTTATGAATCTCAAATTCAAGCACCAGCATTGCCTTACAATTTGTTCTCGAAATAACAATGGACCGTTGATCACGGAAGGCCAGAATCTTTCCGTTGGTGACCCCATTACACCCGCTTCCAAATAAAGTGAATGTTTTTAGTCCATCAAAATGATCTGTTGATGAGGGAAGCTGTGAATTGAATACCATACCTTCTGTTTCTGTAGATGACAACATAATGAAGTATATCTTGTTTTCGTACCTACTTTGGGAGTCAATGGTGATCGAATACGCTGCTTTGCCTCCATGATCTATCCGCTGTATATTGATCTCTTTAATGCTATACAGTGGCACCTGAACAGGATCGCTTAACAAAGAAAGATTGGTGCCGGACGTGTCAACAAATGGACTGTTTAAGGATGGTGGGCCAGAGGGGCGCTGAAGACCAGAGCCAGGAGCTATTTTTAGACAGACAAGTTTCATGAACATCTGCTCGGAATCCTTGAAATATTTGAAAGGTAGGACCACCTGCCAGTTCCTTGATTCGACATTATAGTAAGGCTCAAACTCCAGTACCTCATATGAAGTCGAACCCTGCTTGTAGAACTTTTTGTTGTCTGATGGTTTGTATTTCTTCAAAACCCCATCTGCAGTATCAAAGCCCAGTTGATTCTCAAAGCTGGCATTTTCCCAGTTCTGGCTCATCCTGAGGCAGGTTAAGACGCAATAAAAATAGATCGCCAGCAGCGCCATAACCTGATATGACAGGCTTCCTAGATCGCCAACTTTATCCAGTTGAAACCATTGCACAAATTTTCAAGGGGAACACGATGCCAGGCTGTCACTTCCGTGTGCCAGGTGGATGATATCAATTACAAATACGAGGGGAACGGTGGTACAAGGGGCGGGGTGAATTTTCATACTGGATAGGTCGCCCTTGTAAATTGAAGCTAGTTATTTTTTTGATATTCCATTAATGCCGCTGATAAAATCTCCAATAATTTTTTTAGCGCTGCCAGCAAAGGGTTGTCGGCAGCCTGGAGAATGTTCCGTTGCAATTTCCTGCTCCAACGAATTTGTCCCGTTACAACCGTTCATTCCGGTTTCCTAAATGCTTTGGGATACGGAATCATACCGCCGGATATATCCCGTACCGAATCGCGTAAACGACAACACCGGCCGTATTCCTTACATCCATCTTATCCTGTATTCGTTCCCGGTAGCCTTCGACGGTGCGCACCGAAATTCCCAATTGATCACTTATTTGTTTACTGACAAATCCTTCGCAAACCAGCTTGATTATATCCCGCTCTTTGTCCGAAAACTTTGGTCGTTTCATTTTAAGATGCGGATTGTATTTCTTGGAGGCAATCATCTCGCTGATTCGCTCACTGGAAGCAGAACAGAAATAGGTATGCCCTTTCGCAACTTGCCGAATGGCCTCTTCTATCTGGGTTTTATGTGCACTTTTCAGCAGGTACCCTCGGGCACCGGCTTCCAGCATACTAATGAGCAGGTGCTCATCCCCGAACATCGACATGGAGATGATATAACAACTGGGCAGATCAAGCATCAATTGCCTTGTTGCGGAGAGTCCATCCATCTCCGGCATCTTGATGTCGGTCAGAATGACATCGGGCAACAGGTGTTTGGCTTTTCGAACCAGTTCAAGGCCGTTGGATGCTTCTCCTACAAGCTGGACATTGGGGAGTTTACTGGCAAACTGGCTGAGGCCGTCACGAAACATTTCATGATCATCTGCAATCAGGAGCCTGATTGGAAGTGTGGTGGTGGACAATGTTTGGCGGTTTTGGTTAACCAAATCTATCAAAAAGTTCATATATTTCCTACCGTAATATGAAATATCAATCACCCGATCTTCCATAATAATCGATACTCTAATGCCTTCCTTATACCCCCCTACGTAGAAATACCCTGTTTGTCGTTCCCGAAATACTCGTATTTCGGCACCATCAATCACCAAAACCAATCACTATGTTCTCAGTTTTACGCTACCTGTTCGGCTGTTTCGCTTTGTGTTTGTCTGTTCTTGCAATTGGACAGACGTCCACGAATACAGCAAATACCCTGGAGTTCAATGGCGCATCTGCGTGTGGCTATCCCGCGAATGGCGCAGCCACCATCACCTTCCAATACGTCAATGAATTAACTGGCGTAGTTACTACTTCGCCCGCGCCCGTTGCCGCAACGGTTACCAACAAAACACCCGGCCCCGGCATTGATGTCAGCGCTCCAGGAGCCGATTTTCCTTACTTTGACCCCCTGGTGGACGGAAGCTTCAATTTTTTTGGGGGATCGTACTGGGGCGGATCGACTCCCCATGGGTCACCCGACGCCACGATCACGATCACCCAAGGCGGCTCTTCCCGGTCGTATCGCATCTACTAT
This sequence comes from Chitinophagaceae bacterium, assembly GCA_040510375.1. GTDB lineage: Bacteria > Bacteroidota > Bacteroidia > Chitinophagales > Chitinophagaceae > JBEVJC01. The sequence continues at coordinate 4,837 of JBEVJC010000014.1, forward strand.
GACTATATCGATTGCCTGGCTCTTCCGGTTACCCTCAACAGCTTCTCAGGGAGTATTTCCGGATGCTCGGTCAGCCTGGCCTGGTCCACTACGATGGAATCCAACAGCAGTCGCTTTGAAATCGAGCGTACCTCTTTTGGAAGTACCATCACGTACATGAAAATTGGCACTGTCACTGCTGCAGGCACCAGCAGCTCCTTGATCAACTATTCCTTTACGGATAACTATCCAAATAATGGATCGAACTTTTACCGATTGCGGATGGTGGATATTGATGGCCGGTACAAGTACTCCAGCACTGTGACTGCGAGTACTCCTGGCTGTACCACCCAGCCCCCCGCGATCAACTGCAGCAGCATCAATGTGGTCGGACCCGATTTCTTCTGCCAATATGGCCAGACCTATACGCTTTCATCCGTTCCGGATTACCGCACCGTTACCTGGACAGTCACACCGACCAGTGTCGCCAACTGGGGCAAACAGGTCATGGAAAAGGCGATGATCCGAAAGACCGGTAACGGTGTAGTTACGCTCACCGCTAACCTGACGGGTTGCACCGGGACGACCGGCGTACGGACCAAGCGCATCACGGTCGGGAACCCATCCAGTGTGCAGGTTTTCATCGACACAATAGCCAAACATACTTATGAAACCCGTTACCGGCTCGAAGCCGACCAGATTCCGGGCGCTACCTACCAATGGTTTAAAAACAATGTGGCGCAGGGAACGGGCTATGCCACCTTTACGGAAGTCCCTCCCGGGCCTTGTCAAAGCTGGAAAGTGGTGGTGACACTGCCATGCGGTAACACTATTCAGCAGACAGTGACAATTTGTTACAAATCCCCCGGCGGAATCCGCGACCGCGCTTTGCAAGTGGATCCGGTACCAGCAGGGTCGACCATGAATGTTCAGCTGTTCTATGTGGACAATCCTTCGAAATCCATTGGCCAGTCAGTGATTGAAATTCAGGATTTGCACGGGAAAATTTACAAAAGAGTATTGCTTACCGGCCTGGAAAGCAAGCAACAACTGGACATAAGCACAATTCCTCCCGGTCTCTATGTCATCCAAGTCACCAATGGGAAAGATATATTCGCCAGAGAAATTCAGATAGCTAGGTAGGATAAAGCGTGGTAGACTTTTCCTGGGGCGGGGTGGAACAGAGTTTCGCCCTGCCCCTTTTTTTGTCCCGTTTCGGGTAAGTGCGAGAGCGTTGCTTTTTAGACACCGGGGCAGGATTACAACACCCGTATCACGACTCGCCGGTTCGCACTTTTACCGTTCGCTGTCGCATTACTAGCCACCGGTACAGTCTGACCGAAAAATTCCACGAGCAACCGGGTGGCGGTGTGTCCCCGCCTGACCAGCCATTGCGCCACAGCGTCTGCCCTTCGCCTGCTCAGCAGTAAATTGCGTTCCGGACTGCCTGCATTATCTGTATGGCCGGCAATGACCAGGCGAAGACCGGGATATGTCCGCATCAGTGAATCCAGCTGTTGCAAGGTACCGATTGAAGACGACAGCAGATGATCACTCCCTGTTTCAAACTGGATCGTTTTGGAAATTGTTCCAAGAAAACTGTCGAGCGCCGCTCTCGGATAGGGACAACCTTCATATGCTGCGAATCCGGAAATTTCCGGACACCTATCCGCACTGTCGGGAATACCGTCGCGATCTTTATCTGGGGCAGGACATCCATTCAACTGAAGCGGACCTTTTTGAAATGGGCATTGATCCAATGCATCAGGGATCCCGTCTTCGTCTGAGTCGGGACAACCGTTGAACTCCACTACGCCGGGCTGAAAAGGACAGGCATCAATCGAGTCTACGATCCCGTCCTGATCACTGTCCAATGTGGTGGAACGGTTCGTTTGTCCCGCATTTAATCGCAGTGCCTGCGCAGAGAGATTAGGGCGATGAGTGCCGGTCTTTTTTCGGGTTAACCCTGTGATCGTGAAGTTTAAATAGTAAGACTGACTGGTCAAAGAAGCAGGTGCTGCACGCAGTCCGCCATGCATGCCTAGGAATACGTTGTTGAATCGTCGCTGTACCCCGGCACCGATGGACATCCTTAGTAACCATTCTCCAGAAAACAGAGAGGGTTCAATCCCCGCCTGAGCTGTAGGAATCCATTTCCGAATGGTCGGAGTCAACATAAATCCTACGGTTGCTCCTACCTGGAACAGGGAATGGGAAGACGTGCCCTCAGGCATGTCATGCAACGCCTCGCTGCTAAATCCAAGGCCTGACCAGCCATGCAATATCAACCGGGGGCTCAGTCCCGTAAGATAGTCAACTGTAATGCCTGGCACCAAGGTGGTGTTTTCGGAAGAAAAATGCCTGAACGACTGCACCTGGAAACCGGCGCCCAAGAGAGAAGGGAAACGTCTAGTTTCTGTCCTTTCATTTTGCGCCTGCAGGAGTAGTGGGCAAGCTAATGCAAGCAGTGGCCAACGTATTGTCCGGAGATGGATTTGCAACTGTTTGCCCATGTATTGTCTTCGATTAAATTTCCTGAAACCTTTCGTGGTGACTTCAAAGTTGATTATATTTAATTCTACCAGAAACCCCCTGGCACTGTACCATAAACCACCTGTTTCATGAATACATCCATGCAACTTTGCCGATTCGTCCTTGTAGGGATGGCACTTGTATTTTCCAGTCAACTTCGTGCGCAAACCCTGGAACAACGCATCGTCCAGTCCAGTTGCCAATACCTCGACTCAGTGAAAGTCGAATCTCTTGTCACACCCGCTGATAAGAAATCCGCATTGTCGCTGGTTCTGGGAAAAGCCGTAGTGGCCAATCAGGCTTACCTGAACAAAGACCCCCGCTTTGCCGGCAAAACTGAATACGAGCAAGGTAAACTGATCGGAAGATCCATGGCGAATGATATCTTACCATTGATTCTCAAACGGTGTCCCAAATTTGCCAGTTTGTTGAAATAACGCCGATTTCACTTCTTTTTCTTCCTGGCCGCCAATTGCACATTGACGTCATAACATTTTAGGGGATATTTCCTTTTATCATCGAATGAAACCTCTTCCAGGGAAGGATGTTCGAGCAGGAAATTGAAATTGGTGTCGTCGATTTCCGTTTTTGTGAAATCCAGCAACCGTAGATCGGGCAACTCACTGATGATGGCAGCCAGTGACGGCACCTTACCACAGTTGAACAACTGCAGTTCGTTCAGCCCTTTGAAAAGCCTGATTTCATAGGTCTCCAATTTGTTGCAAGATTCAATTTCCAGCTTCTTTAAGTGCTTAAAATCTCCTGGTGAATTGGCAAGATGCACAAGTGTCGCGTTATATGCCAGGTTTAATTCTTTTAGTTGGGCAAACGCTGCCAATCCCTCTAATGCCACCAGATTGGACTGCGTGATCCCGAGTGTCTCCAACTTTTCTAGCTGCTGCAACTCGGTGAGATTCCTGGATGTCGTTTTTAACTTCCACAAATGAAGATAGGTCAGACGAGTTGTAGCGAATAGATTCTTTAAATTTTCATTCCAATAGCCACGAAAAAAATTCAATTTCGGCCAATTCGAAAAATCCAGCAGCTCTTGTGCACTACCGAAAGGTATATCTAACGACTCCAATGCAACTTGTGTATTCAATGCCCCTATATTGGTAATCCCATCAAGCATTAACAATATATGTTTAGCCTCCAGGTTCCTCAAAAACTCCAGGTTATCTTCATAGAATTCCCCGGCTTGGCTGATGGAAAGGTTTCCGAAGCCTGTTTTCTTGCAAAAGGATACCTGCTCCGCTAAACCATCAGAGGTCACTGTCAGCATTTTTATGCCCCGCCAGTTAACGACGAATTCAAAATGGTCCATACTTTTTACAATTTAGGGTTTTTTCGGCTTAACGGGATTGGATGTTGTCGGACCCGCTCCCAGTGTTTTCTTAAATTCGGCTCGTATCGCTTTCTTCTGTTGCCCATCGAGGCTTTCTTCAAAAATACGCGCGCCGGGCGACGCAATCGCGTTCTTAAGATTTGCCCCTTGCTGCACCGCATCCTGCATCGCAAGGTGCTCATACACCAACGCTGTTTGTTCCGCATTCAACGGGCCAAATCCTTTGTCTACCGAATACCATTCCACAGTATCCCCTTTCCTTTCCTTGCCAGATACTGCTGAACGGCCTTCCTTACCTTTTCCGATATAAATTTTATCTCCCTTCTTCGTCACTACATAGAACCCAGAACTGTTTAGCCTGTTACAAGCCGGGCCCGAAGCATTGTGTACAATCACTCCATTCTCCCCAATCACATAGGTTCCGTACTCGGTAACTTCAAAATTGTATACCTGTTCCGGGCTAAACTGCTTTTGGAGGCGAATGATCGAAATATAACGTCCAGATTTGGTGCGTAATGAGTCACCAGCACTCAATGAATCTGCAATCAGCCACCCGCGTTTGGTTAGGAAGGGGTGATCTCTGGTCGCCCGGATAATTTCATTCGAGAGTGTGATATAAAATAGTGTATCAGCAGGTAGCACGTACGAATTGTACACTTTGCGGATTTCTAAACCACCAATCGAATCACTGAACGATAGTACGGCATCGCCATCTTGCAAACTGGCAATCGGTTTCGGGCCGGCCTCGGTCTCCACTAATGTTTCGCCGGTCAAACAACCGCAGGGGCTGGGTACTTTTTTGATTAGCGGTGCCCCAAACTTTTTGAACCACCGGAACTTCTCCGCAAAGGTCAGGAATTTTTTCAGGGCCCCTCCAGACAGGATACCGGAAACAGTCTCACCTGCCATGTATCCCAGCTCATATTGCCCCTGTTCGTTGCCTGCAATGATATTCCTGGCTTTCTCCTTGTAATCATTGATAATCATCTCAACGAATCCCACAGGATCTGAAGCGGCCGTTTTTATGGCTTCCGCAAAGGCATCCCGATATTCCTCATCTGTCGCCAGATTGTAAGCGGTTTTAAAGAACGCCACTACCGCAATGCCGTCGATAAACCCGTCAACGAATCCTGCCTCGACCGGAGTTAATTTTACTCCTAATCCTCTCAGTGTCTTGGACATCTCCGCGCCATCCAGATCAATAAAGGCGACCGGGCTGTTGCCAGCGAACTGGTAAGGGGTCCACCAAGGGAACTGCTTGGTTAAGGGATCGTTGCTCAGGAACCGACCCAATCGGGGGTCATAGATCCGGAGGCCATAATCCTGTTGTTGGCCCACCCCTTTTACATCGTTGTCATTTTCCTTGCTATTGAAGCCATACCGGTATCGCTGTCCGTTGACTTCCCCACGGCCTGGCATCAGCATGCCGAAGGGATAGTAATCCTGACGGCTCAGCACATCCGCATCAAAATAGGCCACCAGGTCAGGATTTCCTATGTCGGCCACACCTAACTTTTTATCGCTGATTGTCACATGCACATTGCCCAGATGATCTCCGAGTTCGTAGCTCCGCTGACCTCGAAGGAATGCGATAATGGCCTGATGGGCATTCCCGGATTTCATGTCCACTGTGCTGGCAAGTACACCCACCCTGGTTCCACCGTACAGATGGTGTTCCGTCAGTTTCAATGAGTACGCCTGGTACGGTTCCGCAACTGCGCCTTCTGAAACATACGTGGACATGACGTTGCCCTTTCCATCGCGGACATACCAGGTGCTGGTCTTCGTTCCAGTAGTGGCATTCGTTACCGTTTTCGAAACGCGGTTACCGATTGCATCATAACTGTATTCAATTTTCGTGATCCCGCCGGGGTCACCCGTTTTGGTAATCGATTCGATTTTTCCATAGATATTCCAGCTGATACCCGTAATCCCTTCTGACGCATCCGTTACGAGATTACCGATCGCATCGTAGGTGTAGTTACCCACGTCTTGGTTGTCTAGGTCTTCCAGGTAAGCCGCAGACGAAATATTATCGCGAACATGGTCCAGCCGGTTGTTCACCAAGTTTCCCGTGATCGTTTTGGGATAATGGTAGGTGAGACTGTCCATACTGATGCCTGCGGGGCCACCCTGGCGCAGGTAATGCGTGATATTCCCGTTTGGATCGTAGGCAACCCTCTCCTTGTATTCAGGTAACAATGCCAAGGCACTCCAGTTGTTTGCTCCCGGGTCGAGTCCACCGAAAGCATCCATGGCCACCAGGCGGCTCAACTGGTCATACGTGTAATTAAATAACAGCGGCTGGAACGAACCTCCAATATGGGTGGCCATACTGCTGATGTTCCCGTTGTACTGCGGGCGGTGGGCCGCACTGAGATAGGAGGACACTGCGGGGAACGGATTGTTTCCTGATATGGCCACATAATCGCCACGGTAATAATTGAGCGTGTAGGAGAAAGCGTCCCTTGCAGTGAATTGGTTGGGAGATCCGGCATACCCGTCTTTTCCCATATCAAACTGCGGGTTTAAGGCCGTGCTGTTGTGTCCCTTCTCCCAATCCCGGAGGGTGTACGCATAGTCGATTCCCTGCACCTGCTGGTCTCCTAACACAACCCTTGCGACGGTTCCATGCTTGTAATATTGGTAGCGCGCTTCTTTTTCCCAATGAACCGAGTCGGCACTTGTTTCTACCAAGATTGGGCGATTCTCGGCGTCAAAATCATAGCGATAGAAAAACTGGTCGGCTTTGCCCGGCTGGTACGCCACATGCAGGACATTCCCCCCCAGCAAGTCGTATTTGTACGCCACTTTTTTGAAACGGCTGCCATTGGCATTCATAGGATTGCCGGTACTCGCTACTGCTGAGTTTCCGTAATCCTGAATGAGTGTATCTGCGTTGCCGTGCACATCATAAGTGAAGAAGGTAGCGTGGTTATATTGTTCACCTACCCCTTCCTTAGTAAAGGATATATAGGACGTCCGGTTCCGGAGGTTTCGCTGGACTAAAGGTGCCCCTGAAGCTCCTACGAAACCACCATACGGGAGGTCATAGACCGTGCGAGTGATATCTTTTTTAGTACCGCCCGGACCGGATAGCCAGTCTGCGAGTAATTGCGGATTACGCGCAATACCATCCGTCATGTGATTGGCTGTCGCGTTGGTAAAACCACCGACCTCGGTCATCCGGCCAATGTCATCGTACGTAACATAGGTGTATTGCCGCTGGGTTCCATCCGGCAGACCGACTTGCTGGCGGGCATCCTGGGAAACTGCTGTCCTGCCCAGCCGGTCATACCAATAAAACAGGATGCCGCCGTCCGGGGAATTCCGGCTCACCAGTTCGTTCAAACCGTTGTAGCGGTATTGCGTGGCGAGGCCGTGCGCCGGTGCCAAATAGGTACCCGCATCCCGGGCCACCTTTACACTGTCGTACCACGCCCTACGGAAATTCGGGTGCACCCCCGCCGGGGGAACCGTTTTGACAAGATTACCCGCCAGGTCATAGTAATACAAGGTATAGTGGTATTCACTTACTTGGTGCGTTACCGTGAATGATTCATAGTATCGGGCATTCAGACATTTTGCCCGATAGAATTCCTCAAACTTGTTGCGGACGGAATCCCGGTAAGCCAGAAACAGCTCCGTGCCCTTACTCACGGCAAAGAAATAATTATCCGAACAGTTATCAATCTCCGGCTCTTCCACGCGGGCGAATACGCCTTCTTTTCGTCCGCAAAGCCGCGCGCTGTCCGTGCTGCAGGGAACCATTAGCGGACTACCACATCGCAGTGCGTACAAACTATCCAGTTGCTCAAACGTGAAGTTTCCTTTCAAACGGAAATTAAAGTAGCCGGTGAGCAAGTCCCTGCAATGGTATATACTATCCCTGCTGAATAGCACCTCAATCCTTGGTCGGGTCTCCGGATCGGCCAAGGCCATCGAGTCCGTACTGCCGATGAACGTCTGGCTGTTCCCGGCAGTGAGCGCCGGGTTCATGAAACTGGTCAGTACATGCCCCTTATTCAGGTTAGAAAATTTCACATACGTCATCATCTGAATCCGGGAGTTAAACGTATACACCGGATTCCCCTGCACAGACAATCGCTGGTAAAGCGGGGTATAAGTCGAAATTCTTGCCCCGTTAAAGGCCGTTGTCAATTGGCCGTAAGTCAGCGTCGTATCCCAATTGGACGCCATGTTACACCAATAGATTTCCGGATTAAATGCGGCAGAAAGTACCGGACTCAATTTGAGGTTGATGCTATCGACCACCGCATTGCGGGACGTTTGCCCAAAATCAAACCGCGCAAACGTCAGGTTATTTCGGAACCAACGGGCAGCATATCCACTGTCCCGAAGTCCCGAACCGATCCACTTTTCCGGACTAATCACCTGGGCCGGCGGATAGGGGTAGTGGATACCACCACCGGCCAGTAAATATTCCACGACTGGAGTAAAGGTTTCCCATCGTTTGACCGTGATCGTTCGGTAGCTCGCTGATCCCGGGTAAAGCGATGCAAAATCCGACAGGATGTTCTGCAGGGTATCGCAGGTGGCCACAGCCACATAGCCGGGGTTTACTCCCGCGTTCCCCAGCCCTGTCACCCCGACGAACGGCGCAGTAGTGGAAGGGGCATAATAAGGTATGCCACATTGATCCATGAATGCCTTGTACTCCGTGTAGCTCTTACTATAGCCCAGCCTGGCATTCATAAAATTAGTGAAGAGGGCATAATACTGATTGCGTAAACTGTCGGTATTCGCGGTAATCCGATGGGCGCCCGAGAACTGGTTCAGGAAGCCGGAATAGGCCGCGGCCATTTCATCACAGTCGATACAGGCCTGTTCACTGCCGCATTGGAGCGCTGGGGGAATGACGATGGGTGCGGGTAGAAACTTGCATGTGATCTCATTTTTACACAAACCCAGCAATGTCTGGAGATCGGTCTCCGACATCGTTGTTTGCCGGGTCGCATTCACAAACGCAGCGAAAGAAGCATACCTGTCGGCCACTTTGACGTACCGGGTGTGTAAATCAGTAATCACGCTGCACTGGCAATCGCCGGGCTTTTCCCAGGCTTCCACCGGACCGTATGAAATTGGTTTTTCGTAAGTGGGTGGCTCCGTAATCAGGAACACATGGCACCCATTCGTATTGTACGGCTTCGCAATGCTGTCTGCATACTGACGAAGCACCTCATCAAAACTCCTGAACCGGTAACCACTTGATGGGCGAACTGTACTGGATCCCATGGGATGTCCCTGATCGGACCCTTCCTGGCACACCGCGAGTAACCTTGGGATGATGATAGCGGAATCGGCTGCATTGAAGTTACAGGTGCCCAGTTGCTTCCACCACCGCAATACATAGCTCAGGCAATTTTGGGAGTAATAGTCGCCCGCCTTGGTAGCGGATTGCTGCTGCAGCAGGGTTGCCTCCGACTGGTTAGTGGGCGGGGTAAAACCTGTGTTTGCCATGAGCTCACTGCCCTGCGCAAAATGGGGTTGGTGTCCGGCCGCCATGAGCGTGGCCGCTGAAACACCTGTTGAAGAACCATTGCAGGCGCTATTGACCTGTGTGGTAATGATCTCCCGTTTGATATCCAGGTACATTTGCCGGAATGTCCGCCAGGCCATGTCCAGGTCGCCCTCACACATAGTGGAGGCATCGAACGCAGCATTGTTATTCCCGTTGGTGGTGAAACAACTGGAAGTATTATCTTCCTTGCAAAGCACATAGATACTGGCCAATCCCCAGGCACTGACTCCTGCGGAGCTGCCAATGTTATTATTCCGGTATTCCAGCAGATGGGTCTCCAGTTTATTTTTGAAGGTGTTGCCTGCCGTGTTATACATGGATGCGAGGGGATCATAGTCCGCAAATCCACTCGTGGCCGGATAACGAGTGAACGGGAATGTGTTGTTATTGGTCGGGTTCAGGTACCCTCTTTTTAGCGCTTCCTGGTAGGTTTCAACCGCCGCAAACCGCACGTCCCAGGCATGACTCAACGGAAGCGCTTCATATTGCAACAGCTTGCAGTATTCCGGGTGATACGGCAGCAATGCGTTTGCCCAGCTCAACTTAAACTTCTGGGAAAAGGCTTCCGCACTGAGCTGGGATGGTTGCACCAATGCATTGGCCTGTTCATCAAACACATAATCCCGGTTCCCATCCGCATCCAGGTAAATCAATGGCTTCCGGAAATGTGCTATGGTATCGGGGGCGTTTTCGTCATCGAGATCGGTATAAAATACGGAGTACTTATCTGTCTCTGCATCCGGATTTGCATACTGCCCCGACGAGGGGGTCAGGTCCAGCAACATCGCTTGCCGGATAGAACTAATTTCTGTAGTAGTCTGGCAAAGGGCCTGGCAATCCTCCTGGGCCTTTTTGAAAGCCTCCAGCGCCATCCCCCTGTATCCGGCAGAGTCCGCCACGGGTATCCCCGCCTTGGTCATGAAGCTTGCCCTGAATTCGGTCCACGTCCCCAGGCTATCCACACAGGAAGCGCAGGTGGGGATACACCCCGGCAACACGGCGAGCAAACTGTCCTGCTCGTTGATGAAGGAGGCGGTGTCCCTGCAAAGGTTCCGGCGGAAGTACACCGAATCCCTGTAATACGCCAATGCCGCCGTGTTCACCATCAGTCGTTTGGTAATGTCATAATTACCCTCTTCCAAAAATCTGGAGAAATCCAGGCTGAACGCGGTGGGAGCCGCACAGCTGGTATCAATGGATGCCAATGTAAAGTTCCGGACCAGGGTATCAAATGGCTGCCCGCCCAGCAACTGGTTACCACAATCATCTGTTATCGTAATGGACAGATCATACAGGCAATTGTAACAAAACAGGGTACTGTCACAGCCTTCCAGCTGAAGGGTCTCCGGATCTAACCGGTACGAAAAATCGTAGGTTCCTGCCGAGGAGACCAGGAGACTTTTTTTGGTTTCCATCACCAACTCCTTCACTGTGTTGCTGCCCCCGGCAGCCAGGCTCTCGGTGATCATCCGGGTTGTTTGTGACGGGATATCCTGGACTTTAATACTATCCGGAACTTCCCCTGCCAGCGCCGTTGCCACAATTTTGCCCAGCATGTTGGTGTAGGTTACACTATATTGACCATTGGAGCTTCTGGCCATGGTTTTCCCGTAATGGACGGCGAGGCCGGCTTCGGTGCCAAATAGTGCGTCCAGTTCCTGCTGGTCGGGACTGCCGTAATAAAACCGCCGTTCATGGCCACTTCCAATCCGGAATTTATCTCCGGGGAATGATTGACGGACGATTCGGCTGGTATTATCCGGTGAATACTGCGTTTCCACAAACGGATAACCTTGCGCATCCGGCAGATAGGCATTCATCCCAGTATTTTTCTCCGGGTTACGATCGGAGTAATACCGGGCGGCCCCGCTGTCAGGAGACATGGGCAAGGCCCCGGTGTTACAGATCCCGCCCAGTTGCGAGGTAATATCAAAATCATCTTTTGAATAATTGTCGCCGTTGAGATTCACATGAAAGTTCCGGGAATAGTGAATGATATTATCCAGCGTTGGTGCTGGCAGTACGTTCACTACTCCACGGCCCTGGTAGTCATAAAACCCTTCCGCGACAATCGTGGTACCGGTAAAATTATCTTTGGAGACCGCCTGGCGTTCCCGAAGGCTTCCATCGAAGTACTGGACCTTTGATTTGCGTTTGCCCTCTTCGGAAAAATTCGTCGTAGCCTGCCAATTGAGGCTGCGCTCATGGCCGTTGTACGCAAAGGCCCCCAATCCCCCGGTAAAATCAGATGACCATTGTGCGGGTATCCGGGATTCCGGGTCCAACACTTTAACGGAACGCACCCTTACAAAAAGGGTTCCCTTATCATCGTACAACAAGGGGATACCATACTGGGTTGTTCGAACCGTAACCCGCGAGGAACTATTCCTGAATACGGCCATGCTGCTGGGGCTCGCTGGACTACCATAGACGCCTGCGGCTAAGGAACTCGAATCGACATAAGTCCATTCCAAATCATACTCATCAGCGGCCGGCACATTTCCCCAAGAAACCATGATTTCATCGGCGCCCGTTCCGGCGGGTAAGGAAGCGAGTGTCAGGGCCTGAACGGCATCTTCCGTGCACGAAAAGTTGTACACCGGGTAACTATGTAATTCGTTTTCCAGGACCAGGTTCTGCCACACCCCCCAATCAGCGGTACTGGCGGTATCCAGTATCTTCACCCGTACACGATAGGCTCCTTCGAATCGATAGGTTGACTGGCTGGCGTAGATGCTATCCCGGAAATAACTAATGGCGAGCGTTTGATCCACCGAGTCGGTTGCTCCCCCTGCCCGGGTACTGAACACGCGGATCGATACCGTGGCATCGAAATCCTTCTTCAATAAAAAGGGGGAGAATTCATTGATCCGCAATGTCACCCGGTTGGTTACCCGGTAGGGTTTGATCAGTTTACTATCCAGCAATGGATCAAAAAACTTGCTGTCTTCTACTGTGGCGGAAGAGTCTACGGCAATTTGCCGCAAGCTGCCGGCTAACACTTTAATTACCGGCGGATCAGAGGTGGCAAACGCCTTGTCTGAAAATTGCAGCAAACAGATAATCGCCAGCAGGAGCTTTCGAAAAGTAAACTGATTCATAAAAGACAGCATTATAAGTTTGTACTACCCAAAAAGAGTTGGAAATTGTCGAATTCCTCGGTGACCGCATATCCCGTAGCGGACTTCCGGAAGTAGCGTCCCAGATCAAAGAGGGATGTATTGATCAATGTTCTTGAATAATTGGAAAAACGGACATTCACCAGGCTGTATCGCTGCCCGGCTGTAAACAGGATCATTGGTGTGGCCTCCCCCACCAGTTGTTCAGAGAGCATTTCATACTGCGCATGACGTATCAGCCTTTTCTTTTTATCAATAATAAGAGTAACTTTCCGGCATCGCGCACCATCCGGTAAACTGCACTTCAATATGTATTCTGAGCCGTCGTCCGTTTGGCCGAGTTCCCAGTGCTGAAAACCGTTCTTCCACATCGCACTGTCGATCAATGTCACCGGGCCGACCGACAAACCCGGCGTTGCCGGTTTGCTCAGGTACATCAGTTTGTCTTCATTGAACAGGATCATTGCGGTAGTCCCGTCCGAGACAGCCGAAGTGCCATCCAGCTGATAGGCATATTTACTCCCTGCCAACGCGAATGATCCGTGTAGCGAATCAAATACCTGGTCCCTGCTTTCGAGGTAGGACACCGTGAATTTTAGGTCAAATGACAGGAATGTGCTATCCGTGTATTGCTGCATCACCTCCGCAAGGATCGCTTTCGGCTCCTGACTATAGGCATTGGACACTGCGCTGATCCATAACAATGCACAACAAAGGCGAAGGAGGCGGTACCGCCACATACGTAATACATTCATAAATTATTCTTTGGTGAGTGCCGAACGGGTTTCTTTGACGGTCCTGATTCCACTGTACGTCTCCATTTTTACGCGGATCAGGTTACCGTCATCATCATATTCATAGAAGGTGGCAAAATTGTGTTCATTCAATTCCGCCATCATCCGGAGGTTTTCCGGGTTATGCACCATGCTGGTCATATTGGCATTCAATGGGTGCAGCCTGAGGTCATCGAAATACACCGGTCCTGTTCCCGTGGATTCGAAACTCACAGTCATTGAATCGGCATCGGATGGAATCTGAAAAACGTGCTCATAGCGTTGCCAGCCGTCGATGATTCCACCGGATGGCAACAATGTGTAATTCGTGGAGGAATTCGAAAATGATATGACCAACCTGTTCTGGGTGTACGAAGCACAATTACACTCCTGGTCTTCTTTCACCCATACCCCCACCACCATGGACTGGTTCCGCCGTGGAGTAAACTCCTGCTGGCGCACGGTGGAATCTGCCGTAACCGATTTCAAGGCCGAGTACCTCGGCGGACAATTGTCGGATACCACCTCCGTGTTTATCCTTGGCGACACCCCATCAATGGCCGAAGTGGTCAACGGCACCGTCAGGGCAACGCCCTGGCCGGCAGGCAACCGCAAGCTGGCCGTTCCGGTATGCTGCTCCTCTTTTGAAATAAACGATTTGAACGGAGTGAAATCCAGATGTTTGAGATTTGAGCAGGTATCACAGGTCGGGATGCCGAAATCATAGTCTTCAAACCCGTCGTAGGCGATGTCCCGGTAGCGGCTGTTCTGCGCTATCGCAGTAGGGACAGAAAAATTGTATCCGTACAGACCTGAATTGTATCGCCCAACTGGATCTCTGTTCTCAATCTCCAGCCCTCTTCTGTTGAACAACGTGGACTCCTTGTTCCAGGCCCATTTGCTCGTGTCACTGAAATTGCGGAGCTGGCCGCTGAAGAAATGCCAGAAGCCAGTAAAGCCCTGGTAAGTCCCGTCCCGGCGGATATCGGTAGCCGTGGTAGGATCATTTTCGGACCGGCGGGCAAAGTAAGTGTAGGTCTTGCTGGGCCTCCAGTTTCCGGCAACGGCAGCTGAATAAGGGTTGTACGGGACCGGGCTAACCTGCCAGACCTTGCTGGCATATTGTGTTCTCCGGCAGACAGGCGTTGAGCCACCCGTGAGGGAATAACCGATCGGGCAGCCCTGGTGGGAGACGGGATAGGTCTTGCCAATCATGTCCCGGGTACTAAATACCATGTTGAGCGAATTCGCACAACCGGAGTAACATTTCGCCGCCCGAAGCTGCGCCTCCGTATTATTGTAGATCTCGACTCCCATCAGTGCAATCCCCGACGTGTTCAGCCCTTCGATCCGGATTGTATGGCTGCCAGCCGTCAGCGAAATCGGGTAGATGTACCAGATTTCGAAATTCGGCAAGCCGGATCCTGTCTTCTGGCTGATCAGATTTCCATCGATATACACTTTTATATCATTATCCACTCCCAGTCCGAGGTAATAGGTTTTGGTCGATGGTACGCTAAACGAATCATTCAGTACGATCCACTGTCCAAGTGGTTGAAATACCCCGGTATTACCACCCGGCTGACATAGCCAGACGCCACTTCTGTTTAAGGGTCCGATTACACTATCCGCCTGGGCAGCGAGGACACTCATTGCCAGCTGACCATTCGACTTGAATTGTTGCTGACTGCTTCCGGAAGAATCAGCTACCGAAAACTGTTCCATCGGCGCCTTCATTGCTCCGGCAGACGGAGTAGACTGGCAGGCACCGCCGGTGAAGCCGTACACATTGAACCAGAAATTATTGGAATCAATCCGACTGAATGACGTATAGTTGGAGTTGTAAATAAAACTTCCACAAGCCGTATAGTTCGCATCATAGTTATTGGTCAGGCAAATTGTAGCTGAGTCATAGTGGATCACTGCGGTGTCTGTCACTTTCGTACAGTTTCCATACTGGTCTTCCGCATAACCCACGGGGCATCCGAACTTGTTCTCCTCGCACTTGTAGGCTGGCATCAGCCAGTTTTGCCGGAACTCGGTAGCAGTGGCATCTACGACTTTTGAAGCCGCTGTCACGGAAAGCCGGAGCTGGCCGCCCTGCCCTTCGATTACCGGATTGTTCATGGCCAAAATGGAGCCGACGGTTTCCGTCATGTTGCGACGGCCGGACCGGATCACCCGAAGCGTTATATCATGGCCGTTGAACGGCAGCCCCCGCTCATCGACAAAATAGATCGCCTTTCGTCCCTGTTGGAGGAACTGGCTGGAATCCACCACCCAAATTTTCCTGGAGCTGGAGAAACTGGAGAATATTTCCTGACAGGTATTCCCTCCGATCAGCTCCCCTGTTTTCATTTTGGAAGAAACCAGCACTTCATCCCCTCCAACAAACAATATGGTATCAGCCGCTGGCAATGGGGAGGTAATCAAGCCACCCCGTATCGTGACGCCTTTAAGGTTGAAATCAATGTTCTGGTAGGCCATTCCCATCATGGGGTAGGCCCAATGTGCCGGGTAGTTCAGTTTGAAAACCGGATCCCCAAAATCATTTTTGGTCCTGGTCATGACCACCGCACCTGTTTCTGCATCGAACAGCAGGTTTTCTGTCGAAATCCGGCTACCCTTGTCCATCACAACCACGCTGTCGACAATCCCAAAGCGCTGAATGACCTTGGTAATACCGACTGACCGGAACCTGTTTTCCTCCCGTTGGGCCAGGTTGAGCAACGAAGGGATCAGGAAGAAGGGGGGAAGGAAGGGCACCGCAAACATATCCGTATTCACACTCAGGTTGTATCCGTTACTGACAGACAACTGCTCGCGCATATCGACCATTAGTTCCATGTCTTTCCCGATCAACGCAGCGGAATCCACGATTCCCGCACCATTGACGGCATAAACGGTATTCGCCAGTTTTTTTTCGTCCGCCGTATTATTTTCGACATGGTAGTAGTATTGCGAGTAAGAGAGCGGATTGGTGTGATCGGTTTCCGCATAGTCGGCTGTCGCCTTTGGCTTCCCGTGCATATCATTCAATTCAATCTTGAATCCCTGCGACAGGGAAACGAAATGACGGGCATTGATTTTTAGCAGGTTTGCTAACGCGGGCTTGTACCTTTTTTTCGTATCCGCATCCAGTATGCTGCGATCGGTCAGGACCGGGAAATCGCGGAAGGTGTAGAACTGGTGCTCTGCAAATCCGTTGGCGGATTTTTTGTCTGTGTAATGGATGGAACGAACCCGAACCTGGCTATACCCCACCCCCGCAGCGGGGAAAAGAGATTCTCCCAGCGGCTCTTCCGAATAGCCCAGTGTAACCGGTCCGAGCGCAGAGACTTTTTCCACGTATTCGATGGGTTGCCGGAATGGGTTTTCTTCCCCACCGATCCCGGGTTCATAAGCGGCCACCCCACTGCTCACGAGCACCGGGACACCGTGCAGGTTCTCCGATTTGTTATAAATATATTCCCTTCCGTAGGTAGCGGCCCGTTGTCCGGTCATCTTGTCCCACTTGTCATACAGTGTAGCCCGTTTTACCCGATGCCCCCCTCCGAGTTTTTTATAGGCCGGTTCATTCAGTTTCACGTATGACCGGCTGGTATCAATTTCGCTTACCCAGATATTGCCACGCGCAATCCGATCAAAGGAGGAAAACGCATCCTTGATATTCGTAGCCAGGGTCAGTAGCATTTTTATTCCCGCATCCAGGTCCAGCTGGTCATTATTCTCACTACCCGGATAGGCTTTGGAGGGAAGGTTCATCCGCAGGAATTGCGATGCCGCTTTGACAATGGGGCTGAAGCCGCCAGGCCCATCTCCTTTCAGCGACAGACCGTTCATTTTCACCCAAAGCAGAGTGGGCGACGATAAACCCACTCCATTCTGTTGATCGAAATCCGTGTAGCCAGATATATACTCGGCACCTGCACCGCTAGCATCGGACGGCATTTTCACATTCACGCGGAAGAACAACTTCGAAATCCCATCGAGGTACATCCTCCGTGCTTGCTGCAGGGAGCCGGCAGCTTTGGGAAGCTTAATGTAGAGATACAAATTCTCTGTATTATCATCGTACAACCGGGCAGTTGGCGTTAACAGATTGGGTGCACTGGCGAAACCAGCCAGTTTGAATAACCCCATTGCCCGCTTGTTCTGCACGAATCCGTAATCATCGCTTTCAAAATCGATTTTAATACTGCCCCCCGATGGAAGCCCAATGGAATCCATCATCCACGCTGTTACGTTCCTGGCGGCCTGTACACTATCCCGCAACGTATAGGGATATTCGGCGTTGGTGATCAGGTTTGCCGGACTAGAACCGGGATTCTGGAGGGGGTCCTTATAGTTACCCCATCGATCGTATGATTTGAGATTGTAAGACGGGTTGAGGTTGCTGTAATGAAACACATACGGATTCATTTTTCCCTTGGTGTTGCCGTAATAGGTGAACCAGATTTTCTTCAAGGTCAGTTTGCCTGAATCGTTCACCGGCCGGTTAATGCCCCGGCAAAGCTCATAACTGTACTCGAAATGGACCGTTTTGACGGGCTTGGTTCCTTCGGGGTTTTTCAGGAATTCTGATTTGGTGAACAACCGGATCTCCTTCAGTCGTTTGGCCTTCCCATCCTTTATCTTCATTCCCCGCTCATCCAATGCCAACTGGTCTTCCCGACCCTCCAGGACAAATGTGGCAATCATTGTTTTGGATACCACCGAATGCAAATACCAGAGTTCTTTCTCCCCATAGAGATAATTCCCTTTATCATCCCGGTTATCGGTCTTCAGGCCCGGATTGTAAGTAACACTATCGGTTACCTGGGGGGCTCTCCACTTGTAGGGGTTGGCCAGTCCCGCCACTTTGGAGTAGTTGAACTTAATGGCATCACCAGGGTCATCTTCGGTAATCCCGTCACCGGTTACATCCAGGTAGTCGGGAGACAGCAGACCTGTCAGCAAAAAAGAATGCGCATAAGGGGGCACTTCCTCACTGCTGAAGTAATTGTCTTTCCCATTGCTATTCTGGGTGGTATTGTCCTGACCCGATGTATAACCCACCAGTCCGGTCTGTTCATTTTTCCGGTTTGGATTAACCGCGAAGGTGGCCTCCTTTTGCCGGAGATTGTAAACAGGCAATCCATACACATGCCTTCTTCCATCCTGATTCAGCACCGTTACTTCTGAAATGTGATGACTCTTCCGGAATGCATTGTTCCGTGCTTCGCGGACCAACTGCGGGTTGATGTAAAAGGAGTCGGCGACCGGCGGGTAAAAGGCCGTTTGTGGAATGATTTGTTTCACCTGCCCCGGATAGGCCCATGACAATTGAACGACGGCCTTGGACTTGCCTTCAAAATACTCCATTCGGATGGTATAGGTTTCATTCGCCAGCAAGTTCAGGGTAGTCGTAAAATCAGTGGCACCATGATGCGTCCATTGATTAATCACCAGCGAATCATTCAACCACAACCGGACACCGTCATCCGTCCTCGCGGTGAAAGTATACGCCCCCGACACCGGGGCTTTCAACCTGCCTTTCCAGCGTATCGAGAAGTCATCGCTTGGAAATCCCGCATAAGGTGCATTTTTAGCCCAATTGTAATTGATCGTATTGTCATGGCTGAGATCTGGTACTCCTTTCAGATCCCGCGTCCTGAAATATTCGGCCGGCAAACCCGTTCCGGGGCCTTCCGCGCTCCCCAACTGCCCGCTCCCACACGCTTCTATACCGAATTGGTTGACCGTGTAATTTTCGATATACCGAGTCAATCCGGCAACCCCGGCCTCCTTGGCAGACAAGTAGCTAATCACTTGGGACCGCTTATCCCGTTGCCCGCGGGTCGAGTTCTGGGGCGTCAGCAATTGTTTACCTGCTGGCCGTTTGTTTTTATACCGGGTAAGGTAGTTGGTGGCTAGGATCGACGAACTAGAGCTGCCAGCCTGGCTCAGGTCCAGCGTAACGACATCATCTCCTCCCAACTGTTCATAATAACTTTTGGAGTTCACCGACTTTTCCCCGGGATTGCGGAAATAGACCGCTTCAAACGATTCTTTATTATCCCGAAAGTCAATATTTTTGAGTGCCGCATTTTCATTCAGCCAGGGACCATTCTGGGTAAATGATCGATTGATATTCAAATCGAATCCTGCATGCACCAGGTTGGGTAGACCGATATCCACACTCAGGCGGTCCGAAGCGTCCTTGGTTCGGATGAAATGGTCGTACACCATCCCGATATCGCCCCGATAGGCCCGGAACATCCCTCCTGTTCCTTCCCCTGTAATCGAGAAGGCATCGTATGTATAAAACGGAACGGCGATATGCGGCACGGGAGGCCGGTCCCGATAGGCTACTTCTTTTTCCCGGTTGAAATCATGCAGTGCACCCCGGTTACGCGCGCCTTCCTGGGCATGCAGGTAGCCATACGCAGGAAGCGAAATCAGTGTATCGACTGCATCAATTTTCTGTTTGGAAACATACCCGCTGATAAAAAAATTGGGATGGAACACCATGTTGGCCGCACCCACTTTACCGGTAAACGAAAATTGCCGGCTCGTATAGGGCATAGTAATGGTTGGTGTATATGTCGGGGATGCAAATGCAATCGTGGAAGACACGCCTTCCCCGGCACTGTGCGACTGGTTTTTATCATCGTTCTTATATTGCCTGATTCCGACAGAGGTCTGTAGACCGCGCAGACCTGCCCGTGAATTGTAGGGCAACGAAAGGGAAAAGCTACCCACAGTTCCCGCTTTGGTCTCCTCGTCCAGTTGTCCCAGCTTCAGGGAAATCGAAGGAGCGATGGTAAATCCTTCCTGCGTGTTATTCGTCAGGGAAAGTCCGCCGGAAAGTGGCCCTTTGGCTCCGGTACCGGAATTTAAACTGGCATTCAGGGCATTTTCAATTCCCCATCCCCGGTAATTGTTGTGAAAGACACCGATGCTGGCACCGGCTGTTACCGGTAAGGGTAACCCGGTTACTTCAAAATCCCCACCAGCTGTTACCCCCACTGTTTTGTTCTCACGGATGGACGTAATTTTCCGGATGGAGTCTTCTCCTTTAAAGTCATCCGGCAGCCCGCGCAGGTTCCGTGAAACCGTCCCTGGGTTAATATTCCACCCCAAACCGACCCAGCTTGCTTCCTGGTCCATGGAAATCCCTCCGCGGTAGGATATATTAATCGGGTAGCCTCCCACGTCCAGTAACGGGATATTATAGCTGAAATCCCCCGAGAATAAATCGACCATTTCGTTGGCATTCGCCGATTGGAACGCCTGCATTTCCGGCTGACCGCCCCCCCCAAATGCCGATTCAGCAGTTGGAGGAATCGCAGGGGGTGCCGGTGGCAATTGATCACCGAGAGTTGGAGCTGCCGGTAAATCGGCAGGGCTGTCCTTCAGCCGGCCAACAGGGTCAAACACGGCAGTAGATGCCCGGAACCTGGGGTAGTTACGGTATCGCATGCTATTGCCGGAGGCTGCTGCTATCTCCGAACAGAGAATCAGGTAAAAACCCAATGCGATAACCCGATCGTATCTGGCGAAAAAGTTGATGATCATAGTCTCAATTATTTTTATGCAGGTAGCTGAACTTCAGGAAATAGATTTCGCCCGCCAGATTGGCAACCGTCAGGAGATAATATTTGCCAGATGTCAATTTTAGCCTGGAGGAAGGATGGATACTTAAGTAGTTCTGGCCATACTGAACGGTCATCGTTTCTTCGTCCAGTTTCACGTCCACGGGAGTAGCCGACGAGATGTCTTTCAAGGAGACCTGAATGGTTGAATCTGCTGTTGGATGCAGGTAAGCGAACCGGATCGCTTCTTCGCAAACTGCAAAATTGGACGGAGGATTCCGTTGCAAATCATGGAAATAGCCGTCCACGGCAGCCCGCCGGGCGGGCTGCGTTGCCGGCCGGATTATGAAGTTCCATATCTCGGTTTTGGAAATGATCGCTCCTTGTGACCGGACCGAGACCTGCCAGGCATACCTCGTGCCTGTTTCCAGTGCCGTACGGGACAAGGGTAACTGAAACTGCATATTGCGGTGTCTTGCCAGGGAAAGCACCGGGATATTGCGTTGCATAGCATCATCATCACTTTGTCCCTGTAGTGGCTTTACGATAACCAGATCATAGGTCAATTGCGCGCCTCCTTGGGATGGCCCTGGTGGAAGCCAGCTAAACAACGGATGGCCACTATCCAGGCTGTCATGATTGGCCGGGGTCACTAAAATCGCCGGGGAAAGCGGATCCACTACAAACTGAACGCATTCTTCGGCCACCACTTCCCGCGCGTCCCCCCGAATGACGGTAAAGTCATAACAGCCCGTATATTGACCGGGCGGGATCAACGCAAACGGGTCAGTTGTTGATCCGAATCCAGGGGATACCTGGAGGAAACGGACTGGCGAAACACTCCGGTGAGTCAGAATATTCAAGCCGGCATATAATCGGAGAGTCCGTGATTCAGCAACCAGCTGAGGAGTTGAACTGGTTTGCCCGGTAAGGGTGAATTGGATATTGACCGTAAGGTCGCTTCCCACATTGTTGATGACTGATAAGTTCCACAATTGACTGCGCTGGATACCTCCCGACAACGGAAGTTGTGGCTGCACAATGAGTTGACCCAGTACATTCATCGTGCCTGCGCCCATCAGGAACAGGATCAACCCGACTATCCTCAGCGGCATGGAAAGGTATTTTTTCACCATTGCTTAAAAAGATTTATTGTATTGAATCGTCCCGCTTGACCGGGGAAACAGTAACTTATTATTGCCAGGAAAATAGTCCCTGGTCCACCCGAAATACAAGTGATCATCTCCAGCAAACGAAAGAGATCCCCCAGCATGAAACCCCGTCTTTCGTGTGCTCCCAGCCACCTGATTCAGTTTAACCCCCGACTCAATCAGGATCCTGTCGGTGACTGGCCAGGAAAGGTTTTCTTCCAGTACGATATATCGGAACTCCTGGTCCCCGTTATCGGCAAACTGCAGTTGGGCGGTTACCCCTTTGAAGAAGAAACTATGGGAGATCGAGAAATTGGAAGCGCCGAAGTTCCGATAACTGGTATCTGTGTCACCGGCCGCGAATTTGTTAAAGGTGACGTTCGTGGCCATGGGAAGCGCTCCGGCGCTATACTGGTGAACGATTGATCCATTCCACAACTGGAACTGATTCACCACCCAGTTTTCGCCGACACGCACGACCTGATTCGATGGCAGGTAACCCAGCGTGACCATTGGCCATTTTCTCGCTACAAAGCTTACCTGAAAGGTCTTATTCACCGAGAGGCTATTATAAACCGTGTAAAGCTGGGGATTGGAAAAATCATTCGTATGAATCGCAGCTGCCATTCGGACGTGATTCTTTAGCAACTGTTGCGTCCAACGGATCGACCATTGTTCCTGACGGGTGAAAAGTTGGAAGCGCGAAAATGACTGAAATTGTTCCCCAACAAACCGATATTTCAGATCATAGGTCGCGTTCAACTTCCTGATCCTTCCATTTAACCCAATGAACAGCGCCTTGTTATTCCTGAAATCCGCCTTGTTCTTGACTTCCCCACCAATTGACAGGGTATCTGTGAACCGGGTAGAGGACTGGGCAAGTTCCACGGTCAACTGGTTCGCGGGTCCGAAATTCCACTTCGACTCGACACTGACCCCGGTCAGGGGGATTGACACGGGAGAGTTCAAACTGGCAAATACCTTGCGTTTACCGTGGTACAGCGAGAAGATGAATGCGCGACCGGGACGATTAATCCCGATGCGTCCCAGGAAAAAAGGTTGCATGGGTCGCCGGTTGCCCAAAAACAGGAAATCGCGATAGCGAAACTCAAGGAAACCAACGGCCACTGCAACATACAATCGCCGGTTGTATTCCGCATTGAAGCCGTTCAGCGTTAGATGCCTCGCTGTAAACTCCGAATAGTTCACCGCCGCCCTGCCTATATCCAACTGTTGAATCCCCTGCACCCAGCTTGGCAGTCCCGGGATCACCGACTTCCCCTGGATCGAATCGAGGGCTGCCTGGCCCACCGTGCGTCGAAGCTCTTCCATGCTCTGTACGTTATTCAACCGGGAAATCCGTTGTTTCAGTGCATCGGATTCCGTACCGAGCTTGTCGAGTAGCCTGCTGACTGAGTCAATGGATTGCTGGAATCGTCCCGCCCATTCAATATACTGGCGGGCCCTGCCTTGTATGGAGTCGGCGCGGCTAAGGTTCAAGGAATCCGGGAGTTTGCTGTCAAAGGAAAGCGCGGGAATATTGATCAGCTCCGTAGCGTCCAGCAATTTCCCGCGAATCTGCTCACGCAACGCGTTCAGTTTCGTAATACCACCTGAGAGGGCAGTCTGCTGTTTCACTATGCTTTCCAGCGAATCCTGTTGTTGCTGAATAACCCGCGCCAGGCGTTGTCTGAATTTAGTCTCCCTCAATCCAGCAATTCCAGCACGGTCAAGCCCCAGCTGAACATCCACAAAATTCCGGAAGTATGCAGAGTTGCTTACCCGCGCATTCACCCGTATGCGGACGGGGATTCTCCCTGGCAGCAACGCGCGCCAACCGGCCGTCATCAAATGCTGGCCGATAGATGATTCCGCGTAGGGAGTATCCACTTTCGAAAGATATTGATAGTCATATCCGGTATAGCCGGAGCCCCGGAGAAACAAGGCAGGTTTCGTCCAATCTTTTTCCGTATCCGGGAGCTGGAATATCGATGAAGCGTTAAGGCCAAATGAAGGAACCGAGGACGTATCGTATAGCCGAACACCGCGCAGCACCTCCTCCAGGTTCAAGGTTTCAAAGGATTTTTGCCCCGGTTGTTGCGCAGCCGAGGGCAATGCACATAGCAGGCAGATTAGTAAAATCCAGAGAAATACCGCGGTGGAAACAGGCATGTTGTTTTGGTTGACCTCGTTAAAACTAACCGTTCGTTTCTTGCTCCAACTGCCATTATTACGTGTGGCAACTGGGTATAAATACCCTTGTTTGGGATGCGGAAAAACGAGGAAAAACAGCGAGGGATGTGGATCTGCAGAAATCTCCCAAAAAAAATAATTGAGTGCCCGAAAAAATATGCGGGCAGCAAGTTTTGCTGTATTTTTTGGCTATGAAATGCTTCATTCTAATCCTATCGGTAGCGTTTTCATTCGCCGCTCAATCCCAAACACGTATCCCTGCACCCGTGTTGTTACGTAACTCCCCGCGACATCTTTCGCCGACCGTTGACCTGGATCGGGGACGTGGAAATACCTCCCAGCTGGATTTGGCGAAACCCAGACACCTGCTATTTCAGTTCGACGAGATACCCGATGCGAACAGGAAACTGGCGCTTCGGTCACTTGGGATAACCCTGTTACATTATATTCCTTCCAACACCTACCTCGTGAATGTATCGCGGAACCTCACGCCTGCTGAGCTGACCGGGGCAGGCATCATTGGAATGGGCGAATTGAGCCCCATGGACAAGATGGATTCGGCACTGGATTCAATTGTCCTGTCCGACAAAAACAGGGCTGTCTGGGTACAGTTCTTCGCGTCCACCTCTCTGGAAGAAGCGATCACTGCGGTTTCCGGAAAGGGAGGGATTGTGGACAAGACATTGTTCGATGAGTTCGCGATTCTGACGGTTGCTATTCCCGGTCAGTTGATTACCAGTCTAGCAGCTGAAGACATAGTGGAAAATATCAGTCCAGTCACCGAGCCTGAGTTTAGTGCAAATGAAGGAGGTATACAACAATCCAGGGCCAACATCCTCCAAGGGCATTTACCTGGCAATTACAACCTCTCCGGGAAAGGGATCACTGTCGGGGTTTTCGAGTTGAGGGGATCCCCTTTCACCCACGTGGATTTTGCGCAGCAGATCCTGCTCCAGAAACTGCCCAAGACTAACGATGCGCATTCCACCCACGTGCATGGAACACTCGTTGGATCAGGTCTCCTAAATCCCAATTATGCCGGGTTTGCACCTGCAGCGAAGACTCTCTCTGCCGACGGAAGTGTGACCTCCCTGACTAATTCCAATTACCATCGGCACTACAATATGGTACTGACTAACAATTCTTACGGCAGTGGCTTTGTCTGCTCCGCTCCGGCTTATACCACTTTGTCCAGAATTATCGACAAGCAAAGCATCGACTATCCGACACTACTTCACGTATTCGCTGCCGGTAATTCCGGATGGGAGACTTGCGCGCGATATCCATCCGGGTTCCACACCGTTGGAATGAATCAGAATAGCGCAAAGGCAACGCTTTCCGTTGGAAATATCACCGATGATGGCAAAGTCTATGGCTCGTCATCCAAGGGGCCTGGCGCAGGGGGACGTTTAAAACCCGAAGTCGTGGCCGTCGGCTCCAATGTTTGGTCAACACTGCCGGGAAACACCTATGGACCCAACTGGGGCACGAGCATGGCTGCCCCGGCGGTAACGGGTGGGCTGGCGTTGCTCTATGAACGGTACCGTCAATTGCATAACGGCGAATTCCCCGCTGGTGTATTAATGAAAGCCATCGTTTGCAATACCGCCGATGATATCGGGAATCCGGGTCCTGATTTCAGTCATGGCTATGGCGCACTGAATTTACTTCGCGCAGTTCGTACCCTGGACGACCAACGGTACTTCCATGGTTCGGTGGGGTTGGATAAGGTGGAAGAAAAATCCATTCAGATTCCAGCTCACGTCAAACAGTTGAAAGTTTTGCTTTACTGGGCAGACCCTCCCGCCACGCCGCTATCGACGAAAGCACTGATCAATGACCTGGACCTCGTGGTAAAAAATCAGGCAGGAACCGGTTATTTACCGTTAGTGCTGGACACCGTCGCCGCAAATGTGGACCTGGTGGCCGGGCCTGGGGTCGACCGAATCAATTGTCACGAGCAGGTCGTCATCGAGCATCCACCCGCTGGCAATTATACAGTAGCCGTCTCCGGTACATCTATCACCGAAGGCGACTCACAGGGTTATTATGTTGTCTACGAATTTGTAAAAGATTCGCTTCAACTAGATTACCCGGCTGGCGGAGAGCTGGTAAGCCCGGGGGAAACGTTGCTGATCCGATGGAATACTGCCATGCAGGAAGACCCGACCCTGCTAACGTATTCTGCTGACGGCGGCTATACCTGGTCGGCTATCGGAAATTCTCTGCCTTCCAGCTATACCTATGAATGGACGATTCCGGACACCCTTTCCAACGAGGTACTCGTAAGAGTCCAGCAACCGTTAAATAACCAACTCGCACAAAGCCTATTTTTTTCTATTATCCCCGTGCCCGTACTAACGCTCACGGCCGACCAATGCCCGGGTTCCGCAGGGCTTAGCTGGAGCACTCTCCCGGGAATCGATAGCTTCGTCATTTTAAAAGCAGTCGGTGGGAGCATGCAGGAAATCGGCATCACTCAGTCAACCAGCTTTCAGGTATCTAACCTCCTGGACGACTCAACGTATTTTTTCAGTGTGGCAGCCATTCACAACGGTAAAAGGGGTAGGCGTTCGCCAGCAGTCACCAGAAAACCGGATTCCGGCAATTGCGAACACTCCCTTTTCGAGCATGACCTTCGCGTGATAGCGATCGTTTCCCCTGCCACTGGCCGGAAGGAAACGTCTTCGCAACTTTCCGCGGCAACCGCGGTTACTGTGCGCCTGGAGAATTCGGGCAAAAACACCGTACAGGGAATTTTGCTCCAGTACAGAATTGGGGGCGGATCATACATCAGCGAGGAAACCTATCAGCCCATCCTGCCCGGAGAACAACTCGATTTTACGTTTAGTGAAAGAGCAGATTTAGTGGATGCCGGCCACTACGATATTGAAGTCGTCGCAAGGTATGCCATGGATATTAACACGACCAATGACACTGCGAGGCAAACCATTCGCCATTTAGCCAATGCCCCCATGGACCTGTCTGTCCCCTACCAGGAGAGTTTTGAGAATGCCGATCAGCAGGAGTTACGACTACCGGTCATGGGAATCCGATCGTTGGAACGATTTGACCTCATATCAGGACACCCGTTCAACCGGGTTAACTTACAGCATACCAACTTCATTGATTCATTCAGCCACGCACTGGTATTGTCCAGTTCATCGATTATCAATGAGGATTACAATGAAGTAACCGCTACTTTCAATTTGTCTGGTTTCCACAACAGCAGCCATAACATCACCTGTAACCTGACATACTATCAATCTGCCATGAGTGTTACTCCCCGGGATTCCCTTTGGATCAGAGGAAGTGACACGCAACCCTGGATTCCTGTTTTGAACCTGTCGAGACCGATCGGACCGGAAACCGTCCATCAGGTGAAACAACTGGATTTTGGACAAGCGCTGAGCCAGGCTGGACAGGATTTTTCCAGCAGCTTCCAGTTGCTTTGGCGTCAGAAAGGTACTGGCGCCTCATATGCAATTGACAACCTCAACATCATCAATAGCTCCAGGGATATGGGGGTGTTGTCGGTGGCGAGTCCGGCAATCAGCTACACCCGGCACCAACAGGATATTCCGGTGCAGGTACGGGTTGCAAACTACTCTTCGACCGCTCAGGACAATGTCTCGCTCTGGTATCAGCTGGATAACCGCCCGGCGGTGCAAACCACTTTGACGCAGATCGCGGGTCACAGTGAACTGCTGGTCACGTTTCCGGAAGAATTGAACAATTTAACGATCGGCAAACACCACTTCCGGGTATGGACGGCACTCCCGGGAGATACTTATCCAGCAAACGACCAACAGGCTTTTGAAGTCATGCATTACCCCGTCATCGACCAGTTCCCGTATCTGGAGCAGTTCGAGGAAAATAACGGAAACTACTACGCAGCCGGCCAAACGAGTTTTGAACATGGTGAAATTGGGTTTGGAACCATTTTCGGAGCGGCCAGCAAGGGAAAAGGTTGGAAAACCAACCTGCATGGATCATACAAAGTCAATGAAAAAGGCTATCTCTACTCCCCGGTATTTGATGTCTCCGGGTTACAACGCCCCATGCTTAGTTTCAGTCTCGCCAGTCAGACGGATTTGTGCGTGCTGACGACTTATTGTGACATGCTTTCGATCCAGTACACAAGAGATGGCATTAACTGGCTTCCTTTGCCCGCATCTGCGCAAAGCTACAATTACATCACCCACATTAACTCACCCGATGGTTTCCGCTGGCAGGTGTCCACGACAGGGCTACCAACCGGCATGCAACGATTTCAGTTCCGGCTGTACTTCCGAAGTGACGACCGGTTAAATTTTGAGGGAATCGCCATTGACGATATTCATCTTTATGAGAACGGACCGGAAATATTCTACGGCAATGCAAACGCAACTATTCCAACAGCGCCAGGAGGGATGACCTGGGAAAACGTTGTGGTGAACGATCAATTATTCGCGCAGTGGAAACGCTTAGAAGGTTCCGCGCCCGCTACCGCAGTTGTATCCAGCAATGTTTCTCCGGGTAACTTTCACGGGCAGGTTTACCTGGAACGAACTTTCACGATGTTACACCCGGGCTCGGATTCCTTTACTTTACGCCTGTACATCCAAGATGCGGAAATGCTTCGCTTGTTGCAAGACAATACCTGCGCAACCTGCTTCGTCCCGGTCAATCCTTATCGTGTGGGGATTTCAGTTTATCAATCGGACTCGACCAATGAAATCAACTCGCTGATAAGCGACAACCTCCATGGGAAATGGATATTTTTAGACCGCGACAAGCTACACATTGTGCCATATCAATCTGGTTATTACGTTGAACTGAAAACCGTAGGAAACGTTGAACTTCGAATCAGCAACGGCGGGATGGATAACCGCAGCGCCCTTCCAGTCAATATCAATCAATTTACCGGCAAACCGGTTGATGGGGGCCTCCGGCTGGAATGGGAAACTCCAGCGGAAATTAATATCCATGAATTCGAAATGGAAGTAGCCGTCGGGAAAACGGATTTCTTGGCGAACAACTTCAGCAAGACCGGTACAGTTAGCAGTCTCGGAAAGTCAACCACTACTCAGCAATACAGTTTCCATTATGCACCTCAAACTCAAGAAGTGCATTACTTCCGCATCCGGCCGGTTGATATTAACGGACAAAAGTCCATTTCGGAAAGTATTTCCATTCCAGTGGGCAAACAGCAGCAATTCGTGGTCTACCCGAATCCCAGTACAGGTAATTGCATTCTGTCCTACTTTTTACCGCTGGGAGAAAAAGCGGAGCTCATGCTGTATGATGTGTCCGGGCGGCAGCTGGCCCGCCATTCTATCGAAGGTGCCGGAATATGGGTGAACTATCCTATGAACATGGGACCCGAACTACAGAAAGGGATATACCTTATGAAAATAAAAACGGCCTCTACGTCTACTACGTTGAAATTGGTGCGTCATTGAGTTGCGGCTTTATACATTCATCCGGGACCCATGATATCCAGTGCATTCCATAGCGCCCGAATTGACGTCGGGATCAGGGTGTGTGATAGTGTGAGCAACCGATCCCCTTGTGTCTGGATGCAAATTACTCTTTGCTGATTTTTTTCACTAGTTCCGTGAAGGCCACGTCCATCCAGTCCTTTTTCCATTCGCTCCGGAGGACAAAGCACAGCAGGTGCTGAATACAACAAGCAGGAGTGCCTTGGTGGGAGGCATGGTGGTTAATTAATGGTGGTACAACAAATATGAAATAAAAAGGAACACAACAATCAAAAAAAGAACTTAGTTGAATTTTTTTATTGAATCTAAAACACCTTCATCCCCATCAAACCGGCTGAAAATTCGCGTTTCCGTAAAACCGCCTCATAGAGACTAAAATAGAAAAGTGTACTTGTAAATGAAAATTGCTGCTGAAGGCACCTTACTCATTTCTCGGAATTGAGTCGATGTTAACGATGCGATTTGAATACAGGTGATGGTGGGATTTGAACCCTTGTCGACAAATTATTGAAAATCAAAAGCCCTTCACCACAACTTGCCATTCAGTCTCTTTTTACTCCCTTTTTTTGTTTCAGTAAAGTATCCATCCACCCAACCCAACATTTGATTGTTGAGTAAAGTTTTTAAAAAAGCGGGCTCAACTGTCTGCGGCAGGAGTTTGCTCACCTGGTTGTTATTGATATTCAGGTTTCCATCGGGGGTATCCTGTGATAACTCTTTCCTTCGCTGGATACTATACCCAAGTGCTTTGCCGATCGCATTTCCAGAAATTACCTGCAGGTATTAGGCCTTCATCCATTCACCTAATTATTGTAGTATCAGAACAAGGTAGAGTAGAAATGAGCAAACCCACTAACGGCGCGGGTTCGCTGCGATTGCCACATGGTTGGCCTAGATTTAAAATCTAATCTCGGCTCGGGGACTACCCTTTATGGTAGGGAATTCTTGGTCCCTTGATTCCCATTGTAGTCAAAAAATTACACCGGCCCAAGGCCAGAAACACCTGACAAGACTGGCAACCTTGCCTTGAAGAAAACGATCCAGATAAACAGATAATAAATTACGGTCGCGACAAGAAGGATAGTGATGTATTGCGACCAGGAGATATTTTGTAACATAAACTCTCGGATTAGTTATGAATACAATTGTCGAATGCGTTTGAGGCAAACGCTATATGAAATGAATAGCAGTTTATATGAAAAACGTTCGCTGCACTGTTTTTTTAGATACCGCATGTCAGCCCGGGCTGTCGTACCTTCGTAAGCTAACTTTTAACGAGCCCACGATGACCCCGAAGACATTTTTGCTTATAGATACTGACATCTGGAAACGACTGGTTTCAAAAACTGAATTCAGTCACCACCTGAAAGAACTTGACTTTTGGATAACTCACGGGTATGTCGATCTACTGGTGCCTGATGTTCTTATTACCGAATGGAAAAAGCACCGTGAAGAGGAGCTGGCAAATATTGAAACGTCCTTGAAAGGCCATAAGGAAGAAGCCCGACTCCGTAAGATATTCAGGGATTTTTCTGCGGAGTTCATCCAGCAGAAGGTCGATGAGACAAGGCAGACCTTGCGTTCACAACTAGATGTCATAGACAAACTGATCGGGGAAAAAGGATTGAAGATTGAAACACCGGCTTCCGTGCATGGGATGATCAGCGCGCAGCGCAAGGCGGGTAAAAGACCTTTCTGGAATACCAAAAAAGATCATACCAATGATGCCGAGCTAATTTTTTCAGCGTTCAATTATTTGAAAGAACAGGAACAAGCGGAATTCTATTTCCTCTCGGGTAACACGAATGAATTTGCGAAGATGCCCGAAACAATTTTGCACTCGGACATCACCGACAATTTCCAGGGAATATCCTGCCATTTTTATATTGACTTCGCAGACATCTATGATCCCTTTGACAAAAAAGGTATACAGCGGAGGACACCTGATTTCGAAAGGAGGTCAGGTAAGGTCCAAAACAGCATACCGGTTGACAGAACCAAACCGGTACTGGATCAGGTTTATGACTACCTCGTCAAACGGTTTGAACTCCTGCATATAATTCCCAAAGAGCTGTTTACTGTTCACTATCCCTTTGCGAAAGCTGATGTTTTTCCTTACAGGCCCGATCCGTATACGCTGGTAACGGATAACCAGGAAGTGTATGACCTGCTCACCCTAATCAAAATAGAGAATGATGAGATCACAACAGGAAAAGACCATATCAGGGACGCTGAAGACGAAAAAAAGATCAGGCTGATCTTCCGCTACCTGGCTGATAACCTGGTGGAGTGGATTGCTTTCAAGGAAAAGGATGCAGTGCCGCTTGTTTACAGTGGTCATCCGTTTTCCTGTCTTTGTTCACTGTGTACATACAAACGTTTCCAGTTCGCACATTTGTTGCACAGAGAACGGGAACCACAGGAAGAAGGTAGCGATGACTCCCTCGTCCATCAGCTCAGGTTTATTTACGGGCAATATAAGATAGGTCGTTTTGTGGAAGCGGCAAAGTTGTACCAGGCCATATTTAACAACTACAAACCCCAGAGAGATATTATCTATTATATTCTCGCTTTCAACCTTCGCAATCTGGCGCCGTACCTGCAGCGCGATTATTGGGATAATTCCGAAATACGAAAGCTGGCCGGGGAGTTATTGAAGATCGACCTGGACAAAGTATTCCGGGAGTGTAATCATCATTTTGAAGATGATCAGCTACTACAGTATATCCACGAGATACAGTTCATCAGCAACCCGTTCAAGAGAATGCAGGAAAAGCTGAATATCATTACTGATCATCACTATGGCCAGAATACGGGATTCAACCAGAATGTGCGGAGGCTTCGTGAGCTCTATACTACGACAGAGAACTTCCTTAATCAGAATGGTATTATTTACGATGTGAACGGGGATTATGAGAGCCTGGCAAGACAATATACAATGGGCCTGCTGGCTTCTTACGGCAACAACGACCTGATGAGTGGAAAACTCATTCATTTTAATGATGATTTGTTAAATAAATTGTTGCTGGCGGGAAATGCGGAGGATATGCAGAAATTCCTGAACCGTTTCAAGCTGAAAGAGATTGAATACTATCAAACAGCCAGTGATGGAAACACATTTACCGATAGTTTTGAATACATGCTGGATAATCATAAGGCCGTTACGACAATCTTTAAGAGCGGGAACGATCTTAATAAACGGTTTTTCTGGGACAGTTATAGTCAGGTCATATATAATGCCCTCACCCTTCTTGCTATGCTGAAAATGGATAGGGACCTTATTAACCGGCTTGCAGTAAAGAGTCTTGTCCTGTTGGAGGAAGAAGGTGAATTGTTCTATTTCCAAATGTTGAAACATTTTCGGTTTTTCCTCTACCGCAAGAAGGATGTTCTTTCAGATGAAGTTCTGCAATCATATTATAAGGCTGCGTTGAAAAGCAAATTGTTCGGCACGGATAATTTCTTTGAGACGATCGTGGGGCTAATGAACGACAGGAAGATCGAAATAGAATTGACGAATGAAGAGTTGAAGGTGGTGAACGAGGAGCTCCTGGATAAAATGAGTGAGTTAAAAACCAGCGACTGGTTCAGTGTCGGTAATATTTTCAAAACGATTGTGAATGAAGATCAAAAGGTGACAATACGGCAAACCGTGATGAACAAATTAAGCCATGACTTTGACGCCGGCCAGTATTATTTGGCAACAATGTTTGAGGTCCTTGTACCGGACCCCGGTTTTCAGGCCAAATATCTCCAAGAGGTGGAAAAGCTGATTGAAAAAGGACAGCAAAGGCGACTTTATGTGAATAAGGAATACTACACCGATAACAGGATCGATAATTTTTTTAACTATTGCCTGCACTTCGGAGTACCTGTACCCGCAACAATCGCAACAAAGGCCCCGGACATGGGAGCCT
Organism: Chitinophagaceae bacterium; assembly: GCA_040510375.1. Classification (GTDB taxonomy): domain Bacteria; phylum Bacteroidota; class Bacteroidia; order Chitinophagales; family Chitinophagaceae; genus JBEVJC01. The sequence goes on from JBEVJC010000014.1 coordinate 38,448, forward strand.
ATTACAGATGGCTCAATGATCCGGATAATTTCGATTATAAGAACTTCAACACAGACTGGCTGTATAATCATTTTACTACCTCCTTCAAAAGAAGGTTCCGCAAAAGCATGCGGCTAAAGGATCATTTACTCAATATTATTAGGACTGATCCCGACACGGAGATTGAAAGAATATTTATTATGATCTACTGTTTTGATGATTGATCATTCGCTGGTCTTTTCGCTTCCTACATTCGCTAAAAAATATCTCCTAAACGAAATTTGAGCTATAACCCAGACTATGAGTTGCATAAAGAAGATGCAGAATTTACTAGCTTTTCTATTCTTGCTTAACGCAATCCTTTCATAGAGAGATGAGTCGTATTGTCGAATTAATTCTCTCTTACCCCAATTATTTTGAATGGCCTCAATTTCATAGAAATTCCGTTCGTTCTCGTCTTGAATTTACACAATAGCTGAATCTTGTGCGGCCAACTCACCTGTAGCGGGCCACCTAATTTCCAAAGCACTGGTTGGTATTTTTTCGCTTGAGAGGATTTCCCAACCACCGGTTAGGAAATCCATCAGGAAGTTTATCTAGTTCCTTTAAATCTTAGTTTTCATGAATCCGAGGGCAACCGCGGCATCGTGAACTTTACGTACTAATTCACTAGGCTGTGCTTTCTTATGCGCCTGCTTTAATTGGTCAGAAGATATTCCCCATTTATTTGACCAATATCTTACTTCGAAATCCTGATTAATATTAATCAAATCTCTGTCGGGATGACCTGTGTCTTTAGGATTGTCTGCCATAGTCTTTAATTGTTAACGTTAAAAAAACGAATATATATGTTAGAGGTCGCCAATTATTACGGTTTGCCGTAATCCTAACATAATAAAACTAGAAAACTATGTTACGTTGAGGCGTATTTAATTAAAGCATAAATCCTGATGTCTTCCGTGACAGTTCCCCGCAATTAAAAAAATGTAAGTAACACATCAATATTCACAGAATGAACTCCTAATCTAAATCAAAACTAAGCTACATTATTTCTTCCCGAGTGTTGGTACTCATTCATCTGGGCATTGATCTGGAGTTTCTCTGTGATTCGGCTTCGAACTTCCTCTTGCCTGAATGCCGCAACATTTGATTTCCCCAAGAGTTCCATTAACAGGAAATTGCTCTCAATAACTATATCTTCATTTTACCCGTAACCGAAATGTCTCGGGCTCTACTCCTTTGCTCCGTAATAATTAATAAATATTAAACCGCGTGTCAAAGTGATTTCAATATGAAACTCCATTTACCAACCTCCTAGCAAGAATTTGAGTTTACGGTCATAAACAATTTCAATTCCCCACACTTAAATTCATAAGGATTTTTTCGGCTCAAAGAGAAGGGCAAGATCGCTCCAAAGGAAATATACCCGTGATCGGATTTTATATGGTTTAAGCTTGCCTATACGCACCCAGTCATAAATAGTAGGACGTGTAACCCCAAGCATTAGGCATACTTCATTGATTTTGTACAATGGCTTATAAACAAGACCCGGTACATCAAATTCAATTTTTTGTTTCTGGTTAGGCATGTTCTTCGCCAGCTCCTCCTGAACAATAATTCGCAATTGACTCCAGAAATCATCCGGACTCAGGGGGAAAAGGATGGGCTGACTTTGAATAGTCTTCATGCTTGAAGAATGCGAATTTTTGAGCTTCCAGGACTGTAGGATGGAATGTATTCCAGATAACCACACTCGCTCAAATCATTAATGCATTTATTATAAGTTGATCGAGAACTAATTTTGGCTAAAGCCATAAAGAGCTCCCGTTGCGCAACAATAGTTCCCGACTGGCATTCTTTAGAATACAGCACTATTATAGCCAGGTACAGGCTTATATGCTTCGAGCCAATCCGAGGGTCGGCTTGTGCACGGCCTAAAAAGCTCGATATCGTGTGATTTAATTCCACTTAGACTGATAGGCCTTTGTTGGAGCCGTTCCTCTTTTTTGGTAAGAGTTGGTTAGATTTTTCAGCAAGCGAGGGATCAGTTTTGGGCTTTTTCTGAGTTTTCACTTTCTCTCCCCCGGTTTGACTTAAGTCCAATGTCTGGTTTTCAGACTTCTCTTTTTTCGCGCCCTCCGGCTTAAGCATAATCTCCTGTTTCTCCTTCTGAGAAAATGATTGCATCTTGCCGTTAAACAAACTGATCCCTTTAAATTGCGGATTTGCTTCAATATAGACCTTTGTCTCAGTACCGTTATATTGCATTGTGACTGACTGATTGTTGCCCTTTTCCAGGGATTTGATCAATTTCTCCTTATCCACTGGGTTACCCAATTCTTTAATAGGATAATAACTAAGCGCTTCCTTCAAGTCAAAACCATAGTTCTGGTGGAATTGTTTGCGTTCGAAATTGCCGTTCTTGTCTTTTGCACCGAAATCCAATTGCACCCAGGCGTTGTATTTCTGGTCCTGTTTATCTGTCAATTCTTTGTAAACAGACCGGCCTTCCAGAAGATTATACGCCTCTTTCAATGTTACCCCCTGCCCTTTATTGATGTAAAAGGTCTGCGCCAGGGCAGGACCGTCCTTTTCCTTATCCACGCGCACATCGTATTTGTTGAAGAAATACATATCGCTCGTATCTGACTTCCGGAAATGTAATACCGCCTCAGTATTCTTCTTGTTAATCTCACCCTGGAAATGCAGTCTGAATTCAGCAGCACCTCTGCCAATTTCCTTTTCGATACCAGAACTTAATACCTCTCCAAAACCCATGTACTTTACGTTGTCTTTTAAGTACTTTAAATTAGCCTCGTTCATAATTTTGTATTTTTTATTTTGAAATATTTGAGCCATCATATTTTCCATGTCTGTTCCTCGCCAATATCTTTCCGAAAGCATGCGTGCATAATTTCTATCGGTGTCAGTACCGCCCCATAATTTTTCGACGTTGACAATAAGAGTTTCCATACGCGCTAGATCTTGGATTTCCTCTTCAGTGGTGGCCTCCACCTGATCATGCAGTGGATCGTAAAAAGCAGCTTTCCAATCAAAAGACTGAAATAGCTTCTCTAAATGCCAGTCAGCAAATTTCATTGGATCCATATCATTCCTTAATACATTGTTTTTTAAAAAGCATTAGTCACCTCCACGAACTCCATAGCATCAATTCAGGTCCGTCAAGACTACCGACCTGACCAAATGACGATTCCGAACTTTCATGTGAAGATGCCTCCCACCGTTCTCCTCAAATAGTTGAACATCGAGATGCTTTCCATCGGGTAGAGTGAACTTATCAAAGGCTAGTACAAGGGCAGATTTTGTAAACGCCGGAATTCGTGATGGATTTCCTGCAACTAAAACAGGCACAAGTTCGATTTCCTGAATGGCTGACCTTTTATTTTTTTTGCTGTTCCTTATCTCAAATTTTAAAACATCAACATCGAACGCAATAGGACTATTGTTCTCCATAACCAGATTGAAGAAGATTACATCATCCTTTATATAGATCCCCGCCACTCGGCACTGCATGTTGTACTTTCGGTCCTTAATAGAAAATATTCGTTCTCTTAATCTCAGCAGTGACTTCGCATAATCACTGATAGAAATATGCCTTTCAGAGTCCAGATGATACACGAGCGTGTCGACCTCACTTACAGGATGAACAATGAACGCATACACCTCCCCGGTCTTGGTAACAACACTTAAAGTTGTAGTATCCTGAGCCTTGTTATTTGCCTTCACTAGTAGCACATTGTTAGCTCCGGGAACTTGCTGCACAAGTACTTTACTGGAACCGCGATCAACATGAATGACTGGATCTCTAAATATCAGACTAACGGTTTTTTTCGGAGAAATTGCAATTACTCTGGTTTGAGCGGAGGCGGTATAACAAAGCGCCAAAATCCACAAAAAACTCAATAATTTTCTCATTTTGAAAAGTTTTGATCGTAAATAAATATTTTGTGACCAGCTCTAACCTGGACTTTTACCAGCTTCGCCTTTTTGCCCAAGAAGGTTTTCGCAGTTTCAATTCCTGCATTAGCAGCTTGCATACCGATCGATGGGTCCAATGATGTCAAATTGATACCCTGAATTGAATTACCTGTAGATTGTTTAACCACGTCCCTTGAAATAGCCCCGGGGATGAATAAACCTGCGATGCCATCTAAATCATAAACACTCATTTTAACCTGGAAAATGTGGCTGAGATAAAGAACAGAATTAATGGATATAATCAATCGTTCATTATTGAGCGCAGCCTGCCCGTAAACGAAAGTGCCCTTAGGAATCTTTGCATTGCTGATAAAGACATCCCGCAGTAGTCGCATTTTAACGACTGAACCATTCACTAATGTCTGGTTTTCATGAATTACCGCCTCGATTGCGTTTGAAGTCCCTAACGACCTTTCCTCTGAAATCAGGTTGTAAAAGCCGTCAACGTCGTTACTGTCCTCTGGAGTAGTGTCGATTAGGCCAATAGCGCCGCGTGGATCTAGGTTGAAAACCGTATCAGCCGGTACATCCGGCTCTTTTTTCGAAACCCCTGGTGTAGACTGTTGCGGATTCTGTACATCAATGATTTTGTCGAGCACCGAGTTTAGCTGTGCTAACTCAGGATCTTCTTCACTTTTCGACCCCTCCAACTCCTTAATCATTTTCTCCAGCTGATGTAACTCTGCGGACAACTCTGGGTTTGAAGAAGTCTCCATGGTCTGGTGAGAACCACGAGAAGCTTCACGTTGCGAACCCGCAAGTACATCGTTTAGTTTCGCAAGCTTTTGGTAAACCTTTTCCTCATTTGGATCGGCATATTTGCTTTCCGTGGCACCAAAGTGATCCAGATTTGTATCCTGCCAGGTCATTTTCTCAGCAAAAGACATTGAGTTTGAAGGAAAGTCTGGACGAATGTCAAGGCCGTTTTGATAGTAGGGATCCTCTTTCATTAGCGCCTTTAACTTCACTGAATCAGCCGCAGCACGGTCGTAATATCCCATTTTGTCTATTTCCTTTCCTTCCTTGAATTTTGCATCCGGGAGTTGTAAGTTTAATCCAGGGTTGGCATTAGTGACAGTTTGGGCATCTGCCTTCTGCCCACCACCCAGAGCCCAGAAAATCATGGTCAGAAATGGAATCACGAGTAGAGGGACTATTGTGAGAAATTTTCGTTTTCGCCTAAGCGCGGGAGAGATTTGTTGCATAAACTATTGTTTAGATTTTTGAAGATTATATAAGTGCACCAACCGCATTGTGCTATCCAGCAAGCCCGGGTGAGTCTTGAGAATGCTGTCTACTTTCAATTTTCCTGCATGGAAGGCTCGGAGACTATCCAGAAAATGATGAAAACTCCTGGCACGCTGATACTCCTGCTCGCTGATTCGCACTTCAGTCCTGGTAGTCTCATCTCCATTTGCAGTCATAAACTCCGATGTTTTGATCTGGCTGATTCTTAATGCCGGTACAGGTTTAGAAATGAACGGCGCTACCACCGTGCAAACGCTGAGACCCCCGGAGACGATTATGAAAGCAAACACAGCCCGCTTCTTCCCTTTATGCGATTGTTTGTCCATCCAATTATTCAAGAATAATGTCCAACGTTTTTGAACTGTTAAGACTGCCTTGACAATCCTGTCCGCAACCTTATCCTTCATTTTTGATTGGGTCTGGTCGGTAATTATTTTCGCTTTCATTTTCACAGTCTATCTGTTTTGAACCTTTATGTCTTTATTTTCAATAGTCGACCACCGTTCAATCAGGAACCCGTGTGGATTATTATCTGACCGGCTGACTTCTCGTAAGAAGCCTTCTGTTATCAGATTTCGGGAAACAATTGAGGTGGTGCGTATAATTTTCTGTGATGCATAACACCGGAAATAGTAAGGCGAACTTGCCATGCTAACAGATACGCTGTCTATTTTTATTTGTTGGCTCACATTTCCGGAAATGAGGTTGATGTAAAACCCGCTCTCCTTCAGGTTGTCGTATTGGCGCTTGGCAGATGCATCAGCCAGGTACAGTGCCTTGGTTATGTTTGCCTGTATTACCTTCTCATCTGGATCCAGAGAAAAGAAAAGCTGGTGGAAGTTTTTCACATGGTCTCTTCCTTCAACAGGCAAATTTTCCCGTCGGTCGGATGAATACGCCTGAATCGCTTTATCATTAGCCAGCACATAGACCTGGGACTGAATTTGCCCGACCAGCCTGAAACTGCGGTAAATCGCAAAAGCCGATAAAAGAAAACAGCCAAGCACCACCAACAGGGTGAATCCCTTCACATACTTGAAAGCTGTATCAATGTTTTTCATTTGCCTGAACATCACTTTCCAGAAATTTTATCTTTGAAATAATCACTTCCGCCTGCTTGGTAACCTCCAGAAATCATCCCCCTGGCGTCGCCGTACACATCCCTGACCATCGTCGACCCCTGGGAGGCGGCCGACCCCATGACCGATCTCGTGGAACTGCTGAAACCATTGGTAACTTTGTGAAGCAGGCTATTGCTTCCACCGGCATGGATTATATAATTTGCGACTGATGGCACCGTGAAATACCCTGCAATTCCGATAATCATAAAAACGAGGTATGCAACATCCGTGGAGCTGAAGAAGGTATCGCCCTGATCTTGTATCTGGGAAATATCCAGTTTCAACATATTCTCCTGGATTTTACCCATGATGGCCCCGAAAATGTTGGCCACCGGTAACCACAGGAAAATATTCAGATACCTCGCTATCCAGACTGTGAGCGTGTGCTGAAAGCCGTCGAATACCGCTATTCCAAACACAAGCGGACCAAGGATACCTAAAACCACCATGTGAAAGGTGCGAATGGTATTTATGCAGAGAGCGGCAGCTTCATAAAGCACCTTTAAAACTTCTGCCATCCATTCTTTGATTGTGTTCCGGACGTTATAGGAGAATTTTGACATCGCAAACCGGACGGAATTGCCGATCCCTTCAATCCAGCCCTCATCTGACGGATCTTCATCAAAGGTGTATTGGTACCAACGATCCCTGTCACCGTCGCCAGACTGACCGACATACATTTGCCAGTAAACGGTGTTTTTGATAGCGTCTTCTTTAAGCTTCAGAAGGGCGGCAATAGCCTTGTCGGAGTTCTCAACCATTCCAGAGGTTGCCGAAACGGTTGGCTTCATGACGCCGTTAATCATTGCGAGCACGGAGGGAAATATGATTACGGCAAATCCTAGTACAAATGGTCGGAACAAGGGGTAAAAGTCAACTGGCTCCGCACGGGCAATATGCGCCCAGACACGGGTAGCGATATACCAGGTGGCCGCAAAACCTGCAATCCCTCTTCCAACACCAATTAGTTGGCTGCACAAGGGAACCATATCATCATATAACTTTTCCAGCACCGAATGAAGACTATGAATCTCCGACGCTATCTGCGCCGAGGCAAGTACGGGGAATAGAAGGACACCCAGCATTAGCTGGCAAACTCTTACACACTGTTTCATACACACAACTTTTACTGACTCACTTTATATCATGGAGTGAGCGCAATGTCTCTACATCCTTTTTTTCTCTTGCTCGCTGCACCGCCAAAATGGACGTACTGTTATTGAACTGTCTTAAAAAAATAACACGTTCTTTCATTTCTTCATAAATCCGGTCTATTGCTGATAAACGTTCATGATCTGACATTCGCAACTTTCCAGCTGTCAGAAGCGTTGCCAGGTCTTCGACCGAGGTCATACTCACAGAAAGAAGCCTGTCATATGTCCGGCCAATATATCCGATCTCGTCAATGGTAAAATTGTTATTGGCTCTGAATCGACCCCAGGCAGCTTTATATTCTTTAACCAGTCGGACCTGGAGTGAGATGATGTCCTGAATACGTTTATACTTTCGAACGGTTGGACTCACAGCCAGCAAGCCGTCCAGGAACGCTTCATGTAAACTGAAATTACCTTCTGAAATGTCTTTGATAGCTGTGTAGCCTTTAGCGACGATTTCATAGCCCTTCTTAAGTTCCGAGAGCATTTTTTTGAACTGTGAAAGCTTCTCGACATTTAATAGCAACTGCTGAATTTCTTGTTCCTGAGAAGTTGCCCGGATTTGAGATGCCATGAAAAGGAATAAAATCAATATTGTTTTCATATTATCAAGGTTGAACGAGATCATAGTTCTTTCGTGCCATAAGGATTTCGCGCTGTTCTTGTTTTCGATTTAACACAAGCACAAGATTTTCCTGTCCGAATACCCGGATCATATTACAAGTCTCCTCGGCAATTCTTTCAAGCTTCACTAACCGTTTCAATCGTTCATCATCGGACAGGGTTAACGATTGATCAGTTACCACATCAATCAAATTATTAAGGCAGTCATCAGACGACTCGAGGAGTCTTCCGTATAAAACGTCAATGTGTTGCAATTCTCCAGTAGAAAACTCCGAGCTGGCCCTTATTCGTCGAATGTCTTTTTTGTAATGTTTCATAGACATCGTTTGGTAATAAAGGATTTTCCCAACAGCGGAGTGATTTCGTATGACTGGGTTTACCGTTGTCAATTCAGCAAAAAACTGTTCATGGAGGTTAAAGTCGCTGCGTTTGATGCTGCCAATTGCCTCCAGCCCCCTGTCAAGAATTCGGTACCCCTCCTGCACGTGCTGCACATGAACTCTAAGGCTGGCAATCTGGTTCAGGAGGTATTTAAGCTGGGTTTTACGCTGTTGAGTCCATTCGGCTACCGTCTGAGCTTGGGACGTCACGCAGGTAATTACGGTCAAAGTGATTATGAGAATTTTCTTCATTGTCAAAGGTTTAAAAAGGCAGTTATTCGATACCATAAAGTTTTCGAATCACTTCCACGTCAGCCTGGTCTTTGGCTCTTTGAAGGCTCAACATCGTATTCTGCTTATTGAACCGCTTCATGTCGTAATAATTATCGTCAATTTTATCGGATGCATGATTGATGATTTGCAGCCGACTGGCGTCAGTCATTGAAGTAGTAAAGGAGGATACAACCATCAATACCTGGTCGAGATTGTCTAAACTTTCGTCAAGTATTCCCGTGTACACTTTACCCATATAGACAATTTCCTGAGCTGTAAAATGCTCGTCCTGCCGCAATAAATACCATGCTCGCTTGTATTCCTGGACCATGCGAACCTGTTTATCGCCTATGGCTCGAATTCGATGGTAATATGCGAGAGTGGTTTTCACTTTTGTCAGCTCTTCAAAATAATCCTTGTAGAGAAGGCGTTGCTTTTCGACCCATCCTGTTATTTCTTCTAACCTTGCTTTTGACAGGGTATTCTCCAGGCTTTTCTGGGCATTCTGCAGCCAGATAGTTCGGTTTTGGAGACGCTGTACAGCAAGATCAGTCGCCTTGATCACCTTAACAACTGCCGCTTTAATGATATCTGCGATTGGAAATTGTGCATTGACAGATTGTACAGGTATAAATGACATGCTTGAAGCAAGCGCGTAGAGTATTGTAATTTTGTTCATCGTATTGTTTTTTATAGCTTCCGATATACTTTAATGCCCATCTTCAATAGTTTATCCTCGGGCTGGAAAGTGATACTCCTTCCATTCTTGTCAACTGTGAGAATACCCGTGCCGGCAGACCAACTTGCAATCCAAGTTTCCACCTTATGCTGCGGCGGCAGCGGTTTGGTTTGCTGATTGTACTGATAGTATGTTCTGCGACCAATAATGTACGTCGCCTGTTGGCTTTGATCAGCTTGCTTGATCTGCAACGTATCCTTCGCATAGGCGAATTCGGTTCTCCACTCGGCAACATATATCCCCGGGATGAAATGTTCAACATCGTTCCCCGATCCCAAACCACAGGACACTATTACAAAAACAAACAATACTAGTAGTATCTTCATGGTCAAAATTTTATATGTCTTTTGATTCTGCTACAAGGGTAGCTATGCCCTTTTCGATACTCCCGTACTTCAAGGCGTATTGTTGCATTTTGAGTTTCTCGGTTTCTTCCGTGGTGTATGCCATATATTCCTCCGGCGAAACCTCAGTCCGATAGACCCTTGACAACATCCCACCAAGAGAGATGAACACTTCTTTGTAGCGGCGTAAAGGATCGTTGGCCTTATTCACTGATAGCACCAGCGCTTTTTCCTTCTCAGTCAGCCCCAGGAGTTCCTGGATCTGGTCGAACTTATTCTGGTACTTAGACTGATCCAGTAAGATTTTGCAATCACTGTTATTAATTATCGCCTGCTTGACAACCGGTGAACTAATAATGTCTTCAACTTCCTGCGTAACCACTATCGCTTCTCCAAAAAACTTACGAACAGTCTTGAACAAATATTTTATATACTCGGCCATACCTTCTTTGGCAATCGCTTTCCAGGCTTCCTCGATAAGAATCATTTTTCTGATTCCCTTCAACTTTCTCATCTTGGAGATGAATACTTCCATGATGATAAGAGTAACAACCGGAAATAAAATCGGATGGTCCTTAATGTTATCGAGTTCAAATACAATGAATCTCTTTTGCAATAGGTCCAGGTTTTGAGTAGCATTAAGCAGGTAGTCAAACTCTCCTCCTCTATAATACGGACGCAGCACGTAAAGAAAGTTGTCGATATCGAAGTCCTTTTCTTTAACGCGGTCACCAGCTAACTTTTTCACAAAGTCACTTTGCAGATACTCGTAAAAGGTGTCGAAGCATGGAAAAACCGTATCGTCACGTTCAAGCTTTTCGAAATAAAGTTGGAGAGCATCAGAAAGTGCTACATACTCGGAACGGTTGAACGATTCATTGTCTTTTTTCCATAAAGCGAGCAAGAGTGTTTTAATACTTTCCTTTTTCTCGGTGTCAAGGCTGTCGCCCTCTCCTATATAAAATGGATTAAAGCGAATAGGGTCTTTTTCGGAATAGGTGAAGTAATAGCCATTTACCATATCACATAGACCCTTGTAGCTATGACCAACATCGACTATGACCACATGCGTTCCTTGCTCATAATAACTCCGAACCATATGGTTGGTAAAAAAGCTTTTTCCGCTTCCTGACGGACCAAGGATAAATTTGTTCCGATTAGTACAAATTCCTCGTTTGATGGGCTCATCGCTGATATCGACGTGAACAGGTCTTCCGGTGAGTCGGTCGCCCAACCGAATTCCTATTGGACTGATAGAGGAGCGATAGTTTGTCTCCAAATTCAGGAAGCAAGTCGCCTGCTCGGCAAAAGTGTCAAAAGTATCATTCATGGGAAAATCGGCAGCATTGCCTGGTATACCTGCCCAATGGATCTGCGGTGCTCCATCTAGTTCTTGTTTGGGTACAGCATCCATCTGGGACAAAGCTGATGATACCAGGTTTTTTATTTCTTTTAGTTTGTCCTTATCATCGGTCCAAGCCAGAATATTGAAATGGGACTTTATGGGAAGACGCTGCTGACTGATCGCTTCATTCAGGAAATCATTGGTAGCGTCCCGTGATATTGTGTTTTCCCTGGAATACGCACTAAGGGATTGAAGCCTCAATCGCCGGCTCTCCAGTTTTTGGATGGTTTTCTGGGCATCCTGGATAAAAATGTACTGATTATAAATATGACTGCAGGGAAGCAACTGTCCTAAAACAGATGCAAATCCAACACTGAACTTGGTCTTATCCGTTGAATACCGGTCGTAATTAATCCGTGATCCGCAAAAAGGAGGCAGGTTTGAGGCATCCGCCAGTGTATAAAGATGACAATGATTGGATCCTACCTGTATTCCGTTGTCAAAAGTAATATCCGCCACAATAGGAACTTCTGATTCTGTCGTGAGGTAACAGTACCTCTCAATTAGTCCCGCCTTCTCCCTGGAACTTTCCAAATCTTCATCGGTTAACCTCTTCAACTTAACAAATCCGCTGTCCTCCAGGATACGTTTAAATTGACCGCAACTGTCCAGGAAATCCTGTACTAGTTGGGGCTTTATTGTTTCTTCAGGAACCAGGGATGTCCGAAGCAGCGTAGAAAACAATGATGTAGATACTTTTCGGCTATTTGGCTTTTTGGTGAGCATGATAAAGCATCGATGATCTAAAAAGGGTCTTTCATTAAAAAATCGATCACTTCCCCTTGTCAGGAAGCTCAGGTCGGCCGAAGAAAAATCTGGTTTGTATTTGCTGTCTACGAACCAATCCTGTTTGTGAAAGATGGAATGTTTGGGCAACACCTTTATGGCCTTGATCCAGGATTGGTGGAAAGCTTCATACTCCTGATCTGACAGGGTGAAAATCTCAGGAAGGACAGCTTCGTAAACAATGGTAACATCGCCCATTTTGGACAAAATACTGTCGTGCTCAACACCCTTTACCGGCAACACATCTTTCAGCCATTTTTCCATAACACACTTTTTTCATTTCTTAAAAAAACACGTCCTACTGATAGACTTTAGATTCCTCGGAATACTTCGCCGAGCTAAATTTTTCATCATTCCGTGTTCCCCATAAGTATTGCTCAGCCGATACACGTGAATAAACAATGCTGTGCCCAAGATTGCGATAACTGCCAGACAAATAAACGTATTGACTCCGCAGACATAGAGAACGGCGAACAAAATCAGTAAACAGATCAGTCCACCACCCAGGTACCAAATGTATTGGGCCTTTAATCCTTTAAATTCAATACTCTTGTTTATTCCCTTGTTAATATCGTAGACACTGTTAGACATTAAATACCAAAGAACGAGCGAATCACTGTTGCTACAACTACCAGGAAAACACAGCTCCCGAACCAGGCCGCTGCAACCTTACCTGTGTCGGGATCACCTGAATTCCATTTCTGATACACCTTAACTGCACCAATCAAACCTAATACAGCTCCGACCGCATACATCAGATTGGTTCCAGAGTCGAAATAGCTCCGGACCTGGGTATTAGCTTCGTTGATTCCAGCGTTTCCATCTTGTGATTTGGCAGAATTAACCATCAAAATAAATGCTACCAAAACTATGGCTGGCAGCACCTGAGCCCTCAGTTTCCTTATTCCACACATCTTCAGTTTCATATTCCCAATTTTTGATTGACATTTGAAATCCCTCATGGGAGGCTCCCTGACGGGCAGGGAGCCAGGAGGGAACGGATCACCTTACTAACCACACTTGCTGAATCTCCTCCCCATTAAGGTGAATCGAACATTTTGTTTGGCATTCAAAAGAAATCATTTGTTCCAATTCTGGTCTGTATGCGCTTGACTGTAAAGACGGGTACTTGTTGACAATTTGCCTCAACCCAAACATGATTTCTTTTTTTAAATTGCCATTTTCAGCGGACTGCGAGAGGAAATGGCCAATCTCATCCGCCATTGCATGAATTGCTGAAACATCACTGCTTTCCGATACGGGTTTAGCGGTATCTGGATTGACAGGATTTAAATTATCCTTTGTTCTGACAGAACCGGTCCAGAGTGAAGCTATTTCATTGCGGTAGTAGCCTGCCAGCAAAAACGCATAGTAAAGGATTAAAACACCGGCAAGAACTGACCAATACGTAGACCAACTAATAGAACTAAACATAAACCCATCTTTATTTTTCTATACCGATGTTTCAATCACAGTATAAAAATAGGTGCGTAAAGTACGTTCTGAATTATCACGAGATAAGAAAATACCGGATATAAAAAAAGGCTACGGATGTAGCCTTAACATAGTTTGTGAACTTCCCTTTTATTGCATTCTCGAATTAGGGAGGCGACTAAAGGTGTATTTCACATACGCCCAAATATTGTTGTAGGTAAATATTATGATCAATACACAAAACACGATAATGCTGATTAAAGGGATGGTTTGCTCAAACGTCCCACTATTATAGCCTTTTCGATCATTTATAAAAAATGTCATTAATGATAGAACTGCCAAAATTGAACCACTAACATTAACACAGCATTTAAGGAAGACTTTCCTTTCGGATATAGAAAAGGATCCAATGGAAATGAATACAACTGCTAAGACCGCCAGAATTGACGAGGGAGACGAGTATGGCAAACCCATCAAAACATATAACAGGTAAAATCCACCCGTGTGCTCACCACTAATAATAATGAAAAGGAAGCTCAGAAGGATCAATAGAGGGTGAGAAAGAATTTTCTGAATTTTCATAATTAAAGTTTTAATATTAATTACAAGCCCCGGTACAACTACCCGCAAAGCCAACTAAAGGTATAGATATATTCGGATTCGTTGAGCCAGTTGCAGTCTGCATTTCTTTTAACTTGACGAACAAACCCTGGGGAGTATTCGATGGATATTGCGATGAATTTCCAGGAAGCGGATATTTTGGAATAGATAAATGCTGGGAAGGAGAAACTGTGGCGTTGAAAATCTGCAGTGCCCAGTCTGTACAATTGTAATGATCGATTCGGTATTTGGCATTCTTGGACTCCGTTATGACTCTCAAGACACCTGTTTTAAATTGTTCAGGGGTCACATCTACTTTATAACTGGCATTCCATTCATGTCCCGAATTATCTACCACTTTGGCATCCACAGGCCCGGTCGTAAGACCGGCTTTCCAACCAGTTTTAGGGTAAAATCCGATATATTGAGTGGCCACCTGGCCCGTATTGCTTTTACTGACCTTTAAAAAGACGTGACCTGGAGACCCTGTGCGCCAGTCAAACAACTTGGTAGGGTCTCCATCTACGGGCAGATCACTAAAGATTTCTATCTCACATTTAGCTCCGGCATCAGGAATTGCAGAAAAGCATTTCATGTATTTTTCAACGTCGATTTCGGGATTATTATACTGATTCTCAAAGTCAATCAAAATGGGTTCATCAATAATCAGTGGTCCCCTGGGATTTGTACCACCAAATGGATTTGTAGAGGTAGGATATAAAGAACCTGCACCACCTGAACCGGAAGCTCCACCTCCACTGGCGCCGCCTCCACTGCCGCCACCGCCACCCGACACATAGCCTCCTCCACCGCCACCGGAACCCTCGCCAAAAAATGTCAGCATGGTAACTAACATGCTAAACCCCGGTCTCGTCCTTGGAGAAGACACCACTATAACTTCCGGCAGCTCAACGTATGGATCCGGGACAATATACTGTACTTGAAGGTCGCTTGCCGATTTTATTAACGGTGAAAATTTCACTTGCCCGCGTATTATAGGAGAATACCGAAATGCCGACCCGTTCAATTCCGAAATAGTGATTTGGCCGTTATACTCATAGTCATTAATGCTCCCTGTTATGTGAACTACCTTTGATGAAACAAAGTGATCACCCGCGGTCGCCATGATGGCGACAAAGTAACTCTCCAATGGCTGACCCTTAAACCCAACTCGGTATAAGACGGAGTCAGAGTTCGCAATCGGCGATTTGATGATATTTGTAAAATCAGGCTGAAAGCCCTCTTGTGTTGTTAGATTCGTTCTAAGGTGAAGTCTTATTTTATCGACAATCGGGTCTCTTGCTGTCGGCAAGGCGACTTCTTTCTTACAGGAGAAGAGAACTACCACGACTAACAATGCTGGGAGGAGGTTGTATTTCATAATGGAGTTTTTAATCTTTTTTATCGTTCGACTTCAATCCTAAAATATTATCTCGGTATAAGAAATCGTCTGCGACTCTTGATTCGGCTAAGGGTAACCTCTCCAATCCCAAGATAGGATGCCAGGTACTTAGAAGGAACTTGCAGAAGCAGTTCCGCGTGATTATCCAGCAGCCATTCATACCGCTGCTCGGGCGTCTGCATTCTGAGACCATACAGTTGCTGTGCCCAAAGCACATGATATTTTTGAGTCAGAACCCTACCCACGAAATTAAATTCCGGGAATTGCCTGTACATGTATTCCATCTCGGAATAATCTACATAGTAAAGCAGACTATCTTCCAGAGCCTGAATATTTTCATAAGATGGCTTCTGTAAATGGAAACTTTCAATAGAAATAATAAGATCACTGGCTTTCATGAACCAGGAAGAAACTTCTGTATCCCCCTTCAGATAATAACAGCGCAGAAGACCTGATTCAACAAAATGAATTACACGACTGATGTGACCGGCCTTCAGGAGATAGTCTTTTCGCGCCACCTCACGAACTTTCACATGCTGATCCAAATACTCGAGCAGGCCGTCCGAAAAGGGATGGATAGCCTGTAAGAGGTTTAACATATTTATCATAAATCACAGATTTTCCTACTCACCGGATACTTTGATACCTAGATAAAACTATCCCATTAGTAGACTGGCATCTATGTCGAAATGATAAAATTTTAGGGCAATCAGTACAAATAGTTTTTCATGATAGCATCGGAAGCCATTGAATTCCGGTATTGCAGAGGAGCAATTTTAAAGGCCATTTTAAACTTTTTGGTGAAGCTGGAGTGGTCGTCGTAGCCAACGCTGTGAGCAATTTCCGCAACTGACATCGAAGTATCCGATAACAACTTTCGGCTTCTTTCTAATCGAATGTAAATCTGATACCCGTATATCGTTTTCCCGAACATTTCTTTAAACCCTATCTTAAGTGTTTTCTCATTTAACAGAGTGAGCTTACCAAGATTTAAGATTGAAATGGGCTTACCTTCCCAAAAATCCATAATCTGTTTCGCTTGGGCTATTCTCTCCATTACCTCCGGACGATAGCTGATTTTTGTAAAGACATTCCTTTTACGAGGTCGGGGTCTATTAAATGCAAGAACGTTTTCAATGAGACTGATTGCTCGCGATTGTTTGAAAGATCTTGAATCTTCATCCAAATTGCTATTGTCAAAGATCGCTTGCAAGGTGCCACGATCTCTCAGGCTATATGTATATGACCTCCAATGAATGTCCGATCCCATAGATATCGATTCACCTGTGTCACCTCGCTTGCCACTTATTTTCGATTGTAGCTTCTGAGTTGTATTTGGATCAAGATCAAAATGTATAATTCGATGACAATTGGGATTAAAACTGCTAATGATCTCTACGTCCTTAGGAAATAGAAATAAATGAGCTTGGCCAGCAACCATATCTACAAGACCGAAACCGGGAATGTTGACTGAAAAGCTACCCTCGAGAATAAAACTCAGCCGGCCAGTGGACGCTGGCAATGAACTGGAGATCGATCTGTCCTGGGAAATTTTGAAGCGGTGCTCGCCTATGAGAAATTGGGGTTCCATCCGGAATTGATAAAAAAAATCGTCCGGTTCATTTCGACAGGATATGGACTTAAAACCAGGGAGCACAAAAGGTCTGAACTGGGTCGGAATTTCCGCGATATTAGTAATGCCATGAGAATGCCTGTCGAAAGCGGCGTTGTCCATCTTCATGAGTCAGGAATAAGGTTTTATAAAGTCAGTACTCTTCTAATATAGACTTTTAGGTTTGGAAAGACTCCTTATGAAACCGCTAAAAAATAGGCCAAAAGGGGATTTTTTCGGAAGGAGACAAAACTGGACGCTTTGAAAATCCTTAGCTATTGCAAATCAATGATTACATAAAAAATAGTTACGGAATTATACATCATTAATATTTCACGAATATCGGAAAATGGACAAAAGGCTTTCAGGGAGTTCGGCATAAACACTAGTCTTGCGCACACTGCCAGCATTTATTCCGCTCCTCCCTGCGCCATTTGTCCATTTCCCGGAATGGGTTCCATTATTAATTTTTAAATTTTTAATTATGGAACGAATTCATTCTCCAAAATGGACAGAAATAGCTGAGGTGGAACTAGTTTACAAGACTAAAGTGAAAGCTTCAGAAAGACCCAAAATCTCATCGTCAATTGATACGTATGACCTGCTAGTCTCCGTCTGGAACCCCGATAACATTGAATTATATGAGCAGGTCAAGGTGCTTCTATTAAACAGGGCAAATAAAGTGTTAGGAATTTATCACTGTTCAAGCGGAGGAATCACCGGAGCTTCTGTAGATCTAAAATTGGTTGTAATCGCTGCGATAAAATCAGCAGCATGTTCGGTAGTGCTTACACATAATCATCCCAGTGGCAACCTGCAACCAAGCCAGGCTGACAGAAAACTTACCTCAGAATTAAAAAACATCTTGAAATACCTGGATATACGATTGCTCGATCACATAATAATAACCCAGGAGGGCTATTATTCATTTGCCGATGAAGGCGTACTATAATAATCACTTCAATGAGGGCGGGATTGGAGCCCTCATTTCAGCTTTATCTCCGAACACAAAAAATGAAGTATCTCCGCAGGATCAGCTTCAATGGCAAGGGCAATTTTATATAACTCCTCTACAGTCAACCGCGCATTATCGTTCAATGTCAGTCTTCCAATTCTGGTTTTTAGAAGTCCCGTTTTGCGAGCTACATCCGCCTTGTTAATGGACTTTTTTACAAAATATTCACCAAGCTTAGTCATTCTCTTTCAAAGTGTTGAATAGCGAAAGATAACATATTTGAAAATTCATCACAAAAAAAGCGCTATTAGTATCTTTTTTGATTACTTTAGTAATCATTTTAGATACTAATAAAAATGAACGACTGCCGACACAACAACCCTTGTAATCAGCTTGAAGGTCACTCATCCGATAGGAACCACCCGTCGTGCATCTCCTTCGATACAATTTTTTCAAAGTATTATCATGGATTGATCCGATTCGGCATGGGCTTTAAAATACAATCCCACATTGTCGAAGAACTTGCTGCGGACGCCATGATAAAATTATGGCAACGATTCGATAGGTTTGAAAATCACTTTCAAATGAAATCCTTTCTATATACATCCGTCAGGTTCGGATGTCTGAATGCAAACAGGGATAACAAGCGGAAGCCGGTGGTTCTACTCGATAACCTTCACGATCCAGCATCCACGGAAGATAATGTTAACCAGAGTTTGGTTAAAAAAGAAATTTGGAAGGAGGTCAGACAAGGGGTAAAGAATCTTCCTCCCCAATGCAGGGCTGTGGTTGAATCACTTTTTCTACTGGAACTTGACACCAAATTCATTGCCAGTGAACTCAAGGTTACCGTAAGTACAGTCCGGAATCAAAAAGCACGAGGACTCAAATTGTTAAGGGGCCGAATCAAACCTTGATCTCTGTTATGATTTCCTGTATTTGTTTGTTTGGTTGCCACCGCCTGTAATCCTGTCGCCGTCCCTTGCGACGCTCCGTTCAACACTTGTTGATCTATGGACATAGAGAATGATTTGTATTCCAAAGGGATAAAAGGAAAGCAAATTAGCGCCGCCTGGAGGATTCAGCAAGTTTGGAAAAAGCTTCCGGCATAAACACAGCCCCTTTCACAACCCCGCCTTTATTCCGTTTCCTTTTTCTCCTGGTGCGGCGCTCCTTCTATGCTTTCTTTTTTCCCTTTTTCTTTTACAAAATCATTTTTTCATTAAAACCGCAAGCTAACCGAGGCGGGATATAAACTCATCAGGTTTAAACATGGGACACAATTTAAATTTCAATGAAACAACAGGCAGACACAGTTTCTTTTCAGTCAATGAAAAGGCTTGGCACGGACTAGGCCGGA
Organism: Chitinophagaceae bacterium; assembly: GCA_040510375.1. GTDB lineage: Bacteria > Bacteroidota > Bacteroidia > Chitinophagales > Chitinophagaceae > JBEVJC01. The sequence continues at coordinate 57,863 of JBEVJC010000014.1, forward strand.
TCGTTACCGACTACCCGACCAGTGCGGAAGCACTGGAACACGCAGGTCTTAACTATGAGGTCGAAAAAAGACGGCTGTTGACACCTTCCACGGAAGCGGACGATACCGAGCCAGCACTATCTCCATTTATCGATGTGCCCGATCATTATGCCACCATCAGGACTGACTCGCAGCAAGTATTAGGAGTAGTCGGTAAAGATTATCAGGTGGTGCAAAATAAGGATGCATTCAGTTTTTTTGACGCGATTGTGGGAGGAGACGGAATCCAGTACGAGACAGCAGGTGCACTCGGAAAAGGCGAAAAGGTGTTTATTTCTGCCAAATTGCCGAATTACATTAAAGTCGGCAAATCAGATCTGATTGAGCAATATCTATTCCTGACCACCTCCCATGATGGCTATGGAAGTATTACTGCAGCATTCACTCCTATCCGGATTGTTTGTAACAATACGCTGAATGCCGCCCTGAGAAGTAGCTCTAATACAGTCAAGATCCGTCATACGGCGAACGCAAAGGAAAGACTGGAACAGGCTCATCTGATTATGGGAATTAGCGACAAACTAGGTTGCGAACTGGAAGAGATCTTCAATAATTGGTCAACCACAAAAGTCACGGACGCGAAACTCAAAGACCTAATCCAAATGGCAATGGTGCCGAACAAAGAGGTTTTCGACAAAATCCAGTCTGGCAATGAAGATGAAACGTCTACAGCTTTCAAAAACATTTGCAACTCAGCATATGAGTACGCTATGACAAGCCCAAGCCAACAGTTCGAAACAACAAAAGGAACTTTGTTCGGTGCATATAATGCCGTAACGGGTTACTTTCAAAACGTCAAGTGCTACAAAGATGGTGAGGCTAAACTGAAATCAGTCTTATATGGCGGAACTGCACAGATTAAAGCGCAGAAGGCGTTTCAACTTTGCAGGGACTATCGAACAGAATAGTATGCCAGAATTAGGTTTTGAATGAATGGATCGCGTTGCGGTCCATTTTTTTCCGGTGAGCAGAGTCTAAAAAAACTTTCCCATCAGCAGGTTAGATACGTTGCTCTAGCCTGCAACTTCGGAGATCATGGATATAACAGATCCGCAAGTTCTACCGCTTAACCAACATAATTGACGCTGAAGATATTCAGACAGTCTTATCGCTATTAAAAATTAGCAACCCTGCTCCCCAAACCGTTAAGCTGAATCCTGTATTTGAAATCCCACAACAAAGTTTGTTAACTAGTAGTATAATAGGATTCGCTAACTGGTGGGGGAAGATAGGATTCGCGCTTTATTTCTAGCAATCAATTTGCTATTAATCAAGTTGGTCGTGACTGCATAACCGTTGATGATTTTTTTTATCAACTTTTTAAGATATCTTCTTCCCAATCACCAAGTGCAGCCAAGATTTCGTTTTTCATTCGTTGATATCTAACTGCGGGAACGGAATTTATTTTTTGGCAGGAGGCTGGTTTTAAAAACTATGTAATTTTTCGAGGCAGCGAAAAGCTGGTAGGTGAATCGCCCAAGAAATCGTTTGAGTAATGCAGCATTGCTGGAGAGACAAATCGCCTCTTACTCCGGCTCGTCCTTGCCGACCCATCGTGGTGCTGGTCCTGACTCCACCTCCCATCGAACGCCCGTTCGGGTAGACAACTTATCCACTGCTTGGTGAAGCTGCTCGTACATCAGCGCATCCAGCCATTCAAACAATGGGGCCCACTCCTTTGGTGCACCCAACACCGTCCAGTAACTAATCTGGGGTTGTACCAGGATAGATGTGTCTTTTGCAACCAGGTGAATAGAAGCATGCATCGTTGCATGTTTGCCGTGATGGGCATACCGTTCATGCCGGAGCGACAGGAACAGTTCATGAATCTTCAGCAAATGTTCCGGCACTTGCGCAAGGTTTAATTGCCTACTACCGGTCCCTGCTCCAAACAACCGGCCATAGCCGATAACAATGCTGGTCACGTAGGCGTCCATTTTGAGAATGTCCTCATGTATGTTATCTGTAGGTGGAAAGTTGGCAAGACAGTCGTACCAAAACCGGATATTATGTACTGTGTGGAAATTCAGGATCAGCTTATCCAATGCCGCAATGGGTTTAGCGTGTTCGCGTTTGATTTGTTCCAGGTCCATCGACTAGATTTTTATAATGAAAACATCCTCCACAAGCTTGGTTTTTCCGAGATCGAGAGTACGGGTGACCGTTGCTACAACGCTTACCGCCTCGATAAATGACACCCCTGAAAGCAGATCTACAGACCGGGACGTGCACTGTATATAAAAAGGAAAAGTTAGGCGTTGATTCCTGCTTCAGCTACATGCCTCTGTAAGCCTAAATCAACAACTGGTTTGGACCGGCTTTTGAATTGAGTATGTATTTTGATTGATGCATTACTACGAAATTTATAGTCGACAATTACTCCCCTAGCTGATATTCAAGTTCAGCCATCCACTTTGCAAGCCCGCCGTCAGCATCCGTATAATCATGTTTGATACGTACAAACCCGTCATCATTACTCTGCAGGTAAGAGGTTTTACCTGTTAGTTTCATTTGTAGGATTAATCCGTCAATCTGTTTCAGTCTGATGGGAAGCTCTAATGGCTCTTCCCCAACCCGCCACATGTAAGTTGCTTCCGAAGTATTTAGCGTTTCCCATATCACGTGTAATTTCGACTTTCCTTGAAGCAGGAATAAAAAGGAGAAGGGACGCAAGACGAATCGCAACCGTTGTTTATCAAAAAGTTGCCTGCTTGACAAATAACGCAGATGTCGATAGTGCTTGGAATCTGAAAGTTGGATGAGTTTTTCAAGCAAATTCCCTTCGTTTTCAAAAAAGGCTTCAGAAGAAACGGGCAAGTTGGCAACACTGTTGAAAAGCTCATCGGCGTCCACGATTGTGTGAGCTCCATCTTCCTTCGTCGCTTTCTTCAGTATGTCTTTAGTGAGTGAAAATTGAACGGACTCCACGGTATCAGCAGTAATCATCTCAATCTCTGAGGAAAACCCGATGCTAGAAATTACTTGCGGACCTTCCATTTCAATTTGGATCGTCCCATTAATTTTTTTAAACCCTAAGGCTTTGCCAAAATAGTTTTTAACAGCATCGAATTCCTCACGGATCACGGAATTGGGAACCGTTATACGTATAGGCTGATTCAGCCGTTCAATCCGATAGTCAAAGCTAACTTGCCCATTCTCAAATTGAACCTTTTTGAATGGAACACTGAAATGTTGTTTGACACTTTCTCTTTGATACTCGTAAACGATGGGCCTGGCTATGTAAACTACTTCTTCAGTTGATTGACCAGGTGAATAATCACGTATCCCTGGCAAGGTTTGAAGACGAGATCGCGTGTCGACGCTTCTGAACGAAACACTAGTAACCCCACCCAACGCTTCAAAAAATCGTAATTGCCAAGCTCCAAACGGAATCTGACCCTTTTTATACTCGATGATTTCGCAGAAAATCCGTTCCTCTTCCTCAATGTTCTTAATTATCCTAACCCGCCATGACGCATCGGGTGATTCCTTACCAGGAATTTTTTCAAAGCCAGCCTGTTCGAGCGTTATCCATTTATCCGGACTCAGGTACACTCCGTCCGGCCGGAACTGGATGATCAGTTCGTGTTGTTCCATGTTAGTTTCGCTTATCCCTAAATATAAAAAATATATCGTCATCAACAACTAATGGCAATGTCGCCTGGCGCGGCACGGGTGGGTGAGCTAACAGGCTCTTTCCCTCGCTTGAAGTTTGGGATAAAAAAGGTAAAAATCGCTGGACGGTAAAGATTCCTTGCTGATGTAGATGCTAGCATTGGCACATTGTAGTTAATACAGGATTCACAACTTGGGCGAAAATTTCGTAACCCATGATCCGACAACACGAAGCAACTCGAATAGCATAGCCCGTACGGGAAATGGTTGCTGATTGGGGTCTGGAAGGTGCAATTGAAGTCACAAAGGCTGAAAAAGCTGGATCGGAGAAAAACTAGATCTAGCCAACAAAAGTCAAACTCGAGTCATGATCGAGATAATTTTGTTCGTTTTATTGTAATCACAGATCTTCCTTTATCGTACTCAGCCAAAACCCAAAAACCTGGCAGACAACCTGCCGTTTGAACAGACCAGTACCGCAAGAGTCAATATTCAGGGTGCTAAAACCCTTCCATGCATTAGAGTTCCGTTTGTTTCCAGAAGTATATTCTACAATACCCAAGTAGCATGATTGCGGCTGTTCTTTATTGACGCAGCTTTCCCGTTCTGAACGTGCCTTCAGAGACCGGTTTGTGATCATTGGCATGCACCTCAAAAGGTTCTATTCTATAGATGCGCGAAATAGTATTGCGACACCGCAAGACCGGTCATATCAACGTATCGGGAAAAACACTTATTTCATTTTTAGGTTCCAGCGCTTTTTCTAACTGCTCTATCAGCGTAAGAGTCTCCCTAAATTCACGGGCCTCAGCCAATTTAGTAAATTCAATTGCAGCGTTTTTATGTTCGTTAACGAAGGATTCAATCTCTTCTAGCGTAACGCGGAAGAATTCCTTTCTATGATTGATTCTATTCAGCCTTCGTTCTTTGAATTTTTGATGCAGTTCGTATTCAAGTTGAGGCGCATTTTCGGAATAAATAATTGCGTGAATATCAAAGTGGAACGGAACTGAAGCGTCACCCAATTCTCTAACTCGGTCAAGTGGGTCCAACCTTCGCGTCATGCCAATTTTATACACGTCTTCGCCAAAAGAACCAATGTTTGATATTACATAAATATGTCCAACCTTAGTTTGTTGCGCGAGCGAGATGGCTCTTTGTTTTTTCTCCTGTGCTTGAGCCAAATTGGCTTCTAACAACCTAATTTTCTCATTCATTACTTCCAGATCATGCGGATTAACCGCATGAATGTTGAGTTCCTGTTTGGCCTTGTCCAAGGCCTTTTGATACCTTTTCTCCTCATCTTCTGCATCCCGCTGCGCTTTTTCAAACTCTTTTTGCGCTTTTTCCTCTTCCCGCATTTGTTCCCGTATTAACCGCTGTTCCTCTTTCGCGTCATACTTCTTTTGCTCGTATTCATAAGTCAAGGCAAGCTCTTTATACTTCAGGTCAAGGTACTCATCCGTGATAGCAATGTTATGTGAAGCCCCCAGTTTATTTACGTTATCGAAGGTTTGTTTTATCCGCATCTCGGTTTTAGAAACGTTATTCCATTTAACTTTACTCATGAGCGCGTCACACTCACCATTAAAAGCATAAAGCATCAACTTGGTGTACCGCTTTGTCATTTTCGCGCCTTCTGTTTTACTTCCGCCCACCTCCCATTGGGTATAACACTTTACAGCCTGCTCTACTGTTACGAGATTTCGTTGCAACTGATAATTGTATTCCAATTCCAACCGGTATTGTTCCGGCAAATCGAAACTGTACTTTGACTGATAAAGACCATACTCCGAAATTTCCAGCGTGTCTTTATAAAGGTCAATTTGGTGTTCGAGTTCCTTAAATATTTTGTGCGCATTACTGTATTTTTCCTTCAACTCGCGTCTTCTTTCGGAAATTTCTTCGAGTTCCCTTTTTTTGTCTTCTAATGCCTTGTCGATATCAATCACAGCCGCATACCTCCGAACCAACTCAACATGTGCATTTAATTCCAAGTGCCTCTCTTTTTCGTTTTGGGCGAGCCGGTCGATCAATTCATGAAGTGCCGCTTCGGTGGCTGCGTGTTTATTTTTAAGGCTAAACAATTCATTTTGGACTTCTAACAGTTCGCCCTCCTTCAGCCGGAGCAGTTCTTTATTCTTACTTCCGAACATAACTTAAATATTAGTAAATGCTATTGGATTAGGGAATTCGCTTTAATTCGCTCAACCGGTACAAACCCGGTAGTTTTGCCAAACTTCATTCTGTAATGGAAATTCCTCATAGAGTCAGACGGATCAATTAATTCAAAGTTAACCGCCTGCAAAACGTCCGGGGAAATGGCAACCGTCAGAATTACCTCGGTCGAGGTTATGCCCGTAGCCGTATTGTGTATTTCCGAGAGTGCATTCACTACGACCAGATTCAGCGGTAATAGCGCAAACGTCTCTCTTGCCACGCGCAGAACTGAACTACAAACATAATCTTGGTAGAGTTCATTGAATTTGCTAACAGCCATATTTTTCTTTGACAACTTACCGGTGGATGTTTGCGACAGGACATAGTTCGGAATAATGGATGAACTGTTCACATGCAGATCCAGAGTGACGTGGTGTGTGTTTGCCTCGACCTCCACTTTTGATCCTAATTCCGCTATTTCTGAATAAGGTTTGAAATAATCTATTGCATCGATATAAGATTGAACTTCCTGGGCTAGAATCCCGGTTGCCAATTTTTTCAATCCTTCCTGGTCTTTCAACAGGTCCGTATAGTCATTCATCCTTGTTTTATACTCCGCGGAGTCCTTTTCTTTCGAGACCTCAATGTTTCTAGAAAGCTTTTCTGTTGTTTTCTTGGAAGACCCGAACACTTTTCCGAAAAAGGATGGCTTATACGCTAACAAAGTGTCTGTTGCGTATTTTTCATGTTGATTTGTAAAAACAGGTTCCATCGGAGGTGGCTCGTGAAGCAACGCTGACCAGTTCACTTTTTTGGAGACATCCTTATGGACGGTTTTTAATACGTCAATGTATTCATTATAATGGTGCACAGCCGAGCCTGCGTTACCGATAGCCTCTTGTCTCAGGTAAAATTTTTGTGTTCGTGCACTTTCCCTGAGATGTTGTTGGTGAGACCGTTGTGCGCGCCTATGAGCCGCGGCGGCAGAGCGAATAAACCCGTTGAAGCTGGCCATTAATGACGGTTATTTGAGAAAAATTAAGAAAAATATTCATAATTACAAGGGAAGTTTCTAATGCAGGGCGGCAGGATTGCTGCGGGTGAAATATCTTTCCTCCGAAACGTGCTTCCGCGAAGAGTTATCCCCCGGAGCGAACGAATTATTGCATGGGCTCGTCCTTCTTTCATTACAGCTAACCCCATGTGTTATGTGAAGTAAATTGTTTTCGTCATCCTTATGCGGGATTCGGGTACCAAGGATGCCAGTAAATATGGTACAATGCCATTCTAAAATCGTCTCGCCACCTGGGGCGGCCTTAATCCACTGATGGTTAGCCTCTTATATCTCGCATGGCCTGTCGGATAGCCATCACCCTAAAAAAAGCCGTTGTCGGCGGAAAACAACAGCTTAGAACGAAAACCTAGAACATGATGATCTTCGGGATCCTTAGATCTTGGCTCTCATAAATCCAAGTGCAACCGCTGCATCATGCACCCTGCGAACCGATTCGCTGGGCTGGGCCTTTCTATGGGCTTGTCTCAGTTGTTCGGGGGAGATTCCCCACTTGTTCGACCAGTAGCGGACTTCAAAGTCCTGGCTAATGTTAATTAGGTCTCTATCCGGATGTCCTGTGTCTTTAGGGTTGTCTGCCATAAACTTTTTAATTTAAATGATTACAATCGTCAAAAATATAGATCAAAGCAGAAGTGCGTTTACGGATTTCCGTATTGCGGAGTTTCAACAGGCATAACAGATGCACGTACTTTCTTATACCACGCAAACCGTTTCTCGACTTGTCTAGACTAAAGAAAAATATAAGTATGTGTATATTCCTGAAGAGAACGATATAAAATGAAACATAGGACTTCGCTGCAAAGAGCGCTACCCGCAACACCATTCATGGACGCCGAATTGAGACATGCCAAGTATAAAAGTTTGCAAAGGAATCATTTGGTCCACACGAGGGAAGCCGCAATAAATTCATAGTCTTGTTTTTGGAAATTCTCTTAAGCCCTCTAATCGCATTATCAAGAGAAAATGCTGGCACAGTCACCTGAAATTTAATGACTTGACTGAAGAATCTTTGATTGTAGGAAAAAACGTAAAAACAGGCATATTTAATTTGAACAGTACGCATGCTAAAAGAAACCGATTGTTGCCTACATTTGGCTACTGCTTAACTGCGGAAATCGAGAAGGCAAAAGATTAATCAAAGTGAACTCACTTTCTTTCATGGCAAAAGACTTTAGTGTACATTTTTAAGGAACATGAAACCTTTCTCTGAGGATGACGCCATAAATAGGTTTCAGAACCTCTGGAACCCAATCTACCAAATCAACGATACCATAACCTCATACCGAAAACGAGCAATTTTCAGCATACTAGGGATAGATCGTCGTGATGATCCGGTAAATTATAAACAATAAACCATGCAAGAGCTTAGTTCCGATACTTATTACTTCCAACAACCATTCTCATACGGCGAAATAAACGAACTTCTCTCAAAGGGGTACGCGGTGGATGGGCGGAGCGGCGGGCTCGTATTAGGCCGCTCCCATGATGACGGAGGTGTGTTTTTTCTGACGGATGTCGGCACCGAATACCACCTTATGGGCGAATTGGAAGGATACGAATACATATTTTCAGTGGCAGCTCAAACAATTTTAGGAAATTCCTTTGACCAAATAAATAATTGGGAAAGAGATGCTGATGAACCATTCGAAGAGTTTAATATTCCCGAAAGTATCAGAGTAATAAATACCGTTCCAGACAATCATGCACCGATGCTTTCAAAACTAATATTATTTGAAGGACTTTTCGGGATTCCGCATATAGTAAACAAACATTCAACAAAACGAAACCTGCAAAACATTGACTCCTTCAACCAGAAATACACATACAAATACGACAGTGACGACTACTTTACTCGAAAGAAGATTATGATTTACAATTCGGCGGACAATCTATTATTCGATGAGCGGCCAATCAAATGGAAGTAGTATGACGGAGGAAGACAAACCTTGATCCGTTAAGTGGGTTAAAAACCTAAAAAATTAACTGTCGTCTATATAAACCGCATTTGAAAGAGTTGCTTTCTCACCTCTACTTATCATTTTTCACTTTACCTACACTTTCAAGTTCGAGGAATTTGGATTTGAACGGACCCATTGGCATTTTTTTCTTCAATAAGTTAAAAAATGTTTCGTCGTGGGTAGAAAGTATTATCTGTTTGTTATAATTCAATACAATGCTCCGTAACAGGTCGATTGTCGAAAGCACATTTACGCTGTCCAGAGACTGGATCGGATCATCGATAAATATGCAATCGTAACCCGGAGTATTTAAGGCCGAGGCCAAGAAAATACTCAAACTTAAGATATTGATCTGCGCAGTGCTAAAATATAGGTTCGGAATCAGATCTACTTTTTGATAGACTTTATCCCTTACAAACACATCCAGCCGCGGCGTTTCCGCATCAAAATCGGCACTAAAATGCACTTCCTTAAAGTCGGGATGCGGGTCAAGTTTTCGATACAGGTCATTGATTAAACTTTCATAAAAGAACTCCTTTACTTTTTCCTGCAGAAAAGCTTTCGTCTTTCCAAGTTCATCCGAGAGTAATGAACGTACATTTTGTTCTAAAAATGCTTTGTCTGCAGCAAGTTTATCCAAAGCTAATTTGGCGTTTTCTGATTGTAAAAATTCATTGATGTGATCGGCATACCTATCGATCCTATTATATTCATCGATCAAGGCTTTATTATTGAGCAGCGCAAAATTAAACCCCTGCTCCTTCAGATCGAGTGTGGCGGCCAGCGTCTTTAAGTCGATGAACTGCGATTCGACTTCCAGTTTATCTTTTAATAAGCGCCTGAAACCGTCCATCTTTGTCTCCGCACGTTCCTTTTCTTCGGTCAAATTGTGCAGCCGATCTCTTTCGCCTTGTTGCGTAAAGGTGCTTAATTCAAGTGATAAGCTTTCGACTTCCGTCCGCAATAGGCTCGCCTTATCAAAAAACTCTTTAATTAAGCTGTGGTTTTCTATAAGCTCATTTTGCAAGCGCTCAAAAGTTACCTGTTCTGTACTGAAGTTGGTATTGAACCAGTCTACTACCGCACGGTATTGTTCAGATTGCTTTAATATTTCTGTATTTTCCGTAGAAGGTTTCAGTTCGTCCCGTAACTTACCCAGTAAATCACGAATTTCTTTCTTATCCTGTGCTTGTTTTTTGAGCATGCCATTTAGGCGCTCTTCCGTTTTCCTGAAAGCTTCTAAATTCTTACTTAACTCCTGCTGGTAATTTTCAGTGCTCAAACCTAACTGCTGCATAATAAGCTCACGCTGTTCATTCCGCATCATCGCCAGGTTTTCCTCAGATAAAGCAATTGTTTTACTCAAGGTCTTTATCTGATCGGACACCGCTGTCTGCAAGGCCCTCTTCTCTTTTATTTTATCCTCAAAATAATGCAATAAACGCCCGGCTGCAGTTGTAATCAATTCTTGCAACACGGAAGATTCCTGTTCTACTATGTTCTTGTCTGCAAAAAGACTTTTAAGCAAGTTGTCCAAGGCAGTGTTATTTGCAATACGTCGCGCCAACTCCTGATGCGTTTCGAAAGACTGCTCACAAAGCGGGCAAGACGTTCGATCCTGGTCTTTTGCCAAAATCTCCAAACCCCGGCGGACAAAAGCCGCTATTTCAGAATTCAGCGCTTCCTGCTGCGCGATGCGTAGGTTAAGTGACTTTAGACGCTCATCATTTTTAGCCAGCGACTCACTATTGGCCATGATCACATCGATACTCGATGCCAGTACTTGATCTTCTAACAGCTTCTTTGAGTAATTGCGCTGCTTGATATCAGCCCATTTCTCCTCCACTGCCCATATTTCTTCCCCAATGATTTTGAATTGAACTTCAAGTGGCTTTAACTGCTCTTTTTCCAGGCTGATCTCTTTCTCCTGTGCGGTAATTTCCTGTTCAATCTTCTCCATAAGTTGTAATCGCTCCGGCAGGGCGGCAATGGTTGCAGTTGTTTCGGCAATGCCTGCAAGGGTACTGTTTAAGTCCGATTTGGCCTCTGTCTCATGTATTTCCAGACTGCTAAGTTCCTCAGATTTGCGATTGATCTCTGCCTTAAGCACCCCTATTCTTTCTTCATTTTGCAGCAGTAAATTGGAAACCCGTAAATATTCATCGTATTGTCCAACTATCGATGAAATAACATGCTTAACTGTTTCCTTTTCAGCAAGTAATTTATTCAGCACAGCGATCTCATTCAATTTTTTATCGACATCAGCAAATTTGGACAAAATAGCGCTGATGCTTCGTTGCGTTGCTTCGATAATTTGGTTCCTCGCTTCAAAGTCAAAATATGCCCGTATCCCAATATAATCATCGTTACCGATCTTTGCAGCCGACACCCATTCAATTTTCGCCCGGATAGCGGCCTCCTCATTTACAGAGATTAATCGGTCAACCAGGAGGTTCTTTAACCTACTGATTTCCTCTTTTGTAGTTTGCAAGGTAAGTTTATTCAACCCTGATTGCTTGAACTTTTCCGTGAGGGTATCGATTTGTTGATTAATCTTTTCAAGTACATTTTCGCTCTCGAGTGCGGAGATTCTTTTCTGCTCTTCGTTGATCTTTTGATCAATGGACGATATGTTTCCCTTGCAATAACCCAGAAGAGCCTTAAGATTTTTATAGTAGCTGTTGACATCTTTCAACTCCGGATTATCCATGAATATCTCATATCTCTTGCTACCGTCTATTTCTCTCAAAAAAGCCGAGATCCATTCTTGGGAAAGAATGACATTGCGAAAAGTCCTGTTTTCAAGGCTTTCACTTCCATCCACGTCTGCATCGGATTTTTTATTACCGTGCGGCTTCAACCGGCGATCAATAGGTTCAATGCCCTCACCCACAATTTTGACATAGGTGGGTTGTGTGGAATGGATATTGCGCCAAAGTTTAACCTGTGCATCAGAATGATTTTTAAGGGCATCGATTGCTCCGTTGGTAATCGTTTTATTTTGCCAGAACCGTTGTATATTATTGGTCATGCCCCACTCGACTGCATCATAGAACGAGGTCTTGCCATAGCCATTCGGTGCGTAAAGGGAAATAAAATCAGCCGTTATGTCTTCATGGATTGAAAAATCAAAGGTTGCATCCTCGGGTTGGTCATAAATCCGGAATGCCGATATTTCTACCTTTTTAAATTTCATGGACGTGGCGTTTTAAGTTGTTTTACAAGTTCTTCTAAAGCACTGCCGGCTTCACCTGTTAATTTTTGCCTCTTCAAAGTTTTATCTTCCAGTATCGACCAGAGCAAAGGGTCCGGCTCAAACTTTACGTTCGGTTCCGCAACAAGGTCGCGCGAAAAATTCATGTTCTGGTTAAGGATATGCTCATTGATGATCCCAGCGGTATCTTGCCCTTCCACCACTATTTTTCTGCTGGAAAAAGTGTCATTTTCGATTTTAAGTTTTAAGCTGTTGTAGCTGATCATATCTGTTACCCCTTCCGGCCGGATAAAAAAGATATAAATATTCCAGATCTGAAATTCATCAGTCAGCTGGCTCTGAAAATCAAATGCGATGGCATCGACCAGCTTTGCCCAATTAGCAGCCAGGCTGTCCAGTTTGGTACAACGAACAAAAAAAACGGGAATCTTACCGTTATAGTCCAGCTCCTGATAAGTGACCATCAAATTTTCGAACCCTGCGTTCAGCGTTTTTAAAAACTGATCAATTGAAAAGCTCATGGTACTCCAATTTAAGTTTTAGTAATAATTCATCTTCGCTTAAGTTTTGATAGTCACCCAACTTCCTGATAATGCACACTTCTTTAAAGTGTTCCAGATGTACAAAATCAAAACAGGTAAATGGATCGATACCATCATCGGTTTTAAATCCACGCTTATCATAAGGCTTGGCGATGTTTATCAGTTTACCTTTTTTCAAGATGAATGTGGACGTCGGCGGTGTTTTAGAACTGACAAATATCGTGGAGTCCTGCTTGAGTCCGACGTAATCCGATCTTCCGAAATCTTTGCGCACCTCCCTCCAACCATGGCCGTCGATATATTTAAGACGATAATTATTGAATATCTCCGACAGCATTGCGTTTTCAATAGGGTCGTATTTCACGATGTTCAGAATCGTCAGGAATTCCAGCCAGGCGATCCAGATCTCCTTCTGTGAAAAACAACTGGTCTCTTCCTCGACGATCAGTAATCGCGCTTCAAACAAGTCCTTGATCCCTTTCGGAGTGATATCTGAGTTTACAATCTGTTCCGCTTTATTTCTCAAAGTGGTTCTGGCCCCTGCAATATTTTCTTCATCGATCTCATCTACTACCAGAATAAAGGCCTCGTCCTTCAAAAACTCGAATGAATGCAGGTATGGCGGATAGAGTGCGGACAGCCTATCGGAGTCATTGACATCCGCAACAATCTGGTTGTAGTAGCTGATCGGAACAAAATCGATCTGTCCTCCGGCCAGCATCTGGTGGGCGACCTTACTCTGAATGCCAATAATTGAAATTGAGTTATCTATGATTTTTAAAATTCCACCGCCAGACATACCCTTTATCTGTGCATGAGCGAGCGTGACATTTTCTAGTTGGGCGCCGTGGGTATGCGCACCTGCTGCTATCAGCCTCGAGATCGCATGGGTCGTACTTCTCTCACCAACTGGCCGTACATTCAAAATTTCAGGATAGCCGTTCAGTCCGTAACCGAACGTGGACAGGGTGATGTTAGACTGAAAGATATCGTGGAAACCGGGTATAAAACCGACCTTCAAAATCGCCGCATCAGTATCCGCTGACGGGAAATAGCTTTCACCCCTTCGGAAGACAAAATTAAAAGCAACCTCTGACCAATTGCCACCCTGATACACTAACCTGGTAATACTAATCACCTGTCCTTCATCCGTGTCGTATGCTTCTGGCTGCCCATCATTATTTAGCCGCGTACCTTCAAAAAGATGTTTGGCTGTTAGAATATAGGTATACTCGTTGGTACCGTTTATCGGTTGGAACAGGCATCCACTACCGCCCTTCAGCGATACGATATAGGTTTTAAGCTGCTCGGGGATCATGCTTGATAATCAATAGAAGGGGTGAACCGTGCGCGGATATTATAGTTCTCCCGATCAGCTTTATTAAAAACCCCTTCCCTTACATTTTCATAGTTGAAATGGAATACCGAATTCGGATTCCTGGCAATTATTCTGGACAGTGTTCTCTTATGCGGATGCCCGTGTCCCGTACTGTCCGTACTGATCATGTAATGCTCGGTATTAAATGCAGCCAATAATTCCTTGTTGTTGTTGGCTTTGCTGCCATGATGAGAAACTTTAAAGAATTCTACATCCAGCGGCTTTGCCGCGGTATGTCCTCTTCTGGCCAATTCTTTGGCGACCGGCTTGGGATGCGAATCCCCAAGAAAAACAAACTTTTTACCTTTGATAGTTAAGATAAAAGAAATGGAGCTACCATTTTTCACGCTATTATCCTGTGAGAACCGGTATTCCGGCCCCTCTTCCTCAAGGAAGGTGGCAATGTTCGTGGCCCAGTCATTCCCTTCAGCTCCGGTATAGACATCGTCCTGTGTTTTATCGTGATATTCTTTTAAAAGTTTTCGTAGCTGAGGTATGGACGGTCCGAGGATCTCAAACTTCGCATTATTAATCTCATGGTCCTGACCGCACAGGATCAGCTCTCTTTCCCAAAAATCATACTTCAACAAAAAGTGTTCGAAGTCGATACCTTCAAAGACACCAGTCGATACCAACGCCGGTTTCTGAATACTTATGGCAAGCGCTTTATTCTCTTCTTCCTTGATTTTTTCGGCAATGAGCTTTCCCGAATTGAACCAGACCTTTTTGATAAATCCGGGAATTTGGTTGTCCATTTCAAACAGCTTCAAAAATCCGCAGATATGGTCATTGTCGATATGGGTCAGGATGAGCAGATCAATTTGCTGGCCTTTTGCTTTGATGTCATCAACTTCTGTCTTCAACTCGCCGAACGTATTTTTTGCCTGATCGAAGTAAGCAGCATCCAAACCGGCGTCGACAATGATGATACGGTCGGTTCCACTGTCATCAGCGTACCTGATAACGGTGCAATCGCCATTTTGGGCTTTGAGGAATTTGAAAATCATGAGATAAGTGTTTACTTAATGCTAAATTAACGAATATATCCGTTAATTTTTACATGTTTTCGACGCTTTCCCGAGATCATTCTTGTTGATTTTCTTATAAGGGAACATAGAGACCTGATGGTGGGAACAATTACTTAAGCTGTGCCAATAACTCGGTGAAGTTTGCCTTCATTTTAAGCTCCGCATCAGGTAATGATAAGTTCCATTTAGATGCTAACAGGCGATAGACATTAATGACATCAGACGGGCGTACTTGGCGTTTATTGAATTCTATAGAAGTACCTCTGCCGCCGGCGACGCCTGTGGCAACGCTTACTCTTCTATTTGCATTGATTTCGCTCTTTCCAGTCCTCACAAAAGCAAATTGCAAGAATCTTTGACTGATTTCAACGGCACGTTTCGTTTTTGATAATCAATATGATTCTCAAAGCTTTTCTTGCTCCGCATGAGTTTTGATTGTCTTAAGTGTTGCCCGAGCACGAGAAACGCTACGGTCAATTGCCTTGAATCCATTCACTGACGCAAAAAAAGGCGGAATAAACTTGGGTTGCCGAAGGTGATGTCGCAATAACTCCCAAAATTGGTGGGGATTCTTTTGAATGGAGTCTTCGATGGACTCCAGATCGCTGATATGTAGTATTGAGAGGGGCCTGAGTCGCTTATGCAGTACTTTTTTTTCAACCACAAGTTCTTGGAATCGTAAATTAAAAACCTGCGCCATCAATGGCGTTTGCAGTGATCGTTCATTGACAACTATGGCGGGAAATATTTCGTTGTTATAATCGGTGCAAAAATGAGCATCGAGAGAGGGGGCAATTGAAGTCAGCTTAATAAGAGAATCAACCAACTGATCCAAGCCGAAATTTTCAAAAAATGCGGCACGGTCACCTTTATAGAATGTATTCAATTCTAATGCATACTTTTCATTATCATACAGCCCGGAAGACTTGACTTCAGCTATAAAAACATGCCTGTTTCGCCGAATATAGATGTCAGTTAGCTCTTTTTCTTGTCCACGATCCAAATAACGTAGTTGACTAAAACATTTTACAACGTAATACTTGGCAGTACTAAAAGCCGTTTGAATTGTAAATTGCACCTGCTGCTCAAAGAATTTTCCTACCTCACTCCTATAATATGAAATATCGAACTTGCGCTTTCCGCCTTCGGCTGCCACATTTTTTATGTAGTCAAACCAAAAGTCATTGATGAATTGTGCATAAAGCTTGTCGCTCAACAGCCATCCATCCGTAAGAATACAAGTGGATTTCGATATCCGAACAAAAGGGTATTTTCTAACTGATACTAACCGTTCACTTTCGGAACTTGCGAGTAACATGGATAAGCTTTCGAATATTTGTTCGAAATGGCTCGGAACATAATACACAAACGACATGTCCAGCTTTTTACCCACTAGTTCCAGAGTAATATCTTGCTCTCCCGTTGCGTTGTTCGAATGCAGCATGGATAGGACGCCGTATACCAAGCTAGCATAGTTGGTTCCGTATGTCAACCGAATATACTCTTTAAAATGGGCATTAAATAACGGATGGTGACTAAAGAAATCCATTAACTTGTATCCGCGAATTGCTGTATACACAACAAAATTGGGAACAGTTAATTCATTCAACGGAATTAGGCCTTGATTCAAATGCTCAAAAGAATGGTCATTATCCATTGGCCGTAAAGTTCGCTCAGTCATTTTAGAGTTCATTGCCAAAATAAAAGAAAAGATTTCCTTCCATTTGTGCTCATCAAACGAAAATCCGGGTACCGCGGCAAGCTGGGATTGTAACACTTCTTCAATTGCAAAAAGACATACCTGTCGTGTAAAGAGTAACGGCCACTTTTCGTCTGGCGTAAAGAGCGATTTATATCGTGTGCTGTACGCATTGAAAATTTGCTGATTATACCCGCAGAAATGACTCAACTGAGCAAGCTGCCCGGGAACGTCCACATCGTAAAAGAGTTCTGTCTTCGGTCT
Source organism: Chitinophagaceae bacterium (assembly GCA_040510375.1). GTDB lineage: Bacteria > Bacteroidota > Bacteroidia > Chitinophagales > Chitinophagaceae > JBEVJC01. Next base: position 74,835 of record JBEVJC010000014.1, read on the forward strand.
CAATCGATAATTAAGACCCGCCAATTCAGCGATTAAGGATTGCCGATCAAAATGAGCTACCAATTGTAATGGATTTTCAGGCGTAACCTGATCAAAAAACTCACTATAACCAAGTATCGCCTGGGTAGTCGGGGTTGTGCGAGTCATATTGCAGCTTTTTGAATCGTAAAGTTATCAACTATTTATTGCACTATTTTTTTGCAAAACATATGAATCGGTCAATTATGCACATGTCGATTACAAAAAAGCTCCAACTCGATTGATTCTTAGCTTCACCTACTAGTCAATCCGTGAAGCGTCTCTTAAAATAGGTGTCCCATTAATAAGAGGTGGCGGATTCCATTAGAGAATCTTTATTTTCAGAAAAACGAACTTACTAGGAGCTTCAGCTAATTAAATATTTTAATAAAGCCTAATTTTCACTACATCGCCATTCGATAGGTCGCTCGATATCTCGCCAATGAAAAAATGGCCGGAAAGGCGATGGTTGTGATGTTAATGCTTGAAAGGATGAAACAAGCTCAGGAAAACCTTTCAATCGTCAGTCCAAATTATCAACCAGTCATCAAATGCTTCCGATTCCCGTAGCATGGCTCCAGTAAATGCGAGGCTAGGATCATCAAGAGATCCGTTCTCGTCGACTTTTACTTCTTCGTAATGTGTCTCTGCAATATAATATTCCCTTGCGGAAACCGGCCTAATTCGACCGACAGAGTCAGGGCGAATCGCAATGTTATCAGTTCGATGTTTCGAGGCAACACTCGGATATAGTACACCATCGTATTTTTTTATTGGTTCCACTGGATGATCAACTGGTTTACTCTGATCAAACATTACGATGTCAGAAAAATATGAACTGTATAAATATTCGTAACCTTTTTCGCTAGTGATCGGGACATCTTTGATGAATTGCGAACTTAGAAATCCAAATAATAAGTCGAGTATCCGTGCAAACAAAGGATGATTGTACTGCATCCGTTCTCGAAAAGCCTTTGTGGCATGTTCCAGACCTTCATTTTTTACGGAGTCGTTGTTGGCAATTGGGAAGACTACGAAAGGTTCGTCATCCTCTTTAAACCACTCTGAAATAATGATTCTGTCCCCAGCCGTTGGTTTTGTTTCAAGTAACGCAACAAGAGGATTAAAGGCGCAATACAGGCAGGTGCTATTAGGAGAATTTGCCCTACCATATTTCCCAATCCTTTTTATAACATCTGCTGGCGGAAAAGACAGGTACTTGACGTTGCGTACTTTCCCCTTTTCAAGGAACTCATCGCGAACCAAAGATACCCTGAACAGTGTTTTGAATGTGATGTTGTTTTGAAAAATGATCTTATAATTTAGAACCGTCTTCAGAAATCCGATGATTTCGTTCTCCTCTACCGCGGTTATTTTGGAAAGGTCGACCTGCTCTAAAAAGGAGTAGGCATCTTCATAGAACTTTACGCATTCTTCTAATATTCGGGTTTCGCCCGCACTTAGTTCCTTCTTTTGAATCACCTTAAGCATGGCCTCTTGTTCAGGTGTCGTTTTCCCATCATATTCTTTACTTACTGGTATCTCTGGAAAGTTCATCGTGTTAATTAATTAAACGGCAGCAGCAATACCCTTTGAGATGCCGGTGCTTAAGTTGGGCACCTTTTGTTTCGAATAAAATCAATCTGACTAGCACTTGTATCGGCTGGCATTCGAAAGGTATTGAAAAAAAAGAAAAGCTGGTGACCGCGACCAGATTTAGATTGAAAGGTGGTGCGCTTCGTGGATACTCTTTTAAAAGCAATACTTTTACACCAACAATCATTTCCTGTGCCCAGCAGATCAATAAATATTAAGACCAGGGCAATCAATACCTTTTTGATATATGAACACAGCAATATTGGCTTCTTGAACAGTTACGTCTTGTAATATCTTAGTTAAACCCACCTGGCCGGAATTTGGCCTACTGGCCATAACGAACTATTGAGTTTGTACTTTCGCTTAATGACATTTTACAGCTTATTTAAAGTTTTACGTTGCCTGGTCCGCAACCGGCAAGATGTTCAATTGTTGCACAATTGCATCTTGCTCCCTTTGCCTCCGGAGTCGGCGGGAGTATTGTGAAGGACCGATAGAATGATTAAGAGTCCAGGAAAGTGAAAATGATAGAGTGATGAAAAGACAGAATGAATCAACGAAATCATGGATTTCGTTCCGGGTTAAACCCAGGGAATACGAAGCAATTTATCGCCACTTCAGGGGTAGCACCAGCCTCAAGCTGAGCGAATATGCCCGGAAGGTTCTACTCCAAAAACCCGTGGTAGTGAAATACCGAAATGAGTCGGCAGATGATTTTCTCGCCGAGATGCTGACCCTGAAAAAAGAGTTGAACTCGATCGGGATTAACTTCAATCAAGCGGTCAAAAAACTTCACACAACTGACAACTTTCCGGAGGTAAAAATCTGGCTTTTGACTGCGAAACCCACCATCAACCTCTTCATGAAACAGACCGAAAAAATCCTGGAGAGACTGGACCAAATACATCGGATATGGTCGTCAAAATAACTAGCCCCCACTCCATCAAACGGGCACTGAATTATAACGAACAAAAAGTAATTAAGGGCATGGCGACTTGCATCGCAGCAGAAGGATTTCTACTATCCCTCGAAAAACTAAATTTCTATCAAAAACTAGACAGGTTTACGGATCTGATCTCCCTCAATGAACGTTCAAAGAAAAGTAACACCCTGCACATTTCCTTAAACTTCGACCCTCGCGAAAACATCGAAAAAGAGAAGCTACTGGAAATTGCCAAAACCTACATGACCAAAATCGGTTTTGAAAAACAACCTTACCTGGTTTATGAGCATCGAGACGCGGGCCATCCACACATTCATATTGTTACAACAAATATTCAGTCGAATGGAAAAAGAATTGACACATACAATATCGGGCGAAACCAGTCTGAAAAAGCCAGGAAGGAAATAGAATTAGTTTTTGGTTTAATCGTAGCAGCTAAGAAGACTTCCAAATTACAACAGCGGCTATCGGAATCAGTTAAACGTGTGAGCTATGGCAAGTCAGAAACCCGCCAGTCAATTACCAATGTGCTGAACCTAGTAATCGAACAATTTAAATTTACAAGTCTTCCAGAATTAAATGCGGTTCTGTCACAGTTCAACGTGGTTGCAGATAGAGGAGCGGAGGGCGGCCGGATTTTCAAAAACGGCGGCCTTACGTATCGACTTCTGGATGAAAATGGGAATAAAGTTGGAGTACCAATAAAAGCAAGCCTGATATATAGCCAACCAACCCTGAAAAATCTTCAGGACAAATTTGCCACAAACGGAGAAAAAAGGGAACCAGATAAACCGAAATTAAAGAGTGCCATATTATTCGCGCTAGCAAAAAAACCAACAACACTTCAAGAATTTACCTCGATCCTTAAAAAGGACAACATAAGCACAATCATTAGGCAAAACGATGAAGGCCGGCTATACGGAATAACCTTTGTCGATTTTCGCAGTAAGGCGGTGTTTAAAGGCAGTGATCTGGGCAAACAGTTTAGTATCGTCAATATCCAAAACGCAATTGCCGGAAAAGACATCCACAAACATAACTCGATACCAGATAGAGCCTTTGAGATTGCGAAAGAAAGCCCAAGCGACCCGTTAGTCCACTCAGCAAACAAACTACTCGACAAGGGCGCTGAAACGGGACTCAATGCAGTGGAAACAACTATAGCTGAAATATTCTCGCGATCAGACATCAATAGTTCAAAGATTCCTTTTGAACTTATTAAAAAACGGAAAAAACGAAAGAAACCCAATTCTCACAATTAAGCGTGCCATATGTCAACGACAGGTGAAAACGAAGTAGGCCTGAAGAAGATCCTGGACTTTACCAGGCTTGCTGCCATACTAATTCTTGGACTGCACTTTTATTATTATTGCTACGGATACTTCGCCTACGTCAACTTGGTTTCCGAATTCAGCGACACGTTGCTTTCCAATATGGTCAAGACCGGCCTGTTCAAATCTTTTTACCACTCCAAACTTCTGGCATTAGGCCTTCTTTTGATATCTCTCCTCGGAGCAAAGGGAAAGAAAACTGAAAAATTAACAAAGACGGTAATCATCGCCTATCTGATTATTGGTACAGCTCTCTATTCTGGTGGGCAGTTACTTCTTTCTGCAGATGTGGGTTTGAAGAGTGGAACTCTAGGCTACGTGAGTGTAACAGGTTTGGGGTTCCTTTTGCTTTTGTCAGGCGGTACGCTACTGACACGATACATTAAGCTCAATTTAGGAAAAGACATCTTCAATGAACTTAATGAGACTTTCCCACAGGAGGAAACCCTAATTGAAAATGAGTTTTCCATCAATCTCCCTGCCCGTTACAAGTTGCAAGGGAAAAGCCGGAAAAGCTGGATCAATATCATCAACCCTTTCAGGGCGCTCCTTGTATGCGGGTCCCCTGGATCCGGTAAATCCTATTTTGTCATTCAACACATAATCAAGCAGCACATCCGAAAGGGATTTTGTATGCTGGTTTATGATTTCAAGTATGATGATCTGACCAAAATCGCTTACAACAGCCTTCTGGCGAATAAAAAAAGCTATAAGATAATCCCCCGCTTTTATGTGATCAACTTCGACGACCTTTCAAAAAGCCACCGGTGTAACCCTCTCGATCCATCTACGATGTTTGACATTACGGATGCAACTGAGGCCTCCCGTTCGATCATGCTAGGACTGAACAAAGACTGGATTACCAAACAAGGTGACTTTTTCGTGGAATCACCAATCAATTTCGTGACCGCGATTATTTGGTTCCTTCGCAAATACGAGGATGGTAGATATTGCACCTTGCCGCACGTCATCGAGTTGATGCAGGTCGACTACGAGAAACTTTTCCCAGTTTTGAGAACAGAGGCGGAAATCGAAGTCCTGATAAATCCCTTCGTTTCGGCCTACCAAAATGACGCTATGGAACAATTGGAAGGTCAGATTGCGAGCGCGAAGATCGGCATGGCCAGGTTATCCTCTCCTCAATTGTATTGGGTTCTATCGGAAAACCAATTTACCCTCGACATAAACAACACCCAAGAGCCAAAGATCGTCTGCCTTGCCAACAATCCACAAAAGCAGCAGATCTATGGCGCAGTCCTTTCTTTATACGTCAACAGGTTGATCAAACTAGTAAATCAAAAGAGCCAGCTCAAATCAAGCCTTGTCTTTGATGAGTTCCCCACGATATTTATAAATGGCATCGATAGCTTGATAGCCACAGCACGCTCAAACCGAGTCGCCACTTGTTTGGGGTTACAGGATTTTAGCCAATTGAAAAAGGATTATGGAGCGGACCAGTCGGCTGTAATTATGAATATTACAGGTAACATAATTAGCGGGCAGGTATCCGGGGAAACGTCCAAACTACTTTCAGAAAGGTTTGGGAAGATTAACCAGATTAAAGAAAGCATCTCAATCAACCGGACGGACACCTCCGTCAGCAAATCGAGCCACCTTGACTTTGCGATACCACAATCTAAAATTGCCGGCCTCTCATCCGGCGAATTCGTGGGAATGGTTGCGGACGACCCTCAACAGAAAATCAAACTTAAAACATTCAATTGCGAAATAATCAATGACCACGAACAGTTGAAGAAAGAGACTTCAGGATATAAAGTCTTGCCAAAACTCAACGACGTCACGCCGGAAGCCATTACCTTGAACTATAAAAGAATAAAGTCGGAGGTTGCGCTAATCATCGAGTCGGAAATTGAACGGATATTGAACACACCAGGCTTGGACAATCTCATGCCCAAATAACTCAAGAACCGAGCAAGCGCCCAAGTTCTTCGGGTTTCGGTAGAACGTCCTTTATCGACTTTGGCATCTTTGTCGTTGTCCTGAAAGTTGCAACGCCCATCGCATTTCCAAGATTTTTGATCGAGTATTCGACAACCGTATTGTTCTTTTCCCGGCACAGAATAATTCCAATAGAGGGGTTTTCGTGGGGCAGCCGGACCTGACTGTCAAGCCCATTAAGGTAGAAATTTAGCTGTCCCACGTACTCTGGCTTGAAGACGCCCCGTTTGAGCTCAAATGCTACAAGGCATTGTAGATTCCGGTTATAAAATAACAGGTCAATAAAAAACTCACTGCCCCCAACCTCAACGCGGTATTGATTCCCAAGGAAAGAGAACCCTTTTCCCATGGTTAAGAGGAAATTTCGGATATCAGTGACAATGCTGTTTTCGATTGCCCTTTCGTTATCGGCATCGATAGCCAGATATTCCATCAGGTACTCGTCCCTAAAAACATGGAGTGCTGAGGGACTCACATTGTTAGGCAGCGTCTTTTCAAAATTGTTTGGCAGTTTTCCCTGGTTGTTCACCAGTTGGGCATCTATCTGATGCTCAAGTAAGGTCACGCTCCACCCTTCTGAGGCTGCATTCCTGATGTAGAATTCCCTGTGCTGGGAGGTTTTACATTTGCTTAGGATCAGCAAATGATGGGTGAAACTAATATCCAGAAATCCGTCAATAGCAGTGACATTTTCAAGACCTTGGCTGACTTCAGCGAAATCCTTCAATTTGGCCGTCAGCGACGGCCAAATTGAAGTTGTAGCATACACCTCATAGAATTGCCGCATCTTTCTCAGGTTTCGGGGCGAAAAGCCAGTTAGTCCTGGTATCTGCTTTTGTAAATCACGGCTAACCTTTTCCATTATTGCTGTTCCCCATTTTTCGGCCTTGATCTTTTCGGATAGGTTCCTGCCTGTATGGAGATACAACAGGAGCAGCTGTCGGTTCGCAGATTTAAAAACCTGTCGCTGGCTAGCGAGGATAGCATTTTTCAGATCAATGACAAGTTTGGCGTAGCTGTCCCCTTCGTGAAGATTTCCTGTTTTCATCAGCAGACCTTTTTAAGACCGTTAGAGAATGCACCCATCGAACCCCGCTGCTCCCATAATTCCTTGATTTTGTTTGCAGCTTCCTCCGGTGATACCCTGATGTACTTATAAAAATCCTTCTCGTTTTTATGACCACTGATTTTCATGATCAGTTTCACGGGAGTTCCTGCTAAAAACTCATTTGTGCAGAACGAACGTCGAGCGGTATGGGAGGTAATCCACTCGTATTTTGGTTTGATTACATCGATGACCTTATTGCCTTTTTTATAGGAGAACTTAATAGGCTGGGTAAGTCCAGCCATTTTCCCCAACGTCTTAATATGAAGGTTGAATTCTGGATTACTAAGCTTAGGTATCCGATTCCTGAATTGATCAGTGAAAATGAGTTTGGCTTCCTTACGCAATGGTATAACTACCCAATGCTCGGATTTCTCCTGCTTTTTATAAAGCATATCTCGCCGGAGATCTTCCGGTTTAAGCTGGCTGTAATCTGAAAAACGTAGACCGGTAAGGCATCCTAACACAAAAAGATTCCTGTACTCGGTCAGAGAGTTCAGCTCGGGGAGTTGCACTGTATAAATCTTTTCGATCTCGTCATGGGTAAGATAAATGGCGTCGCTTTCTTCTTCCGGAATCTTGTAATCGGAGAGGTCGACGGGATGGATAAGTTTCCGGCGCACTCGGTCCTTGACGAATACCCGCAACTGCTTAATAGTTTTTCCAATGGTATTCACCTTGACCCCGTACACCGCCTGCTTCTTTCGGAGCTGCGCATAATCATAAGTTAGGAATTCCACGAAAGCCTCATAGTAATTGTAATCAAGCTCTTTAAAATCCAAAGTTTTACCCCGGAACGAATCAAATGCCTGAAGGTGGTTCCGGACATTCTTAAAGACCGTGAGAGTGGCCTTACTTACCCTTTTTTCTTTGGATACAATGTAATTCTCCAGTTGCCCATATAATTCGCTAGTTGGTTTGGCTGGGCGTCCAATTTGGGCTCGGCTTAAATCCGGGTGGAACTCGGGACCAACTTCTTGGAGCGCAGGATTAAAGTTTGCTTTGACAAAACTGCCCTTTGATTCCAGGTGGTTAGTGGCAGCATAAATTGCAAGATCCTGGGCTAACCGTAGTTGGCGAATCAGCTCAGCGTTAAGCGTTGTTGCTATCCCAAATTGCGGTGGAAGATTGTCCTTGATACAGCCCTTGGAAGGATTCCAATACTGGTACGGAATGCTCAGACCGGTGTTCAATAATGTGCGCTGATCAGTACTATAGCAGTACTGAAAGAAAATCGGACAGGTGCCGTCCTTTTTTTGTTTGCTTGCCGGGCAAATCGGCTTGATTGGAAACTGCATTTTAGTCGATCACTTTAGTCGATCAAAAAATCGTCAACCTGTGTAAAGTTAAATTGCAGACTTGCGCCAGTTGTGTTGCTAAATTCTGAAAATCAACCGACTAATGTAAAGTGGAGTAAAAACAAGTAAGGATTGCGCTAGGCAATCCTTACTAAATGCGGACCGGACGGGACTCGAACCCGCGACCTCCGCCGTGACAGGGCGGCATTCTAACCAACTGAACTACCGATCCAAATTTTCAAAATACCTGGCCAAAAAACCAGAACTTCCAACCAACCCAGCGTGTCAAAACTGAGCCCTGAAACAACCAGATGATACTCGTTTTTCAGGGAGGCAAAGATAGGGGAAATCAACAGTCAAAAACAAATAGTTTACAAAAAAAAGAAGCCAAATTTCTATTTAGCTCCTGAAAGTCAGGTTCCTGCGTTACTCCATTATCTTTGCAACCTTAAACTATCCTTACACATGCTGCGAGTAGGTATATATGGAGTCGGACATCTTGGAAAATTTCACCTGAATAACTGGAAAGAAATCCCGGGCATCGACCTGGTGGGCTTCTTCGATCCGCACGACGACACCGCCAAAGAAGTGTCCGAGAAATACCAGCTGCCCCGCTTCCTCGACCCCGATGCCCTGCTCGATGCCTGCGATGCCATCGACGTGGTAACCCCCACCGATACCCATTTCGAAGTCTGCGCCAAGGCCATCAAAAAAGGTAAACACGTTTTCGTTGAAAAACCCCTGGCCTATACCATGGATGAAGCCCGTCAACTGGTGAAACTGACCAAGGAATCGGGCGTTAAACTGCAGGTGGGTCATGTAGAACGTTTCAACCCGGCCTTCCTCGCTGTGAAAGATACCCGCCTCAGCCCCATGTTCATCGAAGTGCATCGCCTGGCACAGTTCAACCCCCGCGGCACCGAAGTGTCCGTGATCCTCGACCTCATGATCCATGATATCGATATCATCCTGAGCATCGTAAAGAGTGATGTGAAGTCCATCTCCGCCAGCGGTGTTGCCGTGATGACCGAGACACCCGATATCGCCAACGTGCGTATCGAATTCCATAACGGCTGCGTGGCCAACCTGACCTCCTCCCGCATCTCCATGAAAAAAATGCGCAAAATGCGCCTGTTCCAGAAAGATGCATACATCGGGATCGACTTCCTGACCAAAAAAACCGAGATCATTAAACTGAAAGAACCGAAAGATTCCAATGTGTTCACCTTCGATATTGAAACCGGCGCCGGTATCAAAACCATCGCCGTGGCCAACCCCGTAGTGCCCGAGGTAAACGCTATTAAAGAAGAACTGCTGGCTTTCAAAAACGCTATCGAGAACAATACTCGTACCGTTGTAAACGAACAGGATGGACTGGCTGCCATGGATGTGGCCCATCAGATCCTGGATAAAATCGGTAACAATATTATCCGTGATTAACCGTTCGTAGTCCCTGTTTTACGGGACCCAGGTTTTTTTCAATCCGCATAACCCTAATTATTACTGACTTGTTCAGTGGCAACGCCAGCACTGAACAAAAACGTGACCCGCAATCATATGAACAACCGCAAGCAAATAAGGATCGTCTGGTACGCATTGATGGATTACTTCACGGCGGCACTTGCCTGGTATTTTTTTCACTTCGTACGTTTCAGGTTATTCGAGGGTTTCCAGGATCATGACCTGAGCCCCCGCGCCTGGTTATATACCTTACTGGTAGTGCCAACCTGCTGGATCATCCTTTATTCACTGGCAGGTACCTATACCTCCCTGTATAAAAAATCGCGACTGGTAGAATTCATCGTCACCTTTGCCTGCTGCCTGATTGGGTGCATTATCCTGTTCTTCGCCACCGCCCTGAACGATCCCGAAAAAGACTTCACCCATTTTTATCTCGCCTTCACCATCCTGCTGCTGATCCAGTTTGTACTGACCTCACTGGGTCGCATCATCATTCTCAACCGCGTAAAATACCAGTTGCTGCATGGTGATATTTATTTTAATACCCTCATGATCGGTAGCCAGGCAAATGCCGTTACCATTTATAAACAAACAGCCAGGAACCTGCACGATGGCGGTTTTCGTTATGTGGGATTTGTAACACCTAACGGATCGGGCAGTAGTATTCACGACCTCATCCCTGCACTGGGAACGGTGAACGACCTGGAAACACTGATCGACCAGCACCAGATCAAACGCGTGGTAATTGCCATGGAACGGGCCGAACATCCGCAACTGGAAAACCTGGTGAGCCGGCTGAGTGATAAAGACGTAGAGATCCAGATCCAGCCGGATACAATGGATATCCTCTCCGGTTCGGTAAAAACGATCAGTGTAATGGGTGCGCCGCTGATTACCATGAAGACGGACCTGCTGCCCGAATGGCAACAACCGATCAAACGGTTTATTGATGTGGTGTTTTCTGCCTTCGCATTGCTGTTGCTCTTCCCGCTGTTTATTTATATCGCTATCCGGGTCAGGCTTTCTTCCAAAGGAGATATCTTTTATCGCCAGCAACGCATCGGATATAAAGGCAGGCCGTTTATCATGTATAAATTCCGCTCCATGGTGGCCGATGCTGAAAAGAACGGACCCGCACTTTCTTCTGACCACGATCCACGTATCACCCGTTGGGGAAAGGTGATGAGAAAATGGCGCCTGGACGAGTTACCACAACTGGTTAATATCCTGAAAGGGGATATGAGCCTGGTGGGACCCCGTCCAGAACGCCGCTTCTATATCGACCAGCTGATCGACCGCCTGCCCTACTACAAATACCTCCTGAAAGTGAAACCAGGTCTCACTTCCTGGGGCATGGTGCAGTTCGGTTATGCAGAAAACGTGGATCAGATGGCAGAGAGAAGTAAGTTCGATCTGCTGTATGTGGAGAATATCTCCCTGATCCTTGATTTCAAGATCATGCTGCATACATTGCGGATCATCTTCTCGGGAACCGGAAAATAATCAGGTGTTACTGTCTATTGCCTGAGATCAAACTGCATACATTGCGGATCATCTTCCCGGGTATCGGTAATAATCAGTTATTACTGACTATTACCTGAGATCATGCTACATCCACTGCTAATCATCTTCCCGGGTACCGGAAAATAATCAGGCGCTATGGCTGATTATCTGAATGATTCTGTTCAAAACTGAATTGCTCCTCATTTCCAAGACCCTTTGGATTGTCGCCATATTCGTTTGGTCCGAACTTGCTATCTGTAAATAATAACCACAACGCATAAAACGGAATAAGCTGATACCAGCCGCTATTGCCCAGATCATGGCAACGTTTGGCGCCCTGTGCCCATAGAAAGGTCACCAAAGGCAACATCACCAACACATAAATGAGAAGAGCGGTTTCCGAGCTACCCGATGAAAGTGACTCAATGGTTAACGCCTTTGTAACAAGCATAACGATAACATAGATAATTAAGGAAATACCGTATTCAGTTCTCCTGATACGGCCATTGAACGAAAAGGGGGTTTTGAACATGTTGGTTTTGTTTTTTGTTGGTGGATAAAAATGACTCTCCGCATTCAGTTACTGAACACAGGAAAATTCACGAAAGATTTATTGATGGGAAAAAAACAGGTTGTAATAAGTAAGGAGAGCGTTGGTAGCATTGGTAGTTTCATAGGTGCTGATAAGATTTGACAAATAAAATAATTTTAATTTATAATTCAAATTTTTCAGCGACACGCTTACATTATTCTTTTTTACACCAACACCCGGTTTAAACCGGAATTGACCCATCCAACCCTCACTGGTATGGGACGACAAAATGTAAATAAGGTGGAAACCGCTGTGCCCAATTAGGTTTGCCATTGCAAAAACCTTAGGGTATTTTTACGGAAACCAATAATTTGAGGTATCTACTGATCTTTTTACTGACCGCCTTTCTGGAAAATACCCTTAGTGCCCAGACTTACTGGCAACAGGAAGTGAATTATACCATGACGGTAACCTTGAATGATAAGGATAATTCACTGGATGGTCTCGCCCGCATTGAATACATCAATCATTCTCCCGATACACTCCGTTTTATCTGGTTCCATCTCTGGCCCAACGCTTATAAAAACGATAAGACAGCCTTCAGCGACCAGCTTCTGGAAAACGGCAATACTGCTTTTTATTTTTCCGGGGAAGACCGTAAAGGTTATATCAACCGCATCGGGTTTAATGTAGACGGACAGGTGGCTGAAACCGAAGACCACCCCACCCATACCGATATTACTAAACTTATCCTCCCCACCCCGCTTGCTCCAGGCTCACAGATATTAATCACCACACCCTTCCATGTAAAGCTGCCCTTCAATATCAGTCGCGGTGGTTACGATGGACAGTCGTACCAGGCCACCCAATGGTTTCCTAAACCCGCAGTGTACGATCGCAATGGCTGGCATCCCATGCCCTACCTGGATCAGGGCGAATTTTTCAGTGAGTTCGGCAGTTACGATGTTAGCATTACCGTTCCTTCCAACTATGTAGTGGCAGCCACGGGCAAAATGGATCCGGATTTTGAAGAATTTAAATTCATGCGTTCAAGGGTGGATTATAAATGGAAGCCGGTTGTCACTAAATCCAAGAACAAATCGGGACAGGTTAAGAAGACCACTCGCTTATTTCCTGTTACGGAGAATGGGTTTAAAACGCTACGCTTCCGCGAAAAAAACATTCACGACTTCGCCTTTTTTACCGATAAACGTTTTATCGTTAAACAGGATAGCTGCCGCCTTCCTTCCGGTAAAATAGTAATGGTGAATGTTTTTTATACACCGGCCCATAGCGCGTTTTGGTCGCGCGTAATGGAATACGCCAAACAATCCCTGATTTTTTATTCCGGTAAACTGGGCGACTACCCCTATGATGTTTGCAGCGTAGTACAGGGCCCTGAAAGTTTTGGAAGTGGCATGGAATACCCCACCATTACCTCCCTTGCACCGATGGATAATGCAGAAGAACTGCGGTTGACTGTCCTTCACGAAATCGGTCACAACTGGTTCTACGGCGCACTGGCAAGCAACGAACGCCGTTATCCCTGGATGGATGAAGGACTGAACAGTTTTTATGAAATGGAATTTGCCCGGCTTCACCAGATCCGTGAACAATCGTCCGACAAAAGGGATTTCGAACACCGCGCCGCAGAAAAACGTGACCAGCCGATTAATACCAGTTCCGATTCACTAACCAACCGGAACTATGGACTGATCGCTTATTACAAAACAGCTGAATGGATGCGTTACCTGCAGTCGACCCTCGGAAACGAAACCTTCAACAGGTCCATGCAATACTATTACCAGTCCTGGAAATTCAAACATCCTTCACCAGCGGATTTCAAACAATCACTCGAAACCTCGAGCGGACGTAATCTCGACACGGTGTTTGCCCTGCTGGATAAAAAAGGTCTTCTTCCCAATCAGCAAAGACAGCCGGGAATAAGTTTTCTTTCCGCCCTGAGTTTCGACCCAACATATACCCGTCCCAATGGCAAAAAAGAAGAACTGCTGATAACACCCGCACCAGGCATCAACAATTACGATAAACTAATGCTTGGTGCATTGTTCACCAATTATACACGACCCGCAGGCGGACTCCAGTATCTCCTCATCCCTATGTACGCATTCGGTTCTAAAAAATTCGCAGGTCTGGGAGTGCTCTCCTATTCTCTTTTCCCCGATAATTATTTCAGTAAAATAGAAATAGGACTGAGCAGTGCCCTGTTCTCTATCAATAAAATCACAGACGAACAAGGGAATAATACATTTTTAAGGGTTAAAAAACTCGTTCCCGGTATCCGGTTCACCAAAAAGGAAAACAATCCCCGGAGCCAACGAAACAGTTATGTCCAGTTCAGGACCTTTATCCTGGGCGAAGGACAGCTGGGCTTTTACCGCGACTCGGTGTTCACCGGTATAGATACCACGGTCTTCACCCGTTTCACCGCCAACAATGAAACCACCGTCATCAACCAGATAAAACTGGTGACCGAAAACACCCGTACCCTTTATCCTTACAAGGCCCAGTTAAGGATAGATCAATCAAAATTCTTCTTACGTGCTGCTTTTACGGGAAATTATTTTTTCAACTACAGCCGCGCCGGTGGACTTGATGTACGCTTTTTCGCGGGTAAATTCTTTTATACTTCCACCAAAACCATCAGTAAACAATTTGCTACCGACCGTTATCATCTTAACCTGAGCGGACCGGATGGTAGTGAAGACTATACCTACAGTGATTACTTTGCGGGCCGGAATGAATTTGAAGGAACACTGAGCCAGCAGATGATGATCCGCGACGGAGCCTTTAAAGTGAAGACGGGTTTGCTTGCTGAAAAAGTGGGTAAAACGGACGACTGGCTGATGGCCATGAATTTCCGGTCATCCATCCCCGACCAGGTCAACCCGCTTAGTCTACTCCCCTTCCGCATTCCTTTAAATATTTTTGCTGATGTGGGTACCTATGCCGAAGCCTGGAAGCGAAATGCAAACACGGATCGGTTCCTGTTTGATGCAGGTCTGGAGATCCCCATCTTAAAGGAAACAGTCCGTATTTATATTCCACTTCTGTACAGCAAGGTGTACAAAGACTATTACAAACAACTGGCCCGCGAAAACACTTTCCTTAAACGGATTACCTTCGCCATTGACCTGGCCAATTTTGACCTGCGGCGATTTGATCCCAATGCAAGATTTTAATGGAACATGGACCTTCAATAAAATACCTGTCGTCCGAAGCCATCGATAAACAAAAATGGGATAACTGCATCGATCATGCACCCAATGGATTGATCTATGCATATAGTTATTATCTCGACCAGATGGCCAGGCACTGGTCGGCCCTGGTACTTGGCGATTATGAAGCTGTGATGCCGCTTACCTGGAATAGTAAATATGGAGTTGCGTATCTCTACCAGCCCTTTCTTTGTGCGCAGCTGGGGATCTTCGGTGTAAACATTGACCGGATTGTAGTTGAACATTTTCTCCATGCCATCCCCACCCGTTTCCGGTATTGGGATATCTATCTCAACCACCAGAATGTTTTCCCTCTCACTGGTATTCATCTGTATGAACGCAGGAACTTTGTGCTCGACCTGAACCTTCCCTACGAAACCATTTTTTCATCTTACCGGGAAAATATCCAGCGTAATATTAAAAGGGCCCTGCAGATGGGATGCACGCCCACCGCGGGTTTCGACGTAGAAGAAGTAATCAGTCTTGCCCGTTCGCAGATGCGTGAAGGGGGACAGGAAACAGAAGAGAATATGGAACGGTTCCGTCAGCTTTACCAGGACCTCCACTCCCGCGGTCAGGCTAAAACGTACGGAATTTTATCAGTCAAAAAAGAACTGATCGCTTCCTGCGTATTTGTATTCTCCCATAACCGCGCTTATTATATCCTGGTGGGTAATCATCCGGATGGCCGTACTGTCGGTGCATCACATGCACTGATAGATTCTTTTATAAGGGAACATGCCGGCAGTGAACTGATCCTTGATTTTGAAGGATCGGATATCCGAAATCTCGCTTTTTTTTACAGCAGCTTTGGAGCGCGACAGGAAAAATACATCGGGATAAAAGCGAACAAACTTCCCTTTTATTTGAAATGGCTGAAGGAATAGTCAGAAGTCACTGAAGAGTACTTAGCAGTGGCCAGGGTTTACTAGCCGCAGCGCTAATTAAACGCCGAAGTCCGCCCCACCAGTAAACTCTCCGCCAGCAACAAATCCACCGGCCGCGTAATCTTGATGTTCGTATCCTCCCCATCTACTATCGATACTTTTAATCCAAACGCTTCCACAACAGTTGCCTCATCGGTATACTTGTCTTTATAATCTATCTGGTAAGCGGGTAACAATATCTTGCTGTGAAAAGTCTGCGGAGTCTGCACCAGCATTACTTTCTGCCGGTCCAGCACATGATTGCCATCTTCCATGATCAACCGCACACTGTCTTTTGCAATCACCGCCGGTATCGCAGTCCCCGTTTCCTCTGCCTGATTATAACAACGATGGATCAGTTCCCTCGACACCAGGCAACGAACACCATCATGTACAAATATGATGGATTCCTTTTCAACCAGTGCCAGTCCGTTCCTCACCGAATGAAAACGTGTATCACCACCGGCAGTCAACCGGATCCGGTCCTTATCAAAATATCCATCAATGATTTCCTGCGCCATGTCCATATGATCAACCGGCAATACCAGGATAATCTCCATGTCCTTATATGAGTCGAGAAAAGCCTGGATGGTATAATACAATACAGGTTTATCATTCAGTAATAAAAACTGTTTGGGAAGGGTGGTGCCCATCCTGCTGCCAGTACCAGCAGCCACAATAACTGCGTATTTCTTCATGTCGCAAAATTACGGAATCAGGGCATCTGAAAGGCCCTTGGAGGTTTATAAATCGTCCCGATAGATAGCCGTGAAATTCACTCCCACGCTGTTCTTCAGGCCCCGGTACATTCCGGCGCTGTTAAACAACAGGGCAGCATTACCCTGCCCGTCTACACCAATCATGCCACCTTCACCATTGATCTTAACCAAACGGTTATTTACTACAATATCCATTGCTTCGCGAAGACTCAGTCCTTTGTACTCCATCAGGCAGCTGACATCATAGGCAGCCACGGCGCGGATAAACATTTCACCATGACCGGTGCAGCTGATGGCACAGGTCTGGTCGTTTGCATAGGTACCCGCACCGATAATCGGACTATCACCTACCCTACCGTATTGTTTGTTGGTCATCCCCCCGGTACTGGTGGCTGCTGCAATATGTCCGTTAACATCGCAGGCAACAGCGCCTACGGTTCCGAATTTTTTATCTTTCGTTGCTGCGGAGTTATGATCTAGCATGGTCTTGTCGCTTCCACGAACGGACTTCCACTGCTCGTGCCTGAATTCCGAATAAAAATATTCATCAGGTTCCATCGCTATACCCTGGCTGATGGCAAAATCATTCGCGCCCTTACCGCTCAACATTACATGATCACTAGCGGTCATCACTTTATAGGCAAGAAGAATGGGATTGCGGATATTTTTTACGGCACTGACTGATCCGGCCATCAGGTCGCGACCCTGCATCAGCGAAGCATCCATTTCATGTCCGCCATCGCTGGCAAATACGGAACCGCGACCGGCATTGAACAGGATATTATTTTCCAGTTCAACCGTAGCCGCCAGTACAGCATCGGTTGCCTCACCACCGGATTCGAGTACTTTATAACCCGCATCCAGCGCGGCTTGCAGAGCCGACTGATAAGCCGCCTCCTTTTCGGGAGTCATCTCTTCCTTCAGGATGGTGCCTGCTCCTCCGTGAATGGCCAGTGATAGTATTGACATGGGCGCTGATGGGTATTTAATCCCAACATAAAATTAGCCATTATAATGCCTAACCCATGCGGCGAAAAAAATTTAAGCTTTTTTATTCCGGGAGATCGCGAGAAAATACAGGGGAATACCGATCAGTACGATCACCAGTCCCCAGAGGGAATAAAACGGTTCGTACATAACCAGGAAAGTGCAGAAAGTAATTCCCATGATAATATAAATAATGGGCAGGACCGGATAACCAAACGCCTTATACGGTCGCTCCAGATCGGGTCTTTTTTTACGGAGAATAAAAATCCCCGCAATGGTCAATGCATAAAAGATGACCACCACAAATGAGATCATAGTCAGCAGTTCATTGTACCCGCCGCTTAAACAAAGAAGTGCAGCAACCACGGCCTGTGCCCAAAGAGCCCATGCAGGTACTGCATTTTTATTCAGTTTACCCGCCTGTTTAAAAAACAATCCATCGTTGGCCATGGTATAAAAAACCCTGGAACCCGCCAGGATCAATCCATTGTTGCAACCAAACGTAGAGATCATGATCATCACTGCAATTACCTTTGATCCGTTTGATCCGAAGATAGAATCAGATGCGGCAACGGCCACACGTCCGCCTTCGGGAAACGCGATAGACTGCACCGGCAGCACATACAGATACATCAGGTTGGCAGAGATATAGATTACTGATACAATCAGTGTACCGAGGAAAAGGCTTAGTCCGATATTACGTTGCGGGTTCTTTACTTCACCTGCAATGAAGGTGATATTATTCCAGGCATCACTGCTGAAGATGGATCCCACCATGGCAGATGCAATGGCACCGATCAATACAGCACCACCGATGGGAAGCCAGCTATTGGGATCCGTTACCCCGTCCACCTTACTCACCTGTACTGCTTCCCAACCATTCTGCCAGTTTTCGGCCCAGAAACTATCTTTCACCAGCAGGAAACCAAGGATGATCAGTCCGAACAGCGAGATCAGTTTTACCGAAGTAAAAAGTGTCTGGATAAATTTACCTTCTTTCACCCCGCGGGTATTGGTATAGGTCAGCAACGCGATTACTCCGATAGCGAGTAACTGGGCGGCCGAAATTTTTACGAAACCAAGATCAGCGATGATATTTGTTTCTCCCAGACGGGGAACAAGATAGGCCGTGTAACGGCTGAATGCCACACCCACAGCGGCGATGGTGGCGGTCTGGATTACAGCGAAAAAACTCCAGCCATATAAAAAACCCATCAACGGGTTATACGCTTCTTTCAGGTAAACATACTGGCCACCGGCCTTGGGGAACATACTGCTCAGCTCGCCATACGATACGGCCGCAATAATGGTCATAAACGCAGTGATGGCCCAGACGGCAATCAGCCAACCCGCACTCCCCACATTCTGGACGATATCGGAACTCACGATAAAAATACCTGATCCGATCATCGATCCTGCTACGATCATGGTAGCATCCACCAATCCCAATGATCTCTTGAAAGTAGTTTGTTCTGGCATGAAGAAAGTTTAGGAATAAAGCTAGGGAAAATCCCTAATCCTTTTTGGTCTTATATGAATTGTTCAACCCCTTGATCACTTCAGCGGTGATATCATATACAGAGTCCTTGTAGTAAAAGAATCCCTGGTCGGAGGCAACAATGTAAGAGTACTTACGATCCTTGTTATATTGGGCAATGTATTCCTGGATCCGGTTTTTCAGGTTGATATTCCTCCGGGTTACAAAATCCTGGTAGTCGGTATCGAGTTGTTGTTTCTCGCCTTTAAGTGTTTCTTCCAGTTTCTTCAGTTCTATCTGTGCGTTTTCGTAATCAGCTTGTGTCATAGACGCACCCTGTGCCTGGTAGTCCTGCACCTTCTTACGGTAACGGCTGTCCAGACGACCCAGGTTGGTACTGTATTCTTCTTCTTTTTTGGCGATTTCTGCTTTAACATCTTTCACCATATCGAAATTATTCTCTACCGAATCCATTTCGAAGTAGGCGATTTTAAATGCACCCGGACCGGCTGCACCAGCACCCTGTTTGTTACCGTTGTCGGTTGAGTGGGCACTCTTACCGAAATACAGGAAGAAAAGTACGCCGGCAGCGACAGTCAACAATAAATTCCATACTAGAATTCCATTTTTCATCCGTATCTCTTTAATTAAAAATACTCCGTCACGTTTTATCCAACAACGCGGCACGAAGTTGCAAATTACTAATGAATAGGCGGGCAAATATAACGAACCGTCACGTATTAACGGATTATTAGGACTTATTATCGCGGGTTTTACAGAATAGGGTATTCCTGTCCCCCCGATCCGGTTATACCCAGATACGAAGCATTATAAATGGCTATCCGAGAAAGATGCCACGCGACCGATGACCAGGTTATACCCAGATCCGATACCTTATAAATGGGACTGTCATGGGTCAGTAAAGCCTGCCCTTCCAACCCAAAAAAAATCCCGTCCTGGTTAACCGGGACGGGATTTGTAATATCAGAAGTCTGATTATTCTTCTTCGTCGAAAGTCATCGCTTCACGGGTCATTTGCAGCAATTCATATTCTTCCTTGCTACCAACGATCATGTTTTCGAATTCCCTCAGACCGGTACCGGCTGGTATCGGATGACCGGTGATCACGTTTTCTTTCAGGCCAAGCATATCATCCGTTTTACCATGAATGGCAGCGGAAGAAAGTACCTTGGTTGTTTCCTGGAACGACGCGGCTGAGATCCAGCTTTGTACTCCAAGAGAGGCCTTCGTGATACCCAGTAAGGTTGGCGCTGAAGTGGCAGGTTTCGCGTCGCGGTGTTCCACCATTGCAAGGTCATTGCGGCGGAGTACGCTGTTCTCTTCCCTTAATTCGCGCAGGCTGACGATCTGTCCAGGGCGCAGTTTGGTCGACGCACCGGCTTCTGTCACCACCTTCTTATCGTATACATAATCGTTCTCTTCGATGAACTCAAATTTATCAACCGAATCATCTTCGAGGAACTTGGTATCACCCGGATCTACGATGTTTACTTTCCTCATCATCTGGCGAACGATCACTTCCACGTGTTTGTCGTTGATCTTCACACCCTGCAGACGGTATACTTCCTGGATTTCATTCACCACGTACTGTTGTACTGCGAATGGTCCCTGGATGCTGAGGATATCCTGCGGAGATGTTTGTCCGTCTGATAAAGGCCAGCCCGCTTTAACGAAGTCACCATCCTGAGCCAGGATCTGACGGGTCAGCGGAACCAGGTACTTTTTCTGAACGCCATCTTTCGCTTCGATGATGATCTCACGGTTACCACGTTTGATGGAACCCATTGATACCACACCATCGATTTCAGATACAACTGCGGGGTTGCTTGGGTTTCTTGCCTCAAACAATTCCGTAACACGGGGCAGACCCCCAGTGATATCGCGAAGTTTACCAAGGATCCTTGGGATCTTCACCAGTACCTGACCGGCTTTTACTTCTTCCCCATCATCAAAGATGATATGGGAACCGGTTGGTAAGTTGTATGATTTATTCTCCTTACCGGCAACTACGATTGAAGGAATCTTTGTTTTGTCACGTGTTTCGATAACTACCTTTTCACGGTGGCCTGTTTGTTCGTCAGACTCTTCGCGGTAGGTAACACCTTCGATAACGTTTTCAAACTTCATGGTACCGTCGATTTCGGCAATGATCACGTTATTGTACGGATCCCATGAACAGATCGCATCTCCCTTCGCTACTTTCTGACCATCTTTCACACTGAGGGTAGAACCGTAAGGAATATTATTGGTAATTAATAAGCGGTCATTCTTCTGGTCAACGATCCTTACTTCACCGGTACGGCCAATTACGACCATTACCTTTTCACCATCATTGTTGGTTACCGGAACAGAACGCAGTCCATCGAACTGGATCGTACCGTCGAACTTGGCAAGGAGGGTTGAATCAACTGAAGCAGAACCGGCCACACCACCCACGTGGAAGGTACGAAGTGTCAGCTGTGTACCAGGCTCACCGATCGACTGTGCAGCGATGATACCAACAGCATCACCTTTCTGTGCCAGGATTCCGGAAGCAAGGTTTTTACCATAACACTTCACGCAACATCCGCGTTTGCTTTCGCAGGTAAGTACCGAGCGGATTTCCACGGTTTCGATACCGGCTTCTTCCACTTTACGTGCAAGATTTTCCGTGATACCTTCACCAGCGCCAACGATCAGTTCTTCCGTTGCAGGGTTGTACACATCATGTAAAGATGTACGTCCCATGATCCGGTCGCTCAGGCCTTCAATTACATCCTCATTATCTTTCAATGCCGAGGTAGCAATACCACGCAGTGTTCCGCAATCTTCTTCGGTGATCACCACGTCCTGTGCAACGTCTACCAGACGACGGGTAAGGTAACCCGCATCCGCAGTCTTCAGGGCGGTATCGGCAAGACCTTTACGCGCACCGTGCGTGGAGATGAAGTAATCCAGTACGTTCAGTCCACCCTTGAAGTTGGAAAGAATCGGGTTTTCAATGATCTCAGATCCGGTAGAACCTGATTTCCTTGGTTTGGCCATCAGACCCCGGATACCAGCCAGCTGTTTGATCTGCTGTTTGGAACCACGGGCACCGGAATCAAGCATCATGAATACAGAGTTGAAACCCTGTTTATCTGTTGCAAGTTCGCGGATCAGTGTTTCTGTGATCCGTGTATCCACACGGCTCCAGATATCCACGATCTGGTTATAACGTTCGTTATTGGTGATCAGACCCATATTGTAGTTATCCCAAACCTCATTTACTTCACCCTTTGCATTCTCGAGCAATTGCTCTTTAATGTCGGGGATGATGAGGTCATTGATACTGAATGAAAGTCCACCCTGGAAGGCCGTACGGAATCCAAGTTGTTTGATATCATCCAGGAACTTTGCTGTTTTGGGAACGTTCGTGATCTCGATGATATCACCGATGATTTCGCGAAGGTTCTTCTTGGTCAGCAGGGCATTTACAAAACCTACTTCTGCAGGTACGTGCTGGTTAAAGATCACGCGGCCAACAGTTGTTTCGATCAGTTTATGTTCCAGCAGTCCATCACTGTTCATGATGTTGGCTTTCACCTTGATCCAGGCGTGCATATCCACCACTTTCTCATTGAAAGCGATTACCACTTCTTCAGCGGAATAAAATGCCTTGCCTTCTCCGCGGACCTTTTCAGTCTCGGTAGATTTTTTACCCTTGGAAATATAATACAGTCCGAGTACCATGTCCTGTGAAGGCAGGGTGATCGGCGTACCGTTCTGCGGGTTAAGGATATTATGTGAAGCAAGCATCAGTAACTGGGCTTCCAGAACGGCCGCGTTGCTCAAAGGCACGTGAACCGCCATCTGGTCACCATCAAAGTCGGCGTTGAAGGCCGTAGTTACCAATGGGTGCAGCTGGATCGCCTTACCTTCGATCAGTTTAGGCTGGAAGGCCTGGATTGAAAGACGGTGAAGCGTTGGGGCCCGGTTCAACAGGATCGGGTGACCCTTCAATATATTTTCAAGGATATCCCAAACCACCGCTTCTTTTTTATCTACCAGTTTCCTGGCCGACTTAACGGTTTTAACGATACCTCTTTCAATAAGCTTACGGATAATGAACGGCTTGAAAAGCTCGGCTGCCATATCTTTTGGCAGACCACATTCATGGAGTTTCAGTTCTGGTCCTACCACGATAACCGAACGACCGGAATAGTCGACACGTTTACCCAGCAGGTTCTGACGGAAACGACCTTGTTTACCTTTCAGTACATCGGACAGTGATTTGAGTGCACGTCCGCCTTCAGCCTTCACGGCATTGGACTTACGGCTGTTATCAAACAAGCTGTCGATAGCTTCCTGGAGCATCCGTTTTTCGTTCCGGAGGATAACCTCAGGCGCTTTGATTTCCAACAGTCTTTTCAGACGGTTGTTACGGATGATCACCCGGCGATAGAGGTCGTTCAGGTCGGAAGACGCGAAACGGCCACCATCCAGCGGAACAAGCGGACGCAGTTCCGGCGGGATTACAGGGATGTATTGCATTACCATCCATTCAGGACGGTTGGTGATACGTGTATTGGCATCACGGAAAGCTTCCACCACGCTCAGGCGTTTCAGTGCATCTGCCTTACGTTGCTGTGAAGTTTCTGTTGCTGCTGAGTTACGCAGGTCAAATGATAACTGGTCGAGGTCGATGCGCTGCAACATATCGTGCACTGCTTCGGCACCCATCTTGGCGATGAACTTGTTGGGATCATCATCAGGCAGGTACTGGTTATCCTTTGGCAGGGTATCCAGGATATCGAGGTATTCTTCTTCGGTAAGAAGATCACCAACGTTCTGGCCCTTATCACCACGGATACCCGACTGGATCACCACGAAACGTTCGTAGTAAACGATGCTCTCCAGTTTCTTGGAGCTTACACCCAGCAGGTAACCGATCTTGTTAGGCAATGATTTGAAGTACCAGATATGAACAACGGGCACTACCAGTTTGATATGGCCCATCCTTTCACGACGTACTTTCTTTTCGGTTACTTCCACACCGCAACGGTCACACACGATCCCCTTGTAGCGGATCCGTTTGTATTTACCGCAGGCGCATTCGTAATCCTTTACCGGCCCGAAGATCCTTTCGCAGAACAGACCATCCCGCTCAGGCTTGTAGGTACGGTAGTTAATTGTTTCAGGCTTTAACACTTCGCCATAACTTCTTTCCAGGATTACATCCGGTGAAGCCAGACCAATAGTGATCTTCGAAAACGTAGGCCTTGGACGATTTTCTTTTTTAATAGCCATAATCGTATTGACGATTTAAATTTTAAAAGTAGTTGTTGTCATCCTGAGTGAAACGGCGGATCTATTCAAACTTCAGATCCAGGCCAAGTCCTCTCAACTCATGGACAAGAACGTTGAAGGATTCAGGAATACCGGCCCTTGGAACGTTATCACCCTTCACGATCGACTCGTAAGTCTTGGCGCGTCCGATGATATCATCCGATTTCAGTGTCAGCAATTCCTGCAGGATGTTCGAAGCACCATATGCCTCGAGCGCCCATACTTCCATTTCCCCGAAACGTTGTCCCCCGAACTGTGCCTTACCACCAAGCGGCTGCTGGGTGATCAGACTATATGGTCCGATGGAACGTGCGTGCATCTTGTCATCCACCATGTGGTGCAGTTTGATGATATAGATGATACCCACGGTCGCTTTCTGGTGGAAACGTTCACCTGTTTCTCCGTCGTACAGATAGGTGTGACCAAACTTGGGCAGACCTGCTTCGTCACAGAACTTCTCAATCTCTTCGGTGCTTGCACCATCAAAGATTGGTGTGGCGAATTTCAGACCCAGTTTTTCACCGGCCCATCCAAGTACGGTTTCATAGATCTGTCCGAGGTTCATACGGCTTGGTACACCAAGTGGGTTCAGCACCACGTCAACCGGGGTACCGTCTTCCAGGAATGGCATATCTTCTGCACGTACGATCTTCGCAACGATCCCCTTGTTACCGTGGCGCCCGGCCATCTTATCTCCCACTTTCAGCTTACGCTTAACTGCGAGATAAACTTTCGCCAGTTTCAATACACCGGCAGGTAACTCGTCACCGATAGAGATATTGAATTTCTCCCTCTTGTAACGACCGAGTTCTTCGTTGAATTTAATATTATAGTTATGGAGTAACACGTTGATCTGGTCATCCACTTTTTTATCGCCTGTCCATCCCAACGGATTGATGTTCGCGTAATCAAGTCCGGAAAGGTTCTTCGTAGTGAACTTGGCACCCTTGCCGATCTGGATCTCACCGAAGTTGTTGCCAACACCGGCCGATACATGGGCGGTCAGTAAGGTAGTGAGCTTTTCGAGCAACACTTCCATCAGGTCGCTTTCATTCTTTTCGTGAACTTTTTCCAGTTTCTCGATGGCCGCTTTTTCACGCACCTTGGCATTCTTATCTTTCTTGGCGCGCTGGAATAACTTTTTACCGATCACGATACCTTCTACACCATTTGGTGCTTTCAGGGATGCATCCTTTGCGTCGCCGGCTTTATCACCGAAGATCGCGCGGAGCAGTTTCTCTTCCGGTGTAGGATCTGATTCACCTTTAGGAGTGATCTTTCCGATCAGGATATCTCCCTCCTTGATGTTCGCACCTACGCGGATGATACCGTTTTCGTCCAGGTCCTTGGTTGCTTCTTCCGAAACGTTGGGGATATCTGGTGTCAGTTCTTCCTCACCCAGTTTTGTATCACGTACTTCCAGTTCATATTCAGAAATGTGAACCGAAGTGAACATATCTTCTTTAACCACACGTTCGCTGATTACGATCGCATCCTCGAAGTTGTAACCCTTCCATGGCATGAAGGCCACTTTCAGGTTTTTACCCAGAGCCAGTTCACCATTCTGCGTTGCATAACCTTCAGTCAGGAAGTCACCCTTTTTCACCTTCTGTCCCTTTTTAACGGCGGGTTTCAGGTTGATACAGGTTTCCTGGTTGGTCTTGATGAACTTGGTCAGTTTATAAACGATCAGGTCTTCTTCGAAGCTCACCAGTTTTTCCTGTTCGTCACGGTCGTAACGTACATGGATTTCATTGGCATCAACGAATTCAACAATACCGTTTCCATCGGAATGGATCTGGATCCTTGCATCACGTGCTGCTTTACCTTCCAGGCCGGTACCTACTACAGGTACATCCGGACGGAGAAGTGGCACAGCCTGGCGTTGCATGTTTGATCCCATCAGTGCACGGTTGGCATCATCATGTTCAAGGAACGGAATCAGGGAAGCGCTCAACCCTACGATCTGGTTGGGGGCAACGTCCATGAACTCCACATCATTACGGTCGAGGATCGGGAAGTCACCGGTTTCACGGCTTACAATCTTCTCTTCAACGAAATGACCCTTGTCATCCAGTGGCGTATTCGCCTGGGCGATCTTTGCCAGGTCTTCTTCTTCTGCACTCAGGAACTGGAGTTCCTTCATATTTACTTTACCGGCTTCCACCTTACGGTAAGGAGTTTCGATAAAGCCCATATCATTGATCTTCGCGTGTACGCAAAGGGTAGAGATCAGACCGATATTTGGTCCTTCCGGAGTTTCGATGGTACACAGGCGTCCGTAGTGGGAATAGTGTACGTCACGAACCTCAAAACCTGCCCTTTCACGACTCAGACCGCCTGGCCCGAGCGCCGAGATCCTGCGTTTGTGCGTGATCTCCGAAAGTGGGTTGGTCTGATCCAGGAACTGGGACAACTGCGAAGTACCAAAGAAGGAGTTGATAACTGATGAAAGTGTCCGCGCGTTGATCAGGTCAACCGGGGTGAACACTTCATTGTCACGCACGTTCATCCGCTCGCGGATCGTCCTTGCCATACGGGCAAGACCCACACCGAACTGCGCATATAACTGCTCTCCTACTGTACGTACACGACGGTTGCTCAGGTGATCGATATCATCGATCTCGGCCTTACCATTGGTCAGGCGTACAAGATATTTGATGATAAGGATGATATCCTCGCGGGTCAGTGTTTTCTGATCCAGCGGTGCATCAAGATTCAGTTTGCGGTTGATCTTGTAACGACCAACTTCACCGAGATCATAACGTTTGTCGCTGAAGAATAATTTATCGATAATACCACGGGCTGTTTCGTTATCCGGTGCATCGGCGCCCCTTAACTGGCGATAGATGAACTGAACCGCTTCCAGCTCGGAGTTTGAAGTATCCTTGTTCAGTGTGTTGTAGATGATCGCGTAATCACCACCCACATCTTCACGCTGGATGAACACACTCTTCACATCCATTTCAGAAATGGTGTCGATAGCTTCTTCATCCAGTACGGTATCACGCTCCATTACGATTTCGTTACGTTCGATCGATACCACTTCACCGGTATCCTCGTCCACGAAATCTTCCACCCATGTTCTCAGAACGCGGGCGGCAAGGCGTTTACCAATATATTTTTCCAATGCTTTCTTCTCCCCTTTCACTTCGTCGGCCATACCGAAAAGTTCCAGGATGTCCTTATCGGTTTCATAACCGATAGAACGTAACAGCGTGGTAACCGGGAATTTCTTCTTACGGTCGATGTAGGCATACATCACGTTGTTGATATCGGTGGCGAATTCCATCCATGCACCCTTGAACGGGATCACACGGGCAGAATAGATCTTTGTACCGTTGGGGTGAACCGACTGGCCAAAGAATACACCGGGAGAACGATGCAGCTGGGAAACAACCACACGTTCCGCACCGTTGATCACGAATGTACCACGGGGAGTCATGTAAGGGATGTTACCCAGGAAAACGTCCTGTACGATAGTTTGGAAATCCACGTGCTCCTCATCATTACAACTCAGGCGAAGTTTTGCTTTGAGGGGAACAGCGTAGGTAAGACCACGCTCCATACACTCGTCGATGGTGTAGCGGGGCGGGTCGATAAAGTAATCCAGGAACTCCAGCACAAAGATGTTCCTCGTATCAGTGATCGGGAAATTGTCTTTGAACACCCGGAACAAACCTTCGATATTCCGTTTGTCGGGCGTGGTTTCCAGTTGGAAAAACTCTTTGAACGATTGAATCTGTACTTCAAGAAGGTCTGGAGTCTCGGCCAGATGTTTAATCTTACCGAAATCCACTCTTGAGTTCACTTTTGTTGAAGACATACGCGTAAAAACCGGTTTTAAAAACATTAATGACATGCAAATCACTCACAGGGCTTCTATTTCTTTCAAAATAAAAGTCTATGAACGTCAACTACTTGAGTTTGAAATGGGATGTCAAAATATATTTGGCCAAAATAAAGGAAGGCAAAGTTAAGGATTAATAGATTGTGGGCCAAGAAAACTTCCTGACAAAAATCCCGCCAAATCCTGTTGAAATCACCGCACGTTCCGTGAGACCCTTTCCTACCTTGAATAAAAAAAATATGTCACCCAAAAATCAGTTCAGGGAGTACTTTATTTTCTCCCGGAAAGACCGGATTGCGGTATTCGTCCTGTTGCTCCTCATTGGCCTGGCCGCTGCCCTGCCCTATATGTTCAAACCCGCTACCAGTCCGCTTTCCGAGCAGGACAGCGCCTGGATCAGGGCGGTGGACCAAACGCTGAAACCGGTCGACGGTGAACCGTACCCGAATACTGGCGGGCAAGCCTATGACACCCATAAAAAATCAGGTAATACATTTAATAACGCGCGGAGTGCCAAACAGTTCAATTTCGATCCCAACACCCTGGATTTTGAAGGTTGGCGGGATCTGGGTCTGCGGGACAGGACTATTGAGACCATTTTAAAATACCGGAGCAAGGGCGGGCGGTTCAGGAGACCGGCCGATCTGGAGAAAATCTTTGGATTGCCTCCGGAAATACGGGAAAGGATACAGCCATTTGTCAGGATTGGTGAAGGGATTGGGACGGGGTCGGATGCTGGAACGGGAGGACGGTCTGAAACCCGGGCCGGGAATGGAAACGGGACCGAATGGTCTTCGGGTGATGGACGGGGTTCATTGCGGGATCGCAATTTTCCATCGGGGCAGGGTTTTCGGACCGAAGCAGGACCCCGTCCCGATGGGCGCCCGCCGGAAGGAAAGTACCAGGCAAGTGACCGTTTCCAGACAGCTGATGGTCAAAAAACGGAGGGAAAATTTCAGTCAACCGGTGGGTTTAAACCGGGAGGTAGGAAAAAATATGTTGTAGTCGACCTGAATAAAACCGACACCACCCAACTGATTGCCCTGCCCTGTATCGGATCCAGACTGGCGCAACGGATCCTTCAATTCCGTGATAAACTGGGTGGTTTCCATTCAGTGGAGCAGGTGCGGGAAATCTATGGTATTACCGATTCCAGTTTTGCAGTGATCCTTCCTTATTTAAAAACCGATCCGGCAGATTGCCGGCTGATGAATCTCAATACTGTTTCACTGGACGAATTAAAAAACCATCCTTATTTCCGGTATGAACTGGCCCGGACCATTATTGCCTACCGGCAGGAACATGGTAATTTCAGTGATATGGCTGATCTTAAAAAACTGATCGTTATTACCCCGGAAATATTTCTAAAGATCCGGCCTTACCTTAAAATATAACTTTATTAAAATTGGGAATCTTATCCGGTATGATTTGCAGCTGGCTCCGGAGTCCTATGAAAATAATCTCTCAATGCGGCGCCACCTCAACCTGAAAAGCTGTTGCGCGGGACCGGTCGCCCGAACGTTCAAACATAAGCTGCCTGAAATAAGGTGCGGGTACCCATTTGAAAAAAAGCGAGGGAACGCCGAATTCATCCCATGACCGGACGATCCCGAATTTTTTTACAAAATGAT
Organism: Chitinophagaceae bacterium; assembly: GCA_040510375.1. Classification (GTDB taxonomy): domain Bacteria; phylum Bacteroidota; class Bacteroidia; order Chitinophagales; family Chitinophagaceae; genus JBEVJC01. The sequence goes on from JBEVJC010000014.1 coordinate 104,738, forward strand.
CTTCGGGAGGTACCGCAATCCGGATGCTGGTAAGTGAATCATTATAAACAGAATTAAAATACTGAACCGCTTCTGCATATTCCTGCTCCAGGGGTTTTCGGAAAAGGATATTGTAATTAAAGAATGCATTGCCGATAAAGCAGGCACCGAGCAGCACCCAGGTGGCCCGGAAAAAAAACCGGTCAGTTAGTAGTCGCGACAGGATAATCAATACCCAGCAGGTAACTGCCAGCGTCAGTGCCAGCATTGTACGGTTGGATGCATAGTTTTCCTTTACGGTCATTGATGGCAGGTAAATGAGCACGAGCAGGAAGACCAGGAATATAATATGTACCAGGATTTTTGGAGCCCGGAATAAACGTATGTACCCAATTACTGTCATGATAAAAAGAAGGAGGCCGGCCAGCAATCCTGTGATATCACGTTCATTAAAAAGATATCCGAAATGGAACGAAGCCCTGAATGGCCGGTAGAAAAAGAATTTCAGTTTGGAAAAAATATTTGTCGCCATAGCGGTCCGTTCACTCCCTGATATTCCCAGCGATCTCAGCTGTAATTTCAGCAAGAGGTAATAAACAATTGCGATAACAAAGAATACCAGGATGCCCTTTATTATAACCCGGTACCGGCCTGGATTGGCAACGGCCTGGATAAAATATGGCAGCAGAAAACATCCAAAACCATTCTGGTAGGTAAACAGCGAGACCAGGCCAGCAATAGTGGAAAGAAATAAAAGACCTGCCCGCCAACGTGCTGATTTAATTTCGGTCGTTAGAGCTGACCATACAAAGTATCCCGAAACAAGTCCTGCTGTATAGGCGATAAATAATTCCATACAGGAGGCCCAGCCGATGGAGATGGTAAAGGTTGGACTGCAAACCAGCCACAGTACAGTCAATGGTGCAAGCCAGGGCGACAGTCCCTCTTTTTTGAAAACCCGTTTAAGGATCAGGTACCAAACGGGGATCATCAGCATCCACCCTACCAATGAAAAAACCCGCAGGAAACGTACTTCGCTGATTGTATCGATGCGACCAAAAAGATGGGTCATCAGCAGGTCGGTCAGGTAGCGGCCCTGTTCAATAAACATATGGTAACCGGCCCCGGGCCTGTAATACCATAACTGAACGGATTCATCAGTATACAGGTAATCACTTTGAAAAACCGGAAAATAAATAAATAATGTAACGGTTAACAGGGCAGTTATTATGGCAAGGTCGTAACGAATGTATCGCGACAAATTCATATCGTGAAGATAATAAACCGGCCTTCATTTTATAACAGTTTACTCAATGGGCACGGATGACCGGTTAATTGTTCCATGCCATAATATTCCGGCAGGTTCTGATACGGACATAAAAAAACCCCGGACGAAATCCGGGGTTCCCCATTTCTGGGATAATACTGTAAGTGAATTAAGCTACCTCAACATCGGCACCAGCTTCTTTCAGTTTACCAGCGATTTCATCAGCTTCTGCTTTAGATACGCCTTCTTTAACTGCTTTAGGAGCTCCGTCAACGAGGTCTTTTGCTTCTTTCAGACCGAGGCCGGTAAGATCCTTAACGATCTTAACAACGTTCAGTTTAGATGCACCTGCGCTCTTCAGGATAACGTCAAACGCTGTTTTTTCTTCTACAGCGGCTGCGCCACCACCACCATCACCAGAAACAATCACTGCTGCTGCAGCTGGTTCGATGCCGTATTCTGATTTAAGGAAATCAGCTAATTCCTGTACTTCTTTTACGGTGAGGGCTACAAGGCCTTCTGCTAATGCTTTTACGTCTGCCATTTTACTTGATTTTTACCGTCTTCATTCCCCGAACGGAGTCCGACGGCGTTTTAAAAAAATTATTTGGCCTTTGTTTATACACCCAAGGGACGTGTGCTATTTAAAAGGAAGATCACTCTTCCCCGATAGTCATTACTCTGCTGCTGTTGCAACTTCTTCTGTAGCGCCGCCTGCTTTCTGTTCGTGGTGGTGCAATAAAGCAGCCAGTACGCGTTTTGCAGGAGACTGGAGCAAGCCGATAACTTCGCCGATAAGCTCGTTCTTGGTCTTGATCTTGGTCAGTTGTTTCAGTTGGTCATCACCGCTGTATACATCTCCGTTAATGAAGGCAGCTTTCAGCTGTGGACGCTCATTGTTGTTTTCCTTACGGAAAGAAGTCAGGATCATCGCTGGCTCCTTTGGATTTTCGGAGAACAGAAGTGCAGTCACCTTATGCAGTGAATCAAACACCCCTGCGTATTTCTCGCTGTCCAGGGATTCCAGTGCTTTTTTGATGAGCGTGTTCTTTGCTACTTTCATTTCAACATCCTTGTTGAAACAGGCGCGGCGCAGTTTTACCACCTGCTCAACAGAAAGTGATTCTGTATCGGTGATGTAAAAGTTATTGTATTGAGTGAACTTGCCTTTCAGCAGCTCAATCACTTCGTTTTTTTGATCTTTTGTCATGACGTTTTATTTGTCATCCCATCCCTGCAAAAGCGGGGAAGGATCGGTTTAATTAATTAATGAACAAATGCTTTTGCGTCAACAGTAATACCAGGGCTCATTGAGCTGGCCATACTTACGCCTCTTACATAGGTACCTTTTGCAGAAGATGGTTTTGCACGAAGGATCGCATTGATCAGCTCCTGGCTGTTCTCAGCAATCTTTTCAGGCGAGAAGCTTATACGGCCGATAGAAGCATGGATGATTCCCACTTTATCAACCTTGAAAGCGATTTTACCACCTTTTACATCATTGATAGCATTTGCAACATCATTGGTAACCGTTCCTGTTTTAGGATTCGGCATGAGGTTACGTGGTCCGAGTACCTTACCCAGGCGACCGATCTTCGGCATTACAGATGGTGTGGCGATAATTACATCCACATCTACCCAGCCACCTTCGATCTTGGTTACAAACTCATCGAGACCAACATAGTCGGCACCCGCTGCCCTTGCTTCTGCTTCCTTATCAGGAGTGCAGAGAACCAATACGCGTTTTGTTTTACCGGTACCGTGAGGCAGGTTAACTGTACCACGGATTGCCTGGTCAGCCTTCTTGGGATCAACACCCAGACGGACGTGCAGGTCTACCGAAGCATCAAACTTGCAGGTGGTAATTGATTTTACCAATGCAGATGCTTCTTTCAAAGTGTATACTTTGTTGCCGTCAACTTTACCATTGACCGCTTTTCTTTTTTTGCTAATGAATGCCATTTTAATTCTTTTTTGCCCTGGCTTCCGATCTTCCCGGCTGATTTAAACCAGCCGTTGGGAACAGTACTCCAGGTGGTTTAGGTTTAATTTTCCCAGGGGGCTTTACCGTCAACATTTAATCCCATGCTGCGGGCTGTACCGGCAACCATTTTCATGGCGCTTTCTACAGTGAAGCAGTTAAGGTCAGGCATCTTGTCTTCAGCGATTGCCTTTACCTGATCCCAGGTAACCTTACCAACTTTGCTACGATTACTTTCCTTGGAACCTTTTTGAATTTTAGCGGCATCCATCAGCTGGATAGCTGCGGGTGGTGTCTTGATGACGAATTCAAAACTTTTGTCTGTGTAAACAGTAATAAGTACCGGAAGTACTTTTCCTGGTTTGTCCTGTGTTCTTGCATTGAACTGCTTACAGAATTCCATGATGTTAACACCTTTGGAACCTAAAGCCGGACCGATTGGAGGTGCTGGGTTGGCCTGGCCACCCTTGCACTGCAGCTTAACAAAGCCGGAGATCTCTTTTGCCATTTTTTTCCTTTTTTTTGGTAATAGCGACCGTTCATTAAAGCTTGATACCTAATTACTTAGTCTCCCAAATTCCTCATTCCTGACGCGGGTCAGAATCTTCTAAAGAACTTATTGGGGTGCAAAGATAGGGGCTGGAAGCGGATTTGCGAAGATTCAGGTTAACTTTTTGTTTAATCGGGGCTGGAAGCGGATTTGTGAAGATACAATCTGCCTCGCTTCATCAGGGACTGGAAGCGATATGGTAAGATTCATTCTACTTTTATTTAACCGGAGGCTGGAACAGGGAGTATTGATAGATTAACCACGGTGGAACGGGTAAGGTGATGGTTTTTATCAGAACCGGGTATCGATTACTCCGGTTATGAGGATCGGGACAAAATGTACTAGTTATGGATCAAGCCGGTAGAATAAAAACCCTTCTGTCTGGTCGACCAGCACCTGTTTATTATAATCCGGAAATTTAAAATGAAGGAAATCGGGTCTGCTTCGTAGGGTTTGCCTGCTGGCAACAGCAATTATGGGCGGACCTGATTTCAAAAATGGCCTGTTATAAAACTCAGCCACGTTGATAATAAATATTGTCGGTGACTTCGTATCGATTGCCAGGTCTGCATTACCCTCTATAAAAAGATACCTGGCAGCACCTGGTTGACTGGCCCATCGGTCCCAGGCAAGTATTTTCCTGTAAGTAACCGGGTCTACCTTGTCGGCAGTAGATGCATCATGCATATTCCTGTAAAAATAGGAATCGGATATATATCGGTTGGCTGGCCATTGGTACGATTGATATACGATTTCAGCAACAGTATATAAAAGATATCCAGCAATGAAAATCCGTAGCAGGTATTTATTCCAACCCCTTGCCATCTGAACAATCAGGGGGATCAGTAAAAAACCTACCAGTTTCAAATGACGGCTATGGTGGTCCACCCTGGTATTTCCCAGGTAACAAAGAATTAAAAACCCGCCAACGAATACAAAAAGATATACGATCAGCCTGAAGTATGGCCTTAAATTTTTCTTTCCTCCTGTCCGGCTCAAAAGCCATAACAGGATCACAATACAAAGGGTGTAACTCAGGTAATGGAACAAAACTGAAAGAGGCCCACCAATAATTGTTTCAATCCTGCCAATCAGCTGCTGGATGGAAAACCCTCCTGCAATGGGCGAGGCAAGGGGCATCAGGAAATCATCCGGCCTGATACTGGTATCAAAATTAAATTCCGGATGAAGTCCGTTCCGGATATACCACAAACCAAGTCCCGAGGCAAGTATTACACCCGCAATCAGGAAATAAACCCGGGATCCCATCAGGTTCTTTGCCCTGCCACTCCAGGATTGTTCAGTATCCATCTGTTCCCGGATTTTCCAGATAACAACTGCTCCGCAATACACAAGCATAGTTGTTTTGGCAATGAAACAAGCAAGCGCCAGCAAGAATACAAACAGGAAGCTGGCAGGATTGTACGATTTAAGTCTGGCCACATATAGAACAAACCAGGGGAATACCGCAAACGAAAGGATCTCCCCGCCCTGGTAAACAAAAAAATTGATATAGAGATTGGCTGAACAAAGGATAACAAGAACGCTTAATGCGGTCGTGCTTTCATCAAATCCGAAAAAACGAAAGATTAATCTGTAACCAATGAGACCAGCCACTGTGGCAAGCACAGTAACAACGATACAGGAAACACCAAGAGGTATATGAAGTAAAAGGGAGAACAGGGCGGGTACCATCCATTGCCCGGGCGACCACCACGCCATAAATTTCAGGTCGACCTGCCGGAGATCTGCATAACTCAGGTCCTGCAAAACATTAAATTGATTGGTCTGCAATGTTCCCTCCATCGCAAAAAAGCCATACACGCTGTCGATGGTAAGGACCAACGGTTTTAATGCAAGCAGGATCACCAATAAAATAAACAGGATCCCTGTGAGGGTCCGGACACGATGGCTGAATTTATCTGTACTTAAATTCTGGATGCTGGGCATAAGAAAAGGTAAAATACAAAAAACTCTACCGACTCAGAAAGTCTCCGTAAACCTTTTGCATCATGGCCTTGCCCGCGTCTTCCTGTGCAGGGCCGGAATTCCCATCCTTCATTATCACCTGTTTCCCTACATTATCGAATACCAGCACTCCGCTTGTATCAACATAACCGAATCCATTGTTAAAGGTGAAAAAAGCCCAGTGTTTCTGCCTCGGATCGGCCATATCCTTACTAAATGGAAAGAGAGCTCCGGTTTTTGTACGATCAACCAGGCCGTTAATCATTTCCCTGCCCTCCGGCCATTTATTTGTTTCCCATTTGATATTATCTGGTTCCGGATGTAACTGCCGGACTAAAGTCTCTGCGATATCAAGCTGTGACACCGGCTGCGAAACAATTAAACCGCGCTGGGTAATGGCACCACCTGTCCACAACATCGGGGTCCTGAAATCATCCGAACGCCTTCCCGTCTCCGGCAACGGATGCCCATGATCCCCGATAATTATAATAACGGTATTATTCCACCAGGGCCTTGTTTTACAACTATCGATAAAATCGCCGACTACCTGATCCGTGTAGTGTAATGAATTCAGGAACATGCGGGGAATATCCCTTCCCTTAATCACTGCATCAACAGGTACTTCAAATGGTTCATGGCTGCTAAGTGTAAGCCAGCTTGCAAAGAATGGTTGTTTTGTTTTGTCAAGATCCGCAAGCACCCGTTTCATCACCACGCCATCATGTGCGCCCCATTTTGAATTCATTTCGGATGAAGAAAAATCTGACTTCCCGATGATGGGGTCAAAACCACTATGCACGAGATAGGATTTTATATTGGCAAATTCGGTTTCCCCTCCATAAAAAAACGGGGCACTGTATCCAAGGCCACGGAATACCTGGGGCAGTGCGTTGATCTTGGACGATTTTCCCGGTGAATGGATAATAGTGGTGTTGGGCATTGCGGGGTAGCCACTCAGGATTGCGGGAACTCCCTTATTGGTCCTGTCTCCACTCGCATAACTATTGGTAAAAAAAATACCGTCTTTTTTATATTCATTAAACCTCGGGGTAATGGGCTGGCCGCCAATTGCGATATTGATGGCTTTTTCAGTAAAGCTTTCCCAGATCAGGACAATCACATTGGGGGGAGTATCACTGTCTTTATTGATCCATTGAATATGTTTCAGGTCGGCCTCCTGTTGTTTATCCAGGTAGGGTAATGAATCCCGGAGTCCTGTCTGGTCAACGGCATACAGACTATCAACGATAGAATCCATGCGCCCTGCCTGGAAATAGTTATATGGATTTTTGGTACCTCCGTCTTTTCCAAAAACGCTATGTATGAAATTCCAGCTGGCGTTTATCGCAGCATGGTTGGCAAAAGATATCGTCGAAAAATATACACTGCTCTGGTTTAACGGCGATTGCTGGAAGCCGCCACGGATGGGAATCAGCAGTGTCCCCATAAAAATAAGAAGTAATACGCCGGTCAGTACCTTACGGTTATTCTGTTGCTGGAAAAAAATCCGTTTCAGCATAATATTGAAACAAAAATAAAAAAGCGCGTAACTGGCGATGAAAAAGAAAAGTATCCAGGCAATGGGCAGGTGGCCGATAGATGCCATGGCCTCTTTTGGCGTGGTCAGGAATTTAAGTGGAGTAGAATCAATCCTGAAACCCCAGGCATTGTAAAGTTCAAGATCAGACAGGCAAATAACCGAGATCAGCAACAATACAATAAATGTATAAATCTTGTAGATCAGTAACCGGCGGAAGAAATGGATGAACAGGCTCAGGATAACAAATAAAACCACCGGCAGCAAAATATAGGCGGCAACCGAAAGGTCCATCCTGAGGCCGAACCAGAATGACTTTGCTATAACGGCACCAGGCAGTTTTGATGTTTTGTCGGAGTGGTACAATAAAAACAGTACCCGCATCAGGTCGAAGAATACAACCCAGCTAAAAAAATAAATCAGCAGAAATTTAAACTTGGCTCCCATTGAAATGACAAGATGGTTTTAAATCCGGGTAAAGTTCGTTTAATACATTTAACCTGGCATATTAAAAAAGCCATCCCCGCAGATGCAGGGATGGCCAGTCTATTCAATACCAGGAGATCTTAGCTGATTTTCTCAACCTGCATATAGTTCAGCTCCACCGGAGTGGAACGTCCGAAGATCTTCACGGTTACTTTCAGTTTTTTCTTTTCGTCGGTTACCTCTTCAATTACACCGTTGAAATCATTAAACGGTCCTTCGATAATTTTGATGGTTTCGCCAACGATGAACGGTTCGCTCATGCTGATACCACCAGCTTCTGCCATTTCATCCATTTTACCCAGCATCTTGTTCACTTCGGCCTTGCGGAGTGCGATGGGATTTTCCTTACCGAGGAAATGGATAACGCTATTGGTGTTTTTGATGGTGTCACGGAGATCGTCGTTCAGTTTACCTTCGGTTACCTCGATCATTACATAACCGGGATAATAGTTACGTTCCCGCATTACCTTTTTACCATTGGCAACCTTGTATACTTTTTCCACAGGAAGGAACACCTGTTTCACGACTTCCGTCCAGCCGCCACGGGAGATCTCCTTATCAAGGTATTCCTTCACCTTCCGCTCCTTGCCACTCACCACACGAAGGACGAACCATTTGGTCTCCTGCTGTTGTACGTTGTCGTTATTACTTGTTGCTTCCATTGCTGCTTAGAAAAATATGTTGTAAACGAATTTTAGTCCGCCACCTATGAGTACATCAAGTCCCCAGACAATTCCAGTGATTACCAGCGTAGAAACCAGCACAATCATGGTTGATTGCTGCAGCTGGTTCCAGTTTGGCCAGGTCACTTTTTCAGTCAGTTCTTTATAGGACTCGCTGAAGTAAGTTGTGATTTTGTTCATTGTTTTCTATTTACTACGCACGGGCACTAGGATTCGAACCCAGATCAAAGGTTTTGGAGACCCGTATGCTACCGTTGCACCATGCCCGTAGATGGTTTGTGTCCGGATAATCTGCTTCGGCCGGAACGACAGGATGCCATCCTGAACAAAACGGGAAACCCAACACAAACCGCTATAAATTAAGAACTTTTTTTAACAACAAAGTACTTAAGCTTGTTGCTTAAGTACTTTGTATGATATAAAGACACTAGCCAAGTCCCTGTAAAACAGGGTACTTAGGTCTTATTTAAGGATTTCAGTAACCTGTCCGGCACCTACTGTACGTCCACCTTCGCGGATCGCAAATTTCAAACCTTTCTCCATCGCGATTGGCTGGATCAGTTTTACTTTCAGTGAGGTGTTATCACCAGGCATAACCATTTCAGTTCCTTCATTCAGTTCAACTTCACCGGTTACGTCAGTTGTACGGAAGTAGAACTGAGGGCGATATTTCTGGAAGAATGGAGTGTGACGTCCACCTTCGTCTTTTGACAGTACATAGATCTCGCAACGGAATTCAGTGTGCGGAGTGATAGATCCTGGTTTGCAGATAACCATACCACGACGGATCTGGGTCTTTTCAATACCACGGAGCAGCAGACCTGCGTTATCACCAGCTTCACCTTCATCAAGGATCTTGCGGAACATTTCAACACCTGTTACAACAGAGTTCAACGGTGTGTCGATCAGACCTACGATTTCAACTCCTTCACCGGTTTTAACACGACCTCTTTCGATACGGCCAGTGGCAACAGTACCACGACCAGTGATAGAGAATACGTCTTCAACCGACATCAGGAACGGAAGATCAACCGGACGTGGAGGCAGGGGAATATATTCATCCACTGCATTCATCAGTTCGGTGATTGCACCAACCCATTTTTCGTCACCAGCAAGTGCGCCGGTAGCAGAACCCTTGATAATTGGAGTGTTGTCACCGTCAAAACCACGTTTTGTCAGCTCATCACGGATTTCCATTTCAACAAGGTCAAGCAGTTCAGGGTCATCAACAAGGTCAACCTTGTTCATGAATACAACCATACGGGGTACACCTACCTGGCGGGCCAGGAGGATGTGTTCTTTTGTTTGTGGCATTGGTCCGTCAGTTGCAGCTACTACGAGGATAGCTCCATCCATCTGGGCGGCACCAGTGATCATGTTTTTCACATAGTCAGCGTGACCGGGACAGTCAACGTGAGCATAGTGACGGCTGTCAGTCTGATACTCAACGTGAGCAGTATTGATGGTGATACCCCTTTCTTTTTCTTCAGGAGCTCCGTCAATTTCATCATATTTTTTTGCTGTCGCCAGACCCCTTTTAGAAAGGATTTCTGTAATAGCGGCAGTCAACGTGGTCTTACCATGGTCAACGTGACCAATCGTACCAATGTTTACGTGGGGTTTGTCCCTCTTAAAGGTCTCTTTTGACATTGTTATGTGTTTTTAAAGTTGTTTATAAGTAACGATTTGAAAAAAACGATCCATTGTTATTTGAAATTCCCATTCTTACAGTGTAACCCCCACGATTCAAATTCCAATTTCACGATTATTCAATTCACCAGGAGCCGTTAGTGAGAATCGAACTCACGACCTCTTCCCTACCAAGGAAGTGCTCTACCACTGAGCTACAACGGCGTAGTTCAGTTAGCAGAACCCGGCCGGAAGATCCGTGAAGCACCTTAGTGCTCCATTTCAGGCTGCCTACTGAAAAAATGAGCGGGAGACGAGGCTCGAACTCGCCACCTATAGCTTGGAAGGCTATCGCTCTACCAAATGAGCTACTCCCGCAGTCGAAACGTGACATGAAATAAAATTTCCGATCACCTGGTCTGTAAAAGAACTAATGCCTCCTGGTTTACGTGAGTAAACCGTTTGGCATGTCGAAATGAAAAACCGTGGGCAGAGAAGGATTCGAACCTCCGTACACGTGAGTGAACAGATTTACAGTCTGTCGCCTTTAACCACTCGGCCATCTGCCCGGAATTTCCAGTTATCCGAAAGAGGCGGAAAGATAATCCTTTACCGCTTATAATCCGAACGATCTGTCAAAGAGCCGAAGAAGGGAGTCGAACCCCCGACCTACTGATTACAAATCAGTTGCTCTACCAACTGAGCTACTTCGGCTTATTGTATAAAGAACTACCCCCTTTTTTGGGAAGGCAAAGGTAAGGGAAATTGATAATTGCAAAAACTTTACAAAAGGATTTTTTTACTTGTTTTCAGTTAGTTGCGTGTTGTGTGGAGAAATGCGCGCCAGATATGGGTTTGAGGCAACCCGGTTAATTGGATGGAGAGCCGGTTGTTACCCGGAGGGGCAAAAAAAATCCCGGGTCAGTGGTTAAAATGAAACCTCCTGACCCGGGACATTGACCCGGTTTACCGGGATAGATTGTTTAAGCGGCTTGCTTTTCTTTTTTCCGTTTGATCTGGTTTACGATCGAATCCAGTGCGGCATCGAAAGAACCTTCAAATGATTTACTTGTTGATTTTACAAAAAATTCCTGTCGCGGTACATGTATCCGGATCTCGGCTATTTTGTCTTTGATCGTATGAACTACATTGTCTAATTTAAGAAAAACACTGACTTTGATGATGCGGTCGTTGAAGGTGTTAAGTTTTTCAAGTTTGCGGTTAACATACTCAATTAACGAACTGTCCGCATCAAATCGAACTGTCTGAATGTTTACGTTCATAATCATTTTTTTTTCTGTGAAACAATATTGTAAAGAACTGCTTAACAGGGCCGGCAGGTGGTCGCCACCCTCATCATGAAGTTAACGATAAAGACATTTGTCAACAAGGATTTCGGGTTAATTTTCTTGTAAGGAAAACACCCGAAAACACCGTATTTTCCCGGTAGTCTTTCAGTGTTCCAACCATGAGACCGGCGTGTTTCCTTTTTAAATTTTTCGGGGTAATCTCGTACCGGAAATGTGATTGACTGAAGGCAATCCGGGCATGGACCTGGTTTAGACCCGGGTGATCTGACAATGGACTTACATTCCCTGCCCTTTAAGCTTTAGGATGGGCCTTGCGGTGCACGTCTTTCAATTTATCGATGGTGGTATGGGTGTAGACCTGCGTGGATGCCAGGCTGGAATGACCCAGCAGTTCCTTTACGGCGTTCAGGTCGGCCCCGTTGTTCATCAGGTGGGTAGCGAAAGTATGCCGCAGCACGTGCGGGCTTTTTTTATCCAGTGTCCCTGCCTGTTCGAGGCATGAACGCACCAGCAGGTAAGCATATTTGGGATAGAGCTTCCGGCCCTTTTCCGTGACCAGCAGGAACGGTTCGGGCGATTCAAATTCCTTCCGTTTCAACCGCTGGTATTCTTCCAGGTCCTGCATCAGTTGGGGGCTGACCGGTATGACCCGCTCCTTATTCCCCTTACCCAGCACCTTGATCTGGCGGCGGTCGGTATCCACCTGGCTTTCTTTCATGCCGATGAGTTCGCTCAGGCGCATCCCGGTTGAATAAAAAAGCACCATGATCATTTTTCCGTTATAGGTTTTCCAGTCCTCCGAGGAAGAACGGACCGACTGCAGCAAAACTTCCGTTTCCGACTCTTTGACAAAAACCGGGAGACGCTTTTTTATTTTGGGGGAAATAATATTGGCCGTTGGTGCCTGGCTGATGGCTCCCAGCCGGAGATGGTATTTGAAAAACGACTTCAGGGTGGAAATCTTCCGGCTGATCGTTTTGGAACTCAGGCCCGATTCCTTCAAACCCGCCAGCCATGACCGGATCATCGGATAGCTGATCTCCGCCAGTGGAGTGGGGCCATAGGTCAGTTCCAGGTAGTCAAAAAAATCACGCAGGTCACCCTGGTAGGAAACCAGTGTATGGACCGAATACCTTTTTTCAAACTTCAGGTAATCGAGAAAGGACGTGGTTGTTTCGTCGGAAGGTATGGGCATAAAAATAGCTCCAAAGTTAAGGAACTTTGCAGCTATATATAAGTTGAAGGAAAACCGGAAGTATTACTTCTCGATCTTACCGATCGCAATATTCTGTTTGTAGACTGCTTTCAGCACTTCTCCGCGACGTCTTACAGATGGCTTAATAAAAGCCTGACGCTCACGCAGTTGCAATAAAACTTTCGATTTTTCGAATTTTTTCTTGTACTTCTTAAGCGCCTTGTCAATGTTTTCGCAATCTTTTGAATCTATAATTAGCATAATAATAATACCCCCTTTGGTATGTTTTAGGACGGCAAAGATAAAGGGATTTCCTGAAAAAATCAAGATTACAGGAACATGATTTCCTGCAATTCCAATCAATTGTCTCAAAACCCGATTTGGAAAATGCGATCCGGCACAGGAGATTTGCACCATGTTTACAGGAATTATTGAAAGCCTTGGAACCGTAGAAGAGATCATCACTACCGGTACCAATAAAACCTTCTGGATCAGTTCACCCCTCTCCTCTTCCTTCCAGATCGACCAAAGTGTCAGCCACAATGGAATTTGCCTGACCGTGGAAGAAATCACAGAAAACCGCCACCGGGTTACCGCCATCGGGGAAACCCTGTCAGTGACCGAGGCCGGCACATGGAACAAAGGATCAATGGTCAACCTGGAACAATGCCTTCGGTTCAACGGCCGGCTTGATGGTCATATAGTACAGGGACATGTGGACAGCACTGCAACCTGTGTACAGGTATCTGACCGACAGGGAAGCTGGGAACTGGTTTTTGAGTTTGATCCCCGGTTTGCCAGCCTGGTTATTGAAAAAGGTTCTATCTGTGTAAATGGTATCAGCCTCACGGCTTTCAATGTTACTGAAAACAGATTCACCGTTGCCATCATACCTTATACCTACACACATACCAATATCTCCACTATTGTTGCAGGATCAACTGTCAATATTGAATTTGACCTGGTTGGAAAATACATCATGCGTTCCGAACTGCTGCAATCACAGGTAAACGTATAAAGTACGATCACTGTATGTTGCAATCGGTCCAGTTTTATATACATTTGATCAAAATCAACCAACGCTTCAATTGCACCATACACTCACTATCATCATTCCCTGTTTTAATGAACAGCAATTCATTTCCGGGGTACTCGACAAAGTACTAAGGAGCCAACTTCCCGGGGATATTCAAAAGGAAGTGATAGTGGTAGATGATTATTCCAGCGACGGCTCTGTTATGGCAATCGAGTCGTATTTGTCAGATAACCCGGGTGCTGCCGTAACCCTGGTGAAACATTCAAAAAACCAGGGCAAAGGAGCCAGTATCCATAGTGGGATTGCCAGATCCACCGGCGACATGATTATTATCCAGGATGCAGATTATGAATATGATCCCGCAGAATATGGTAAGTTGCTGCGACCGATACTGGACGGACACGCCGATGTGGTATACGGATCACGCTTCCGCGGAAGTGAAGCTCATCGGGTATTGTTCTTTTTACATTCTGCCGGAAATAAAATGCTGACAACACTTTCCAACCTATTCACAGGAATGAACCTGACAGATATGGAAACAGGTTACAAACTTTTTAACGGACCAATGCTCCGATCGTTGAAATTAAAGGAAAAAAGATTCGGCTTCGAACCAGAGGTGACCGCACGTATCGCCCGTATTTCCGGAATCCGCGTATACGAAGTGGGTATATCCTATTACGGCAGAAGTTATGCAGAGGGTAAAAAAATCGGATGGAAAGATGGCGTCCGTGCATTGTATTGCATTATCAAATACAATATATTCTCCCGTTGATTCATACTTAAACACTGTTGAATGTTTGAATTATTCCTTGTACACCTTGCCATTCTTTTCTTCTGCATATCAGCGGGATTTCTTTTTTACCGGGTTTTACCCGGCGAACAGGGCTGGCAACGGCCACTCGTAATGCTTTTTTTCACCGGACTGGTAATCTACAGCAGCATTGCCCAGGTTATTGCTCTTTTCTTTCCTGTCAATTTTATTGTCCAGCTGCTTTTAATCCTTATAACCCTGTTGCTGCTTGCCCTGAACCGGAAAAGTTTTATCCCCTTTCTCCGTTCGGTTTATTCGTCTGCTCTCCGGATGCGCCCATTGTACCTGATCGCAATAACTTCCTGCTGGATTCTTGTACTGGTAATCTGCGCAGGTCCCATTATTAATGACGACACCGACTGCTACCATATACCAATGGTAAAATGGATCTCCGAATATGGAACAGTGCCCGGATTAGCCAACCTGCATTCCCGCTACGGATTCAATTCATCATGGTTCATGAGCATTTCTGTTCTTACGCCCCAGGGGTTAATTGGTCAGTTTTACACTTCCCTGAATTCATTGATTTCATTTGTCTTCACCGCATATCTCATTTCAAAATTAGCCAACCCCCGGTTTGCTCTATCCGCTGCCGTTGTATTGGTGCTCTCACTGGCATCCTGGCCGGTAATCCGGGGTAATGCAACTTCTGCAGGGTACGACCTGATCACTGCGTTCATGGTTATTGTACTGTTAATGGAAAGCCTGAGGCTGGTGGTGGAAAAATCCGGCCGGCACTTTACAACCGAACTTTTATTATGGCCGGTATTCCTGTTCAGTATCCGTATCGTCAATTTCCCCTTGTTAATTTTATCGGCAGCAAGTGTTTACCTGCTTTGGCGCGCCAACCGGAAGCAACTGATGATCCTGGCTGCCTGCTCCCTGCTGATCATAATACCGTTTTTAATACGCAACCTGATTCTTTCGGGTTACCTGTTTTTTCCATCAATGGCTGTTGACCTGTTTGCGGTCGACTGGAAAGCTGATCCCGACCGTACCAAAAGACTGGTTGACTTCATACGCTACTTCAACCGGGTGAACACCCGTTACCAGGAAACAGAAGTAACTGCGGGATTAAGTTATTCCCAGTGGATACCACTATGGTTCCGGTATATGTTTAATTACGACAAACTGATCTTCTTTCCTGCAGTAGCCGGAATATTTGTCGCGCTGGCCGGACTTCGTAAAACATTCTTTTCAGGCAGCCTGGTTTACCGGTTGTTTATTGCCACATTTTTACTCCAGTTATTATTATGGTTCTTTGTTGCACCCGATCCAAGATTTGCACTCGGACCAATATTGTCTTTTTGTTTCCTGCTGGTTTTTATTCCGATTACAATTCCTGTTTCCTGGACCCGACTGCTGGTGATACCGGTAGCACTATGCTGCCTGTCACTGGCCGCCTACAGCGTTTTCGCCCGACGGGATTCGATCTCCAGGATAATAGTTCATCCATTACCCCTGCCGGTTCCCGGGGCCCAGCCAATCCTGATCGGTAATATTCCCGTCTATTTACCAGCAAGATTCCAGGATAATTTTAATCTCCGTTGTTATGGCACTGAACTACCTTGCCTTTATGAAATTTATCCTGGCCTTGAAATGAGGGGACCCTCGATTAAAAATGGTTTCAGGCTTTCAAAAACAAGAGATAAATCCAAAGCCTCCGGACTTTGAACAAACCAGTACAATCAATATCAGATTTTGACCCACACGGCCGGTATACGCTGGAAGTAATTGGAGCAGCCGATAAGTTCAATCAGTGGACCTATCAAACTATTTCCCCTTATCTCAAAGGAAACGTACTTGAAATTGGATCGGGGATTGGAAACATATCCAATTATGCAATCCATGCAGGACATCATATCACTTTGTCGGATTTTAATCCTGCCTACCAGCGATCCCTTAGCAACCGGTTCGCCGGTCATGCCAATGTAGAATCGGTAATCTCGATAGACCTGCAACATCCCACATTCGAAACAACCTATCAGTCGCTCTCAAAAAAATTTGATTCCATCTTTTTACTGAATGTTATTGAGCATCTGGAAAACGACTCCATTGCCGTCCGCAACTGCCGCTTCCTGCTTAAACACAATGGTCACCTGATTGTCCTTGCACCATCGTACCCATTCCTTTTTTGCGAACTCGACAGGCGGCTGGGTCATTACCGGCGTTACACCACCAACACACTTGCCCGGCTTTTTCCTGAAAACGGACTGACAGTAATTCATCGTCAATATTTCAACTTCGCCGGAATCGGTGGCTGGTTTTTGTTTGGTAAGTTACTGGGACGTGCGTCCATCGGAGGGGAAATGAAATGGTATAACCGGCTGGTTCCATTATTCAGGTTGCTGGATAAAATGGTGTTTCACAAAGCCGGGCTATCTTCTATTGTTGTTGCAAAACTTTCCGAATGATTGTTTCTGTATTAGCGGTAGCCTATATCACGTTCTTCTGTTACCTGACAGGAAGATCACTCTTTACACGCAACGCAAACGGAAATATAATCGATTGTTTTACCGGGCTGGCCGTTCATGGTATACTGTTTACCGCATTGTCGCTCTTAATTCCTGTCGGAACCATTTTCGCACAGGTGATTTTTATCGGCATCTCCGGGGGACTATACCTTTGGCGCCGTCCGTCTCTTAAACCTGATTTCGGGAACCTGCAAAAACATCCTCTTGCCCTCACCTGCTTTCTTGTCGCATTCTTCTTACTACTCCTTCTCCATTCCGCACCTGTAACACATCCCGATACCCTGATCTACCATGCACAGAATATCCGATGGGCTGCAGAATACCGGGCCATTCCAGGTATCGCAAACCTGCAGTATCATTTCGGATTGCAAAGCAACATGTTCATTGTTTCTGCACTTTTTTCCTTTCGTTTCACCGGAACAGCAGCTATCAGTTTTGCCAACCTTGCTATTTGCACATGGCTGCTCCTGTTTATTTTCCGGCAACTGGATTTATCAAACACCGGCCAGCATAGTGGCGTACGAAATAATCTTTCCTGGTTCATGTTACTGGTTTTTACATTCTGGACCTTTACACAGATACGTCTGTCCGTTACATCCGGCAGCCCCGATTTTGCCGCCAGTATTTATTGCTGGCTTTGCCTGTTTCTCTTCGTTCATCCGGAGCCGGGTGAAAGTGACAAGTCGGCTCAATTAGTCCGCATCCTGCTACTTTTATGTTTTACTATCGGTATTAAATTTTCCACCCTCCCGGTTTTACTTTTATTACCATTCGTATTATACAGGACTCCCCGTCATGGTATTGGAAAATGGATTTTATGTCTGGTCCTGGCGATCCTGTTACTGGCACCGGTTATAACCAGGAATATAATTGCATCAGGATATCCCTTGTTCCCTTCCGGTTGGGTTGCATTACCTGTGGATTGGAAAGTAGAAAAGACTACTGTTCTGCAAAACGAAAAATACATCAAAGCTTATGCGAGGGCGGGTGTTGAGGCTGAGCCCGCATCCATAGATCTTGTTGCGGGACAAAGCCTGGTGGAATGGGTTCCGTACTGGTGGTCCCGGCAATCATTGGCCGACAAAACCCTGCTTCTTTGTTTACTGATACTTGCACCGGTAGCAATTATATTGTCTGTCCGAAGGCGCAGGAAGGATCTGCAGATCATTCTCCTGATTTCACTGGCCGGGACATTGTTCTGGTTAAACTTTGCACCAGATCCAAGATTCGGGTATGGATTCCTGATACCTGTTGCGGCGGTTGGTCTCGATTTTTTATTCCGGCGTTTTCCGGTTAAATGGATCCCGAAGATTAATTACCTGCTGCTTTCCATTTTATTGATCTCCTTACTGGGTTACAGCGGATCCCGCCTGATGAATTATTTTACACTCCGCCAGTTATTATTCCCCCGCGGTGTGATGCAATCATCTTTTCATGAAGTTAAATGCAGCGGCCTTCCGTTTGTTCAGGTGGGTTCAGGATACTGCGATGATCTTCCACTACCCTGTATCAGGGACTGCAACGATATAATTCCCCGCGGAGCGACCATTACCGACGGCTTCAGGGCAAAATAAAAATGGGTATGCCAGTCCTGACATACCCATTCGTTATTCTTTTATTTGTGGTTACCTCATCAGGTACATCTTACCATAACCCTTGTTGAAGTATTTATCAGTCTTTTCGCTTTCGGCTTTGTATTTATCAAGCGTTTTCCCGTTCAGGTTTGTGATGACACGGTACAGGTAAATACCATTGGCAAGTTTCTGACCATATTGGTCGGTACCATCCCATTTGAACTCAGTCATGTTGCGTCCGATATGAAGCGGACCCAGTTCTTCTTTGGTGACCTCCCTTACAATCTTTCCTGTGATAGTCAGGATCTGGATCCGGATATTCTGCGGTACTTCACTACCTGTCAGGGTGAACACAAACGCTGTGGATGTGGTGAACGGATTCGGATAGTTCAGCATATTCGAGATCATCGGTTTATTGATCACCTGGAAGGCAACTTTGTATTCGGAACGTCCTGCTATATTATCACTCTGGTCTTTACCGGTAACAATCAGTTCATATTCTCCGTCCTGCGGGAAGTATGGTTTCAGGTTGATGCTTGCCGTATTGTCTGTGTTTGGTGCCTGTCCTGCCGGGATCCAGGTCATGGTATCGCTGTTATTGAAATAGAACTGCCGTAACACCCCATCCGGATACCTGACTTTTACTGACACCAGACTGGTATCATCGAGTACCATCCATCTTGCTTCATCCTGCAACTTAACAAGCACATCAGGCCTGGCTGCAACGATATCCCTGTTGAGAATATGCACACCGTCGAATGTAACATCCAGTAGCGGACTAAGGCTATCCGGTTTCACATAAATATTCCGGAATGCATAGTTATTAAAGAGGTATTGCTCCGGTTGGTCGTTATCGGGATTGAAGTTTACAAACACCGTATTATGACCGGCCAGTGCGCCTGTTTCCACTGATACATTCAGCCGTAGTGTATCATTTGGAGCGATACTGGTAAGTGCTTTCTGTTTTGGAACAGGAATAATAGTCTCAATATTGTTGCGGTCGGTAAGGGTCACCTTCACTTTTACGCTGTCGAAATTATAGTTGCTGATATTCTTGAACCCGATACCCAGAACAAAAGGTTCGCCGGTTTCAATAGTGTCTTTAACAGACAGGTAAAGATTGGGAGCAATAGCACCTTCAGGAGCAGGGTCAAAGGTCAGCATCCAGTATTTCAGCTGGTAGGGAGTATGATTAACGGAGTCAGCGTTTCTCAGGCGCAATTTGAGGAAAGGATACTGTTCGGCATCTACTGAAGAAATATCCAGTGAACTGGTGGCTGGAATAATTCCGGGCACCACTACGGTTTCCGTTCCGTTATTGGTAATACCAATCAGGTCGAGAGTCGGACTATCACCTGGCCCTGCATCTATTGTACGCCCCTGCCACTTTAATTCTTTCCAGTTTTTTGCAGGTCCCACTACCGGCGAGTTCATATATCCGAGACTGTCTGTTGAATATGGATTTGCGCTTGTTACTATCGCATCATATACGCTGTCGCTGAATGTCCATACCGGTGCAAATCTTTCTTTTCCGTCTTTCTGGAAAATCAGGGTGAAAGCGCGTGGCCGGTTGAAGGAATCAAGATCTGCGAAACCCTGGTCCCTGAAACGGTGGTAGAGTGAATTTCCTGCGCCCAGTGTCAACTCATCGTTTTTCCATACGGATGCATAGGTATTACCCGTTTGGTTAGGGCTGCTGTTGGTCCGTACAACCACATAATACCCGGAAGGGATAAGGTCGATGAAATTCATCGCCTTCTGCCGCCATTCGGGAGTATTGAGCAGGTACTCAAAATTATATTCCCGACCACCTCCGCAAACCGCCCGGTAACTTTCATATAATCCGGATGATCCGGTATAATTATTTTTCCAGGAATGGAAGGTAGCTGAATCAATAATACTAAAGATAAGTTCATCGTATACGCAACCCGGACCTATCAACCCATTGACATTATTGATGGTTCCGGTAAAGAAACCACCTTCATAGGAAGTTGTAGGATAAACACCATTGTTAACAAAAATCGTATTCAGGCGCGGCTTGAAACTCCAGTTCCTGGACATCGAATCCAGTGTCATCCGCTCTTCAAATGATTTGAAATGCTGGTAGAGGTGTGACTGGCTGAAGCCTTCGTTGCTGTTGGTGATGTAAATAAAGGAAGATGTATTCCATTTCAGTTCGCCGGTCTGGACATTCTCTGCCACCCTCCAGTAGTAAACCGTACTGTCCAACATCGATATTCCCGGAGTAAATTCTATCACCCCACCCTTACCGGTAACGGACTGTGATTTTTTCAGGTTTGAATTGAACAATTCCGTTGTATCCAGTTCCATTGTATACTGCCTGCTTTCAGAAAAAGGATTGGCTGTGGATGCTTTAAGGACAACAGAGGGTGTGTTAACAATTGAAAAGTTGTACGGGTACACCGGTCTTATTTCATCTTCAAAAATGTATACATCTTTTGTGATCGCATTATTCGATTCATATAGCTCATCAATTTCGTTGTCCGGATCAATCGTAACCGTGATCCTGTTCAGTCCCTTGTCGCGGGTTGCCACGATATCCAGTTCAAACTCCAGGGAATCCATATACCTGATACCGCGAATGGTATCCCTCCGGATAACTACCGCCTGGGCTGAACCCGGGTACGTTCTTTTTAATTCAACCACTATCGGCCTGGCAGGTGATTTGCCGAGGTTGATGGCACTCGCCTTTACCTTAAAAGAAGACTCCGCAATGGAGATAAATGTGGGTGATACGCGGACAAGCGGATCTTCAATTGCATAATCCGGTTTTTCAAACGAATACATTTTTATGGCAGGGTCACCATGAAGGGTAAACTGTTCACACTGGAACCTCGCATAAAAATCATTTTCAGTAGTAAGCTGGAATGTCTGTCTCATCGCTTCGTCCATGATATTCCCGAGCGACTCGCCGTAATTGCTTCGGCTCATTGCGCGGTACATCCTGGTTGCATAGATATCAAGGTAGTGAACAATACCCAGATGGGTACTCGCCATGAAGGCAATGGAGCCACGTTGTTTGGCCAGTACATATCTTTCAGAAATTGTTTCCTTTGTATAAAGACGCCCCACATTGTAATTAAAAAAGTTACCGGCGTTACAGCCCATCACATTAAACACCGGGTATTTCCCTTCATTATTATAATTGTTTGGATTATCAAGGTTGAATTCAAGAGTGTTGGCGGAAGAGTGACCGAAGTAACTCAGGAAGCCGATGCCATTATTAAATAATGCGGTTAGTTGTGCACTACTCAAAAGCGCCACAGCATCAGATGTAGTTTTTTTGAATGTGGCAGTGGTTGCGCCATAAAGAGTGTCTTCAATAATATTTTCCCAACCCGCTAAAGCCCTTGCAAGGATATCGGATGTTGCATTATCACTGGCACCCACCACATGTACTGTCTGCTTTCGCCATGCCTGGTCTTCTATGAGTGGAGAAGTGGATGAACGAACCTGTTCATAAACGATCACTTTTTCAAGATAGTCGGCCAGCTCCTGCTTGTTTATAACCGACAGGCGGCCTACCGGATTCAGGGGCAGTGAACTTCCTCCTTCGGCCATCAAAAGATTGTCTGACGCGGGATAACCAAAAGTCGGAACCAGTTGTAATTTATTAATGTCAGCAGCACTTTCATTTGAACGATAGGCAGCGTAAGTAACACCCTTACCAACCAGCAGTACGTACTGCACCGGAACGCTGTACTTGGCGCGGGCCCATCTTACAAAATTGCGGATAGAAAGCGGATGCATTTTTATACCAAATGCGAATTGATCAACCAATTCATCGATCATATAAACCCCTGCCTTGAAACTCCCTCCTGCTGCGGATCTCCGGTAACGTTGGTAATCGCCCAGGGGATCAGAAGTCATATCGCCATTAAAAAGGGGGTTGGAAATAATCAGGAAGTTTCCCTGGCTGGCAGGCTGAAGATAATTTACAAAGTTGCGTTGCTGCAAAGAGGTGATGTTGATGACGTTGGCTGTACCTGCATCAACCATAACCAGGTCACGGGCAACAGCCGATCCCTCCAGTGCAAAGCGGAACAGGCCGGATACAACATCTGCTATATAACGTTTACCATTGGTAAGGTCGTACAATACCGGGGCCGGACCCGAACTGCTGAAATTCGAAATCTCCAGGTAATTCCCGGCTGAATTGGCCGGCAGCCTGAAATTAAAATTGCTGGCACCTCCGAAGTTAAAGATCCTGGGATAGATCAGTTCAACCTGGGCAACAACCATTCGGTCGTCGCCGGTATAACAGGTGTTCATCAGGTAAAAAACAGGAGAAGTACCCAATGCGGCTGTGGAAAGCGCCTGATCCACCCTGATATAATCATAATAATTTATTGGTCCGCCGGTAACCGAATCCCCATTAAATATCACCTTGAGGTTCCGGGCGTATGTTGCGTCGCCAGCGGCACTAACCCTGATATTGGAGGCTGGCGCACCAGGACCGGTATAGGATAAAATATTGGGAAATGTAACAGCACGGGATGTGGTTCCATTGATCGTATTACTGGTCCATCCTTCGCCCATATCATAGGATGAGGAATACGTATAGGATGTGCCTACGATCTCAGCACGGCCGCCATTTATTTTTTCACGGTAATAGTTTCCTGCCGTATGCATGAAAAAGGGTTCAGCGCTCAATGTATTTCCGGCAACATTGTTATTGGTGGGGGTAAGCCTGAAATTACCTCCCACAACCGGATTAACAGTAAGAAAGTAGAATGCGGTATCTGTTGACAGACTCCATTTGTCATTTAACTGCCAATCCTGATTCCGGTACAACGGCTTATCAGCCTTACCATCATTCATTTCACCCCAGAATTCAATATATCCACCGGCACCGATTGGTGCGTTGCTGCTGGTGGTATATATCGGAATCTGTTTACCGTTTCTCCACAGTTGGAAATAATCGGCATTCACGGCACCAAGGCCGTTTGCCGAAAGCAGGGCCTGGGGCAGACGGTATAGTCCCGTCGTTGCAAGTTTGAACTTGTAATAGGACTTACTATAGTCGATCCATTCATTATTAAAGCTCTGCGATGAAACAGAGAGCGATGATACAATGAACAATAAAAGTAAAATTCGTTTCATGTGGTTGATTGGAGGTACGGTTATTTTTTCTTTTTGGCCCTGGTCTTGTCACTATTCACCATATCAAGCCTTAACGAGAATACATGGGTGAACAACGGGTTCGACTGGTTGGCCAGGTTGGTAAAGGCGTAATCGATGGTAACTGACTGGACTTTGAATCCGGCACCTACACTTGGCTGGTAAATCCAGACTTTCTTCTGGTTGGTGATATCCTCATCGTCCAGACCCTGCTGGAAATTATTGATGCCTGTGCGCAGGAAGAATACACTGTTTACATTCAGCTCCAGGCCAAGTTTCGGATCAACACTGATCGGGTCGCTGCTGATCACCGTATTTCTCCTGCCATCAAATGTCAGGTCGATATTCGCTTCAGCCAGCAGGCTTGTCTTTTTTCCAAGTTTGAAATCACGGGCGGCACCAAGTACCAGACGGGGAGCCGTCATTTCAGTTGATTTAACCGGGATCTTGTTATTGGTCAGGTAAAGGGCTTCTTTTTCACGTTCTGTAAATGTAAATGACCAGGCATTAAAAGTAGTGGTGATATCACGGGCAGAAAGACCGAATTTCCATTTCTCGTGATGGATCTGCACACCTGCATCTACTCCAAAACCCCAGGCCTTTGCAAATTTGCCCACGCTGCGGTGGATGATCTTCGCATTCAGTCCGAAGTTGATATTCTTGTTTCCCTTCTCTTTCAGTTTCTGTGCAAACGAAAGCAGGAAGGCATAGTCGGCCGATGAAAAAGCGGTAACGTTATCGTAGTTATAGGAGCCATCCGGTTCCACAAGGAATAATGTGTTGGGAATATCATCCACTGCAAAACGGAGACCCGTTATAGCAACAGTACGTTTGTTATTGGCAGATGGGAAGGCTATACTGGCATAATCATATTTACCGATACCTGCAAAGTATTCAGCATGCATGATATTGATCTGGGTATTGTCTTTTACGCCTACCAGTCCTGCAGGATTCCAGTAACCAGCCGTGCCATCACTGACTGATGCAACCTGGGCACTTCCCATTGCGAGGCCGCGGGCACCTGCACCGATATTTAAAAATTCATTGGAATACTTACGGAACTGGGCGTTGGCGCCCAGGCAAAGATAAGCAGCCAAGAGTGTGAGATATATTCGGGAAAAGTTCATCAGGATAGTTTTCTTATAAGCAATTACAGTGATTGGATTTGGGGGTCGGAACCGTCCGTAAAAGTATACTATGGCCTGTTACCATCATAGTTTTACGTAGGAAATTACCCAGGCATTGAAAACGAATCGTTTAGAAAAATATTGCATTTGGCAAAGGTCTAACGCCAACCTCCGTATTTTTGCGCCAAATTCTAACCTAACGTGATGAATCTCATAGACGAACTGCGCTGGCGGGGCATGGTGCAGGATATAATGCCGGGCACGGAAGAACAGCTGGCAAAAGAAATGACCACGGCCTATATTGGTTTTGATCCGACAGCTGACAGCCTCCATATCGGAAGCCTGGTGCCCATTCTTTTGCTTAAACATCTCCAGAAAGCCGGCCACAAACCTATCGCCCTGGTAGGAGGCGCCACGGGTATGATCGGCGATCCGAGTATGAAGAGTGAGGAACGCAACCTCCTGAGCGAAGAGCAATTGCACATAAATGAGGCCGGCGTGAAACGTCAACTGGAAAAATACCTTGACTTTAATCCTTCCCTTGCCAACCATGCGGAAATGGTCAATAACTACGACTGGTTCCGGGGTATCAGCTTTATTGATTTCCTGCGTGATACCGGAAAACATATTACCGTTAATTACATGATGTCGAAGGACAGTGTAAAAAAAAGGATTGAAGGAACCACCGGTATCAGTTATACGGAGTTTGCTTACCAGCTCATGCAGGGATACGATTTTTACTGGTTATATAAAAACAGGAACTGCAAACTCCAGATGGGCGGAAGCGACCAGTGGGGAAATATTACAACCGGCACGGAGCTGGTGCGCCGTAAAGCGGGCGGTGAAGCATTTGCGTTTACCTGTCCGCTCCTGACAAAGTCTGACGGAGGTAAATTCGGGAAAACGGAATCGGGTAATGTATGGCTCGATCCGCAACGCACACCTCCCTTCCAGTTTTACCAGTTCTGGTTAAATGCTTCTGACGATGATGCAATAAAATGGATCCGCATCTTCACCTTCCTGCCGAAAGAAGAGATTGATTCACTGGTGCAGGAACAACAGGTTGATCCGGCCAAACGTATTTTACAAAAGGAACTGGCTAAACAGGTAACCCTGTTTGTCCACGGCGAAGAGGCATTACAGGAAGCCCTGACTACTACCGAAAAAACTTTCAGCAACCAGCATATTGCGGCGGAAGATCTTTCATTGGATGACCTTGAAAAAATGCAGGGGGTAACAGTTCTGAATTTTTCCAGGGAGAACCTGGGCCAGGGTATTGACCTGGTAAGCTTCCTGGCGGAAACAACTGTGTTCCCCAGTAAAGGAGAAGCAAAAAAAATGGTCCTGGGTGGTGGTGTGAGTGTAAACAGGAGAAAGGCCGATGATGTACAACTTACGGTCAATGAAAATTTCCTCTTACACGGCAGGTACATCCTTGTACAGAAAGGAAAAAAGAATCATTACCTGATTAATATACAATAAGAACAAACCGGACTATCGGGTCACTTTCAACCGCATTTTAACTCCGGATTATGGAGCCAATAAATAGTAAAACCTGTTTGCCGAAAATGGATAAAGTTTATTTCATCAGTGGATTGGGAGCCGACAAGCGTGTATTTTCCTATCTCGACCTTTCATTCTGTGAACCGGTTTATATCGACTGGATTGAAGCGAGACCAGGCGAAACCCTTGCCCAGTACGCTACGCGCCTGAGGCAACTCATTCCAGATGAAGCGCCCGTGGTAGTTGGATTGTCGCTTGGAGGGATGATTGCAACTGAAATGGCTAAACAGGACGAACGGGTCAGATGTATTATCATCAGCAGTAATAAACTTGCCAGCGAATTTCCACCCCATCTTAAAATGTTCCGTCGTTTACCGTTCCATAAGGTGATACCGGGTGTAGTGCTTAAAAAGTACCAGAATGTATACACCAGTATTTTTGGAGTAAAAGATCCCGAACAAAGGAAACTGATTTACCAGATCGTGGCCGACTCCGATATGAAATTTGTGAAGTGGGCAATTACGGCCATCCTCAAATGGGATAACAAGGTTATACCTGCCAACCTGGTGCATATCCATGGAACGGCTGACCGTTTACTTCCGTACAGGCGTGCAAAAGTGGATTATATTATTGAAGGCGGAAGCCATGTGATGACACTCGATAAGGCCGAGCAGATTTCTGTAATCATGAAGGATCTGGTGACTTCCTATCAAAAGTCCTGATCAGTTACTGGCTTCGATCGCTTTCCACATTTCCGGACCTGGTGACTTCCTACCAAAAGGCCTGATCAGTTACCGGCTTTGATCGCTTTCCACATTTCTTCAGCCACCAGTTCATTACCATTGCCGTTCAGGTGAACCATATCGGTGGTAAGGATCCCGCGATCAACATTGGACGGATTATTTTTCAGGTTGTAATCCATGAAGGCTTTCCGCAGGTCAACCAGGGGCAGGTTGTTTTTCTTTGCCAGGTTACGAATGAAAATACTGTACTTGTTAAGATCACCATCAAGCTGGTTGGTATTGTCGGTTTTCTCCCCGATCACGGCCGGGGTAACCAGGATGATCTTTGCCCCGCCCGCACTGATCTTGTCGATCAGGGCCTGGTAAAAAGCCTGGAATTTATCGGCATCGGTGCCTGTTCCGGAACTTTGTTTATGCCATACATCGTTCACCCCGATATAGATTAATACCAGGTCGGGCTTGCGGTCCAGCACATCTTTTTCAAGGCGCAGGTAAAGATCATACACCTTGTTGCCGCCAATTCCGGCACCAATCAACTCATACTGGTCCGACTTCCCGTCCTTTTTTATCATGGAGTCAATACGTGTGATATAACCACCGGGCTGAACACCCGCCTGTGTAATTGAATCACCGAAAAAGATCACTTTCTTTTTTTTCTGGGGGACAAAGGCCATAAGTAAAAACAGGCTGGAGATTGCAATGAAATATTTCATGATGGACTCGTTAGTTTTATTGATTAATCTACGTTAACGTGTTTTTTAATAACCGCGCCTTCCTTTGCTTCGGGTAAAAAGCGACGTTCCCGGATAAGATAACCATTTCCTTTCTCACAAAAATGGACTTTCAGATTTTCAATACTCACGGGGTTTCCGTCCGGTATGTCGGCAATATTTGAATGAAGGATTTCATGACCATCAATGATGACTACCAGTCCGCTTCCGATCGCTTCCATTTTGTTTCCGTCGGTGATCAGCATGCCCGTGTCTTCCCCGAGTCCGATACCGATACAACCCGGATTGGTAGCTACAGCCTGCGCCAGGCGGCCAAAGCGGCCCCGTTTTTCAAAATGCGAATCGATGATCAGTGTATTGATGAAACCCAGTCCTGTAGTGATTTTGACTTCTCCCTTGAGATGCGCCCTGGTAGCGTTGCCCTCGTAGATCATGGTATTACTCATGGCCATGGCGCCGGCACTTGTACCGGCAATCAGGAAATCTTCCTCCTGGTACCTGCGCTTCATGATACGGAGGAATTCAGTGCCCCCATCGGTAGCACTCAACCGCAGCTGGTTACCACCGCTGAACATTACGGCATCACAGGTGCTGATACGTTCCAGGAAATCGGGATTCATGGTATCCTGCCTGTTGCGGATATGCATCACGCCGATATTGGTGCAGGAGATCTTGCCAAAGGCGTTCAGGTAATTCTCACCAACTTCATAAGGAATGGTTGAAGCGGTGGTGATTATCTCGATCCGGGAGGACGGACCTCCGGCTTCCTCCACCACCCGGCGAAGGATTCCCAGTTCAAAAAAATTGAGATTATTTCGATAAACTTCTCCGGTCTCCAGGTTTGTGCCTTTATCTTCCGCACCTCCCACAGCGATCAGCTTGCCTTTCGGTTGGTTCATTCAAGGGGATTTAGTCCGGCCCAAAATTAATCGAAAAAACACAGGAACAGCCGAATAGCTGGTGGCGATGTGGATATGTGGAGAAAAGAAACCCCTTGTTTGCGGGATTGGATAGATGAATAAAAAAGATATTTTTGCCAAAATTCTAAACGAACCTTCGAATGGGCAGATTTTTCCGCCGTACTATTGCGATAGTAATACATGGCCTTATTACCTACTTCATCCTGACCCTGGCTATTCAAGGTAATATCACCAGTAGCTGGATAAAATTCGTGGGTTTCATCTCCCTCCTGCTACTGCTTCTTTTCTTTTTCACCCTTCACATTATATCGTTTTTCTATTTTGTAAAATCCATCACCAAATAACCGGCGATGGTTTGTTCATAATACCATTTTCCGTTTTCGTTCGATCAGGAAGAAAAGCAGCACGCCGGTCATTGCAATACCCAGACCGTAGAGGGCAAACCATCCCGTTGAAATAAAGAGGAAGACCCATACCGCCATAGAAATGATGACAGGAAGGGGATACAGCCACATGCGAAAGGGCAGGTCCGCTGTTCCAAAACGTAAACGAAGTAATACCACACCGGCCGATTGTCCGATAAACTGGATCACGATCCGCATGGCGAGGATGGCAGTGATCACATCACCCAGTTTCATAAAAAGACTGAAGGCAAATGCAATCCCGCATAAAAAAAGCAGGGACACATAGGGGAAATCTTTGCTGGGATGCAGTTTTTTGAATGCCGGGAAAAAGTTGCCGTCCAGCGCCGCTGCATACGGTATACGTGAGTATCCAAGCACCACGGCAAACAATGATGACATGGCGATCAGCAGGATCAGCACTGTTACAATGATTGCGGCTGTACGTCCGTAAACCATTTCCATAAAAGAGCTGACCAGGTACCTGTCGTCCGCCATCACCGATTGCCAGGGCACTACACCCATTATACTGATATTCATCAACAGGTATAAAGTGGCGATCCCAAAGATGGAAATAAAAATACTTCGCGGGATATTGACACCTGGATTCCTGATATCACCACCGAGGTGGCAAACATTATAATATCCAAGA
Organism: Chitinophagaceae bacterium; assembly: GCA_040510375.1. Lineage (GTDB taxonomy): Bacteria > Bacteroidota > Bacteroidia > Chitinophagales > Chitinophagaceae > JBEVJC01. Next base: position 134,437 of record JBEVJC010000014.1, read on the forward strand.
AAGGAGTAGACCGTTTTTAAGGAACCATAACCGATTGCACTTACAAATGCCGTACTGAAAAAGGAACTTCCCGATTCAGGAAGCAGGTGCACCGGGTGCTGGCGATGGGTCAGGCCGCTGTAAATAATCCAGCAGATGGTAAGGATCACAATCGAACCCAGCACAACCGAGATCTTGCCGATGGTTTCAATCTTCCGGTACAATAAAAGCAGTACTATAATAATCAGTCCGCCTGAAACCATTTTTTGCTGAATGCTGGTCAGGTCCACGAGGTAAGAAAGATACTGGGCAAAACCAATGGCGCCGGAAGCCACCACCAGCGGGGCCTGGATGCTTGTCTGCCAGACAAATAAAAAGCTCATGAGTTTCCCGCCTTTTTCACCGTAGGCAATGCGGTGGAAATTATAGGTGCCGCCGGCAAGCGGGTAACGGGCACCAAGTTCGCTCCAGATCATTCCATCCATCAGCGCAGCGAAGGCCCCGAAAATCCAGGCCCAGAGAAAGAGTCCGTTATCAAACTGGCTCACTACAAAGGGGATCACCACAAATGGCCCGATCCCAACCATATCAATCATATTGATGGAAGTGGCCTGCAGCAGGTTGATTTTTCGGTTACCGGTAGTCTGATTCAATGATGTTGGTTGTGGAAATGTAACAGGCGATCCGCAGGATTTGTTCTGTTTTCAAACCCTGGCAGACACTTGTAAGTTACGGCAAGTAGTGCTGTCAGCGTGCATCGGGAAAGCAACGAATTTAATTTTTTGAAATTGGTTCATCATTCAAAAAACAATTAACTTCCGAGGAAAGACTATCATGCGAATACTTGAGATCAAGGTATTGAGGGGACCGAATTACTGGAGTGTCCGGCGCCCGAAACTCATCCAGCTGAAACTGGACCTGGAAGAACTTGAACAGCTGCCCACCAACAAAATCGAAGGTTTCAGGGAGCGGCTGGAAAACTTACTCCCCACCCTTGCCACGCACCGGTGCAGTGAAGGAGTGCCCGGTGGTTTTTTCAGTCGCGTAGATGAGGGAACCTGGATGGGTCATGTGATCGAACACATCGCGCTTGAAATAATGACACTTGCCGGGATGGATTGCGGTTTTGGCCGCACAAGAAGTACGGGGGAACGCGAAGGCGTATACTTTGTTGTTTTTGATTATATGGAAGAAGATGCCGGTGTGTATGCTGCGCGGGCATCGGTGCGGATTGCTGAGGCGCTTATTGCAGGAACTCCCTACGACCTGCAGCCCGATATCCAGGAAATGCGTGAAATCCGCGAGGATACAAGGCTTGGACCTTCCACTGGTTGTATTGTAGAGGAAGCAGCAAGACGGAATATTCCTTATATCCGGCTGAATAAACAAAGCCTGGTGCAGCTGGGATATGGCATTCACCAGAAAAGAATCCGCGCAACCATTGCTTCCACTACGGGAAATATTGCGGTTGACATTGCCTGCGATAAGGAAGAAACTAAGAACCTGCTCACCGCAGCAGAAATTCCGGTCCCGAAGGGAATGGTTATCCGTAATGAGGAAGGACTGAAAGAAGCAGTGGAACGGTTCGGATATCCGCTTGTGATTAAACCGATCGACGGGAATCACGGTAAGGGCAACACCACCAATATTACTACCTGGGATCAATCATTAAAAGCATTTGAAGCCGCCCAGCATTATGGAAGGAGCACCATTGTTGAAAAATATATTACCGGGGTCGACTTCCGCGTGCTGGTGATCAATTATAAGTTTATCTGTGCCGCGTTGCGTACACCGGCTTCGGTAACCGGTGATGGTGAACACACGATCCAATGGCTGATTGAAGAAGTGAATAAAGATGAGCGGCGTGGTTTTGGTCATGAAAAAGTGCTGACCCAGATCAAGATCGACGGCTTCACCGAAAAGATCCTGGATGAAAAGGGATACAACCTGGAAACAATACCTGCAAAAGGAGAAGTGGTGGCAGTTAAACCCACGGCTAACCTGTCGACCGGTGGTACCTCAACCGATGTTACTGATGAAGTACACCCGGCAAATATTTTTATGTGCGAAAGGATTGCCCGGATTATCGGACTGGATATCTGTGGTATCGATATAATGGCTGCTGATCTTCGCACCCCGGTTTCTGAAAATGGCGGTGCCGTTCTGGAAGTCAATGCTGCCCCGGGTTTCCGGATGCATATTGAACCGTCCGAGGGATTACCCCGTAATGCTGCGGAACCCGTGGTGGACATGCTTTTCCCGAAGGGAAGTACTGGTCGCATTCCTATTATCGCCATTACCGGGACCAATGGCAAGACTACCACTACCCGTCTAACAGCGCATATTGTAAAAAATTCAGGGAAAAAAGTGGGCTATACTACTTCTGATGGTGTGTATATCCAGAACCAGATGATGATGAAGGGTGATTGTACCGGTCCTGTGAGTTCAGCATTTGTTTTAAAAGACCCTACTGTTGAGTTTGCGGTACTGGAATGTGCCAGGGGCGGGATCCTGAAATCGGGTTTGTCGTTCCAGCATTGTGATGTGGCAATTGTAACCAATGTTGCCGCAGATCATATGGGTTTGGGAGGTATCAATACCGTGGAACAGATGGCCAAGGTAAAGGCTGTTCTTCCCGAAACCGTTTTCCCGCATGGGTATGCAATTTTGAATGCAGACGACGATCTTGTTTATGCCATGCGGAAGGGACTCGATTGTAATGTGGCGCTGTTCAGTATGGACGAAAATAATCCAAGGATAAAAAGGCATTGTGGTAAGGGCGGTCTGGCTACCGTTTATGAAAATGGATATATCAGTATTATGAAGGGCACCTGGAAGATCAGGGTACTTCCGGTTAAAGACATTCCGCTCACTTATGAAGGTAAGGCCATACATAATGTGCAGAATTGCCTGCCAGCGGTACTGGCCACCTACCTGTTCCGCGATATTTCCATTGAAGACATCCGGTCTTCGTTGAATTCATTCATCCCTTCGTCGGTACAGACGCCGGGCAGGCTGAATTTTTTCCATTTCCGGAATTATACCGTGCTCGCTGATTTTGCCCATAATCCGCATGGATTGAAACTCCTGGGCGATTTTATCAGTAAACTGGATTATTCAAAACGGATCGGACTTATTTCCGGAACGGGCGATCGCCGCGATGAGGATATCCGCGAACTCGGTAGTATTTCTGCCAAACATTTCGATGAAATCATCATCCGGTGTGATAAAAACCTGCGTGGGCGCAGTGCTGAAGACATAATTGAGTTGCTGCAAAGCGGGATCCGGGAGGTAAGTCCCGACCTGCCAACCATGGTCATTCCAAATGAGAACGAGGCCCTGGAATATATTTACGCGAATCCGCAATTTGGTGCACTCTATGTCATTATGTGTGATGTAGTTGCAGGAGCAATTGATAAAATCCGGGAATTGAAGGAGCGGGAGGATAAAACCCCGTTTTCCGGACCGGTTAATGTATAAATTCTTTAAAAAGCATTTGGGAAAAAAGCAAGGACTCCCTATTTTTGCACTCCCATATCAGAAATACTGATACGGAACAAGGATTGACCCATGGTGTAATGGTAACACTACTGATTTTGGTTCAGTTATTTAAGGTTCGAATCCTTATGGGTCAACGGAAAAGGACAAATCGAGATTTTTATCGGTTTGTCCTTTTTTATTTTCATTAAAACCCCCATACAGCTTGTATATTAGCTCAACTGCTTCAGTGAATCAAGGGGTTCAGTAAACTCAATCCGTCAATAGTCAATTTTTCGAGGTATATCGAATCTGATATTTCCCATTTTACGTTTAATATCAGCATCATCGTAGAGTTTAACAAACCTTCGCAAATAGATAAGTAAACCCGGCAGGGCCGCAATTGAGCAGTCCAATTTTGGTTGAAACTGTTTTCACATAATAAACGGCGTGTTTATGCAGAATAGCCGAAGAGAATTTATCCGAAAGTCAATTTTGCTTTCCGGGACGGTGGGATTTGGTACACCATCGGAGTCAAATAAATGTTATTCCCTGAATGAAGGTAGTGACCGGTTGGTACTATTGGGTACACAGGGTGGACCACTCATTCGCTCCTATAAACAAACACCATCTGCCAATCTAATTGTTTATAAAAATATTCCTTTTGTTATCGACACGGGGTATGGAGCCACATTTAAATTGCGTGAAGCCGGGGTCAACTTATCTACACTCAGATATATATTTATTACACACCTGCACTCCGACCATTACCTTGACCTCGGTCCCTTGCTGTATAATGCATGGATATCAGGTTTAGGAGAACAAGTGCATGTTTATGCTCCGGCCGGAATTAAGTCTTTGCTGAATGCTTATTGGAAATCCAACAAATATGACATTACTACAAGGATTAAAGATGAAGGACGTTCCGACATCAGAAAACTTGTAATAGTGCATGAAATAAAACAAGGAATACTGACAGCAAATCCAGAATTTGAAATTAACTGCTTAAAAAATATTCACCCACCTGTTGATGACAGTTATGCCTTTAGGTTTAAACTCGGCAAAAAGATTATTGTTTTTTCCGGGGATACGGCTTATTGTCCATCCCTGGCGGAATTCGCAACTGGTGCTGATTACCTTATTCATGAAATTATGTATACCCCGGCAGTTGACGAAATGGCGAAACGACGTCCTAATGCCACCAAATTGATTACAAGTATTAAATCGCACCATACTTCAGCAGAAGATGTGGGAAGGATAGCAACTGCAGCGAAAGTAAAGAACCTGATTTTAAATCACTTTGTTCCTCCGGATGACAAGTCCCTTACAGAACAAACATGGATTAATGCTGTCAGAACTACTTTTTCAGGGTCGGTAATAGTTGGAAAGGATTTATTGCAATTTGAGCTATAGAAAGCTAATGGCAAAACAGTAGCACCGTCGTACCTGCTGCTACTCTTTAGTATAGGTAAGAATTTCCATTACGTTGTTTGAATGCCGCCACCGCCAGACATGAGGAAACGTCCGTTGCCTTCCGCCGGTAATAACAGTTCAAAATTTATTTCCTTGCTGATAAGGCCGAGCACCCGGCAGAAAGGGCTGCTGAGTATGGTTGTCGGAACCCATGGCTCAATTGGATTTTGAATAGTGTCGGAAGATTTGACTTCAGCAGACAAAATCGTTACATCCGGAAGCTGCAATTTTTTCAGCTCCTCGCAAGGCTTACAATTATTTACACTTTGTGCTGAAATGGTGCTGATGAAAAACGGGAGCAAAAAAGATATACCGGCATTTTTCATACAATGAGTTATTTTTTCAAATAACGCAAATATCATTTTTCCTTTAGTCAGGTGGTTTGCTCATTCCATTCACTTTCTTTGATATTATGGCTCAACTTAGTTCCTGGCACTTAAGAATAGCTGACCAAACGTCTTATAAAAAATAATCCATACTTTAGGGAACAACCTTTACTATGACTTACAGAAAACACCAGGCGTTACCGCTGGATTTTTATATCTACCAAACCGTCCTGCCTCGTTGCCGGGAAAACGAAAAAATCAAACTGAGAAGAGGCAGACAAGCAATCAGATATATTTTAAGATATGCCTGTATTGTCCTTCTTTCCACCAACTCCTTTGCCCAAGCCAAACCTGCAATTGGAAGAGTCGTTTATGAAAACACTGATGGCAAGTCCAACGATTTCCTGGACTTTTGGTTTTCAGCCAGTGCTTATAAGTCCTCCCGAAGCCTTGGTGTAAATTCAATCCTGATAAATGCAATGAAAAACGGAAACATCAAGCCAGACGACTCACTTGCCGATGTAAGGAAAATGGAAACCCGCCTGCAGGTACTTGCTGAGCTGCCGCCGGTTCAAACATACTATTCGGAAATAGGAAAAAAGGAAACGTTTAATGTAGTGAATGTTGGAGGAGCACCATATGCCATTATTGACAGTACACCCTATGTAAAATGGGAAATCCTCAACGACACGCAAACCATCAATGGCCTGCTTTGCCAAAAAGCTGCCGGTACCACCGCCCTCACCAGGTCTGAATTAATTGCATGGTTCGCTCCCTCGATCCCAACTTCAATTGCCCCTTACACGTTGAGAGGCCTTCCTGGATTACTGGTTGAAGCGTCTTATAATACACAGCCGGTATCCATCAGGATGTTAAGCCTGGAATATCCGGTCAAAGAATATCAGGATGTTTCATTTCCCCGGGATACGCCAATTATTACCCTTTCGGAATTAAGGGAAATGCAGGCAGAAAATAACCAGTATTGAAGAAATATGGATGACAACGGCTCTACCATGTTCTCTTTATTCCCACCGACAGGTCATTTTGCAAAATGGTCACCGGCCGTGGATGGTCAAATGTAAAGAATGTATATGCATACGCTGCCGTAAGATGTAACCTGGGATTTAACTTATAACTATACTCCAGTCCTGCGGAAAATAGTCCGCTCTCACCAATATGTGTTACCGTGATTTGCGTCTTTCCGTTTATATCAAAATCCGGGCGGTGAACCAATCCGGCAAATGGAAGTGCTGCCTTAATTTTAAAACTGCTGATGTGGCTGAAATTGTAAATCAGATTTCCACGTAATGTCAGGTAAGCCCCAGCTGTCAGATAGGTTTTGGGAGATTCGATCTTCGGCAAATAATTCATCGTACTCATCAATGTATTCAGTCCAATACCCAGGGCGGGAATTAATTTTCTGTTGGCATTAGCTGGCCCCAGGTTAAATAAATAAGCATAATTAAACATTAATAAACGGCCTTCAGCCTTCGGCGCAACAACAGCAGCCAATTTACCGCCTGAATAATTTACCTCAACTATATGTTGCCCTTTTGTGCCCCATCTTGTGTAACCGGCATTCAAAAGCATATTGGTTCCGCGATAAGTATAGGGGGAATGGAATAAATCTTTGTCGGCGATCCTGGTGACCCCAAAAGCAAACGAAAATGTTGAGCGCGGTAAACTATCCTGTGTATGAACAGTACCGGATATGGCATTGGTCAGTATAATCGCAATGGAATAGATTGTGATGCTCATTGAATGGAAGGTAAAATGTATTTATTAACGATTTCAAAATTCTGAAGTCCGATTCCTGTATTCTGATTGCCGCTGGTAAATACCATCACCAGATTTCTGGAAGGGATAATAAATAGTTGTTGCCCCCCATTGCCGTCAGCAAAATACGCTTCAATATTTCCATCAAATGCCTGTTTCCACCAGAGATAACCATACCCATCAAAACTACCAAATGACTGTTCTTTGATCTGGCTTGACTGTTCAACCCATCCGGGTGCCACAATCTGCACTCCATTGTACTGCCCGTTATTCAGCATAAGCAATCCGATCTTTGCCATATCCCTCGGCCTCATATAAAACAATCCTCCCGCCGAAGCCTTTCCATCCGGCATTATATGCCATTGGTAAGTATCGATATTCAAAGGTTTAAAAAGATATTTATCAGCGAACTCCTGGATGGATAGTCCACTCCGGTTTTCTATGACGCGACCGAGTGTGACCGGGCATCCCGTACAGTAGCTGGGAGCAGATCCCGGTTTGCGGACCATTGGTAAATCCAAAGTAAATTTTACCCAGTCATTACTTTGCTGCATTTTACCTTCCGTTTGTTTGTTCCAGTCGTCACAATCCAAACCCGAAGTCATATTCAACAGGTGCTCGATCGTGATTTCGTTTTTCCACGGGTCGGGATTACCGAAGTTTTCATATTCAGGAAGCAGCTGGATTACCGGCGTATGTATGTCGTCAATAAATCCTTTATCAATAGCTATTCCAACAAGAATGGAAGTAATACTTTTTCCAGCTGAAAATATATTATGCAGAACATTGCCTGAGTAACCATGAAAATAATTTTCATATACCAGTTTGTTATTTCTAAGTATCAGAAGAGCATCAATCCTTTTGTATTTTTCACTTACGATCAGATTGGTTACTTCCGTGATAATATTCTCATCCATTCCTTCCGCTGCCAGCGGGGATACCGAGAATTCATTCTGCACATCATCGGGAACATTATAGCTGTAATGGGGATCAGGATCACTGAGTTTTGCACAGCCCACCGTAAAACAGGACAAGGGCAACAAAAAATAAATGAAAAATTTGTTCATCAGCAGGGTTTTGGCAATAAACAATAATAGCAGTATGATGCGTAAGATAATTTTTTGCCCGCACCCTGTATAAATCGCCAGGCCAAATAAAAGTTAAACCCTGAAGAAAAAACAAATCATTTTTTCGATTTACCGTTTAAAATCTCCTGCAACTTCTGAAGTTTCTTCACCCAGAACTTATCAAAATAGTTGATGAAGTCCTGCAGCTCGTTAAAACCATCCTGTTTTAAAACGCAATGGCGTTCCCTGCCAATACCCGTAATAGAAATGAAGCCCGCATTATAAAGAACCTTTACGTGTTTTGAAACAGCGGGCCGGCTGATATCAAAATTCTCCGCCAGTGAATTTATCGTCATGCTTTTTTTTGAAAGCATCATCAACATCTGCCTGCGGCTTGGGTCGGCTATTACCTGGAAGGCATCAAGGGTTTGCATGGTCATTTAGAAGCTTTTAAAAGATCCCCCAGTTTGTTGCATAAGAACATCCATCCATTGTTGTGCGCCAACAGGTCCCTGAATAATTCAAAGCCGCTATGGACCAATAATAACTCCGTTCCACCTTCAATCTCTTTCAGCGTCCAGTTTACCTCTGAAGTGTATGGCGTTTTGGTTACAGCCCAATCATTTTTCCAGACATAGGCCAGATTGGTGAACGGGTTTACGACCAGCACCTCACATACTACAAATGAATTGTTTGGATTGGTAAACCGGAAATGATGACCGACAACTGGCTTAAAATCGCTTGGCATCAGCCACTGCTCCATCAATTCGGGTTTGGTTAAATACTGCCAAACCTCCTCCGGAGTCTGGGTAAAAAAAAATGTGTGTTTGATTTCTGTTTGCATATCATGTAACTTTTAAGTTACCTAAATGTATGCGTAACTTTTTAGTTACGCAAATATTTTTTCAGATTTTCCTCTTGTTCCACGTGAAGTTCATTGGTCAACGTACCTGACCATAGCGGGCAGACCATAAAAAATCCACTGCTTTCCGCAGATTCAGGTCCGTATCCAGGCAGAAAAGGACATCATAAAATTCTTGAAGAAATAATTTCAATATCTGAAAACTGCCATGATGTTTCAAAACGTCTTTTGGTTTCCCCATATCTCCCCTTATCCCCCATTTTTTCATAGACGTTCATCAAACCCCGTAGTGCCCAGCCATTCTCCGGGTAGATTTCCAAATCCTTCTTATATACTTTAATAGCTTCCTGGTATTTGCCTGCATCAATTAATATGGCACCCAGGTGATGCCGGACAGAGAAAAACCAATCGGGGGGCTCGTTATAGTTCAATGCATCTTCTTTTATAACAGCTTCCATTAAGACCTTAACAGCGCCGGGATAATCTTTTTCCTTTGCACGGATTTCCCCTTCAAGTGTTTTAGAAGCAATAACGCATAAGTCGTAAACGGTATTAATACCCCAGATAGTCTGTTTTTTTATCATTGTATCTGTCATTATTTTTTTCATTTCTGTCAGCTGTTCCCTTGCTTTACCAATTTCATCTCCCGAAAGTTTTGCCATACCCTGTGCATAGTGCCAGACCACCGATGGATATTTTAAATCCTTTTCCGGAGCTGGCGAATGAATTATGTCGTTCCATAAGCCGAGCTTCACTTCCACGTACCAGGGAATGGAATAATAGTGTTGTAAGGTCGACCAGGCGGGATCCCGTAATAATTTTTTATGTGCGTGTTCAGCAGTTGCCATTGCACCTTTCATTGCAACTTTACTTTCGCCGTCAAGGGTTGCACAAGCAGCCATAAAATGATAATTGTGCGGATAATAGGCCAACGGATAAACGCCCTGAGCATGGCAGGTTTCTACATATAAACTATCCACCAGTACAGCTTTTTGATTGGAGACGACACCATCATGATAACGACCGGTCCGGATATATGTATGTGAAGGCATATGGACAAGATGACCTGAGCCCGGAACCAAATCTAAAAGCCGGTCTGCACTTGCTGAAGCAGTTTCCGCATGTCTGGACATTTCAGTTGCATGGATATAGAAATGATTGGCCGCAGCGTGTCTCGGATCAAGCTTCAGGCAATTTTCCAGCACTGCAATGATCTCAGGCGTCCATGGCTGCATTGTTCCATCCTTCTGCCATAAATTCCATGGATGCAGGTCCAGGAGAGACTCGGCGAATAGCGCACCCACGGTTACGTCACTATCATATTTTTTGTACAATCTCCGCATTGCGTCTGCGTAAGCTGAATCCAGGGTACCACGGCCAATTGTTGTATCAATGGTGTAACGTGAGGTTAGCGCTTCAATCAGATCCTTTTCTTTCTGCGTACAGGATTTAGTTTTACTTTTTGCTTTTAACACAGCCTCATAGGCCCGCTGGAAATTATCCTTTTCCATACCGGCATTATAATTTGGTCCTAAAACGTAGGCAAATCCCCACCAACCCATTGCACAGTTTGAATCAAGGCGCGTTGCCTCATAAAACGAACGGCCCGCTTCTGCATGATTGAAACCAAAAGACAATATCAATCCCTGATCAAAATATTTTTGTGCCTCATCACTTTTAGTGGAGACCTTGAAATGAAGTACATCCAGTCCTTTAATCAAGGGCGCTTTTGATCCGGAGGAGTACCAGGATTTGTCAGATACTTCAGGAGCGCAGCCAATCGAAGCCGAATTGGTTAACTCCTGCTTTTCCTGTTTTTTTTCAGCGGATTGTTCATTACAGGAGCAAAGCCAGATACTGAGTAAAACAGTTTGAAAAAAATAATTACGCATAATGCTGTATTAATTTTTATATAAAATAATTATAATCTGGAATAGTCGGGTCAAGGGGAACAGATAAAGAATTGCTGGCGTTTTTTCCAGCATGCTACAGATGGTGGCCTGGGTGTTTGTCTGCCAATTGGGCTGATTAAAGTAACGAAAAAATATTTACGCAAGAGACCGGATCGTTGCCTTTCCCGTTATTTAAATTCCAACATCCCAAACCCTTGGGAATCACTGACTTTTTCGCGTAGAAAACGAGCTTTCCGGAATTTACCACCATTAATCATCATCTGTAACAAATTATTGGCATGGCCGTCTTACGCGAGTGCCGACCCGTTTCCGGCCTGTGTTCAGCAAACCTATTCGAGCGCTTCATTTTCAAAACCAACCGTATGATCCGGAATTATTTAAAAATTGCATTCAGGAATCTGCTGCGTCACAAGGCTTATTCACTGATTAACATTGCAGGATTAGCCATTGGTATGGCCAGCAGTGTGTTGATCCTTCTGTGGGTACGGCATGAAAAAAGTTATGACCTGTTCCACGACAATGCCAGGCAGATCTACCGGATTACCGCAAACGCGTCTGAATTCAAGGTAGCCGTTAATCCGGGTGTGATGGGCCCCGTATTAAAACAGGAAATGCCGGTGGTAAAAAATTACGTGAGGTTCACCCATCCCAGCCCGACCCTTTTCCAGACTGGACAAAATAAATTCCATGAGCAGAATGTTTTTTATACTGATGCATCCATTATGGAAGTATTCTCTTTTAAATTGATCGAAGGTGATCGTGCCACTGCCATGTCGCGACCGGATGCGGTGATACTTACAAAATCGCTTGCGAAGAAATATTTTGGCGACCAGCCCGCTATCGGTCAGATACTCCGTAAAGATAATAACACGAACGTAACCGTGACCGCTGTAATGGAAGACCTGCCGGGCAACTCGCATCTCAACTTCGATGCACTGATGCCGATCTCGGCAATTGAGAGTACCAATTCGGATCTGATGGACAAACGCTGGGACAATTTCGGTTTCTACTGTTATCTTTTGCTTGATAAAAATAAACCTTCCGACAGGGAGGCCCTTCGTTCTTATGAAACGCAGATAGATACCATTTTCAATAAAAATAATTTACCGGGTTTCGTTGTGACGTTCCAATTACAGCCTTTAACCGATATCCACCTGCGTTCCCATTTACAGGCCGAACTCCCCGGAAATGGTAATGTCCAGTATGTAAATATCTTCCTGATTGTTGCACTCTTTATCCTTGTTGTAGCCTGCATCAACTTCATGAACCTGGCCACGGCCCGCTCGGCAAGACGAGCCAGGGAAGTGGGCATCCGTAAGGTCTCCGGCGCACTACGCGGTCAGCTTATCCGTCAGTTCCTGGGAGAATCACTTATCATTTCCTTCCTTGCGCTATTCTTTGCAATCTGCCTGTTGCTGATCTTCCTTCCACTCTTTGCTTCTATATCAGGGAAAGACATCGGTTATAATTCGATGGATGCCGGCTTCTGGACCGGTATGTTCACCATTGCTATTGTCACGGGTCTGATCTCGGGAAGTTATCCCGCTCTTTTCCTTTCGGGCTTCCGCCCGGTAAAGGTGCTGAAAGGAAGTTTACAGAAAGCGGGAGGCAGTCTGATTTTCCGTAACGGACTGGTGGTTACACAATTCATCGTCTCCATTGTGCTGCTGATAGGAACCATTGTGGTATACAGGCAACTTCATTTTATCCGGAACAGGAACATGGGTTTTGAAAAAGAAAACCTTTTATACATGCCGATCAATGGCGAACTGCAAAATAAACTCGGTGCATTGAGAGCGGCCCTTTATCAGAACCCTTTGACCAATAATTATACTATGGTAGGTGATCTTCCCACTGATCTTCAATCAGGCACTATCAATGTTGTGTGGGAAGGCAAGGACCCCAACCTGCAGGTGGTCGTCCCCAATCTGGCAATGAGTGAGAATTTCCAGGAAGTTTTTAAAATGAAACTCCTGAGCGGACGGGGTTTTACAAAAGATTTTAAAGGGGATTCCACCAATTATCTGATTAATGAAAAAGCAGTGGCACTGATGGGAATGACCGTGGAAAATGCAGTCGGCAAACCACTGAGTATGTGGGACCGTAAAGGCAGGATAATTGGCGTATTGAAAGACTTCAATTTCAAACCAGTTCAGGAACCTATTGAACCGCTTATTGTCAATCTTAATGATTGGGGTGGATTTATCATGGTACGTACATTACCGGGTAATACAGAAGCCACCATCCACGCGCTGGAAAAGATCAGTACAACGTTGAATCCTGCTTATCCATTTACATATAATTTCTTTGACCAGGACCTGGCCAACCTGTACAAGGGGGAAGAACGTCTTGGCACACTGTTCAATATTTTTGCAGTGCTTGCCATCTTCATTTCCTGCCTTGGATTATATGGCCTGTCCGCGTTTATGGCCGAACAACGCAGGCGCGAAATCGGTGTGCGTAAGGTCCTGGGCGCTTCGGTGTTCAGTATTGTTTACCTGCTGTCGACCGGTTTCACCCGATTGATCCTGCTTGCAATCCTGATTGCAATCCCGCTTTCCTGGATAACAATCAACAAGTGGTTAGAGAGTTTCGCCTATCATATAAATATCAACTGGCTTGTGTTTGTAATAGCCGCATGCAGTGCCCTGCTGATTGCATGGGCTACGGTTGGATTTGAATCAGTGAAGGCGGCAGTGATGAATCCGGTGAAGAGCCTCCGCACTGAATGAGCCGTTAATTTTTACGGAATTTGAATTAAAAGGGCAGAACGGTGTATACCTGCGGGTTACACCGTTTCTTCATATACCTTGCCAAACCGGTCTGTTACACGGATGGTCACTTTTTTCGCTGCCGTTGAAGGTTTGGCAAAAAACAGGTGATCATTCAGTGTTGGTTCCACCCATTTGTATTTGACAGGTATTGAAGGCCCGGTATAAAGTTCAGCAGCCCATGGATCCAAACCGGTACGCTGTTGCATATTTCCTTTTACTATTCCGTCTTCCAGCCACTGCACAGTCCATTCAGGATCCCAGTTCCATACATTCACTGCGATCTCCCCGGGAAATTCTTTAACCCTTCCCTTCTGGTAAATACGGAATTGTTTTTCCTTACCAAAACCGGTTGATTTGTAATACCATTTGAGATCAGGTCCTGATATTTCATATACCGCATATCCGGCCGGTGTACCATCACTGCAGATTGGACCGGTCCACCAGGCCCCGCAAACCGCACCGTGGTTATGTTCCATCATACCCGGCTCCTGCCATTTTTCGTTAAAATGGGTATGGCCCGTCATGATATGTGTCTGGAATGGTTGAAGGATCCGGTACAGCTGTTTGCGATTGGTAAGAAACATCCCGAACTCTTCTTCTTTTTTTAATCGCCTGAATAAACCGGTTGCAGTGGGGATATGCATTCCGACTATCACGGTAGAGCCCTTCTTCACCAAGGCAAGATCCGACTCAAGCCAGCGAAGCTGTGTTTCTGTAAGATAACCGATATACTTTTTAGCCATCCCAACAAAGAATACATTATCGAGCATTACATAATGTATATCGCCACGATTAAACGAATAATAGGTTGGACCAAACTGCTTCTTGAAAGTGAAGGATGAATTATCATCTGTTCTTGCATCGAAATCAAGGTCGTGGTTACCCAACAGGTTAAAGAATGGAATCCCGGTTGCTTCAACTGCCTGCCGGTAATCACCAAACAATTCAAACTTATCCCAGATCAGGTCACCGCATCCGATCCCGTGAAACAAGGTGCCGTCGGGATAGGTTTTTTTAAGATCAAGCAGGTCCGGAACTACCTTCGTTTTTAATAACTCTGCATCTTCCTTTGTTGCCATTTGTGTATCGGCCCATACTATAAAAATATGGTTCCGGTCATCGGTGGTTAACCTGGTCAACTCAAAATCATTCACGACAGTTCCCGTTGGTTTTTTTAATGTTTTATAAAACTCCGGAATGCCTTGTTTATCCGGAATAACATAACCTGCTGGCAATGTTATGTAAACGAATTCTGCCGCTACAGTGGAGGCCAGCTCGTAACTACCGTCACTACCGGTTACCGTGATATTGACGCCGTCTGTTACTGGTACCCCGGGTATTCCGATCCCGGCGGCCGTAACCTTACCCCTTAGCTGGATCTCGGAAGTGGTGGTTGGTGAAGGCGCATAAGTTTCACCAATAACCCCAACAGTGGGGATAACCACTGCAGATCCGGTAAGACCGATATTCCGGAGAAAGTGTCTTCTGTTCAGCATACCTTTTTTTTTAATTATTTGTTATGTTGACATAGTGCTGGTTGTACCCACTAATCATGGGGATCCTTTAACAGAAAGGTCTCTTCATATTTGTCGCGGATTGGATAAGAAGTTTCCTGTTCAACCGGGTACCTGGCCAGAAAACGGGAGGATGACAAACCGAATCTCTGAAAAAAAGCCGATGCGGGCGACTTTCGCCGGTTATTTTTCTTTGAAACAGGGTAATACCCCGTTCGTGTTATTGCCCGGTATCAGCCATCAGCTTACATTCACCTCAAATCTCCACATCATGAAACCATTACTTGTCATTGTATGTTGCCTGCTGTGTACTGTTTTATCGGCCCAGGAATGTAAAGGTTATTACTACCTCCATAATGGCGAGGTGGAAATGACGATGTACGACAGGAAAAACGAGGTGAGCGGTGTTCTTAAATATAAAATAGACGATGTATCAAGTTCGGGAAACGCCACCCTGGCCAGGTTTCAGTCGGAGATGTTCAACAACAAGGGAGAAACCCTCTCGAAAAGTTCGGGGAGTTACAAGTGCGAAGCCGGCATCTTGTTCGTGGATGCAAGGGTAGCTATGCCCGGCGACCAGGCCGCACAGCTGAAGGATACAGAGGTTAAGGGAATGGAAAGTTATATCGAGTACCCGGCCGACCTGGCAGTTGGCCAGAGTCTGAAGGATGCGGGTTTCAAAATGGATGTGGACCGGGCAGGCGGTTTGCCATCGACGGTAAACTTTGAAGAAACCAACCGGAAGGTGGTTGCGAAAGAATCGGTGACAACACCCGCCGGTACCTGGGATTGCTGGAAGATAACGTATAACGCGACTATGAAAGTTACAATGGGGGGCATTGGCATTCCGGTACGGATGCAGGGTACCGAATGGTTTGCCCCGGGGTTCGGCATTGTAAAAAGTGAAACCAATAACAAGAATGGCAAACTCATGGGATCAATGATGATCTCCAAAGTCCAGAAATAATTCCGGAAGACCGGGTTTTAAAAATGATCAGGTTCGGATCCAACTCAAGCCATCTTCAAAGGAAGTATCTCCGTTTTCCATTACCCGGCAAAAACGAAATTGGAAATACATTCTTTAAATCCCGGAAGTAACAGGTCTTTCTCCGATACATTGGCTTTGTCAGCAGGTACCTGCCAGTCGATTCCGAGGTCAGCATCATCAAACCTGATTCCCGCTTCACTTTCCTTATTATAAAATGAATCACATTTATAGGATATGTCGGCTGTTTCGGAGAGCACTGAAAAACCATGCGCAAATCCACCGGGAATCAACAGCTGTTTTTTATTCTCCGATGACAACTCAATCGCAAAGTGGCGACCAAAAGTCCGCGACCCCTTACGAAGATCCACCGCCACATCAAGAATACGGCCGGACAGCACGCGGATAAGTTTGGTCTGCGCATGCGGATTGAGCTGGTAGTGGAGACCGCGGATCACGCCATAACCGGAATGCGACTGGTTATCCTGCACAAAATTTATTTCGATCCCCTGCCGCGAAAAAACCTGCTGGTTATAGGATTCGAAAAAGTATCCCCTGTTATCGCTGAAAACCTTTGGGTGATAAACCATCAGGCCGGGAAGGTCAGTAATACTAAATGACATATTATAAACTCCAGTATTTTCGATTAACAATCCTGTTGCGGAAACTCCCTTTGAGATCCGCTATCATCGCATGCGCAAAAGTTATGCCCTCAAAATAAGGCATATCGAGTTCAAGGTATGGTGCATGTGAAACCGCAATGATCACTGCATCATATACCCCGGTTGGACTTGTAAGTCCAAATCCATATTCATGGTTTAATTGTTCAGAAGAGGCAAATGGATCTGCAACGTCTACATTGATGTAAAATGACTTCAGTTTTTTTACTACGTCAGCCACTTTCGAGTTGCGTACATCGCTGACATTTTCCTTAAATGTAGCACCCATTATCAGCACCCTTGATTTTTTAAGATCGCCTGAAAATTCGATAATATGCCGGATCACTTTCTCTGCAACGTAAGCCGCCATATCATCATTGATATTCCTGCCGGCCAGGATCACCTGCGATTTATATCCCAGTTCATTGGCCTTATAAGTCAGGTAATACGGGTCCACACCAATACAATGCCCACCAACCAGGCCCGGCTGGAATTTCAGGAAATTCCATTTGGTACCGGCAGCGGCCAGCACTTCGAAGGTGTTTATTCCCATCCTGTCAAAAATGATTGACAACTCATTCATCAATGCAATGTTCAGGTCACGCTGTGTATTTTCAATGATCTTTGCAGCCTCAGCAACTTTAATGCAGGAAGCACGATGAACACCTGCATTCACCACCAGCCTGTATACGTTTGCAATAGTATCAAGTGATTCCTCATCACAACCGGCAACCACTTTCACAATGTTAGCCAGTGTATGTTCTTTATCACCCGGATTTATTCTTTCCGGGGAATAACCGATTTTAAAATCAACAAGCGCTTTGAGTCCGGAAAGCCCTTCAATGATAGGGAGGCAATCCTCCTCTGTACATCCCGGATATACGGTTGATTCATACACTACATAATCCCCTTTTTTCAAAACCATACCCACCGTCTGAGAGGCCCGGGTAACTGGACGCAGGTCGGGCATATTAAATTCATCTACCGGCGTCGGCACTGCAACGATGTAAAAGCTGGCTGCTTTTAGTTCTTCAATTGAATCGGTAAATTGAATATCGCAACCTTCAAAATCCTGCTGCGTTAATTCATTACTGGGATCTATCTTTTTTTTCATCAGCGCAACCCGCTCGCTGCTTATGTCAAAGCCGATTACAGAAAGTTTGCGGGAGAATTCCAAAGCGATTGGCAAACCTACATAGCCAAGACCGATCACAGCCAGTTTGGCTTCCTTATTCCTGAGTTTATCAAACATATTTATAATTTGCCACCGGGAAATTCCTTGGGCAACCTCGCCCATTCTTCCATAGGAAGTGACCGGAAATATTCATAGGTAATCTTCAGTCCATCTTTGCGTTCGATCTTTGGTTCCCAGTTAAGGATCGATTTCGCCTTGGTAATATCCGGCTGCCGTTGCTTCGGATCATCAACCGGCAGTGGTTTATAGACAATCTTTACCTTATTTCCCGTGAGAGCCAGGATCTCTTCTGCAAAATCCTTCAGGCTTATTTCATTCGGGTTACCGATATTGACAGGCATGTCATAGTCGCTCAGCAACAAACGGTAAATCCCTTCAATCAGGTCGTCTACATAACAAAAACTGCGCGTCTGAGAACCATCACCAAAAACGGTCATGTCCTCCCCTCTCAATGCCTGACCGATAAATGCGGGTAATGCACGTCCGTCATTAAGCCGCATACGTGGCCCATATGTATTGAAGATCCGCACAATCCTTGTCTGTACTCCATGGAAGGTGTTATAAGCCCGTGTGATCGATTCCATATAACGTTTGGCTTCATCATAAACACCACGTGGACCAACAGGATTCACATTCCCCCAGTATTCTTCCGTTTGCGGATGAACCATCGGATCCCCGTAAACCTCACTGGTAGATGCTACCAGCATCCTGGCGTTTTTGTTCTTTGCCAGGCCCAGGCAGTTATGTGTTCCCATTGCTCCCACTTTAAGTGTCTGGATCGGGATTTTCAGGTAATCGATCGGACTGGCCGGCGATGCAAAGTGCATGATATAATCAATCTTGCCCGGTACATGTATAAACTTTGTTACATCGTGATGATAGAACTCAAACTGGGGCAGCTTAAACAGGTGTTCGATGTTCTTGAGGTCGCCGGTAATCAGGTTATCCATTGCGATTACGGCGTAACCTTCTTTAATAAAGCGGTCACACAGGTGCGAACCTAAAAATCCGGCCGCTCCTGTAATGAGTACTCTTTTTTGTGACATGCAGTTGGTTTTTTATTTAACGGAAATACGACCCACACTTTCATAATGGAACCCAAGATCGCGTATTGCGGTCACATCAAAAAGGTTACGTCCATCAAAAATTGCTTTGTTTTTCAGGCTGGATACAATCTTCAGGAAATCCGGTGTACGGAACTCGTTCCATTCTGTTGCAATGATCAGCGCATCTGCATTTTTAAGTGCTGCATACTGGTTATCGCAATAGGTGATCTTATCTCCGATGGTCTTTTTAACATTGGGCATTGCCTCCGGATCAAACGCGCATACTGTGGCGCCTGCTTCGGTGAGGGCATCGATCATGTAAAGGGCCGGTGCTTCCCGGATATCATCAGTATTTGGTTTGAAGGCCAGTCCCCATAAAGCAAAATGTTTGCCTTTCAGGTTGTCCTTGAAATAGTTTTTGATCTTTGGCATCAGGTGCAGTTTCTGGTCTTCGTTAACTTCCATCACCGCATTGAGGATCTTGAAATCATACGATACTTCTGTAGATGATCTTACAAGTGCCTGTACATCTTTCGGGAAACAGCTGCCTCCGTAACCGATACCCGGGAACAGGAAACGTTTGCCGATCCGCTCATCACTACCAATACCGCGACGGACCATATCCACATCAGCATTGAGCAATTCGCAGAGACGCGCGATCTCATTCATAAAAGAGATCTTCGTAGCAAGGAAAGAATTCGCAGCATACTTGGTAAGCTCCGCTGAACGGGTATCCATAAAGATCACGGGGTTACCCTGGCGGACAAACGGTGCATAAAGATCACCCATCAGTTTGCGGGCACGCTCCGAATCGGTGCCGATTACAACGCGGTCGGGTTTCATGAAATCGTCTACCGCTACCCCTTCACGAAGGAACTCAGGGTTCGACACCACATCAAATTCACCTTTGTAATTTTTAATGACGGCAGCATGTACTTTTTCTGCGGTACCAACAGGTACAGTGCTTTTATCAATAAGTACTTTATAGTCGGTCATGAGTTTACCCAGATCTTCCGCCACCCCGAGAATATATTTCAGGTCGGCCGATCCGTCCTCTCCCGGAGGAGTTGGCAAGGCAAGGAAAATGATCTCCGCCTCTTTGATACCTGCGGCCAGGTCGGTGGTAAACTGAAGACGTTCTTCTTTCAGGTTCCGGAGAAACAATTTCTCCAGACCGGGCTCGTAAATAGTGATCTCCCCGTTTTTGAGTTTGTTTACTTTATTGATATCAATATCAACACAGGTAACTGAGTTTCCTGTTTCAGCGAAACATGTTCCAGTTACAAGTCCTACGTATCCGGTTCCAACTACTGCGATCTTCATGAATGTAAAATTTTATAAGGTTGATGATGATTTACCTAAAAATTCCAGGACTTTACCGGTGATAAATGTTTGTTGTGCCTCGTCGAGTTCCGTGTGGATTGGCAGGGAGATGACCTGTTCGGTCAGCCTGTCCGTCACCGGTAATTCAATTTTGGGAGCACCGGATTGGTCAAACATTTTTTGCCTGTGTCCAGGCACCGGATAATAGATCATGGAAGGAATGCCTGCCGAAGCAAGGAATTCCTGCAGTTCGTTGCGTAAAGTGGCGGTGTGGTTTCTGTCGGTGAGTTTTAAGGTATATTGATGGAATACGTGGTGGCTGTATGGTGCCCTGACCGGTACTTCCAGTCGGGATTCGCCGGCAAAAGTTTTATCATAGAAATCAGCAGCAGCGCGGCGTGCAGCGATATACTGATCAAGGTGACGGAGTTTGATATCAAGGATTGCAGCCTGGATGGTATCAAGGCGGCTGTTACATCCCACTATATCATGGTAATAACGTCTTTTCTGTCCGTGGTTGGCAATCATGGTCATTTTTTCAGCCAGCTCATCATCATTGGTAAACAAAGCGCCGCCATCACCGAAGGCACCCAGGTTTTTTGATGGATAAAAAGAGGTTGCTGAAATATGACCGATCGATCCTGTTTTCTTTTTAGTACCATCTTTATATGTATAAACCGATCCGATCGCCTGGGCATTATCTTCAATAACCGCCAGCTTATATCTTCCGGCGATCTCCATTATCTCTTCCATCGGGGCGGCATGACCATAAAGATGAACCGGGACAATTGCCTTTGTTTTCGGGGTAATCGCTTTTTCCAGTGAAATCGGATCCATACAGAAAGTTTCGGGATCCACTTCCACAAAAACAGGGGTCAGGCGGAGTAATGCGATCACCTCCGTTGTGGCAACATAGGTAAACGAAGGAGTAATAACCTCATCACCTGGTTGCAGTCCCAGGGCCATCATGGCAATCTGCAGGGCGTCTGTTCCGTTGGCGCAGGGGATCGTGTGCTTTACACCAAGGTATAGCGACAGGTTTGCGGCCAGGTCCCGGACCGGCTTGCCATTAATAAACGCAGAACTCTCCATTACATCAATAACGGCTTTATCTACTTCAGTCTTTATCTTGCGATACTGCGTCTGCGTATCGACCATTTGAATGGGGCGCATAAACTATTTTCTTTGGGAAAAAATCCAGACAGAAGCAAACGTGAGAGCACATTTTCACATTCGGCTTTTGGACTATGGGTTAAAATGTGTCGCAAAAATAGTAAAATACGGGTAGTTTCCCAGATTGACTTTACATTTGCCTTTTACGTTTAGAATCAAGCAAATAACAACAATTGGGAGTATTCATATACAACGTTTTTCTCTTTTTTATGCGGGTTGGGATCGGGTTCGCATCCCTTTTTAATCCCAAGGCAAAACAATGGATCCGGGGCAGGAGGGGCATATTCGACCAGCTGGAAAAAGCCTTCACTTCAGAAAAACCCGTTATCTGGGTACATTGCGCATCCCTGGGAGAGTTTGAACAGGGTCGGCCGCTTATTGAAGCACTTCGGGAAAAATACGCAGATCACCAGGTTCTGCTCACTTTCTTCTCGCCCTCGGGTTATGAAAACCGGAAGAACTATACCGGAGCCGACCATGTATTCTACCTTCCTGCAGACGGACCCGCCAATGCCCGCCGGTTTCTGGAAATCGTAAAACCTTCACTCGTGGTGTTTGTGAAGTATGAGTTCTGGTATTACTACCTCAAAAAAATCAAATACCGCAATATCCCGCTGATCCTGGTATCCGCCTTGTTCTGGGAAAAAATGTCTTTTTTTAAATGGTACGGTGTTATCCAACGCAAAATGCTCTCCCGTTTCGATCACCTGTTTGTGCAGAACGATGAATCAAAACGTTTGCTGGGAATCATTGGCCTGGGTTCTATCACAACTGTAAGCGGTGATACCCGATTCGACCGGGTATCCACAATCGCATTGGCTGCTACTCCCCTCCCGGTTGTGGAGCGTTTTATCGGACAATCCGGAAAGGTGATCATTGCGGGCAGCACATGGCCACCGGATGAACAATTACTCAGCAGTATCATGCAGATGGGCGGATCCGAATGGAAGCTGGTAATCGCCCCCCATGAGATCGGTGCCAAACACCTGGCACAGGTAAAGAAAATATTTCCGGAAGCAGTTTATTACACCGATGCAGAGAAAGGTGCGGCAACAGGGAGAATACTGGTGATTGACAATATTGGTATGTTATCACGACTGTACCAGTATGCCTATATAAGTTATATCGGCGGTGGTTTTGGAAAAGGGATCCACAATACACTGGAGGCCGCTGTTTTTGGCAGGCCTGTTTTTTTTGGACCGGAATATAAAAAATTTAAGGAAGCTTTCGATCTGATCAATGCAGGCGCGGCTTTCAGCGTACACGATGCAGATGAAATGTTTCAACAGCTGCAGCTTTTTGAAAAGGACCAGGTACTCTGGAAGAGCAGCGGCGACAAGGCCCGAAGTTATGTTTCAGGTAACAGGGGTGCGACCGGAAAAATCCTTGACTACATTGAAGGGAAAAGATTTTTGAAACTCTGATCAGATCGAAGAAAAACGTCTTTTAACCAGTTGGTCGAAATGGAGCACGACCTGGTTTTCGGGATTCCAGCCCAGCTTTGTTTTCAGCTCACGGGTGATCCAGTATTCGGCTTCGGGGAAAATATTAAAGCCATTAATGGTTTTGATACTGCGTTCATACATCACTTCGTCACCACGGAAAAGTTCATTGATAAATGAGAACCGGTCATTGATACCAATTGCTTTGCGGAGATCCTTTACCGGCGACTCTTTTAAAATCTCCAGCAGTTCGGTCTTACCCTGTTTCAGTTTATCATTCAGTGATTCACCACCACGCGACTGATCATTGACCTGCTGTGATAGTGTAGGGATTTCAAGTAATGGATCGAAGACCATATCCAGTTGTCCGTTCTCCTGCACGATAGAAAGTTTACCATCATCAACCAGTACTGTTTCAGTCTCTGGTTTTTCGTCTGCAGATATAACCTGGCTCTGCATGGCAACTGATGGACGCTCTTCTTTTGGGTGAGGCGCATATTTGTTATAGATATCTGCCGGAATATTTGCAGGCATTACTACGGAAACCTTTGATGAGCCAAGACTGCGTGGAGATGCCGGTGCGGAGTTAATCAGTAATTCCTGTTGCAGCTGATTTACCGTCACAAGCATATCAGCAGCCGAGGCTTGACCTTCACGTTGTTCTTTTAATTTATCAATCAAAGCCTGTATTCGTTCCATTATGTTATTTTTGGACCAGCTTCTTAAAAGTACAAACACTTTGCCAATTTATTGAATAGTAGTTCCGGAAATTAAAACCTTAACAATGTTTATTGAGCCCAATCTGAGGGGAGACAGGCGTGGATGGATCGAAGTGATATGTGGATCGATGTTCAGTGGTAAGACGGAAGAGTTGATCCGGAGACTAAAACGGGTGAAGATCGCCAACCTCAAAGTGGAGATCTTTAAACCATCGATTGATAAAAGATATGATGAATTCAATATTGTTTCACACGATACGAGTTCGATCCTTTCCACACCAATTGACAATTCACAAAAAATCCTTCTCCTGGCGCAAGGTATGGATGTTATAGGAATTGACGAGGCCCAGTTTTTTGATGATTCCCTGCCAGATGTCTGCGATGAACTGGCTTATAGGGGTATGCGGGTAATTGTGGCCGGCCTTGACATGGATTTTACCGGCAAACCCTTCGGGCAAATGCCATTTATCATGGCCAAGGCCGACTATGTAACCAAACTTCACGCGATCTGCGTAATATGCGGGAATATTGCCAACTATTCTTATCGTAAAATTCCCAACGACGAGCAGGTAATGCTGGGTGCGAGGGATGTTTATGAGCCCCGCTGCCGGATCTGCTACAATGATTATAAGGATTGACGACCGGTAGCCAGAATGAATATAAAAAATTAACAACTAAATTTTCAGTTATCCGCTCCTTAACACAGATATGGACTCTTTTCAAAAAAGACCTGTTGCTGGAAATCCGCCAGCAGTATAGCTTTTATGGTATCCTGCTCTATATCGGCGCCACCATTTTTGTGCTGTTCCTGGGTATTGATGAACCGGAAGAAAAAGTCTGGAACGGCCTGTTCTGGGTGATCCAGCTGTTTATCTGCATCAACGCCGTGGCCAAAAGTTTTTTGCAGGAAAGCCGTGGCCGGATGCTTTATTTCTATTCCATCGCAAGCCCGGGCAATTTTGTGCTGGCCAAACTGCTTTTCAATACCCTGCTGATGGTGGTAATGAGCCTGCTGAGTCTCCTGCTTTTCTCGCTTTTCCTTGGTTATCCGGTGGTGCGCACGGGGCCGTTCGTGGGACTGGTTTTACTGGGCGGATGGAGTCTCAGCCTCATCTTTACCTTCCTGGCGGCTATTGCGGCCAGGGCACAGCAGAATGCCGCCATCATGGCCGTTCTCGGTTTCCCCCTTATTGTACCGCAACTGATCCTCCTGATGAAGATCAGCAATGCCACTTTTAACCCCCTGCTCTCCCTCCATGCCAGTAATATCCTGCTGCTTGGTGCACTTGATGTGCTGGTTATCCTGCTGGCTGTCATCCTTTTTCCATTTTTATGGAAAGACTGATTTTATTCACCCATCCCTGCTTAATTTTGCGCCATTATTCTATGCCCTCCTGACAGGCAAACCGATGAGCAACACAAAAAATTATATGTACAGATCGTGGTGGAAGATCCTGAGTGTAGTGCTCCTCGTTTATACGTTTACTGCCGGTTTACTGCTGAAGGTTCCCCACTTGCCGGCCCTCGAAGAAACGATCCGTAATCTTTACTTCCACGTTTGTATGTGGTTTGCCATGATGATCCTTTTTACCGTGTCGGTTATCAACGGGATCAAATACCTGCGCACATTTAATATCCGGTATGATATTATCTCCAGGCAATATGCCACCACCGGTATCGTGCTCGGATTACTGGGTTATGCAACCGGTGCTATCTGGATGAGTTATACCTGGGCCGATCCCAATAATCCCGCCTTTCAGTCGTTCGGGGCACTGGCCCGCGAACCTAAACTCATTGGCACGGCCGTAGCACTGCTGATCTATTTTGCTTACCTGGTATTGCGGGATTCAATCGCCGACATGGACAAACGCGCACGTATCAGCGCGGTCTACAACATATTCGCATATGCAATGTTATTCCCTTCTATCTGGATCGTGCCGAGGTTATTGCCAAGTCTGCATCCGGGACAGGAAGGAAATCCTGCCATGAACTTCAAGGATGTAGATTCAAGCATGCGCGTGGTGTTTTATCCTGCAGTGATCGGATGGACATTACTGGGGGTCTGGATCACCACTATCAAGATCAGGATCGGATTGCTCAAGGAAAAAAAATGGCAATGAAAAAATCAGCAAAAATCTTCTTTCTTTTATTGACCGGTATACTGTCCATCGGACGGCTCGCTGCCCAGGGTGGTGAAACTTCAGGTGGACTGGACCAGACCATGCGCAGCAGCGGCCGGATCTATGTAGTTGTTGCCGTCATGCTCACCATCCTCGCCGGACTTATTATCTATCTTATCCGGCTCGACCGCAAGATCACCCGTCTTGAAAAAGAATAACAACATATTAATGCACAAACTATACGGTGCCGGTTGATGCCTGTTAGTTTTGCATTTCGTACATAGCTTGCATTTGAAAAACAAAAATTACCAACATGTCAGACAAA
This sequence comes from Chitinophagaceae bacterium, assembly GCA_040510375.1. Classification (GTDB taxonomy): domain Bacteria; phylum Bacteroidota; class Bacteroidia; order Chitinophagales; family Chitinophagaceae; genus JBEVJC01. The sequence goes on from JBEVJC010000014.1 coordinate 160,585, forward strand.
CAGTACAGTTTCTTTGGAGCAGTAGAAAAAAGCTTCGATAAAGCTGCCGGTTTCACCAAATGGGATCCGGGTATCTTAGAACAGATCAAGGCCTGTAACGCAATCTATAGTATGAAGTTTCCCCTGAAGAGGGACGACGGATCGATCGATGTGATCGAGGCTTACCGGGTTCAGCACTCACACCATAAAACACCCTGCAAGGGCGGGATCCGTTTTGCAGCCGAGGTTAACCAGGACGAAGTAATGGCACTGGCTGCACTTATGACCTACAAATGCGCCATCGTAAACGTTCCCTTTGGTGGTGGTAAAGGCGGGATCAAGATCAATCCTCGCGATTACTCCGAGTTCGAACTGGAAAAAATTACCAGACGTTATACATCCGAACTGATCAAGAAAAAATTTATCGGACCAGGTACCGATGTTCCCGCACCCGACTACGGAACCGGTGAACGTGAAATGGCCTGGATCCTCGATACCTATGCTACCATGCACCCGGGTGAAATTGATTCCGGTGGCTGCGTTACCGGTAAACCGGTTTCACAGGGTGGCGTTCGCGGCCGGCGCGAAGCAACCGGACTGGGTGTATTCTTTGGCCTACGTGAGGTTTGTAATATGTCCGATATTATGGCCAAACTGGGACTGACTACCGGTGTTGAAGGTAAACGGATCGTAGTTCAGGGACTGGGTAATGTGGGCTACCATACCGCCAAGTTCTTCCAGGATGCGGGTGCTGTTATTGTTGGACTGGCAGAATACGAAGGTGCTATCTATGACCCCAACGGCCTCGATGTAGATGAAGTATTCAACCACCGGAAGATCACCAAATCGATCCTGAATTTCCGTACTGCAGTAAACCTTGAAAAAAATACTGACGCACTGGAACTCGAATGTGATATCCTGATCCCTGCTGCATTGGAAAATGTAATCAATGCTGCCAATGCGCCAAAGGTTAAAGCCAAAATCGTAGGTGAGGCAGCAAACGGCCCACTTACACCAGAGGCAGATGAGATCCTTACTGCACTGGGCGTTATTGTTGTTCCGGATATGTACCTCAACGCAGGTGGTGTAACCGTTTCCTATTTCGAATGGTTGAAAAACCTCAGCCACGTTCGTTACGGACGGATGGAAAAACGGTTTAATGAAAACATGAATGCCCATATCGTATCACAGATCGAACGCATGTCGAATGTTAAAATGGGTACCAAGGAAAAAGAATATATCGTTCATGGTGCCGACGAAGTTGATCTTGTATACAGCGGTCTTGAAGAAACAATGGTAACGGCCACCCGCGAGATCATGAATGAATGGAACAATAATCCATCTATTCCCGATATGCGGACCGCAGCCTATGTTGTTGCTATCAATAAAGTGGCAACCAGCTACGCCGAACTGGGTATCTTCCCCTAGCAGAAATAAATTTGTACGCAAAAAAACCCTGACCAACTGGCCAGGGTTTTTTATTATAAGTCAGGCCAGACAGGCCTCACAGTTAATTAATATCCCAGTTTTAATTCCACACGGCGATTCTTCTGGCGACCGGCAGCTGTATTATTTTCTGCGATCGGGGATTCTTCACCAAAACCTGTTGCAACAAGACGGCTGGCAGCAACTCCGTTTTTAACGAGGTAGGCCTTCACAGCGTTTGCGCGGTTCTCACTTAACTTCTGGTTCAACGCATCGGTGCCAACATTGTCGGTATAACCATCAATACTGAGCTGCGTGGCGGGATTTTCATTCATGATCTTCACCACATCATTTAATCCTTTGAACGATTTACTCAATAAAGTAAATTTGCCGGTTGCAAAATAAATATTGTTTGCAGAATAGTTGATCCTTTCAATGACCTCTTTTTTAATCTCGGGACAACCATAGTTTTCTTTTGGTCCGGCAATGGTAGGGCATCTGTCTTCCGGATCAGGAACTCCATCACGATCCGTATCAACAAAGGGACAACCCTGGTTGCTGGCGGGACCGGCTTCTGAAATACATTTATCATCTTCATCATTCACACCGTCCTTGTCGGTATCGGGAATGGGACAACCCTGGTAACGGGCCAGGCCAAATGCTGACGGACAAATATCTTCTTCATCATTGATACCATCCTTGTCTGTATCAGGAACCGGGCAACCTTCATACTTCGCCAGACCTGGAACAGCCGGACATTTATCGAGGCTGTCAATAATACCATCCTTATCAGTATCGGCCGGAGGCGGCGACGGAAGCGGCTTAAGTTCCGTTTTCCGGATCTTACCTACCGTTCCGGCAATACCAAACTGGTTAAAAAAGTGATAGGCCACCGTTTCTGTAGATACCGGCACCCTGTATTGGGTAGTAATAAACAAATGCGCCTGGTCAAAAAAGTTTACACGCATACCGAGCCCGAGTGGAACGTAAGCTCCATAACTGGATTTATATCTTTGTGCTCCAACACCACCTATCAGGTAAGGGATAACCCAGTGTTTTTCGGTAACCATTTTAAAGTTGAATGCAGCTTCGCCGTTAAGGAGTAATTTATTACTCTGGCTGATCTGCCGCTCAGGAACAGGATATTTCACAAATGCGCCTCCTAAAGTAACAGAGATATCCACCAGTTTCGTAAGCCCTTCGAAGTAGGATATCGCCAGGCCTGGACTCATTTCGGAAGCATCAGCCCATTGTTTATCGCGGAGAACCTCCGTCAGCGATGTGGTGCGGATGAGGTTGGCTGTCTTGAAATCGAGAAAGATAGCACTCAACCCTACTGCCGCAGGCCTGAGTTCGGATTCCTGTGCATGACTGGAAGTAATAAATACCGACAGTCCAAGGATAATGGCGGGGATCTTCTTCATAAGCGTTCGTTTGGTTTTTTTAGTCTGGGCAAAAATAACTGTCTGGCCCTACATCCGGAAATAAAAAAAATGAACGTACAGGTCGGTTTCAACCACTGCAATCAGCGATTGCTGTGATTAATAACCCGCGCCGAGGGCTTGTTTCCCTGAAAAATAACGGGCCTGGAGTAACCTGTCCTCGCCATAGATATCATCATAAAAAACGATCTTCCCGTCTTTACTTTCGCAGGTAAAATAGCGGATAAATACCGGCACATTTTTACGGACAGGAATCCGGTGTTTCTCCTTTTTTTCCAGCCAGCTGTTCATTGAATCTTCTACCGGTGAGGGAATGAAGTCCGATACCTCTTCAGCAGACTCATCATTATTATCATACCGGATGATCTGGTAAGCAAGTTCCTTCCACTGCTGCACCCGTACACATCCATGGGAAAGTGAACGCATGGCCTGGCCAAAAAGGTAACGCTGGTTAGTATCATGCAGGTAAACCGCATACTTATTTGGAAAGTTGAATTTGAGGATGCCCAGGGCATTATCGTCACCACTTCCCTGTACCACCTTGTAAGGAATACCCCTGGAATATTTTGTCCAGTCCACCATGTACGGATCAATCTCCACACCCTCATAATCAACCAGGCTATAACCCTTCATTGTCAGGTAATCGGGATTCTTTTTAATGGCAGGCAGGATATCCTTTGCAATGATACTGCTGGGGATTGTCCACTGCGGATAAGTAACCAGGTCGGAGATCGCACTGGTAAGCAGCGGTGTCCTTGTTTTTGGTTTACCACAAACAATTTTTGAATACAGTGCAACCGAATCCCGCTGCCGCAATTGCATATAATAACCCGGCAGGTTTACCCAGATATACCGGTCGGGCATCGACTCGGGTAATAATTTATACCGGTCAAGGGTGATGGCGATACTGATGAAACGGTCATTGTCCGACAAATTCAGTAAACGCAGTGTGCCAGATCCGGCCTGCCCGTCAACTGTAATGCCCATATCCTGCTGGAACGCCCTGATCGCGCGGACGAGCTGGATCGAATCTGCAGCGATGGTATCTGTTTGCAGGTAACCAGATTCTACCAATCTTTTTTGCAGTGCCATCCGGAAACTTACCGGATCCGGTTTGGGCGGAGGAACCTTGGTAAAAACAGTCCCGCTTACGTTTTTCAGGAAATCAGCAAGTGATTCACGAAGTGCCCGGTAACCGGCATGGCCTGGTTCAAGCAGGGCCATGATCTGCGAAATATTATTGTTCTGGCGAAATTCATTCAACCTGGATGTATAGTCTTCCGGTGTAAGCAGGGAATCCTTTCGTAATGAAACGCTGTCGTTTGGTAATCGCCCGAGTTTTATGTCCTTAATCAGTTGGAAGAATGCATCGGTGAGTGTAATGTCCAACCGGCTCCAGAGTGCGGCATCGCGGTTATCCCCTTTACCGCTGGTATCACTGGCAAAGCGACGGCGTACTTTATTTATTGCCACCAGGTGATAGTCGTCCGGAAAAAGTCCGTAAAGCCTGGCCGATGTAATAAATCCAATAAGGGAATCGGTGGGTGATCTCCAGGAGTCGTTCTCAATCCATACCGGTTTATAATCCTGTTTTGAATAGTAATCTTTTACCAGCGCTACATTGTTGAGAAAAACGGAATCACTGATCCCGCCGCCGTTTTTGGCTGCATATTCCAGCTCATCCCTGATATTGGTAATTGTTTTTTCACGCAGCTCTCCTGGTGTAAGTGCAATATCTTTTTCCACCGGTTTCCCGTTGTTTTTACAAGCGGAAAATCCAACAATGAGAGCAAGCAGCATAATAAAAGAAAGCGGTGGATTTCTTTGCATAAGGCCTGGGTTCTTATTACCTCCTGGTAGGTTTCATTTATCCAGGGGAAACAGGATAAACGAATAACAAATTAAGGAAAGCTTTTTATATAACCGGGGTGGCGCTGGCTTTATTTTTACACTGGGTTTGCCGGATAATTATCAGAGTGCAATTACCGCTGTAACTGCGTCAGGATTAATTGGTCCATAGATATGGGGAAAGGTATCCTGTACTGAAGGCGACCATTCCTGGATATACCGGGAGGTAAGTTTATCGGTGTCGATTACGAGTTTTACCAGGTTTTCTTTCCCGGCAAAATAACGTTGCAGAACGCCATCCACCTGCCTGGCTTCGCTGCAGTGGATAAAACCTTCGTCTTTGAGTGAAGCGGACTCATACGCACCTTTAACTTTCGCCGCATTCCATTCTTCAGCAGTGGTAACATGATAGATCTCTGCCATAATTTTAATTTGTCTTCCCTTTATGTTCAGACGATTTTTTTTAATTGTTGTTCAAGCAGCAGCAGGTCGGCCAGCACAATTGCTGTACCTGCTTCCAGGATAACCGGTGCGCGTAATGCTACACAAAGATCATGTCGCCCCTTGATAGAAAAGTCTTCCATCTGACCGCTATCCCAATTGAGACTGTTCTGTGGTTTTGGGGTAGATGCTGTGGGTTTGATCGCAATCCGGTAAACAAGTTCATTACTGTTACTGATGCCACCCACAATACCACCTGCATTATTGGTGGTTGTTTTTCCTTCTATATTTTCGATGGCATCATTATGTTGCGACCCGAACATTTTTGCCGCTGCAAACCCGCTGCCAAATTCAACCCCTTTAACAGCAGGAATAGCAAAGGCCATATGAGCCAACAGCGATTCTGCCGAATCAAAAAATGGTTCACCCAAACCGACCGGCATATTACCAACCCTGCATTCAACCAGTCCCCCTACGGAATCCTTTGCATCAATGGCTTTTTGTAATCCGCGTTCAGGATCGGGATCACCACCGATTTCGGTTACAGCAGCATGGATACTTATCTTCCCCAATAATTTTTTTGCAATGGCACCGGCAGCTACCAGTCCGGTTGTAAGCCGGGCACTGAAATGACCACCACCCCTGTAGTCTTCAAAACCGCCAAACTTCTGGTGTGCCACCAGGTCTGCGTGACCGGGACGCGGAAAGCTGCGTTGTTTGTCGTAGTCGGCGCTCCGGGTATTATTGTTCTCAAAAAGGATCATAATCGGGGCACCGGTGGTGCGACCATTAAACACACCGCTTTTGAAGAACGGGAAATCTGCCTCCTGCCGGGGAGTGGTCCCTTTTTGTTTACCGCCCTTTCTTCGTTCAAGGTCGGACAGCAGGTCATCGGCACTTAATTCCAGTCCGGCGGGGCATCCGTCAATGACGATACCCACCGATTCACCATGTGATTCTCCAAAAATCTGAACCCTGAAAAGGCGGCCAAAACTATTCATATTAATTTGATCTTGGTATCTGAACTGAGGTTAACCCCTATTTTTTCAAGGTCCCTGTAAAAATCGGGATACGATTTGTTGATGGCTTCGGCATCATCAATTACTGTTTCGCTGTCGGCCTTCAGTGCAGCTACCGCACAAGCCATGGCTATCCGGTGGTCGTGATGCGATTCCACATCAGCACCTTTTACCCATTTGCCCGGCGTAATCTTCATCAGGTCTCCTTCGAGATCGATGTTGACGCCCATTTTGTCAAACTCTTCCTGTAATGTAAGTGCGCGGTCGCTTTCCTTATGAGCCAGTCGTCCAACCCCCTTGATGGTAGTTGTCCCTTTACAATAGGCAGCAAGCGCCACCAGTGGAGGAAACAGGTCCGGACAATCGGTAGCATCAAAATAAAAACCCTGTAAATCTGCAGGTACCAGGTGAATGCCCTTTGTATCCATGGCAATCCCTGCATTGGCCGACATCAGTGCATTAAGTATGGCCCGGTCTGCCTGGGTAGAAGTAAGATCCAGTCCGCGTACGCTCAATGGCCCGGCGATAGCCCCGGCCACCAGCAGGAATGCGGCACCGCTCCAGTCACCTTCAACTGTATAAACTACTTCATCTATCTGTTGCTGTGGAAACCCGGTTTTAAATGTGAACTCGGAATATCCGTTGTTCACCGGAACCTGCAGTCCAAAACGTTTCATTACATCCAGGGTAAGATCGATATAGGGTTTACTGGTCAGTGAATCAACCGTGATAGTCAGTGAAGGGTGACCCGGAATTTCTTCTTCCGTTGCAGCCGAGTAGGCAAGTAATAAACCCGTAAGGAACTGCGAGCTTAATGAACCGTCTACCTTGATATCCGCCGGCTTTAATGGTCCCCGGATCTGGAGTGGTAATTTATTTTCATTGCTGGTAATCTCCACACCAAGTTGCGGAAGTACCAGGTCGAAGAAATGCATGGGACGATTGATCAGTGATCCTTCACCAGTTACTATGATACGTTGGAAACTCAATGCTGCAAGTGGAGTGAACATCCGGATACTGAGTCCGCTCTCGCCACAGAATATTTCCTCCGATACGGGACTCACCCCTTCACTTTTTACGCGATAGTCGCCGTTGTCACTGGTCACGGTTGCGCCAAGGTCCTGCATGATCTGCAAAGCCGCCTTATCATCATTACTATGTCCGGGGTTCTGGATCAATGTTTTTCCCTTCCGCAGAAGTGCTGCCGCGCAGGCACGCTGCATGGAGCTTTTTGAAGCAGGTGCCTGGATAGCACCGGAGAGGCCTGATGGCTGGATCGTAATTTTCATTTGTTACAAATAATCGTGTTGGTTATTCCAGTTCGTTAATGATCTTTTCCAATTTTTTCAATGTGATGGGCCTTACAACGGCCCTGCCGATCTTCTCAAGCAACACATAGTTCATTTCCTTTTTATTCCTTTTTTTATCCATGGCCATTACCCTGAAAACCTGGCTGCGGTCGTAGTCGGCATAAGTAGGTAATCCATACTGACCCAACAGGGAAGTGAGCCGGGCGGTCTGACGGAAGTCCGTCAGCTTCTCCGAAATATGACAGGCAGCAGTCATGCCGATTGATATGGCTTCACCGTGTGACAGGTCATATTGCGTTTCAACCGCGTGACCAAGAGTGTGTCCGAAATTGAGTAAACGCCTGTCACCTTTTTCAAATTCATCGCGCTTTACCACATTGGTCTTGATCAGTGCATTCCGCCGGATCAGTTCGGTAAGTAATTTTTTACTTCCCTTGTAATCCGCCACCGTCCTGCCTTCCAGCTGCCTGAACATTGCTAAGTCAGTAATACAGGCGTGTTTGATTACTTCAGCAAACCCGTTTACCCATTCGTTATCGGGCAGTGATGCCAGCAGGCCTATATCGTGCAGGATAAAAGAAGGTTGCCTTACCGTACCCACCATGTTTTTATAATCACCCACATCAATGCCGTTCTTTCCCCCGATCGATGCATCCACCAATCCGAGAATACTTGTCGGAACAAATCCAAACCTCACCCCACGCATATACACTGATGCGGTATAACCCGTGATATCGGTGATTACTCCCCCTCCTACTCCCACCAGTGTGGTTTGACGGTCGGCCTGCATTTCAACAAGCTGGTCAATCAGTTCGCTGACGGTTTCCTGCACTTTATGTTGTTCACCCGGTTTGATCACTATCACGTTCCAGCCGCTGAACTTTTCGCTGTGTGCATTGAAAATATTATCGTCGGTAATAAGGATAGTGGAAGACGGGCTACCCAATTTTTTCAGGTGCGACATCGACGCACCGAAAAAAAATTCGGTAGAAGAACTGGAATATCTGATTGTTTTATGATCCATTGGTAAAATGAAAAGGTTAATGAAACGTACAACTTATGCGTCAAGCACTTTTTTCTGGTGGTTGATGCTCTCCATATGTACAGCGTCAAAATATTTGGTGATGAATTCCTTACTCAGGCCATTTTTAACACCTTTTGCAAACGCTTTTTCGATGATCTCGTTCCATCGGTTGGTCTGCAGGATCGTAATATTATTTTCCTTTTTATACACACCGATCTGTTCGGCGATCTTCATCCGCTGGCTGAGGATCTGCATCAGTTCATCATCAAGATGATTGATCTGCTGGCGCAGTTTCTCCAGTGCGGCATGATATTCTTCCGAGTTGACATCTTCCTTTCTCCAGATGATCTTATCCAGCATTTCGTTCAGCGCTTCGGGAGTTACCTGTTGTTTTGCATCAGACCAGGCATTATCCGGATCGATATGGCTTTCGATCATCAGTCCGTCGTAATCCAGGTCAATGGCACGTTGCATCACTTCCAGCAGGATATCACGACGGCCGCAGATATGGGAAGGATCGTTGATCAGGGGAAGATTGGGATGTTTTAATTTCATTTCAATAGCCAGGTGCCACATCGGTGCATTCCTGTATTCAGTGTTACCATAGGAAGAAAATCCGCGGTGGATCAATCCAATATTTTTGATGCCGGCTCTTGCTACGCGCTCCACCGCACCAGCCCAGAGTTCCAGGTCGGGATTGATCGGGTTCTTGATCATTACCGGTACATCCACACCACGTAAAGCATCTGCCACTTCCTGCACGCTGAACGGGTTCACGGTTGTGCGGGCACCGATCCATAGTACATCCACATCAAAGGTCAGTGCATCCTGTACCTGTTTGCCGGTTGCAACTTCCACGGTGGTTGGTAAGCCGGTGAGTTGTTTTGCTTTTTGCAGCCATGGCAGGCCCTTTGCTCCGATCCCTTCAAACATTCCGGGTTTGGTGCGTGGTTTCCAGATACCCGCACGAAGCATATCGACTTTCCCTGTTGCGGCAAGACGCTGAGCTGTACTGATTACCTGTTCTTCTGTTTCGGCACTGCAGGGACCGCTGATGATGAGTGGTCGTTTGTTCCAGGCTTGTTGTACAGGACTGGTGACTGTTTGTTCTTCTGTTTGCATATTGAGTTGTTTGTAAAGTTATTGATTCTATGGCTTGACTGGCCCGACCGTTATTTGTTAATTATTTGATGATCTTGTTAATTTTGTTTGCATCCTGCATCAGGCTGCCCAGGTATACTGCATCGTTATCTTCAATACTTTTCTGGAAACGGGTCAGCTGTGCAATATGTTCTTTCAGCACGTCCAGCACATTGTCCTTGTTTTGCAGGAAGATGGGGGTCCACATGGCCGGACTGCTTTTTGCCAGCCGCACTGTACTTTCAAAACCGGCCGATGCCAGTTCAAAAATTGCCTGGTCCTCTTTCTCTTTCTGTAATACCGTATTGGCAAGTGCAAACGAAGTGATATGGGAGATATGACTTACATACGCGGCATGAAGATCATGTGGTCCGGCTTCCATTTCCAGTAAACGCATACCGATCTTGCGATAGGCAGCGCGTGTCCATTCAAGTGCATCGGCATCCGATTCATCCACATTACAAAGGATCACTGCCCTGTTTTCAAATGCATTGTTTACCGCAGCACGGGGACCGCTGTACTCGGTACCCCACATGGGATGTGTTGCAACGTAACGTCCGCGTTTGGGATGGTCTTTAACCGCTTCGATCAGTTTACTCTTGGTAGATCCAAGATCAACCACAATCTGCCGATCAATTTTATCAAGGATGGATGGCAGCAGATCCAGTAGTTTATCAACCGGGATTGCCAGCACGATCACATCAGATACGCGGATCGCTTCATCCAGTGACATTACTTCGTCCACCAGTTCAAGGTCCAGTGCATCCTGCAGGTTCTGTTCCTTGCTGTCTACCCCGATCAGCCGGGAAGAGATTTTTTTCTCATGCAGGCGGAGAGCGAGCGAACCGCCGATCAGTCCTACCCCAACGATACTTACCACCTTCCGCACACTGGTTGCTTCCGGCGAAGCTGCAGGGCTGTCGCGGAATGAATGATCCGTTGGTCTGGTGACAACAGGTTTGCTCATACGATATTTGTTTGAGGTTGATCGGGAATACCGGGTGCGGGGATGGCACTGATACGGCCGATCGCTTCCTGGAAACGAAGGACCGGTGCACAAAGACTCACGCGGATATATTTTTCACCGGCATCACCAAAAATGCCGCCGGGTGTAATAAAAACATTGGCTTTATAAAGAAGCTCATCACTGAGTACGTAACCATCTTTATATTCAGAAGGGATTGCTGCCCATATAAACAGACCTGCCTGGTCTTTCGAATAGGTACATTGCAGCAGGTCGAGCAGTTCAAAAACTTTATCGCGCCGTTCACGATAAACTGAATTCAGATCATCAAACCATTCGCGCCCAAGCTGCAATGCCTTTGCTGCCGCCAGTTGCAGCGGAAGGAACATACCACTATCCATATTACTTTTGAACCGGATCACTTCGCTGATACGATGAGCAGCGCCCGACAGCATTCCGATTCTCCATCCTGCCATATTATGGCTCTTGCTGAGTGAGTTCAGTTCAAGTACATGGTCCTTTGCACCTTCAACGCTGAGGATACTCAGTGGTTGGTTATTCAGGATAAAGCTGTAGGGGTTATCATGAATCAGCAGGATTTTATGTTTCCGTGCAAATGCAACCAGTCGCTGGAACAGAGCCACCGATGGTAATTTACCGGTGGGCATCTGGGGGTAGTTCACAAACATCAGCTTCACCTTCTTCAGTTTCTTTTCAAGTTTAAAAAAGGATGGCTCGTAATTATTTTTCTCCGTCAGTTTATAGGGAACGGGTTTACCTCCGGCAAGTTTGACCGCGCTGGTGTAGGTAGGGTATCCCGGATCCGGTACCAGTACACGATCGCCGGGGTTGAGATAGGTCATACAGATATGCATGATCCCTTCTTTACTGCCAAGCAGCGGAAGAATCTCCGAGTTTGGATCAAGGGTTACATTGTACCAGGTGTTGTACCATTCACTGATGGCCTTGCGGAGAATGGGTGAACCTTTGTACGACTGGTATCCATGATTCCCGGGTTTGACCGCTTCTTCCTGCAGGGTGCGGATCACATCAGGATGAGGGGCCAGGTCGGGACTACCGATCCCGAGATTGATAACTTTTTTACCGGCATTGTTCATTCCCTCGATCTCCGTCAGCTTACGGGAGAAATAATACTCACCAATACCTTTTAATCGTTTAGCCGTTTGCATCATTCTTGTTTTACGTTATTTCCAGGCACCTCTTTTGTAAGTACCATATACTCTAAGTTGTTCGGTAAGTGGCTGGATAGCCTTCATTACTTTATCAAACTGATCCACTGATTCAAACTCCATATCTGCATGGAAACTGTAATTAAAGCCGGAACCCGGTATCGGAAAACTCTGCAGTTTACTCAGGTTAATACCACCATCGGCAATCTTTGTCAGCACTTTGGCCAGGCTGCCTCTTGAGTGATCGGTATGGAAATTCACCGATGCCTTATCGGCCCCTGCGGTTATGGCTGTATCATCTGCAGGTTGAAGCACCAGGAAACGGGTATAGTTATTTTTGAGCGTATGGATATTGGGTGCAATAATCTCCAGGTCATATAATTCAGCTGCCAGCTTACTGGCAATAGCAGCAATATGTTTGCTTTTAAACTGGTGAAGCTGGCGTGCGCTTAATGCAGTATCATCTGTTTCCACCAGTTTCCAGTTGTACTGATCCAGGAAACCATAACATTGCTGGATGGCCATGGTATGTGAATGAACTTCGCGGATATCTTCCAGTTTAACGCCGGGATTAACGAGGAGATTTTGCCTGATCTGCAAATAAATCTCACCGGTGATGCGAAGGTTTGATTTCTGCAACAGGTTGTAGTTGGGAAGGATACTGCCTGCTATCGAATTTTCGATAGCCATGATGCCGCCTGCGCTGGACTTCTTATCCGCAGCCAGTTTCACCACCTGTTGAAAGGTATCACAGGGGATTACTTCAATGTTCTTGCCATGATAAAGCCGGGCAGCCACCTGGTGAAAACTGCCTTCGTATCCCTGGATGGCGATCCCTGTTGCTGTACTCTCTGATGATCGGTTCATGTTTTATATACCGTTATTTTCCGGTTATTTTAAAAAACAAGAATCCCGGCTTGAAGGCCGGGATTCTTTATGTTGATTTAGTTGTCAGCTATCTGTTTCAACAAAGACTTCCCGGCTTCATTCTAAAATAGAAGAAGTAAAAAAAGAAGCCGCTAAAAGTTGTTGAGTTCATCATAACGTTACAAATATACCTTATTCAATATCCAAAACAATCTTTGCCTGGATTTTATTTTCTCCGGCCTCCGCCATTCTCTGCATCATTCATGCGGATCTTGCGGCCTTTGAAATTTTTACCATCCATTGCCTTCATCATTTTTTTACCGGCTGTTGGCTCAATCTCAATCCAGCTGTTCATTTCCTTCATATCGATGCGGCCGAGCACTTCCTTTTTCAGGTCGCTCATGTCCAGCACAAACTGGAGAAAACTTGCTTTATAAAAACCGTCCTTGGTTCCAAGGTTTACGAACAAGCGTTGGTAATTTCCGCCGCCTTCGCCATATGCTTTGCGTTCGCGCGAAGGACCAGCTTCGGGTCTTGCCGACCGGTCGCTGCGTTCACCACGGCCCGCATCGCGCATATTCAGATCCGATGCATTCTCATAATATTTAAGGAAGCGGTCGAATTCAAGGGCAGCCACACGTTGCAGGATCTCTTCCTTGTCAACGTTCTCAAACTTTTCCCGGAGAGCGGGCAGGTAAGTTTCGTAGTCGCCGTGACTGATATCGGCCTGCAGCATTTTATCGATGAAATGGAAGAACTGTTTACGACATACATCTTTACCGCTTGGGATATCCAGTTTATGGAAACGGGTATTCACCAGGCGTTCGATCTGGCGCAGGCGGTAGAGTTCTTTTGGTGTTACTATTGAAACTGAGATCCCGCTTTTTCCCGCCCGGCCTGTACGGCCGCTACGGTGCGTGTATACTTCCACATCATCGGGCAGTTCGTAGTTGATTACATGCGTGATGCCTGTAACATCGATCCCGCGTGCAGCCACGTCGGTGGCGATCAGTAACTGGATACTCTTGTCGCGGAAACGGGCCATTACCTTATCACGCTGTTGCTGGGTCAGGTCGCCGTGAAGTGCTTCAATATCGTATCCTTCGCGTACCAGTTGTTCAGTGATACCCTGTGCATCCAGTTTGGTGCGGGTGAAGATGATCCCGTAAATACCGGGATTAAAATCAACAATCCTCTTGAGGGTTTCGTACCGGTTGTGGTGCTGGGTGGAATAATACTGGTGATCAATATTTGCACTGCCCGCATTAACCTTACCGATGGTCACTTCAAACGGAGTGTCCATATAACGCTTGCTCACCTGGCGGATAGCCGCAGGCATGGTAGCGCTGAACAACCATGTGCTCTGGCGGTTGGGAGTATTTTTCAGGATCAGCTCAATATCATCCTTGAATCCCATGTTGAGCATTTCATCTGCCTCGTCGAGAACCACATAATGGATCTGTTCGAGGTTGATGGCCTTGCGTTCGATCAGGTCGATCAGACGGCCTGGTGTAGCCACTACAATATGGGTTCCACGTTTCAGTTCACGGATCTGGTCGCTGATGGAAGTACCTCCATAAACAGCCGTCACGTGAACGCTTATTTTTTTACTTTTAAAATTGGCGAGATCCTTGGCGATCTGGAGACAAAGCTCACGCGTCGGGCAGATGATCAGCGCCTGCGGGAACTTGTCCTCGCTTTTGATGAGTTGCAGGAGAGGCAATCCGAATGCCGCTGTTTTACCGGTACCCGTCTGGGCCAGACCAATAAAATCTTTTGTACCCTGAAGCAGAACGGGTATTGCTTTTTCCTGGATGGGTGTTGGCTCGGTGAAACCGAGTGCCTGGATTGAAGTAAGGAGGCCTTCTTCAATACCTAATGATTCAAATGTTACCACTTATTAAACTATTTATTATTATTTCCCTGGCAGGCACGCAAAGGTAGGTCATTATGGGCTGTCGGGGCGGATTTGTTGCCCAGGATCAGCCGGAGAATGGCGTCTATCTGCCAAAATTAACGAAAAAACCGCCTGCCCGCGGCATTCGTGCTGTTAAAGAGGGGATTCATTAAAAAAAGAAAGCCATTTCCCCTGCGGGAAATGGCCCTTATCGATTGCTTGCCGATAAAATCTTAGTGTTTAACGCTATCTTTCGCAGCAGCACCCAGAGAATCAACAGTTGCTTTGATTGAATCTGAAGTGTTTTCGATAGAATCAACCTTGGCTTCAGTAGTTGAATCGATTTTCAGGATAGTGCTGTCTTCAGCCTTTTCAGCTGCGCTTTCGTTGTTACAAGCTACAAAACCGAGGCTCGCTACTGCGAATAAGATAAAAAGCTTCTTCATTGTCATGTGATTTTTGAGTGTTGAAATATTTCATTGTTTATACCGGGAGGAGAAAAAGGTAACCCGGTTTTTTTATTTTTTTTTTCGGGCTGCTCCCGGGTTACTATTTTTAAAAAAAAGTATTAAATAACGGTAGTGAAAGAAGAGAATAACGAAAAATTATTGCTACAGGGACTGGCGAGAAACGATAAGAAGGCGGTTGAGACTATTTACCGTTTGAATTACAGCATGGTACAGTCGTTAATTATCAGTAATAACGGCAGTGCAGACGACGCGAAGGACATTTTCCAGGAGACCATGATTGTTTTGTACGAAAAGTCGCGGTCAGGAACTTTTGAGTTGAATTGCCTTATCAGGACCTATGTTTATTCAGTTGCAAGGAGGCTTTGGCTGAAAAAACTGCAGCAGGCAAGCCGGTTCGGGGGCGATATGACGGTGGTGGAAAACACAGTGCCGGTGGAAGAAGACCTGGATGAACATCAGCGGCGGGACCACGAATTCGTGATGATGGAACGGGCGATGGAAGGATTGGGGGAACCCTGCCGGAGTTTGCTCGAGGCCTTTTACCTCCGGAAGAAGAATATGCAGGAAATCGCAGGTACCTTTGGGTACACCAACGCAGAGAATGCCAAGACACAGAAATACAAGTGTCTGGTTCGGTTGAAAAAAGTTTTTTTTACGCATTATAAAAACGGAACCGGTGATGAACGAAGCCAATGATATCATGATGCTTGATGCCGTAGAACGGTACATCAGGGGTGAAATGACTCCCGATGAGCGCCTGCATTTCGAAACCCTCCGTAAATCAAACGGAGAGATCGACCAGCTGGTAGTAGAGCATACACTTTTCCTGCAACAGCTCAATCGCTTCGGCGAAAGACAGGGAATGCAATCCACCCTGAACGAAGTCCACACAGACCTGGCTAAACAAGGTAAGATCCATGCCGACACACTGGAAGGCAAGGCCAAGATGGTGTATATGTGGAACAGGTACAAACGTGTTACCGCCATTGCCGCATCAATAGCCGGGATTACCGCAATCAGTCTTTCCTTCCTGGTGAATTCAATCCATCCTCCCGCCAAGGCAGAAAACCTGCAGGAGCTGGTGCGCGATGTCAATACCATCAAACGTTCACAGGATGTGATCATCAAATCGCAGAAAGTACTTGACCAGAAGATTGATAATGTAAATGCAGCTGGTGCGCGAAGTCCGATTATACCACGATTTAACGGAACCGGATTCCTGATCGATCCAAAAGGCCTGATGATTACCAACGCACATGTGGTAAAAAATTCGAAGAATATTTTTGTACAGAATAATAAAGGCACCCAGTTCAAGGCAATCGTGCTCAAACTGGATGTGAAACGGGACGTGGCCATCATCAAGATCGATGATGAAAACTTTAAACCATTGTCCGTTCTGCCTTATGGCATACGCAAAGGCGGATCCGAGATTGCCGAGTCGATCTTCACCCTTGGTTTCCCACGCGAAGAAATTGTTTATGGCGAGGGATATCTCAGCGCCAGGACGGGTTTCAATGGCGATACCCTGAGTTGCCAGATTTCGGTTGACGCCAATCCGGGAAATAGCGGCGGACCAATCTTCAATAAGGATGGGGAGGTTATCGGTATCCTGAGTGCCAAAGAAATCGCTGCTGAAGGTGCGGTCTTCGCCGTCCAGTCAAAATATATCTACCAGGCGGTGGATGAGCTGAAGAAGAATTCCATTTATGAAAAAGTAAAACTTTCTCCCAAATCATCACTTGTTGGAATGGATAAAGTTAAACAGGTGGAGCGGATCCAGGATTGTATCTATATGGTAAAGGCTGATTAAAAAATTAACCTGTAAAACCACCGGATAATAAAAAGGGGCATTACAAATTGTAATGCCCCTTTTTATTTGATCTATGTGAGGAAAGTTCTATAATATTATTCCGATTGGCCTGAAAAAAATTCAGCCTTCTCAGCAGTTGATTATTCCGCCGACCATAATTTATTTGGATAAACGCCCTTTGAAATCAGGTCGTTCAGGCTTTTTTCTACAAACGGTGCATCTTCCTTATAGGTTACCCCAAACCAGGATGATGTTGTAGGAATGATTTCTACTTTACCACCTTCCCTGATAAACTGGTCGGCCACGATGGGAATAAAAAATTCTGATTTTTCTTCCGTACCATGATCCTGCAGGAACTTGCGGAACAACTGCATGGTGTACTGGAAATATGATGGATGGAAACACCAGAAGTTCATGGATACACGTGTATCGAGGGAAAGTTCTTCCGGTTCGAGGCCATCCTTACAAATAATTTTGTGACCTTCTTTTGCAATATTGATCCGCTCGGTGATGCTGGCCAGATCGCCCGTTTCATCCAGTTCACAAACACCGCGGTTAACGGTGCCATGTTCAGACAATGTCTTTAACAGGTCGTATCCGATGATAGCATAATTTTTTTCGGTGCAGTCATTTACCAGGAAGTCAGCCGCTTCTTCAAAAGCATTCTGTCCGTAAAAATCATCGGCATTGATCACAGCAAAGGGCTCCTCCACTACGTTGATGGCGCTGAGTACAGCATGTGCAGTACCCCATGGCTTCTTCCTTTCAGCAGGGATATCAAATCCTTCCGTAAATCCTTCCAGGTCCTGGAAAGCATATTCAATCTTGACCTTATCCTTCAGTTTAGGTTCGAAAATAGCTTTGAAATCGTCTGCGAATTCCCGGCGGATGATGAACACCACTTTGCCAAAGCCGGAACGGATGGCATCATAGATGGAATAATCCATAATGGTTTCACCACCCGGACCAAATCCCTGGATCTGTTTCATACTTCCGTACCTTGATGCCATGCCTGCTGCCAATATTACTAACGTAGGTTCCATATCTGTTTTAAATTTGTTGGGCAATATTAATTCAAAATCAGGAAGATGCCTTCTGTCGGACCCATGTTTCTGCCACCGTTTGTACCCAATCCCCGCCTGGACCAACTTCCTCCTTCCTGGGTGGACGGAATCAGTATCCGGGTGCTCCGGCTGGACCTGATAGATCAGCTTATCTCGGGTAATAAATGGTATAAACTCCGGTATTATTTACAGGAAGCAAAGGAAAAAGCACTTAAAGTAGTGACCTATGGCGGTGCCTGGTCGAACCATATCCTGGCCACTGCAGTTGCCTGTCAACGAATGAATATTCCATGCGCTGGTATTATCCGTGGAGAGAAACCGGTAAATCCTTCTGCTACCCTGCTAAATGCAATTAATGCGGGTATGGAACTGGTCTTTGTTTCCCGGTCGGAATATGCTGACAAAATACTTCCCGCGCGTTTCCATGGACCCGGTATCCTGGTTATCCCCGAAGGAGGTTATGGACCCACAGGCGCCCGCGGTGCAGCCACGATCCTTGACCAGCCCGGGGCCGGCCGGTTTACCCATTGTTTTTGTGCGGTTGGCACCGGTACCATGATGGCCGGACTGATCAATGCCCTGTTGCCCGGGCAACGGGTTACCGGTATTCCCGTACTGAACGACAGCCAGCTGGTATCTGCTGTAAGTAAACTGGTAATCCAGCCAAAGGGAATTACTGTACAGAACGACAACCAGCTGATATCTTCTGCCAGTGAACTGGTATTCCAACGAAACGACAGTGATATCGGTAACAGTACCGGAACCGGTCCGGGAAACTATACACCGGACTTAAAGGAGAATCTGCAGATCTACCAATCGGGCAACTGGGAACTTATCAACGGATTTGAATTTGGTGGATATGCGCGTTACCGCGACCCATTGATCAGGTTCATGAATGATTTTTACCGGCAGACTTCTATTCCGACCGATTTTGTTTATACCGGTAAACTGTTTTATGCAGTTAAATCCTTACTGCGTACAGGATGGCTTCCCCGGGGGAGTGAAGTGCTGGTGGTGCATAGCGGCGGGATCCAGGGAAACGCCGGACTGCCGTCCGATTCGTTAATATTCTGAATTCTTGCCGGGATTATTATCTTTGCCACAGGCTAAATCCAATACCTGGTCGTTATTAGCACATGAAAAGACTTTTCCTTTCATTTATACTATTTATACTGTCGCTGCCATATCTCCGTGCGCAGGACACACTTCCAAAATTCAACCTGCGTAATGTCGGTAATAACCGTATTGTAATCGGGTGGACCAATCAGTTTGACAGTATCCGGCAGATCAGCATCCAGCGATCCTTCGATAGCCTGAAAAATTTCCGCACTATCCTTACGGTACCGGACCCCACTACACCGCAAAATGGTTACGTGGATACAAAGGCGTCGACCGATCATATGTTTTACCGCCTCTATATCCAGCTGGATAAAGGGGTATACCTGTTCAGTGAATCCAAACGACCTGTAAGGGATACAGTATCTGCCTCTATCACCCGCTCCCAGCCTGGGTTTACTGACGTTAACAATCCAAATTTTGCAAAGCCGGGAAATAATCGTTTTTCACCCAATACAATCGGGGGCGACAGTATCACCGGTCCGCAGATCAGTCCATCGGGCAACCGGCCAAAGGCAGAATATTTTATTCCATCCAAATTGGTTTACACTTATCCGGATGGTTATGTAAAAATCAGCCTGCCTGATAAACCGGATAAAAAATACCGGATTAAATTCTTCACTTCGGGTGATAAGTTTCTTTTTGAAATAAAAGAACCTAAGACAAGGGAATTCAAAATCGACAAAACAAATTTTTATCGCTCAGGCTGGTTCAGGTTTGAAGTATATGAAGGTGATGAGTTACTGGAGAAACACCGGTTCTTCCTGCCAAAGGAATTTTGAAGATTTTTAAACTTCGTTAATCAGGTGCGACTGGAAAACTTTTTCAAAATTCGCCTTCACCTTTTCCTTGATTTCCTGCATGTCTACCGGATGGCCTAATTCTTTTTCCATCGACGTAACCTGTTTATCCTGGATCCCGCAGGGCACTATATAATCAAAATAACGCAGGTCGGTGTTTACATTAAATGCAAATCCATGCATGGTCACCCAGCGCGAGCTGCGAACGCCGATTGCCCCGATCTTCCGTTCCCTTCCCTTAATAGCTGCATCAAGCCATACACCTGTTTCACCAGGCGAACGTTCTCCTATTAATCCATATTCCGCCATGGTCAGGATCATCACTTCTTCTATATTCCGCAGGTACCGGCCGATATCCGTATAATATTTTTCAAGATCAAGGATCGGGTAACCTACCAGTTGCTGGGGACCATGAAACGTAATATCACCACCGCGGTTGGAATAAAAAAATTCAATCTGTTTTTCGGCAAGCTGTTCCCCGGTCAGTAATACATTGGTAATATCACCGCTTTTACCCAGGGTATAAACAGCAGGATGCTCCACAAATAACAGGTAATGATTGGTGGCTGGTGCATAGGCCTCCCCTGCCATCTCCCGGTCGCGCGCCTGCTTTTTAAGGTCAAGATTTGCCTGGAGCAATTTCTCCTGGTATTCCCAGGCCTCTTTATAAGGCATTTGCTCCAAATCCCTGAAGGTCACTGTTTGTATGTCCATGGTCGAACTGCAAAATTCATCCTAATTAGGGGATTTTCCAAAAGGCCAACCGATGCGGGGGAGCGCGCAACCATTACCTTTGGCGAAAATCAGGGAACGAATGACGGATGAATTGGAACAGGCGGGCGATATGGCTGATCAGCCCGAGGTGAGTGAAGAGCTTTTTGAGCGGTTTCATTTTAAGATCGATAAGGGCCAGGAACCCCTGCGCATCGATAAATTCCTGATGAGCAGGATCGAAGGCGCCACGCGTAATAAACTCCAGCGGTCCATTACCAATGAAATGGTATTGGTGAATGGTAAGCCTGTTAAATCAAATTACAGGATCAGGCCACTTGACGAGATCGTTATTTTCTCCGATATGCACCCCGACGAAACGGATGTGGTGCCGGAAGAAATGGACCTCAATATAATTTATGAAGATGATCAGATCATGCTGATCAATAAACCAGCAGGAATGGTAGTCCACCCCGGCAGCGGAAACTATTCAGGCACCTTACTCAACGGTGCTGCCTGGCACCTGCAACACCAGAATCCCGCCATCTCGGAGGAGCTGCTTCCCCGTTTCGGCCTGGTTCACCGGATTGATAAAAATACCAGCGGATTGCTGGTGATGGCCAAGACGGACAAAGCAATGCGTCATCTTGCGAAACAGTTTTTCGATCATACCATTCAACGTAAATACATCGCATTGGTTTGGGGTGATGTGGAAGCCGATGAAGGAACCATCATTGCACATGTGGGACGTCACCAGCGTTTCCGGAAATTATTTGAAGCCTATCCCGAAGGTGACCATGGAAAGGAAGCCATCACGCACTATAAAGTACTGGAACGCTTCGGTTATGTAACACTGGTGCAATGCATCCTGGAAACAGGCCGCACCCACCAGATCAGGGTACACATGAAGTACATCGGCCATCCCCTTTTCAATGATGATTTTTATGGTGGAGATAAAATTGTAAAGGGTACTGTTTATTCAAAATACAAACAGTTTGTTGAAAATTGTTTTGCCGTGTGCAAACGCCAGGCTCTACATGCCAAAACACTTGGTTTTACACATCCAGGTACGGGCGAAGAAGTTTTCTTTGAAACCGAACTGGCAACGGATATGGAACAGGTGATTGAACGCTGGAGAAAATATGTAAGTACGGTTGGGAATAAACTGGAGGATTGATGTTCCGGAGCAGTTACTAGTCTGTGAAGTCAAACAGGGTTGCCGTAAACACACCACGCTCCCTTTTTTTCAGCACTACATCCCAGTTACCGCTGTAACGAAGCGTGCGCGGCACCAGCAGCCCCTTATAACGGGTCATCTGCACTTCCATGGATACATCAAAATCATATACACCGGCATCGTAACTGAGTGAGTAGTTACGCGCCAGTACATCCATTGTTTTTGCATCAAACCAGGTGACCATATTATCAATCACAATCCGGTCCTTCTCGCCGGAACTCAGGTCCTCCCGGGCTTTTACAGTGAATACGT
This sequence comes from Chitinophagaceae bacterium, assembly GCA_040510375.1. GTDB lineage: Bacteria > Bacteroidota > Bacteroidia > Chitinophagales > Chitinophagaceae > JBEVJC01. The sequence goes on from JBEVJC010000014.1 coordinate 182,591, forward strand.
ACGCCGACTGTTCTTCATACATAACCTGATCGATGCTGAAATCGTACAGTTCTGCCACATCCGGATCAAAGATGTTGATCTTCTCCCCGATGAACGGAATACCCGGGATTTTTTTACCCGGGTTAAAAAACAGCATCTTTAATTGTTCCTTATGTTTTTCAGTACCTGATTTTCCCCGGGCAGTAAAACTTGAACCAGCTACAATATTGGTTTCACCGCATACCTGGCCCGTGGTAAAAAAAAGACCGGCATATAATTCCGCTGTATAATAGTTATAACCACTGTCACGGTTATAAAAGTCACCCTGCACCGTTTCACCCAATTTATCCATGGTCCTGCAGTTGCCGGTATGATGCTGGATGGTGCGGCTTTGCAAACCTGCTTTCTGCCTGCCTTTTTTATCCATGATACGGATATCATTCAGCGAGGTAAAGCCCAGCACATGAAGGTTTTTGAAAGCCTTATAAAAACTGCTGTCGTTCTTCACGCGATCGATAAACTTCGGCACATTCACATCGGTACGCACTACCACTTCACTCAATGAAATCATCTTAGCCAGACGTTCCGTATCCAGTGAATCCGTCTGCCCCATGCAGTTTAAACAGATTAGTTGAGCAAACGCTATTTTCAGTAAGGTCCTCAAAGCGGGAACATCATTTTGTAATCAACCTTGATTTTGCCTTTGGAAATATCATTTAATTTTCCTTTCATCAATTTGCGTTTGAGGTTGGATATATGGTCGATGAATAATTTCCCTTCGATATGATCATACTCATGTAGGATTACGCGTGCTGAAATGCCGACAAATGTTTTTTCCTGCTCAACAAAATTTTCATCGAGGTAACGGAGGTTCACTGTGCGTTGCCGGTTTACATCTTCCCTGATCTTCGGAATGCTAAGGCAGCCTTCGTTGTAGGCCCATTCCTCGCCGTCAAGTGATACTATATGGGCGTTGATGAACACCTGCTTTGTACCCGGATTATCGGGGTAGCCTGCTTTCTCTTCGTCGTCCATATTTTCGAACATCTGTGCCGTATCGATTACGAACAAACGGATGCTGCGGTTAATCTGTGGTGCGGCCAGTCCCACGCCATTACTTTCATACATGGTATCCCACATATCAGCTATTAATTTTTCCAGGCCAGGATACTCAGGACCAATATCTTCTGCTATTTTACGAAGAACAGGGTGCCCATATGCTACAATTGGAAGGATCATCAAAATCAGATTATCGGTTAAAAATCAATCATCAAAGTTAACTGATTCGGGTAAAACGACAGTAACACGGGTTCCGCAGCGGTTGATAAGCAAGTCCCGCGCCAGTTCTTACCGGTTCACCGAATTCATATATTCCTGCAACATAATCGCAGCAGCAATTTCATCGACCAGCGCTTTATTACGGCGCTGCATTTTTTTCAATCCCATTTCAAGCATGGCAGCTTTTGCCATTTTTGAAGTGAAGCGCTCGTCAACCGTTCGTAACGGTATAACCGGAAAAGTTTTTTTAAATTCCTTTATAAACTTTTCAACCAGTGCTGTTGCATGGGTGGCGGTATCATCCCAGTTACGCGGATCACCAATGATTACCAGTTCAACCTCCTCACGACTGAAATAGTCTTTCAGGAAGGGGGTCAGTTGCCGGGACTCCACCGTGGTGAGGCCCGTTGCAATAAGCTGCAGTGGATCTGTCACGGCAATTCCGGTCCGTTTCAAACCATAATCGATAGCAAGGATCCGCGCCATTTAACTATATTATCAATTGATGAAAAGATCGGCGATTACAAACAGTGCGAACACGATGGATGCGATACCATTGGCGGTCATAAAAGCAAGGTTGACCTTACGCAGGTCGTCCGGCCTCACAATGGAGTGCTGGTAAACCAGCATGCCCGCAAACACTGCAACCCCTACCCAGTACAACCAGTGGAACTGGCCGTAGATGCCACCCGCAATTACACAGAGCGCACTCAGCAGGTGTAGTACTTCCGACACACGCAGTGCTTTCTGTTTACCAAGCCAGGAAGGCATGGAAAATAATTTCTCCGTCCGGTCAAACTCTTCATCCTGCAATGCATAGATGATATCAAATCCGCTTACCCAGAAAATCACAGCGAAAGAAAATAATACCGGAAGCAGGGCGAATGCACCGGTTACCGCCAGGTAGGCACCGATGGGTGCCAGTGAAAGTCCGAGACCAAGCACCAGGTGGCAAAGTGGTGTAAAACGCTTGGTATAACTATATCCCAGCACAACAAGCAACGCCACCGGGGAAAGGTAAAAGCAGGTGCGGTTGATAAACCAGGTGCAGACAATAAAAAGTATACAATTAATAATGGTGAACCATAAAACACTGCTGGCACTCAGGATCCCGGCGGGGATTTCACGGATTGCGGTCCGGGGATTCTTTGCATCGAAATGCCGGTCGAGATACCGGTTAAAAGCCATAGCTGCGCTTCGCGCGAAGACCATACAGGCGATTACCAGCAGCAGGTAAATACCAATAAGAACGTAGCGGTTATCCGTACTATTTAATTTATAAATGAGCGAATCAGCAGAAATACCCGCAGCCGGTGCTGAAAGAAAGCCGTCGCCGCCCAATCCTTCAAAAGAAAGCGGGCCCGCAAAATGAGGTTCTGCCAGGGCGAGGAAAAAGCCGATCATTGCGAAGGGCATTGCGAAAATGGTATGCGAAAATCTGATAAGACTCAGGTAGGTTCGAACGGTAGACATCCGGCAAAGGTAATCAATGCTTCAATTTGATCCTTGGTCTCACCAGTTCCCAGAGTACAATCCCTACGGCTGTGGCTATATTAAGGGAATGTTTCATACCAAGCTGGGGGATTTCAATACAGCCATCACACAGAGCGATAGTCGATTGTTCCACCCCGGTGACCTCGTTGCCAAAAACAACGGCGATCCGGTCCGACAGGCCTGCCGGCAGGTCCTGCAATTTAATGCTGTCCGATGCCTGCTCCACTGCGTATACCCTGAAACCCTGTAGCCTGGCCTCTTCCAGGGCCTCGGCACTGGTGGCAAAATGTTTCCATTCAACGGTATCCTCTGCACCAAGTGCCGTTTTTTTTATTTCCTTGTGGGGTGGTTTTGCTGAGTACCCAATGATGTAGATGGCCTGCACCAGGAATGCATCCGATGTACGGAATACGCTGCCCACATTATAGGCGCTCCGGATATTTTCCAGGATTACAATCAGTGGGGTTTTCTCCGCTTCGCGGAATTCTTCCGGTGACTTACGCTCCAGTTCTTCCATACTCAGTTTTCGCATCCGGCAAAATTAATGGAAGAAGGGTTATGCACTGCAGCCACTTACAATGTCATCGCCTAAATAATCACTTTATCCATACCTACAAAGTCATCCCCCGGTTAATCAGTTCATCAACCTACAAAGTCATCTCCCAATTAATAAGTTCATCAACCTACAAAGTCATCCCCAATTAATCAGTTCATCCACCTACAAAGTCATCCCCCAATTAATCAGCGCATCTACTTCAGCTGGTGCACCACGAAGTTTTTTCGACGATCGTTTATGACCGAGCCGTACTATCACCAGTTGTCTGGACGGTATCACAATAATATACTGACCCAGGATACCACGTGCATAAAAGACACCGGGGAAGGCCGGACGAAGCCACCACTGGTAACCATAATAATCAACGGGATTACCATCATCATCGGGAATCATACAGGGACGGATGGATTCAAGGAAATACGAAGAATCAATAACTGGTTGTCCGTTCCACTTGCCGCTGTCGAGCATAAGTTGTCCGATACGGGCAAAGTCCCTGGCATTGGAATTAAAACAACAAAATGCCTTGGCCGAACCACCTGCCTTGTCGGTACTCCACAATGCAGGATGTTCAGCACCTACAGGTCCCCATAATTTTTCGGCTGCATACTCACTGAGTGAACGGCCGGTAACTTTTTCAAGGATCAGGCCCAGCAATTCAGTATCGCCAGAACGATAAGAGAACAAGGTGCCTGGTTGTTTTTCAATCTTCACGCGGGTGGCCGTCTTACGAAGATCATTGCCATAATAAGATTCGGTGGTGATGGATAGCGGGTTTACGTACGACTCCTCCCAGTTGCTGCCACTGCTCATGGTCAGCAGGTCCCTGATCTTCAGTTGGGCGGCAAGGCTTGTAGAGAATTCGGGAAGATAGGCCCCAACCGGTTCATCAACCGAGCGGATCAGTCCTTCACGTATTGCGGCACCAACAAGCAGGCTGGTAATACTCTTTGCCACGGAAAATGAATTGGAATGGGAAGTATCACTGTATCCGTCATCATATTTTTCATAAATGATTTCCCGGTTTTTAATAACCAGCAGGGATACGGTCTCCAGGTCCTTCAGCATTGACTGGAGATCGGAAGGCATGGTTGTTTTTGATAACTGGTCCGACACAACCCATGGCTGAGGTTTTGATATGTTAACCGTATCATTGGTAAAAATTTTATAGTCATCGATCCCTGCAAAGTTGTAGTACACGGCTTTGAACAGGTAGGTACGTCCGCTGATCAATGCATAACCCGAAAACGCGATGAGTACCAGGAACAGGAAAACGAAGAGGTATTTAAAAAACTTTCTCATGGATTGAACTGATTTAGGAACGCGAAAAAACGGACCGTCTTCCAATGTACGAAAAAAGGGGCGCCCGGCTGGCAACCGCCTTTACGCTGTCCTGTCCACGGGCTGCGACCGGAAAAAAACGGCCACTAACATTAAAAAACGCTGCATAAATGTTTATTTAACCAGCAGATGCGACAATTAAATTTCTTACATAACCCTTCCTTATTTTTGCCGTTCACCCCCAGTTACATTAACATAAACATGGCGAAAGCGAAGACTGAAGAAACTCCGATGATGCAACAGCACCGGGCGATCAAACAAAAATACCCCGATGCGGTGTTGCTGTTCCGCGTGGGTGATTTTTACGAGACATTCGGTCAGGATGCAATCATTGCTTCGCAGGTATTGGGGATCACCCTTACAAAAAGAAATAATGGTGCGGCATCATCGGCCGAGCTGGCGGGATTCCCGCATCATTCCATTGATACCTATTTACATAAACTGGTAAAGGCAGGATACCGGGTAGCAGTCTGCGACCAGCTGGAAGACCCGAAAACCGCAAAGGGTGTGGTAAAAAGAGGTGTGACGGATATGATTACACCCGGCACAACCGTGAATGATAAATTACTTGACCATCATACCAATAACTTCCTTGCTGCCATACATTTTGGTGCTGATGATCAATACGGTCTCGCCTTTCTCGATATTTCCACCGGAGAGTTCCTGCTGGCAGAAGGGGACCGGGAATACGCAGAAAAATTATTACAGGGGTTCAAACCAAGTGAAGTTATTTTCCAGCGTCATAAACAAAAAAATTTCAGGGAATATTTCGGAGGTAAGATGTATACCTATTCGCTGGACGAATGGATTTTTGACAGCAACTATGCACAGGATATTTTACTGAAACATTTCCAGACCCAATCGCTCAAAGGATTTGGGGTCGATGACCTGTCCAATGGTATCATTGCAGCCGGTGCCATCATACATTACCTGAAGGACACCGAACATCCCAATCTGCAGCATATCACGTCCCTTCAACGGATCGACCGTTCCGATTTCCTCTGGATGGACCGGTTTACCATCCGTAACCTGGAGTTGGTATATCCCAGTGGTGAAGGGAATCTTACTTTACTTGGTGTACTTGATAACACCATGTCGCCAATGGGGGCAAGATTACTGAAACGATGGATCATTTTTCCGTTGAAAGAACTGGAGAAGATCAATCAACGGCTCGGGTTGGTGGAGTTCCTGATCAAAGACACCGAACTCCGTACACAGTTATCCCAGGCAATAAAACTTTGCGGGGATATTGAACGATTGGTATCGAAACTGCCGATGAAAAAAATAAACCCGCGGGAAGTGTTACAACTTGCGCGGGGACTCACTCAGGTGGCCCGCATCCGGGAGCTTTGTCTGGCTTCCGAAGATGAACAACTGAAAACAATCGGCGCGGCACTCGATCCCTGTCCTGAGATCGCTCAAAAAATTTATGACCTGCTGGTAGAAGCCCCTCCTGCCCTTGCTTCCAAAGGTTCGTTGATCAGACCCGGTAAACACCAGGAACTGGATGAACTGCGGATGATCTCATTCAACGGTAAGGAATACCTCGCAAAGATGCAGCAGAAGGAAGCAGAGAACACGGGCATCTCATCGCTGAAGATTGGGTTCAATAATGTTTTCGGCTATTACCTGGAAGTCACTAACCTGCATAAGTCCAAAGTGCCACCTGAATGGATGCGTAAACAAACGCTGGCCAATGCGGAACGGTATATCACTTCCGAATTGAAGGACTATGAAGAAAAGATCATGGGTGCGGAAGATAAAATCCTGCAGCTGGAATTGCAATTGTTTGAAGGGCTGTTATCGGACCTGGCAGGGTACCTGCTGCCCATGCAATCCAATGGTGCAATCGTTGCGAAGATCGATTGCCTGGTTTGTTTTGCAGGAAATGCATTACTCTATCATTACAAACGTCCGGTAATACATGAAGGTGATGAATGGAATGTAACAGAAGGAAGGCATCCGGTGATTGAACGGCACCTGCCGCCGGGCGAAGCGTATGTACACAACGACCTTGTACTGAATAAAACAGATCAGCAGATCATTATCCTTACCGGACCAAATATGAGTGGTAAGTCGGCATTACTTCGACAAACCGCCCTGATCACCCTGATGGCGCATATCGGTTCATTTGTACCCGCAACGGAAGCGCGCATACCATTGACGGATAAAATTTTTACACGTGTTGGGGCTTCTGATAATCTTAGTGGCGGCGAATCAACGTTCATGGTGGAAATGAATGAGACCGCTTCCATTATAAATAATATTACACCGCGAAGCCTGATCCTGCTTGATGAGATCGGACGCGGCACATCCACCTACGACGGGATCTCTATCGCCTGGAGTATTGTGGAGCACCTTCACCAGTCGGCCCAGCAACCACATACCCTTTTTGCCACCCATTACCATGAACTGAACGACCTGGAAGAAAAGCTGGAACGGGTTCGTAACTATCATATCACCAACAAGGAAATCGGTAACAAGATCATCTTCCTGCGTAAACTTGCGCCGGGTGGTAGTGTTCACAGTTTCGGGATCCATGTTGCAAGGATGGCGGGTATGCCTCCTTCACTAATCAACCGCGCAAATGATATCCTGGCACAGCTTGAAAAAAAACATGTAGATACGGGTAGCGGAACAACCGAACCTGGTACTTCCGAAAAAGTAAAGGGCCTCATATTGCCCCAGGTACAATTGTCCATTTTTGACGCGCATACCGAAACTTTTGGGAATATCCGGGAAATGTTGTCGGGTATTGACATTAACCGCCTTACACCAGTAGAAGCATTACTGAAACTCCAGGAAATCAAACAAATGTTGCGCTGACTTCTACTTACTTCAATAATAATTTTTTTTATACGTTTAACCAGATCTGGCTTCGTGCTAACCCATGTTGTATTACAATCTCTGATCTCAGATATATCGTAATTTTCAGCAATAAGTAAAGTAACTACCCTTCGGAAAATTACTTTAATAGTAAATACTAAAGTAGACTAAGCAATAACACTTAGTTTTTGGTCGTTTAATTGTCCACAAGACAATCCAATGACAAAACCACTACCTATCCTGCTATTGCTTTTTGCCTGTTTTAACCTTAATGCCCAACCCTGCACGCCCCAGGGCGATCAGAATACATACGGAACCAATAACCGGTGGATCGGATATGTATATGATGATATAAACCGAACCGTTTACAGGGGATATGTAAATGAGGGAACCACTACCAATCCCGATTTCGATGAAGGTTTTGGCGGGGCAACGGTCAATTATGCTACCAATGGATGCCCTGTAAGTACCACCACCTTCAGCGTCCGGTTTAAACTACAGAAATCATTTACATCCGGAAATTATTCATTTACTGTTGGAGCCGATGATGGTTACCGGTTGAGTGTGGACGGTGGTGCCACCTGGATCATTAACAGTTATAACGACCAATCCTATGCAAGTACTTCAGTTACCGTTTTTTTAAACGGGACTGTTTCACTTGTTCTCGATTATTATGAAAACAGTGGTGATAACCGTGTAACTTTTTCAATAGGTTCCACCTGTTCGGGAAGTGAAAATCCCGCTGTGTATGGAACAGGCAATATATGGTATGGTTATGTGTACGATGGAACAGCCTTTAATACCTATTCCGGAAGGGTAACGGAGGGATCGGCTGCAACTCCAAACTTCGACGAATCATTTGGTGGCAGTACCGTCAACTATCCAACCTCGGGCTGTCCGGTTCAAACAGAAACATATTCTGTGCGGTACAGGTTACAGAAAACATTTACCAACAAAACAGTTTCCTTTACTGTAGGTGCCGACGATGGGTATCGCTTCAGTATTGATGGAGGTTCTACCTGGCTCATTAATCAATGGAATACGCAGTCGTATGCTTCTTCACTGGCGACCGTAATTCTGAACGGGAGTTATAACCTCGTTCTTGAATATTATGAAAATACAGGAGAGAACCGCGTTACATTTTCCGCAGTGGAGAATATTATTCTTCCGTTAAGCCTGGTAAGTTTCACCGGTTCGCGTTCCGGAGATGGTATCCGGCTGAATTGGATGGCCTTGACAGGTAATGAGGAATTAAAGGCCGAACCCCAGCGCAGCAACGACGGGATCAGTTTTATTTCATTGGCAACTATCGACGGACCCGCTGCAAATATTGATACATGGAATGCGTCTTATACCGATGTCTCCGGAATAACCGGCCGTACTTATTACCGGTTAAAACTCACCGGCGCGGACCAGCAGGTCACTTACTCATCTGTTATATCCTTTACGCCAAACGGACCGTCAGTAACGGGATGCCAGCTTTATCCGACCATCGTTGCAAAAGAAGGCCAGGTAACACTGGTTAACGGTGCCCGTATGCCAGGAACCCGTTTCTATATCCACGATGTGTCGGGCCGGCTGGTAGGACAATCATCCATGGGTAATCTTGAACCGGGACAAATTTCCAGTCTCTCCCTGCAGCGGTTCGGGCTAAGAGGTGGGCTACATTTTGTGACGATTGCAGATGCAAACGGGACCGTTAGTGTACAAAAACTCATTTTAAAATAAGCGAAACACTGTTCAGGCGTTTGTTTTGGGTGATTCCGGGTTCCCGGCCAGGCCACTGCCAGAAAACCGTGACCTGATTGCCCAATACAAAAAGTCCTTATTTTTACTGCAAATTGCTACCATGACCATCCTGAAACTAACCGCTTCCCTCACCCTTTGTTTAGGTGCCTTGTTCATCATTTCATCCTGCGAAAAAGAATCGGAAAAACGAAAGGACAATCTGTTTGTAAAAAACAATATCCCTTTCTCCGGCTCGCAGATCAAACCAGTTGCAAGTCCATCAGCCGGAACAGGCACAATGGATGTCTGGTATGATAAACGCGAAGGCTATCTTAACTATGCCCTGCGCTGGAGCGGATTGAGTGACAGTATTATTGCAATCCGCATCAATGGACCAGCTCCGATTGGTTTTAATGCAGTTAACCCTGCCTTTGCTCCCACACCTCCAACATTCACTTCATTCAATACAAGTCCTTACGTTACGGTCCAGACATTCGTGGGCAGTTCCCCGCGGGCCCTGCTGCCATCGTCGGGAACATTTTCCGGAACTCTCCTTGTAGATGGTGTACGTGTAAAAGAAGATGAACTGCTGGCAGGACGGTATTTTGTGACATTGCATACCAAGACGATTCTTCCCACTACTCCTCCGGGCAGTTTCCTGTTCCGCTGGTTAGGTGAAGTGCGGGCACAGATCACTTTAAACTAGTGGTTCAATGAGCATCAAACCATAGTTTTTGCTGTCGGTCCCGATTCATTGGGCGAATTATAATTTTTGCTGTTGTTCCAAATTCAGTGAGCATCAAACCATAGTTTTTTGCTGTCGTTCCATTCCCCGTTATAATTGATCAGCAGTTCTTCGCCGCTGTTAATAGGTCGCACCGTCCTGATCTGGATCATATCATGTTCATAGTCCATTTCGTATTCGCAATTGGATTGATAGGAATGGTTGTACACAGGCACATAACCCATCGCCATGCAACAGTTTTGCTGGTCGGCCCCCCATTCAAAAATATAATCATGAAGGGTGGTCTGATCCAGCAATTTCCGTTCTTCGTTAGTCATAACAATAACGGGCGATACTTCGATGACGGTGCCTTTCCCGATTGCTTCGGAAGTGAAAACACCCCTGCCCTTCCCCTCAGAAGGAGCAATGAAAAGTATGGGTAGTATCATAACGGGAATTTGTTTTACACCGGTATCGGATCCGGTGGTTCGTCAAAACTACTAAAGGAAAACCGATAGACTGCAGAATGGATTACAATCCGGACGTTCCGCATCACCGGGAGTTCGTAAATTTGGCCATGGCTGAACAATTTGGTGAACCATTGAGTTTAAGTGAACAGTTTGAGTCGATCATCCAGACAGAAGACAAGCTGGCAATAAAGGATTTCCTGAACAAACAGAATATCAGTGATGTGGTAGACCTTGTATATGAGTTCGAGGAATACGAAAGCCAGATCATTGCAAATATGTCGGTACACCGTGCTGCCAGTGTTTTTAAGATCCTTGAGTTTCCCACACAGAAACGCATTATCCAGATCCTTCCTCCCAATACAACAGCCTCCCTGCTCAATGATCTTCCCGCGGATGACCGCACCGATTTCCTGGAAGAGCTTCCCAGTAATGTGGTACGCGAGCTGATCAAACTGATGGACCCGGAAGAAAGAAGGGTCACCCTTTCCCTGCTGGGTTATCCGGAAAACAGTATCGGCAGGCTGATGACCCCCGACTATGTTTATGTTTATCCCGATAATACCATTGAAGAAGTTTTTGCCACCATCCGGAAATACGGGAAGGATAGTGAAACCATCAATGTTATTTATGTAATCAACGAAAAAGGGGAACTGCTGGATGATATCCGGATACGGGATTTTATCCTGAACCCGCCTGATAAAAAAGTTTCGGAGATGATGGATGAACGCATTATTGCGCTGCATCCCGAAGACGACCAGGAAACTGCCAGTGAAGTATTCAAGATGAATAACCGGGTAGCGCTGCCGGTGGTCAGCAGCAGTAACAAATTACTGGGCATCGTGACTATTGATGATATTTTATGGGTAGCCAGCGAAGAGTTCAGTGAAGACATGCAGAAAATGGGAGGTACCGAAGCACTTGACCAGCCCTACCTGGAAATGCCACTGTTTAAACTGTTTAAAAAAAGGATTGTGTGGCTGGTGATCCTGTTCCTTGGTGAAATGCTGACAGCCACGGCCATGGCTTATTTCGAAGATGAAATCGCCAGCGCGGTGGTACTTGCTTTATTTATTCCGCTGATTATTTCCAGCGGTGGTAACAGCGGTTCGCAGGCAACTACGCTGATCATCCAGGCCATGGCAGTGGGAGAAATTACCGTGGCCGACTGGTGGCGCGTAATGAAAAGGGAGATTGCTTCCGGATTTTTACTTGGCATCCTGCTGGGGCTGATCGGTTTCTTCCGGATCGTTGCCTGGCATTCCATTGCACCACAGGTTTACGGCGATCACTGGATGGCATTGGGCATTACCCTGGGTGTGACCCTGCTCGGCGTTATCATGTGGGGTACCATTGCCGGCAGTATGCTGCCAATGATCCTTAAACGGCTGGGAGCCGATCCGGCCGTCAGTTCCGCCCCTTTTGTAGCCACATTGGTGGATGTAACGGGTCTGATCATCTATTTTACCGTTGCCAACCTGCTTTTAAGCGGCACCCTCTTATAGTAGCTAATATTATATCTTTGCGTCTCAAAAAAAGGATATCACATGTGTGGAATAGTTGGTTACACCGGTCCGCGGGAAGCTTACCCTATCGTAATCAAAGGATTAAAAAGACTGGAATACCGGGGATATGACAGCACCGGTGTTGCATTGCAAAATGGCGGCCTGAAAGTTTACAAGAAAAAGGGCCGGGTTGCCGAACTCGAAGAGAATATTGTAGGCAAAAACCTCCATTCACATACCGGCATCGGTCATACACGATGGGCAACCCATGGTGAACCGAGCGACCGTAATGCCCACCCGCACCAGTCGGCCACCGGAAGGCTGGCGATGATCCACAACGGTATCATCGAGAACTATGCGCAGCTTAAAAACGAACTTGTTAAAAAAGGATATACGTTCAAAAGCGACACAGATACTGAAGTGCTGCTGAATTTCATCGAAGAGATTTTGATCAAAAACGACTGCTCGCTGGAAGAAGCCGTACGTGTGGCTTTGAAAAGAGTGGTAGGCGCCTATGTTATCCTGTTGCTGGATGAAAACGACCCCGAAATGATTATTGCTGCCCGTAAAGGAAGCCCGCTGGTTATCGGTGTAGGCAAGGGCGAACATTTCCTGGGGTCCGACGCATCACCCATGCTGGAATATACGAAGGAAGTGGTTTACGTAAACGACTATGAACTGGCCATCATAAGGCCCGATGAACTGATCCTGAAAAACCTTGGCAACGAAAAGCTGACACCCTATGTTCAGAAGCTGGACCTGGAACTGGCCGCAATTGAAAAAGGCGGTTACGACCATTTCATGCTGAAAGAAATATTTGAACAACCCCAGACTATTGGCGATTGCCTGCGGGGACGACTGGATGCTGAGGCCGGTACAATCACCATGGCGGGGATTGACCAGTATGCGGAGCAGATCATGAATGCAAAGAGGATTGTAATGGTGGCATGCGGTACCAGCTGGCATGCGGGTCTGGTGGCTGAATATATCTTTGAAGAATTATGCCGCATCAATGTGGAAGTTGAATACGCATCTGAATTCCGTTACCGGAATCCGGTGATCAACGAAGGTGATGTGATCATTGCTATCTCCCAAAGTGGCGAAACCGCCGACACCCTGGTGGCAATAGAAACTGCAAAGGCAAAAGGTGCCATCATCCTTGGAGTAGTTAATGTGGTGGGATCATCCATTGCAAGGATCTCACATGGTGGTGCCTATACGCATGCCGGACCAGAGATCGGAGTGGCCAGTACCAAGGCATTCACGGCTCAGCTGGCAGTGCTTTCCATGATTGCATTGAAGATCGGTCACGCAAAAGGAACAATTTCGAATGAGCGTTATATGGGATTACTGAAAGAACTACACGAGATCCCGGAGAAAGTGGCGACCACATTAACACATAGCGGCCATATTAAAAAACTCGCGGAAAAATACAAGGACGCGCGCGACTTCCTGTATCTGGGCCGGGGTTATAATTTCCCCGTGGCATTGGAAGGCGCACTTAAACTAAAAGAGATTTCCTATATCCATGCCGAAGGTTATCCTGCAGCTGAAATGAAACACGGTCCGATTGCACTGGTGGACGATACATTGCCCGTGGTCTTTATTGCAACGCGCGACGCGTACCATGAAAAAGTGATGAGCAATATGCAGGAGATCAAGGCACGGAAAGGTATTGTGATATCAGTGATCACCGATGGTGATGAAACTTCTACCTCAATTTCCGACGATGTGATGATTGTGCCTGAGTGTGACGAGATCTTCGCTCCAATGCTTAGTGTTATCCCACTCCAACTGCTTGCCTACTATATCGGGGTTGCCAAAGACCTTGATGTCGACAAACCAAGGAACCTGGCGAAGTCCGTTACCGTTGAATAAAACCTTGAATGAATAATATCATAAAAACTCCGGTCGAGTCACTCGGCTATAATTTCGTTGATCCGGCGTACCTGCCGGAAGGTAAAGACGAATACTACCTGCGATTCGCCGAGGCGGGAGATAATAACCGGTACCGGCAGCTTGATCCAGGGGAGATAGCGCAGCTCAAGGCAAATGGTAATACTTCGGATAACTGGAAAAATGTTCTTGTCAGTTCCGAGTTTAATGCCGACCTGATCCAGCAATGTAAGTTTTACGGACTGGTCCGCATCGGCAAACTGGAACCCCTGTACCTCCAGTTCCATGATGTGCGTCTGCAGGCGGGGCTCTACAACAGTACGATTATCAGTTCCGATATTGGCGACTATAACGTGATCAACAATGTCAACTACCTGAGTCATTATATCCTGGGCAACGAAGTGATCCTGGTTAACATTAATGAGATGGAGGTTTCAGATCATGCCAAATTCGGGAACGGTATTGTGAAACAGGGACAGAAAGAAACAGTCCGGATCTGGATGGAATTATGTAATGAGAACGGAGGCCGCAGTGTGATGCCTTTTGATGGAATGCAGACCGGCGATGCGTGGTTATGGACCCGTAACCGGAACGACCAGGTTCTTATGGACAAATTCAAGGAGTTTACCGAGAAAAAATTTGATAACCAGCGCGGCTATTATGGAACGGTGGGCGACCGCACCGTTATCAAGAATACCAGGATCCTGAAGGATGTAAAAATCGGATCCGATGCCTATATCAAGGGTGCAAATAAACTGAAAAACCTTACCATTAATTCCTCTGCCGAATCCCCTACACAGATCGGTGAGGGTTGTGAACTGGTAAACGGAATCATGGGTTTTGGCAGCAGGGCTTTTTACGGCGTAAAGGCTGTAAGGTTTATACTGGCTTCCCATTCGCAATTAAAATATGGTGCCAGGCTGATCAACTCTTTCCTGGGCGATAACTCCACCATATCCTGTTGCGAAGTACTCAACTCGCTGTTGTTTCCGGCGCATGAGCAGCATCATAATAATTCCTTTCTCTGTGCTTCAGCTATCCTGGGACAAAGTAATATGGCCGCTGGCGCAACAATCGGGTCCAACCATAACTCCCGCGGGGCAGATGGTGAACTCATTGCCGGGCGCGGCTTCTGGCCTGGCCTGTGCGTGAGCCTCAAACATAATTCGAGATTTGCATCCTATACATTGATAGCAAAGGGCGACTTTCCTGCAGAACTGGATATCCGCATACCTTTTTCCCTGATAAGTAATGATGTCAGCCACAACCGGCTGACCATTATGCCCGCATACTGGTTCATGTATAATATGTATGCACTTGCAAGAAATTCGGGAAAGTATAACGGTCGCGATAAACGTTCCTTTCGCAACCAGTATCTCGAATACGATTACCTGGCTCCCGACAGCGTCAATGAAATGATCAGTGCGATGGATCTTTTCAGAAAGGCAGTGGGTGAAGCCGTGGTTTCGAAAAATGATCAGAAAAAAACGGAAAAAGAAATTTTGCTGGCGGGAACAGAAGCGCTTGAAAGCCGTCAGGATCTTAAAGCAACTGAGATCCTCCTGAAAGGCGCAGAGAACAGCAATCGTAAAGTACAGTTGATAAAAGTCAGCGAGGCCTATCACCTGTTCCGCGATTTTACAATATACTACGGGATCGTCCAGCTTATTGAATTGATGGAACGTGAAGGCCTGACCGATTTCGATTCCCTGAAAGCCCTGATCGGCACTCCA
This sequence comes from Chitinophagaceae bacterium, assembly GCA_040510375.1. Taxonomy (GTDB): domain Bacteria; phylum Bacteroidota; class Bacteroidia; order Chitinophagales; family Chitinophagaceae; genus JBEVJC01. The sequence continues at coordinate 198,115 of JBEVJC010000014.1, forward strand.
ACCCTGCATGGCTGGACCAATATCGGCAGCCAGCTGGTCCCCGATTTTAAAGCCGCTCAGTTACTGGAAGATATCCGTAACGGCAGTATTAACAGCTGGGATGAAGTGCATAATTTCTATCATGAATCGAGCGACCAGTACCTGCTCGACAAAGCCCGGCATGCAGCGGCTGCATTATTCTTCATAACCGGAATGGATGCCACACAGTTTAATGAAAAGACCTTTGCTTCATTGATTAAAAAGGCAGTGGACACGAAGACCTTTATCACAGAAGGCATTTATCAGTCAAGGGCAAAGGATTATACCAATCCCTTCCGCATGATGGTTTACAATTCCACCGAGGAAATGGATGTGGTGGTTGGCTCAATGGCCGATAATGTTTTCATTAAACAACAACAGGAAGAGCTGGAGGATTTCCGGAATCGCACAAACAAACTATTGGCTTCGCTGAAAACAAAGGCGTAAAAAAAAGCCCCCAACTTTCGAGGGGGGAGAATCTATAGCAATTAGTGAGGCTCTGGTAAATCATTCGCGAATAAGGCAAATCGAATTGGTTTGCCCGTTGGCAGTCATTCCCGTCAGAAAATAACAGCCACTTCGCAGGTATTCCAAAGATAAGGGGATCAATGTACTTCCGGTAGTAATCGCCAAATTTATTCTACTGACAATTAATCCACTGATATTGCGGATCCGGAGCTCCAGATTGGTAACTGTTGATGAATTAACCATCAGGGTAACCATTCCTTTTACGGGATTTGGAAACGTTTTAACCAGACGAACACCCTTGTCAGGAAAAGGTTCCGCGATACTGAAGATCCGGCTGTAAAAGACCAGGTGTTCCCGGTCCATCATCCTCAACCTGAACTGGTTGATCCCTGGTTTTAGTATATCAGCGCGGTAATCGTACATAGTTACTCCGGGTTTAACAGCAACTGACGTGAAATCCGTGAAAACGGTATCCCGGTCCAGTCTGCTGATTATAAAATTTTCACCACCAGTTGGCGGCTCACTGATACTCCAGTTAAAACGAACCTGGCCATCCGCCTCCCGCTTTGCATTGAATGAAAGGAGGCTAACCGGTAATGGGTTCTGCTGATAAGTTTGTGCCGTGCCAAGAGTAATATATTTTATAGGGCCTGACAAGGGATCAGATATCAACGATCCGGTCTCAAACCCATTAATTATAACCGGACCATCACTGATAACCGTCCCTGCGTGGTTCCAGGCTGATCCGTTTGCATACACTAAGAATGTACCGTCCAGGTTTCGGCAGAAACTTTCCGGATTAACAGCCAGGGAAATTCTGCAATTCAGGTCGCCGGTTTGATTAACCGCCCAGTATTCAACCGTACTTATATGGTCAATCAGTGAAGCACCAGCCTGGTTATAGGAATTGCCCACTGCTGACTGCGGGTTTTGCCGTTTGTACTCAACCCTCAGTTTAGCGTCGGATGGTTGTCCGGCTGTTTCAGTAATACCCAGCGGCGCGTAAATACCTCCGGCACCGACAGGAAATATAAAATCACCCGGACCTTTTTTCTCTACCGGTCCTTCCACAAAACCTTTTGACCGCTGACAGGTTGCTCCTGCTTCAAAAACAAGCGGAGCCATTTCATTACTGAAAAGCCTCCCTTCTTCCAGAACCAGCAGATAGGAAATAGGAAGGGGGGAAGACAGGCGACAGCCTTCTGCATTATTGACTTTTAATATTACCTCTTCACTGATGGATCCGGTGACAAACAATTGTTGTTCCATAAGACCATTAAACTCCAGCACCGGCTGGCCTGTTCCCGTTTCCGTAATTAAACCCTCCACCCGGCAGTCACCTTTCACCATCAGGGTATTGGAATATTCGGTCGACTGAAGATTAAGGGTAGACCCCGGCTCCAGGTGCAGCATCTCCCCGATACTGGATTGGGATGATAGGCTGAGGGTAAATATTACATTTGGCCGAATCACCAGGTTACCGCGAATTACGAGAGGATTACCACCCGATCCCCGGTAATTCACCGTGGATGAATTGGCCGCGGCATTCAATACAAGCGTACCATAAGTCCTTCCCGACAGGGATACAATATAACTGGCAACTGTTACATCAAATTCAAAAATGCCCCGTTCGGTACCGGGTTCGGTTGACAATCTCGATACCAGGTTCTCCGTAGCAGACCGGGCGGTACGGTGGATATATCTCGCACCATTGTTTATCCGGAAATAACCTGCACCGGTAACAGCCACAGGTGTTGACGACATGCCTGCACCGGATTCATTAATAAACTCTGCGCCTTCATCCAGGATAATGGCATCACCCGATACAGTTGCACGGAATGCAGTCAGGGAAGTATTCTCCGGCGGAAGTACCAGCCGGATAAACTGGGTGCTGGCCGGACTAATCCTCAACCTGGTTACAGATATGGCTATATCACCTGGCGGAAGTAACACCCGGTACGGACCGGTTACAATACTGTTATCAAGCAGGACTTCGTCATCGGGAAGGGGAACCTGGTCGCCCACCCAATTCAACGGGTCATTCCATTGATCATTAAAACCCTCTCCATCCCAGCGGCTGATGCCCGCATGCAAATGGATAACTAAAAACAATACAGGAATAAAAGCAGGTAATCTTTTCATAAAGGATCAGTTAAGTGAAACAATAAGTGATCCCTTATAAAAAGGACCCTGTGCAATCTCAGATTGTCCAGGGCCCGGGCAGCGTGGAAAAAAACATTTATAAAAAGAAAAATCCCTTGTTTTCACAAGGGATTCTACTTTAAGAGTTGAGACAGCGAAATTACTTAGCTGAATCTTTAGCAGCAGTGCTGTCAGCACCAACCATAGAAGACGTGTCAACTGTAACTACGTTAGCAGCAGAAATGCTGTCAGCAACGCGTGTAGAATCAGCGATACGAGTAGAATCCTCTGCAGCTTTCTTAGCAGCCGCATCATCATTACAAGCTACCAGCGCAACTGCGATAGCCAACATTCCAAAAAATTTTTTCATGTCTTGGTTTTTAAAGTTTAAGCCGCAAAGTTAACCGCTGCTGGCAAATAAGCAAATCTTTAACAAATTTTCCCTTCAAAATAAACAAAAACCTGTCCTTTAGATGATTGCAGGTTGATCCATCCTTATTTTTTCCGGAAAAACAGTCGGATTGGTACTCCCTTCAGGTCAAAATTCTCGCGAAGTTTATTTTCCAGGTAATTCTTGTAAGGTTGTTTGATATCATCCGGGAAGTTGCAGAAGAAGGCAAAAGAAGGCACGGCTGTAGGCAACTGTGTAACAAACTTTATCTTGATTGCGTGTCCGCGTACCACCGGTGCATGATAACTTTCCACAGCTTTCAGCATAACATCATTAAGTTGCGATGTGGGGATCTTGCGTTTCCGGCTTTCAACCACATCCAGGGCAACTTCGATGGCTTTAAAGATCCTGGTTTTTTCCTTGGCAGATATAAACAGGATAGGCACATCGGTAAATGGCGCCATTTTCTTTTTCAGTTCGGCTTCGTATTCTTTTGCGGTATTGGTTTCCTTGGCCATGAGGTCCCACTTATTGACCAGCACCACCACACCCTTACCTTTCCTTGCGGCAAGGCTGAAGATGTTCAGGTCCTGGGCGGCAATCCCTTTTTCTGCATCAAGTACTACCATACACACATCTGCTTCGTCGAGGGCTTTAATCGCCCTGATCACGGAATAAAATTCAAGGTCTTCATGCACCTTGGTCTTCTTACGGATACCTGCTGTATCAATTAATATAAATTCTTTCTGGAAGAGATTATAATGGGTGTGGATGGTATCGCGGGTGGTGCCGGCGATATCACTGACGATGGTCCGTTCCTGTCCGATCAGTGCATTAAGCAGGGACGACTTCCCTACATTGGGCTGTCCGATAATCGCAAATTTGGGAATGGCATTTTCATCCTCTTCCTCGGTCCTGTCGGCCGGCATCAGTGCGGTTGCTGCATCCAGCACCTCACCCGTGCCACTACCGCTGGCAGCAGCGATGAAGAAAACGTTTTCAAAACCCATGGAGTAAAACTCGGAAGCTTCCAAAAGGTTATCATTGGTATCAACCTTGTTTACCACCAGGAATACAGGTTTGGTAGACCGGCGCAGTACATCGGCCATGGAATCGTCCAGGGCGGTCATGCCTGTTTGTGCGTCTACCATGAAGAACAGGAGATCGGCTTCGTCAACGGCGATCAGTACCTGTTTTGCGATCTCCCTTTCAAAAACGTCTTCGCTGCGGGCAACGAAACCACCTGTATCAACCACGTTGAAATGTTTGCCGTTCCAGTCGGCTACGCCGTACTGGCGGTCGCGCGTAACGCCGCTTACATCATCGACAATTGCTTTACGTTGTTCGAGGAGCCGGTTAAAAAAAGTGCTTTTGCCGACATTCGGACGGCCTACTATCGCGATAGTAAATGACATGTTATGCTGATTTTATTGACCCGGGCTAATATCCGTACTCTTTAAGGTAGATATCGTTATCGCGCCATTTGGGTTTAACTTTTACAAATAATTCGAGGAAGACCTTTTGTTGCAGGAATGCTTCGATATCTTTCCGGGCATAGGAACCCAGTTTTTTAATCATACTTCCTTTATCACCGATCACAATCGCCTTCTGGGTTTCCCGATGAACGATAATATCCGCAACAATTTTGACAAGGGTTGTTTTCTCTTTAAACTCACGGACAAGCACCGCCGTATGATAGGGTAATTCATCACCCAGTAATTCATATACTTTCTCGCGGATCATTTCGCTCACGAAAAATTTGGTGGGCAGGTCACTGATATCGTCGTTCGTATAAAAAGGTTCGCCTTCGGGAAGGAATGCGAGGATCGGCTTCAGGAAAGATTTTATATTGATGCCGCTGGTAGCGGAAATTTTGATTGTTGCCTTACAGTAAGGCTTCGCTTCAAAGTAGGCAATTGCTTCCTTTATGCGTTCTTCACTAACCAGGTCAATCTTATTGATCACTACAATGGCCGGCACTTTTAATTTCAATGCTTCGAAGATGGCATTTGACTCTTCATATTTGTCACGCACATCAACAATCAGCAATGCAACATCGGAATCTTCCAGTGCACCTTTAACAGCCTGCATCATTTTCTCGTGCAGTTTATAACGCGGTTCAATGATACCGGGTGTATCGGAAATCACCACCTGGTAATCCTTCTCGGTCATAATCGCCTTGATCCGGTGCCGGGTGGTCTGCACTTTGGAGGAAACGATCGCCAGCTTCTCTCCCATCAACGCGTTCAGCAGGGTACTTTTTCCTGCATTGGGCTGACCGAAAATATTTACAAAACCTGTCTTCATTTGATGTTATTCTTCAGCTGCCCGGTATACGGCAGGACTGCTTGAAATTAAAAAGCAGAAATCCCGGTGAGGTATTTCTGCTTTCTGATGCGAGAGGCGATCCGGTTGTTCCGGGTCATCCGATCTCTTTATTGAAAATCAACTAGTTAACCTAGCAAACTCTTTTCAAAAACCTTGCGATACCTGTTTCTTGCCCGGGTTTGGGCTGAAAGTTTGGCAAAGATAGGCAAGTTGGGGTTAATAAGGGTTGTAAATCAGTATGCGTTCAGGTATGACTGTTATTTTTTAGTTCGCAACAAGGTCATTTCTTTCACCTTCTGGTCTTCATGGGTCTTCTGGATGATGTAGTACCAGTCGCGCTCGGGAATATCTACAAAAAACACCTCCCCCGGTTTACGGATTTTCACAGCCGCCACAAACTCGGGCGTCATCATATCTTCCCCGAAAAAACCGGTATCCCCTTTTGTTGTATTGTGATCCATTGTATAGGTGTCGGATAACGATGCCATGGTGCTGCCGGCAATCAATGCATCCGTGACGGCTTTTTTTATCTTCTCCAGTTCATTTTTATCGACCTTGAATTTATCAAGGAAAATATAACTCACCCGCCAACGGGTATCCTCTTTCTCATCAATTACCTTGTAGGAGAATTTTGCGATGGAAAAGAATTCACCCTTCCTTCTTTTCAGGATCGCCTTTGCCAGGGCAGATGTATCAGCAGTACTGATTGTAATGATCTCCGGATTCAGACCCGGATTGTTTTCAATAAACTTTTTAGCGTCGTCCATGGTATAGACGGTGCGGAGTTCCTGCGCAATGAGTTTACCGCTAAAGAATAGCAGGGTTAACCCGAGCAAAATTATCCGGTTCATACGCGACTTTTTAAAGGTTTCTATTGGATCACACCGCAGCCAATCCTGGATCCCGCATCACCTGTTGGTTGTGTTTGATAGTCATCCATGCCGCCGTGTACGATCAATGCCTTTCCAAGAAGGTTTTTATCAGATGTACTTCCCAGTGTCCAGAAATCGGTAGTTATCGTGAGGCTGCCCTTTCCTTTATTATCCAGTTTCACGTTGCCGATATCACCACGATGATATGGTGCCTTTCCCCATTTGCCATGTTCTTCCTTTGTGGGATTCCAGTGTCCATGGGACGACTTACCATTATCACTGCAGTCGCCATGTTCGTGCAGGTGAACGGCTACAGTCTTACCAGCTTTGGAAGGGATCGTAAGATCCAGTTTCATGGTCACTTCGCCATTTGCAGTTGTAAAAATGGCTGTACCGGAGACTGCTGTATCGGCATAGGTGGGTGAAATATTTACCATGGCCGATTGCACCATTGCAGTATCTGTCGACATAGCGATTGTATCCATTGTGGTATCACCTGCATTAGTTGATGTGCCCATAGTGGAATCTTCCGACTTTTTAGTTTCTGAATCATTGTTACAGCCTGCCAGGAACAAGGTAGCCAGGCAAAACGACAAGATACTGTTGGTTAAACCATTGAAGTTTTTCATTTTCATATCAGACGATTGAGTTTTGTTTGTGTAGGCGCAACAAAAATCCTACCTATTATTTTTCAATCAGTTTATGAACAGAAGCCAATTCCAAATATCGATCATTCGGATACGACTTAACTATTTGTTTAACAGAATATTATTTCGTCGAAAGATTGCATGATTTCAAACTTCAAGACTGATTTTGTTAGCCTTTAAATCAGTTCAAACCAAAATTAATTCCCACCCTGTTCTTTAACCGGAGAGAACTGCTTTCCCGATATCGGGAAAGACTACCCGGCTTAATACTGGAAAATCTATCCGCTATATTAAAACTGCAGGTACTTTTAACGCTATCGTACCCCTTAATAGAAGGGACGATATTGCTTCTATATATTCTACAGGGTTTTCGATATTTCCTGCAAGTTTTGAAGACACAAAACTTTGCAATTTTACTTGAAGGAAATTTAAATGACTTTATAAAAACAGATATATGGAAAATCAAATCCCAAGGATTTTAGTGCTTGGAGCAACTGGAGCGACCGGTAAGGCGGTGGTAAAGGAGTTGGAAAGCAGGAGTGAAAAATTTGAAGTTGTATTAGCTTCCCGCAAATTGGAACAGGTAGTTCTTTGGACGAAGGAGGGCATGTCATCGGTATATATCGATCTGAATGATGCCAGGACCATTCCCGATGCGCTCAAAGGCATTAGCCGTATTTATCTTGTTACGGGTTATACCGTAGATATGGTACATCAGAGTAAGACGCTGGTTGATTCTGCACAGGATGCCGGAGTAGAATTTATAGTTCACCTGGGTATATTTGGTAACGGTAAAATGACCGACCCGCATTTTACCTGGCACGAAATCATCGAACGATATATCGAAACCAGTGGCATTGCCTGGTGCAACCTTCACCCTAACACATTCTATGGGATGGTTCCGGTTATGTACCCGGTCGGAAATGGTACCATGTTGAGTTTTACCGGAGAAAAAAAGACAGGATACGTGGCCGTTGAGGATATTGCCGCTGTTGCAGCGCTCGTACTTGCCCAGGGACCGGCTGTACATGCAGGTAAAAACTATTACCTGTCTACCGAAAATGTCAACGTGACTGACGTTGCATCTATTGTTGCAGAAATAAAAGGTAAAGTACTGCCGTATCAGGCAAACAATCCTGAGGCGCTGATTGCAGCAATCCGGCAGGGACATCTCTCCCTACCCGACGACCGGGAGGATAAATATTCAGAAAGCGGAATAGAATGGATAAAGCAGGTGTATGATGGAAGATTGGACTCTCTTGCCGTCACTACAACAACCTTTGAGAATCTCGTTGGGAGATCCGGGATCAGCTTAAAAGAATGGATAGGAAATAATATAGGACTGTTTCAGCTCTAATTTTATAATTACAGAATTTGCCATACAGGGGCAGGGAAGTACATTTTGAACTGGCAATGTGTTCCCTGCCCTTTTGCTGTTCATCAACTAATTGTTTATTTACAGTCTTCCTGCTTATGCCGGTGCGACAGGCGATCTCCTTAATCGCCACACCATTATCCCGTAGCTGCTGAACCTGCCTGATTCGAGTCATGTGTATTGCTTTTTGAGCCATCTTCCCCCAATTGAAACTAGAAAGTTTTTTCATAAACATTTTTTTAGTTAAACAATCTAAAGTGACAGCATATAGCGACGACCAACAGTGGTCGGATTTTTCTATTTGAAACAGATGAAAGTATAATCACTTCTATCAGGTCAAATATTAAAATATACTAGAGTACCAATCTAGATATTACGTGAATGAAGAAAAGTGAGGAGCATTAACCTGAATATATTTCGTTTATAATTTTAATCATTATTCAAAATACAATTGTCTGGAATCCTATCAGTTTTTCAGATAACAGAAGAAAAATGTGTTGTCTGATATGAAAAAGCACGGTTAATTATTAAATCATTAAAAAAATAGTAGAAAGTACTTAGCGTTTTTAAACAAAAAAAAATCAACCCCTGTTCGTCCAGCGACCGTATTTTTAAAATATTGAAATGTAGCCGAAAAATTATTCTTTGACCCGCAGTTGGTCCGTTTGACTATTAAAATAAGACCGGCCGGCTTTGAATTTAGTACTTCCAAAATTGTATCGGACAGTCAATGCAATTCGACGACTATCATTGTTGGAGGTATATACTTGTAGTACATTGTTTACCAGTCGTTCACTTTTGATTACACGTGACCTGAGGGGATCCCGTATATTTATTACGAGTAGCAGTTTCCGTTTTAACATGGTCGCCCGGAATGCCGCATCAATAAAAAAGTAACTGCGGTACTGGGTGATGCCGGAAGTTTCAGGAAATTGGAAAATTACGTCCATTGAAACAACGATTAATTTTTTCGCGTCCATAGTTACCGAGTTTCTAGTGGATATAACCCCTCCAAAACCTCGAACTCTACGTAAGGTAGCGGGTTCAGACGATTTCCCGCTCGCGTAAAATCCTTCTATGGAGTTGACCGATTCCAAGCGATTCCACTTCTGGAAAGTAACATTGGTGGAAAGGTAAACTTGTGTTCTTTCCAGGTAATTTTTGACTGATAATGTTTGGATGGTTGTCGACGGATCCGCAAAAGCGAAACTCCCGGGCTCATTGTTTGAATAACTGAACGCAAGCGACGAACTCAAGCGTTTTTTATACGTGTGTGAAAGCTCCAGATTGTTGTTGAAGTACTGACGAAGATTGGGATTGCCTTCCGCATAAAGGAAAGGACTGTAGTAAATGCGGTAGGGGTTTAGGTAGTTTAGTGGTGGGCGAGTAATACGTCGACTGTAAGAAAGGGAAAACGTATTGGTGTTGTTTGGTTCGTACATTAAATAGGTTGATGGGAAAACCTGAAAATAATCATTCAAAAAAGCAGTATCCATTTCGACTGAAAATCCCCGGGTTTTTGTGAGCTCCGCCCTCAAGCCCAGTTGTACTGTAAATCTGGTGTGCAACTTCCTACGCATACTGGCATAAACCGCCTGGGTTCGCTCATCGAAATTAAATGTGTTGGACACCGCATGGTTTAGTTCGTAATCATTTGTAGTCCGCGTGTATAATGCTACCGAGTTGGCATTAGAAATCCACGTTGATTTATGGCCTGTTGTGAGGTGCCACCCCCAAAAGCGTGGAAATACAAAATCTAAGCTAAGCGAGTATACCGACGACTGTCCAGGTGTCTTTGAAAGAAAGTTTGTGGGCGGAAAATTGCTAGGTATGTTACCAGGTAAGAAATTTTGGACCAGGAATAGGGTGGAACGGTCGCCATCGTTTGCGAACCAATCAAAATCGACTGAAATCGTTTTTCCCAAAGTGTCTAATGCTGTTTTAAAATGAACATTTGTAGCAGTACTTAGGCCAACGCTTTTAACCTTACCCGAAGTTGTTAAGACCGAGTCCAGTTTTCCAGAATTATTGAAGACCTGCAGGTTAGTGGTTTCCGAACGGTTAGGTGTGCCGCGAGAACCATTTATAGAAAATCCGAGGGACGACGATTTAGTTATACCCCATTCCAAACCCAATAAGCCGCTGATGCTTTCTGAAAATTCCCGCCGTAGATTGACTTGCGCCCACGCTGCCCCTGATGGGAAAAAATAGTCGGCGTTGGTGTATGGAGCAAAAGACCCATACATGCTACTCAGTGTGATGAAACTCTGGATGGAAGATCTGTTGTAGTTCAATGACATGCCGGTATTTCCAGTCGGGTGGGTGCTTTGAGACATGGAGGTGACAACGTTTCCGTTATAGCCAATTCGCGAGTCCCGTTTCAAAACGATATTGATTAGCCCCGCTCCTCCTTCAGCTTCATATTTTGAAGGTGGATTGGTGATGATTTCAATACGGACGACCGACTCTGAACGAATACTCTTCAAATATGCAATCAGTGATTGCTGATCCATTCGAAGGATCCGGTCGTTTATCATTAAAGCAACGGAGCCCCGACCAATCATACGAATTATACCATTGTCGGCCGTCACTCCCGGTGATCTGCCTAAAAGATCAAAGGCGTCCAGGCCGGCGGAGGTAAGACTATTTTCCACGTTGAATACCAATCGATCAATTTTTCGTTCGATGAGTGGTTTGCTGCTTGTGACGGTCACCTGTTGCATCAAAATTTCCGAAATCGCAGCAATCCGAATAATCAACTGCATGGAGTCGGCTAATGTCAAGGTGGTGTCCATTAATGTAAATCCCACTCGCGAAAACCGAACAATATACCTGTCCGGTGGTAAATGGTGAAAGTGGAAATACCCCGTGCTATCAGTTAAGGTGTTTTCCCTGATCTGGTTATTTTGAAAAAGCGTAACAGTGACCAGATCTATGGGGTGATTGGCCGAATCCCGGATGTTCCCTGAAAGAGTCTGTGATATCCCCAATGTATTACATCCAAAAATAACAGTGATTGGAATCAAATTCCGTAGAGTTGTGAAGTAATGATTGTGAGACATATGGTTTATGGTTATTTCAAGTGACGTGTATATTCAGTAGTTGAGCTAGGTAACCAGAACAAGCTAGATAGCGAGGCTGGTCTGGAAACCGGTGGAAATCAGATATAATGCTGTCAGTGATATTTAATTTTACTCCAATTTCCGTAAATAAATCTTTCCGGTCAGGGAGGTAAGCCGAAATCCCTCCCCTCCACCATTCAAAGTCCCAGATATATATGTACCCCGAACCGCATTTTGGGCATTATTGGGGTGTTGTACCTTGATGGTTAACTCCGGGGAAGCCATGATGGTATTCCGTGCGGATCGCAATTGCAAGGACAGTTTGGCGTTTGATGGTATAGATACATCTACCGTTCTGTGTACAGCAGTAATTGAAACCGGTCCCTTGATTGTTCCATTAAAAACTACTTTTATTCTCCCGTAAACGCTGGTGATTGTTAATGGACCGGAAACATCTACTAACGTAACATCATTCAAATATGTGTCCACCTCGATTTCATTGGATAAGTTTTTGAAAAGAATCAGAGTTGAATCCGTTGTACTTCGACCAATATACGAAATGATAATTCCCCGGGGGACTTTGATTAAGTACGTTTGGTTTGACAAAACTTCACATACCGTCAATACGTCCTTCTCGTCAACTACATTGATGCCCAGCCCCGTATTATCCGAACATCCTGCGCCGGAAATGACACGCATGCCTGCCTCGTTCGTGTCTGATGGAACCGCTGGCAACGGGGCCGATTGAAAAATAATTTCATCACCTGTCGTACCCTCGACGATCACCCGGGAAATATTCAATAGTAGTTTACCAGTAGTTTTCCGGAGTTTGAATTCCTGGGCTACAGATACCAGGCAGGTGAAAGCAAGTAAGATGAGGATAGTCGCTTTTTTCATGGCATCAATTCATTAGTTCAAAATGTTGTTCAAGCAAACGCATGGAGAGGTAGTCTTTAACACTAATGTCCGTTTTTATATCATTCAAAATCGATTGCAAACGTGGCATTAATTGAACAAAATGACTGGTTGCGATCGCATCAATTACTCCAATTTGGATGACAGGGTTTGTACCTTCATCCAATACAGAACGGAGTCGCTCGTATGCGTTTTGCAAGCGTCCCTCCTGCGAAATGATTTCCAGAGCCCTGAGTCGAACGCTGGTGTTGGCATCACTACGAATCAGTACTATTAATTGATCTACGGTCGATACAGAAATGTGCGCAATTCCGTTTACCGTTTATAGAATCCATCAGTTCTATCTGTTGCGCTGCTGATAATGAACCAAACGAATTACTTTCCAATTTCAGAGGCATATCCCTTAAGACGGAATGAGTGCCGATTACCAGGACTCCCGCATTGCTGGCTAAGGGGTGTACCTCATATACAACTTCGTTTTAACCAGACGAAGTACAGTATTATAAACAGCCTTTACATGCTCGTGGTAAAGAGTGGAAAAGGCATCAGTTTCCCCTAGTTTGCACCGGCGTATGAGTTCTTCTTGTGAAACCATTTTGGCAGCCTATCCCCATCTTTAATTCATATAATCGTAATAACGGAGAGAGGCATTACAACAATATCGTGTTTTTTTTAAAAAAACTGCACTGAAGAATAAGTAATTCTGAATATGAAGAAAAGATAAAACCACTATTGAACGGAGTGGCCAGGTGTTTTATGCCTGCGAAATGGTTCCACGAATCTGCAGGCCCGGGAATAACCATACAGAAAAACAAAATGATTAATAGCCAAAGATGATCAGATGCAAGTGCAAAATCCAAGCACTTGTCAGTGCTCGCTGACGAATCGAAGATTTCGCTATTCGCTCAATATAGATCGGGTAAATCCGCTTCAAGTTTAGGAGGTGGTGTTGGTCACAACGACATTACGCTCCAATCCAGGAATAAAAAAGCAGGAACCCCTGTTGGAATTCCTGCTTCTGCTGTTGCGAGGGGGAGGATCGAACTCCCGACCTTCGGGTTATGAGCCCGACGAGCTACCGCTGCTCTACCTCGCGGCGCGAAGATAAGGGCTATAAAAACATCAGCCAAATGATTTGAAGAAAAAGACAAATAATAAGTTTATAAATCATTGATAATAAAAAATCCCGGTAACACTAAACGTTTGCTCCGGCAATATTGTACGTTTAAAAAAAGGTTCGCTGGTCTACAACCAGCGAACCTTCACCACTATATATTTTCCTTATTTATTATGACTTCCTCGACACACTGCTTGCACCACTTGTCTTCAGGTCGCGGATCAGCCCCTGCCCCTTGTAATCAATATCACTGGCCCCGCTGGCGTTAACATTGAGTTCTTTATTTACAGTAATCTTGATATCACTGGCTCCGGAAGCCTTGGCATCACAATATTCAGAAACAAGATCAAACCCTTTGAAATTACTTGCACCACTTGATTCAATTTTCAGCTGACCCACTGTCCCGCTCAACGTCATATCAGATGCGCCGCTGATATCCACATCCAATTTCTGCATGTCCATCTTTCCCCGGAGGTCACTCGCCCCTGAAAGCACCAGCTTCAGGTCCTGCAGTTTTAATGTGCCTTCGATATAAATATCACAGGCACCACTCACATCCAGCTTGTTCAGGTCCTTGAAAGAAATATATGCCTTGAGTTTCATCTTCCCTGTATTAAATTTCCTCATACCGCCGCCATCTACCCAGATCCGGAGAGTTCCACCAGTGACTTCGGTCTTGATATATTCCAGGTAATCTTTTTCACTCGCACTTACCGCCAACGCCTCCTCATTACCCTGGCTGATATACACATCAAAAGCACTGCTGATTTTTATAGACGTGAAGCCTTTCGCGTCCCTCGACTGAACATTCGGGTCGCTGATTGTTTTTTGAGCCTGCAAACCAGCTACCGCTGCCAGCAACATTACAGAGAAGAGTATTTTTTTCATAAACCAATTGATTTGTAGTGTTACGAACGATGAAACTAAAATGTTACAGTATGTTAAAAAAATTTACATTTGCCTCCAGCTCTTATTATTGAAAGCTTTAAGCTTCAGCGTTTCCCGGGGTGTTTAAGTATTGATTTTCAGCGTTTTGGCTGATTCATTATTTAATCTGAGATTATACCCGTTTAACCTGATCAGGGTAATGCCTGCGCAGGGAAGGAGGTCAGTTTATGCCCTTTCTCCAACAGCATTTCCCTCTCATTTTTAACCTTTAAAAAAAGAAAAATGAAGAGGATTGCGTTTACCGGCTGTTTATTATTTACAGCCTTCGCCACCTTTGCTCAAACAGCAACCGACAGTATCTATGCCCTGACACCTGTGGAGATCCGATCCATCCGTGCCGGTGAAAAGGCCCCGTTTGTCAAGACCAATCTCAGCAAGGCTGAGCTCCGTAAACTGAACATGGGTCAGGATATCCCCTTTCTCCTGAACATGCTCCCCTCGGTAGTGATTAATTCCGATGCAGGTAATGGTATCGGTTATACCGGTCTGCGTATACGTGGTACCGATGGAACCCGTATCAATGTCACCATTAATGGAATCCCAGTCAACGATGCGGAAAGCCAGGGAAGTTTTTTTGTAAATATGCCCGACCTGGTTTCATCCGTCAGCAGTATGCAGGTGCAACGTGGTGTGGGTACTTCTTCCAATGGCACCGGCTCATTCGGTGCTACCGTGAGCCTTTCCACCAATGAAGTCAACCAGCTACCCTATGCCGAACTGAACAACAGCTTTGGCTCATTCAACTCTTTCAAGAATACCATACGTGTTGGTACGGGTCTGATCGACGATCATTTCACCTTTGATGCCCGCCTCAGCCGGATTAAAAGTGACGGTTATATAGACCGCGCAAGCAGCGATCTGCAGGCCTTTTATTTGTCGGGCGCCTACCTGGCCGGCAATTCCACCCTGCGGCTGAATGTTTTTTCAGGAAAAGAAAAAACCTTCCAGGCATGGAACGGAATTCCCGAAGCCAAACTCTTCGGTAGCCACGATGCACTGCTGACGCATTATTACACCAACCTCGGTACTATTTATCACAGCAGCGAAGATTCAGTGAACCTGTTCTCTTCCGGCAAATACAAGTACAACCTGCCCCTGTATAAAAACGAAACGGATAATTACCGCCAGACACATTACCAGCTCTTCTTCGATCACAAACTGAACGAACGGCTGAGTCTGAATGTGGGTTCCTTCCTTACCCGGGGTGCAGGATACTATGAGAACTATAAATACGGCGAATCTTTTGCCAGTTACGGCCTGCCTGATCTTACCATCGACCGCAACCTGGTAACCGGTACAGATATGGTTTTACAGAAATGGCTGGATAATTATTTTTATGGACAGGTTGCATCCCTGCAATACCGGACTACAAAGGACCAGCTGACATTGGGCGGAGGATGGACCTACTACGATGGCAAACATTATGGTGATGTGATCTGGGCCAGGTATGGTGTTGATAAGGACCTCCGGTTTTATTATAACAAGGCCGGCAAGTCGGATATAAACCTGTACGGAAAATGGCAGCATCAGCTGACTGACGCCTGGTCGCTTTTTGCCGACCTGCAATACAGGCATGTCAACTACCGGATGAACGGGTTTGATAAAAACCCAACCCTTTACATCAACCGGAAATTTGATTTCATCAATCCAAAAGCAGGGATCACCTATTCGCAAAACGGATGGCAGGCATTCCTTAGTTATGCGCAGGCAAGTAAGGAACCAAACCGCGATGATTTTGAGGCCGGACTGATCAACCAGCCGAAGAAAGAAACCCTGCACGACTTTGAAGGTTCACTGGAAAAACGGTTCAACAACGCGTTGCTGGGAATTACCGTTTATTATATGAATTATAAAAACCAGCTGGTACTGACAGGTAAGGTGAATGATGTGGGGTCTTATACCAGGATAAATGTGCCGGGCAGTTACCGTTCAGGTATTGAATTGCAGGGAGCTTACCGGTTCAGCGAACAGGTGAATATTGCCGCCAATTTTACTATCAGCCGTAACAAGATCAAAGCATTTACTGAATTCCTTGATGAGTACGATGCGGACTTTAACTGGGTGGGACAACAAACGATTGAACATACCAAAACAGATATCGCTTTTTCACCGGCCAATACAGGCGCCGCAACACTTAACTTCCTTCCGGTTAAAAACCTGGAGTTAAGCCTGATCGGCAAATATGTTGGCAAACAATATCTCGACAACACCCAGAATGAAACAAAAAAACTTGGTGAATTTTATACGCAGGATGCCCGCGCAATCTATACCTTCTATAAAAAAATCTTTAATGAATGGTCGGTCAGTGCTCAGGTGAACAATATATTTAACCGGCACTACCAGCCCAATGGTTATACATATGGTTATGTTTATGACGGATCGGTTGTTACCGAGAATTTTTATTTCCCGATGGCGGGAACAAACTTCCTGGTTAGTTTGAATATCCGGTTATAAACGTGGTGCATCTATACACCTTGCAAACAGGCAGATACAGTGAAGGATAACGGAGGGAGGAGCCCTGTACATGGAATACAATAATGCAGAATGAAGGATACCCAGGGAGGATCTTCATAAAAAAAGACCTGCGGTCAGTTATGATCGCAGGTCTTTTTTATATAAGCACGATAAAGATTCCGGAGAGTTGTATCTGATAAACTTAGTTACTTAATAAACTTCTCCTGCCACTGCAACATTCCACCCGTAAGGTTCTTCGTGTTTTTGAAACCAAGTGTATCAAGTATCAGGCAGGCCTGTCCGCTCCGGTTGCCACTCCGGCAGTAAACCACCAGCTCCTCATCTTTGAACTGCTCCAGTTCATCTACCTGCATGGTCTGCACCTTACCCAGCGGCACCAGGGTTCCGCCAATATTAAAGTCAGTATGCTCGTGAGGTTCACGAACATCAACTATATGTACTTTTTCACCCGCATCCAGCCGGGCTTTCAGTTCTTCTACTGTAATTGTATTCATAAATTGTCCATTAATTTTCGTTATCAGGTGGCTCAATTGCCGTGGAATCGGTGACAGGCCTCTCTGTCTGCAAAAATACGTCCACCATCTGACCTGAACGAATCCGGTTAAATCTTCCTTCCTCGTCCAGCCGTTCCGGACGTTGCCGGTAAATAAACGCGCCACAGGTATCGGAAATATCGCTGTTGGCGATGATGGAGCCGATACCCAGACCACTTCCTTCAAGGATTGAGCGGGCCTCGCAGAAAGTTAGTCCTACCAGGCTGGGTACTACAAATTGCCTGTCTCCCACTCCGTCACCAAGCACCAGTGAGATACTGCTTCCCATCTGCACTTTGGATCCGGGGGGTATCACCTTTCCCTGGTATCGTTGTTCCAGCACAGCATTGCGGGCAAAGTCGGGCCGGAAAGAAGTATCCCCCACCCGCAGGTTCGAATTTTTCAATGCCATTTCAGCACTGCGATAACTATAACCAACAAGGTTGGGCATATCCACCATTGGTGGCACAGCCCGGTTGATGGTCAGGTAAACGGTCCGGTTGACCTTCACCATTTCATCCGATTCAGGCACCTGTTTCAGCACACGCATCGGTTTGGCGGTATCTACATAGATGGAATCCTGGATTTCAACCTCAAATCCTGCGTCTTTCAGGATTCGCCGGGCTTCATCGAAAGTTTTGCCCATAACCTGGGGAACGGTTTTGGACTGGCCATGATGGGTCAGTAAACGAAGGGAAAAGATGAAAATGAAAAACAGGATTAATGCCAGTGCAATGCCAGCAACTATGTTAATCCAGATTGATTTCCGGGTAATGAATTTCAAAAAATATAGTTTTTACGTGAAGGAGCCAATGGATCAGGACACTAACGTTTCTTCCACAAGTTTCGTATAAAAATCCTGGAGCGACCAGCCTAATGCCCGCACCTGTTGGGGAACAACACTGGCCGAACTCTGTCCCGGTATCGTATTTATCTCGAGCATAAAAGGTTCACCGGTTTCTTCCTGGTAAATAAAATCAATCCTCACTACGCCGCGAAGATTAAATACTTCATAAATCCTGCGGGCTGCGACACGGATTTTTTCTTCCATTTCACCGGTGATATCCGCCGGGGTAATCTCGTCCGATTTTCCCTGGTATTTTGCTTCGAAATCAAAAAAGTCCTTGTCAGCATGCGCCCGTACCTCCGTAATTGGCAGTACTGTGATCTCGCCTCCTGATTTGAAAACCCCGACCGTAAACTCACGTCCCTTCACCATTTCTTCCACCAGCACCTGGTCATCCTCCCTGAATGCCTTGTCAATGGCGGCCTGCAGATCCTGTTCTTTGTCTACCTTACTCATACCAATACTGGACCCACCATTGTTTGGTTTTACAAACACCGGGAAACTCAGGCCGGCAGCTACTTCTGCAGCCGGCATGGGACTATGCCTGAAAAGATGGATCGACCTGGCCACCGATATACCCGCCATTTTTGCCACTGCCACCGCATACCGTTTATTAAACGTAATGGCAGAAGACGCTGCATCGCAACTGGTATAACGGATCTTCAACGTATCAAAATAACCCTGCAGTTTACCATCCTCACCGGGTGTACCATGCAAGGCAATAAATGCCGCGTCAAACAAAATCTTTTTTCCATCTGCAATCAGGGAAAAATCATTTTTATCCACCACGGTACGCTGGCCACTTTCGTTTTCGTAGAACCAGCCTTCGGGATTGATATCGATCTTGTATACATTATAAGTGTGGGGGTCCAGGTTATCCGCGATAGTAGCGGCGGTACGATAGGAGATCACTGCTTCGCCTGAAAATCCGCCTGTCACAAGTGCTATGTTTTTCTTCATGTTATGATATGGTATTGCAAATATTCAGGAAAAAAAGGAGGCGGGGAAATTTAGATGCTAAAATTGGGTTATTGTTCCGTCAACTTTGTTTCATTACCCGGTTGGGGCTGAACATAAGAAAGGTGAAGACCGTTTCTTCTTCACCTTTTTACGACGGGAAATATCACCCGCCAAAGTATAGCAGGTAACCTGCTGTTGTATATCCTAAGTTACGAAGATCAGCAATGGAAAAGCCTGAATCGACAACTAATTTATGCACATTATCAAACGTGCAATTTCTCTTTTTTGGACATTAACTCTTCTACTGTTTCCTGGTACATTTCGTCGGGAACACAGCAATCGACCGGGCAAACGGCCGCGCACTGCGGTTCTTCGTGGAAACCCTGACACTCCGTACATTTATTCGGTGTGATATAATAAGTGTCTACACTTAGAGGTGCATTCTTCTGGGAAGCATCAACAATTGATCCGTCCACCAGTGTATAGGTTCCCTTCACTGATGTACCATCAGCAATTGCCCATTCCACTCCGCCTTCGTAAATGGCGTTATTCGGGCACTCTGGTTCGCAGGCTCCGCAATTGATACATTCGTCTGTTATTTTGATCGCCATATAGCTATTAATTAAGGTGTTGAGGTTAATTTCAGAAACAAAATTAATCTTTGCAGATGAAATTACAAGAACGAATCACATTATTGGCCAGGCTGGGCGATTACATGGTTTCAACGGCACCCGAATGGTCCGAGGCAAAGGAGTTGGCCCAGCGCCAGAATGGATGGTTCATCCAGGAATTTATTGAGCTGGCCTGCAGCAATATCGCCCATCAGTACCTCAACAGGGACCTGCTCGAAAGCTGGGTGGCTTCCTATAATGTACCACCCGTCAATCCATCGCCCCGCAAAGTGGGCATCGTCATGGCCGGAAATATACCGCTGGTGGGTTTTCACGACTGGCTTTGCGTATTTATAACAGGTCATATCGCCATGGTTAAACCATCGTCGAAAGACGAGGTACTGATTAAACATTTAATCGGGGTATTGATAAACTGGGATCCCCGTGTGGCAGAACTGACCCTGATCAGGGAAATGCTGAAGGACTGCGATGCTTATATTGCCACAGGCAGTAATAATTCTGCGGGGTATTTTGAATATTATTTTGGAAAGTACCCCCATATTATCCGGCGCAACCGCAGTTCGGTGGCCATTCTTACCGGAACAGAAACGGCAGGTGAACTGGATAAACTGGCAGATGATATAATGATGTACTTCGGTCTGGGTTGCCGTAACGTAACAAAGATTATGGTACCGCGCGACTACAATTTTGAGCCGCTGATCAATGCGCTGAAAAAATATGATTACCTGGGCGATCACAATAAAAACAAAAACAACTACGACTATAACCTTGCACTGCATATACTCAACAACCAGTTTTACATGAGCACCCTCG
The DNA here is from genome assembly GCA_040510375.1 of Chitinophagaceae bacterium. Taxonomy (GTDB): domain Bacteria; phylum Bacteroidota; class Bacteroidia; order Chitinophagales; family Chitinophagaceae; genus JBEVJC01. The sequence goes on from JBEVJC010000014.1 coordinate 218,658, forward strand.
CCGTGTTGCTGGTAGAAAAGGAATCGGTCTTTTCCCCCATCAGTCAGGTCAATTATGAATTCTATGACGACCGGGAACTGACCATAAAACTCCTTAAGGACAACACCGATCTGCAATGCCTGGTGGGGACCGGCCAGACTGCCTTCGGACAGGCACAGTTTCCTGCCATAAATGATTATGCTGACGGAGTTGACACTATGAATTTCCTGACAAAATTGTAAATTAGGGGCAGGATGTTAAAGGATTCCAAGAGAACTACGAAGGTCTTAGTAAATGATTTGTTAAACTAAACAGGTCTCCGGGAATCTTCTATGTCAGTTTGTTACTTTGTATACGCGGGGCATGTATTTTGACCCTGTCCCGTGTAATCTCATTTTATATTAAACAACTAAGAAACATGAAATTTAAACAGCTTTTACTGGTCGTAGCAATTAGTGCCGCTTCCGCTGTGGGAAGTGTCTGGGTGTATGGCGAAGTGAAGGAGAATGAGTCAGTGGCAGGCGCACAGCTGGTCGACGGTAAAGCGCCGGTGAATTACGCTGGATTCTTCGAAAACGCCGCTGGTACACCAGCAGATCCGATTGACTTCACCAAGGCCGCTGCCGCCACCGTACCCGCAGTAGTCCACATTAAAACAAAAATCCCTGCACGCAAAGCTTCCAATGATCTCGGCGGAAGTGGAAGCCGTGGCAACTCCATGGAAGATATGTTCAATGATTTTTTCAATTTCGGACCGCAGTCACAACCCGAACAACGTGCATCGGGCAGTGGAGTGATCATCAGTGAAGACGGATACATCGTTACAAACAACCACGTGATCTCCGATGGTGGAAAAGGTGTAGCCGATGAAATCACGGTAACATTGAATGAAAACAAAAGAACTTACAAGGCAAAGGTTATTGGCCGTGATCCAAGCAGCGATATCGCTGTACTTAAGATTGACGGAAACAACCTTCCATATGTAATTTATGGCAACTCCGATGAGTTGAAACTTGGTCAGTGGGTTCTCGCAGTTGGTTATCCGCTTACGCTGGAAGCAACCGTAACTGCCGGTATCGTCAGTGCCAAAAATGTATCAATCGGCATCAACAGCCGCCAGAGCGATACACCGGTTGAATCATTTATCCAGACCGATGCTGCCGTAAACCAGGGCAACAGCGGTGGTGCATTGGTTAATACAGCAGGACAGCTGGTTGGTATCAATTCAGCCATCCTTGCCCCTAACGGAACCTATGCCGGTTATTCATTTGCAATTGAAGTGAATATTGTAAAAAAGATCGTTAACGACCTGATTGAATTTGGCGATGTAAAACGCGGATACCTGGGTATCTCCTACCACCCGGTAGATAATGAAGATTTTGTTAGAAGGGCTGGCGTCAAGGATGGTCAGGGTGTGTATGCTTTACAGATCCCTGATGATGGTGCTGCCTATAAAGCAGGCCTGAAAAAAGGTGATGTGATCACCAAGGTAAATGGCAACAATGTAGCAAGTGGTGTACAGATGAGTGCAGCTATTGCGAGCCTCCGCCCTGGACAGAAAGTAAAACTTACCTATATCCGCGGTGGCAAGGAATATAATACAGACGTTGAATTAAAGGGTGAAAAAAGTGCCTTGTCAGCTACTGCATCCGGAGAAATAGTGGGTGACCGCCTGGGTGTTGAACTGGAAACCCTTGATGCGAAAAAAGCCGAAAAGTATAAAATCGACGGTGGTGTGGTTGTAAAAAAGATCAACAAATCCGGCGTGATCGGTCGCACCAAGATGGAAGAAAACTTCATCATCACCAGTGTTAATGGCCGCGAGGTAAAAAATACCGATGAGCTGGCAGCCGCACTGGGACGTGGTTATGGCAAGATAAAACTGGAAGGTATGTATCCTGATTATGATGGTGTATACTCCTACCAGCTGAACCTTACCGAAGAACCCGAATATTAATCGCAGGAAATTATTACTAAAAGCCCCGGAAAAACCGGGGCTTTTTTTATATGCGTTTTTTCAAAATACCGTGACCGGAATGATCAGTAAACAATAGCCCCCGCTTAAAGTACCGGTAACCTATTTTTCGAAAACCAGGTATTCCCAGGCCTTCAGGTTCTTCGTTGTACCCTTGCTGATTGTTTCATTTTGCCCGGTAAACACATTCCGGAATGTACCGGATAAATGGTCATCATTCAGCTGGACTGTTATTCCATCATGTCTCGACATATTCAGGATCACCAGTACTTCCCGATCCTCTTTTTTTCTCAGGAAAACAAGCACATTAATACTGTCGGATGTATGGATGCCGATGGTCCTGGCAGTTGGGTCACCACCACGTAATGCGGGATTGGAAGAATGGAGATTAAGTAATGTTTTATAAAAATCATGGAGCTGGTTATTACCGGTCCATGGAATGGGATCTTTATCGAAGAATAAAATCCGTTTATCAAGCAGGGGGATTTCCTGTCCGTTATAAATAAGGGGCACCCCATCCCAGGTGGCACTGAACACAGCGAGTGCTTTGGCCATTCCACCATATTTTTCATATTCAGTCCCGTTCCAGGAATTCTCATCGTGGTTGGTGGTAAACCAGGCCCTCATGGATGAATCACCCAGTTGACTGTATTGCATCAACAGGCTGTCGAGTACCACCAGCGGAAGTTGGTTCTGGTAAAATTCACGCGTGGTATGCATCCATCTCCAGGAATAACTAACATCAAACACTTTCCCGTATTCAGGTTTTTCCAGTTCGTCGAATTCGCCCAGCCAGAATAAATGTTTTACCGAATCGATGATGGGCCTTGCTTCCTGCCAGAAATCAACTTCCACCCAGGCCGCGAGATCACAACGGAACCCATCGATATCACATTCTTTTACCCAGAAGATCATCGCATCGATCATTGCCTTGCGCAGGCCGGGATTTGCAAAATCAAGTTCGATAATATCATCCATGCCGCTTGCTGCCAGGAAATCGCCGGTAATGGAATCGCGCTCATAATACTCGGGATGTTCTACCGTCCACCGGTGATCCCAGCCGGTATGATTGGCAACCCAGTCGATGATCACTTTGAAGTCCATCGCCTTGGCCTGTTTTATCAGGTTCTTAAAATCGTCCATCGTACCAAATTCGGGATTGATGGATGTATAATCGGAGGCGGCATAATAACTGCCCAGGGTTCCTTTTTTATTTTTTTGGGAGATGGGGGTGATCGGCATGAACCAAAGGGTCCTGACCCCCATATCCTTCAGCCTTGGAAGATCCCTGGCGAAAGCAGCGAACGTGCCTTCTGTTGAATATTGCCGCAGATTGACCTCATAAATATTCGTGGAGTGTGCCCATTCTACCGTTTTATCCTTCGTCATCAGATTGTCCATTGATTCCTTGTTTTGATTTTTAGCATCATTGCAGCCGGTAATGGTGAGCAGGGTAACGGCCGACAGAAGCAGTCGTTTCATATACAATCGTTTACTGTGAAAATAGCAATTGGGAACTGTATACTGAAATATTGTTCAGCCAAAGAACGGGCCACGGCTGGCAAAATTCGGTAACTTGCACGGCAATTGACCAATTAAAAAGGAATAAAGATCCGGCTGACCGGTCTGTGTTATGAAGAGTTTTGATGTACCTGTATTTTACAGAAGCCCGTTGATCACCGCCATTAAAAAGAAGCGGAAGGAAATGGACAAAATGAAAAAGGATTTCAGTCCTACCCTGCTCGACTTCGGTCCGCTGCAGATCCGGCTGGCCCGTCATTTTGGCTTCTGCTATGGCGTCGAAAACGCTATCGAGATTGCATTCCGTACCGTGGAAGAAAATCCGGGTAAACGGATTTTCCTGCTGAGCGAAATGATCCATAATCCACAGGTTAACGCAGACCTTCGATCACATGGTATTGAATTTTTACAGGATACCTATGGAAAGCAACTTATTCCATTTGAAACATTACAGGCCGACGATGTAGTAATGATCCCAGCATTCGGTACCACCCTGGAGATTGAACAACGATTAAAAGAGATCGGTATCCAGACCGAAAAATATAATACCACCTGTCCCTTTGTAGAAAAAGTCTGGAACCGGAGTGAAGCAATTGCCCGGAAAAATTATTCAATCGTCATCCACGGTAAACCTAAACATGAAGAAACAAGGGCAACCTTTTCCCATGCCGCGGGTAGTGCACCAGCTGTGGTAGTGGAAGATATGAAACAGGCAATGGCACTGGCAGGTTATATTACCGGTTCCAAACCCGCTGCCTTGTTTTATGAGGAATTTGCAGGCCAATACTCTCACGGATTTGATATCAATAACGACCTGGCCCGCATTGGTGTGGTGAACCAGACTACCATGCTGGCCAGTGATACGCAGGCTATCTCTGATTACCTGAAGCAGGTGATGCTGATTAAATACGGACTGGATGAAACCAATATTGCCGACAGGTTTGCGGATACAAGGGATACCCTTTGTTATGCCACGCTTGATAACCAGACTTCGGTTACAGGTATGCTTTCTGTCCAGGCTGATCTGGCCATTGTTGTTGGTGGATACAATTCATCCAATACTTCGCACCTGGTGGAACTTTGTGAAGAACGACTTCCTACCTACTTCATCAGCAGTGGTGAAAAGATCATTTCCGATACGCAGATCAACCACTATGATTTCCATACAAAGACTGAATCCGTAACCCAGAATTACCTCCCCGCCAACCGGCCCCTCAGTATCCTGATCACCAGCGGTGCATCCTGCCCCGACGCCCTGGTAGAAGGCATTATCCGTAAGCTTGCGGGTTTTTTCGACGTTGAATTCAGCGCCGATGAAATGATTGGGCAGTTCAGCTGAAGGGTTAAATGAAAGATGCCCCGCAAGCAGGGCACCTTTTCATTCTCAGTGTGTATGTGTTAGTGTGTGTGAAGCAGGTTATTCTGTTTTTGCATTATACATCAGCTCGTAATATTCGTGTGCCATGCGGTTACTTTCAAACTGGAAACGCACATCCGACATACTGTTCTTCATAACCTGTCTCCAGGTTGAATAATTTTCATAATACAATGGCAGGATCTCCCCTTCCAGGATTTCATACATCTTGTTCAGGTCGTACATATCCTGGTCGTGCACCGACATATTTGCATAGTCTGCCTTGGGTACTACAAATCCATTGTGGCCATGGTTAATAAACTCCGGGATCCAGCCGTCGTCGGTTGAAAAGTTGACCGCACCATTCATGGCCGCCGTCATCCCGCTGGTTCCTGATGCTTCACGTGGTACGCGTGGATTATTCAGCCAGCAATCGGCCGCCTGTTTCAATCTTTTGGAAAGGCCCAGTTCATATCCGATCAGTACCGAAATATTCGGGTATTGTTTGCTCAGGTGCACCAGCTGGTTGAATTCGCTGATGGCCGGATGGTCCACCGGATAAGGCTTTCCGGCCCAGATGATCTGCACGGGGTACTTCGTATTACTAAGAAGTTTGCGGAACCTGTCGGTATCGGAAGCGATCATTCCTGCACGTTTATATCCTGCGAAACGACGGGCCCATACAATGGTGAACACATCAGGATTAAACAATTTTCCGGTCTGGTCGGCCACGATCTCAAAAGCACGTTTCTTCAGATATTTTTTGCGGTCATCAATCCCGTAATCATCAATAGCTTCCTTGAAACGATACAGTTGTTTATCGGCCCAGTACATGTAGTTCTGGGCATTGGTAATGGAAATGATCGGACAGATCCCTTCGTACTTGCTCCACATGGCCCGGGCCACGTGACCATGTAATTGGGATACACCGTTGGCGATATGGGCAAAACGAAGTGCCACCAGCGAATGGTTAAAGGCATCGTCGTTATTATTGGTCAGCTTTTTTACTTCATCAACTGTAAGGCCACAGAAATAACTCATGGCATAACAGAGATAGATATCATGTTTTTCGTTACCTGCTTCTTCCGGTGTATGTGTTGTGAACACCAGCCTTTTCCTGACTTCAGCAATGTTCCGGTTGAATTTATTGTAGAGATAAAATGCAGCTGATAAACCATGGGCTTCATTGAGATGATAGATCTCGGGATTGAAATTCAGCAGGTCAATCAGTTTGGCACCACCCACACCAAGCAGGATGAACTGCGCGAGTTTGGTTGCCACATTGGCATCGTACAAACGATGGGTGATGGTCTGTGATACATAATCATTCTCCGGCACATCGGTACTAAGCAGGAACAGCGGTGATGATTTGAATGTTTCCGGATTCAGGTACCAGACCTTTACCCATACCGGTGCCTCGTGCACATTAATCTGGAATTTAATCCCGGTGTCCTCCAGAAAGCTGTATGATTTTTCATTCCACGCAACATCGAGTGTCTGATCCTGGCTGCGCTCCTGGTCGTAATAACCATACTTCCACAAAATACCAACGGCCACCATATTCTGGCGGAGTTCATAAGCACTGCGAAGATGTGAACCGGCCAGGAAACCAAGACCACCACTATAAATCTTTAATGGTTGGTGGATGGCAAACTCCATTGAGAAGTAGGCAACTTTTTTTGAATAAGCGGGATCTGTGGGATATGGAACAGAATAATTTTGAAAACTCATAATGTGTGTGTTTTACACGGTGCCGCAATATAGATGATTAATTGCAAACACAAACTGCTATCAGTGACGAAATCTGCTGCCTGCCTGCATTTTAACTTGCAGATTGAATAGTTAATTATTTTTTCTGGTTTTTGGGTTTAGCCTGTTTCTTTTTTGTAAAAGAACCATTAAAGGAACAGCGAAGACCGCGGTGGGCACCACATCCGTCAATTTCTTTTACGGTAACCGCATTGGATGTAAAGTTGAACTGGATCGAGCAGGGATCGCCCGACTGGCGATATTCAGCCATCGTAGCAGAGCGCAGGATCGCCTCTCCCTTCAACTCGCCGGTGCAGTCGCTCCCTTTTTCAAAATGCAGGAAGAAGGTAAGCCGGTCCGGTTTGCGCCCGTCGCGGAACGAAACGATATTATTCTTTCCCGTTCCGTAATCGCCACTGAACTTATGTTTGCGGGCAAAGGTATCAATCGGGTTTACCAGGTCGGGTTGTTTGTCATCCAGCGCATCGGTATACACCAGGCCAAACCCGGGTATGGACGGATCAAATGAATATACATCCTTTCCTTCGCTGAGCGAACCATCCGCATTTTTCCGGATAATATTTTTATAAATCGCCCCCTTACTGTCGAACACAGAGTTTTGCTGTGTCGCTGTATTATTATCGGGCTGGATAAACGCTGCCGCACCCTGCAGTTTTTCCTTTTTATCAAAAGCCAGGATGTATGCTGCCTGTTTGGCACCCGTAACCGTCCGGACTACGAGATAGGTGGTATTACCCACCACTTTCCCAACAGGGAAAATTTTTGACTTGCCCTTCCCAAACAGGGTGGCCTGCACCGAATCGGGTACGTATTGACTGAAAAGCTTCGGCCGGATGGCCAGTGAATCATTTAATTTACTCCTGAAACTGGAATCGGCCATCACAAGGGGCAGGTCGATATCGGGGAACAATGCGGTAAAGCCTTTGAACGACACCGGTTCCTCGCCTGTCGTCGAACCGGGTTCGGGCGACTTACAGGCATGGATGAAAACCAGGAAAACAATAAGGAGCCGGTAAGATGACTTCATAAAACGAATGTGATTTTAAGCCCGCTTGGCAATTTAAGCGATTCCGGTTGTACAGTCAACACAAATTTGGAATAATGGACCGATAAATTTAGCTTTAACTAAAAAAAATATTAGTTGTGGGCAACTATTCCATTAGTGAAGAGAATTATGTGAAGGCGATCTACCACCTGCAACCTGACGGCATTGTGACCACCAATGAACTGGCCGGCGAGTTGAAGACAAGGGCGGCATCTGTTACCGGGATGATGAAAAAACTCCGCACGAAAAAGCTGGTTCACTATGAATCATACAAGGGTTTCCGACTGACACCCGAAGGCCGGAAAGTAGCGTTGATGATTGTACGCCGCCACCGTTTGTGGGAATTTTTCCTGGCAGAAAAACTGAAGTTTAACTGGGACGAGGTTCATATGGTTGCCGAAGAAATGGAACATGTAAGCAGTAAAAAACTGATTGATAAACTGGATGAATTCCTCGGTTTTCCAAGAACAGATCCGCATGGCGATCCGATACCTGATGCGAATGGTAAAATAGAAGTAAGCCGGAACATCTGCCTGGTGGACCTTCCATTAAACCAGCAGGCACTGGTTTCCTATGTCAGTGACCAGTCGTCTGCAATGCTCGAACTGCTTGGTCACAAGAAGATTTCAATCGGCACTGCTATAGAAGTAAAAAAGAAATTCAGTTACGATATGTCAATGGAAATCCGCATCCGGCGGCAGGCAGCCACTACCATCAGTGGCGACCTCGCTAAAAATATATTTGTTACCTACGATGAATAACGCACACCCTGATAAATCCCTGTCGGAGGTCCACGAATCGGTCGATACCACGCGGCATCACCGTTCGGGAATCCGCCGCATTTTTGCCTTCATGGGTCCGGCTTACCTGGTAAGTGTGGGTTATATGGATCCGGGAAACTGGGCGACCGACCTTGCGGGTGGCAGCCAGTTTGGCTACAGCCTCATCTGGGTTTTACTGATGAGTAACCTGATGGCCCTGTTGCTGCAAAGTCTTTCGGCCAGACTTGGTATCGTTCGCCGCCGCGACCTGGCACAGGCCAACCGGGAGACTTATCCCCGTGGTGTCAATTTTGCCCTCTATATCCTTGCTGAAGTGGCCATTGCAGCAACTGATCTGGCAGAAGTCCTGGGAATGGCCATCGGCCTGCAGTTACTCACTGGTCTGCCCCTCATCTGGGGAGTACTGATTACCGTGCTTGATACCTTCCTGCTCCTGCTCCTGCAACGATTGGGTATGCGGAAAATGGAAGCCTTTATTGTAGCCCTGGTGTTTATCATCGGTGGCTCATTCCTTATAGAAATTATTCTGGCAAAGCCCGACCTCTCGGAAGTGGTCAAGGGCTTTATTCCCTCACTCCCCAAAGAAAAAGCAATGCATGAACGTGCATTGTTTATTGCCATCGGGATTATTGGTGCCACAGTGATGCCGCATAATCTTTACCTGCATTCGGCCCTGGTACAATCACGAAAGATCAAACGCGACAAGGCCGGTATCAAACGCGCATTACGACTGAATTTCCTCGATACTGCCGTGGCCCTGAACCTCGCCTTCCTGGTCAACGCCGCCATCCTTGTACTTGCAGCTGCTGTGTTTTTTACATCGGGACGTACAGAGGTAGCCGAGATTAAAGACGCACATCGCCTGCTTGATTCATTACTCGGCAGCAAACTGGCACCCGCACTTTTTGCGATTGCACTTATTGCGGCTGGACAAAGTTCAACTGTTACCGGTACACTGGCCGGCCAGATCGTGATGGAAGGATACCTGCGCATCAGGATCAATCCATGGATGCGAAGACTGCTCACCCGGATGATCGCCATCATCCCTGCGGTGATCGTTATCCTGATCAATGGTGAACAGGATATTGACCAGCTGCTCATCTTCAGCCAGGTGGTACTCAGCCTCCAGCTTGGCTTTGCAGTAATTCCGCTCATCCATTTTGTAAGTGATAAAAAAGCGATGGGTTCCTTTGCCATCAAACCTGTTGTCCAGATAGCGGCATGGTTGGTAACTGCAGTACTGGTTTATCTCAATCTCAGTATGGTAATGGGACAGGCAGCCGGATTTTTTGCACAGCCAGGAAATATCTGGTGGAAGATTTTGATTATTGTGGCTGGCGCTGCATTCATCGCCCTGCTAGTAATTGCAATCGTTTATCCGCTGCTGCGGAAGAGATGGGCCAGTAATCGTTTCCAGGTACATGCCGACGCGGCCGACCTGACTACACTGCAGATCCCGGAATATAAACGGATCGCTGTAGCGCTGGACTTCAGTGAAAATGATAAAAAACTGCTGGCCTATGCACTGGGACAGGGTACTCGGGGTGCATCATATGTTCTCATCCATATTGTTGAAAGTGTATCGGCAAGGATTTATGAACATGAGAGCCATGACCTTGAAACTGAAAAAGATAAAGAGCACCTGCTCTTTTATGAACAGCAACTGACAGATAAAGGAATCATTGCAGAATCAAGGATCGGTTTCGGCAACCGTGCAAGGCAGATCGTGCAACTGGTGAACGAATCACAGGCCGATATGCTGGTAATCGGAGCTCATGGACATAGTGGAATCCTTGACCTGATTTATGGACAAACGATCAACACCGTGCGGCATGAATTGAAAATACCGGTGCTGGTAGTGAATGTAACGGGGTAAAAAACAGGAACCGTGATCATGCAGCATCTTTTTTGGAATGCGTTCTCAGCAGGTGTTTGAAACGGCTGAACGTTTCCGGTTTTATATTGAGATAGGTAGCGAGGAATTTCTGGGGCACACGTTGCAACAATTCGGGGTTTCGTTCCACAAAATGGAGGAACCGTTCCCTGGGTGTCATCTTTATCATCTGCATTTGCCAGCGATCCTTGATCACCATTATATGGGTGATAATCAGCCGGCCCAGGTGTTCCATCTTTTTTGATTTACGATATACCTCTTCCAGGTCGTCGTACCTGATAGACAGTACAACGGCGGGTTCGATTGTCTCAATATAATATTCAGATGGCAGCCTGCTGTAAAACGATTCCTGGCTCAGGATGATATGACCTTCCGTTGAAATCTGTGTATTGGTCTCCGTCTTGTGGGATTTATAGTACTTGCGTACCAGTCCCCTGATGATAAAATTAAAAAAGTTTTCTATTTCACCTTCCCTGGTCAGGAATTCCTTTTTATGGAAACGCCGCACCTTGATTACGGGAAGCAGGCACTTGTTAAATTCATCGTCGGTGAGGCTGACAAACCGTCGCAGGTAACTTAAAAAGGGCTTGATGGTTTCCATTGTGCATGTTTTACGTCAAATAACCAGCCAAAAGGCCCGGAGGGGATGATTTTTTCTCCTTCACATAATACCTGTTACGCAGTTCGCTCAAATAGACCTGATATATTGTAGATTTGCGACCCTGCGCCCTTGTGCGCACGATTGTATTAAACTCTAAAAACCCAATTATGGCCCAAAAGATCAAGGTTACTAATCCGGTGGTAGAACTGGATGGAGATGAGATGACAAGGATCATCTGGAAATTCATTAAAGACAAACTGATCCTCCCTTACCTGGATCTCGATATAAAATATTATGATCTGGGTATTGAATACCGCGATGAAACGAACGACCAGGTTACAGTGGATGCCGCCAACGCGATCAGGCAATATGGAGTTGGTATCAAATGCGCCACGATCACACCGGATGAAGACAGGGTGGCAGAATTCAAACTGAAACAAATGTGGAAGAGCCCCAACGGCACTATCCGCAATATTCTCGATGGTACCGTATTCCGTGAGCCGATCGTTATTAAAAATATCCCTCGCCTGGTAACTACCTGGGATCGCCCGATCATTGTGGGTCGCCATGCTTTTGGTGACCAGTACCGCGCTACCGATTTCGTGGTACCGGGAAAAGGAAAATTAACCGTGAAGTTTGAAGGGGAAGATGGTAAGGTGATCGAACATGAGGTTTATCAGTTCAAGGGACCAGGCGTGTCCTTATCGATGTACAATACAGACGAGAGTATCGCTGGTTTTGCAAGGAGCTGTATGAATATGGCACTTTCAAAAAAATGGCCTTTGTACCTGTCGACCAAGAACACCATCCTCAAAAAATATGATGGTCGCTTCAAGGATATTTTCCAGGACATTTATGCAAATGAATTCAAGGTTAAGTTCGCTGAAGCAGGTATAACCTACGAACACCGTCTGATTGATGATATGGTGGCCAGTGCTATGAAATGGAACGGAGGTTTTATCTGGGCCTGTAAAAATTATGATGGCGATGTACAAAGTGATTCTGTGGCGCAGGGCTTTGGTTCGCTTGGCCTCATGACTTCTGTACTGGTTACACCTGACGGTAAGACGATGGAAGCTGAAGCCGCACATGGTACAGTAACCCGCCACTTCCGCGAACACCAGAAGGGCAATCCAACCTCAACAAATCCCATCGCTTCTATTTTTGCATGGACCAGGGGACTCGCTTTCCGCGGCAAGCTTGATAATAACCAGCCACTGATCGATTTTGCCAACGCACTCGAATCAGTATGTATTGAAACGGTTGAAGAAGGAAAGATGACCAAGGATCTTGCCATTACCATCAAACCAAAAGTGGAACATGGTAAGGATTATCTCTACACGGAAGAATTCCTGGATGCAATTGATACAAACCTGAAAAAGAAAATGGGAATCTGATCTTCAGATGCCTGCATAATAAAAGTGCCCTCCGGACAGGGCACTTTTTTTTATATTTGAATCCGCTTGTTATAATTATAAACCATGGTTCTTCTTGCACTCGCCATTGCACCCGGTCTTGCTATCTGCCTGTATATTTTCCACAGGGATGCCTATAACCGCGAGCCCAAACGTAATCTTGTACTCGCATTTATCCTTGGTGCAATCATGATCGTTCCGGCAGCACTCAGCGAGGAATTGCTGCTGCCTTTTTTTGACAAAAGTATTGGCGGGGTGGCGGCGACCGCCTTCCTGGTGGTTGGACTCACCGAAGAACTGGTGAAGTTCCTGGTGCTCAGGTATTATGCATACAGGCGAACCAGTTTTGATGAACCACTCGACGGCATTGTCTATTCCGTAGTGATCAGCATGGGATTTGCAACCCTGGAAAATATTTTTTATGTACAGGAATATGGAATTGGTACAGCCTGGCTCCGTATGTTCCTCGCTGTGCCCGCTCACGCGAGCTTTGCTGTGGTGATGGGATATTTTGCGGGGAAAGCAAAATTCCAGCTCGGCAACCGGACTGTTACTTTACTGCAGGGACTACTCCTCGCTGTTTTCTTTCATGGTCTCTATGATTTCTTTTTATTTCTCCAGGGAAACAAAGATGTAAATCAATATGTGTCGGATATTCTCCTGTTCCTCGGTGCGCTGGCGTCCTTTATTGTGGCTGTCCGTCTTAGCCTCCGTCAGATCAGGATTCACCGCAATCTTTCACAGAAAACCTATAACCCGCTGGAAAGTCTTTCCATCAGGAAGGCCTTTCCTTCAGATATCACCCTCATACGCAACCTGGCACTCCGGATCTGGCCGGGTACGTATGGTCCGATCCTGCCACCTGGACAGGTGGAATATATGCTGGAACTGATTTACAGTGAGGACGAACTTCGCCGCCAGATGGACACCGGCCAGGAATTTATAATTGTTTATGATGGTGTGGAAGCGGTTGGATTTGCTTCATTCGGATTACAGGAACCGGGCATATACAAGCTTCATAAATTGTACGTGTTGCAGAGTCAGCAGGGAAAGGGAACCGGGAAGTATATAATCGGACAACTGGTCAGGGCTATGCGGTTAAAGAATGGACGGATCCTCCGTCTGAATGTGAACCGGGATAATGCTGCTTTAAAATTCTATGAGAAAGCCGGATTTAACGTGGTCCGCGAAGAAGATATAGAAATCGGAGGTGGATACTTTATGAATGATTATGTAATGGAGATGGACCTGCAATGATATAGTTATTTACAGGTGATATACTTTTTGGGGTCAACGGGTGTCTCAAAATCAAAGACAAGCAATTCCAGTTTTTTACCGGGTTCCAGGTAACCAATGGCGTCACCTTTTTTCAATTGCTGGTTCTTGTATAACCTTACCTTGTCCAGACCACTGAACCAAAACCAGTAGTCCTGGTGAAAGGCTACCAACTCAAAACTGCCGTCTTCCAGGCGTTTCACGCCACTTACGGTAAGGTCCCAGGGTGCTTTAACCGTGGTATCCGAAGCACTGCTTAATACGGCCTTGATTTCTTTTTGCCCCAGGATATCCAGCTCCTCATCATCGGGCGCATAAACATAATTGGTGAGGATACAACCAAGCTGGAGGCTGTCTTTTTTTACTTTACCACGCTGGGGTCGCAGCACACGTTCCTGCTGTGCCTGTAGCTGGCTGGAAAAAAGGACAAGGAAAAGGAGTACGGAAAAGGGGTAGATATATTTCATTCTTCTTCTTTATGGATCGTAAGTTTTTTGACCATTTCGGCACCCATGCCTTCGGAGGAAATGCCATAACCTGTAACAAGAACGCCTTTTTGTTTATCCCTTCCTTCAATCCCATAAACCACGGCTTCATCGGCCGGGTCCGAATTTCCCTCGAAACGATAAACCTCCACAATTTCAAAATCATCTGCATTGAACCTGTCGGCACCGCAGATCAGGCAATTTTCGGAAAGATTGAAATCCCTTGTAAACCCCCGTTCTTTCAGGCCATCAACTGCAGCCGATACTGTATCATAATTGTGCATGGTTGAATTATTAATGGTTCTAAAGTTACTAACTAAAATCCATCACAGATCAATCCAGCTCTTTCACTTTCTGTTCGATCCATTCATACGTCTTTTCTATTCCCGTCTTTAATAGCATCGAAGGAGCCCAACCGATTTTTTCCCGGATAAGTCTGTTGTCTGAATTCCTGCCGCGTACACCAGTCGGACCGTTGATATTACTGATCGTTAAATCTTTTTCCGCGATATCAATTACCATTTGCGCGAAATCATTGAGGGAAATCATTTCTTCTGATCCGATATTTACAGGACCGGAAAAATCGGATTCCATTAACCGGCGTATCCCTTCGATGCATTCTTCAATATATAAAAAAGAACGTGTCTGCTTCCCGTCGCCCCATACTTCAACAGCACTGCCGTTGCCTGCTTCGGCTACCTTCCGGCACATTGCAGCCGGTGCTTTTTCCTTCCCGCCGGTCCAGGTTCCCTGGGGACCGAATATATTATGGAACCGGGCAATTTTTACATCCAGTCCATAATTGCGCCGGAACGACAGATACAACCGCTCGCTGAACAATTTGGCCCAGCCATATTCACTATCGGCCGCGGCC
>JBEVJC010000015.1:0-109003 GCA_040510375.1 Chitinophagaceae bacterium
GGTAGGGCGAAAGGAAGTTGGTTGGAATAGTAAACCCGAGCCACCTTGCTATTCCAATTGCGATATCACTGTAACCACTGAAATCGCAATAGATCACAATGGCATATGCATAAACAGCGAACAGGTTTTCAACGCCGGTATAACGTTCCGGTGCGTCAAAAATATAGTTGACAAAATTAACGGTGATAAAATCCGAGATAACCAGTTTTTTAAAAAGTCCGGATACGATCAGGTAAAATCCTTTGGAAAAATCGGTTTCCGATATGGCATATGGCTGATTGATCTGGGGCACAAAGTCGTGGGCGCGGACAATGGGTCCCATCACCAGTTTGGGAAAGAAAGAAAGGAACAACAGGTAATCGCTGAATTTTTTTGCAGGTTCAAACTGACCCCGGTATACATCAATGGTGTAACTGACATTCTCGAAGGTGAAAAAGGATATACCAACGGGCACCGCAAGGTCGAGCAGGTTAAAATCAGTAGTGAAAAAGTTATTACTGAGTGTAATAAAAAAATTGGTGTATTTGAAAAATACGAGTAGTCCGATATTAAACACAATGCTGCAGATCAGCAGCAGCCTGCGTCTGGCCTGGTTATGCTGGCGCCAGATAGCATTGGAGATAAGGAAATCGGCAATTGCGGAAACAATCACGATCCCCACAAACAAACCACTTGCCTTATAAAAAAAGTATAGTGAGAATAAACAGAAGATATAACGCCTGGTAGAAAAATTATTCCGGAACCGGTAATAACAAAGGATAAAGAGCAGGAAAAAAAACACGAAGAACCCGCGCTCAAAAAGGAGAGGAAGATCCTCATCATATCTGAACAGGTTTAGGAATGCTTGAAAATCGAATGTGGGCATAATGGGGTAACGCTGCTATTTTTCCGTTGAGCTGATATATTTATTGTATTCCTTCATGATTGCTTCGAAGAAGAGTGTGCCCAGCACGGCAGCACCGCGGTGGTTGGGATGCACATAATCCTGGTTGGCCAGTGCCGGTTTCCTTTTGGCCCAATCCACTATTGAATTAGTTCCTCCCATTGTTGCAAACTGGTTATAAAATGCGCTTCCTGTTTCATATGCCAGGATTGCCTGCACTTTTACCAGTGAATCAATACCTATTGCCGATTGATATTTGTCGCCGTAGCGGAAGGCCCGGTCGGCTGTGCTTACCAGTACAAAGTCGGTGGCGGGAAAGGAAGACCTTATTTTTTTAAGTATGGGCAGCATCGCCCGCGCGTACCAGCTGAAATTCCGGTCGTTTGGACGGAAGAGCAGGTTCACTCCGTACTGGAACACGATCAGGTCGTATGGATTTTCCCGGGCGATGGCATGCATGAATGTTGAATCAACTTTTGCAAACTCAATACCTGTTATGCCGCGGAAAGAAAAATTATCCACGAATACACCAGCGGCCGATTCGAAGGTGATACCATAAACCGGCAATGAGTTATCGGTTATTTCCACTTTGATTGAACGGCTGTTATTAACAGCGATTGGTGTCCGGTTGACCAGGTGGTTGCCCGAAAGGTTTACCGGCCGGCCATTCACCATAACGGTTGTGTTACCGGTTCCGTAGAGAAGGCTTTTTTCAACTGCTACTGCGCTGTCGTAACTGGTCTGGTCGGTCATTTGCACCCAGGCATTATCCGAATGGAAACTATGTCCCGAGAGATAGAGTTGACTGGTATGGGTTTCTTTAAAATTTTCATCAACCCAGGTATCTGAATAAACAGCGTTCACTGTTTGCCGGAATTTGGAAACAGGCGATGTAATCGGGACAAAGCCCACTCCATTTCCCCCGAATTTTTTTTGAAGTAACTCTCGCAGGGTCTGGGTCAGGAGATCTCCTTCAATCATGCTGTCGCCAAAATAGGCAATCCTGATTTTTGCCGGTTTTCCATTCCGCAGTCCGGCAAGTTTTGCAAGGAAACGGGACACTGATGGCCTGGAGCTGTCCGTATAAAAGGAGCTGATGGTATTTGGCTTGTGAAAAAGATTGAAGTCAAGCGTGGGAATGTTTTCCACTACCACTGGTTCACTGGTGCTGCTGTCGGGATTATTGACCAGCCGGGTGGAGTCGGCCGGGGTTTTCAAAATATCCGAAACAAGATTCACCCGCTGGAAGGGAAGCCAGTCGAAACCTGTAAAAATCGCCACTATGGATAATAAAAGGAACAGGCCGGTGCTATACAGGACCAACAGGAGTACGCGGCGGTTACTATTCATAAGTTTTTAATGAGTCCGGGACAATTTATTTTTTTTGATAGTGGCGGTGATTCTTTTTTTCCATTCAACGGGTGCTTCCGAATACCCGGCAGCTGCTATCGCATCAATCCAGGGTTTCGGGTCCGTCGTTCCCTTCAGGCGCGCATAATATTTTCTCCGGCTCAGCAACCTGCAGAAATCGGCGAAAGAGGCAGAAACATTTGGATATTGTTTGTACCGGGATTTCACCCTCTTGGTTTTAAGGAGGTTGTTTTTCCCGACAATCCCGAAATGGTTATTCAGCATTCTCGCATTCCTGCTTGTTCCGGATCCCGATTCCAGAATGGCCACTCCCAGTATTATAGAGGTGGGAATACCATAAATTGATGAAAGGGAATCGGCCACTGGTTTGTATTTTTTTACATACCTGGATTGGGCTGGCGCATTAAGTAAACTGATTATACATAAAAACGTCAGCAGCAACCGGGCAGGCGATCGAGCGTAAACAGGGGTTTTTATAGAATTGGTTTTTAACATGGTGCGGTAAATATAAGGTGCTCTTTTGTTTTTTTATAGTCCGGGGCGGGTGGTTTATAAACAGCAGCCTGGTTTCACGGGGCCGGACTCCGGACCACCTGCAATAGCCGTTAATTCGTTTACTTTGCAGAAATATTTCAGGATGTTGAGAGAAAGATTGGCCGTTGACCAGAATAACCAGTTATTACCTGTCAGGGATACGGACCAGCAGCCGTCCAACCCGGTGATCAGGTTGCTGGCAAACCTGGTTTCCTATGTGTTTCACCCCCTGTTCATACCGATCTATCTTATCTGGTTCCTGATGTTTGCGGAGCCACAGCTTTTCGCGGGTTTTGACCCGCGTGAAAGATTGCTGGTGCTGATCCGGTTTTTTATTATGTACAGTTTCTTTCCCCTGGTGACAGTGTTACTGGCGAAAGCACTGGGTTTCCTTTCGTCCGTCCATCTCCGGACACAGAAGGAAAGGATCATTCCCTATATGGCCTGCGGAATCTATTATTTCTGGATGAGTTATGTATTGCGCCACCAGCCCGAGTTTGCAAGGGAGGTGGTCCTCCTGGCCATGTCAATTTTTGTAGCTGCCTCAATCGGCCTTATCGTTAATATATATATGAAGGTCAGCATGCATGCCATGGCCATAGGCATCATGATTGGTTTTGTAACCATGCTTTCACTTCAGACTGCAGGATTCACCCTTTATATGTCGGCTGCGCTGCTGATTGGTGGCATTGTCTGTACCGCCCGGATGATTGTGTCAGACCATTTTCCCCGGGAAATCTATATTGGCCTGCTCACGGGCATCGTATCCCTGCTTGTTTCTATCTGGGCAGATGGTATACTTCCATAAGTTGGGAAGCTTAATGGGAAAAAACGTTCAGATGTTGCTTTACCCCCTTCAGTATCCGTTCTTTCAACGCCCGCACCCAGAAAAAAAACCTAAATTTTTTGGGAATTAAACAGGGTTCATATTACTAAATCATTTAGTTTTGATGTTCATAACATTTTTACCCCGGCATTCCTTAAATCATAATTTTGGCTATGGCAAAGACAGAAAAAACACCAGAAGTTTCAAACAACAGTGAAAAACTAAAAGCGCTGAAGCTGACCATGGACAAAATCGAAAAGGATTTTGGAAAGGGTAGCGTTATGATGATGAATGAACGCGGGGAAATGCTACAGGAAGTAATTTCAACCGGATCCATTGGCCTTGATGTGGCATTGGGAATTGGCGGATTGCCAAGGGGACGTGTGGTCGAAATCTACGGACCGGAATCTTCGGGTAAAACAACAGTAGCCACCCATGTAATTGCTGAAGCACAGAAGAGAGGTGGTATGTGTGCGTTCATCGATGCGGAACATGCATTTGATAGCGCCTATGCGCAAAAACTGGGAGTGGATGTGGATAATCTCCTCATCTCCCAGCCTGATTACGGTGAGCAGGCGCTGGAAATCGCAGACCGGCTGATCCTGTCGGGAGCGTTGGATGTAGTAGTAATTGACTCAGTAGCTGCCCTGGTTCCAAAAGGCGAACTGGAAGGGGAAATGGGTGACAGTAAAATGGGATTACACGCAAGGCTCATGAGCCAGGCATTACGTAAACTAACAGCCACTATTTCAAAAACAAATACCATCTGTATTTTCATCAACCAGCTTCGCGAAAAAATCGGTGTTATGTTCGGTAATCCTGAAACCACCACGGGTGGTAATGCGCTGAAGTTCTATGCTTCGGTCCGCCTGGATATCCGTCGCAGCACACAGATCAAGGACGGTGATGAAGCGATCGGAAACCGGGTTAAGGTAAAAGTGGTAAAAAATAAGGTAGCTCCTCCTTTCCGTTCAGCAGAATTTGACATCATTTTCGGTGAAGGAATTTCCAAGACGGGCGAGATCATTGATATGGGAGTTGAGCTGGGTATCGTACAAAAAAGCGGAAGCTGGTTTAGCTACAATACCGATAAATTGGGTCAGGGTCGTGATGCGGTAAAACAATTACTGATGGATAACCCCGAGCTTTCTAAAGAAATTGAAGCCAAGATCCGCGAAAAAGTAAAAGAAATGCAGGCTGCCTGATAATCTTAATAACAGGCGGGAGGACAGATACCGGTAAAATAATAGTGGCCTCCTTTTAATCTCTTGTCGCATAATGTTTTCATCTGCAGTCTTCTGGCTGGTGGGTGGGTTAGTAAGTTGAAAGGCTGTTCCGGTTTGGAACAGCTTTTTGCATATATTTAAGACGCAAAGATCCAACTCAATGTTTAAACATCATATCTTCGCATCCGGAAACATTATACCATGAAAGTTCAGGAAACCAGGAAGCCAGCTTTAAAAGGGACTGCAAAATTGTTATTGATCCTGTCAGCATTGTTGCTGATCATCTGTTTTTTTCTTCCCTGGGTAAAATGGGACGACACGCCAATTTCGGGTTCGGCCCTGGCTTCAGGCGATTTCTTTTCTGTATCAGAAAAGGACTTTGGACTGGCAAACCCCTTCCCCCAATTTTCAATGTTAATGGCCGGTCTCTGGATAGTTCCACTGCTGGCTATGGTAACCCTCGCCCTCACTTTCGCCCATAAAAGAATTGGATTCATTCCCGTTCTCGCCGGTATGCTGGTGCTGGGACTTGTTACCATGTACATACTTTTTTCCCGGACACTTGTAGATCTTGGAGTTAATTTCCAACTTGCACCGGCTATTTATGGCGCTATCCTCGGGGGTATTGGCCTTGTGGTTTTGGGAGCGGGTTCCTGGCTGGGTAAATTATTATTCCTTATTGCAGCACCACTGATTACTTACGGAGCTTTCTTCCTGGCAACCAAACATATAGAGGGTCAGGAACACGAAGATACTTCCACCCAGGTGGCGGCATATACAGTGACTGCCACCCAGTTATTGAACGAATTCAGGACATCCGACAGCCTGGCTAATTCCAGATACCGCGAACAAATAATAACGGTAAATGGTAATATAACCGCAATTGAGTTTCCGACCGACTCTACTGCAACCATTAAGTTCGAAGATTCGACTGGTTCATATGCGATCTTCCCATTTGGCAAAACGGACCTGCCAGAACTTAAAGTACTGAATAATGGTAGCCCGGTTTCGATCAAGGCCTCCTGTAGCGGTGGAGTTTATAGCGATATCCTGGAAAGGGAAGTAATCACATTTAAACGTTGCACATTAATCAAAAAATAAAAACCCCAACAAAAAAAAATAACAAACATGAAAAAAACGCTCTTAATCGCAGCCTTATTCGTTTCCGCAACATCACTTTTTGCGCAGAAAAAAACAACTACATCTGCTACCGTTACATTTGATGCAACTACCCCAATTGATGCATTTCCTAAAGCGGAAAACAAAACCGTAGTTGCCTCCCTTGATACAAAATCTGGTGTTGTTGCATTTGAAGCCCCGGTAAAAAGCTTCACTTTCACCAACCCGATGATCCAGGAACATTTCAATGGCGACAAGTGGATGAATTCAAATGAATTCCCCGCTTTCACTTTCAAGGGTAAGATCAGCGACCTGAAAGCTGTGAAATTTGACAAGGACGGTACTTACACTTCAAATATTGAAGGTACCCTTACCGTTAAAGGAAAGGAACAAAAAGTTACTGCCCCTGCTACATTCGTTGTAAAATCTGGCAAGATTGCTTCTACTTCCAATTTCACAATCGCTTTGGCTGATTATGGCATTGAAGGCGCTCCAATTGAAGGTGGCAAGGTTGCAAAAGAACCAAAAATTACTGTTGCTGCTGACTTCTAAACCAGCTGCCCGAAAAATAACCGGAGGGTGTATCATCAATGATGCACCCTCTTTTTATTTACACAGAATACTATTTCGAATGTGATTTACTATGCCAATTACATAAATGCATCCCGCTGACACGCTTACTTCGGCAGTTCTCAATCCTGTGCCCGATAGATTAACTTAGCCCAAATTTTTGGAGATGGATAGCAGGATTTTAAGCGATACAAAACGTGTTGCACTGGTAGCACACGATCATATGAAACAGGAAATCATTGACTGGGCTACTACCAACAGGGAGGCGTTATCCAGGCATATTCTATACGCCACAGGCACCACCGGTACCCTGATAGAAAAAGCCCTTGGCCAGCCCGTGCTGAAATTCCTCAGCGGACCACTCGGTGGCGACCAGCAGATTGGCGCCAGCATCGCCGAAGGCAAACTGGATGTGCTGATCTTTTTCTGGGATCCAATGGAGGCCCAGCCGCATGATCCGGATGTAAAGGCCCTGCTCCGGGTGGCGGCTACATGGAATATCCCGATTGCCAGCAACCGCTCCACGGCCGATTTTCTCTTCACATCACCCCTGATGTATGCGGAATACCAACCCATCCTGCCGGATTTTGATCTTTATATTAACCGGAAAATTATTTCCTGACAGACCGCAGCCCTTACACATTCAGTGCGTCAGATCAGCCCGGAATAAAATAACTTTACCGGAATAATATGGCATTTAAACTTCACAGTCCATTCCCCCCTGCAGGTGACCAGCCCAACGCGATCCGGGAACTTGTTGAGGGACTTCGTAATGGTGAACAACACCAGACCTTGCTGGGCGTAACAGGAAGTGGTAAAACCTTTACCATCGCAAATGTTATCCAGGAAGTACAGCGGCCAACCCTTGTACTTACACATAACAAGACACTGGTAGCTCAGTTATACGGTGAGTTCAAACATTTTTTCCCGGAAAATGCCGTCGAATATTTTGTCTCCTATTACGATTATTACCAGCCTGAAGCATACATGCCGGTGAGTGATGTATATATTGAAAAAGATCTTTCCATTAATGACGAACTGGATAAACTCCGGCTCCGCGCAACCTCCAGCCTGTTGAGTGGTCGGCGTGATATTATTGTTGTCGCTTCCGTCAGTTGTATCTACGGTATGGGTAATCCGACCGATTATGAAAACAGCATTATCCGCATAACAAAGGGCCAGGTGCTGTCCAGACAGGGTTTCCTGCATTCACTTGTTAATTCGCTTTACAGTCGCACCACGCTCGAATTTAACCGTGGCACTTTCCGTGTTAAGGGAGATACAGTAGATATCAATTTACCGTATGTGGATTATGGTTATCGCATCACATTCTTTGGTGATGAAATCGAAGAGATAGAAAGCATTGAAACCATTACCGGCAAAAGGATTGTCAAAATGGAAGACGCGGCTATCTTCCCCGCAAACCTGTATGTGGCACCAAAGGATATCATGCAACAGGTCATCCATGAAATACAGGATGAAATGCGGGCGCAGGTCGAATATTTTAAATCATCCGGTAAACTTATTGAAGCCCAGCGATTGAAAGAACGGGTGGAGTACGATCTCGAAATGATCCGCGAACTGGGATACTGTAACGGTATTGAAAACTATTCCCGGTTCTTCGATCGTCGTCGGGCCGGTACCCGACCTTTCTGCCTGCTGGATTATTTTCCGAAAGATTTTCTGATGGTGATCGATGAAAGTCATCAGACCGTACCCCAGGTAAGTGGTATGTATGGTGGTGACCGCAGCCGTAAACTGATCCTGGTTGACTACGGTTTCCGGTTGCCAAGCGCCCTCGACAACAGACCCCTTAATTTCCATGAGTTTGAGTCGATGCTTAACCAGACGATCTATGTCTCGGCTACTCCGGACGACTATGAACTGGAAAAAACCGGCGGTGTTGTGGTTGAACAGGTGGTCAGGCCCACCGGACTTCTCGACCCACCCATCCAGATCCGGCCAAGCGTTAACCAGATTGATGACCTGCTTGATGAAATCGACAAGACGGTAAAAAAAGGAGACCGGGTGCTGGTGACCACATTGACCAAACGAATGGCTGAAGAGATGGACAAATATCTTCACCGCATAAATATCAAATCAAAATACATCCATTCGGAAGTGGATACCCTGGAACGTGTGGAGATTCTCCGCGAACTCCGCCTGGGCATTATCGATGTACTGGTAGGGGTGAACCTTCTTCGGGAAGGACTCGACCTGCCCGAAGTATCACTGGTGGCGATCCTGGATGCTGACAAAGAAGGATTTCTGAGAAATGAGAAATCGCTCACACAGACTTCCGGTCGTGCAGCACGTAATGTTGATGGCTTTGTGATCTTCTACGCTGATCACATGACCGATAGCATGCAAAAAACAATTGATGAAACCAACCGCCGCCGCGAAAAACAGGTTGCGTTTAATCTCCAGCATAATATTACCCCGCGCACTGTTGTCAAAAGTAAGGAACAGGTATTCGAACAAACCTCCGTACTCGACATCAAGGGTTATGATATAAACAACCCCTATGCAATTGCGCCGGACGGCGAACTGGTAAGCCAGGCAGCAGATGAACAATCAGAATATAAAACTATCCCACAGGCTGAAAAAGCAGTAGCAAGGATGAAGAAGGATATGGAAAAAGCCGCGCGTGACCTGGACTTCATGGAAGCCGCCCGCCTGCGGGATGAAATGTTTATCCTGCAGAAAAAACTGGAGGAAATGAAAAAATAGGCCCAGTACTGCGATAAAAACCCTCAACCCCGGTTTTCAGGGGGAATTGCAACCCCAAACGTAGATCTACGAAAATCGACCCGGTACTAATGCCCGATTTATAAAGTTTTGAATGTTCCCCGCTTGCAGGAGCACAAAACCGTATTTACCTTTAACTCGTTAGCAGACCGAATTTCGAAATCCAAATCCAAAACTTATGCAAAATCGTGTACGCAAAATCGCAAACTTCTTTGCATTCAACATCCTGTTTTTCGCGCTGTACCTCAATTTTATTGACAAGGACCGGAGTCAGTCACCAGAAATCACAAGACCGGTACAGACAGCAGCTTTTGGATCAACCTCACTGAACACTCCGCTGGAAAAGACTGTATTGACCCGTGTTGCTTCTATTAAATAGAGGAACCCCCGGCTGATTTAAGTCTTTCCGTCAAAACATGTTCTAAAACAGCTTCAGATACCTAAACCGAACCCTTCAGCGCTTTAGTCGGTTTGTCTTCAGGCACCTGGATTAAATTCATTTGGGGCTCTGGTCAATCTGTTTCCACACATCAGGATTAAGCCAGTCAGCAGCTTTAGTCAGTTCATTTACATACATCAGGATTAAGCCAGTCAGCAGCCTTAGTCAGTTCCTTTTCAGACATAAGGATACCAGGCCAATTCTCCGCTCCCCCGTTAATTTCTGCCATACTACCTCCGCCCCGGACCTCCGAAATAATTACCTTAGCGGCATGGCTAACAAAGTTTTTTTACTGGACGCGATGGCACTGATCTTCCGCGCTTATTATGCTCTCATCCGGAGCCCCCGGCTTACCAACAAAGGCAAAAACACCAACGCACAATTCGGCTTTACCAATACGCTGGTTGAACTTATTACCAAACAAAAGCCATCCCATATGGCAGTTTGTTTCGATACCCATGCCCCTACAGAAAGGCATATCGATTTCGCCGATTATAAAGCCAACCGGCAGGAAGCCCCTGAAGATATCCTGCTGGCAATACCTGATATAAAACGAATCGTCAAGGCATTTAATATACCCTGCATAGAACTCGACGGATTTGAAGCAGATGATGTGATCGGCACACTCAGTTTGCAGGCCGAAAAAGAAGGCTTCGAAGTATTTATGGTAACGCCGGACAAGGATTATGGCCAGCTGGTGACAGAAAAGGTGAAGATCTATAAACCCGGTTACCAGGGTGGTGACGTGGAGATCATGGGACCAGCCGAGGTTTGTGCCAAGTGGAATATCAAAAATGTTTCACAGGTGATCGATATCCTGGGTCTTATGGGAGATGCGGTGGATAATATCCCGGGCATTGCCGGCATTGGTGAAAAAACAGCATCCAAATTGCTGGCAGAATATGAAACTCTTGAGAATGTCCTGGAAAACGCCGACAAGATCAAGGGTGCCCTCGGCGAAAAAGTACGGAAAGGAAAGGACGACGCCCTGATGTCAAAAAAACTCGCTACCATCATCATAGATGTTCCCGTAAGTTTCCATGCCGAAGATTTCCGGATCAAGGAGCCAGACAAGGAAAAAATGAATGAAGTCTTTGCCGAACTGGAATTCAAAAGCCTGGGCAAACGACTGCTCGGGGAAGAATTCACCGCCTTCAAAACCGCACCGGAAGCGGTTCAGACGGATTTGTTTGGAAATATAGTTGACCCACCTCCCTCCAAAGAAAATAAAAACACAAAACCTGTAAATGCAGAAATCAGTGAAGAACTGGCACAGGTGCCCGTTGCTGATAAGAACATCAACAATACTCCGCATGAATACAGGTATGTACAGGGCGATGAAGCAATCCGCAACCTGGTTGATCTTCTGGGTCAGCATAAAGAAATCAGCTTTGATACGGAGACCACAAATATCGATGCAAATAATGCTGAACTGGTTGGACTAAGTTTCAGTGTAAAACCGGGCGAGGCTTATTTTGTCCCCGTTCCGGCAGATCGCCACGAAGCAGATTTAATCCTTTCACATTTCCGGGAACTGTTCCTTCGCACTGATAAACTCTGGATCGGTCAGAATACCAAATACGACCTGCTGGTGTTGAAATGGTATGGACTGGAAATCCCGGGCGAACTGTTCGACACCATGCTTGCACACTATGTAATCGAACCCGATGGCAAACGAAGCATGGATATACTGAGTTCAAAATTCCTGGGTTATGAACCCGTTCCCATCGAAGACCTTATCGGGAAAAAAGGGAAGTCGCAGGGAACCATGCGTGATGTGGAGGCAACAAAGATCACTGAATACGCAGGCGAAGATGCAGATGTAACCCTTCAGCTGAAACAGGTATTTGAGCCATTACTTGCTACACGTGAAGTGCAGAAAGTATTTCACGAAGTGGAGAACCCACTTGTGAAAGTCCTGGTGAGTATGGAATACGAAGGTGTGAAAGTTGATCAGGAATTTCTGAAAGACTATAGTGTAGCCCTTGAAAAAGAAGCCCGGATCGCTGAACAAAGTGTGTATGAACAGGCCGGACTCCGCTTCAACCTTGCTTCACCCAAACAACTGGGAGAGGTTTTGTTTGATAAACTACAGCTGGACCCATCCGCAAAAAAAACCAAGACAGGCCAGTACCAGACCGGCGAAGATGTATTACTGAAGCTGGCAGTAAAAGGCCATTCCATTGTTGATGATATCCTTACATTCCGTGAACTGACCAAATTAAAATCGACCTATGTTGATGCATTGCCCCAGCTGATTAACAGCAGGACTGGTCGGGTTCACACAACCTACGGACAGGCAGTTGCCGTAACAGGAAGACTCGCAAGTAATAATCCCAACCTGCAAAACATACCTGTGCGCACTGAACGGGGACGGGAAATCCGGAAAGCATTTGTTCCCCGGGATTCCAATCATCTTTTGCTCTCGGCCGATTACTCACAGATAGAACTGAGGATAGTTGCGGCTATCAGCGGCGACCCCAATATGTGCCAGGCGTTCAAGGATGGCACGGATATCCATACAGCCACCGCAGCAAGAGTGTATAATGTGGCAAATGAAGCTGTTACAAAAGAAATGCGTTATAAAGCCAAGAGTGTCAATTTTGGTATCATTTACGGCCAGGGTGCATTTGGACTTGCAGATAATCTTGGAATTTCAAGATCAGAGGCGAAAGAGATCATCGACAACTATAAAAAGCAATTTCCGGGGATCCAGTTATACATGGATAACATGATAAATTTCGCCCGGGAACATGGATACGTAGAAACACTAATGGGCAGAAAAAGATGGCTGAGGGACATTAATTCCGCTAATTTCACTGTACGCGGGTTTGCTGAACGAAACGCAATCAACTCACCAATCCAGGGTACTGCTGCAGATATGATCAAACTGGCCATGCAAAAAGTATATGCGGCCATGTTAAAGGAAAAAATGCGCAGCCGGATGATCCTGCAGGTGCACGATGAATTATTGTTCGACGCTGTTAAAGAGGAGGTGAGCGAATTAAGGCCACTCATCCTGGAAAACATGCAGACCGCAATGATCCTTCCAAATGAAGTTCCCGTAGTCGCCGAATGCGGACAGGGAGACAACTGGCTGGAAGCACATTAGGCGCGTTGAAGAAGAAATTCAGAAATGGCAATTGAAACTGACGATATAAACCATTTGGCCTCTGCGGGATCAACCGCAGATGGCATGATATCGTCAGTCGGCACTGCGGCTGTGGCTGGGGATTCTGCGGGATCAACCGCAGATGGCATCATATCGTCAGTCGGCACTGCGGCTGTATCAGGTGACGCCGCGGGATCAACCGCGGATAGTATCATATCGTCTGGCTTCGACTGGACACGCCTGCTTGACGCCACAAAACACGGGACCTTTCTTCTCGACAGGAATCTTCATATCGTTTATATGAACGAAGCCGCTAAACGGATTCTTTCCTACGTAGTGCCGGCCGGGACGGATTTAAAAAAAACAAGTTTTCCCGGGCTCATGCCTGAGGAACGCCGGGGAAAAGCATTACATATCCTTGGCCAGGTGCTGGCCGGCAACGCCATTAATTATGAGACTTCCTGCGTCGCAGAAGATGGCCGGTTCTTCTGGTTTGAAATGGATTACAGGCCAATCGCAAATCCGCAGGGCATTGTGGAACATATCCTGATCAATTCAATTGATATTACTGAAAATAAAAAACAGCAGGCCGCTACACTCAAAAGCGAACAACGCTGGAAGTTTGTAGTTGAAGGTGATGGGAATGGTGTGTGGGAAATCAATACAGTTACAAAGGAAGCCTACTGCTCCACTTTTTTAAAAGCCATCCTGGGTTATTCCGAAGAAGATAATGATAACAGCCTGGCCCAATGGAACGAACGGGTTCACCCCGATGACCTCTACAAGCTCATTAACCTCCACGCCCTTTACATAAAACAGGTAATCCAGCACCACTCCCTTGAATTCCGCATCCGGAAAAAAAATGACGAATATGCCTGGGTCCTGAACAGGGGTATGGTGATGGAAAAACTCCAGGACGGCCTTCCTCTCCGCATTGCAGGAACACAAAAAGACATCACCAGTTCAAAGAATGCTGAAGAAGCATTACGGCAAAGTGAGGAACGCTATTACCAGATGGTCGACCATATTGAAGATTACTCCATCATGATGCTTGATACGTCGGGTAAAATACTGAACTGGAATAAAGGCGCTGAAAAAATAAAGGGATACAAATCCTGGGAGATCCTTGGAAAAAGTTTTTTAATCTTTTACAGGAAGGAAGATGTGGAAAGAGGTTTGCCACAATCCTTACTGGAAGAGGCTTTCCGGACAGGTCGGGCCTTCGGCGAAGGGTGGAGGATCAAAAAAGATGGCAGCGCTTTCTGGGCCAGCGTGAGCATCAGCCAGGTGAAGGACCGCGACGATAACCTGATAGGGTTTTCCAAAATAACCAGGGACCTGACAGAAAAGAAAATAGCAGAAGATAAACTTATCAAATCTGAATTCCAGTTCAGTTCATTCATGGCACATACGCCCACAATGAACTGGATCATTGATGAGAACGCAATTTTCCGTTACCTGAACGATTCCTATATGAAGGCTTTCGACCTGAATAAGGACCATATCGGAAAGAGTATCTACGAAATTTTCCCAGCCCGGATCTGTGATGAATATGTAGCTAATAACTGGAAAGTATGGAGGGGCGGAAAAGCGATTGATACATACGAAGAGGGAATATGTCCCGATGGAACCAAAAGGTTTTATCATAGTTATAAATTCCCTTTACCGGCAGATGAGAACGGTATTAAACTATTGGGTGGTGTATCACTGGACCTGACAAAACAACGTATCCTGGAGAATGAACTCGCCACCGAAGAGGACAAACGGAAACGGGATGTTATCAATGCTATCATTGAAGCCCAGGAAAAAGAACGAAAGAATATTGCCTACGAATTACACGATAACGTCAACCAGATCCTGACCTCCTCCAGGCTCATGCTTGAAGTGGCCGCTGAAAAGCCCGACTCATTCGACAAATTTGTAAATAACAGTCTGCTCTACCTGCAGAACGCTATCCGCGAAGTACGCCGTATCAGCCATAGCCTGGCACCAGGCACCCTGAACGATATCGGACTCGAAGATGCCATCGAGGAAGTTACAAACGATGTAAACAAAACGGGGCAGCTATCGGTCCGCTATAAAAAAAGAATCCTTCATTCAACCAGGGATGTATCTCCAGAGATCCAGCTCACCCTGCTACGCATCGTACAGGAACAATTGAGGAATATTATCAAACATGCAGACTCGGGAAGTGCAACCGTTATCCTCAAATGTACCAAACAACGGATCTCTGTCAGGATCGTGGATGAAGGACGTGGCTTTGATCCCCGCACCGCTAAAAAAGGCCTGGGTTTAAACGGGATTTATAACCGTACGGAATATTTTAACGGAAAAGTCCTGTTGGAATCCGAACCCGGCAATGGCTGCTCACTTACTATTCAGATTCCCCTGGAGAACTCATAAAAAAACCGGCGCTCTTTCGAGCGCCGGATGGGATAACTACCATTAACCCTTAAACTCTTTACCATCCTGATGTATCAGTGAATGGTCAGTATATTTTTTATTTCTTTTCTTCCGGTTTACGATTCTGAGGTTTACCCATCTTCCTGAAAAGCTGCACCACCATTGAATCATAAGCCGTCCGCTGTTCAGGCCTGCAGATCTTCCGCAGCTCGCTGAAATGACGGAAGGTAAGAAGGTCCAGCGATTTTTGTTTCTGGCCAATATGATCGGTTATCTCATTCAAGCGTTCCTCACTTACAAGCGAATCGCCAAGCAGCTTGAATAATGTGTCTTTCGACATCCGCATGTTCTCATACATGGGCCGGATGACTTCACGTTGCTGGTCCCGTATTTTTTTATACTCTTCAAGTTGCTTATCTGAAAACCCCACCTGTTCCTTAAGTAACTCAGTTGCACCCTTACTCACCACCTCTTCTTCCTTACTATAATTAAGGAAATACACCAGCACAGCAATATTGGTCAACAGCAGTACTGCGATGATCAGCAGTAATACTTTATTGGAAGGTCTGTTCATGGCTGCACCAGGTTTTCATAATCGTAACTGCTATTACTGGCAGTAATATATTCATTCTCGCTACTGAAGTTCAGTGGAAGTGATGCTGTCTCCACTTCACTTTGCTGGTTTAGCAGAAGCACCAGGTTAAGAATCAGTACTGCCATCACACCGCTGATCGCAACCGATGGCCTCGACAGGAATGCCCCGATATAAAACCATGGTGATCTTGGATTTGACCCAAGGCGCTGGCTTAGCCGGCTAAAAAACCAGGGACCAGGGTCGGCACGTTTAATCCCATCCAGGCTTTGCATCACCCCCTCCACCTTTTCGTTCATGTCATCTCTCTTTTCCATAGATAATAATTAGACGGTTAAATGAAAAAAATCTTTCGTTATTGCTTTTTTTGGTAATACTCCGCCAGTTTTTTCCTTAAGTTGATCCTGGCCCTGTGCATCAGTGATTCCACGGAAGAAATGCTGGTCTGCATTACCTCACAAACCTCCTGATAACTAAGGGATTCGACCTTATGGAGTGTAAAAGCAATACGTTGGTTTTCGGGCAGGCTTGCGATGGCTTTGAACAGGATGGCCGCATCCTCCTTTTTATCCATTACCACACCGGGATGGTTAAAATCCGGTACCTGGAGCTCATCAGAGTTATCATCGCCAAAGATACTGCTGATAAATGCAAACCGTTTTTTCCGCTTCTTCTTACGTTCGTGATCCAGCGATTTGGTAATGGTAATTCGGTAAAGCCAGGTAGAAAACTTGGACTCCCCCTTAAAACTTCCGATGGATTGAAATACCTGGACAAACACCTCCTGGCTGATGTCCTCGGCATCTTCCTCCTTTTGCACAATACCCAAGGAGGTATTATATACCATGGCCTGCCAGGTGGTGACCATATATTTAAATGCTGATTCATCGCCCGCCTTCAGTCGCTCGACCAACGTTCTGTCATCCACTTGCCCATGTTTTGCAGGAAGCGATATTACGGAATATTTTGTAGCGCTGTTCAAAAACGACCTCCACCGGGTTGAAAGTTGGGATTCCGTTCACGGTTGGGACCGGCCGACTTTGCCGTACCAAAATTTTTCAGGTTGTAGGTAAACGTCAGCATAAAATAGCGTTGTAAAACGGTATTCTGTTCGTCCCTGATCTCCGCGTTGTCAAAAGTCCGTGTTACACTCTGGTTCTGCTTGAGCAGGTCAAATACCGAGAGTTTGATCTCGGCCCTGCGATTGGCCAGGATCTTTTTCCCCGCTGCCATATTCCAGAGCCAGAACTTCTGGTTAAATCCGGTTGTCAGACCTGAATTAACCTGGTTGCTCATATCATTCTGGATAAACCAGCCTTTTTTATTTAATAAATTGAACTGCACCATTGCAACACGAAGTACATTGGAGATCACCAGGTCCGGCTGCAGTGTATTGATGGAACGGTTGTACCCGACATTGTACGACAGGTTAAAATCCACAAACTCACTGATATTACTTGCCACACCCACACCGCCGCTATAATAATAAACATTGGTGATTGTATTGGTATTATTGGAAAGTCCCGGTGTCCTGGAATACCTGAATTCAGCATTCAGGTTGATATTTGATTTAAGGAACGCAACAGGCTGACCGAATGCCAGCATCGACCGGACACTGTAATAACCATCTAAATTCACTGGCCGGAAAAGCTGGCCACCACGCGAAAGCGTAAAGGATGGAGTCAGCACCGAATCGTTAAACGCAGTAAAAATTGCATTGGTTACATAGTCGTTTGTTTTTTGTACAAAGATGTTTGCAAACAGGCTTTGTCCCAGCTGTGTGTTGGTAAACGTATATCGTGCATTCAATGTATGCGTGTACTGTTGTTTGAGATCTGTATTACCACGGGTTACCGATAAAGGATTGGAGATATCCAGTACATCCTGGAGCTGGTTTACCGAAGGTGCACTCACCGATGAACGATAAAAAAGCCGCACGCTGCTCCTGGCGGAGATCTTGGTCCTCCATTGCAGGTTCGGCAGGATATTGGAAAAATTACGGTTGATCTTTGAAACAAAGGGGAGTTGCTGGTCACTTTCCAATGTAGAATACTGGTAGTTCACACCCGCTGCAAACTGGTTATCACGGTCACCAACACGATAAGTTACACCGGAGGTCTGGGTATTGTAGTTATTAACCAGGTTATTGGATTGTGTTGAATCAAAAATTGAATACTCGCCCGTTACCTGGTCAAAACGGAACGTTTCCTTATCACCCTTATTTTTAGTAATGGATGGGCTGTAATTGAACTGGAGCTGGCCCTTTACACCAACCGGTTCGGTATAAATAATATTGGCCGATAAAGTCCTTCCGGATGTCTGGTTGTCGATAACCTGCACTACCGAGTCATTTTTTGAATTGGCATCCCGCGTAAATGATTCCTGGAATGTAAACCCGTCGCGGTCATTAAAACTTTGCGCCAGGTTAAGGGAGATTGTCCGGCCCTTCTTTGCAAATGCATGACGGTACAGGATATTATTATTAAAATTCCAGCCATTATTGACACTGTTACGTTCGTTGGCCGAACTGCTCAGGAAACCATTCTCCAGTTCATACGCATTTACCTGGAAAGAATTGTTCAGGGATTTGTTTCGCTGGTAACTGAAGCCTGGTGTTATAATGATCGTATTACTTGAATCAATTTTATATTCAATGCGCAGGTTTGCCCGGTTATTATAATTATGGGTCCGGACCATGGAGGTATCTGTCCTGACTAATATAGAATCAGGTTTAACAAAATTCCTTGTATTGGCTCTTGAATCATTTACCAGGTTACTGTTGTTAAAAAAATAACTGCCGGCCACGTCCACTTTTTTCCCCCATTTATCGGAATAGTTTACCCCGATAGCATTCGTACGGCTGATCCCGTTTTGTTGTCCTATCTGGAAATTGTTCTGGCCACCACCACCGCCTCCGCCACCGGGACGGCCACCGCCACCCTGCCCACCCCTTCCGCTTGCGGTGCTGGTAACACCCAGCAGATCCTGTGATCCGAAATTCTGCTGGTTGATATTATTGGTAAGACCCACCAGCGAAATCCGCCGGTCGCCTTTGAAAAAACTTACATTACCACCAGCCTGGTAGCGCTGGTCAGTTCCACCACCTGCATAAAAGCGACCAAACTGACCGTTCTTCAAACCTGATTTTGTAACGATATTAAGCGCCTTCTGCGCGTTACCATCATCCACACCGGTAAACTGTGCCTGATCACTCAGCCGGTCAAATACCTGGATCTTGTCCACTATATCGGCAGGCAGGTTTCGCAATGCAGCCGAGGCATCATCACCAAAAAAATCCTTTCCATCGATGGTGACCTTACGCACCTGTTCACCCTGTGCCGTCACTGTGCCATCTTTGGCTACCGTTATACCTGGTGCTTTTTTAACCAGGTCTTCAACTGTAGCATCGGGATTTACTTTGTACTGACTTGCGTTGTACTGGATGGTATCCCCTTTCTGTTGGGTTGGGGGTGTCTTCGACATAATCGTGACGCCTGAAAGCTGGAGACTGGTTTTTGGAATGGACAGTGTTCCCAGGTCAAGGTTGGGCATGGAATCGCTGAGGGCAACAATTTGCCGGTATTCTTCATATCCTATAAAACTTACGCTGATAAAAAATGAATCAAATGGTACATCAGTAAACCGGAAAACACCAAGACTGTCAGAAACAGCATTCCGGACCTGGTTTGTATCGCTGAGCAACCGCAGGTTTAAGGTGGCTCCACGGAGCGGACGGTTGTCCTGAAGATCAGTTAATTTTCCTTTAATGGACTGGCTTTCAGCACGTAATCCCAATAAAACAAACACAGGGACCAATAAACTCAGGTACTTCATAAAATTCTGTTAGATTATAGGACGACGAAACTGATCCCAACTTTCGATCCATAACCCCGATCGGGGATTGACGGGCTTTAAAAGGAGATATTTAGAAGAACTCAGTATCTTGCGCTCCTTAAATATTTAGCAGAATGATGGATTATAGCAAACTTGTAGCGGTAACCGGGATGCCTGGCCTGTATGAACTGATCACCAGTAAGAATGACGGCGCCATTGTTCGGTCGCTCGATGATAATAGCACAAAATTCGCCTCGTCAAGGATTCATAACTTTTCACACCTGGAAAGTATCGAAGTATATACGGTTAATGATAATGTTAACCTTGTTGAAGTTTTCCATGCAATGGAAAAAACGGGTGGCGACCTTCCCGATGGAAAAGACAATGCCCTTCTTAAAAAATATTTCGAGTCTGTTTATCCTGACCTTGACTTCGAACGCGTTTATTCAAGCGACCTGAAGAAAATGGTTAAATGGTTTGAAGTGCTCCGTAAGAATAAAGTGGAAATAAAACTCAGCGAGCTTCCGGAGGAAGAAGAAATGGTGGAAGAAATAGTTGAAGTGGCGGAGACGCCTGCACCAGCGAAAAAAGCGGCAAAAAAGAAAGAAGCAGAAGCCCCTGCTGCCGAAGAAGAAAAGGCTCCAAAGAAAAAGGCAGCTCCGAAGAAAGAAGCCAAAGCAAAGGACGAAGAGCCGAAAGCGCCTGCTAAAAAAGCAGCCCCTAAAAAGAAATAAAATATTCCGTATTAATTGAAAAGCTACAAACATTTACCCCGGTAAGTTTGTAGCTTTTATATTAACAGTACACAATGAATTACAGTGCAGCAATAAAAAAACTACCCAGAAACTATCTTCCTGAATCCTTTGTGATCAGCGACTGGCCTTCACTTGAACCCTATTTTAAGGAACTGGCAGAACGTCCCATTACTTCGGTTGAAGACCTGAAAAAATGGTTGCTCGATATCAGTGAAGTGGAAGCTGTTGTTAGCGAAGATGCCTGCTGGCGACAGATTAAGATGACGGGTGATACAGAGAATAAAGAACTGGAAGAAGCCTTCAACTTTTTCATGATGGAAATCCAGCCACAGCTCCAGCCTTATTCCGACCTGCTTAACCGTAAGCTGGTCGACAGTCCCTATACATCCATGCTTGACCAGGATAAGTTTTTTACTTACCTGCGGAATGTGCGGAAGAATATTGACCTGTTTCGCGAAGCAAATATTCCACTGCAGGCTGAAATGAATGTAGAAGCACAGCAGTATGGTGTGATTGCAGGTAAAATGAGTGTG
This sequence comes from Chitinophagaceae bacterium, assembly GCA_040510375.1. GTDB lineage: Bacteria > Bacteroidota > Bacteroidia > Chitinophagales > Chitinophagaceae > JBEVJC01. The sequence continues at coordinate 20,946 of JBEVJC010000015.1, forward strand.
GAAGTGAATGGAAAAGAATATACTCTTCAACAGGCTGCGAAATTTTTGGAAGATCCGGATCGCTCCCTGCGTGAAAGTGTATACCGGAAAATCAACAACCGCCGTTTGCTTGATAAGGATGAACTGAACGACCTGTTTACTTCCCTGCTGGTGAAACGTCACCAGATGGCATTAAACGCAGGGTTCCTCAACTACCGCGACTTCCGTTTTGCCGAACTCGGCCGTTTTGATTACGATAAACAGGCATGTTTCCAGTTTCACGAAGCAGTGAAACTTCATGTCATGCCATTGGTCAACCAGATTTATGAGGCAAAGAAAAAGAAACTTGGTCTCGATACACTCCGGCCCTGGGATATCGAAGCAGAACCAATCGGAGTAACACCCCTGCGTCCTTTCGCTACCGGCGAAGAACTGGTTGAAAAAACAATCAGTTGTTTTAATGAGCTCCGTCCGTTTTTTGGCGATTGCCTGGTGAAGATGAAAGAGATGGGACATCTGGACCTGGAAAGCCGTAAAGGCAAGGCACCGGGAGGATATAATTGCCCGCTTGCGGAAAGCGGTGCACCATTTATTTTTATGAATGCAGCGGGCCAGCTGGATGATGTTACCACCATGGTACATGAAGGTGGTCACGCCATCCATTCATTCCTTACCCACGGGCTTGAACTGAATGGATTCAAGGAATATCCGACGGAGATAGCCGAAGTGGCCAGTATGAGTATGGAATTGTTCAGTATGAATCACTGGCATGTATTCTTCCATAATAAAGAAGAACTTACACGTGCCAAGGAGCAACAACTTGAACGGGTGATCACCATCTTCCCGTGGATTGCTACTATCGATAAATTCCAGCACTGGATTTATGAACATCCGAAGCATACCAATGAAGAACGTGCGTCGGCATGGAGTTCCATCCTCAATGAATTCACTTCGCCTGTTGTAGACTTTTCCGGACTCGATGAGCATCGCCGCTTTGCCTGGCAACGGCAGTTACATCTGTTTGAAGTACCGTTCTATTATATTGAATACGGGATCGCCCAGTTAGGGGCAATCGGACTCTGGCAACAATACCAGCACGATGCCGGCAAGGCCGTGGAAAATTACCTGAATGCATTAAGCCTGGGTGGAACAAAGACACTCCCCGAGCTCTTCAGGACTGCTGGATTGGTCTTTGATTTCTCGCCTGCACATATCAGCGGATTGATGGGATTTGTCAAAGAAGAGCTTGATTTATTAACGAACGTTGATTAAAAAATACCCTGAAATGGTTATCAGACAAATTCGGAAATATCAACTATGGTCGTTATTTTTGAATGAGAAAATATAGACTTTCTATAAAATAGCTACTAATCAGAGCCTTAACCTAAGTCACCGTGTTTCTACACGGGGGCTTTTTTTATGCCCGTGCTTCTGTAATAAAGGCTCAGGATTTACAATTGATACAAATCCCTTCCACCACTACTTCAATATGTTCGGTGGAATAACCCTTCGGTAAACGGATCTGTGGAGTGACCACATCGTCCAGGCAATAAGTGTTGTTGCAATTGGTGCATACGAAATGTATATGCTGGTCGTGATGATGTCCCTGTTCGCAATTATCCTTACACAGGGCATACCTGACCGAATTATCAGCTGTAGGAATGGAGTGGATTATTCCCTTGTCAACAAAGGTCTGTAGTGTACGGTAAACGGTCACCCGGTCAAATTTCTCCCCTGCTTTTCTTTCAATATCACCATGGGCCAATGCGCCGCTATGATCGATAAACAGCTGGAGAATCTTTTCCCTGCTGGCTGTCACACTCAGCTGGTTCTTTTTCAGGATCTCTTTAATATCCTTTTCCATGTTCATTCACCTTTCTAATTATTTAATAACTTATTGATTTCCGTCATCATCTCCCGGATTTCTTTTTCCTTTAATCCGTCGTATACCCGCTTTACTTCCCCTTTCTGGTTAACCAGGGCCCAAAATTGCGTGTGTAAAAAATCATCATCAACCGATAAGAGATTATTTGCCGGATCATCGATCGTATAACTCAAACGCGCCATATTATACAGACTGTCTTTCCGGCCGGTTACAAATACCCAGTGTTTTGTATCCACTCCCATTGAATCCGAATACCTCTTCAACTGTTGCACCGAATCCCTTTCCGGATCACAGGTGTGCGAAACAATCATAAACCCTGGTTCTTTTTTGAACCGGTCGTATACCTGACGCATATTATTATTCATCACAGGGCAGATCCCGGGACAGCTGGTAAAGAAATATTCCGCCACGTACACTTTCCCCGCCACATCGTTATTGGTAAACGTATTACCGTCCTGGGTCCGGAATGAAAACGGTTTAACCACCGAAATGGTATCCGAGCGGACAATCCAGTCTTTCACCACTAGGTAAAAGACCACTGCCAATACTCCAAAGGCCCCTAAATAAATCCAACCCTTCTTAGACATACTTCTGATTATGTGCCAAAGTTAATGTGCCGACTGCGATTATCCGACGAAGAGAAATATAATGCAACATTGTTGCTTTTATTGTATTTTTGTTCCCGAATGAAATTCAGGTTTACATGGGACGCATTAGGAATTACCGCTTCGGTTGCCTGCGCAATACATTGCGCGGTTCTTCCCCTGTTTTTTTCCGCACTACCCCTGTTTGGTGTGAACATCATCCACAATACCGCATTTGAAGCCGGAATGGTGGTCCTGGCATTCCTTATCGGGGCGGGGGCCTTGTACCATGGCTTCCGGAAGCATCATCACCGCATGCTGCCGCTGGCGCTCTTCTCTTTGGGAATAACATTGCTGGTCTTCAAATTGTTTTATGTGCATGTGGAAACCTGGCTGCTGATCCCAGCAGTGGTCTTGATTGTCAGCGCCCACTATATCAATTACCAATTGTGCAGGGTGCACGACCATGCCCATGAAACTGACTGTGATCATTAAGGTTAATCAAATTGCCTCTACATTAATTGTGCTTGGTACACGACCATGCCCATGAAACTGACTGTGATCACTAAGGTTACATCAATTGTTCGGTGTTGACGACCATTCCTCTAAAACAGATATGATAACTGAAGATAATCCACCATATTCCGCTAAGGTCTGCACTGATAGTATTCAGAACAATCTCTATATATGAAGGGAAAATAATTCGACCGAACCTTCCTTGCCTTTCAGGTCTACCTGTCCCAGGCTCTGTGCCTGGAAACCTTCCAGGTTAATCCTGTCTACAAAATCCTTTGACATTATAAACCGGTGTTTCAGTTCACTGGTTGCGCTCCGGATCCTTGCCGCCGTATTCATGGCATCTCCGCTCATGGCAAGGTCTTTTTTAATAACCCCGATCTCCCCAACCATTACTTTGCCTGCATGGATCCCCACCCTGAATTCCGGAAGGATATTATAATTCTGACGGAAATGCGGATTTTCTTGTTGTAATAATTTACGGGCCGCGATGAGCGCCCGGATACAGGCCTTTCCGTTATGCCCGTCCTTCCCGATTTTCCAGGATACCACCACCTCATCGCCCACATACTGGTAGATCCTGCCATTATATTCCAGGACTGCGGTTGAAATGGAGTTTATAAAATCCCGGATGAACAGGAAATATTTCTTATGGCCCAGTTGTTCAGCAATTGGTGTTGAATCCTTCAGGTCGATGAACATAATAATCCGCTCTTCTTCCCTTGGCTGGATATATTTTCCAAAAAATATTTCCAGGAATACCCCGGGTGAATATTTTTCATTGATCTCCAGAAGCAATTGAGTGGGTGTAATGACAAGCACCCAGAACAACAGGTTATCAAATAACCAGGGTGTGTTAAATGTATAATACAAAACCCGGTCAAGACTGTCCTGCGCGCCAAGTCCGTAATAAAATATACAAAGAACGAACAATACCAATACGTTCATGATTGCCACGCCCACACAAAGTATCGCACCTTTGATGAGATTACCTGTGAATAAAGACCAGCCTCCGAACCAGCGTTTGAAACGCAGCAGTACAATATATATAAACATCGCACTAAGCAACCACACCATTAAAAACCTGCTGATGGCAAGTGTCCAGGTGATATCCTGAAACGGATAGTCTTCCACCCTCCGGTTCAATGAAAGGATCAGCACGCGGAACAGGTCGACAATGGCCCATGCCACCGAAATGAGGGCAACCCACCTTCGCTGGTACCTTCTGAAAACGGGTAGGTGAATGTCAATTGCCATAGTTCAGTTATAGGGGTGAAGAGGCGTCGCTGTTGATAACCGTATTGGTCTGCGGATCGTGCAGCATGATCGCAAGGATAAATGCAATTACCGATACAATTATCCCAACCATGAAAAGATTATAGGCCTTTCTCAGCAACTTGTATTTCCTTCCAAGCACCACACCTAGTGAATGGATATCGGTAACAAGATTGCCATATAAATATTCGGGATCCTGCATCAGCGTACTCATTGCCCATTTGTATTCATCAAGGGATGTTTTAAAAAAATTACCGAAAAACAGCAGGTTTGTTTTTTTATGCATTACATCATTCCGGCTGAAATTACCAACCGTAACCTGTGGCCGGGTGGCAAGGATGGCGAGTATGATGGTAGCCACCGAAAAGAAAAGAAAAATAAAGGTGGGGATAGCAAGGTGGCGGTCCACTTCAATCTTCCTGATCAGTACGGTAAGGATAACGGAGATGATAATGGCATTTACACTGATTAGGATATTCGCCTTCCCATCCGCCATGGAACTCAACTCCAGGTGATTCTCTGATGTTAATCGCAGCATGGTCTGGATCCCTTTGTTGACCAGCCCTTTTTGTGTGCTTTCCTTTGCATTTTTGTCGACAGGCTGGAACTGTATACCTACGGGTCCGCGTTTTGCAATTGCCTTCTCCACCTTTGCCCGGTATTTAACCAGGTTTTTTTCCTTTCGTGTACTAAGCTGTTCCTGGCAATAACTGGTATAGAACTGGTGCATCTCGAGCAACTGCAGGGTTTGCAGGTCAAAGTCTTTTAACATGGAAACAAGTCCCCGCCGTTCATATTCTTTCCTGATCAGTTTATTCGTTTCCTTAAACCTGGTTGTACCGAGGTTATAAGTATCAGCATCCTTAATAATTTCCTGCAAAAGGTTCTGCGGTTTCTCATCAAGTTTAGTTGCCCTTATACATGCACCTACTGCCTCTGTAAAATCGGATTCAACTGAATTTACTGCCATGAATTCCTTCATGATTTCCACACTTTTTTCTTCATGGCCCAGGGGCTCCATATACAGGTGACCCGTATCGTGCAACCATGCAGCGATCAGCAGTATTGCCTTCTCATTTTCCGGAAGCCGGTAATGTTCCGCAATCTCCATACAGTGGCTCACCACAGATTGTGTGTGATCAATATTATGGTATAACAGACTGGAAGTATCTGAGGCCTTGAAAAGGTTTGTCACGTGTTCCTCAGCGTTCGTTGTAAGTTGGAAATACATATTCATATAACAACATTAAAATGTAACATTCAGCTTGGTACCGATTGAGACGTTGAAAAGCAACTCATCCGATTTTGCCACACCAGCACTAACAAAAACCATATTGAAGGGGATATAATAAAGTCCGCCCCCGTATGCTGGGTGCCAGGCTTTCGACTTTTCCGGAGGGAACCAAACCCTTCCTATATCTCCAAATGTCAACAATCCCACCTGCCCCGGAAGCACCGAACTCTTTACGTCAAACATTTTAAACCGGAACTCCAGGCTACCGTATGCCATGGTCTGGCCGGAATACCTGTTGCGCCTGAAGCCTCGCAGGTCGCGGTTTGCGCCGAAACTCATTGCCTGGAAATATTCGAAAGAGTTCTCAAAAATATGCCCGGCGCCCATCCTGAGTACCGTTACCAACCGCGCGGGTTCACTCAGGCTTGCGTATACCACAAGGTCACTTTCCAGTTTATTAACGGCCCGCGTATTTTTGTTATGAATCGCGTGCAGGGAAGTAAACTGCGTTCTCCAGGAGATACCCCTGGTTGGGAATAAATCGTTGTTGATATTATTCAGGTCAAATATAATTTTACCGCCGGTGTATGTCTTTGTAGTAAACACCGATGCCGAATCAAGTCCAAGCACGGCCGGATCTGCCAGCACATATTTTGTATTATCCGAAAACTTACTCCAGTAATGGAAAAAAGAGGGGCCTACACTTACACTGAAAATCCTGGCCACCCTGTTCCTGATCAGCACATCAACATCAAGGAAATTGTAACGCACCCGGAAGTCATCACCATTAAGCCCTTTGGGGATTTTTGTCTTGTTTCCGAATCCGAAAAAGAAGTTCAGTCCGGGGTGGCTATATCTTGAATTGACCACTACGTCATTTTTTCCCAGCACCTTGATGAATTCACCATTATACTTTAAGGTATGCGCCCTTTGACCCAGCGCGAATAATCCTGCAAACTTGTGATCAGTAGCAAAGGGTTCTTTCCTGAATCCATGGGTACGGATACTGAAACCCGTTCCCACAAACACCCCGTCCACGCCATTGTATCCAAGGGCCACATTAGGGTAACTGAATACCGAGTAACGGAAACTATAAAGTTCATAGCTGTTTACGCCATCATCAGCAGATAGTTTGTTATGGGTCCGCGATCCTTTTATAACACCACTTTTCTCGTTGGTATTATCGTAGAGGTAGGTCCGGATGGAACTATTGACCACAAAGCTATCCTCGCCCCGGCCGCCAATGATCCTTACTTTCATCTTGCCCTTAACATCATCTTCTATCCTGAACATATCTTCGCCACCGAAACCGTAGAGGCGAAGCTCTTTTGTAATTGCCGGATCAAACGCACGATGGTACATCAGGAAGCTGGTATCACTGTTATCTTTATATGCATATACCTCCAGCTTTGGCCTTCCATCATCATCGGCCGACAACCGGAAGAATTCATTTTTGTTGCTGCCCAGTACCTGTACGGTCTGTGAAATGAACTCGTAATATTTCTTTGATTCTTTCGCCAGAGTATTTTTCCGGTTGATAAGTTTTTCAGTTATTCCCGGGCCACTGATTGCATAAATCTCTTTGGGGAATTTTTTAACTGCCTTCACCAGTACGGAATCATTTACCCGTTCAACGAAAGAATTGGTGATACTATCCCAGGTATGCCAGTCCAGCTGGTTCATAAAATACCTGTCAAAGTCTTTTGCAGTTGAATTCCATTCCTCGATATCATCAAATTCTTTATTAAATCCTTTCAGGATATCAAAGCGACGTGCAGCAGCCTTGATGAGTAAACCATTTGACCAGGAGAATGCCTGGTCGCGGTCGCGTGGCACAGGCACAAAAAATTTACCCTGTCCGCTATCGGTGGGGATCCATCTCCATTGTCCAAAGTGCCGGTCCCAGTCACCTACAAGCATATCAAGCAAACGGGCGGCAAGTACGGCCGACTGATCAACAGTCTGGTCATTGTCCTCCCTCATTTTATTGAAGAATTTTTCACTGCTCTTGCTATCCTTATCCTTCGCCAGTTCTTTCCGTTCAAGCAGGCAGATTTTTGATGAAAAGAACGGCCGGTAATAACCAAGGGCCGGATCATCGGGTACATAAAAAAATTCAGGTCGCGGTGTCAATACCCCCGCAGCATCTGCGATATCGGGCACGGCAAGTGGTGCATAGGGATGTGAAGCTGAAATGATATCCTGTACGATCGACTGCGCAAAACTGCCGCGGAGTCCGGCAGGAAGCGTCAGCTCAGGATCCTTGTCAATCGTCCTCAACGCCCATTCAACCCCATTTTTATCTTCCAGTTGCAGGCTCTTGGTTTGTTTGCCACCACCTACTCCTATGATTTTAAAACCTCCCTTTTCTTTCCTGATGTTGAATACTTTGAAGTCAACCGGCGTTGACCATACTTCCCGGTAATTGGTCCCGTTCATCAGTTTCCGGAAACCCTTTGCCGGCGGGTATTGCAGGCTGGCAGGTGCAACCGCCCTGTCCTTATAGGTAAACAATGCCTCGGTGGTGTCTTCCTTTTCCAGCTTTGGAAGTTTGCTGAACTCCATGATCTCTGCGCTGAAAGCAGGCTTTACCGAATCCTGGTCCGAATCGAGTTCATAAAATGTAGCCTTCGCCCGTTTATTGGTGGAAATCTCCATCATTGCAAACCCAAGATTCCTGGCAGTGTACCAGGTATCTGGTCCATCCGATACACGGGTGGTCTTGCAGCCACTTCCTGTTATCAGCTGGGCAATGCTGTCATTCTGGATCCATTGCAGGTTATGTTCATGACCATGGACCCGGATAACATGGGGATGGGTTTTTAATACTTCATTGAACTGATAGATCATGTCCTGGTAACGTGGGTGGGGCAGATCCTGCGGTGTTCCAAACACGCTCCTGGAAATGGGATAGATGGAACCAAGAACAGGAAGCGGGATATACAGGTTTTCGCGCAGGTCGGTAAAGGGAAAAAGGTGTTGTTTCCAGGTGAAATAACCACCGTGGATACCATTACTCCTGAATGGGTGATGACAGGCAAAGATCACCAGTTTATTCATGTTTTTGTTGAGCAGGTCACCCAGTTCAGCCAGTACCTGCTCGGTTGTTTTCTGATCGCAGTCCGACTCCACTCCCGGTCGTTCAAATTCATGCAGCCACCATTGGCTGTCGAAAACAATCAACACTACATCGTCGCTGATTTTTACTTCCACCGGACCGGGGCAACCGTCCTGTGGAAAAAACCGCACGTTCTTCTGTCCCGAATAATCAACGTACAGTTGCTGTCGTTTGATTGCCTCTTCACCGCCCGGGCCTGCCCGGTTCCAGTCATGGTTGCCAGGAATCATCAGCACATTTGCGTCCGTACCGCGGGCGATGACAATCTGTGAATCCAGCGCAGCCTTGGCTTGCTGGTAATCCCGGTGATAGATATTTGGCAGTCCCACTTCATAAAGATTGTCACCCAGATACAGGATTGTGGTCTTTTTGTCGAGTGGCAGTTGTTTACGGATTGCATCTATCACGGGCGACTTGCCGTTCACCAGGGCGCCGGCATCCCCAACAAGTATTATGCGCGACTGGATAGTATCGGTCTGCCCATTCAACTGGCAATAAAACAGTATAGCAATGCAGAGAGATGTTAACCTCATGGTGTGTCTGTCATTTTTTGAAATCATAAATCAGTATGTTGGCGGTTCCCACATCTGCCGCTTCATTGGTAATAATCATTTTGCCGGTATTGGTGAAACAGAGGCCCTCCGGTTGTTTGAATATCCCTGAATCAAGGGGGTAAAACCCTTTTATCTTTCCATTCCTGTCGGTAATCAGCAGGATCTCATTGATCGCTGAAATGATATAAATATCCCCTGTAATCGGATGCTGGTTTGCAGCGGAGGGCTTGAAACGAAAAATCTCGGTCTTCATCCGGACCGCAAGCTCGTCGATATTTATGCTGAACGACCTGTCAGAAAATTCATTGGTGACCGGGTCAAACGTAAAAGTGCTAAGCTTCTTTTTTTTATCAATATCACAGTCTTTACAGACCATGACCAGTTTTTTTGAGGTAGAATCATAATACAACGACTCAAACTCATTTTTTTCACCGTAAGGAAAGAGATGGTCTTTACGGATAGCCGAACCCGATTCCACAAACTTAACAGAAGCGATACTGCCTCCGCTCTCCAACACATAAAAGACACTGTCGATCAGCACCACTTCTTCGTAATCCCCGGGATCGGCGAACTTCCATTTGTTTACTGCTGTCTGCGGACCCGGTGTTATTTTATAAATAAGCCCCAGTTCATCAGTGATTGCAAACAAACTGGTGTCTGTCGGATAAAATGTAACTCCCGAAATCTCATCCAGCTCAAGCGGAAGTTTAATGACCACTGGTGCAGCGAGGTTATAACCCGGTGGATTGGCCAGGTTTTCTTTCTTCGCCGCGCAGGAACCCAAAACAAGGACCAAAAAGACAAGAGGGAAAATTCGCATAATTAGAAAGGCTGTTTCCGGACCGGGTTTCACGCCCTGCCCATTGCGTTTATGCAAATCTTTTGCCGTGAACCCGTAATGGGCGCAATGTGGCCCAATGGCTGCCAACAAGGCTTCATTCCTCATATAATAAATGAAAGAATAGTAAATTTACCTGAAAGTTATTTGTTTAGAAGGCAGTGCCGGATATAAATGGGTATGTTTTTCCGCAGGTTGGAAATGAAATCCTGTCCCCGCTGCTTTAAAACCATCTATATGAAACCATGTCTCCTGATTCTTGCCCTCTTTTGCCTCCCGGCTGTTTCCCCGGCCCAGAAAAAAGATGAGGCGGTGATACGCGATATCCTTGCTACCCAGACTGCCGCATGGAACCGTGGTTCCCTTGAAAAATTCATGGAAGGCTACTGGAAAAATGATTCCCTGATGTTCATCGGCAAATCAGGTGTTACCTATGGCTGGCAAAATACGCTGGACAATTACCGGAAGGGATATCCGGATACCAGTGCAATGGGACAACTTCATTTTGATATAATCCAGGTGAAACGGCTATCACCCGAATATTACCAGGTAACAGGCAAATGGACCCTGAAAAGAACTATTGGTGATCTAACAGGTCATTTCACCTTAATCTTCCACCGGATCGGAGGCACCTGGGTTATCATCTCCGATCATTCAAGTTGAGACCGCTCCAAACGGGCTGTTAAAAGTGGGGACAAATGACCGTCCCGGGTTTTGAAACCAATGGCCGGATCTCCTAAATCAGTTTCCCGGTCCAGGGCATAAACAATACAAAGAACAAAAAGGAATCATACTTCCATCAGGGCATCAGTAATTCCTGGAAATCACTGCTGTCACCACGGAACACATTAAAGTCGACCCTTGAAGTTATTCCATTGACATTCCCTTTATCGCTATGCTGCCAGAACGACCAGCTTCTTCCGATCCTTGGTTTTTCCTGCTGGTAATAATGCGCTACCCATAATGGATATTTATCAAACTCTTCACCCAGGTTCTGGTTGTAAAAATCAACATTGGTATAGATAATCGGCTTCACCTGGTAATAGGCTTCCACTGTTGCAAGCCAGGCCCTCACTTCTTTCTGGAGAGTTGCCTTTGATACACCATTTCTTTGTTCCACATCCAGCACAGGTGGGAAGTCGCCCTTCTCCAATGATACGCGGCGGATAAAATTCTGAGCCTGCATCTTACCATCTTTTGATGCTATAAAAAAATGATAGGCACCACGAACAAGATCATTCTGCCTGGTCTTTTTCCAGTTGCGCGGGAACTGCGGATCCATATTCCCGATCCCTTCTGTAGCCTTGATGAATGCAAAACCAAGCCGGATCTGGCTGGCACGCATATCAGATACCTCTTCCCAGGCAATAATTTTCTGGTAACGTGAAACATCAATACCGTGGATAGAATATTCATTCGGAATGTTGATGCCGAATTCGGGATAACGGGTGAATTTAGCCTTGCGGTATGCCAGCCACTTAACAAATAACCAGGTACCCGCAGCAAGAAGAAGCAGGAGGCAAAATGCAAGAAGCCAGCGGGAGAGGTTCGGGTTTCGGCGACGGGCCATGAAGGTTTTGCGCTTTAATGGATATAGCGCAAATATAACCGGTAATCCGGAGTATGGTTAGCATGAAAGGATTTATCAGCCCCGTCTTACATATTTGACAAGGAAACCTCCGTTGGTATGTTCGGAAACAGCCAGTCTTTGTTCGATATACGGAAGGGTAACTACATTTACCAGGCCCTGCATACCGGTATAATCACGTGCCGAACTGTAGCGGTATTCCACAGGGGAATCCACGATCCGTTCGCGCACCGGGTTTTGATGGATATGTTCAAAATGCGCGAGCATCAGATCAGCACTTGATGCAGGTATAACTGAGCTATCACCCGCGGCCTGCCAGATCTGCAATTTGCCGGCAGATGTTTGTTTGCTTCCAAAATGCCATAACATCCATGACCTCCTTACTTCAGGTTCCGCATCAAGCGCTTCTATAATTTTTTCAGTAGTGAATAAACGGAATTCCTTTTCGATTCCGGCAAGGGACATTGAAGGTGATGGCTGAACAATCAGCTGCAGGTGATTGGTCATAAGACACCAAGCATAAACAATAATCTTCTCCTGTTCAATAAAATGATTGAGCGTATGAACAATCACCTGTTTATACACCGGGCGTATAAACACATCTATGTAATCAACGGTGTTGAGTGTAATGAAAGTATATGGGGCAGGTTCATACACCGCCGACAGATCCTTGATCATAGGTCGATTTTTAGGTCGTTATGTACTGATGATGCGGCTGACCTGCCTTATGCAAATGCTGTTCCGAACGAAGTAAATGTGCATAACTACCAGGGAGGAGTTCCCTGATAACCTGAATATTGTCGCGTTTATACAGTTAGCGTACTCCGGAATACTACAAAATTCCCCTACTCAAGGATCCTGAGTTTTGCATAATTAAGCATGATCTTTTTTTCACCGTTGATCTGAAACTTAACTGTGGCAATGGGGTTATGGGCTGCGCCTTCCATTTTCACCACTTCGCCAAACCCGAACTTCTGGTGTTCTACTTTCTGACCTTCTTTGAGATTGGTTGTATCACTGGCGATGAAATCGGCCGACGGTGTATGTTCCACCGTCTTCTGGTAATTCGATTTTGGTGGCAGGTACGAAGGCTTTTCGTCTTTACTTTTATTTGGAGGAGGACCATATCTGCTTTCCGCCTGTTTTGCAGCACTTCTGCCACCGTTCATCCGCTCAAAAGCAGAGGTACCGAAACTACTGCCGGAAGGAGTGCGGCTGGCGCCTGCAAAACTCCTGTCCAGATGGGAGTCGGGCAGTTCTTCAATAAACCTGCTTGGTTCATTCTGCACCAGTGATCCGAATTTATAACGTGAGTTTGCGTAAGTAATCCACAGTTTTTGTTTTGCCCTGGTGATCACTACATAAAATAATCTCCGCTCTTCTTCCAGTTCTTCCCGCGTATTGACCGACATCGCATTGGGGAATAACATTTCTTCCAGCCCGGCAGCGAACACACAATTGAACTCAAGACCTTTCGCTGCGTGAATGGTCATTAGTTTAACGGTATCTGCATTGGGATCTTTATTGTCTGCATCCGTCAGTAAGGTGATCTGCTGCAGATAGGAGCCAAGGCTCTTGTCTACCACCTCGCCATCTTCATTGTCCGGACTTTCTGTCCACTCCTTGATACTGTTCAGCAGTTCCTGGATATTCTCATATCGCTGTACACCTTCGGTACTTTTATCATTAAAAAGTTCCCGCACAATATTCGTCTGCTTGCCCACGTGGAACGCCACTTCATAAGCATTCTTCGTTTCAAGCATACTGGAAAAACTCCTGATCATTAAAACGAAATCTTCAATCGCTCCCAGTGTGCCGGCACGGTAACCATATTTTTCCGCATTCTCCAGCACTTCCCACATGGAGATATTATTTTCATTGGCAGCAAGGATCGCTTTATCCACCGTGGTTTTTCCAATGCCACGACCCGGAAAGTTGATAATCCTTTTAAGCGCCTCTTCATCTTTTTTATTAACCAGCAGCCGCAGGTAGGCAACCATATCCTTGATTTCCTTACGCTGGTAAAAACTCATACCCCCAAAAATGGTATAGGCAATGCCCATGCGCCGAAGGCTTTCCTCAAATGCACGGCTTTGTGCATTGGTGCGGTAAAGGATCGCGAAATCCTTATTGTTATAATGATTCCGGAGTTTCTGTTCCTGGATGGTGTCTGCAACAAATTTTCCCTCGTCGTTATCCGATGCTGTCCGGATAAGCCGGATCTTATCACCTTCCGCATTCTCGGTGAATAATTTTTTTTCTATCTGCCCCTTGTTATTTGCAATAACCGCATTCGCAACATGGATAATACTTTGCGTACTCCGGTAGTTCTGCTCCAGTTTCACCACTTTTACTTCGTCATAATCCTTCTGGAACTGGAGTATGTTTTCAATAGTTGCACCCCGGAATGAATAGATGCTCTGGGCATCATCACCCACCACGCAAACATTTTCATGCATGGCTCCCAGCAGTTTGATTATCTCATACTGTGCCGGGTTGGTATCCTGGTACTCATCAATGAGGATGTATTTGAATTTGTGCTGGTATTTACTCAGGCTCTCGGGAACCGTTTTTAACAGTTCATAAAATTTCAGCAGCAGGTCATCAAAATCCATTGCACCATTCTTGAAACAACGTTTCACATAGGCATCGAAGATCTGGGCCATGGCCGGACGATTGGCACGCATGTCTTCCTGCTGGAGATAATAATCATTGGCATATTCAACCGGACCAACCAATGCATTCTTCGCCGAAGAAATCCGGTTATAAACCTGGTTGGGTTTATAATGTTTATCATCCAGCTGCAATTCATTGATCACGGTCTTGACTACGCTTTTTGCATCATCGGTATCGTAAATGGTGAAGTTGGAAGGATAACCAATGCGGGTTGCTTCACCGCGCAGGATGCGGGCAAACACACTGTGGAAGGTTCCGATATAAAGATTCCTTGCTTCATTGTTACCAAGGATCTTCTCCACCCGTTCCTTCATTTCCTTGGCGGCCTTGTTGGTAAATGTCAGGGCCAGTATATTGAATGAATCAACACCCGAAGCCATCAGGTGTGTTATCCTGGTTGTCAGCACCTTCGTTTTACCGCTCCCTGCACCCGCTATGATCATCAGCGGACCGTTAATATGTAACACCGCTTCCTTCTGCCGCTCGTTCAATCCTGATAAGTAATCCAACATGGGTGCAAGTTACGCCGGAGGCGTTTATTTTTTGACTTTACGTTTGCTGGCGAGATATTTTTCATGAATAATTTGTCCCATTGGTTTCTGGTAAACCTTACTCTCCACCCATGAGATGATATCGAGATACGCGAACGATCTGGTCTCGAACCTGTTCTTTTCCAGGTGTTTGATCTTTTGAAGAAAGTTTTCCAGTTCCGGTTTCAATTTTCTTGGCGAAATATTATGGAATGAATGCCGCAGGAAGCGGAAGATTTCTTCCTCGATCACCGTCAGGTTTTGCATTTTGGCCATGAAACGGTACACCGATTTGGTGAGCGACTCAATTATATCAAAGTTCCCTAATTCAAAATGCGCGAGCAGGTGCTGTAACCTTGCATAACACTGAAGATCGGTTCGCAGATCACCTGTTTCATGGATGATCTTCTGCAGGTAATCAATACTCGTGCTGTAATCGCCACTACCAAAATACAGTGTGGCGATTTTATAGTTAAGCACCATAATCCGATGCTGGTCAAGGAAGATGGCGTTTTCTTCCAGTTTTTCCTCGATATCCGGAACAAGCGACAGGCCTTCCCTGAAGGTCCCAAGCATAAAATGCTGGTTAATCTTTGCGGTACTTATATAAACAAAGGCCTGGATCCGGAAGTTGTCATGTTCCCTTACCCGCGCCGTTTGTGAAAAAACTTCAAAATGCTGCAGCACTTTTTCGAACTGCGAGAAATTGCGGAGGTCAAAATGTGCATTCAGCAAATAATGAAGCGCCTTTATGTAATGACTGGTCTCCACGCGGATCATTAATGGCTCCGACTCAAACAGGTCCACCCATTTTTGCGCATACCGGTAGTATTGAAGGAAATCCTGCCGGATAAAGGCAAACCAGCAATAACTCTGGTACAGGTACAGGCGTTCGTAAAACCCGGTGAGATTATGCACATCAGCCGGCAGGTTATCTGCCATGAATTTTTTAACGCCTTTCTCATCGTTTTCGTTACGAGCGTGCCCGTGCCGCGTATACCAGCTGAATAACTGGAGCGACAGGTTACTTAACCTGGCAACAATATCGATATGACGGCTTACTTCATTTGCTTCAATTGCAAGGCTGTCGGCCCGGCTCTGGATACTACGGGTAATGTGCAGGTTTTCAATCCTTTTCTCCAATGCAATTACCTGGGCCAGGAAATAAAGTTTCTGATTTGATTTGGCGATTTCCTTCGCCTTCTCCAGAATTTTGACACTCTGCAGGAATAACCCCTTTTTATAAAGGATATGTGCATAGTCGAATTGTTCATTCAACTGAAGGTCAATGCTGTCGGCACTCTTCAGTAAACGAAGGCTTGCCAGGATTTCACCGTATAAATGGGTCTTTAAGTTATAGAGCTGCCGCTTCTCCGTTCCCGGCAACTTCTTCAATAAGAATTTTTCATCATATGTGTCCTGATGGTCCAATGCATCGAATAATCTGACGATTTTAAGGTCTTCCTTAGCAGAACTTCGCTTGATGTAGAGCTTAAAATGCCGTTTTTCGGCCTTTTCGAGTGACTTTATTAATTGGAATAATATGTCATGGGAACGGTTGGACATCGTGCAAAAATTTTCATGGAATCAGCCACCAGCAAGGGTTTGATTCGTTTTGATACGTCTTTGGCATCCCGAAAGTACGAATAAGTTGTTTTGTGAAAAGAAAATAGCTGCGCTACATTTGTTATGTAATAGCGCAGCAGGCAAGAAAAAGATAGATAAGCAATAGTGAAGGCAAGTCGTCAGAGGTCAAAGTAAGTGAAGAGAGTCCTGCAAAAAATCCCTTAAACCGGGATCCGAAATCTACTTCGAAGAATTTTCATATGGCAAGCAATCGTTAGAGGTCAGTCCGTTTCTACGGAAGGGCCTTTTTTTTTGCCCTTAGGGTTCGCTAAAGTAACCGATTTCAATATACCACGTTAACTTTTTATTAGATTTTTTTTGGGACGCCCGGATTTTCTGGCAGGCATGTCCGTTAATCCCCTACCTGTTCACCTGCTTTTTTCCCGGATCGCCTTGAATTCATTGACAGCTTTCCAGCCCGCAAAAGAACTCGTTCTTTCCAATTTACGGCTTACCTGTTTTTTCCCGGATCGCCTTGAATTCGGAGCCGGTTTTCCAAACGGGGAATGTGGCTGCGGTATCCAGTTTCCGGCCTACCTGGTAAAGTAATAACAGGTCTGCAATGGCGCCATCAAGTTTCCAGGTAGCAGGATCGTATTCATCTGACGGCCGGTGATAATGATCCCTGGTGTATTCGTCTTCATTTTTTTTACCCGTACCTGGCGCCTGCCCAATCACATCCGAACCGGTGCTTGTGTACAGAGCCGGTACTCCCAGTTTGGCAAAATTGAAATGATCCGAGCGGTAATAATATCCAGCTTCCGGTTTTGCTTCAAAAGCAATTACCCGCCCTTCCTTTTCGGCCGCTTCGCGGAGATAATCCTCCAGTTCATTCTGTCCCTGTCCAACTACTACAATATCCTTTGTGCGGCCATACCAGTTAAGTCCATCCATATTAATATTGGCCAGGGTCTTACTCAACGGATATACCGGGTTTAATGCATAGTATGCAGAACCCCAGAGACCCTGTTCTTCGGCAGTAACTGAAAGGAACACGATTGTTCTCTCCGGTGCAACAGAAGCACTTTTGAACGCACGGGCCAGTTCAAGTAATCCAGCCGTGGCGCTGGCATTGTCCAGCGCACCATTATAAATCGAGTCGCCGGTTTCATCAGCTTTACCGATCCCAAGATGGTCCCAATGGGCTGTATAAATAATTGTTTCCTCAGGAAATTTTGAACCGGTGATCTTACCAATCACATTGATTGATTTATTATACGTGGTGCTGACCTTCATACTTGCCGAAACCTTCAGGCCCAGTGGTTCTCCATGAAATCCTTTTATACCGGCACCTGCAAGTAATGTGGAGTCTTTTCCTGCTGCCTTTAAAATCCGGGTAGCTGCTTCATTGCTGATCCAGCCAATAATATCACAAAGGGTTTCTGATTTGTTGCGGTTATCCAGCCGCAATCTCGAACTGTTCCAGTTGTTCTGCACTACAGTGAACGGGTAACTCGCCCCTTCCACATCATGGATGATCAGGCAACCCTTTGCTCCCTGCCTTGCTGCTTCCTCAAACTTATACGTCCATCTTCCATAATAGGTCATCGTATTTCCCTTAAACAAAGAAGTATCATGGTTATGGAAACCGGGGTCATTAACCCTGATGAGCACCACTTTTCCTTTTACATCCAGTCCTTCGTAATCATTCCATCCATATTCAGGTGCCACCACGCCATAACCTGCAAATACCAGGTCGGCCGCATCAAGCGTTTCAACGGGTTCGGTCCGGTCGGTCCAGATTACATAATCATCCAGCCCCTTCAATTCAAAATCACCGGTTGGTGCACTGATCTTCATCACCGGCGCTGCCTCAGTGGTGATCCTTACCATCGGTACTTCCTGTTCATAACTGTTTCCGTTTCCCGGTTCAAGACCTTCATTCTTAAACGCCTGCTTCAGGAATTCAACAGTCATTGTTTCACCTTCGGTAAATGGTTTCCGCCCCATGAACCCGTCCGAAGCAAGCACAGCAATATTTTTACCCAGTGAATCTGCGTTCAGTGCTGCAGAACCATCGTTACCGGTTTTTTTTGAATCGGCGGTACCACAGGAAGCGGCCAGTAGTGCGGCTATTACGCAGGTGAGAAGCAGTTTTTTCATGTTATGGTTATATTCTTTAAAGTTATCGGGACTGGATCACAAAAACAAACGCGTGTTTGCCGTTAAACATTTCCACCGTCGCCGGTCCACCACCTCAATCATCGATAAAATTTAAACTCGCTGTCGTCGCAATCGGAGTTATAAGTCCACTCTCCTGTATTTTCAAAAAATCCCGTTGCGCTTCTTAAGCTTTGCAGGTATGGCATGCTAACTTTGGGCTGACATGGATTATTTCAGGGAGTATAAGAGTTTCGTCAATAGTTATTATTTCGCAGAAGGGCTGCGGATCACCGTTGGTATTACACTACCGGCAGTGGTACTGAATTATATGGGGCACCCCGATTACGGCCTGATCGTAGCACTGGGCGCCATGTGCACCAGTGTAGCAGATCTCCCCGGCCCCCCGCTTGCCCGCCGCAATGGAATGGTTGCCACCATCATCATTAATTTTGTAGTGTCCCTGCTTACTTCCTTCCTGGCCCCCTTTCCCATTGCACTCGGCATCATGGTGCCGGTTTTCTGTTTCATTTTAAGTATGATCGGTGTTTATGGCGTAAGGGTCAACAGTATCGGTGTTGCCGGATTACTGATTATGGTACTCAGCCTGTATCGTGTGTACACCGGATGGGATATCCTGCTCAGCGCATCTTCTGTCGCCTTCGGCGGAATATGGTACATGATCTTCAGCCTTACCCTCTATAATTTCAGGCCATACCGCCTGATCCAGCAGGCATTGGGAGATAGTATGTTCGCCATTGCAGACTACCTCCGCACCCGGGCTTTTTTTTACGAGCGGGATGCCGATTTCCATCATATCTATCTCGACATGATGGAAAAACAGGCCCAGGTCCAGCAAAAACAATTACTGGTAAGGGAACTGCTTTTTAAAAGCCGGAGCATCGTAAAGGAATCGCAACCAACCGGACGCACCTTACTGATGATCTTTACCGATAGCGTTGACCTGTTCGAAAAAACAACTACATCCTTCCATTCCTACGAAGCACTGCACCTGGCATTCGACGGAACGGGAATCCTGGAAAAGATCCGCCGGTTCATTGACCAGCTGGCAACAGAACTTGAACTGAATGCACTGGCCGTGCAAAGCGGCGAAGCCTCCAGGCCGCCAGACGAGCTGCAACGCAGTCTCCAGAAACTCCAGCAGGAGTTCAAAGAATTCAGCGATGTAAAAAGATCCCCTTCCACTTTCGAGGGACTTATCAGCCTTAAAAAAATTGTTCAGTCGCTCGAAGACTTTACCAGCCGCCTGTATACGCTTCACAACTATACTCGCAGGGATGCAAAAGTATATACGGATAAACCTGTTGACAATTACGACCAGTTTGTAACACGGACCGACCTCGACCCGAAACACCTGATCGATAACCTGACCCTTCGTTCCGGCACATTCAGGCATGCACTGCGTTTGAGTGTTGCCATGATCGTGGGATTTATCCTGTCCCACCTGTTCGTTCTTGGCCATAGCTACTGGATCCTGCTTACCATTCTGGTGATCCTGAAACCCGCCTACAGTGTCAGCAGGATCCGGAACTACCAGCGGATAACAGGTACCATTGCGGGTGCATTGCTGGGTTTTGCGATCCTTTATTTTATCCGCGACAGGACCGCCCTTTTTGTGATTATGCTGGTATTGATGACAGGAACCTATAGTTTTCTGCGCACTCAATATCTTATCAGTGTGTTCCTCATGACGCCCTATATTTTCATTGTGTTCTACCTGCTGGGTTCGCAGGATTATGACAAGGTAATCATCGACCGTTTGGTAGATACCAGCATCGGATCGGCTATTGCATTTGCGGCGAGTATCCTGCTGTTGCCCGCATGGGAACATAAACAGATCCCGGCCTATATGTCCGAAGCACTTACTGCAAGCCTTGCTTATTTTAGAAATGTTGCAGAAAATTTTGCGGGGCAGCCCGTTCCCCTGCTTGATTATAAACTAAGCAGGAAAGATGCATTTGTATCCCTGGGCAATTTATCGGAAACTTTTTCAAGAATGCTTTCAGAGCCAAGAAGTAAACAGAAAAATGCAAGACATATGCACGAGTTTGTGGTGATGGTTCATATGCTTAATTCACATATCGCCGCGCTGTCGCATTTCTCTGCATCGCTGTCTGAGAAATATCATTCAGACGATTTCAACCAGATCATCGCCGCTATTATTGATAACCTCGATAATGCAATCGGAATGATCAATCACCTGCCGCCCGAAGCCATTACGGAAGAAACCAAACCGCTGGCATTGAATATACGGGTGAATGAACTGATCAATAAACGGAAACTGGAACTGCAGCAGGGTCTTATTGACACAGACACCAGGCAAAACCTTTCAGAATTCAAACCAATTGTAGATCAGTTCCTCTTTATTTCCGGCATCACTGAAAACCTTGAAAAATTATGTCTGCAATTTTCCATGCAAAAAAGCCTTGAAGCAGAACTATAGTTTACCAATCCTTTTCCGGATTTTCTTACCTTGAATATTATGATCCAGGATAACCTTTTACTGATTTTATCGCTACTGTTTACCATCTCTATGCTGACAATGGCCAGCAGCAGGGTAAATATTCCGTATCCAATTTTCCTGGTGATCGGCGGTATCCTGATCAGCCTGGTTCCGGGTATTCCAAATATCAGTCTCGACCCCGAACTGGTATTCCTGATCTTCCTGCCACCCCTTTTATATGCGGCCGCCTGGAATACTGCCTGGAAAGATTTCTGGCGACTTCGCCGGCCCATTACCATGCTTGGATTTGGTCTCGTTATTTTTACTTCGGCTGCTGTAGCACTGTTGT
Source organism: Chitinophagaceae bacterium (assembly GCA_040510375.1). Taxonomy (GTDB): domain Bacteria; phylum Bacteroidota; class Bacteroidia; order Chitinophagales; family Chitinophagaceae; genus JBEVJC01. The sequence goes on from JBEVJC010000015.1 coordinate 42,262, forward strand.
CCCATGCAATAATTCCCGATTTCCCCCTCGCATATGGTTTCCTGTTGGGTGGTATCATCTCGCCACCCGACGCAGTAGCGGCCACTTCTGTCCTTCAGGGCCTGAACGCGCCAAAACGCGTGGTCACCATTCTTGAAGGCGAAAGCCTTGTGAATGACGCGGCTTCACTGATCGTGTTTCGCTTTGCCGTTGCCGCCATACTCACCGGACATTTCGAGGTGCTTTCGGCAGCGCAGACATTTTTCGTGGTTGCCCTGATGGGTATCGCCATCGGCCTGGCCATTGCCATGGTGGTGTTTGCTTTTCACCGGTATCTTCCCACCACACCAGTCATTGATGCGGGCATCACCCTTATCACACCCTATATTATGTACGTAGCTGCTGAACACTTCCATTATTCAGGAGTGCTTTCGGTGGTGACCGGCGGATTATTCCTGACCTATCATTCTCACCGCCTGTTCAGTTATGAATCAAGGTTGAATGTGCTGAGTATCTGGCAAACACTGATCTTCCTGTTAAATGGTTTTGTGTTTATCCTGATCGGACTCGAGCTACCCATCATTATGAATGGCCTGGGCAGTTATTCCGTTACCGAAGCAATTATCTATGCATTGATCATCAGCCTGCTCACTATCGTTGTACGGATCATCTGGGTTTTCCCCGGTGCCTACCTGCCCCGGTTGCTGGTCAAAAGTATCCGGGAGAAAGAAGAAAACCCGGGATGGAGGGCCATCTTCCTCGTGGCCTGGAGCGGAATGCGTGGTGTGGTATCACTGGCATCCGCGCTTGCCGTTCCGCTTACCCTTACTACCGGCGAAGCCTTTCCCCACCGTAACCTGATTCTCTTTATCACTTTTGTAGTAATCATTATAACGCTCGTGCTCCAGGGCCTCAGCCTGCGGCCGCTTATCCGTATCCTGGGTATCCAGGAGAAAGAACAGGATTCGGCCCATATAAAATCACTGCTGCTCCGCGTCCAGCTGGCAGAGACGGTCCTCTCATTTATCGATACCAATTACAGCGAACAGGTGAATACCATCGACGCCTATAAGCGGGTGCGGGACCGGTACGAACGGATGATTGAGGTTACGAGGAAGCGGCTTGAAAAAGATTCCGGCGAACCCGAAGACGCGACTTTTTACCTGCCACTCTATCGCAAAATGCTGGTGGAAGTGGTCGATGTCAGGCGCCAGGAACTAAACAGGGCAAGAGTTTCAGGGGATTTTGATGAAGAGCTGATCAAGGAGCGGGAACGTGAACTCGATCTCGAAGAAGCAAGACTCAAAACAATGAGAGTATCTGGTTGATTTTTCAGAATAAGTATATTGCATCGTCAAACAGATATATGGCGATCAGGATTTTTATAACAGGCGGAACATTTGATAAGGAATATAACGAACTAAACGGCGAACTTTATTTCAAAGACACTCATATGCACGAGCTCCTGGAAAAGGGGCGCTGCAGGGTAGAGGTGGAGATAAGAACGCTGATGATGATCGACAGTCTTGAAATGACAGACGAGGACCGCGAACTGATTGTTCACCAGTGCCAGCAATGCGAGGAAGACCGCATCATCATCACCCATGGTACCGACACCATGTCAGAAACTGCGAGGGTTCTTTCTGAAAAAATAAAAAATAAAACGATTGTCCTGACCGGTGCAATGATCCCCATAAAGTTTGGTAGCTCCGACGGTCTCTTCAACCTTGGCAGCGCCCTCGGTTTTGCACAAACCCTTCCCGCAGGTACCTATGTTGCCATGAATGGCCGTTATTTCCATGGAGACAATGTGCGGAAAAATAAAGAGACGGGAGTATTTGAAGAACTCAATATTAATTCCTGATTTCATAGTTACCCTCCGCGCAAGAACCCCTAATAAAATATTCTTCTCCGACCCGGAAAATTTGATTTTATAAAGCCAATATCTGTATTCGCTTTTTTCGGGGCGAAGTATCTGGAAGACATAAAAAAAGGGCGTCGCATTAATGTAATGCAGGCGCCCTTTTTCAGATTATATAATCTTATCCCTTGTTGGGTTCCAGTAATTTGAAGAACTGATCAAGTTGTGGCAGGATCACGATACGGGTCCGGCGATTTGCAGCCCGGCCTTCCTTCGTAGAGTTGTCAGCAACAGGTTTGTATTCACCACGACCGGCAGCAGCGATCTTTGCCGGCTCAAGGCCATATTTGTTCTGCAGGATACGAACAACGGATGTAGCGCGTTTAACGCTCAGGTCCCAGTTGTCCAGCACCAGACCGCCACCTTTATATTCCACATTGTCGGTATGACCTTCAACCATGAATTCGATATCCGGCTGGTTCTTCAGCACAGCGGCAACCTTTCCAAGTACTACGTTCGCTTCAGGAGTAACATCATACTTTGCGGTCTTGAATAAAAGTTTGTCAGAAATGTCGATATAAACAACGCCTTTATCAACCTTAATGTTGATGTCCTGGTCGTTCATATTTCCAACTGCACCTTTCAGGTTCATAACCAGTGCCATATTGAGAGAATCCTTACGCGCCATCTGTTGTTGGAGCGTCTGGATATAATTATCCTTCGCACCGATATTTTCCATCGACTTCTTGATGCTTTCTGCCTGGGCACCTGTGATTACCGAAAGATCCTCAAGTTGTTTCAGGGCAGATGTATTGTTCTGCTTCAGCAGGTCCATCTGTTTGTTCAGGTTGACGATATCGTTTTCAAGAGCAGATTTCTGACGGGTAAGTTCAGCTTTGTCTGTGTTACAATCGGTCAATGATGACTGTGATGTGGTATACTGTGCCTGTAATGCTGCGGTCTCCGCCTGTGACTTTTTATATTTTTTTGTGCTCACGCAGGAGACAAGGAAAACGGCGGAAAGGATTGGTAATAGGATTCTTTTCATAATAAACTTTTTTAGTGAGAAATCTGTAACGGTTTTTTTAATAGTTAAATATGATGTGAGAGTGCGGCAAAGATATAAGGCGGGGACGGATCATTCGCCGAATCTTTGTTAATATCTTTCTGGCGAAAAACATGCCTGTTTTGAATGTTTGATTGTCTTAACTGACAAAAATTCTTATACTTTGCATTCCATTTCCCCGTATACTTTATGCTTAAAGACAGAAAGGCCGCCATTGGTTTCATATTTATAACGCTCCTCATCGATGTGATGGGCTGGGGTCTGATCATCCCGGTAATGCCGGACCTGATCAGTCAGTTAAAACATATACCTCTTAACGAAGCCAGTTCTTATGGAGCGTTGCTGCTTTCGGTCTATGCCATTACACAATTTATCTGTGCCCCGCTGGTAGGTAACCTGAGTGATAAATATGGACGCCGTCCGATCCTGCTGCTCTCTTTGTTTGGCTTTGGAGTTGATTATCTTTTCCTGGCATTGGCTCCTACATACGGATGGTTGTTTGTAGGTCGGATCATCGCTGGCTTAACCGGTGCAAGTTTCACTACTGCATCCGCATATATCGCCGACGTAAGTACGGCAGAGAACCGCGCAAAAAATTTCGGATTGATCGGTGCTGCCTTTGGCCTGGGCTTTGTTATAGGACCCGCGCTGGGCGGGCTTCTTGCAGGATGGGGAATCCGTGCTCCCTTTTATGCTGCTGCCATTCTTTGCCTGGTCAACTGCCTTTATGGCTATTTTATGTTGCCTGAATCGTTGCCGGTTGAAAGTCGCCGCCCCTTTGCATGGTCGCGCGCCAATCCTTTTGGTTCATTAAAATTCCTGAAAAAATATCCGGCTGTTGGTGGCCTGGCCTTTTCTTTTTTCCTGATCTATCTTGGTTCACAAGCTGTACAGGGCAACTGGAGTTTCTTTGTTATGTACCAGTTTGGATGGAACGAAAAACTGGTTGGGATCTCTCTTGCTGTTGTTGGACTGCTTGTCGGATTGGTACAGGCCGGACTCACAAGGGTGATCAATCCCGTTTTAGGAAATGAAAAAAGTATTTACCTGGGACTGATGCTTTATACCATCGGACTCACCCTGTTCGCCTTTGCAACTTCCACCTGGATGATGTTTGCATTCCTGGTTCCTTATTGCCTCGGCGGTATCTGCGGCCCTTCACTGCAGGCCATCCTTGCCGGCCATGTGCCCAATAACGAACAGGGAGAAATGCAGGGAGCACTCACAAGCCTGATGAGTCTCACCACCATTATCGGACCACTGATTATGAATAACCTGTTTTCCTATTTCACACATGACACGGCACCGTTCCGACTTCCCGGTGTACATTTCCTGGTAGGCGCACTGTGTATGCTGGTTGCCATCATTATAACGCGGGCTGTATTAAAAAGGGAGAAACGTGAAAGCCCAGAACTGGCAAGGATCATCCAGGGTACAGCAGATGATGCGGTGATCGGACATTAACCCAACCAGAGTCCATACAGATCTGCTATCCAATAATGGAAAGCTTGCCGACGATGTTGGTCCGCGACCCTCTATGCTGTGGAGCTGACAGAAAATCCGTTGGTTTACCGGCATTGTCAAACAATCCACCAGCTGTTCAATGATTACCGGAACTTAACAATGCTTTCTTCAATGCCTCCAGGTTTTTCTTTTCACTACCAATAAATATTTGTTTTCCCAGGATAATCACCGGACGTTTTAAAAAAGTATCCTCCTGTAATATGAACGTTCTGTAATCTTTTTCCGTCAGTTGCCGGTCCTTCAAGCCAAGTTCCTTGTACTTCAATGCGCGCCTGCTGAACAGCGACTCATACGAACCACTTAATTGTTTCATACCGTCCAGTTGTTCCCCGGTGATTTTATTCACCCGGATATTCTGCATCTCAAATCCTTTTTTGGCCAGATCATTGTCGCTTATAATTCCCTGACAAGTACTGCAACTGGCGAGATGATAAATTTTCTTCATAGTAATAATAATGTTATTTTGGTGCCCATATTTTACCCTTATGGAAAAAGATGAAGTTTTTAAAGGCGAGATCGGGCAGGCGAGTGATTTCAAATTCGGCGCAAATGTAGCCAAGGTTTTCGACGATATGGTTAGTCGCTCGGTACCATTCTATGGTGAGATGCAACGGATGATGGCCGAACTGGCTGCAGATCACGCAAAGAAAGGCACCGATATTTATGATCTCGGCTGTTCTACCGGAACTACCATGATCGGAATGGATACGATGGTGGATCCTGCTGTGCGTTTTGTTGGCATCGACGACTCACAGGAAATGCTTGATAAATGCCATGCTAAATTTGAGGAAATCGGCTTTTCACGCCAGTATGAACTCCGTATCGCCGACCTGGGACAGGGAGTAAAGATCAGCAACGCTTCCGTAGTGGTATTGTGTCTCACCCTTCAGTTTGTGCGGCCGATTTACCGTGAAAAACTTATCAGGGATATTTACGAAGGCCTTAACCCGGGCGGAGCGCTCATCCTGGTGGAAAAGATCCTGGCGGAAGAAAGCACATTCAATCGCGATTTCATCAAACATTATTATAATTACAAACGCCGCAATCACTACAGCGAACTTGAAATCTCACAAAAACGCGAAGCCCTGGAGAATGTGCTGATCCCATATAAACTTAGCGAAAATATTTCCCTGCTGCGCGACCGCGGATTCGATCACTGCGAGGTCTTTTTCAAATGGTACAATTTTGCAGGGGTTGTTGCGATTAAAAAATAAATCGTCAGTCACGCAATCATGAAGCGGAACATTGCAGGATATATTATCGCGGCGGTTCGGACAAGCACACAATTTAACAGCACACCCGTTCACTGAACGGGCCCACAAAAAACCAATAACTGTGGTCACTGACCGGATCCTTCCGGTCTTTGACATTAAAACCTTTTTATATGGTATCTATCGGCAATTTCTTTTTCAAATACCGGAACTGGATTTTTATCCTTTTTTATGCGGCACTGTTTATTCCATCCTGGCCCCTGTTTTCCCGAAACGATTTTGGAAAATATTATTATTTCTGGCCCATTACCCTTGGATTGCTGATTACCGTGCTGGGACAACTGATCCGGGGGTTAACTATTGGTCTTGCCTATATCGTCCGAGGCGGAAAAGAAGGGAAGCCCTATGCAGAAGGCCTGGTAACTGAAGGTATCTTCACCCACGCACGTAATCCACTCTATGTTGGCAATATATTGATGCTCCTCGGTGTGGGCATTCTAGCCAATTCCCTGTTTTATGTTGGCATCATGATGCCGGTATTCCTTTTCATTTACCAGGCAATTGTACTGGCTGAAGAAAATTTCCTCCGTGGAAAATTCGGCCCGGGTTTCGATGCTTATTGTAAAAAAGTGAACCGCTGGTGGCCAAACCTCCGCAGAATTGGCAAAACACTGGGAAGTATGGGTTTCAACTGGAGGCGCTGGATCCTGAAAGAACATACCACCCAGTTTATCTGGCTGATCGGTATCACTTTGTTACTGCTGGTGAACTACCCCGAACTGACCGGTTATGATAACCACCTGCGCAACCTCCTGATCGGCGTGGTTTTAGGGATTCTTCTCCTGATCTACCTCCTGGTCCGTTACCTTAAAAAAACCGGCCGGTTCCACGAATAATGGCGGATGCAGGGGCAGCGGTTGGATTATTTTAAGGCTCCGGAAGTCCCGTCGGCACTAAATCCCCGCCAAATCTGAACTTCCCGATGCTTTTATTGTTATTTTTGTCTATTAAAATCGCGAGTTATGATCAAGACCGGTAATCCCATTATCAGCATTTATACCGAGATGACCCCCAACCCGGAGACCATGAAGTTTGTGGCAAACAAACTGCTTTATCCAGGTAAAAGCATCGATTTCCCGGATGTGGAAAGCGCTAAACCTTCCCAGCTGGCAACCGAGCTTTTCGGGTTCCCGTTTATAAAGGCTGTCTTTATTGCCAGTAATTTCGTGACTCTTACCAAGACTTCTGAATCAGAATGGACCGATGTCATTCCTTCTATCCGCCAGTTCCTGAAAGACTACCTGGAAGAAGGGAAGTCGGTTGTTAATGAAGAAGAAGTAGCTTCTATTAAACCGGTGAGCAGTAACGAAGTGGCAGCGGGCGATGACGATGTGGTAAAGAGGATCAAGGAATTGCTCGATAATTATGTACGTCCCGCAGTTGAAATGGACGGAGGTGCAATCCAGTTCAGGAGTTATGATTCGGGTACCGTAAACCTTGCCATGCAGGGAAGTTGCAGCGGTTGTCCTTCTTCCATGATCACCCTAAAAGCAGGGATTGAAGGCATGATGAAAAGGATGATCCCCGAGGTTAAAGAGGTGGTGGCTGAAGCTGAATAATCTGAACAGACTTATAAATTAAAGGAGGCATTGCCTCCTTTTTTTGTTTGCACAATTGATTATCTTAACTATCCAAAACAGACTACCATGATTATTATTTACCTGCTTGCCGCAATAATTGTCGGCCTTCTTGTAGGAGCCGCATGGATGCCAAAAACTTTCAACATAGAAAAAACCATTGTGATCGATAAACCCGCGTCTGTAGTAATGGATCATGTTGCCGACCTGAATTACTACAGCAAGTGGAACCCGTGGCAGCAAATTGATAAAACAGCTTCCCTGGTAGTTAGCGGTGTACCTAAAACACCCGGACATAAATATGAGTGGAATGGAAAAAAAGTCGGATCAGGACATCTCACACTCAAAGACCTGGACGATCGACATATTCATTTTGACCTGCAGTTTCTCAAGCCATTTAAATCCACCGCAAAAGATAACTGGCTGTTCGAACCCTGGGGCGAAGGCAGCACCAAGATTACCTGGCAAAACAGCGGCGGACTTCCCTGGCCCATCGCACGTCTGGTCGGACCCATGATGAGTAAGGGCCTCAACAGGCAATTTGAAACCGGACTAAAAAATCTCAAAGAACTCTGTGAAGGAGAAAAAATCGCCTGAACTTTTCCGGAAAGATTTCCGCGCATTTATTAGAATATCGCCCTGCATTTTATCGTTTTTTATACCCCGGGGCATCTGTTCAAAGAGGATTAACAATGAAATTCGTACTGATATTTTTAGTGTTGGGCCTGGGCAGCTGCGTGGCCAGCAAGGACCCGCTCCGTAAAGAAGTTAAGTTGCTGCAACGTGGCCTTATCGTTGACGACACCAGTTATGTGTATGACCTTCCCTTCAGCGATGGCAAGGCCTACTATTGCGTTCAGGGATATTTCAGCATGTTCACCCATCACGAACGGGCAGCACTTGATTTCCGTATGAAACCGGGCACCACCATCTGTGCAGCCAGGGAAGGTGTAGTTGTTCGCGTGAAAGAAGATGGGCTCCGTGGCGGGCTCCGAAGCAAGTACCGTAAGGAAGGCAACAATATCGTGATTGAACATCCCGATGGATCAAGGGCGGGATACTGGCACCTGCAAAATAATGGCGCACTGGTGAACGTAGGGGATTCGGTAGCGAAAGGCCAGCCAATTGCACTAAGCGGGAACACAGGAATGACGGCCTTTCCACATCTTCATTTCATTGTCTGGGATTACGACCGCAACAGGAAATGGCAACAGGTTCCAACCCGCTTCAGGACCTCCCGCGGCATCGGTTACCTGACCGCAATAAAAAAATACCGTAAACCGGTTAGGGAAAAAAACAATTAAATTCAGCTCATTCTACTTTTCGGATTATATGAACAATTAATTGCCGGCCTGGCGGCTGCATCACCATATGAATATGTGGCCGTGGCTTCCGGGATTGCAAGCGTATGGTTCAGCCGCAGGGAAAGTTTACTTACTTATCCGACCGGACTAACCGGCAGCATTCTTTACATTTACCTGAGTCTCCGGGTGCATCTACCCGGCGAAGCAACAGTGAACCTCTACTACACCATTATGAGTATCTACGGCTGGTACTGGTGGGCACGCAGGGACCGCAATCACGAAAAGATCCTGCATATCACCTGGTCGGACCAGGCAATGTGGTGGAAACAGATTCTCTTTTTTTTATTTTTTTACCTGGGCTTCTGGGTTAGTCTGACCTGGCTCAAACCATATTTCAACGAATCAATTCCCTGGGCCGACTCCTTTGCTTCCGCAACGGCATTTACCGGTATGTGGTTAATGACGCGCAAAAAAGTGGAGAGCTGGTACTGGTGGATCGCCACCAATGTTGTTTCAATCCCGTTGTATTTTATCAAGGGGCTGGTGGTGACCAGCGTTTATTACCTGGTGTTACTCCTGCTTGCATTCTGGGGACTTAATAGCTGGCGAAAAAAAGCAGGCTGATTTTTACTCACCTGTACTAAATTGCCCTATGGATGTTCGGAAAATTGTGATCCTGGGACCGGAGAGCACCGGAAAAAGCGTACTAAGCCAGCAACTGGCCGATCACTTTAATACCTTGTGGTGCCCTGAGTTTGCACGTGAATATCTTACAGAATTCGGCAGTTCCTATACTTACGATGACCTGCTGGTTATTGCCCGTAACCAGGTACGTACGGAAGATGAACACCTGGAACTGGTTCGTAAAAAGCAAACTGATCCATCAGGTTTAAACACAGATACAACCAATCAATTATCAGTTGGCAATGCCGGACCACTCCTTTTCATCGATACGAATATGTATGTAATGAAGGTTTGGTGTGAATATGTTTTCAATAACTGCCACAGGTATATCCTGGATCAGATCATTGAACGCCCGTACGATCTTTATCTTCTTTGTAACACCGACCTGCCCTGGGTAAAGGATGACCTGCGCGAATATCCTGATCCTGAAAACAGGCAGCGTCTTTATTCCATTTATAAGGACCTTATGATAAACCAGTCCGTTCCATGGGTGGAAATTGCAGGGGATTATTCGCAGCGACTGCCCACTGCCATCAGGGCCGTGAACGACCTGTTACGCTCGTCTTTGTTTTAACATCATTACCGATCAGTTCTGCTATTTCCGGATCGGGGCGAAGGAAACGCATTTGTGTCATGATCTCCCTTGAACGGCGTAACATATATGCAGAAGGAGGTTTCACTTTATAAAACTTTGGATTGGGAAGACAGGCTGCAATCAGCGACGCTTCCTGGGGAGTAAGATTGGCGGCCCGTTTATTAAAATAAATATTGGCAGCGCGTTCAATACCAAATATTCCATCACCCATTTCAATAACGTTGAGATAAACTTCCAGGATCCGTTTTTTACTCCAGAACAATTCGATCATAAAGGTGAAATAACCCTCGAGGCCTTTCCTGAACCAACTACGGCCCTGCCAAAGGAAAACATTTTTTGCTACCTGCTGGCTGATGGTACTTCCACCGCGGACTGTGCGTCCCGGTTTTTTCTTATTGTAATCCATCGCCTTCCTGATACTCTTCCAGTCGAACCCGCTATGATCAGTAAATTTCTGGTCCTCCGATGAAAGCACCGCCAGTCGGGCGTTTGGGGAGATTTGATCACGGTCCACATAGTCGCGTTTCAAACCATGCCCTGTTATCCAGCTTACCAGTTGTGTTATTGTAATCGGGGGATTGACCCACTTCAACAGGATGATGTAGGCGAATTGCGCGATAAAAAGGATCAGGAAGATCCTCTTGGTCCATCGCCATATACGGGGGAAAAGTCCTTTCGTGGTCATTGAGCCCTGCAATATTATAAATTAAATCATAACGAGCTCCAAACGCTTTATAAGTAACGTAAAAATCCTGCGTTATCAAACGGAACTTCCGGCACGCCAGGTATTTTTTCCAAAGTGTAACAAACGAAGGACTTCCCGGGCAGTCTTTGTAACCGCGGAACAGGCAACGCGCACCATTGAGGGAGTTCCGGAAATGCGGATACCGGATAGGGATCTTTATGCTGAACTTAATGTTGCATCACAAGTAATCCCCAGATAAGTGCCACACCGAATATAATCAGGATGATCCCGTTCAGCCGGTTAATAAGATGGATATTATGGGGTGTAAGCCGGTTGCGGATTTTACCGGCCAGTAACACTTTTGCCACATCAAGGGCAAGCACTACTATAAGGCAGGTGGTGAATATAACAATCCTCGCCTGGATTCCATGTGCGATGAATGCGGTTGACCAGGTGATCCAGAAAAGAATACATCCCGGGTTAAGCACATTCATGATATATCCCGACATAAAGATTTTGGCATAATGTCCTGCACCTAAGATGAGAATAGGTTTGCTACCTTCCTCGGTTATCTTTATTTTTTTAAAGAACAGGAAATAAATTCCCATGGACACAAGGAATGCGCATCCTGCGATACCTATCTGTGAACTGTATTCTTTCAATTCAGCAAATAACTGGGTAAACACATTACTGATAAGCACAAGCGTGATATCACTTGCTGAAACACCGGCCACGAAGGCCATTCCACCCCTGGTGCCATTGTTCAGGCTTTGTTTGATCGTGGAGAACAATACGGGACCGACAGCAATACTGAGCAGCAATCCTAACCCGATTCCCTGGATGAGCGACTGAATCATGTGGCTCTTGAATTAAACAGTCCCGGTGGATAAAAACCTGTTCCAGTCGTCCAGCATTTTCCCTTTCATAACGCGTGGAAATTTATGTTGACTTCCCAGTTTTCCTTTCAATTGCATAAACTGCATAAATTTTTCTTCAGGCAGTACCTCAAGGTACACCTCTTTCAGTGCACTATCCCGTTCCACAGCATAATCGTCATTCAGTTGCCGCAGGCTTTGATCGATAAAACAACGGAGATCTTCGGCATTAATACTGTCGTTACTTGCCACATACCATTTGTGCGCAAAGAAACTACCGTGTGGAAACCCAACTACCGTATACTCGGGGATACTGATATTGAATTTTTCGGAAGCAAGCTCAATCGCCTTGTTCATATTGTCGACGCTGAGGTGTTCACCGGTCAGGCTAAGGAAATGTTTGGTTCTTCCTGTAATCTGGACTTCACTTTTTTCAAGGTCAACAAATTTGATTGTATCGCCGATCAGGTAACGCCAGGCACCGGCATTGGTACTCATCAGCAGTGCATATTCTTTTCCTTCTTCCACTTCATTGATCATCTTTGCTTCCGCATTGGGAAGGATTTTTCCGTCGGCATCAAAATTCCTGTCATCGAACGGCACAAACTCAAAGAAAATATTATTATTCAGCACCAGCTGCATTCCCTTTGCGTGTTCCCGCATTTTATACCCTATAAATCCTTCGCTCGACAAATAGTTTTCGATATAAACAATGGGCCGGCCAAGTAATTTTTCAAAACCCTTTTTATAAGGTTCGAATGCCACACCGCCATGTACAAAAACGCCGAAGTTTGGCCAGATTTCGTGAATATTTTTAAGCTTGTAATGTTCGATCACCATTTCCATACACATCTGGCACCAGGCCGGCACTCCCACGATGTATCCGATATCCCAGTCCCGCGCGTGTTCCACAATTTCATTCAGTTTCTGGTTCCAATCCTTGATGGCGGCAATCCGGCCTCCGGGTTTATAAAAAGTCTGGAACCAGAACGGTCTTTTTTTGGCCAGGATCCCGCTCAGATCGCCCGCATACCAGCCCGCCTCGCCCTTTTGAAGGTCGGTAGCACCCCCAAGCATCAGGAATCCCTTGGTGAGGGCCTTCCGGTTGGCGTCTTCATAACCAAAAACACTGATAAGCTGGCGGATATAATTGATACTGTTGCTGCGTAAGAGATCCTTTGTAACAGGAATATATTTACTGGCCGACTCTGAGGTGCCGGAACTCAGCGCATAATATTTGATTTTGCCGGGCCAGGTCACATCTGGTACTCCTTCAAGTGTCTTTTTCCACCATTCTTCGTAAATCTTGTTGTAATCATGGATCGGGACCTGTTGCCGGAAGCGGGCTACCGGGTTTTTGCTGTAAAGGGCTCCATCAAAACGGTAAAACTGACCGAATTCAGTAAACCGCGCTCTTTTAAGTAACTTCTTCAATACCCTGATCTGCTGGCGGCGCGGGTCGTTTGGAGGAATTCTGAGGGCCGCTGCCAGGGCCTTTGGTAATTTTATGTCGATAATGGATGCCATGCTTCAGGGATCGGTATACTGTATTTGGTTAAGGATCAAAAAACTGCCGGTCCGCAAAATAATGCATTGCCTACAGACCGCCACGTAAAGGGCAACAATAAATACGCCACCTGGGGGGTGACATTAATTCCCAAGATTCCGGTACCATCTGCAAATCAGTTGTAAATCGGTATAGGGATCATACTTTTCTGCATAATTGGAATCCAGCACCTCTTCATACGACCCATTCGGCGTACAGGCAGCGCCAGCCCTGCTTCCGGCCGGAGAAATAATTGCCGGGCGAAGCGCAGGGAGTCCGTCACCATTGCCCATATAACCCACCCAGGTTTTGCGGCCAACCATGACTTCTAGGCAGTTCCGCAGAAAGGAACCGGGTTGGCGGACTATTAAAAACTGAACTGGAAAAAAGACAAACGATACTACAGCTATGCCCAAATCAACCAGTCGTTTCCAGCGGCGGTAAAATGGTTTTGTTATCCGGTAACGGTCGTCGGGGGAAAAAGCATCGCCCGACCGGTTGGTTGAATCACTTCCGACCATACTCCCCGACCCGGAATAATGCACCCGGATGCTGAGCGTTTTGCCGATTGCCTGCATATGATCGATCAGTTCTTTTACCGGCATTTCACCCACACAGTAAATCAGATCCCTTGTGGCGGGTGTCCTGCGACTGATCACTTCCTTCATATTCTTCCAGAAAGCTTCGTTTCCCTGTTCCCGTTTTAACGCCTGCAGGATATTTGCCGTGGTGATTCCCGGAGAATGCCGGAGCAGTTGTTCCACCTCCCGGTACTCCTTCGCTGACCCCACAACCAGGGCCATGCCGGTTGAGGAACTGGTGCCGATTGGTATGATACCTGAGTATATCAGGATCCTCCGGAAAACTGCAATGGTTAAAAAGGAGAATACCGAACCAAGTAGGATAATACCCCTTGAAAAACGAAAACTTTCCGGCAGCAGGGAATAAAGAGCCAGCACCAGTAATGTTCCGGCTAGTGCGGTTTTCCACAGGTTACCCGTTTTATACCAGCGGTCGTACAATCCTGCATAATACGCAATCACCAGATATAACAGGCTCAGGGTTGCAAAGCTGGACCAGATCAACACGGCATCGTAGTCGGTATTGGTTTTCACCCAGGCACTCCAGCATTTTTTCGCCAGAAAGAACGATAATAAAATCAATGCCGCATCAATTATTGGCATCCCGATAAACCGGATAAACCGACCAAAGGCAGACAACACAGCCCGGAGACCAATGGCCAGCTGGATGGAAAAATTAAAAACCCTTGCCCTTGTTTTTCCATAATGTTTTTTTACAAACAGGCTCATTGCCTGATAAAACATCCTGACATAATTAGCTGAAGCCTTACGCGTACTCTCCCCCTTGAAATGTATGATGGAAGCTCCGGCGAAATAATAATTTTTAAACCCCGCCTCCTGGATGCGGTAGGTAAGGTCGATGTCTTCGCCATACATGAAAAACGTTTCATCAAATCCGCCGGTAATGTCAAGCACCGCCCGGGGGATCATCAGGAATGCTCCCGATAAAACATCCACCTGCTGATCAATACTGGCATCGAGGTGCCCGAGATGGTAACGGGAAAAAACAGGTGAGCGGGGAAACATACGGGCCAGTCCCGTGAGTTTATAAAAAGCAGTAAGTGGTGAGGGAAAAGCCCGTTTCGATTCACGTAAAAACCGGCCACGTCCATCGATCATCCGCACACCAAGCGCACCGGCGTCAGGTCGCCTCTCCAGGAAGTTTATACAACGGGAAAATATGTCTTCAGGAACAATGGTATCCGGATTGAGAAATAAAATGTATTTCCCGCGGGCCCTTGCCAGTCCCTGGTTACAGGCCTTTGCAAAACCAATATTCTGTTCGTTTGCAACAAAGATTACTTCGGGGAACAGTGGCCGGAGATAGGCCAGGCTATTGTCTTCCGAGTTATTATCGATCACGATTACTTCGATCCTTGTTGCCACAGCAGCTGCAAGTACAGACCGGAGGCTCTGCTCCAGGAAGTACTTTACATTGTAATTGACTATAATAACAGACAGGATCACCAACGAAATAAACTATTTATTGCCGTAACAGCAAAGAAAGGAAAACTATCTTTGCGTATGTTTAAAAATACACTCTTCGAAGCTATTCATGCGGGTGCAGGGGAAGTTACAAGGTTCTTTAACCAGAAGTTCACCATCAGTAATAAAGAAGGCATCAATAACCTGGTAACAGAAGCAGACCATGCATCGGAAAAAGCCATTTTTTCTGTGATAAAAAAACATTTCCCCGGTCATTATATTCTTAGTGAAGAGTCGGGCGAAATTGTCCAGGATTCCACCTATAAATGGATCATCGATCCCATTGACGGGACCATCAATTTTGCCCACGGGATCCCGCTGAACTGTATTTCGATTGGCCTGGAAAAGGACGGCGAAATGTTGATGGGTGCTGTTTTCAACCCGCATCTTAATGAAATGTTTTTTGCAGAAAAAGGCGGGGGCGCTACGTTGAATGACACTGCTATCCGTGTCAGCAACGAAACCTCGGCCATGAAATCCTGCCTGGTCACGGGTTTCCCGTATGTGTACCTGGACATGCCCAATGGCCCGCTTGATGTTTTTGAACGTTTTATCCGTAAGGGAGTGCCGGTAAGGCGACTGGGTTCCGCCGCTATTGACCTGTGCTGGGTCGCATGCGGACGGTTTGATGGTTTTTATGAACATAAACTTGAAGCATGGGATAGTGCTGCAGGTTACCTGGTAGTACAGGAAGCAGGTGGAACAGTAACAGATTTCAACGGCGATAAATACTCGCCTTACCAACACCGGATCCTTGCCACCAATGGAAAGATCCACGAAGAAATGCTCGACTTTATCAACAACCGTGTGAAGGACTGAGTGCAGGTATTTAATTTATAAAGGACCATTTTTATGAGTGAAGAAAGAACGGAGATTGCATCGTTGGGTGAATTCGGGCTCATCGATCATCTTACAAGGAATATTGAATTGCAGAACGCATCATCCCTTGTTGGCGTGGGTGATGACGCTGCCGTAATAGACCATTTTGGTAAACAAACCGTGATCAGCACCGACCTGCTGATCGAGGGTGTACATTTTGATCTTATGTACACACCACTCCGGCACCTGGGTTATAAATCAGTAGTGGTGAACCTGAGTGATATTTATGCAATGAATGCAGTGCCCACCCAGATTGTTATTGGCATTGGTTTCAGTAACCGCTTCAGCCTGGAAGCACTGGATGAATTTTATGAAGGCGTATATGCGGCATGTAATAAATATGGAGTGGACCTGGTAGGTGGAGATACTACTTCATCGCAGCGCGGTTTTATCATTTCCGTAACGGCCATCGGAGAAGTGGCGCCCGATCAGTATGTTAAGCGGAGCACGGCCCGGAAGGGCGACCTGCTCTGTGTTTCAGGCGATCTGGGTGCAGCCTATGTAGGGCTGCTGTTTCTGGAAAGGGAGAAAAAGATTTATCTTGAAAGCCCGGGTGTTCAGCCCGACCTGGAAGGCGAAGCGTACGTGGTGGGCAAATTACTTAAACCGGAAGCACGTAAAGATATTATTGAGTTTTTTGCCGAAGCAGGTGTACGGCCTTCGGCAATGATGGATGTCAGTGATGGACTGAGCTCGGAGATCCTTCACATCTGTAAAGACAGTGCCCTTGGCTGCGTGGTATATGAAGACAAACTTCCCATTTCAGAAGAAATGAAAATGGCTGCTTACAAATTTGAGATCGATCCAACTGCATGTGCATTAAGCGGAGGGGAAGATTATGAATTGTTGTTCACCATTCCGCAGGAAGATTATGATAAACTGGTATTGAACGAACAGATCAGTGTTATTGGATACATGACCGAACCCGGTGAAGGCAGCAAGATCATAACCAAGGGAGGTAGTACCTATCCACTGACGGCCCAGGGATGGAATCATTTAAAGTAACCGGTCACCCAAGTTCTGATCATGAGGAGATGGACCTTCTTTTTTCCTGTTGTATTTTTCCTGACTGCCTGTGGCACTAACAAACATGTATGGTCGCCCACAAAAAAATACGCGCCTGAAGTTCTTCAGAAAGATTATGCTATTTACCGGCAGATCCTTGAAGAAGCCCATCCCGGACTTTACTGGTATACGAGCAAGGATAGTATGGATCATTATTTCGACTGGGGTTCGGAACAGTTGCACGATTCACTGGATGAGCAATCGTTCCGCAAAGTACTGATGTACGTAACCTCCAGGATTGATTGCGGTCATACATCCATTCGTTATTCTGCCAGGTATGAACATTATCTTGATACGGTTAAACTAACAAGGCTTTTTCCACTAAGCCTGAAGATCTGGGATAACAATGCGGTTGTGGCGCAAAACCTCAACCGGCGCGACAGCCTCCTGACGCGCGGCACCATCATCCGTTCAATCAATGGAACCCCCATCACTACCATTGTTGAT
Source organism: Chitinophagaceae bacterium (assembly GCA_040510375.1). Classification (GTDB taxonomy): domain Bacteria; phylum Bacteroidota; class Bacteroidia; order Chitinophagales; family Chitinophagaceae; genus JBEVJC01. The sequence goes on from JBEVJC010000015.1 coordinate 59,686, forward strand.
TCACTTTTTAAATTTATCCCGACCGATGGTTACAATATCACCCATAAATACCAGGCGCTGAGTAACCGCGGTTATTTTGGATCGCTGTACAGCACAGTTTACGGATTCAGGCGCCAATATGAAATCGGATATCTCGATTCGCTGGGCAACAGGAAGAATGTTGTTATCACCCCTTATTACCCCGCAGCCGACACCGCTGGAAGGGCGCTGCTGGCCGCGCGGCCGCGAATACCCAAACCTTCGGCAAGGGAACGGAAGACCAGGCAGCTGAATGCCGTGCGCCTGCTGAAAATCGATACTGTTTCACAGGTGGCAATGATGGACCTGAATTCGTTCAGCAGGGGATATGGTCTTCGTGGTTTTTTCCGGCGATCGTTCAGGGCATTGAAAAAAAACAATATCCGGTATCTCATCATTGATGTGCGGGGCAACGGAGGCGGCAGTGTTACCAATTCAACGATCCTTACTAAATACCTGGCTGATCACCGTTTTAAAATAGGTGATTCATTGTATGCAGTGGCGAGGAGAAAAAAATATGGCCGTTATATCCGGCACGACCTGACCAACCGCATATTCATGACCTTTTTTACTTCGCGTAAACGGGATGGTCTTTATCACTTCAGTTATTTTGAAAGACATACATTCAAACCCCACAGGAAAAATCATTTTGATGGAAGGGTCTTTGTCATTACCGGCGGAAATTCTTTCTCGGCCACTACACTATTTGCCAGTGCCATAAGAAACCAGCAAAATGTAACGCTGGTTGGCGAAGAAACCGGTGGGGCCGCTTATGGTAACAATGCCTGGCTGATCCCCGATGTGCGATTACCCGGTACCGGCGTGGGTTTCCGCCTTCCGCTCTTCCGTCTGGTGATTAATAAAGATCTTCCCAAAGACGGCAGGGGTGTACAGCCACAGGTGTTTTCCGGTCCTACCCCGGAAGATGTAAAAAAAGGCCGCGATTATAAACTCGATGAAGTACTGCAGCTGATCAAAAAAGACAAGGGTTAATCACTCTGATAATTAATAAGCCGGCCATCAGGTACCCGGCGCTGATTAAAAAAGACAAGGGCTCATCACTGCACCAGGAGGAAATGGTCCGAATCGCCCAGGAACGGAAGTTTTTCCCGGATGGCCAGTAATGTTTCTTTTTGTAATGTAATGGTGACGATACTTTCTACCCCTTCAGACTCATACAGGATTTCCCCAAGGGGATCAATGACCATACTATCACCCGAATGATCAATACCGTTACCATCCACTCCCACCCGGTTGACCCCGACTACATAACACTGGTTTTCGATGGCTCTTGCACGAAGTAAGGTTTTCCAGGCCGTGTTTCTTTTCTGCGGCCAGTTAGCGACATAAATCAAAACGTCGTATTCAGGCTCTTCCAACATTTGCTGACGGGCCCAGACCGGAAAACGCAGGTCGTAACATACCTGCAGGTTGATCTTCCATCCCTTCACCGAAGCGATCAGGCGTTTATTACCGGCGGTATAAAACTGATCCTCGCCCGCATACGCAAAAAGGTGTTTTTTATCATATATACCCAGCTGGCCATCGGGTAATACCCATAGAAGCCGGTTGAAATACTGGTCGTTCTCTTTGATAATAACGCTGCCAGTTAGAATAATCCGGTTTTCTGCACTGACCCGTTTCATCCAGCCAACCGTTTCGCCATCCATTGTTTCTGCCAGCCTGCCGGGTTGCATACTGAATCCGGTACTGAACATTTCAGGGAGAACAACCACCTCGGCTCCTGGTCCGAGACCGCGAATCTTTTCTTCAAAGCGTGACAGGTTGGTGGTCCTATCTTCCCAGGCAAGCTCCGACTGGATAAGGGTTATATTTAGATTAAATGCCATGGAAACTCTTTTCTGTGGGATTTTTACCCCCTAAAGATAGACCCATCTTTCTTATAAACCGATGATGCTGCCTGCCGGCCTATCATCTTAGAGGGAGTTTGCTGCCGGTTTAATTCGCCTCGGGCCGGAATTCCCCGAATCCTGACGGGCATTGATTTTGATTCCATTCCTGTATCAAATATTCAGATCATGAAAACAAGAATTTTACCCCGCCTGCTTTTCACCTTGTTTACCATTTGTTTTTACCAGTTATCCCAGGCACAGCAATGGGTAATCAGCGATAAGGACCAGACCCGGCCCGATCCCAACCGTGATTATGGGATGGCCAGTTACGGAGCCATGATTGCTGAACCTTTTAACGGATATAACGAAATCCGCTTCAGCGCCACCGGTGATGCAGAAGCGTCGAGGTTTATTGTTGAATACAGTGTGGATGGAGTGGTTTACCAGACTGCTGGTGAAATAATTCCAAATCTCACCACCGGCTTATATGCCATTAAACACTATACTCAAAACACAGAACCATTATTATACCGTGTCGGCATCCAGAATATTGCCGGTCGCATGAGTTATTCAAGAACTTTTATGGTCGATGGAATTCCGGTAGCACCCGTCCGCCTGATACCCAACTCAGGCAACCAGAATGTACTGAACGTGATTTCCAACTGGCCCGTAATGCGGGTTAATTTATATTCCCTCGACGGAAACCAGGTGATGGCCAGGGATGTCAATGGTCAGCGCGATTTTATTCCTGTCGCAATTCCCTCCCTGAGCAAGGGAATGTATATGGTGAGTTTTATCGGTGAAGGCTGGCAGTATACCACCAGGTTCCTGGTACCTTAAAAAGCAGTACTATCCGCTGATACAGGTATACTCTCAGTAGTGGTCAATCAACGCCGCCATCCTACTCGTCTGTAAGTATTGAAGGGTGTTGGTTTTTATTCCAAACTTACTTCCGTCAGATATCCGGATCTTTGACAGCTGAGTTCCGGCGGCTCGCCATCAGTCCCGAGAGGAATGGTATTACCAGGTTGGATTCAAATCCTTTTCCCGTCATATAATCAACCGTCTTCTTACGCCGGATCAGGTGCCCGTCTGAGCCGAGGCTGTCATATTTATCAGTAATGAGTTTTTCCATTTTTTGTAAATAATCCTCCTCCGGGATCTCCGCCATCGCCTTTTTTATCAGGTACTCACTGATCTTCCGTTGTTTCAGTTCATAACAGATCCTGATCCTTCCCCAACCCTTCATACGGAACCGGCCCCCGGCATACGCCTTTACAAAACGCTCCTCGTTCAGGTAATCCTGCTCAATTAATGTGGCAATGATCGCGTCATGATCCTTTTTCCAGATACCCAACTCATACAACTTCTGCTGCACTTCATGATGACTCCGTTCCTGGTAACCGCAGTAATGCTGCAGTTTCCGGATAACCTGTTCGGTTGTAAGTGTTTTTTTAAACATTGTCTTAAATCTATCAACCCCTGGTGGATATTCCCCGGTTGATAAAATTAAACAATCATGGGAGAATGGCCGCGTGATAAACACATGATTTCCGGGTGTTTGGGACGTGGATAAAATGCCTATAACAATCCATCACCCTCCCGCTTTCCCCGCACCGCTTTAACCTAAAAATCAGTAGTTTCGCTCCATTCAAATTTTCATATGAAATTTATTGTCTCTTCCTCCACATTACTAAAACAACTACAGCATATTTCGGGCGTTATCAACGCCAATACGGTTCTTCCGATCCTGGAAGACTTCCTGTTTGAAGTTGAAAAAAATAAACTTACCGTAGTGGCTACCGACCTGGAAACGGTAATGCGGATCCAGCTGGATATTGAAGCAAGGGAAAGTGGCAAGGTTTGTATCCCCGCCAAAATCCTTGTTGATTCTTTAAAGAACCTGCCCGACCAGCCATTGACTTTTACTATTGATAAAAATTTCGGAGTAGAAATCACCAGCGACAATGGTAAATACAAGGTGATGGGAGAGAACCCCGATAATTTTCCAAAGGAACCTGCTGCGGATGATACCACTTCATTCACATTGACCGGCTCGGCATTGATTACTGCAATCAATAAGACCCTTTTCGCTACCAGCAGTGATGATCTCCGTCCTGCCATGACAGGCGTATTTTTTGAACTGGATAAAAAAGGGATGCAGTGTGTGGCCACAGATGCGCATCGCCTGGTTCGTTATAAACGCAAGGATGTAAGCTGCCCCCGTGCTGATACATTTATTGTTCCCCGTAAACCACTGAACCTCCTGAAATCGGCTATTTCCGCAAATGAAGATGAGCTGACCGTAAGTTATAATAATAACCATCTCTTTGTAAAACACGGTACCACCCAGATGAGCTGTCGCCTGATCGACGCGCGGTTCCCCGACTATAAAGTGGTGATCCCTGCTGATAATCCTTACCGGTTAACGGTTAACAAGGCCGATTTCCAAAGTGCCCTCCGCCGCGTGAGTATTTTCAGTAATAAAAGCACAAACCAGGTGGCACTGAATATCAGCGGCAGCGAACTCCAGCTGGCAGCGCAGGACGTGGACTTCAGCTTTGAAGGAAATGAGCGGATGAAATGCCAGTACAATGGTGAGGACCTGGTTATCGCGTTCAATGCCAAATTCCTGATCGAAATGTTATCAGCAGCTGACGGCGATGAAGTGAATATGGAATTGTCGACCCCAACCAAGGCCGGACTGATCAAACCAAGCGAGCAGGACGAGAACGAAGAACTGCTGATGCTGGTAATGCCACTGATGCTTAATCAATAAACCGCCTGTTTAACTGATCAATTGTTGTGATATGAATTTGGGGTGGTGATATTGCTTAATCAACACACCACCTGTTATGCCAATTGTTGTGATTTTGGGTGATGCTTTTGATGCTTAATCAACACACCACCTGTTTAGCTGATCAATTGTAGTGATATGAAATTTGTGCTGCTGGCTTCATTTGATAATTATATTGACGCAAATATTGCGCTGGGCAAACTGAAAGATGCATATATCAATTGCCACCTGCAGGACGACCATTCGGTAACCCTGAACCCTTTTTTGTCCAATGCCATTGGCGGAATTAAACTGATGGTGGCCGAAAGTCAGGCCGGGCGGGCTTCAGAATTATTACTGGACCGGTCGTAAACCATAGAGGTTAACGGCTTGGCCTTGTCGGCGGAATTTTGTAACTTTTGTTCTCAATTAGCCGCCATGTGGGACCAGATTATCCAGTATTTCTCCAACCTCGAACAACGTCCGTTTGAACGGATGGCGATACTGGTGGGTGGTCTGCTTTTTTTCTGGATCATCGAGGGAGCCATACCACTACTCCCCCTGAAATATAAACGGAGGAAGATCAATCACGCCTTTGTAAACTTTGGGTTTACCGTCATCCATCTTGTCATCCATACCATTCTTGCCATTTTCATAGTTAAATTATCCGACTGGTGCGAGTCCTCCGGATTCGGAATCGTATACTGGCTTAACGCTGGTATTGCCGGAGCCATACTTATTGGGGTGCTTGCACTTGATTTCAGCAGCTGGCTGGTACACTATATAATGCATAAAAACCGCACCCTCTGGCGCTTTCACCTGATCCATCATAGTGATAACAGTGTAGATGTAACTACCGGTCTCCGCCATCATCCGGGCGATAGCCTGCTACGCGGAATATTTTTCCTGCTGCTGATCTTTATTTCGGGCGCCCCGATGTACAGCGTTATGATCTACCAGACCCTGGTAGTACTTGCCACCGCATTTACCCATGCCAATATCTCATTGCCCCGTAAATTGGATAAAGGAATCAGTTATGTCCTTGTCTCGCCTAATATGCATAAGGTACACCACCATTGGAAACAACCATATACAGACAGTAATTATGGAGCAGTGTTCTCCTTCTGGGACCGGCTGCTGGGAACCTTCCGTAAAATGGATCCCGACAAAATCCGGTATGGCCTGGACCGGTATTATGCGGATGAACACGACGAGAATTTTATGAAGCTGATGAAAAAACCCTTCCGCCGTCTGGAAGACTGACCCCCTTCAACTATTTTTGACCAATGAAGATCATTGCCATGATTCCGGCACGTTATGCCGCCACCCGGCTACCGGCCAAACTGATGCAGCTCCTGGGCGATAAAACCGTTATCCGCACAACCTATGATGCCGTAGTATCTACCGGATTATTCCATGAAGTATATGTAGTAACCGACAGCCCCATCATTTTTGAAGAGATCAGCAGCCACAACGGAAAGGTAATTATGAGTAAACGGGAACACCAGAGTGGCAGTGACCGGATCGCCGAAGCAATCGCCTCACTCGATATTGATGTGGTGCTGAACGTACAGGGCGACGAACCCTTTATTACCCGTGAGCCTCTGGAAAAACTGGTCCGCCTTTTCCAGGGTGGTAATGTAAAAGTGGCTTCCCTCATGCGAAAGATCAGCCAGGAAGAACTATCCAGGCCAAGCGCGGTAAAAGTTGTGGTCAATAATTTAAATGATTCACTTTATTTCAGCCGGAGTATAGTCCCGTATAATGCCGACCCTTCCTTTATTACTGACCATTACCTGCATATCGGTGTTTACGCATACCGGAAACAAACCTTACTCGATTTTACAAAATGGCTTCCGGGGAGACTGGAACAGGCAGAGAAACTGGAACAACTGCGTTACCTGGAAAACGGTATTCCCCTCCGGATGGCACTGGTCGAATTTGAAGGCATTGCCATCGATACAGCCGCTGACCTGGAGAGGGCAAGGGATTACCTGGCGGGATCAATCCATCGTTAAGACCCGGATCTTCCAGGAGCGAACCGATATCTGTCCGTATTAATGAGCAGATTTTGCATTGCACCCGAATGCGTTTATCCTGGATGAGGAGCTCCCGTCCATTCGATTGTTTTTGTACTCCCAGCGGGAACCAGTTATCTTTAACCCCTGCTTTTTTAACGAAAACATCCTGCATGCGGCCTGTAAAGCGCATTTATCAATATATAATTTACTTCCTCCGGACGAAACTTACCCGAGTTCAGTATATAATGCTCGTGGCTACCCTGGTAGGTTTGTCGTCGGGACTGGTAGCTGTTTTACTGAAGACATTTGTTCACTACCTCCAGCACTGGATCGTGGATGTGGATGTAAGCCGGTTCGCTTATCTTCTTTTCCCTACAATCGGATTAATATTAACGGTTGCGATTGTGCGGACCTTCTTCGGCAGCTATTTCGAAAAAGGTATTGCCATGGTTCTTCGTGCAATTGCGAGGAAAAACTCTTTCATCCCTTTGAGCCATACCTACCAGCATGTAATCACCAGTAGTTTAACAGTCGGGCTGGGGGGATCCGTTGGACTGGAAGCACCGATCGTGGCAACCGGTTCGGCAATCGGTTCAAATATTGCCCGCATCAGCGACCTCAGTTATCGCGAACGCACGCTGCTGATCGGCTGTGGCGCTGCATCCGGTATTGCTGCTGTATTTAACGCTCCCATCGCAGGTGTAATTTTTGCCATTGAAGTCCTGCTCACCGAAACCATCGTCAGTTATTTTATCCCATTGATCATATCGTCTGTTCTCGGCGCATTGTGCTCGCGTATCATCCTGAAAGAATCATCGGGACTTTTCAACTTTGTATTGCAGGAAAAATTCAACTATAATAATGTGCCCGGTTATATTGTGCTGGGTGTGCTGGCGGGTTTTGTTTCACTTTATTATGCCCGGGTTTTTAAAAACACAGAACATCGCCTGAGCGGATGGAAAATCAATCCTTATTCCAAAGCACTGCTGGGCGGACTAATGCTTGCATCATTATACCTGTTGCTTCCTCCACTTTTTGGGGAGGGATATGAAAGTATTAAGCTCGTTGCCACGGGCAAGGCCGGCGAGATAAATGACAATGCCTCTTTCTTTTCATTTATGAGCGATGAGTGGTCACTGGTTATTTTTGCTGCCCTGATTGTATTGATGAAGCCAATCGCTGCCGCCATTACAATTGGCAGTGGTGGTAATGGCGGTAATTTTGCGCCATCCCTGTTTGTCGGATCTTACCTGGGTTTCCTTTTTTCCAAACTCCTTAACAATTCAGGCTGGTTCCGCATTCCGGAAGGGAACTTCAGCCTTGTTGGAATGGCTGGCGTGCTCAGTGGTGTAATGTATTGTCCGCTTTCCGCCATCTTCCTTATTGCGGAGATCACCAATGGATATGAACTGTTCATACCATTAATGCTGACATCTTCGATCTCATTTTTTATTGTAAAAAGTTACCAGCGTTATTCGATGGAAACAAAACAACTTGTAAAGGAAGGAGAGATTTTTACCCACCAGAAAGAAAAAAATATCCTGACATCCCTGAAGCTCGACGAAATGCTGCAGGAAAAATATGACAGCATTGCGATTGATAAAACCCTCCTCGACCTGGTTGAACTGATTAAAAAAAGTGACCGTAATATTTTTGCGGTGCACGACCCGAAAGGAAAATTTGTGGGAATCATTGAACTGAACGATATCAAACAACGACTGTTCCAGCCGGATACGTTTGAAAAAACATCTATCCGTTCCATCATGAAAAAGCCCGCCGCCACGTTACCTCATACAATGAACATGCATGCGGTGATGGAAACTTTTGATATCACCCATAGCTGGTACCTGCCCGTATTAAACAGCGAGAAGATCTTCCTGGGATTCATCTCCAAATCAAAGCTGTTTACCAAGTACCGCGAATCACTTGCCTCGCAAACCGATCTGTACGACGAATCCTGACCGGATACTCCTAACCTTCTGTCCGTTTTTCTTTTTCATGCACCTGCTTTACCTCATATTGATACGCCTTTCTGGAGGGTTTCAGGTGCTGGCCAATATGGATTGAATATTCCTTTATAAAACATGCCCCGAAATAAAGTATAAAGGACGAATAAAAAACGAACAACAGGATCAGCGCAATTGCGCCACCGGCACCATATACGGCACCCGCATTCGAATTAATCACAACTGAAGAAATAATTGCCTTCCCGATTGAGAAGAGTATACCAGTAAGCAGTCCGCCTGCAAACGCCACACGCCAGGTGGGCCGGGCATTTGCGAGGTACCTGAACAACACAACGAACCAGAGGGTAACCACTACTACTCCCGCTACCCGGCTGAACGCACCGGAAAAAATAACACCGCCCGGTTTTGAGATCCCGGCAATATATTCACCAGCCACCACCCGGACCGTATCAATGGTTGCACTGGCTACAAAGAGCACGCCGGCTGCGATAATCACCATCAGCGATCTTCCCCTCAATTTGAGGTCGTACAGGAAGGAGGATTTTCCCAGCCGTACATCCCAGATATCATTTAACGTATTTTTTATTACCTTAAAAAGTGTGGTGGCCACAAACACCAGGAACACCAGGCCCAGGGCCGCCATATACCAGTTCTGCGCCATGCGGCGAAAACTTTTAGCAGTCTCCCTTAACTGGGAAGATCCTTGCGCACCAAGGGTCGAGCTGAGTACCTCCCCCAGTTCGGTACCAACCAGTTTACGACTGAAAAAAATGCTGAATAACTGAAATAGTAAAAGAATGATCGGTGGGAGCGCGAAACAGGTAAAAAAAGCCGTTGCCCCCGCCATCCTCATGGGGTCGTTTTTTTGGAGCCGCATCAAAGATGCCTTCAGCAGGCGCCAGAAAACCCGGGGTCCGGTCAGATTTTTTGTCTTCTTCACGTTTTTATTTTGCTGGATCCGGCGACCCTTCCCGCCGGGCCCAAATTTGTGGTCATGGATTTTTCCTAACTTTCTACAATGAATATTAATCTCCGATACCTTAATTTACCGAATCTCTTTGGTACGCAGCGAACAAAAGAGATCCTTTCCATAAATCCAACCCTGATTCCCCACCGGGAAGAGGCCGAATCAGTGACCATCTGTGTCAATGATTACGATACCGAAACAATCGAAACCCATGAGTACAGGGACGTGCGGGATGCATTTAGTTACAAACATTCAAACAAAATCAGCTGGATCAATATTGATGGTCTCCGCAAATCCGATATTGATCTGATCAGCGAACATTATGCCATTCACCCCCTCCTGATCGAAGACATACTGAGCATCAACCAGCGTCCAAAAATGGATGAAGTAGACGGGGTACTTTTCTGTCTGCTTAATATGCTTTATTACAACGCGGAAGAAGGGACGGTGGAACAGGAGCAGATCAGTATTGTGCTTGGACCCAATTACGTGATCAGTTTCCAGGAAGACGCCACCCGTGATGCATTTAACCCGCTTCGCGAAAAACTCAAACTGCCTACCAGTAAGGCCCGTCAGCGCGGTGCAGATTATATCTGCTACGCCATGCTTGATCTGATCGTTGACAATTATTTTGTGGTAATGGAAAAACTGGGCGAACGGATTGAACAACTGGAAGAAGATGTTATCCGTAACAGCGACTCAAGGGCAATGGCCCGCGTTAACCAGCTGAGAAAAGAACTGATCGTATTGAAGCGGAATACTGCTCCCGTAAGAGACCTGATAGGCGGCATCCTGAGAAGTGAAAGCGACCTGCTCGACGATCGCACCATGAAGTATTTTAAAGATGTATACGATCATATTATCCAGGCTATCGATCTCACAGAAAACTACCGGGATATTATGGTGAGTATGCAGGATCTCTATATCAACAATGTAAACCTGAAGATGAATGAAGTGATGAAAGTAATGGCCATTGTAACCTGTCTGCTTGCACCGGCAACAGTGATCGGTGGCATTTTCGGAATGAACTTCGATACAATTCCATACCTGCACAACCAATATGGATTCTGGATCGCAGTTGGTGTAATGTTTATAATCCCCATCTGGATGATCATTATGTTCGGGAAACGGGGTTGGTTCCGGAAGGTCTGAATTTTTACCGGCAGGTATATACCATTTGCAAAATTATCAGCTGGCCGACCGTTTTTTGTAAACCGGCACCGTGCTGCATGGTTCACCATACATAATACTTTTCACTACGGGCCGGAGTAAACGGGTAATTTCCATGTAAACAAAATCACCGATCACCACATCACCACAACCTTTAATCACCACTCTTTTATCCTGATACAACGACAGGTCAATAGCGGAAAGGTTGTTCAGGAAAAGTTGTTTTTCAAGCTCGGCTTCACTACCCATGTATATATAACGGGCTACCGGCTCCAGGTAGGTAGCCACCAGCATATACGCCCACACAGGCACAATGGCGTCCGCACTGCAGATAACAGCAACATTTTTATCCCGGTAGTCTTCCCAGTTTGTGGATTTCAAAGCCTCCCTGAAATCTTTTTCTTTGAGGATCAGTTCCATGAAAAGAAAGGACTTCAGGTCAAAGACCATCGTTCCTCCTACAGGAATAAAGGACGCGGGATCAATAGTCAAAAGACCACTTTCGGCCACTTTATTTACAAATGTTTCTTCCATGAATAAGTGTTTTGCTTTGTAAAGATAACAACCGGGCAGATGCATTGTTTGGGCCCCTGCCCCATAAACGGGAAAACCCGGCAATTGCCGGGTTTCCTGATTATTTTAATCAACGGGACTAGTAGATCTTGCCCCTGTTATCCTTAATTGTAGCGGCTTCCATCAGGGCCTCCTGCGGATAAGCACCGCGTAGTTTTTGCTGCTCATACCTGGATCTGCGCTGTTCAGCCACATTTGCATCGCCGATAGAAGTTGCACTTACATTGTCCACCCGGATCACATAAACACCATTACTTCCTTCCAGTGCAGTGGTGAGTACCTTTCCTTTATTAGCCGGATTGAATGCTGCACCGACCACCCTTGGCTCAGAAGCAAGGATCGGTGAAGTGGTATTGGTCATCCGGATACTGTCAGCAACTTCAATCTGTTTGCCACCCAGTTTAGCAGCCACCGCTTCAAGAGTAGTAATAGTACCAATCTTTTTAATAATCAGTTCTGCTTTTTTATGATTGCGGAGTAATGGTTCTACCGCAAAGCGTGCTTTCGCAGGCGACTGTGTTCCTTTTTCGTTGATCTCCGTAACAATGGCTACTACATAATCATCACCCACTCTTTCCGGTGCAAGTACTTCACCAAGTTTTGCCGCATAGATATTACGTACAAACGGCCTGGATAATCCAAGACCTGAAACCTGTGCCGCATTTGGTGCGATATCACTTGCAATAGCTTTTACTTTTCCGCTATTCTTCAATTGCTGCATATTGGCATCAAACTCTTTCTGGTTTTTAGTCCGGGCAGCAAATGCAGTTGCTTCATTCGATGCGTTGGCATCAGTCTGGCTGCTGGCTTCAATTGGTTGTGTAATGTATGCGATCTTATAAGCTGGTGAATTACCAACAGAGGAAAGGATCTCAATATAGTGGGTACCGAATTCGGTCTTCACTATTCCCTTTGAACCTACCGGATTGCTGAAAATATATTCATTGAATTCGGGAACCATTGCGCCCGCCAATATCTTTTCGTACCTGCCTCCATTGGCAATACTACCCTCGTCGGTCGAAAATTTCTGCAGGAGGGTATCGAAATTCGAACCGCCAGCAATCGCCAGGCGGATACTGTCGGCCAGTTTGAAAGCTGTTGCTGAATCGCGGATCTGAACCGGTTGCCTTGTCTGTGGATCAGCTACAGTAGTTCCTACCAGGATATGGCGGACAGTAACTGAATCCGGCTGCGATTTTACACCGATCATTTTTGCAAGGGCAAACGAACCACCATCGAGGTAAGGTCCATAAGTAGCGCCAACAGGGAGTTTCAGAATAGAATCCTTTAAAGGCACCTGGATCCTGTTACCATTTATATGACCGTTATAAAAGTTTTGTACACCCTGTGTTTGCAGGAATTGTTTGATATCAGCGGTTGTATCCAGTCCCGGTTTAAACTCCATCACCTTGGCTCTCGCCTCAGCAGTATCAGTTGCTGTTGGTAATGCACTGAATGTTACATATGCGATGCTGCGCGATTCTTCCTGTTTGAATTCCTTTTTATGTTTGCTGATGTAATCTTTTATTTCCTCATCGGTGATCTTCACGCTGCTGTCAGGAATACTGGTATAAAAATCACGAACCAGTGATACATTGGCAATCTGGCTATTGTCAGCAATCTGTTTTTCTACCAGCCATTTAGGATAGTTGGTACTGGTTACCAGTAATGAATTGTATTTCTCATTCAGGCGAATCAGTTCCAGTTGATCAACATAGGTAGCAAACTGCGCTTTCTGATCAGCCGATCCGGTCTTCATCAGGTTATCAATCTGCTGTTTGGCAAGTGTTGCGTTGTACTGTCCCGTTGCCGGATCAGTAAATTGCTGTTTGAGATCCTGCGGAGGATTAGGTCCGTAAAGAATATCACCCAACTCCCTTTTCCCAATCATCATCCCCAGCTTATTCAGTTCAGAACTGATAAGTAAACGACCCACTTCCTGATTCCAGGTTTGTTCGATTGCCTGCTGATCAAGTGCAGCACCGGAACCATAACCCTGCTGACTCATGTAGTCCTTGGTCTGGTCCACTCGTTTCTGGAAGCTTACATATTCAATGGTTTCACCATTCACTTTGCCCACATCCCTTGAACCTGACCCGTTGAATAGGCTTCCACCATTCTCAAAGGCAAGCATAACCACAAAGGTTATCAGGGCGAGGGCGATGATCACCGCCATTAGTTTTGCATACTTTTCCTGGATCGACTGAATTACTGACATAATAATATGTAGGGTTTAAAAAAGGGATGGCAAAAATAGGGGAATTATGCTTATGAACAAATTGTGGAAAACCTTGCAAATTCGCTATAATAAAGCCCTTGCGTCTGTTTTTTGAACGTTTTTTTACTCAATTCTGTTGATTTTCCAAAAGCCTGGCCCGGTCAGCACCGACCAGACGCATATATATGATATAACATAAACCGTAAAACAGGCCCCGATCCTGTTAATAATCCTGAAATAGAACCAGCTACCGTCCTTTTTCCTTCACAATCCCCTCAAGTTTTTCCATTTTAACCATACGCAGAAAACAGCTTCACATTTTCATTAATTATTGAAAGAATGTTTTACGGTGTCTTATTATTTTTATTTTACATCCGTGTTTCGTGTTTTTTCACACATCACCCTGTTAATATCCTTGTTTTGGTGTTAATAACGCGGCGTGGAACGTTAGTATGAAAAAGAACTCTTGGCATGTAATTAACGTCCGGAGGTTAACAACCCCGATTCCGGTGACGATTTGCCAATTTGTTCTATCAGTATCCACATCCGCATTTTAAAAATAGTTCGTCTTTCTTTACCCAACCTTTCAAACACATCGATGTGGATAGTGTTATAAAACCAGCGCTGCTATTGATTCGTTAATGTGGATTAAGGATGAAAAAATGTTAATAGCGGGAAAACAATATTTTTGCAGAATAAGTTTTCAACGAATCCACAGCTGTAATAATAATAAGTTCTTTTTTATAAAAATGTATTAATACTATTAGTACTAAAGAGAAAGCAAAAAAAGAAATTGTTTTGAAAAATCAACAAAGCTGTTGGAATATTGCTCTCTCGAAAAAAGGGCGACAAACAAACGGCACATGAACACAGAGATTTTTTCTTCCGCATCAGCGAATGTTGAGACAAAGGGTTTCCTCGATCTTGAACTTGATCCCGAGCTGGATCTCTTCGCGGAGATTGCCCGGATGAAGAAAGAAAAAAATGCAGTGGTACTGGCGCACTACTACCAGGAACCGGATATCCAGGATGTGGCGGATTATATCGGCGACAGTCTTGGGTTGGCCCAGCAGGCAGAGAAGACGGAGGCCGACATGATCGTGTTTGCCGGTGTGCACTTCATGGCGGAAACTGCCAAAATCCTGAACCCGGGAAAAAAAGTAGTTATACCTGACCTCAAGGCGGGTTGCTCGCTAAGCGATAGTTGTCCACCCCCGTTATTCAAAATGTTCAAGGACCAGCACCCGGATCACGTGGTGGTGAGTTACATCAACTGCAGTGCAGGCATCAAGGCGTTGAGTGATGTGATCGTTACCAGCAGCAACGCAAAAGTGATTGTAGAAAGTTTTCCGAAAGACCAGCCGATTATTTTTGCTCCCGATAAAAATCTCGGTGCATATATCAACAAAGTAACCGGAAGGAATATGTTACTCTGGAACGGAGCCTGCCAGGTTCATGAGATCTTCAGCCAGGAAAAGATCAGCCGGTTGAAGATCCGTCATCCCAAAGCAAAACTTATTGCACATCCTGAATGTGAAGAACCAATTCTCCGGATGGCAGATTATATCGGATCAACCACCGGACTGCTTAAGTACTCGCAGACCGACGATAGCCAGGAATATATTGTTGCAACGGAAACAGGGATCCTGCACCAGATGATCAAGCTGAATCCTTACAAAACATTTATTCCTGCCCCTCCTGATAACAACTGTGCATGCAATGACTGCCCGCATATGAAAAGAAATACGCTGGAAAAAATTTATCTCTGCATGAAATATGAAATTCCGGCTATCCATATGGACGAGGATTTACGGCTTGCAGCGAGGAAACCAATTGACCGCATGCTTGAAATAAGCGCCAAGGCCGGTCTTTAAACCGAATGACTTGAAACATTACAGCATCAATCTCGAGAGGGAAGACCTCACCCAGTATATTACCGGGTTCTTTTGCCTTTTTGTATACGCCGGGTCATTGATGTTCCCGCTGATGGATAAGGATGCCGCCCATCATGCCAATATAGCTTTACATATGCTGGAAACGAATGATTACGCCAGCCTGGTTGACCGTCAGCTTGATTACCTGGATAAACCTCATTTCCTGTTCTGGAGTTCGGCAATCAGTTTTAAGATTTTTGGGATAAACACATTTGCCCACCGCCTGCCGGCAATCCTGTTCGGGCTTGTTTCTATTTTCAGCGCCTATCGGCTGACCCTGCACCTTTCAAATAAAACTACTGCCAAGATAGCCGCCATCATGCTGGCCACAGCTGAAGGTTTCATTATTTCCATCAATGATGCAAGGATGGAGACGCCACTGGCTTCTGCCATCATATTCGGACTTTGGCACCTGGTTGTATATGTAGACAAACAGAAGTTCCTGAACCTGGTTTTTGCGGCTCTGGGGGCGGCAATTGCCTTTTCCACAAAGGGCTGGATAGGGGTGCTGATTATATTTACTGCAGCTTTTTTTTATATACTTACTACCAGGAAATGGAGCATACTGGCCAACATGAAAACCTGGCTGTTTATACCGCTATTTTTCATTTTTATCTCTCCGGTATTGTATGCCTATTATCTTCAGTACGATCTGCATCCGGAGAAAAATATCCGGGGCATGACCAATATTTCCGGAATAAAATTCATTCTCTGGGACCAGAACTTTGAACGGTTTAAAGGGGATAGTTTCAGCAAAGGTGGCCGCAACAGCAGTTATGTTTTTCTTTACCATACTTTTTTATGGGCCTTCTTTCCCTGGTGTATAGCGGCATATATGGCCCTCCTGTTCTGGTTTAAAAGAATATTGGTTGGAAAGAAAATTAATAACCCGTTCAATTTTGCAGCACTTGCATTCGGATTGATACTGTTTACAATTTCGTTTTCCAAATTCAAGATGCCGCACTATATCTTCATGCTGCTGCCAATGGCTGCTGTATTCACTGCGCCCTATCTGCGGCTGATCTTATCGTACCGGAAAGGTATCAGGTTCTTTTACGGATTACACCTGACCATCGGGATCCTTGTTGTGTTAGCGCTGCTTATTCTCAATTATTATTTTTTCCAGCCGCTTAACTGGTTTGTACAGGTGCTGGGCCCGCTCGCAATCATCGCGTTTATTTTATTTATGGTAAAAAAACAGGATAACCGTGCGCTGAAAGTTATATATACAGCTGTGTTTGCCCTGTTACTATTCAATTTTTTCCTTAATTATAATTTCTTTCCCAATCTGTTCAGATACCAGGGAGGAAATGAACTGGTAAAACTGATAGAAGAAAAAAAGCTGAAGCTGGATGACAACCAGATTGTTTTACTGGATAATAACGCGCATAGTTTTGACTTTTACCGCGGGACAAACCACCGGATTGCCGACCCCGTTCTTATGAAGCAGCAATACGACTCCCTGAAAGAAAATATTTTTCTTATCAATACACCGGTTGCCAACCAACTGATAGCTGATGGATTTAAACTGGATACCATTGTCAGTCACCCCGACTACAATGTATCTACCATGAAATTAAAATTCCTTAACCCTTCTACACGGATTAGTAAAGTGGACACAATAATGCTTGCCAGGATCTATAAATAATTAGCTGGTTTTTTAAAATATCAGGAACCAGTTTTCCGGAAGATTTCTTTATTCTTTGGATAAAGTACGATGAGGAAAAATAGCAAGGCAATTCCAGCCTCGAGTATTTCCGCCCTTTTGCCATGACGGATTATCTCGGTTAATACAAATAATAATCCTATTGAAATAATCTGGTACAGTCGCGGTATCATTATTCCGCTCCTGTTTATAAACTTACGAAAGCCTTCTTTGGAATTATATAGAAGCGGAAATACCAGAAGATAGATTGCAAGTACCAGCACAAGACCAATTGAAAAGATAATTTTATTAAGCTTTACACCGTCCACAATCAGGTTGTGGAAATTGGTTTCTCCCTGTGCATTGTTTTCTATAAAAAATTCGGAGCTCTTTACACCCAGGATACGCTGCCCCCAGGAAATTTCCTCTCCCGCTGCGGCAAACATCAGCAGGCCGAGACCAAGTACCACCAGTAAAAACCACCAGTGCCGTTCTTTCCTTAATTTAAAGAACCGGGCTATCGACACCGCAGATCCAAGAAGCAAACCAAGTACCGTCAGCCATTCAACTGAGCCGTCCTCTTCTGTGTAAATCACAAACGCGTCGACATTAGTGTAAAATAGATAGATCCCGACTGCAATAATTACGGCCACTAAAACGAGGATCAGTTTTTCGGTAATGGATAATTTTGACTGCATAGAAATAGATTATCAGATGCAAAGATGGGAAGTTCAGCTTAAAGGCGGGACAGTTTTTCTACGGCCGCCTCCAGTGTATCTGCTTTTTTGGCAAAACAGAACCGGAGCACATGGTTATCGGTGCCTTCTTTATAAAATGCGGAAACAGGAATGGTGGCCACTTTGTATTCTTTGGTTACACGCCTGGCAAACTCTATATCCGGTTCGTCGCTGATCCTGTTGTATTTCCCGCAGATAAAGTAACTCCCAAAACTTTCCAGCAGGTCAAACCGCGTGTTGGCCATAAGTGATTTGAAATAATCCCGTTTCTCCTGGAGGAAATTGCCTAGTGACAGATATGATTCTTTTTTTTGCAGGAAGCCGGCAAGGGCTACCTGTGAAGGTGAATGGCAGGAGAAGCAATTGTATTGGTGTACTTTCCTGAATTCATTCATAAACGCGGCATTGGAAATACAGTATCCCAGCTTCCAGCCAGTACAATGATAAACTTTACCAAAGGAGAAGCAGACAAAACTACGTTCCATCAGGTCGGGATACTTTAATACACTTTCGTGCGGGATACCGTCGTAGATTAAATGTTCATACACTTCATCACTCACGATGATGATCTGTGTTCCATGGACAATCTTCCTTAATTCTTCCATATCAAACGCCCTGAGAACCGCACCGGTTGGGTTGTGTGGGCTGTTGATCATTATTACCCTTGTACGGGGTGTGATGGATTGACGTACCAGTTGCCAGTCGATCGAATAATCAGGATACCTCAACGGTAACCGGATTGCTATTGCTCCATTTGTTTCAATATTGGGAATATAACTGTCATAGGCAGGTTCAAATACAATTACTTCGTCACCTTTTTGCAATACAGCTGTGAGCGCGGTATAAATAGCATAGGTGCCACCAGGTGTAATGGTAATATCCGTTACCGGATCTGGTTGCGTACCATAAAGAAATTGCACTTTCCCGCTGATGGCTTCACGCAGGGGGAGGTAGCCCTGCATGGGCACATATTGATTATAACCGTCGTTCATTGCCTTATCAACCAGCTCAATTAATTCTTCATTCATTGGAAAATCCGGGAAGCCCTGTCCGAGGTTCACGGCGTTATGCTCAGTTGCCAGGCCACTCATTACTGTAAAAATGGTGGTGCCAACGTCTGGTAATTTAGATTGTATAACGGGGGTCATTTTTTCTTTTTGGCGGTTGATTTGGATTTACCTGCTACCAGGTCATATGAATGATCAATCCACTCACGTAACAACTTATCAGATACACTTCCGTCAACGACAATAGTATTCCAGTGTTGTTTGTTCATATGGAAACCGGGTGTTACGGACGGATATTCTTCCCTTAATAAAACAGCTTTTTGCGGATCACATTTTACATTGAAGCTGAGCGGTTCATTGTCGAGTCCAACCAACAGGTAAATTTTACCGTTAATCTTGAACACCAGTGTATCCGGACCAAATGGAAGCTCTTCGGTAGTTCCTTCTTTTGACAGGCAGTATTCACGTAGTGATTCAATATGCATGACTATTTTATTTCGATACGTTCATAATCAATAAGCGGTTCACCCTGCATGCGCAGCAGGATCTGTATCACCGTGACTACATCTTTCTGGCAGTAGGTGACAATACGCTCAAGGTTTTTTTCTATCCAGTACACCTGCCACACCAAACTGCCGTCAATATCATCCTTTGGTGTGGGTACATTAAGTGCATGCGCCAGGAGATTGAGTGAGGTGAAATTTTTATACTCTCCAAACTTCCAGAGTTCAAGTGTGTCGATATGATTTACTTCCCATGGTTTCTTTCCCGCGATATTAAGGATTGGCGGGATGTTCAGGCCAAGGATCAGCATTCGCCTGCAGAGATAGGGGAAGTCAAAATTCTTCCCGTTATGGGCACAGAGGAATCTGGGTTCGGGTGCTGACCATTTCAGCAACATGTCGGTAAAATCACGGAGTACTATTTTTTCGTCGTGACCCCGGAACGATTTGATCACTATTTTCCTTGCAGGTCCATTACCCTGGATTACTCCGCAGCTAATACAGATGATCCTGCCAAATTCAG
Source organism: Chitinophagaceae bacterium (assembly GCA_040510375.1). GTDB lineage: Bacteria > Bacteroidota > Bacteroidia > Chitinophagales > Chitinophagaceae > JBEVJC01. The sequence continues at coordinate 79,598 of JBEVJC010000015.1, forward strand.
CATAGATGCCGGCATTTGGATATACGGTCGACTCTGTTTCATTTTCTTTTCCCCTGTTCAGTTGTGCCGCCTTTATATTCCAGAGAGGTTTCCAGTCGTCCGGTACATCCTCATAAGAAGCATACTGGGGAACGGTTTCAATATCAAGGAACATAATATTTGTAAGCGGGTAGGGCAGCATCAGAGGTGTTTGTCTCCTTTATTCCTTTTCACTTCGGCCACATATTCTTTAATGTCCTGCTCTTTTTCTTTCTGGCAGATCATAAGGACATCTTTTGTATCAACGATGATATAATTTTCCAGGCCCTGCAGTAGTACGAGTTTATGATCCGGAACATGGATCATACAATTCTCCGAATCAATTACCATTACATTGTTACCGGCAACAGCATTCTTAAAATAGTCCTTTTCCATATTTTCCCAGGCGCTGTTCCAGGTTCCCAGATCACTCCATCCGAAACTGGCAGGAATCACATACACGTTTTCGGCCTGTTCCATAATACCGAAGTCGATTGAGATATTGGTACACTGGGGATAAATGCGATCAATAGCCTCGCGTTCTTCGGCGGTATTAAACTTATCTTTTTCCGCCGCGAATACATCAAACATTTCGGGCAGGAATTTTTCAAATGCATCAAGGATGTTTTTCACCTTCCAGGTAAAAATGCCGGCGTTCCAAAGGAAATCACCGCTGGATATGAAGGTCTTTGCCAGTTCAATATTTGGCTTTTCCGTGAAGGTCTTTACCTTATATACATTGGGTGCGGCTTCAGGAAGTTCATGCTGGATATAACCATAACCGGTATTGGGATGTGTTGGTTTGATACCGATTGTAACCAGGGCATTGACATGATCAACAAATTCGAATGCGGCGTTGGCAGTCTGGATAAAACCTTCAGGGTCGAGGATCAGGTGGTCGGCCGGTGCTGCAATCATCAGTGCTTCCGGATCCTTCTGCATCAGCTTGAACGCGATATAGGCAATACAGGGTGCTGTATTTTTTCGGGATGGTTCGGCGAGGATATTGTCGGCCGGGGTTTCGGGCAGCTGTTCGGCTACCGTACTTACATATTCGTTCGAGGTAATGATGTATATGTTTTCAACAGGCACCAGTTTTTTATACCGCTCGAATGTTTGCTGGATCAGTGTCTGTCCGGTTCCTAGTATGTCCAGGAATTGTTTGGGATGATTGGTGCGGCTGATAGGCCAGAAACGACTACCGATCCCTCCGGCCATGATGGCCACATAATGATGTTTGTTCATAATTCGGTCGCTGTTCTATATAAGTTATTAAATCAATCCTTCTTTAATCAGGTCATGCAGGTGGATCACTCCAAGGTATTTCCCGTTGGCGGTAACTGCCAGTTGTGTGATCTCATATTTACGAAGCCTGTCGAGTGCGTCAACAGCCAGCAGGTCGGGTTCAATTGTTTTGGGTTTGGCGGTCATGATATCTGCTGCTTTCACCGAATCGTCAATCTGCGAGCGGTTGGTGAGCATGCGCCGGAGATCACCATCCGTAATTATTCCAAGCAGCATATCCTGTTCATCCACCACTGCGGTCATGCCCAGTCTTTTTTTAGTCATTTCAAGAATGACTTCTTTAAGACTTTGATCCGCCCGTACCCTTGGTTTTTCATTGCTAAGATAAAGGTCGCTTACACGCAGGTATAATTTTTTTCCCAGCATACCTCCGGGGTGGAATTTGGCAAAGTCGTCGGTATGGAATCCTTTTAATTCCATCAGGCAAACGGCCAATGCATCACCCATCACCAGTTGTGCGGTAGTACTGCTGGTTGGTGCAAGGTTATTGGGACAGGCTTCCTGGTCAACCGTTGTATTCAACATGATACCGCAGTTCTTCGCCAGGTAAGAGTTGGTTTGTCCCACGATACCAATCAGCAGGTTACCAAAATTACGGATCAGGGGTACCAGCACTTTTATTTCCGGACTCTCACCGCTTTTGCTGAGTACTATCACAATGTCTTCCGACTGCACCATTCCAAGGTCGCCATGTATGGCATCTGCAGCATGCATAAATATGGAAGGAGTACCTGTAGAGTTCAGTGTTGCTACAATCTTTTGGGCGATAACGGCACTTTTACCGATGCCACTTACTACGATCCGGCCCTTGCAGGCAGCAATGGAACGCACGGCTTTTTCGAAACTTTCATCGATGTAGGTTGCGAGACCCGCTACGGATCTGGCTTCCAGGTCGATGGTCCGAAGGGCTATATTAATTATATCTGTTTGCATGAACAGGCGCAAAATTAGAGTATTGGGGTGAACTAACCGCCCCGCCGGTTATGGGTGAATTTTAACGCTTTATCGCTATGAGAATCGGGAGTTGATTTGTACATTCGCCCACAATTTCAGGGAGCTAGTGGATTTGGATTCTTTGTGGTGGTATTTTCTCCCTTTTTGAATCCTCAGTTATTCTTCATTTTTATAAAGGGTAAACCCTTAGTTTCCCGTAAGTTGGCTTGCCGTTCATATAAAAAAGACTTTTTAATCTGCCTTACAGCAAGGAAATTTGAGTATCTTAATTAGAACGCAGATTTATTGTGCGAAGGAAACAACTCGATTAATGGCATCATCTACTACAAAGAAGCCGGCAGTTAAAAAAACTGCCCGGGCTACCAAAACAGACAAGGGTCTAAAGTTCGACCTGCACGCGAAACTCCAGGAACATTTTGGTTTCAGTAAATTCAAGGGAACCCAGGAAAAAGTGATTGAATCGCTCCTGGCCGGCCACGATACCTTTGTGATCATGCCCACCGGTGGTGGCAAAAGCCTGTGTTACCAGTTGCCTGCCCTGGTGAGTGAGGGGGTGGCAATAGTTGTGTCGCCGCTCATCGCGTTGATGAAGAATCAGGTGGACCTGGTCCGCGGTTTCAGCAGTAAAGACGAAATCGCCCATTTCCTGAACTCTACCCTTAATAAAAAGGAGACGAAGGAAGTACATGACGATCTGCTGGCAGGTCATACTAAGTTATTATACGTGGCTCCTGAAACACTTACCAAACAGGAGAACCTTGAATTCTTTGCCGACCTGAAGGTTTCCTTTTTTGCGGTTGATGAAGCACATTGTATTTCAGAATGGGGGCACGATTTCCGTCCGGAATACCGCCGGTTACGGGAAATGATGACCCAGATAAATCCGGATGTGCCGGTGATAGCACTCACAGCTACGGCTACACCAAAGGTGCAGAGTGATATTGTTAAGAATCTTGACCTGAACAACCCCAATATTTTCATCTCTTCTTTTAATCGTTCGAATCTTTTCTACGAGATACAGCCGAAGATAAAAAAGTCGCAGACAGATGAGAGTATTGTTCGTTTCATCAAAAGTATGAAGTCGAAAAGCGGGATCATTTATACATTGAACCGTAAGACGACTGAGGAACTTGCAGCCATCCTGGTGGCAAATGGGGTTAAGGCGGTTGCTTATCACGCAGGACTGGACAGTAAACTGCGGTCGGACCGGCAGGACCAGTTCCTCAACGAAGATGTACAGGTGATCTGTGCTACTATAGCATTCGGTATGGGGATCGATAAACCCGATATCCGGTTTGTTATACATTATAATATACCCAAGTCGATCGAGAACTATTACCAGGAAACCGGACGTGGCGGAAGGGATGGTCTCGAAGGAAAATGTATACTCTACTATTCACATAAGGATGTCAGCAAACTGGAACACCTCATGCGTGACAAGCCGCTGAGTGAACGGGAGGTTGGCGCACAGCTGATCAATGAGACCGTGGCATTTGCGGAAGCCGGTGTATGCCGCCGCAAGGTGCTGATGAGTTATTTTGGTGAAGAATATACGCAGGAGAACTGCGGCCAGTGTGATAACTGCAAGAATCCGAAAGAAAGGATTGAAGCGAAGAATGAAGCGGTGATTGTGCTCAAGGCTATCCGCGGACTTGACGAACGTTTTGCAACAGATTATGTGGTTAATATTATCAGTGGAAAACTGACGCCACAGATCCAGATGTTCCGGCACGAAGGCATTGATGCGTTTGCCAGCGGGAATGATAAGGAACAGCATTTCTGGAATTCGCTTATCCGTCAGATGATCCTGGAAGGGTTGCTGGTAAAGGATATTGAAGAATATGGTGTATTAAAGATTACGAAGAAGGGCGAGACGTTCGTTAAAAAACCCAAGCCATTCAGCATTGTGCTGAATAACCTGTTTGAAGAGGCGAATGCGGACGATGAGGAAGCGCCCGAACCCGTTACCGGTGCTGCTTCCGACGAGAAATTGTTTGAAATGCTGAAGAACCTTCGCCAGCAGGAGGCTAAGAAAAAGAACCTTCCTCCATTTGTGATCTTTCTCGAATCTTCCCTGCAGGATATGGCCACCCTGTATCCGTCTACTATTGCCGACCTGGAAAAATGCCAGGGCGTGAGCAAGGGCAAGGCGCTCCGTTATGGTAAACCCTTTGTTGACCTGATCAGCCAGTATGTGGCGGATAATAATATTGTGAAGCCCGATGACTTTGTGATGAAGAGCGTGGTTAACAAGAGTGGTAATAAAGTATACATCATCCAGAATACGGATAAAAAGGTTTCGCTGGAAACCATTGCGAAAAATAAAGGATGGCGGATGGATGAAATGCTGGAGGAAATGGAGACTATCGCTGCAAGCGGTACCAAGCTGAACCTTGATTATGCCATTGACGAAATGCTGGATGAAGATGACCAGGTGGAAATCATTGAATATTTCAAAAGTTGTGACACCTCTTCACTGCAGGTGGCGCTCGATGAGCTGGCCGAATATGATTTTAACTGGGAACAGCTGAAGATCATGCGGATTAAATTCCTGAGTCAGTATGGTATGTAACCTGGAATAGAGTTGGCCGTGACCGTGTTGAGGGCAGTGATATTCCGGCGAAACATAGCGCACTTCCGGACGAGTCAATTAATCTCTGGAAAAAAGGTGAAAAACATTTCAGATTTATGGCTCAAAGCCCTATTTTTGCTCCCCCTAAACGTTTAGCCCTGCTAAATAAACAGGAAGGATGGTGCGGTAGCTCAGTCGGTAGAGCAAAGGACTGAAAATCCTTGTGTCGCCGGTTCGATCCCGGCCCACACCACAAACACATAAGCAGAAGCCCCGTAAACAGTGAGTTTGCGGGGCTTCTGCTTTTTTTGGGGGGCAGTCGAGGGGGTACTTTGTTTATGTTGCCTGTTTGAGCCAGGTACATTTCTGCACTAATGATGTGGTTATGCCGCATCCGTGTTAGGTGGCGTATCTCCTTTACCTGCGGACTTGGCCCCAATTTCAGCCTGTTCACCATACAGCGTACGTTGGCTGGCTACAGGATGCGTGATGGTTGTTTGGGCGTGGCTTGCGTAGCTATCAAAGAAAGTGCGTCTAGGTACTTGAAGAAAATCTAAGAACACACCCAGGACCGATTTGAGGCCCGCATCTAAATTGGTGGGATTTTCTGTATTTGTACCGTAAGCAATTTGTTCAAATGCAAGTGCCCATGTCATTAGTCCCCTAACGTTTTCCCTTTTGGTAAAGAATTCGGCAAGCATATCAGCAGGCACGTTGGTAAAGTCAACTGATCTTGCTGAGGTTCCAGCCATTTTCCTTGCAATCGCCAATAATTTTGTTGCACCGTCTTTTCCCAAGTTGCCATATAGGAACCCTTCGGTCATCGATTTACGTTGCCGAGCTTCATCAATTTGAACAAGGTCTTTGCAGATATAGTCAATTATTACGAGCAGATGCGAAATCACGGCATACAAGGCGCGCGTTGCTGCCTGCTTCTTTTCATCAACACTTACAATCGATTTGTTGACGAAGTACTGCAAAGGTGAAAGCCCTGCGTTAAATCCTGAGTAGTCCATTTCAGACAGCAAACGGGATTTGGACTCTTCCACTATAAACCGCCAGTCCCGTTTGAACACATTCAAACTTGAATACTTTCCCAATAACTGCATCAAATCGTCTTCCGATAAACGCGGTGCTTTTGGGTCACTTTTCAGCCGGCCGGTGAAATTTCCATCCAACAATGTCGTGTTATGAACCTTTGCAAAGTCATGTATGAAAGGCCTGCTGTCAGTGGTCGCGACTATGCATTCATTGAAGTTTAATAAATTTTTCACCCCGTTCGCCCATAAAATGCGTTCCATTGCTTGCGGCGTTTTCTTGTTCTTAATGTCAACATTCCCACGATGGCGTGCAGTTGTAGAAATTCTTTTATAAAGAAATACGTCGACGTCAGTAACATCCTCACCCGCAAACCTATATTTCAGGCCCCGGACCACATAAAAACCTTGGCTTAAAAAGTAATTTCTTAATAGCTCTTCCATGTATGCGCCCTTATCCATATTATAAGTTTATTCTTAGTGTTCTCAATGTGTTTCCAACATCCATTTTTGCTGAAGGCAACAGCTCTTTACGACCCAATTGCCGGGTTTGCTCCGGTCCCTTGTAATTTGTCATACTGCCTGGCGGCAATGTACCAATTATGGTTGAATCAGTGGCCGCCCCATCCTCAAGCACCTGAAGTGCCAATTCCCCAATGTCTTTTTTCAGCAGCCGCATAAAGTAGCGCCCATTTTCAATAGTGATTTGGACAACACCTTCCACTTCAAGAAGTCTATAATCCTGACCAATTGCAGGTGCCGGTCCCACTCTTTCGCCTGCTATCAGCTTTTTCATCAATAGCGATATCCCCCAAATTCTGCCCCGATTGCTGGGGCTAATGTTCATTCCATAATACAAAGCCGAAACGAACGCTTTTGCCAAATCGAACGCATCTTCCCGGAATGGCTGACCGTACTTACCAAAGGCAGATGGCTTCGTTAAGAGCAGGGTAGTCCCGGCGTTATTGCCAAGTTCGTTGAAGTCATACAATCCGATGGCATGCAGTTTTGCCAAAAGCTGGTCCCCTAAGATTCGTTTTGCCTTGGCCTCCTCGATGCAACCGCTTTTCGTCAGATGGGCATCCACCTCGTTAATTTTGCTGATATCGGCAGGAGACAACGTTGACATTATTGCTTCGGCTTTTTTCGAATACTCCCGACGAAAGAGGTTTCCATTAAAATATAACTTTTCGTTTTCTAACGTTTCGTAATCTATGAGGCCTGCATCTTCTGCTTGGCTAAAAAGGGTTATATTTTCTTGTTTGGAAAGCTTATGTGTGTCTGCAATCAATTCCTTCAACCGCCTTTCACTTTTTGGTGCTTCAGAAACATTGTTACTTAAGTCAAGTACTGCGTGTTCAATTGGCGAAGCTTGCGCGGCATCGAACATGTCGGTCGTGTGACCCAATATCGCGCCAGTGGTTACGCCCAATACGGAGATTGCCCCTGATTGGCTTTCATCAATCAGTTGGTGTTCCTTCAGCAAGTCCTTTATTGCACGTGCTTCGAAGTTCTTCAAATCGTGCATTTCAACAATTGCCTGAACTGCTGCCGGGGTCAATGTTTTCTGTTCGTTGGATGCTGCTAATGTTGAAAGGAAGAGACCAGCTTTCCCAGATGATTCGACTTCTTGAAAATTGGTCCGCTTAAAATCTGATAACTTTTTGGCATGGTGTACAATCCATGCACCCTTTTCCTTCTTGTTCATATGGTGGTTTATTGGCATTCCAATTTATGCATTTTGTTCCGACTTCATTGATTATTGGCAAATTAGGACCGATTAGGTGGGTCAGGCTTGTTATTGGCGTTGTGAACGATTGAGTGGGCTTTGCCTTTTTGCGGGGGCGGATTTATACGATTAAACTAACTATATTTTGAATTTATGAACACTTCTTTGTCTGAATTTATTTTTGGGATGCCATTAAGGGAACTTTCAATGAATCATTTGTTCAATTTATTTAAAGATGAGCAGGAGGAAACTGATGTCTTAGAATTCAAAACATACATTGATGACCAGCAGCCTGGGACCGATAAAAATAGCCGTGAATCTAAAAAGCTTGATGAGATCATAGTGGCCATTTCTGCTTTCCTGAATTCCGATGGAGGAATATTGATATGGGGTGCTCCGAAGGGTAAAACAATTCCACCACGTAAAGAACGAGTCTATATTGGAGATCTTCGACCCGTCTCTTTATTAATTGAGCAAGAACAGTTCCTGAACAAAGTTGCGGCAGAAAATTCACCGGTTCCTCTGCGGGTAAATTATCATCGAATATAGACTGTAGGCGGTTACATTTATCTTTTTGAAGTATTCCGTAGCGAATTCGCGCCTCATCAAGTTAATGGTACATACTACATGCGACGAGACGGGGGCAATTTTTTTGCACCGCATACTTTTGTAAAGGCTTTGATAAAAAGAATTACATACCCGAAACTGGCATGCTTTGTGAATTTTGGGCAACCCAGAACTACTTCGGATTTTTCAGCTTGTGCCATCAATGTGTCTATTTACAATCTTTCTAAATTGCAGAACGAAAAAAATCTTCGTTATTCTGTCACCTGTCATGGAGGAGACCTGATTATTGATGGGGAGACGATACCGCTCCGCAAACTCAATTTCAGTTCCGAACATATTCGTTTTGCTAAAGATGTATTACATTATAACATTCCCTTTTTCCAAGGGTTCACATTGCTATCTTTGCGTGAATATTCGTCCGTATTGAGAAATATAACCATCCGGGTAATTGCGCACGGTGATTCGTCGCCTGCAATTTGTTCTAATTACATTTTAGAACCGATAAGGGCCGGTTCTGGTTTTTATGTGGAATTTCAATTAAAGGAAGTTCGAGAAAATTACTATCTCATGGACCAAGTTGGCGACGAAAATTTATCAGACATGGAAAGGATTGCCTGGACCAACAAGCAATTCATGGCAGTTTGTGGCCAATCGAAACTGGACAATGAATTTTTTAAGAATTTAAGCAGACCAATTCTTTAAGTTTGGCCTGATTCTGTAATATCACCTTCCTCCTGTGCAGCCTCCTCCATGGGGTCTTCGGACGATTCGGAAAATAAAATTTCAGGAGCAGTATTCGCTGGATATTCGTGTTTGTACTTCTCGTAAACTTCAATCCATTCGGGTACTATTTCAGGAATCCTTTGGAACACCTCTTTACCAAACAAACATTCAGTAACAAGTTCCATGTGTATCATGTCTATCATCCGACACAAGTATGGGATACCTTTAAGCCACCATGTTCTATGAGAGTCAGTCATTAAGTAGTGAAATAGAGGCCTTTGTTTTAAATCGCGAGCTTCGTGTAATTCGTAACCATCTAGCATTGTTTCGTAAACGCCATCAGCAATCCTACTGCCGAAAGTCGTCGTGTAGTAGTATTCCTTTATTTCCCAGATAGCTATTGGATCCACCGGGTGTGGAAATGTGCCGTCTACCCTCCGGGAAAGGCTTAACGCTGGAAAGTTATTCTTTAAAAATGCTGTTATTTGTTGGGGATTATAGTTCACCGGGTGACCCTTCAAATTTGATGCAATGAGCATATTCACAATTCCTGTGAAATATGCTGGATTAGCCTTTTCCTGAGTTTGTTTATTAATTGGGGTTGCTATTGTGATTCCTACTCTTGCTTTAAGTTTATCATATTCCGCCCTTGCTTCATCTACATCCATAAGTAGGCCTTTCACCTGATTATTTAATACCCCTGCCCTGTATGTCAGATACTCAAACAAGTGCTCCCCAAATTTTGTCAGCTCGGTTCCGTTAAAAAGCTTGGTGTCATCAAGGTTCAGCGTCTTAAACAGCGCCTTTACTTTCGCCTTGGGCGGGACAATTGCAAATCCGTCCTTAGCGTATCGCAATTTTTGGTTAATTAATTTAACACATGCCCAAAATTCATGAGACTGTTTTACAAATTGCGGGTCAGCTTTCATTTTATTTTATTTAGGAATTGACTGATTACGTCAGTAGGATGAATTTCTAAGGCGTCACAAATCTCCAGAAAGGTTACAATATCAATTTTCCTTTCGCCGCTTTCAATCTTGCTAATGAATGATTGAGGAACGTCAAGCAATTGCGCTAGATCTGATTGCCGCATAGCTCTGCCTGTTCGAATTTGGTAAAGCAGTTCAAGAAGTTTGTTATAGTTTGATTTGGTATATTTTTTCTTCAATACTCAAAACTATCGGGTATATTTACACATCCCAAAATAGGATTTTAGCACATGCCGAATACAAAAGTTGTTATCGATCAGCCGAACTTATTTGACCGATATTATCCCCCTAGGGGGCAGTTGTTGAAATGGATTGGAAATAAACAGAAAATGGCCCATGTGATTACGAGCTACTTTCCTGTAGATTACAGAACGTACATTGAGCCTTTTCTCGGTAGCGGGGCCATTTTAGCCACGGTCTCTCCAGCCAAAGGATTGGGTTCTGATACGTTTAAGCCCTTGGTTGAAATATGGCAAACATTACACGAGAACCCCAGGAAGCTTGTTAAATGGTATACAGAACGACGCAACGCGATAACATCTACGTGTACAAAAGAGCAGGTGTATAAAGACGTATTGGCTTCGTATAATTCTACGCCAAACGGTGCTGATTTTTTGTTTTTATCGCGGGCCTGCTATGGCGGTGTTATAAGGTTCAGAAAGTCTGACGGATATATGTCTACACCTTGTGGTGCACATACTCCTATTTCGCCTAAATCATTTGAAGAAAGGGTTAATGAGTGGTTTCCTCGAATAAAGAATACGTTATTTCGTAACTGTGATTATAAAGAGTCTTTCAAGGCAGCAAAAAAGGGAGATTTAGTTTACTGTGACCCACCATATAGTTTCAGCCAAACAATCCTCTACGGCGCCCAGTCTTTCAGTTTGATTGAATTGTTCTCTGAGATTGCGAAAGCGAAGGCCAGGGGTGTTTATGTAGCCCTTAGCATAGATGGAAATAAAAAATCAGGGAATTTAATATGTGACCTACCAATTCCTGACAAACTGTTTATACGTGAAGTATTGGTTGACGTTGGTATATCAATGCTCCGTCGTTTTCAGAGGGAAGGTGAAACTTTAGACGATGAAAATGTTCATGATCGGTTGCTGTTAACCTATTGATTTAAAGGTCGACTAGTTAGTCAACCTAGAAAAATCTTATCATTATTAAAACATTGCAGTTCTAGGTAATCGCAAATCTATTTCCCAGTAAAGACCCATGGACTTTTTTACAATGGCAATCGGGTATAAAAGTGTTGTAAATCAATAATATACGAATATTTATTTAGAGTGGTCTATTAATAGTTGTGTTTTTTATTTTATTAACTCCTGTCTTTTGATATTGCGATTTGACTTGCGTTTAATTAGTATGTTTTTTGTAATGATTTTAGGGCGATAAAATAATGGGGAAAAAGCGGAGATCTTTTGTTTTTTTCTCAATTAATTCAACTTACCTATTAAGACCTTAGATCAAATCGATTAGTAAACTCATATCTATGACATATGATTTTCAAATGGTGCAGATATGTGAATCATATGTATTGAACATGCAATTACCTGTAAATAAGTTAACCGAATACGGATGTGGCCGTCCCACCCTTAAAATCTGAATGTATGCCCATACAATCTCAACGAATTACACTTCCTAAAGTGTCAGACACCGAACTGGCTATAGAGTTGTGCTATGTCATCAAACAGCTCACTCCCGCCGTAAAACCGCAGATTATCGAACAGCTTCAGCGAATTGAAGAACGGTTAAACCCGTTGGCTAGAGTCAACAGACTTACGAAAAAGACAACGAGGCGTAGCTGAGATGAAGAATTGCGGTTCTTTGGCCCCTACCTGCTCAAGGACGCAATCCGACTAATGCTGGTTAGGCCAGTAGTATGCCCCGAGTGTAGTTTACAGGTTCTATTGCGTGTAAATTGATACTAAGCCTATGGGGTCTGAGTTTACTATTTATTTTGTTGGTTCTCCCCTTATAATTAGGTGGGATAATCCGCAAAAAAGTTCATCTGCCAATTCATTTGGTTTGGTAAGTATCAATGCTGCCGTTTCTTCAATTTTCTGTTTTTTTCCCCTTGTCCTGGCCCTTTCATTCACGTCCTTTGTGTTTTATTATTTGATCCTTCAATAAACAACTCCTTTGTCTCTACCGGTACCTGATAGTTCAAATCATTTGTTCAACCTCGCTTTGGAGATGGTGACCGCCAGCGCCCGGAATATTTTCCTGACCGGCAAGGCAGGAACCGGCAAGACCACCTTTCTTCGTTATATCCGTGACAAGGTGTCCAAACAAATGGCCATTGTAGCACCCACAGGTGTCGCTGCTATTAATGCAGGCGGGGTAACTATCCATTCGTTTTTCCAGTTGCCTCTATCCCCGTTTGTTCCGGAAGGTCCGGGTTTATCGGGCGAGCGGGAAGAATTTATAAATTCCTATACACTGATCAGCCGGTTGAAGATCCAGAAAGAGAAACAGAAGATCCTGCAACAGCTGGAGTTGCTGGTTATTGATGAAATAAGTATGGTCCGGTGTGATACCCTGGATGCAATGGATGCGGTGCTCCGGCATATCCGGCAACGACAATCAGAACCCTTCGGCGGGGTACAGGTCCTCTTTATCGGGGATATGTTCCAACTGCCACCGGTTGTACGCGACGAAACCTGGGAAGTGCTGCGGAATTTTTATGCCAGTCCTTATTTCTTTGATAGCCGGGTTGTTCGTGACCAGCCACCCGTTTATATTGAGTTTGACAAGATTTACCGCCAAAGCGAAACGCGTTTCATTAACCTTCTCAACCAGGTCCGGAATAACGAACTGGATGCAGAAGGACTCCATATTCTGGAATCGAGATACTTACCCGATTTCAAGAGAACCAAGGCCGATGGTTATATTACGCTGACCACCCATAATGAAAAAGCAAGGGAGATCAATAGTCAGGAACTGTCCCTGGTAAAATCAGGGGTGGAAATTTATGCTGCCAGCATTGAAGGTGAATTCCCGGAGAATTCATTTCCCGCAGAGGAGCATCTTCATCTGAAGATCGGTGCACAGGTAATGTTTATAAAGAATGATCCCGAGCGGGCCAAACGATATTTTAATGGTAAGATCGGGGTTATAACAGAACTGGAAGAAGAAAAAGTAGTTGTGGAATGCCTGGATGGTTCCGAGCCAATTGAGGTAAACCGGGAGAAATGGGAAAATATCCGCTACACGCTTAATCCCTCAACACGGAAGATGGAGCAGGATCTGCTCGGTTCATTTACGCAATATCCTTTGCGGCTGGCCTGGGCAATCACTATTCATAAAAGCCAGGGGTTGACTTTTGAACGGGCCGTGATAGATGCAGGCCGGTCATTCGCTTCCGGTCAGGTGTATGTTGCCCTGAGCCGATGTACTTCTCTTGAAGGACTGGTACTTCAAAGCAGGATCAGTCAGGGTGTGTTTTTTACCGACAGGAGAATCGTAGACTTTTCCAGAAGGAAATCTTCTTCCGCTGAACTGCAGCAGGAATTGATCCTGGCCAGGCAGCAATTCCATCAAAAAAATCTATTGGGTCTGTTTGATTTTTCTTCTGCTGAGAATGATGTGCTTTATCTCCACACATACATTGACCAGCATTCGGGTTCATTTTCATCGTCAGCTGCCGGTTTTGCCCAACAGTTACTGGATCTGATCAGGTCCCTGCAGGAAGTATCCAGGAAGTTTATCAACTGGATGAAGAACGAGTTCAGGAAAGAAGGGGCGCTCCACACGAATCCTGATCTGGTTGAACGGGTTGGCAAAGCGGTAGGATATTTTAAACCACGTATGGAAGAGATCCAGCTGCTGATTCGTTCTTCAACCGTTTCAACAGATAGCCGGCTGCATGCAAAGGAATTTAATGATTCGGTCCGGGATATTTTTTCCTCAATAGCCCTGAAAGAGAAACTGATGGCTATATCGGGAGATTTACCTGAACTGGAGAAAATGCAGGAGATGAAGAATAGTTTTATTATGCCTCCATTTGCTGTCAACGCCTATGGGGGTCCGGTTTCTTCTATGAATACCTCCAAACACCCCGTGCTGTACCAGCAACTGAGGAAACTGCGTGATCAGATCTGCAGTAAACGTGACCTTCCCCTTTATATAGTTGCGGGTACCAAATCAATAGAGGAGATGGCGGATTTCCTGCCGCAGACAAAAGAGGATCTTTTACGGATCAATGGATTCGGGGAAGCCAAGGTAAAGGCTTATGGCGATGAGTTCATCCGGGTTATCCTTGAGTATTGTGCCGTACGCAACATTGATTCGGGTATGGACAAACCGGATGTTACGCCGAAGAAACAGGTTACTGCAAAGAAAAAGACAAGCACCAGAGTGGAGTCACTCCGGTTCTTCCGTGATGGTTTAAAGGTAGAGGAGATTGCAGTAAGGCGTGGTTTGACGGTGGGTACCATTGAAAGTCATCTTGCATCCTGTGTATCCAATGGAGAACTGAATGTAGAAGAGTTACTCAGTCGCGAAAAACTCTTACTTATTGAACCGGTATTGGAAACTATGGGAGAGAAGACTCTTGCTGTAATTAAACAGGAGCTTGGTGAGTCAGTTGGATTTGGTGATATCCGGATCACAATGGCCTGGCAGGAGTTTAAAAGATCACAGTCGAAATCGGATCAATAAATATTTCATCTGCCTGCATGATCATACAATTGACTTTATCGGAACAGTTATTAAGCTAATAGCCTTAATTATTCACATTTATTCCATTGCGGTAATTATCTATACCATTATTAATTATCTTTTCATATCAATTAAAATATGGTTACCGCAACTACCCCTACCTATCGCCTTATCAGCGATCATTCCTTTGCTGTAGTAAGACAAAATATCGCTAATGACCAGAAGGCATTCTTTGCGCAGCGTCGGTATGAACCGGGGGAAGTCCTGGCTTTATTCTCTGCCGGAGAGATCCATTCGAAGCCGTCGTACCTCACTGTTCAGGTTGGTATAGACAAACACATTATGCTTCAGCCCGAGCATCTGCAATATATCAACCATAGTTGCGATCCGAATGTATTCTTTGATACCAGTTCCATGGAAGTTGTGGCGGTAAAACGTATTGAAGAAGGGGATGAGATGACGTTTTTTTATCCTTCGACCGAGTGGGATATGGCGCAGCCATTCACCTGTATCTGCGGAACGGCCAATTGTCTGGGTGAGATCAAAGGTGCTGCCCATATTGAACCGGCTATAATTAAAAGATATAAGCTTACCCATTTTATCCAACAACAGTTGCATGATCGGAATCACGCGGAATAAGCAGGTTAAGAAAAAAGCAGCAGGGAACATTGCTGCCGACCCTATACAAAAATTGAAGATCTGGGTACTATATCCGTATCTGGTAACAGAAGATCCCAATCTCCAGTACTATTATGATTTCAGCCAAAGCCTGGCTGAATATTCCAGGGTATTTGCCGGAATGAATGCAGACTGGATCTGGGAAAAAGTCACCCTTCAGAATTACAAAGAACTGATTGGGTCCATAAAGAAACGTTCGGGCAGGAAAATCCCGCTGGTTTTTAACCTCTGTGATGGCGATGAAGTAAACGGTACGCCGGGGATTTCGGTTATCCATGAACTGGAGCGCTGCAAGATTATTTACACCGGTTCAAATGCCGGTTATTATGATATCACTACTTCCAAGATCCCGATGAAACGGGCTTTTGATTTGGCCGGGGTGCCAAATGCGAAATGGGAAATCATCGACGGGACGGAAAGTTCATTTGCCGGTATCTGTGCCAGGGTAGGGGCTCCCCTTATCATTAAGCCTGCTGTTTCTGGAGGTAGTATGGGTGTATCCGTAAAAAATGTGGTCTACACCGATCAGGAACTCGCGGATCGTGTAACAGAGATCAGTAAAGGTTATCGCGGCTGGAACCTGTTGTCCGACGGATTGATTGTTGAACAATTTATAAGTGGCCCGGAATTTACAACCCTTGTTGTAGGTTCTTCTGACCACCCGGAGAGTTGTATTGTTTATCCTGCGGTTGAAAGGATTTTCCATTCTTCCCTGCCGGAAGAGGAAAAGTTTCTTTCATTCGACCGGCTTTGGGAAATCTATGAAGAAGAAAAAGCGATGCCGGGGGAAGAGAACTTTTATAATTACCATCAACCTGATGCCCGCCTGTTGAAAGACCTGGAGAAGATCAGTCTCGACGCATACGTTGCGGTGGGTGGAACAGGGTATGGAAGACTCGATATCCGGATGGATAGCAGGACCGGCAAACTGTATATGCTGGAGGTTAATGCACAATGTGGCCTTAGCGAAGACGAAGACTTTACTTCCATCGGTGCAATTCTCCGGTATGCGGAGCGTAGTTTTTCAGAATTGGTTCGCCTGATTATAGAAGATGCATTCCATCGGCGCCAGCTTAAGTTTTAAGTGATTCATATTATATAAACCATTCCCTGTATGAAAGTTTGTGTGCTGCAACCAGATTATTCCACAACTGGTGTTGATTATAAGAACTATGATCCGCCCCGCAATCTTTCTTCACTCCTGCCCAAACATGAAGTAGATCATGTGTTCCTGAATAAGCTGACTACCTACCGGCAGTTAAAGGAACTTAAAAAAAAGAACTACGATATTTTTGTGAATTTATGCGAGGGTTACCTGGAATGGGAAGTTCCCTCCATTGACGTGATCCATAGTCTTGAATTACTGGACCTGCCTTATACGGGACCAAATGCCAAAGTTTACGACCCGAATAAGGAAATTATGAAGTATGTCGCCTTCTGTGAAGAGGTCCGGACACCAGCTTATTTTATAATCGACCAGCCCTCTGATATAGATAAGGTCTCGAAGCACTTAACCTATCCTTTATTTATCAAACCAGCCAAGGCGGGGGACAGCCTGGGGATTGATGAAAATTCAGTGTTGTACGATAAACAGGGACTACTTCAGAAAGTAGTTGAGATCTTCAATGATTATGGTCCCCTGCTGGTGGAAGAATATATTGAAGGACGTGAATTCACCGTACTTGTGGCTGCAAATGATGACGGAGTAACCTGCCGTTCCTATAAACCGGTGGAATATGTGTTTCCGGAGGGGAAGGCATTTAAGACCTATTCCCTTAAAACATCCGAGCTTCATCCCGATTGTAATTTTCCCTGTACAGACCCCGAACTGGAGAGTCAGTTGCGCGCGGCTTCCGAACGGATCTTTAAAGGATTCAATGGAGTGGGATATGCAAGGCTTGATTTTCGGGTGAATGATCGGAAGGAGATTTTTTTCCTCGAGATAAATTTTACCTGTTCTGTTTTTTATACAGACGGATATGAAGGGTCTGCTGATTTTATACTTCGGTATGATGAAGCGGGACGGAAAGGTTTTTTGAAACATATTATTGCAGAAGGTATCGCCCGATACAAGAGAAGCAAGCGTCCCTATATAATGAAGGGTAATTCAATTGCTGGATTTGGTATTTATGCCAGCCGGCCCATCCGTACCGGTGATATTGTTTTTGCAGGTGAAGGCAAACAACAAAAGCTTGTCACCCGACGCTCAGTGGAGACCAACTGGAGCGAGGAGGACAAGCTTAAGTTCAGGAGATACGGGTATGCTGTTTCGGACGAGGTTTTTATTCTCTGGGACGATGACCCTTCAGAGTGGGCACCTCAGAATCATAGTTGCGATGCCAACACAGGACTTGATGGGTTGAATGTAGTTGCACTCCGGCCGATCAATAGGAACGAGGAACTTACTCTTGATTATTCTCAATTCCTTGATGAATCAATGGAACCTTTTCAATGCAGGTGTGGCTCAAAAAAATGCCGAGGCCTTATAAAAGGAGTATTGAATAATTCGGTGACTTCAAGGGAACAACTGATTTATGTACTTAGGTCTTAAGTTTCCTGTGTCGACATTCAAGCGAAAACGTCTCAAAGCGGCTTGGATTAGTTAGGACTTCGGTCTTATGATTTCCTATTCAGCACACAGGGTTTTTGTTTGATAGTTCCCGGGTCCTGTTATTCATCGCCACTTATATCAAATGTAATTACCTGGCGGCGAAAGGCTTTTACTGGTTGACCCTGTTGAATTGCCGGCTGCCATTTTCCCGCTTTTTTGATTACCCTTATTGCTTCTTCTTCCATGCCGTAACCAATATTGGTCAGCGCTTTGATCATACTCATTGAACCATCTACATCTACTACAAATTCAATTATCACCCGATGTTGTGCTGAAGGCGCACCATTGTCTAGACCAACGTTTGCATTCAGGTTTTTTGTCAGGAACCTTACCCAGTCACCTATAAATCTGGCTTGCACATCAACATTGGTTGCAGGTTCGGTTGGCCGTTGTTTTTCGAGAACGATACCTCTGTCACCATCACCAGTCATTACCGGAGGTTGAGCTATATGGTCGTCCGGCCCTCCCTCTGTGGTAACATCGCTGATTTGTGAGTTGACCAATTCTTCTGTTGTTGCAATTGGTTCTGTATGATCATCGTCAGGTGCTACTACGATGGTTACAAACTCAACCGTTCTTGTTGGTGGCGGAGGATCAGGACTTACAGGAGGAGGTGGTGGTGGTTCAACAATTGGCTTAGGGACTTCTGTTATATCACTTACTATTGTGACTTGCCTGGCTTTCTCCTGCGGGAGAATTTTGTTTGTTTTTTTAAAACCTGTAATGCAGATTAAAGCAGCAACACTTATTAGTGAAATGATCAGTGCTTTTGCCGTTCGCCTGGAATAATTCTTTCTCAGTTCGTATGCTCCATACTGTTGGTTCCTGTTTTCAAAAACAATATCAAGCAGGTTTGCGTGTAGAATTTGATTGGCTTCCATAATTAGTAGTTTTAATTATTAGATGAGCCTGTGTTTGAATTTCCATATTGCATAAAGAAGTATGGTAACAATAAAAAGCCCTGAAAGTAGCGACAGCAGCTTCTTTCAGGGCTTAACCTTTTATGTAAACTTTATTTTTGTGGAAACTGCGGGGTAATGTATCACCTGCCCATTAAAACCATTATGAAACAGCGGTGTAATGTATCACCTGTCCATTAAAACCACTATGAAACAGCGGGGTAACGAATCACCTGCCCATAAAAACCATCAGGATCTGTACATCGCTTGGATTGATTCCTGAGATGCGGCTTGCTTGTCCCAGTGTTCTCGGTTTAATGCGATGTAATTTTTCCCTTGCTTCGTTTCCGAGGGATAATATTTTTTTATAATCGAATGTTTCCGGGATCTGGAGGTTTTCCAATTGGCTCATCCGGCTAACCAGTTCCTTTTCTTTTTCTATATAAACATCATACTTGATCTGGATTGCTGCTTGTTCCAGTGTTTCTTTTGAGAAGGTTCCCAGGCGGTCCTGCAATTTCGGGTTTGCGGACATTAGGTCAACCAGCTGTACATCGGGGCGGAGCAGGATCTTTTCTGATTTCTGTTTCTCAAGTATGGGTGAAGAATTTAGTGATGCAAGGAACGGATTGATCTCTCCGGGCTCAAGACTGATTTCGTGAAGGATCGATTTTATACTTGTTACATCTTTTCTTTTTTGTAAAACTCTCTCCATCCTGGCTTGGGAAGCAAGTCCCAGATTAAAACTTAATTCTGTAAGCCGGTTATCAGCATTATCCTGGCGCAGCAGGGTTCTGTATTCCGCACGGGAAGTGAACATGCGATATGGTTCTTCGGTTCCCTTACTTATAAGATCATCGATCAGCACACCGATATAAGCCTGACTTCTTTCAAGGATTACAGGCGCAAGTTCCCTCACACGCTGATGCGCATTTATGCCGGCCATCAAACCCTGGCAGGCAGCTTCTTCATATCCGGTGGTCCCATTTATCTGACCGGCAAAAAAGAGGTTTGATATTAATTTAGTTTCTAATGTGTGTTTGAGCTGGGTTGGAGGAAAATAATCATACTCGATTGCATAACCTGGACGGAAGACCCGGACGTTTTCAAAGCCAGGGATTATACGAAGCGCTTCGTATTGTACATCTTCAGGTAAAGATGTTGAGAATCCATTGACGTAGATTTCTACGGTATTCCAGCCTTCCGGTTCAATGAAAAGTTGATGTCTTTCGCGTTCTGCAAACCGGTTGATCTTGTCTTCAATACTGGGACAATACCGTGGTCCAACTCCATCAATGCGACCGGCAAACATGGGGCTCCTGTCGAATCCCGTTTTCAAAATATCGTGAACCTGTTGGTTTGTATAAGTTATCCAGCAACTTCTTTGTTTCGTTGGTTTAACTGTATCGGTATAAGAGAATCCGGTCATTTCCTCATCGCCCGGTTGTTCTTCCATTTTAGAGTAATCCAGGCTGCGTCCATCCACTCTTGGGGGTGTGCCTGTTTTTAATCGGTCGCTTTCAAATCCAAGGCTTACCAATTGTTCCGTAATTCCAGTCGCAGCTTTTTCAGCAGCCCTGCCTCCGCCGAAATTCTTTTCCCCGATATGAATAATACCATTCAGGAATGTCCCGTTGGTCAGGACTACGGCTTTTGATTTTATTTCATGACCAAGACCGGTCAACACACCCTGGGCGCGACCATCTTTAATAATCAGTCCCTTTACCATGTCCTGATAAAAATCAACATTGGGAGTATTCTCCAACATCTCACGCCACTTAGTAGAAAACAGCATTCGATCACTTTGAGCACGTGGACTCCACATAGCGGGACCTTTGGACCTGTTTAACATCCGGAACTGAATCATGGATTCATCGGTGACAATACCTGAATAACCCCCCATTGCATCAATCTCCCTTACAATCTGTCCTTTGGCGATTCCGCCCATTGCGGGATTACAACTCATTTGGGCAATAGTCTGCATGTTCATTGTAACAAGCAATACTTTGGAACCCAGGTTTGCAGCGGCAGCTGCGGCTTCACATCCGGCATGGCCTGCTCCGACAACTATAATATCATATTCTGGAAACATAGTCGCAAAGGTAACATTAATCCGATACGGGATCCTGTGTAAGTGTAATGTTCCACGTGGAACATTACACTTGCGCATATTCAAAAAAGAGGCTTTGAGGGGTTTTTGGAAATTAGTATGCTGGGGATCGCTAGCTGAGTCGATGTTGAAGATGTTCGTAGTTGACACGATGTTGAAGATGTTGGCTTAAATAGCTGAGTCGATGTTGTAGATGTTCGTAGTTGAGGCGATGTTGGTTTAAATAGCTGAGTCGATGTTGTAGATGTTCGTAGTTGAGACGATATTTAAGATGTTGGTTTAAATAACAGGAGGCTGAAGAACACCAAATAGCTCTGCCAGGGTGTACCCGGACTGCTTTTTTATTATGATGGGGGATGGCTGGGTCGGTAATGGCCGTATTTATATAAATAGAGGTATTTGGATGAACCCGAAAACTGATTTAGTTGCTCTAAACTCCTTAGAATATGTCTATCAGGCGGGAGTTGGAGTAACTCCATGTTGAATTGGGTGATTTGGGAGATTGATAGAGGGCTAAGAGGTATAGCCAGTGATTTTGTACGGCCTCTGGGAGCTTTGCCAAAGTGGTTTAGTACAAAACCTGGCTTTCTGAGTGAATTGGAGAGGGTTACAGTCAATGCTTTTCGTCAATTAATGTTTAATCAAGGCAATAGGACCGTAGCAGGGTAAAGAATAACAGGGGTATGATGTCAGAACCTATGTTTTGGGGTAATTGATAGCTTTTCGAGTCATAGAATCTTTTTCACCCCGTCCCCGAGCAATTGTTCCACGTGGAACATAGGATTTGGGTGACTTTTTACCGGTATAAGCCTAAACCGTGTCGTTATGAGGGTTAGGGTTGCTATTTACCCCCTAAAAAGATCAATTTAGGCCATTGAACTTATCTACCCAGGTTAAAATGCATTAAACCTGCCATTATTCAATCGATATGGTTGGTTCTCTCTGAAAGAAGCACTGGAATCCCACGGCAAGTATATGCTGGCACAGGGCGAAGCTATATAAAGGAAGCACCTGGAACCCCACAACAAATATATGCGGGCCACAGGGCAAAGCTATATGAAGGAAGCGCTTGGAACCCACAACAAATATGCGGACCAGGTGCGAAGGGACAAAAACAGGATGGCCAATGCGTCCAGGCGGATTCATCAGGCCTATCTTGAGAAATTCGAATTCAAGGGTTGTCAACCCTGATATGGTTCTGACCGCAGAAGGCATCTTTGAACCCCAGCCTTATGTATTAGCCAAGGATATGCGGTCAAAGTGGATGAAAAATGGGGAATAGCCAACAATTCCAATGCAACAGAGGAAAGAATTGACATTTATGGAGCATGACAGGATTTTGTTGGCAATGCGCGAACAGTTTTAGACCTGGTTGCGGACCTCGCCACGCAGTTTATAAGGAAACTGACCCTTATTCCACCCCAGATCCATGCAACCAGGCCAAAACATCCGTCAATGTCGGAAAAAAGCTTTGAGATACTGATCTTCTTTAGCTCTGATCTCCAACACCTGCGCTTTGGTTTTATCACGATACCCGCATAGATGAAGTGCTCCGTGAAAAATTACCCGGTGAAGTTCAACAGAAAGTGGTTGATCAAGAGTTTTTGCATTATCCCTTACCCGGTCAATGCTGATATAAATTTCCGCTTCTACCGGCTGGCCCTTTGATGACAGGGGAAAAGTGATCACATCGGTCAGGAAATCATGATTAAGGAATTGTCTGTTAATAGTTAACAGCTGTTCATCCGAACAGAAAATGTAGTTGAGCTGTTTAAATGGCGTCTTCTCTTTACGAAATAATGAGATGAGGAAGGATCTGAGTTTTGTCCTGTCTTTCAAGGCGTATGGCTTCTCGAAAAAGAATTGTACGGGTTTGTCGATCATATTTCAAAATTCGTAAACAAAGCAGGAAATACAATGGTAGTTTTACACAATACTTATAAATAATGAACAGAAAGCTTTCAGAACTAAAGCCCGGGGAAAAAGCGGTGATTATGGAATTTGGCAGTGAAGAGATTTACCTGAAGCTGATGGAGATGGGCTGTCTGCCAGGTGAGGCAATCGCTATTGAACAGGTAGCTCCGTTGGGAGATCCCGTGTCTGTACATGTGGCAGGTTACCGGCTGAGTCTGCGACTGGACGAAGCTGAGCATATAATCGTAAGTACAATAGATTGATTATCAATTAGTTAAATGAAGATTGGACTTTATTTCGGGTCATTTAATCCCATACATATTGGTCATCTAATTATCGCCAATCATGTGTTGAACAGCACAGAACTGGACAAAGTCTGGATAGTTGTTTCTCCCCGCAATCCCTTTAAACACAGCAATTCCCTCCTGAATGAGTACGACCGCCTGCACCTGGTCCAGGTTGCTATCGGCGATGATCTGCGAATTCGCGCATCCGATATTGAGTTTTCATTACCCAAACCTTCCTATACCAGCGTTACGTTAGCGCATCTTTCAGAAAAATATCCCGAACATCAGTTTACAATTATCATGGGAAGTGACAGTTTGCAGAACCTGCATAAATGGAAGAATGCTGAAAGTATCATCGGCAATTACCCGATCTATGTTTACCCCAGACCGGGCTTCGAAGTTGAAGTTCCGGCGAATGCAAACATCACCATCATTAACGCGCCGCTTCTTGAACTTTCGGCAACAGGGATCCGTGAACTGATCCAGCAGGGAAAGTCGATCAGGTATATGGTTCCTGATGCCGTGATTGAGGAGATTGAAAAAAGCGGGTACTATAAATAATCAGTCCTAAAAAATATAGCCAAGTAACAGACATGCGGCCACAATTACCGGGGAAGGGATCCGGGTATAACAAAGCACGAGAAAGGTCCCCAGGATAACAGAGAGGTTTATCGCACTTAAGGTTTTTGCTTCCAGGATGGAAATGTCTTTCAGGATAAAAAATGTAGAACCGATCAGGATCCCTACAACTGCCGCATTAATTCCCTCAAGCGACCGATAGATTGCCGCATACTTTTTCAGGTTATTCCATATTGGGAAAAAAAATAAAACCAGCAGCGCACTCGGAAGGAAGATCGCGATTGAGCCAATGATACTCCCGATCACCTGCATCTTTGGTCCCATTTCTTTTAATGCCATTCCACCCGTGAATGAAGCGATTGAAAAAACCGGACCCGGTACTGCCCGCACAATTCCCATACCTGTCAGCATATCGTCTTTGTCCACACGGATAACATCCGGATTTTTTGAACGCACAGCGTCGGGACGAATACTGAATTGCTCATACATGATTGGCATCAGCACCTGTCCGCCTCCGAAAACAAGGCTGCCCATCCGGAACGTATTTTCAAAAAGATTGATGGGCGCACGGTTTTCCCATTTATCTTTTCTCGCGGTCTCACTCAATATCCCTGCAGTTATAAATATTATCCCGAAGAGCCAGAAGTTCCACCATTTTATTTTCCTTGGCTTCTGTTCAACCTGTGGAATCCGCTTCCGGCTTAGGTTTGTGGCAATGCCACCAACAACAATCAACAGAGGGAAAACAGCTGGAAGTTTAAAAAAGAAAAATGTAACAATGGTTGCTCCAAGCATGATCACCCGGGTGATCGTATTACGTGCGCCCTGGGGAAAAGTTATAAAACAGGTATAGACCAAAAAGCCTGCTGCCATGGGAGCAATGAATTTGAAGATATCTGTATGAAGTGCTTTCCTGTCTATATAATGAAGAAGGAAAGAAAGTGCGCCCATAAAAAAACAGGCCGGCAGGATCCAGATAATGAGGGTCATGACCGCCAGTGGAACTCCGCCGTTTTTATAACCGATAAGTGTAATAGTTTGGGTGGATGATGCTCCCGGAAGCAGGTTACAAAATGCATTATACTCGATCAGTTCTTCGCCGGTTAAATATGATCCCTGCCTAACAAAGGTTTTCATCATCATGGCGATATGTGCCTGTGGTCCGCCAAAAGCAGTAAGACTATGAAAAAAAACAGCTTTTAAAAACGGTAGATGACGCAGCATCGGTATCTATATATTGAGAAAAGGTTAGAAATGAAGTTAGAGGATAAAACACATTTTATGGTAAATTCAAGAAAATTTTCTAATGAAAAAACTGCTTACACTTTCACTACTGCTGATGATCGTTGGTAATGTACTATCACAAATGAAACCAGGGATCATCGCCGCTGTTGCGAAGATCGAACCAAAATGCATAACATGGCGGGAACAAATCCACCAATCACCCGAATTAGGGAATCGCGAATTCAAAACGGCCAAACTGGTGGCCGGCCATCTGCGTTCTTTAGGAATTGAAGTAACCGAAGGGGTTGGCAAAACCGGTGTGGTAGGGTTGTTGAAAGGTGGAAAACCCGGACCATGTATCGCCCTTCGGGCAGATATGGATGCACTTCCGGTAACCGAACAGGTTAATATTCCGTTTGCGTCTAAAGTAAAGACCACTTACAACGGACAGGAAGTTGGCGTAATGCATGCATGCGGGCATGATACACATGTGGCAATGCTGATGAGTGTGGCCGAGGTGCTGGCCGGAATGAAAAATGAACTGAAGGGTACGGTGAAATTTATTTTCCAACCGGCTGAAGAAGGCGCACCACAGGGTGAAGAGGGTGGTGCAAAACTGATGGTACAGGAAGGTGTGATGGAGAATCCCAAAGTTGATGTGGTCTTCGGACTGCATATTGAATCAGGAATTGAAGAAGGAACAATTGAATGGAAATCCGGATCGTTTATGGCCGCTGCCGATTTTTTTACCATTCGCGTAAAAGGCAAACCCAGTCACGGTTCCCAGCCCTGGCTCGGCATCGATCCTATTTCAGCATCCGCGCAGATCATCAATGGCCTGCAGACAATTGTCAGTCGTCAGAGTGAACTCACCAAGGCACCTGTGATCATCACCGTTGGAAAGATCCAGGGCGGTGTGCGAAACAATATTATTTCAGAACAGGTTGAAATGCTTGGTACCATCCGAACGCTCGACAGCGGAATGCAACGTAAGGTGCATGAACAATTCCGCCATGTTATTAAATCAATCGGTGATGCATCAGGTGCGGAAACGGAAGTGGATATAGATACCAAAACATTGGTTACTTATAATGATCCCGCGCTGGTTCAAAAAATGCTGCCGTCATTGAGATCCGCGATCGGTGCCAATAATGTAAAAGAAAGGGAATGGGTGACAGGGGCGGAAGATTTTTCATACTATGGAACAAAGGCACCGTCCTTCTTTTTTTACCTGGGTGGAATGCCGAAGGGGAATGATCCGGCAAAAGCAGCGCCGCATCATACGGCAGATTTCTTTGTGACCAACTCGGCCATGAAGACGGGGATCGGAGCATTTTGCCAGCTGGTGACCGATTATATGAATATGAAATAGGAGGAATTACTTAAGCAGGTGATAGGCGATCCAACTCATGATATAAGCCAGGCCGGTCATATAGACCAACTGTATGACCGGCCATTTCCAGGTCCTGGTCTCCCTTTTTACAATGGCAAGAGTACTCATACACTGCATGGCAAATACATAAAAGACCATTAAAGACACACCGGAAGCAAGGGAGTAAACGGGATTGCCATCTTCTTTTGTGGCGTTTCTCATTTTTTCCTTCAGTGGTCCTTCGTTCTCATCACTGCCCACGCTATATAAAGTAGCCATCGTTCCCACAAAAACCTCGCGTGCTGCAAACGAGGTAATCAGGGCAATACCAATCTTCCAGTCGTACCCAAGCGGAGAGATCACAGGTTCAATAGCCCTACCGGCTATACCGACATACGAGTTTTCAAGTCGTGCATTTTCGTAAGAATAAGTAAGCGTGCTGGTGTCGGCACCAGGTTTGGCAAGGGATGTTTCATAACCGGCGGTCACCTGCTCCATCCGTTTCGTTGGACCAAAAGTGCTGAGCGCCCAGAGTATCAGGCTGATCACGAAGATGATCTTACCCGCATCCACCACAAATATTTTTGCCTTGCTCCACATGGTCTGCCATACATTTTTCCACCGCGGCGAACGGTAAATCGGCAGCTCCAGGATGAAGAAACTTTTTTCATTGATATGAATAAACCATTTGGCAACGTACGACACAACCAGGGCCATCACAAATCCAAGCAGGTAAAGACCCAGCATTACCAGGCCCGGGAGACCAATAAATCCAAAAAGATATTTATGCGGAATAACCAGTCCGATCAGGATGGTATAAACGGGTAGTCTTGCCGAACAGCTCATCAGTGGTGTGATAAGAATGGTCAGCAACCGTTCTTTCCGGTTTTCAATATTGCGGGCGCTCATAATTGCGGGGATCGCACAGGCAAACCCGCTGATCATGGGCATTACGCTTTTGCCGTTCAGACCTACGCTCCGCATCAGCCGGTCGGTCATAAAACTGATCCGGGCCATGTATCCCGTGTCTTCCAGAATAGTTATCAGCCCAAACAGGATGGCAATCTGCGGTACAAAAATGATAATGCCCCCGAGTCCGGCAATGATTCCGTTGATCAGCAGGTCGGTCCAGTTATTTTCCGGAAGTACCGATGAGAGCCATCCGCTGAAACTGGCGGTACCGGCATCAATCCAGTCCATCGGATAATTGGCCAGCCAGAATACACACTGGAACAGGAGAAACAGGACGGTCAGCAGGATCAGGTATCCCCAACGACGATGCAGTAAAACATTATCGAGCTTTTCAGTAAACAAAGATTGTTCAAGCGGATCGGGTTCTGACACCGCCTGTTGCATGATCCGTTTAATACCTGCATAACGCTGGAGGATTTCTTCAGCCTGGGTCTTGGTCGGATTAAATGCATTGGCAAGTTCGATTGCTTCGATGCGTTGCTGTTGTGTATTGGTCAGGGTAAATGATTCGTGATTGATCAGGTAATGCACAGCACCATAATCACTAAGCCCCGCCACTTCGGCCTGTACCTGTGGAATAGCCATGGGCGCCATTTCCCGGATGCCGATAAAATCCTTGACTGGAATCCGGTAGAGTCCCTGGGCGGTTTGTTCAACAGCTTTTTTAAGTGCGGGGATCCCTTTCTGTTTACGGGGATTCACTGCAACCACGGGTACGCCCAGTTCGCGTTCAAGTTCAGGGATATCAATACGGATCCCTTTTTTCTGTGCAAGATCCATCATGGTCAGTGCAATTACCACTGGCACCTTGAGGTCGATCAGCTGGGTACAGAAAAGGAGGTTCCGTTTCAGGTTGCTGGCGTCTGCCACTGCAATCACCACATCTGCTTTTACATCGGGGTCCTGGTTAAGGAGCACGCGATAGTTTACCCATTCGTCGAGCCTGCGTGGGTACAAACTGTAGGAGCCGGGAAGGTCGATGATCTCCGCTTCGCCGGAGGAAAGAAGGGTGGTTCCGGTTTTTTTATCAACCGTCACACCCGGAAAGTTGCCCACCTTCTGATTCATCCCTGTCAGACAGTTGAACAGGGAACTTTTTCCGCTGTTGGGGTTACCGACGAGGGCAATATGTAATTTTTTCTTTTCCAAAAATGGGTGCAAAAGTATAACGCTAAAGGGAGAATAGTTTACGAATTACGGTTTTATGACACTGTATAAAGTTAAAGAAGCGTTATCCGTTATTCAGGCGGGGGTTGTTCACAAATCATAATACCTTTGCTGGCATTTAACAAACCTTATATGAACTCTTTACGGACCAGACTGCTCCTGCTTTTCATCATGGTATCAACGATTGTGTCCGGGCAAAAGTTGAAAAAGGCCGATAAAGAGATTATTGGGAACCTCCGCCAGCACATTGGTTTCCTGGCCGATGACAAACTGGAGGGGCGGCGCGCCGGAAGTAAGGGTGAAAACCTGGCAATGGTTTATATAGCCGACCGCTTCCAGGCAGCGGGTCTGGTGCCCCGTGGAGAAGGCGGGTATTACCAGTCGTTCGATATAAACGAAGGGATCCAGGTAAGTGACAGCAGTTATTTTATTATTAACGGCGACAGTCTCGAATTGGGCAAGGAATATTTTCCCTTTGCTTATAGTGCACAGGAAAAACTGGAAGCGCTTCCTTCCATATCCATCCAGGAGCTGGATATGCCCTGGTTTGTTGACCTGGAAGAAGTGCTTACTGAAAACAAGGATAACCCTCATTTTGATCTTTCCGATTACATCCGGAAGAACGCAATGAAAGCGCGCGATAAAGGTGCTTCGGCTGTTATTATATATAATACATCTGCCATTGATGATAAACTGGCTTTCGAACCAAAGGATAAATCATCAGCCCTTCCAATTCCGGTGATCTATCTGTCGAAGCCGCAGGCGCAAAAATATTTCTCGGATGCCACTGCTACACTCACGATGAAACTGAATGTGCATTTCACCGAAAAAAAACGTTCAGGTCATAATGTGATCGGTTATATAGATAACAACGCACCAACCACTGTAATCATCGGTGCGCACTTTGATCATCTTGGTTATGGCGAAGATGGTAACAGTATGTTGCGCACTGGTGAAAAAATGATTCACAACGGAGCTGATGATAATGCAAGTGGTACAGCTGCCATGATTGAACTTGCCAGGTTGCTGAAGGC